>CAZDQB010000012.1:0-114827 GCA_964507525.1 uncultured Sediminibacterium sp. | reverse complement strand
GCTCCAGCGAGCGGAAAGGTATTGAGTGGTGGTGTGGAAGCAAATGCCATGCAAAAACCCAAACAATTCTTCGGCGCTGCCCGTAAAATAGAACATGGCGGCTCTCTTACCATCCTTGCAACTGCGCTGATTGAAACCGGAAGTAAAATGGATGAAGTGATCTTTGAAGAATTCAAAGGTACCGGTAATATGGAACTGCAATTAGATCGCCGCTTAGCCAACAAGCGTGTGTTCCCTGCTATTGACCTGGTTGCTTCTTCTACCCGCCGCGACGATCTCCTGCTCGATAAAGAAGTATTGCAAAGAATGAACATCCTCCGCCTGTTCATTAATGATATGAATACCGAAGAAGCGATGAGCGAATTGCTGAAACGCATGCGCGGTACGAAGGACAATGAAGAATTCCTTGCTTCCATGAACCGTTAAAGACAAGCCTGATATTAAAAAAGGTTCCGGTTCCGGAGCCTTTTTTAATATACTCCCGGCGCGTACTTTTGAAATACAATGCCCGTTACCCCGCTTAACATAGCAGCTTTTCTAGACCTCGCACAAACTTGCCCGGTATTCGACGTCAGAAGCCCGGCTGAATACCAGCACGCCCATATTCCCGGCGCCTATTCCCTGTCTTTGTTTACCGATGAAGAGCGAAAAATTGTTGGCACCGCCTATAAACAGGTAAGCAAACAAAAAGCCATCAAGTTTGGGTTGGATTTTTTCGGACCCAAAATGGTAAAAATGGTGGAAGAAGCTGAGCAGGTGATGGAAAGCAGAAAAAAAACCGGCGTAGCCCCGGACGATAACCGCATACTGGTTCACTGCTGGCGTGGCGGCATGCGCAGTGCCGGAGTTGCCTGGTTACTGGACCTGTACGGTTTTAACGTGGTTACATTAGTAGGCGGCTATAAAACATACCGCCATTGGGTATTGCAGCAATTTGAAAAAAATTACCCGCTCAACATCCTGGGCGGATATACCGGAAGCGGTAAAACTGCTCTGCTTTATCAATTAGAAAAAAAGAAAGAAGCGATCATTGACCTCGAAGCACTCGCCTTGCACAAAGGTTCCGCATTTGGCGGACTCGACCGGATTGCACAGCCTTCCCAGGAAATGTTCGAGAACCTGCTCGCTACTGAATTAAAGAAAAAAGAAACGGCGCAGACCATCTGGCTGGAAGATGAAAGCCAGCGTATTGGCCTGGTCAATATCCCGATCGTTTTCTTCAACCAGATGCGGCAGCAACCGGTGTTCTTTATTGATGCCCCTTTTGAAAAACGACTGAACCATATTGTAAAAGAATATGGTAAATACCAAAAAGAAAAACTGATCAATGCCATCATGCGCATCAGGAAAAGACTGGGCGGACTCGAAACAAAAACAGCCATCAACCACCTGGTCGAAGACAACGTGAAAGAATGTTTCCGTATACTATTAACTTATTACGACAAGCTGTACACAAAGGGGTTGCATAACCGGGAGCAGGCGGAGGAACTGGTCAGGCTTATCCCGGTAACCACCATTGACGCCAGGCAGAACACTTTACGCTTGCTAAACTGCTACCGAAAACAAGATACATGAACGACATAAAAAATATCCGGCTTACCAAATATTCTCACGGTGCTGGTTGCGGTTGCAAGATCGCGCCACAGGTGCTTGATACCATTTTAAAAACTAATTTCTCTGCACCTGATCATAACAGGTTGCTCGTTGGAAACAGCAGTAAAGACGATGCTGCTGCTTATGACCTGGGCAATGGAACTGCGTTGATTGCCACCACTGATTTTTTCATGCCGATCGTTGACGATGCTTTTTCTTTTGGCAAAATAGCAGGCGCCAATGCCATCAGCGATGTATATGCTATGGGAGGAAAGCCCATCATGGCCATCGCCATTCTCGGCTGGCCGGTGGACAAACTGCCGGCAGAACTGGCACAACAGGTCATAGAAGGTGCACGAAGTATTTGTGCTGAAGCAGGCATTGCGTTGGCAGGAGGTCATAGTATTGATTGCCCCGAGCCCATATTTGGTCTTGCTGTAAACGGGATTGTTCCCATTGAAAACCTGAAACAGAACAGTACTGCCCAAGAAGGTGATATCTTGCTGTTGACCAAACCCATCGGTATCGGCATTTTATCAACCGCACAAAAAAGAGAAGTCTTAAAAGAAGCAGACCTGCAATTGATGCTCAAACAACTGATGCAACTGAACAGTGTGGGAGAAGCATTGGGATCTATTAAAGGCGTTCATGCCATGACAGATGTAACAGGTTTTGGATTGCTGGGTCATTTGATAGAAATGAGTGAAGGCAGTAAACTAAGCGCAGAGTTGCAATATAAAAAAGTACCGGTGATCCACGCCACAAGGGAATACCTTGCCCGGGACATAATACCAGGCGGCACAAAACGCAACTGGAACAGCTATGGTGATAAAGTAAAATTCGCATCTGGCATTAATGAACAGGAAGCAGCAAACCTGCTCGCCGATCCTCAGACAAACGGCGGCTTATTAATCGCCGTAAACAAAGATGCGCTCGAACAGGTGAAAACAATACTCAACGACCGTCAACTTTGTACCGAAGTGATTGGCGAGATGATAGCAGAAAAAGAAAAAGCAGTTTACGTTGTATAATCGTTGCGCATTATTTCAGGAGCCAGGTGTCAAACAGTTTCAATATGCGCTTATACTCATCCGTCCAGCTGCTCGGTTCTACAAAGCCATGATCTTCTACCGGGTACACAGCCAGTTCCCAATTGTCTTTCCCTAGTTCAATCAACCTTTGCGATAAACGTACCGCGTCCTGGAAATGAACATTTACATCCACCATACCATGGCAAATCAATAAATGGTTTTTCAATCCATTCGCAAAATTGATCGGCGATGACCGTGCATACGCAAGGCTGTCGTTAACCGGCTCATTCAGGATATTGGAAGTATAGCCATGATTGTAATGAGCCCAATCCGTAACCGGGCGTAATGCAGCCCCCGCTTTGAACACATCAGGTTTTGTAAACAGCGCCATCAATGTCATAAAGCCACCATAGCTGCCGCCATACATACCAATCCTGCCGGCATCAATGCCATATCGATTGACTAAAAATTTAGCGGCGTCTATATGATCATCTAAGTCTTTACCGCCCATGAACCGGTAAATACCCGTACGCCACTCACGGCCATAACCACTGCTCGCACGGTAATCAATATCCAATACCGTATATCCTTTGTCGGCCAGTAAATTATGGAACATGTATTCGCGGAAATAGGAACTCCACCAATAATGAACATTCTGCAGGTAGCCGGCGCCATGTACAAAAATGACTGCTGCATTGTTTTTCTTTCCGCCGGCCGGTTCATATATCCTTGCATACACCTGAGCACCATCGCTTGCAGGAATGGTAATAATTTCAGGTTCTTTCCACGCATAGGTTTTAAAAGCATCGCTCATAGCCTTATGGGTAACCTGCACAGGTTTTTTCCCGGGTTCATTTTCCTGAATAAAAAGCTCCCAGGGTTTATTGATATAAGAGTAGCGATAGGCGATCCATTTTTCATCGGGCGACATACTGATATCGTAACCGCCATCCATACCAGTGATCTTTTCTTTTCGCGTTCCGTCTGTTTTAATCCGGTACCAGTTTTGTTTACCAGGGTGCTCTTCGTTTGTTAACAGATGAAAGGATTGTTTATTCCGGCTCAATACAACATCCTGTACTTCATATTTTCCTGTTGTCAATGCTTTTTTAGTACCAGTGGTAACATCATAGGTATAGAGGTGCGAGTAACCCGAAACCTCACTTTGGAAATAAAAAACAGCATCATTGATCCACGCAAGCCTTGATGCACTAAAACCACCGCCAATGCCAGGTCCGCCAATCCAGGCTTCATCACGCTGGCGATCGAGTAATTTTAATTTGCCTGAGAATGGGTCCAGCTGCATGATCCACCTGTCCTTATTATCCTGCGAGCGGATATCAACCACTGCATAGATCCCCGCCTCATTCCAGTAAGGTCCGTTAACGATCACGTTTCTTGGTGTTGCTTTTTTACCGGCAAATCTATTGGGATAATCTTTTACATAATCCGGCTGATCTGTAATACCCGGGATGGAATCCACCTGAATCAATCGCACTGTATCTTTTATTTTATCAAACACATAAAACTCATATTTTCCAAGCGGGGCACCCACTTTAAGACGCCCCGCGATATCCGTCGTAAACCCGCTTTCTGTAACATAATCCGGAACGATCGTAGCTTTTGCGTTGATTGGCGGCTGGTATAAACGGTAGGTTATAAAACGGCCATCCGGACTGATCTGCAATTGCTGTACAGATTTATTCCCTACGGAAATACTTTTTAATGTATCTGTGTCTTTATTTGTTTTGATAAATGCATCACGCTGTTCTTTTTTTTCTTTTCTCTCTTTAACTATTTGCATCAGTTCCAATTGCTGTTGCTGCAGCCATTGTTCCTGGTTAATAGCTGCGGTTTTTGTGCCGCCAATCCTTCCGCCGCTTACAGATCCACCAATTGCTGGTGCGGTAACGGCTTCGGCATCCCGTGTAAAGCTGGTCAGCTGAACTGTTGCGCCGGTTGATGTATTCCATCCAAACAAGTTCTGGTTGCGGTTATATACGATCCATGCATCTTTCCCTATGAATTTTGGCGCCGATTCATATTCTTCTGTCTGTGTAATGCGCGTTGTCTTTCCTGTTTTGATATCCTGCATAAAAAGATCACCATGATACATATATACCAATCGCGTAAAAGATGCATTATATACACTGTTGCTCACAGCATTTAGTTGCTGCGATTCGAGGTAACCGGCCTTCTCTGTCACGCCGTTATTGAGCCTGTACCGATAAACAGAATCGGCAATTGTATGATCAGGGTTCCAGCTGAATAGGATGCTTTTACTGTCGGCCGTCCAAAAAACATTGGAAGGAGAGGATCCGATCCATTTGGGATCCTGCATGATCTTTTCAACAGTAAGCGTTTGTGCATGTGCAATAATTCCCGCGAGGAGCGTGTAACAAAGCAGTCTGATTTTCATCTGTACAGTTTAATGCAATAAATCTATTACAATGCACGGATGAACAAGAAAAGGGAAGCAATTATTTTATGAATGGCTTGTCGGGTAGCTGTTATTTATAATAATTATTGCGTTCGATTTCCTCCCGCACTTTATCATGTACCAGGTAGCGAATGGTTTTTCCCGCTTTGATCGCATTGCGGATAGCTGTTGCAGAGATGGCAAGCAGGGGCGCATCCAAAACATCTACCGATGCTCTCCAGGTTTCTTCTATTGTAAAACCGGGTCTTGTATAAATAATAAAAGGATGGTTCCTGACTAACAATTCAAAGTTTTTCCAGCGTGGAAGGTTTTGAAAACTATCGCTGCCCATAACAATGGAGAAGTGATGTTTGGGGTATTTTTCCTGTAAATAAGCAAGCGTGTCGATGGTATACGAGGGGCGCGGCAATTTAAATTCCACATCTGATGCCCGCAATTGCAGGTCGTCATCAACCGCCAATTGCACCAGGTGCAACCGCTGGTATTCATTCAGTAATACTACTGATGGCTTGAGTGGGTTTTGCGGAGATACGACAAACCACACCTGGTCAACATCAGCATGATTGGCAACATGACTGGCGATAATTAGGTGACCGGTATGAATGGGGTTAAAAGAACCAAAATAAAGGCCAATTTTCATCTAATATATTGATATTCAATTAATTATGCTTAATCTTCTTCAACGACAAAAATACTGTTCGCCTCATTCAGGCGCAGGCTGAGGCGGTATCCCGCCACTGAAATGGAAATAGGATCACCCAATGGGGCAATTTGCTCCACCATTACATGTTCCCCTGGTACACAACCCATTTCCATCAGCTTAATAAAGATCTCATCTTTTTCAAAAGAATTAATCACCGCTTTCTGACCCGCTTCTAATTCTGACAATCGTTTCATAGCCACTTGTATAAGAACATAAAGGTAACCCTGCCCTATAGGTTTTACTTACGAATTTTGGAGTAATACATTAGCAGTAATTATTATTAGCAGTACATACTTTTTTTACTCCTTATTCGTTATCAACCATACTATGGTTTCATTCCAATCGGCCGACAGGCCATTCCGTTTTACAGGTAAAACAGTACTGAAAGCATTTATTGCCAGCCTTTTCAAAAAAGAAAAAAAGGCGCTGGCTAATATTACATATATCTTTTGCTCTGATACCTATCTTTTGCAGATGAACCGTGATTTTTTAGCCCATGATTTTTATACTGATATCATTACATTCGGGCTTTCTGAAGAAGGACATCCCATTGAGGCTGAAGTATATATAAGTCTCGACAGGGTAAAAGACAATGCCCGCACCCAGGGTGCAACCTTTAGGGAAGAGACCCTCCGGGTAATTTTTCATGGTGCACTTCATCTCTGCGGTTATAAGGACAAAAAGAAAAGCGAAATCAGTTTAATGAGGCAGAAAGAGGAGCAATATTTACTTTTATATAAAAAAACCGCGGGCTGAATGCTTCGATCACTGGCATTTTATCTTCTTCTCTTTCCTCTTTTTTCCTTCGCTCAAATCTCTATTGTAGAATTGGAGGTAAGGCATGTGCCATCGCCAGCCATTCGTGATACGGTGGTTGATCATTGGAATCTATCCCAACCCAAATACGAGACCCTGCCAGGTCAGGCTAAAGATTTTTTATACTGGGTCAACTATTCCAGGAGAAATCCTAAAAGGTTTTGGGATAGCATCGTTTCTCCCATCCTTCGTGTATTCCCCTCTTTGGCTGATAGTGAGGCAATAAGCCTGAAAGCAGATCTCTTTCAAACAGACCCGCTACCCATGTTTGCCTTAAATGAAATACTCCTTCAAACGGCACAACTACACGCCTCCGATATTGTCAACAACAATGCATCTCCGAGCCATGTTTCAACCAACGGGACTAATTTCGGAGAGAGAATGAAAAGAGCCGGTATTAAATATTGTGCCAGTGAAAACTTTTCTCTCTGCAGCCATGGTGCCCTGGTAGCTGTTGTACTGCTTTATTTAGATATTGGAATACCCAACCCAAGCCATAGGAAATCTCTTTTAAATCCGATGTTCGTTGAAACAGGTATAGGATCTGCCTCTTATAGCAACGAACAATTCTTTTTCGTACAAGACCTCTCCTGCGCACAACGGTAACAATGTTCCACGTATCCCAGTTTCACCCTGAAACATCTGTTTTACTCACCAGGATACCTGCTCATAATAAAAGGTTCCACGTATCCCAGTTTCACCAGGGAACATTCTTTAGTTTTGCAACATGGCAAGAAAAAGGTGGACTCCACAAACCGAGGTGACTGATACTTTGATCCGTTTCAGGGAAAAGCGCAAATGGCAGCTGAGTTACCGGAGATATGTCCTCGAAGGCAAACCAAGTGAAGCCTATGCCCGTTATTTTGGGCTAAGCAGCCAGACCTTACGTCAATGGTTTGAACTCCAGTTTACTGCTGACCTGCATTGGGAGAATTTTGGGAATGCCTGGCAGTTTGATCATATTGTTCCTGCCGCTTATTTTGATTACGCCAAGGAGGAAGACCTCTTGTTGTGCTGGTCTTTCATCAACATACGTGTAGAGAAAATTGACCCGGAAAACACCAAGGGCAACGGGATCGATGCATTAGCCGTCAGGCCTTATTTTCAGCGGCTTTATGATAAAACCGGGTATTCTCTTTGTCTTAAAATGTTAGAAAAAATCAAGTCTATCGAAACCTCCTGTATAAAAAACAGCAATGCCGGTATGGAAGACTTCATCAACCAAAACAAAGCAATGTTGGAAAAAATCGCCGGCTTCTCTACGGAAGAGTTTATCAAACTCAATGGCGGGATGAGTGCCGACGAAATAGTCCTGGAAAAGGAAATCCTGAGAAAGTTCAGCTAAAGGCGAAACCCTGAAGTATCTTTGCACCCTAATTGAAAAGAAACATGTTTCCTGAATATGATGTGATCGTAGTTGGGGCCGGCCATGCCGGCTGTGAGGCAGCAGCAGCAGCAGCGAACTTAGGCAGTAAGGTTTTATTGGTAACCATGAATATGCAGACCATTGCACAAATGAGTTGTAATCCAGCAATGGGTGGTATTGCCAAGGGACAGATTGTTAGGGAAATTGATGCCATGGGTGGCTACAGCGGAATCGTAAGTGACCTCAGCACCATTCAGTTCAGGATGCTTAACCGCAGCAAGGGTCCTGCTATGTGGAGCCCGAGAACTCAGAACGACCGGATGCTCTTTGCCGCCAAATGGAGAGAGAAATTAGAGCATACTCCTAATGTAGATTTTTACCAGGATATGGTTCGCTCCATTATCCTGAAAGGTAATAAGGCTTATGGGGTGGTAACAGGATTAGGACACGAGATCAAATCAAAAGCTGTTGTGATCACCAGTGGTACCTTCCTCAACGGCATCATCCATATTGGCGAAAAACAATTTGGTGGCGGCCGCGTAGCAGAAAAAGCAGCTACCGGGATCACCGAACAGTTGGTTGCATTCGGATTTGAAAGCAACCGCCTCAAAACAGGAACACCACCCCGGGTAGATGGCAGAAGCCTCGACTATAGCAAAATGGAGGAGCAGAAAGGAGATGATGAGATCGTTGGGTTCTCCTATACAGATACACCACGTATCAAACCCGAAGATCAACGCAGTTGTTACATTACTTATACCAATGACACCGTTCATGAAATACTGAAGACCGGCTTCGACAGAAGCCCCATGTTCCAGGGCAGAATAGAAGGAAGAGGCCCGCGCTATTGCCCAAGTATCGAAGACAAGATCAACCGGTTTGCCGACAGGGAAAGGCACCAGCTCTTTGTAGAACCGGAAGGCTGGAACACTGTTGAGATCTACGTTAATGGTTTCTCCACTTCCTTACCGGAAGAAGTACAATACGAAGCTATTCGTATTGTACCGGGGTTTGAAAATGTCCGCATATTCCGCCCTGGGTATGCCATCGAATACGACTTCTTTCCGCCTACACAATTAAAATACTCGCTCGAAACAAAGCAGATCAGTCACTTATTCTTTGCTGGACAGATCAATGGTACAACAGGTTATGAAGAAGCTGCCTGCCAGGGCTTAATGGCAGGTATCAACGCACACCAGAAAGCCAGAGAGCTGGAACCCGTGGTGCTGAAAAGAAGCGAAGCTTATATCGGTGTCCTGATTGACGACCTGATCAGCAAAGGAACAGATGAACCTTACCGTATGTTTACCAGCCGCGCTGAATTCAGAACACTATTGCGCCAGGATAATGCAGACCTGCGTCTTACCGAACTAAGCTACCGCCTTGGTCTTGCTTCCCAGCAAAGAATGGACAAGGTGATTCATAAAAGAGAGGGTGTAACCCAGGTTCATAAAATTTTAAAAGATCTCAGTATAGAACCTGAAGAAATCAACGGCTATTTTAAAAGTATTGATTCTGCCTTCATTTCAGAAAAACAAAAAGCTGCAAAAATAATCCTTCGCCCAAATGTAGATCTTGCTTCCCTGATGAAGGCGCTTCCGCGTTTGCAGGATGCTTTACAACACATTCCGCCAGAAACACTGGAACAGGCAGAGATACAAATCAAGTATGAAAGATATATCGAAAAGGAACAGGAGGTCGTGGACCGCATGAGCCAGCTCGAAAACCTGCTTATTCCTGATAGCTTTGACTATGACCGCGTAGCTGCACTTTCCAATGAAGCATTACAGAAATTCAAACGCATAAAGCCAGGGACTTTAGGCCAGGCAAGCCGTATCAGTGGTGTAAACCCAAGCGATGTCCAGATCTTAATGGTCTATATGGGTCGCTGATTCAACCACTCATCAAAAAAATAATGCCCGTTCTTCTCTGCAATCGCTAATTCAGTAGCTTTAGAATCTTTCTTCATTAACTAATTTCATATGAGAAAACTAAAGCTCCTTTTTTCGGGGTTGCTGCTGGCATCTATGCTGCAGGCCCAGGAAACATTTCCCGTAAACGGCGTCGCAGATAAACGCGACGGCTATTACGCTTTTACCAATGCCACGATTGTCCAACATTCACAGTCAACACTGCACAAAGCAACCTTGCTGATCCGTGATGGCAAGATCATTTCCGCAGGAACCAATGTGACTGTTCCAAAAGATGCCGTAGTCATCGATTGCAAGGATAAATACATCTATCCCTCTTTCATAGACATCTATACAGATTACGGTTTGACTGCAGCGCAACGTCAGCCGGCCGCCGCGTTCAATTATAACGCACCTGCACAATTCACTTCCAATACCAAAGGTGCATTCGGCTGGAATCAGGCGATCAGACCTGAAACTGATGCTTATAAACTATTTACCGCGGATGATATAAAAGCGAGAAGTTTTCGCGAACTCGGCTTTGGCACTGTTCTCACACACATGAAAGATGGTATCGCAAGGGGTACAGGCGCAGTGGTAACGCTGAACAAAGACAAAGACAATTTTTCCCTGATCAAAGAAAAAGCCTCGGCGCATTATTCTTTTAACAAGGGAACCTCGTCTCAATCCTATCCAACCAGTCTAATGGGAACCATTGCCCTGTTGCGCCAGACTTACTTAGATGCACAATGGTACAAAAACAAGCCTGCAACAGAAGGTACGAATATTTCGCTGCAGGCTTTCAATGACGAACAGCAGCTTCCGCAAATATTTGAAGCAGAGGACAAATGGAATGATGTGAGAGCAGATCGCCTTGGTGATGAGTTTGGTGTGCAGTACATTCTCAAGGGCGGAGGCAACGAATACCAGCGCATCAATGAAATGATAGCAACAAAAGCAGCTTTCATTCTATCGCTTAACTTTCCTCAGGCAATTGATGCCGACGATCCGAATGATACCCGCTTTGTTTCATTGGCCGACATGAAACACTGGGAGCTTGCACCAACAAACCCCGCAGCACTTGAAAAAGCAAACATCAGTTTTTGCCTAACTACAGCAGACCTCAAAGACCCCAAACAATTTTATACCAACCTGCACAAAGCATTTGAATATGGTTTGACAGAAACAAAAGCATTGGACGCGCTCACAAAAACACCTGCATCGTTGCTTGGTATTTATGACAAAGTAGGAAGTCTTGAAGCAGGTAAACTCGCCAACTTTATCATCACAACGCGGCCTGTCTTCGCTGAAAAAACAGTGATCCTCCAAAACTGGATACAGGGTGAAAAATACGGGATCAAAGAAGATGCCTGGTCTGATATTAAAGGAAACTACCGCTTAACTATCAATATTCCGACAGGCACAAGTAATTATCTTCTTGATGTAAAAAATGCAACAACAGCTAACGTAATAGCAAAAGATACTGTAAATACTAAATTCAGCTATGACGGCAAATTCGTAAAACTGAGCTTTTCAGCAACGCCTGTACACAGAAATAATTCAATTGCTCCGACAACCCATGCGTCACAAATTCGTTTGAGCGGTGTATCCAACGGTGATACCTGGAATGGTTACGGCGAAGACACGATCGGGAATAAACTAACCTGGTCTGCAACTTTTGTTGCTAACACTTCACCGGACACAACAAAAAAGAGACCTAATTTAACTCAACAACTTGGAAAAATAACCTATCCGTTTGATGGTTATGGTTGGGAGGAAGCACCCAAACAAGAAAACCTTTTAATCAAACACGCTACTGTCTGGACAAACGAAAAAGAGGGCAGGCTTGAAAATACTGATGTATGGATAAAAGACGGCAGGATTGTAAAAGTGGGACAGAACCTCAGTGATCCTTCAGCAAGAGTTATCGATGCTTCAGGTAAACACGTTACGGCCGGTATCATCGATGAACATTCGCATATAGCCGCAGCTTCTATTAATGAAGGAGCACAGTCCGTTACATCAGAAGTACGCATAGCCGACAATCTCAATCCCGAAGACATCAATATTTACCGGCAGCTGGGTGGTGGCGTAACATCTTCTCATATCCTTCACGGGTCTGCTAATACGATTGGCGGTCAGACACAACTGATCAAATTGCGGTGGGGCGCCGGCGATGAAGGATTAAAATTTAAAGGAGCAGATCCTTTTATCAAATTCGCACTCGGCGAAAACGTTAAGCGTACAACATCATTAAGCAATAGTCGCTTCCCCGATACACGTATGGGAGTAGAGCAGGTGTTGAACGATGCATTCACCAGGGCAAAAGACTATGAAAAAGCATTCAAAGCAGACCCGAAGACAAGGAAGGATCTTGAAATGGATGCACTCGTGGAAATACGCAACAAAAAAAGATTCATCACCTGCCACTCTTATGTACAGAGCGAGATCACGATGGCGATGCGTGTGGGCGAAAAATTCGGCTTTACCTTTAACACATTTACACATATCCTTGAAGGTTATAAAGTAGCTGACAAAATGAAAGTCCATGGTTCCAGCGCTTCTACCTTTGCTGACTGGTGGGCATATAAAACAGAAGTACAGGATGCGATCGCTTACAATGCAGCAATTATGTACAAGCTCGGGCTGAATGTTTGTATCAATTCAGATGATGCAGAAATGGCACGCAGGTTGAACCAGGAAGCCGGCAAAACAATTAAGTATGGTGGCGTTCCTGAAGAAGAAGCCTTAAAAATGGTAACCTTGAATCCTGCCAAAGCATTGCATGTGGATGATAAAGTGGGAAGTATTAAAGAGGGTAAAGATGCAGACCTCGTTATCTGGAGCGAACATCCATTAAGTATTTATGCGAAATCAGAAAAAACAATCGTAGACGGTATTGTTTATTTTGACCGGGAACAGGACCAAGAGTTGCGCAAAAAGATCACTGCGGAACGTCTTCGTCTCATCACTAAATTACAGTTGGAGAAAAAGAGCGGAGCACCTACAAAACCTGCAGAACCCAGCTACCAGGTATTGTTAAGCTGTGGCGATCATGATCACCACAATAGCCTGATTACTATTGATCAGGATGATGTAGACACCCTTAACAAATAAAAGCATTAACCATGAAGAAGATAATTTATCCTATAACAACACTCTTACTTATAACAGGCTTTGCCAAAGCCCAGGAAACAGTGTACCCTACAAAGGAAGACAAAGGACGTTTTTATATCACAAACGGTACGGTGCATATTGGGAATGGCCAGGTGCTTGACAACGCAACTATTGAAGTAAACAACGGAAAGATCAGTCAAATAGGAACCGGTATTACTGTTTCACGTGAGAACGCCCAGGTGTATGATGCAAAAGGAAAACAGGTATATCCCGGCCTGATCCTCCCTTCTACAGACGTTGGACTGAAAGAAATAGCGAACGGCGTCAGGGGAAGCAATGATTACCAGGAATTAGGCGAGTATAACCCTAATGTACGTTCGATCGTGGCTTACAATACCGATTCAAAGATCATAGCTACCCTTCGTGCCAATGGCATCCTGTTAGCAAATATTGCTCCGGAAGGAGGCGTCATCAGTGGTTCTTCGTCTGTGGTACAGCTCGATGCATGGAACTGGGAAGATGCATCATATAAACAGGATGCAGGTATTCACCTGAACCTGCCCAGCTTTATTGTACGTACCAGCCGCCGCTTCGGCCCCCCCGCTTTAGGAACCACTCCACCGCCGGACCCGGTTAAGCTGGCGCTTGATAAAATAGAAGAGATCAAGAATTTTTTCCGTGAAGCAAAGGCTTACCTGCAGGAAACAGCACACAAAGCCACTAATCTCAAATTCGAAGCGGTAAAAGGATTATACGATAAAACACAAAAGCTTTTTGTTCATGCCGACCAGGTAAAACAAATGCTGATTGCCATTGATTTTGTAAAAGAATTTGGTTTTGATGTTGTGATCGTTGGTGGCAGTGAAAGCTTCCAGGTGGCGAACTTGCTAAAGCAAAATAACATTGCAGTCGTATTAGATTCTCAACATGCATTACCTGCCATGGAAGATGATGATGTTGACCAGCCTTACAAAACACCTGCAGCACTACAAAGAGCGGGTGTACTTTTCGCTTTAAATGATACACACACAGAAAGCCGTTACCGAAACCTGTCGTTCAATGCCGGAACAGCCGCTACATATGGACTAACCAAAGAAGAAGCCTTACAAGCCATAACACTTAACGCAGCGAGGATACTCGGCATTGCCGATAAAACAGGATCGCTCGAAGCAGGAAAAGACGCCAATATTGTAATCAGTGAAGACGATATTCTTGACATGAAAAGCTCTAATGTAATACATGCATTCATCCAAGGCAGGGATGTAAACCTTGATAACAAACAAAAACAATTGTACGAGCGGTATAAATACAAGTACAATATTAAATAGACGTCACTACTATCTATTGTATAGAACGTCCGGATACTAACCCGGACGTTTTATTTTCCTACCTCTCTGTAACAAATGTTTAACAGAGGACACCCTCAAAAACAACCGTTTGTAATTGCTTTTATCCGCTTGTCTCACCTACACGCAATTTAACATACACCTGGTTGTAACCTTTTTTAGTTTTAATACGTTGTATTTCGTAT
The DNA here is from genome assembly GCA_964507525.1 of uncultured Sediminibacterium sp. Lineage (GTDB taxonomy): Bacteria > Bacteroidota > Bacteroidia > Chitinophagales > Chitinophagaceae > Sediminibacterium. Next base: position 100,320 of record CAZDQB010000012.1, on the reverse strand, counting down.
AATGTTATTACCCTGTTATGAAATCATTACTGCTGGCGCTTATTGCATTGGTTACCGCCCTTACCGGGTTTGCACAAAAAGAAAAGATTGTAAAAAAGATTCCTGCTGTACGTACAACACAAAAAATACAGATCGATGGAGATATCAGTGACAACGCGTGGAAAACAGCGCCTGTAGCGACAGATTTCGTGGAATGGCGGCCTACTTTTGGAAGAAAAGAAGACGAGAAGAACAGGACCGAAATCCGGCTACTCTATGACAATGATGCAATTTATATCGGGGGGTTTTGCCACGAGAGGAGCAACGACAGCCTGTCAACAGAATTAGTTGGCCGAGATGTCATCAGGTCTAACGATTTCGTTGGTGTTTTATTCGATACCTATAATGACAAGATCAATGGCTTCGGGTATTTCGTAACACCCTTAGGCGAGCAGTTCGATGCAAAATACTCCTCGACCGGCGAAGATCCCAGCTGGAACAGCGTGTACCAGTCAGAAGCAAAAATAGTTCCGGGCGGCTGGACTTTTGAGATGAGAATTCCATACTCCGCAATCCGCTTCAGCAATAAGCCCGTGCAGGACTGGGGCCTTAACATTACAAGACGAAGAAGCAAAAGTGGCATTCAGTTAATGTGGAACCCAACAGACCCCACGTTTGGCGGAAACTTCTTCGCATTGTTTGGTATGTGGACAGGCATCAATAACATCAAGCCGCCGGTTCGCCTGTCGTTCTCACCTTATTTTTCAACTTATGTAACCCATTATCCTTACAACGATCCTGCTAAAAAAAATACCAGCACTTCAATCAATGGCGGCATGGATGTAAAATATGGTATCAACCAGGCTTTTACCTTGGATATGACTTTGATACCCGATTTTGGCCAGGTGCAAAGTGATAATCAGGTACTGAACCTCACTCCTTTTGAAGTGAAATACAATGAGAACAGGACCTTTTTTACTGAAGGAACGGAATTGTTCAGCAAAGGCAACCTGTTTTACAGCCGTAGAATTGGTGGCGAACCATTGCATTATAATGATGTTTATAATCAGTTACAACCAGGGGAAACAATTACAAGAAATCCAAAAGAAACAAGACTGATTAATGCCACAAAAGTCAGTGGCAGAACCTCTTCCGGGTTAGGCATAGGTTTTTTTAACGCCATTACCAAGCCGCAATATGCAACAGTTGAATACAATGGTAAAGAGATACGAAAAATAGAAACTGAACCTTTGACCAATTATAATATCCTCGTCTTAGATCAGTCACTGAAAAACAATTCCAGTGTTTCCTTCATCAATACCAATGTAACCAGGGCGGGGAAAGATTATGATGCCAATGTTACTGCGGGCTTGTGGGATATCTATGATAAAAAGAATGTTTGGAATACTTCAGGAAAAATAGCTGTCAGCAACCTCATCGGCTACCTGCCCGAAGGTAAAACACAGACAGGCTATAGCCATAACTTCAATTTTGGCAAAACAGGTGGTCGCTTTAATTTCATGTTTACACAGGAGCTTTCTGACAACAAGTATAGCCACAACGATATGGGCTATTTTACCAATAATAACTTTCTCAACAATTTTTTATGGATTGGTTATAAATGGCTTACACCCAAAGCATGGTATAACCGTATCAACCTCAATTTCAATATCGGGCAATCCATGCGTTATAAACCCTGGGATTTTCAGAACCGGTTTTATAATATAAACGCAAACTCGCAATTAAAAAGTTTATGGTGGCTGGGAACCAATATCAACCTAAATCCAGAAGAACATGATTTTTATGAACCCCGCATTGCAGGTAAAATGTTCAAACGACCTACCAGTTTTGCTTATGGTGCCTGGTTTGAATCGAACTATGCAAAAAAATATGCTGCCAGTGTAGAACTTGTTGGCCGCTGGTCAAACAAATACAATAGCAGCGGTTATGATATCAGTGTCCGGAACCAATACCGCTTTAATAAAAAACTCACCATTACCATAAATACAAATCTTGAATTCAGAAATAACAATATTGGCTTCGCCACAACACTCAACGATAGCAGCATATTTGCATTGCGTAAACGTTATACCGTTGAGAATATCTTCAATGTCAAATATAATTTCACCAATAAAACCGGGCTTTCTTTCAGGGCCCGGCATTATTGGAGTAATGTTAATAACCAGCGCTTTTTTAATCTTAAAAATGACGGGAGTTTAGACCCGCTGGCATCAATTAATAAAGATGTCAACAACAATGTCAATTATTTTAACATAGACATGGTCTATACCTGGCAATTTGCTCTTGGAAGCTTTTTAAACATTGTCTGGAAAAATTCGGTCAACACTTTTGACACAGATATAAGGGGTAATTATTTCAAAAACGCAGGCACTACTTTTGAAGCGCCCCAATTAAACAGTCTTTCTTTGCGCGTGATCTATTTCCTTGATTATCTGTCGCTAAAGAAACATAAGTTCTGATTAAATTTTTCTTCCACCAAAAAACCTGCCATCAGCCATCCTCAAACAGCTTTTCACTACCTTAGCCTCATGAGTAAAAAGCTTTTTCTGCTGGATGCTATGGCGCTGATCTATCGCGCCTATTACGCATTGATCCGTAATCCAAGGATTACTTCAAAAGGAAGGAATACTAATGCGCAATTTGGTTTTACAACAACCCTGTATGACCTCATCAACAAGGAAAAGCCAACACACCTTGCCGTTTGCTTCGATACGCATGCACCAACAGAAAGGCATACCGACTTCACTGATTACAAAGCCAATAGACAAGAGGCTCCGGAAGACCTTGTCGATTCCATTCCTGAGATACAGCGAATCATCCGTGCGTTTAATATACCGGTGGTTGAAATGGATGGTTATGAGGCAGACGATGTCATTGGTACAGTAGCATGGCAGGCGGCAGACAAAGGATATGAAGTATTTATGGTAACCCCGGATAAAGATTATGGTCAGTTGCTTATACATCCGCACGTATTTATTTATAAACCCCCGGCCTATGGAAATGCAGAAGAAATCCTTGACGCAGCCAAGATCTGTGAGCGCTGGGACATACAAAGGGTAGAACAGGTAGTGGATATGCTGGGGATGATGGGTGATGCCGTGGATAATATTCCGGGTATTCCGGGCGTGGGAGAAAAAACAGCTGCCAAGTTGCTCAAAGAGTACGATACATTAGAAAATGTACTGGCCAACGCCGATTCCATCAAAGGAGCACTGGGCGAGAAAATCAGGAACAACAGGGAACTCGCCATCATGAGTAAAAAACTCGCTACCATTATCACCAATGTGCCGGTTGAGTTTCATGAAGAGGATTACCGGCTCAAAGAATGGAATAAAGAAGACCTAACAGAAGTATTCACTGAACTCGAATTCAAAACGCTCGGCAAAAGGATTCTTGGCGATTCATTCAATGCCTTTCATTCCGCAACACCGGTTACACAGCAGGATCTTTTTGGAAATCCGGTACCCGCCAAAAAGCCTGAAACAAAAAGTACAAAGAAAGATACGGCTTCTGTACCTGTGCCAGATTGGGCTGGCGCAGTTGTTCAGGAAAAAGAAGAAGAGCCCGCAGCAGGACTGATAGCGCAAAAAAATATTACTAATACAGATCATCATTATATACTGGTCGACACGGACGATAGTATCGCCGCACTTGTGGCAACTTTATTACTGCAAAAAGAAATCTGCTTTGATACAGAAACCACCGGAACAGATGCCAATAATGTAGAACTGGTAGGGATGAGTTTTGCTTATCGTGCCGGCGAAGCCTATTATATACCCTGCCCTGCTGACCAGCAAAAAACAAAACATATCCTGCAACAGTTTGCACAACTGTTTAATGCAACAACGATTACCTGGATCGGGCAAAACCTGAAATATGATTTCCTTGTACTGAAATGGTATGGTGTTGAACCTAAGGGCGACTTGTTTGATACCATGCTGGCGCATTACCTGATAGAGCCGGAAGGCAGGAGAAGTATGGACTTACTGAGCGCACAATATTTAGGCTATGAACCCATACATATTGATGAGCTTATTGGAAAAAAGGGAAAGAATCAAGGCACTATGCGCGATGTGGAAATAGAGAAAGTAAAAGAATATGCAGCAGAAGATGCAGATATCACATTACAGTTGAAGCAGGTGTTTGTTCCCCTATTGAAAGAGAAAGAACTGCAACAGGTATTTGAATCGGTAGAAAATCCATTAGTGAGGGTATTGACAGGTATGGAGTTTGAGGGCGTTAAAATAGACGTCAACTTCCTGAAAGATTATAGCAGGGAGCTGGAAAAAGATGCCAAACGTTGCGAGGAAAATGTTTATGAGCAAGCCGGCGTCCGCTTTAATCTTGCCTCTCCCAAACAACTAGGAGATGTCTTGTTTGAAAAATTAAAACTTGATCCGAAAGCGAAAAAAACAAAAACCGGTCAGTATGCCACTGGCGAAGATGTATTGCTGAAGCTGGCAAACCAACATAAGATCGTACACGATATTCTCGATTTCCGTGAACTGACCAAATTAAAATCAACCTATGTAGATGCACTCCCCGAAATGATCAACCCCAGGACCGGTCGTGTGCACACAAGTTATGCGCAGGCCGTAGCAGTAACAGGAAGGTTAAGCAGTAACAATCCTAATCTTCAGAATATTCCCATTCGAACAGAGCGCGGCCGGGAAATCAGGAAAGCATTTGTACCAAGATCAGAGGAACGAGTTTTATTAAGTGCCGATTATTCCCAGATTGAGTTGCGCATTGTTGCTGCCATCAGCGGCGACCCCAACATGTGTGAAGCATTCAGGCTCGGTAAAGATATTCATACTGCCACGGCAGCTAAAGTTTATGGCATTGCAGAGGCCAACGTAACCAAAGAACAACGTTACAAAGCCAAGAGCGTCAACTTTGGTATCATTTACGGACAGGGGGCTTTTGGCCTGGCAGATAATCTTGGCATCAGCAGAACAGAAGCCAAAGAGATCATTGATAATTATAAAAAGGAATTCCCAAATATCCAGCGGTATATGGATGAGCAGGTGAATTTTGCAAAAGAGAACGGTTATGTGCAAACACTTGCCGGGAGAAAGCGCTGGTTGAAAGATATCAACAGCAGCAATTTTACCGTACGTGGTTATGCGGAACGAAACGCCATCAATTCACCCATACAAGGTACAGCCGCAGATATGATCAAGCTGGCCATGATCAAAGTGCACCAGGAAATGAGTACGGGCAAATGGGAATCCAAAATGATTTTACAGGTGCATGATGAATTGGTATTTGATGCTGTCTTAGCAGAAGCTGGCCAGCTTAAAAAACTCATCATTAACTGCATGACAACTGCCATGTTGTTGCCCAATGAAGTGCCGGTAGAAGCAGAAGTAGGCCAGGGCGCCAACTGGCTCGAAGCCCATTAAGAAATTAAGAACCGATCAAAACAAAACCTGCACTTCATGCATATTAACGAAAAAACCATTACTACCTTTTATACCGCTTTCAGTCAGTTAGATTATGCAACCATGCAATCCTTTTATCATAATGAAGCGGTTTTCAGCGATCCCGTATTCGGGTTGTTAGATGTGAACCAAACCAGGGCCATGTGGGAAATGCTTTGCAAAAGAGCAAAAGATCTTCACCTTAGTTTTGACAACATACAGTTACTCGATGAAGAGTATGCTACCTGTGACTGGATAGCCGCTTATACATTTACCGAAACAGGAAAAAAAGTAGTAAACAGCGTCAGGGCACACATGCGCTTTAAAGATGGTTTGATCATTGGGCATTCCGATGCATTTGCAATATACCGTTGGAGCAGGCAGGCTTTTGGTATAACCGGCTGGCTCTTTGGCTGGAGTTCTTTTATGCATAGGAAAATACAACTCCGCGCCAGAATCAATTTACAACGGTTCATGAACCGGTAAACTAAGACAATGCATTATTTCTTTTTATAGATAGGCACCGTGCTGCAGGGCTCACCATACATGATACTTTTAGCAAATGGCCTCAGTTTGTTGGTGATTTCAACATAGGCCGTCTCAGGGATGGCCACTTCTCCACACCCTTTCACCACCACGCGTTTATCCGTATACTCTTCGCCTTTTACCTGTTCCAGGTTCTTCAGCAACAAGGTGTTGATCAGTTTTTGCTCATCACCAAATACAACATTGGCAGCGACCGGTTGCAGGTAACTCGCTACCAACATATAAGCCCACATAGGAATAATAGCATCTGCCGAGCAGGTGATAGCAACATTGGCATTGGCATATTGACCCCAGTCGGTAGCCAGCAATGCAGACCTGAAATCTTTCTCTTTCAGGATCAGTCCCATGAACAAATGGTCTTTCAGGTCAAATATTCTGATCTCACCCTTCGGATAGAACGCTTCAAGGTCAAAACTGATCAGCCCGCTCTCTGCTACTTTATTAATAAATACATTTGACATAACACTATTATTGATGCTCCCTGCAAAATTACCACTATCCGCGAACTAAAGCTTTCGCTATACGTAAAAGAAAACCCCGGGTGCATGCCCCGGGGTTCAATCTCATATCTTATTGCTAAGGATATTAATAGAATTTAGACCGGCTGTCCTTAATAGAAGCCGCTTTTTTAAGTGCATCCAGGCCACGGTAAACTGCAACCCTGGCACCTTGCAATAATCCCTGTTTAATGGCTTCAGGGTCAGCCACGCCAGCCCTGGCGCCATTGCTTTCCACTTTTACCGCAAAAACACCGGTCCCACCTGCGATAGGTTCACTCACTTTGCCAGCTAGTGCCTTATTAAAAGCCGCACCAACAACCCTCGGTTCATTTCCAACATTAGGAATAAACGGAGCAGTAAACGCAATACTGTCCGCATGCAATACAGCGATCCCTGTACTACCCGCATACGCTTCCAGCGTATTTCCTTTGAATTTACTTTCTATGATCTGTTTCGCTTTCTTCTCATTTCGTACAAGGCCTTCTGCAAATGCCCTCGCTTCGGCAGGTGACATTAAGCCGGCTTTATTAACGGCAGAAACAATAGCTACAACATAACGGTCGCCTACTTCTGTTGGTTCAGAAATGTCACCGGTACTGTGTTCATATATCCAGCGAACCAACTGGCGGTTCTGACCAAGACCGGGGATACTAAAGTCATTTTGCTTAATGTCGTTGCCCGGCAATATATTCAGGTTGCTTTTAACGGCATTCTCATCAAACTGTTTCCTGTTTTTACTGCTCGCAGCAAATTGCGCGGCCTTTGTATTTGCAGCGCTTACCGTTTCATTACTGGCAACAATTGGTTTCGCGAGGTAAGCGATCTTATAGACAGGGTTTGAGTTTTTTTGACCCAGGATCTCAATATAATGATAGCCGTAATCTGTTTTTACAACCCCTTTCGTACCAACGGGTCTGTCAAAAACAAAATCATTAAAAGGGATCACCATTTGTCCCTGTGGAAAATAATCATAAACGCCACCCTTTTCCTTACTGCCCGGATCATCAGAATATTTGGTAACCAACGCATTAAAATCAGCGCCACCCCTGATGGCTGTTTCAATACTGTCGATCAGTTTTTTCCCCACACTATCCTCCCGGATCATTTGCTGACTGCGGGGATCAGCAGTCGCAATCAGTATATGACGTACTTTAACGCTGTCAGGCCATTGCTTAATACCGATCATTTTTGCGATCGTATAGTTTGAACCATCAATATAGGGTCCGTATGTAGTTCCTACAGGGATTCTTGTCAATGAATCCTTATTGGTTTGCTGCATCCTGCTTTTGCTGAAATAGCTGTTATAATAAGGTATCTCACTTCCTGCTTTTGTAATGAACGCACTCATATCTTCTGCTGCTGCAAATTCATTCTTCAGGCTCATTAACTGGTTCAATACGTTGGCTGAATCTGATTTACTGGGAGAAGCATCAAAACTCACATAATTAACAGACCTCGTTTCTTCTTCTTTGGTAAATGTTTTACTGTGTTTCTTTTCGTAGGCTAAGATATCATCATCAGAAACTTTTGCTAAACTATCAGCAACGGAAGCGTAAGGAACATATACATACGCGATATTGGCAATAGCATTATTATCTGCCTGCTGTTTTTCGACCAGCCATTTTGGAATATAAACAGCCTGTTGCAACAAGCTTTGGTACTTATTTCTTAGTGCACCCTGGATGGTAGGGTCAATATAACCATTCTTGATCATGGCCAATTGTTCTGCATTCTTGCTTTTCTTCAATTGTGCAAATGCCTGTCTCGCATCATTGGCACGGAATTCCCCCGTTTTAGGGTCTGTGAATTCCTGCTTCAGCGGAGAGTTCTCACCGAACAGGATATCACTTAGTTCTTTCGCACTAACCTGTAAACCTAATTTGTTATATTCCTGGTCCAGCACGATCTTTTCAACTTCCTGGTTCCACAATGCCCCGATCAATTGTTCGCGCTGCATACCCTGCTGTGCTGCATAACGCTCCTGCATGCTGAGCTTTTGTTCAAACTCCGCACGGTCAATTTTTTCACCGTTCACTTTACCGATATAAGAATTATTAGAGAAGACGCTTCCACCACGTCTTACACCATCCTGCAATATAAAGGCAATCAAAGCCACGGCAATAACACCGAAAACAATCCAGGCACCTTTGTCACGAATACGTTGAATGACAGACATAATAGTTTAATTAGAATGAAGTTTTAATCCGGCTTTTAGCGGGAGGCAAAAATAGGGGGAATCACACACTAGAACAAATTGTGGAAAAGCCAATGGATTGCAAGCGCGGAAAGGGTTTGTTGTTTGTACACGGTGAAGGGTTGTTAAATATAATTTGGAGCGACTGCCGGACATTACTAACATACCCATGTTAATAAGCGTCCTAAACCGTGCATAACTCAAGTTTTCACTTGCCATTCCGTGGATACAAATAGCATAAATTACCTTCCTCCCGACAGCAAGCTAAGAATCGCAGACAACAAACCTTCATTTTTCCCCGTTAATCAACAGTGAACGAAAAGTGTACATCCAAAACAGAGGCATGTGGATGAACAAATCTACAACTGTTAAAAAATCAATTATTTACAGTGGTACAAGGCTTTTCATATGTTAATCATCCTGTTAATAACTGTGAATAGCTGTGAGCAGGTTAACTTTGCATACTGGGGATAAATAAGTTATCCCGATATACACACCCGTAATAATAGTAGTGAGATTTATAAATAAGTATTATTAAATACTATTACAATGATTATGAACATTTTAGAAGCTAAAAAAATGATGCCTGAAAAAGGCTTTCTCGATATCGAAGTAGATGTCCGGTTAGACCTTTTTGCAGAGATAGAAAGATTGAAAAAAGAAAAGAATGCCATCCTGCTTGCGCACTATTACCAAGAGCCGGACATACAGGATGTGGCGGATTATATTGGCGACAGTTTGGGATTGGCGCAGAAAGCACGGGAAACAAATGCCGATATCATCGTGTTTGCCGGTGTTCATTTCATGGCAGAAACGGCCAAAATCCTGAATCCGACCAAGAAAGTACTGCTTCCTGACCTCAGGGCAGGCTGTTCCTTGGCCGACAGTGCCCCTGCGGGCCCGTTTAAGGCCTTCAAAGAGAAGTACCCTGATCATATCATCATCTCCTATATCAACTGCACAGCGGAGATTAAAGCGCTGTCTGATATCATTTGTACTTCCGGTAACGCAGAGAAGATCATTGAAAGTGTACCGAAAGACCAGCCGGTCATTTTTGCACCGGATAAAAACCTGGGCGCTTATTTGAATAAAAAGACGGGCCGGAACATGGTTTTATGGAATGGCGCCTGCATGGTACATGAAATTTTCAGCCTGGAAAAGATCACGAAACTTAAGATCCGTCATCCTGAAGCTAAAGTGATCGCCCATCCGGAATGTGAAGAAGCGGTATTAGCCGTAGCGGACTATATCGGAAGTACGACACAATTACTCAAATATTCGCAAACAGATAGCGCTGCGTCGTATATTGTGGCTACCGAGACAGGAATTTTACACCAGATGCAACAGGCAAGTCCTGGTAAGACCTTCATCCCCGCCCCGCCCAATAACAGCTGTGCCTGCAATGATTGTCCGCATATGAAGCTAAATACATTGGAAAAGTTATATTTATGTATGATGTATGAAACACCTGAAATTGTGATGGACGAAAAGCTGCGCATAGCAGCAAAGAAGCCGATGGACAGGATGATGGAGATCAGCAGGGCTGCAGGGTTGATAGGATAGATTGGTTTAGCTTGGCAAAACAGTCTTTAAATTGTTATTACGTTAACCTAAAATAATCCTTAAAATTTGATTTTCAGTCTGTTTAAATTGATTTATTCTCACTATATTTCATTTTAAATCTAATTAAACCCAAAAAAGTATCAAACATGAAAAACATTTTCGCAGCATTTATTCTCGCAGCTTTTTTTGCAGCTCCTGCACTAGCCCAGGAAAGCAAAAAGGAAACACCTAAACAGGAAAAGAAAGAAGAAAAAAAAGAAAAACAGAAGACTGAAAGAAAGGAAGAGCGGAAAGAAGAGAAAAAAGAAGAAAAGCGTGAAGAAAGAAAGGAAGAAAAGAAAGAAGAACACAAGGAAAAACACCAGAACCGTGGACAACATGAACACGAAGGATGGGAGAAAAAAGGAAAACACAAAGGAAACTAATAGAAAACGAAGCTTGATAAGTTCAGCAAAGACCCCGGAGCTCCGGGGTCTTTTTTTCCCCACAATTCCTGAAATTACCAAAACAGGTATTAATACGCTGGTAAAACGTCAATAAGAACCCCTACTTTAGCCTTTTGATGAATAAAAAATGGGCGGGCTAAATGAATTAGCTAAAAAATACTAAAAAAATTAGTCTATTTCATTAAACCCGCTTATCTTTATCATCCATTAAATTTCTAGCTTAAAAACAAAGACAATGAGTAATGCAGAAAAATTGAAGGCTTTAAAGCTGACGATCGACAAGATCGACAAGGATTTTGGCAAGGGTAGTGTTATGATGATGAATGAAAGAAGCCAGGAGCCCATGGAAGTGATTTCTACAGGATCCATTGGTTTAGATACTGCATTGGGTGTGGGAGGTTTGCCAAAAGGAAGGATAGTAGAGATATACGGACCGGAATCTTCCGGTAAAACGACTGTCGCCATTCATGTGATTGCGGAAGCACAGAAAAAAGGAGGTATGTGTGCGATCATAGATGCAGAACATGCTTTTGATAGTGCTTATGCACAGAAACTGGGTGTTGACGTAGATAATCTGCTGATTTCGCAACCAGATTACGGAGAACAGGCCCTTGAAATTGCTGACCGGCTTATTTTATCCGGGGCATTGGATGTTGTGGTGATTGACTCGGTGGCAGCCCTGGTTCCGAAAGGAGAACTGGAGGGTGAAATGGGAGACAGCAAGATGGGATTACAGGCCAGGTTGATGAGCCAGGCATTGCGGAAACTTACAGCAACGATTAATAAAACAAATACCGTCTGCATTTTCATCAACCAGCTGCGTGAAAAGATCGGCGTCATGTTCGGAAACCCTGAAACGACGACAGGAGGTAATGCACTGAAATTCTATGCATCAGTACGATTGGATATCCGCCGGATGGCACAGATCAAAGACGGCGACGAAGCAGTTGGTAACCGCGTAAAAGTAAAAGTGGTAAAAAATAAAGTGGCGCCGCCATTCCGTGCCGCAGAATTTGATATCATCTTTGGTGAGGGCATCAGTAAACTGGGTGAGATTATTGACATGGGCGTGGAACTGGGCATTGTACAGAAAAGTGGAAGTTGGTTCAGTTATGAGAGTAATAAATTGGGACAAGGCCGCGATGCTGTAAAAAAATTACTACAGGACAATCCGGATCTCGCGAATGAGATAGAAAGAAAGATCCGCGCAAAAGTATCAGAAGTAAAAGCTGCGGCTGAAGCATAAATTCGTTTTTTTAGAAGGGTTAGTAAGTAAAAAGAAGTCACGCCTCGTGCGTGACTTCTTTTTACTTAATTGTGTGTAACAACGCAGTATTTCCTTACATTAGGCAAAACTCTGTTGATACTTTGCTTTATCCAGAACTTAAAATAATCATTCGACTTGCCTTACGCCTATTCTGTAGCAGGATCGACTGTACAAACAAACAGCTTTTTACTACTCCTGGCCCCTTACTGATAGTGGCCAATCATCCCAATTCTTTTTTGGATGCCATCGTAATCGCCTCCCGGTTCAGGCACCCTGTGCATTTTCTTGCCAGGGGTGACGTTTTTACAAGATTCTGGCATAACAAACTCCTGGACTTATTAAACATAATACCTATTTACAGGCTTAGTGAGGGAAAAGAAAACCTGGGATTGAATGCTTTTGCCTTTGAACGAAGCAAACAAATTCTTTCGCAAAACGGGGTTCTTCTGATCTTCATTGAAGGTATCTGTGTAAATAAGCAGGAATTACAACCGTTCAAAAAAGGGGCAGCACGTATCGCGCTCAATTGCCTGGAAAACAATATAGCGATTTCTGTTATGCCTCTTGGAATTGCCTACGATTCTTTTCACCGCTTTGGTAAAACGATTATCATACAGCCGGGTGAACCCATCAAAGCAACGACCTTATTGCCTTATGATGAACCGGCGAAAAATATGATCTACTTTAATAACATCCTGTCAGCAAAACTGAATCCGTTGATCCAGCTGCCAGGGGAACGTGTCGGCAAAACACACCAGCAAATATTATTGACGCTGCCGGCTGCAATTGGTTATGTATTGCATGCACCATTGTACCAGTTGCTCAAACAAATAACGAGGCATAAAACGGCAGGAACTGTTTTTTATGACTCAGTTCTTTTTACCGCTTTGCTTTTAGTATACCCGTTTTACCTGTTACTGCTATTGGTCATTTTATCATTACTTCATGTGCCCGCATGGATCGTTGCGGCCGCGATCCTGCTGCACCCGTTTTTGGCCTGGTGTGCCGGACAATGGTTATCTTTCATTCGTAATAAGCCTTAAATAAAAGAAATGTCAAACATTAAGAAATTAGGAAAAAATAAGAACGTAGCACTCGTGGCACACGACCATAAAAAAAACGACCTGATAGAATGGGTGGTATACAACAAAACAGCGCTTGCGAAGCACAGCTTATTTGCAACCGGAACAACGGGTAAATTAGTAGAAAACGCATTGGGCCGGCCGGTAACAAAACTGCTGAGCGGTCCATTGGGAGGAGACCAGCAGATTGGCGCCATGATTGCCAATAGTGAAATTGATATCATGATATTTTTCTGGGACCCGATGGAAGCCCAGCCGCACGACAGTGATGTAAAAGCGCTGCTGCGGCTCTGCGTTGCCTGGAATCTTCCAATGGCCTGCGACCGGGCGACCGCAGACTTTTTGATTACCTCTCCGTTTATGCATGATAAATATGATGCAACCTTACCGGATTATACCGATTATCTTAACAGACAGATAAAAGAAGGGGAATAGGAATTGATCCCGATTTTTTATATTTAGTACCTAAAAATATACGATATGCTTTGGGAGGGCGAAAGGGAAAGTGAGAATGTCGAAGACCGCCGCGGAATTAGTGGCAGCAGCATGGCTATTGGCGGTGGGATTGGCGCCATTGTCATAGGCATTATTTACGTATTGCTGGGTGGAAATCCTTCAGATGTGTTACAGCAGACACAGCCGCTGCAAAATGGACAGAACCAATCCGCAGCACGCAGCCCTGTGGAAGAAAAGCTTGCTACTTTCTCCAGGGTTATTCTGGCCGACACAGAAGATGTATGGGATTCTCTTTATACTGCCACCACGGGCAGCCGCTACCGTAAACCCACATTAGTTTTGTTTACAGAATCAACACAATCCGGTTGCGGGTTTGCGAGTGCTGTAACAGGCCCATTTTATTGTCCGCCGGACGAAAAATTATACCTGGACCTTTCCTTCTTTAATGAATTGCATGAACGTTTTAAAGTAGAAGGTGAATTCGCAATGGCATATGTCATTGCGCACGAAGTGGGCCACCATATACAAAAATTGATGGGCACTTCAGATAAAATGTCGCAATTGCGCGCGCAGATGAGCGAAAAAGAATACAACAGGATGTCTGTTAAAATGGAATTGCAGGCAGATTTTCTCGCCGGTGTTTGGGCGTACTATGCACATAATTTAAAACTTGATTCAAATGACCTGGAGTCGGCCCTTACTGCCGCCAATGCAATCGGTGATGACCGCTTACAACAACAAGCAACCGGGCGTGTAGTACCTGACGCATTTACACACGGAACATCCAGGCAAAGAATGTACTGGTTTAAAAAAGGATTTGAAACGGGAGACATCGGACAGGGCGATACCTTTAATGCCCCGGATCTTTAACATAAATTGCAATACTCCTTCACAAGACAAAAGCACGAATTATGCGCAAGAGAAAAATCATTGTATGTGGTATGATGATATTCTTCATCGTCATTCAAACTGCAGATGCACAAAAAACGATCACAGGGTTTACAGAAAAATCGGTCATAGAACAACAACAACTGGAACAAAGATTTGATGCAATGCTCAGCGCACAGCGTATCAATCAAACGATTAAGGAACTTTCTGCAAAACCCCATCATGTTGGCTCTGCAGGTGGAAAAGAAGTAGCGGAAAATATCCTGAAAAAATATAAAAGCTGGGGATGGGATGCCAGAATTGAGACCTACCAGGTGTTGTTTCCCATACCCACGACAAGGGTCCTTGAAATGACTTCACCAACAACGTTCCAGGCATTACTGACAGAACCTGCATTAAAAGAAGATGCCACATCCGGGCAGCCGGATCAGTTGCCAACCTATAATTGCTGGAGTGCTGACGGAGAGGTGACCGGGGACCTCGTTTTTGTAAATTACGGATTGCCTGCGGATTATGAGATACTGGCAAGCTTTGGCATTGATGTAAAAGGGAAAATTGTGATCGCAAAATATGGCAGAAGCTGGAGAGGGATCAAACCGAAAGTGGCACAGGAGCATGGGGCAATAGGTTGTATTATTTATTCTGATCCCAAGGACGATGGTTATTACCAGGGAGATGTTTATCCAAAAGGAGCCTTCAAGAATGAATATGGTGTACAGAGAGGCTCAGTACTGGATATGGTGGTCTATCCCGGCGACCCTTTAACACCCGGCATAGGTGCAACGGCAGACGCCAAACGGCTGGACAGACAGGAAGCCACCAGTTTGTTAAAAATACCCGTACTTCCTATCAGTTACCACGATGCAAAACCACTGCTTGAAGCATTAGATGGTCCTGTGGTGCCGCCCGACTGGAGGGGTGCATTGCCGTTCACATACCATATTGGCCCCGGAAAGACACAGATCCATTTAAAATTAGCGTCCGACTGGAAACTCCGGCCTGCATATGATGTGATTGCAACAATGAAAGGATCCCAATACCCTGACGAGTGGGTGATAAGAGGCAATCACCATGATGCATGGGTAAACGGAGCGGCGGACCCTATCTGTGGGCAAGCTGCATTACTGGAAGAAGCGCAGGCAATAGGGCAGTTGGTAAAAACCGGCTGGAAGCCTAAACGTACCCTGGTATATTGTGCCTGGGATGCAGAAGAACCGGGATTGCTCGGTTCTACCGAATGGGTAGAAGATCACGCAGCAGAGCTGCAACAAAAAACGGTTGTATATATTAATTCAGATGGCAATGGAAGGGGCTTCCTAGGCGTGGAGGGGTCGCATGCGCTGGAAACATTGGTAACAGAAATCAGTAAGGATGTCAAAGATCCGCAAACAGGTGTAAGTGTTTTTGAGCGGAGGAAAGCAATGGATGCTATTAAGGCAACCGGCATAAAAACAAAGAAAGAAGCACTGGCTAAAAAAACATTTACACTGGAAGCCATGGGTACAGGCTCAGATTATTCTGCTTTCATCCAGCACCTTGGCATTCCTTCCCTCGACATAGGTTATGGTGGTGAAAATGAAGGAGGAGAATACCACTCCATTTATGATTCATACGACAATTACAGACGTTTTAAAGATCCCTCTTTTGAGTATGGCGTGGCACTTTCTAAAACAGCAGGCCGTGCTGCGCTAAGGATGGCTAATGCCGACTTGTTGCCGTTCGACTTTAAGAACCTGCATAAAACGGTCAGTGGTTATGTAACAGACCTGATTAGCATGACAGACCAGTTACGCGAAACCACTGCAACGGAAAATGACCTGATCAGAACCAACAGCTATGGAATAGCCAATGATCCAACAAAAAAGAACAAAATACCGGCAACTAAAACGGAAGTGCCTTACCTTGATTTTGCGCCTTTACAAAACGCGCTGGTGGCATTTGAAAAAAGTAGTAATACCTTATCAGAAGCATGGAATAAATTCCTTGTAGCAAATGGGCATGCAAAGCTGAACAAAGCCCTGTGCCAGGCAGAACAGCATTTGCTCAATAAAGAAGGATTACCAAGAAGGAGCTGGTATAAACACACCTTATATGCTCCGGGCTTTTATACTGGCTATGGAGTGAAAACCATGCCGGGTGTGCGTGAAGCAATAGAACAGCGGAACTGGAAAGAGGCACAGGAACAAATTGGCGAAGCAGCCACGGCAATTAAAAACTTGTCAGACTATTTAGATACTATTGCGAAGTAGCGAATGAAAAAAGCCATTGTTATAGTAACCCTGCTTTTCACTCTACAACAGCTCAATGCCCAGAAGAGCCTGGAGCTATATGAAAAAAGGGAATTCATCAGCGGAAAAGACACCTTGCGCTACCGGATACTTTATCCGGAAGAACGTAAGGAAGGAAAAGCATACCCGCTTATTGTTTTTCTGCATGGTTCAGGAGAGCGGGGGCGCAATAATGAAGCACAACTGGTGCACGGCGGAGAGTTTTTTGCACGGGAAGCCATCATGCGGTATTTTCCTGCTATTGTAATTTTTCCGCAATGTCCGCCAGACAGCACCTGGTCTCGTTTCAAAAGAAATAAAGACCAGCAGGGAAAGGAAAGCTTAGTGACATTGTCAGAGGAAGCGCCGCCTGTTCCCCAACGGTTAGTGAAAGAGTTAATGGATAGCCTGTTGTATCATCATATAGTTGATGCAAAACGCATTTATATAGGAGGCCTTTCATTAGGTGGTTTTGGAACCTATGACATGCTTACCAGGTACCCGGATTATTTTGCAGCTGCCTTCTCCATCTGCGGCGCGAGCAATGTGCCTCTGATGCTCAAGAAAGCAAAAAAAATCCCTTTATGGATTTTTCATGGGGCATTAGACAATGTGGTACCGCCACAGTCCGACCGTGAATTATACAAAGCAATGATGACATCCGGCGCCAGGGAAGTAATCTATACCGAATATCCTGACCTGAACCACAACAGTTGGGATGCTGCATTTGCAGAGCCACGCTTATTGCCATGGTTGTTCTCGAATAAAAAGAAACACAAAACAATCAAGTGAAAAAGATCGGTTCTTTATTAGTGTCGTCAGTCCTCCTGCTCGCATCCTGCGCCACACAACATAAAATGACAGCAGGCCGGGCAACTTCTATCAGCTCACTCCGGTTGATAGATGTTTATGAGCTGCCGCATAATTTAATGTTTGAGCATACAACAGTAGGCGGACTTTCCGGAATAGACTATGACAGTACGCACCGGTTGTATTACCTGATCAGTGATGACCGCTCGGCGCTGCAACCGGCGCGCTATTACAGTATGAAGTTATCGTTCACCGAAAAAAAGATAGACAGCATAGGTCTTATAAGTGTAACAACATTAAAGCAGCAGAATGGAAAGCCTTACCCCAATTCAAAACAGGATCCGGCACACACACCAGATCCGGAAGCTTTACGCTATGATCCGGTAAGAAATCAGATGATCTGGACCAGTGAAGGAGAAAGGATTGTTAAAGAAAAAGATACCGTTTTGGAAAACCCTGCCATCACGATCATCAGGACAGATGGTACCTATTTGGATACTTTCCCCTTACCCAACAACCTGCAGATGCATGCGTCTGAAAATGGCCCGAGGCAAAATGGAGTGCTGGAAGGATTAAGTTTTGCGAACGACTTTAAAACCCTGTATGTAAGCCTGGAGGAACCGCGTTATGAAGATGGCCCGCGCGCAGAAATAACACCGAATAATGCCTGGATACGCGTGTACAAATTTGATGTGGCCACAAAAAAAAATACGGCGCAATATGCCTATATGCTTGACCCGGTAGCATACCCTGCCATAACAAAAGACGCCTTCAAAATAAACGGTATACCGGATATTTTATCCATAGATGGTAATCAACTATTGGTGATGGAACGATCTTATTCTACCGGCCGGCCGGCTTGCACCATTAAAATCTTTCTTGCTGATCTGAATGGTGCGGCAGATGTGTCAGGCATCCATTCGCTCAAAGAGCAACCACCTGTTCATCCCGTCAATAAAAAGCTATTGCTCAACATGGATGGCCTGGGTATGTTTGTAGATAATGTAGAGGGCATGACTTTTGGTCCTACCCTGCCTAATGGGCACAAGACATTATTACTGGTTACCGATAATAACTTTTCTGCCCTGGAGAAAACACAGTTTTTTCTGTTTGAAGTGATGCCATAATTCCCGGAACAGCACGACTTAACACGACTTTCACACGTATTTACACGGTTTTTATCATCCCGGCACAGGACTTGATTTTATATTCAGAGGAATAGTTCCTAAACAAGTAAAGACGATGTTATGAAAAAGATGATACACATGGCGGGAGTTCTGATGGTTGCGGCAGTCTTATTTGGTTGCGGCAGTACTGTTTATGTACAGAAAGACAAGACTTTTGACCTGGGAAAAATAAAGACCTATTCCTGGACAAATGCCGTAAAGAATAAAGGTGATGATGCCAATAAAGCGAAGATCAATGACCTTACCGACCGGAAGATACGGGAGAGCGTTGATAAAAACCTGGAGGCAAACGGGTGGAAAGAAGTAAGCCGGAATCCGGATGTATTCCTTGTGTATGATGTGGTCATAGAGCAAGAGAACAGAACCGTAACTACACCAGCCTACTCCTATCCGTTTACACGCTGGTACTATAATCCATGGGGCCGCAGGTGGGTACCGGTTTATTACCCATCGCAGTTTATTGGATATGACAACAATGTAGAGACCATCAAGGAAGGAACACTCACGCTTACCATGATGGACGCCAATACCGATAAAACAATCTGGCAGGGCTGGACCACATCACAGGTGAATGGAAGAAGGCTGACCGACAGGGAAATCAACAGTAACGTAAAAGCCATTATCAAAAAACTGAATAAACAGGGCTGATGTTATTTTTCAACCCGCCTGGTCCCCCGGTATAATTCGTATTCAAATAACCTGCAATCAATGGTGCTGGTATAGAACTCTATTCTGCGCTTTGCTTTGAGCCCGATTTTTTTGGCAAGATCGAGGTTGCCGGTAAAGACATAGCCAAAATAGCCGCCGCATCGTTGCTTCATGAAATCGCCAATACGGGCATAGGTGGTAACAAGCTCGTCAATAGCGCCGAGTCTTTCGCCATACTCCGGGTTAACATACATAATACCCGGAACATCCTGCGGAACTTCAGTTGCAGCAAAATCACAGACAGTAAAGTCGATCAATCCGGCTACACCCGCCGCCAGTGCATTTTTCCTGGCATTTTCAACGGCACGGGGACTGAGATCAGTAGCAATAATGCGAAGTCCGGGCACTTTGATCACTTGTTTTTCAAGCAAAAGCCTTTCTTCCTGGTAAACGTGGTCATCATACCCCTTTACGTGCATAAAAGCATAATTACTCCTGAATAACCCGGGTCTTCTGTTGGTGGCGATGAGTGCTGCTTCGATGGCAACAGTGCCTGAACCGCACATAGGATTTACAAAGGGAGAAAGGCGGTCCCAGCGGGTAGCATAGATCGTTGCAGCAGCCAATGCTTCAAGCATGGGAGCCAGTCCAGGTATTTTACGGTACCCATGTCTTGCCAAAGAATCGCCCGATGTATCAATAAAGACTTCTGCATCATCGTTCTTCCAGAACAAATGGATAACCGCCCCGGTTAATTCTGAACCGGTTGACGGGCGAACGCCTCTTTTCTCACGCAACCGGTCAACAATAGCATCTTTTACACGCAGGTTGGCAAAAAGACTGTTCTTAATAGTAGGATTATTCACATTACTGGTCACCGAGAAATAACCTGGTTCGGGTAAAATGGTTTCCCAGGGGAAATTGAAAAGGGCATGGTAAACAGCATCTGCATCGGCAGCCTGAAATTGTTTCAGGCTGTACAATACCTGGCTGGCACAACGCAGGTTCAGGTTCAGACGGATGCAATCGTTGACAGATCCCTGTAGCCTCACCCCGGTTACAAAGGTTTCTTCAATCATACAACCCAGGTCTTTTACTTCCTGTTCCAGGTATGGTACTAAGCGTTTGTGGCAGGTAATGGTAACAGGAGCCTTGGTTGTGTATGGGTTCATGGCGGCAATATAAGATTCCCTCAGTAAATTCGTGTTTCTAATCCCGCATAGAAACTCATGCCTTTCAAATTACACGCTCCATATAAGCCAGCCGGGGATCAGCCGACAGCAATACAACAGCTCACAGCAGACATACAAAACGGGGAACGTTTTCAAACGCTTTTGGGTGTAACGGGCAGTGGTAAAACATTTACCATGGCCAATGTGATCGAAAACCTGCAGCGGCCCACATTGGTGTTAACACATAACAAAACATTAGTGGCGCAGTTGTATGGAGAGTTCAAGCAGTTCTTTCCGGAAAATGCGGTGGGCTATTTTGTAAGTTATTACGATTACTATCAACCGGAAGCCTATATGCCGGTGAGCAATGTTTACATTGAAAAAGACCTGAGTATTAATGAAGAATTAGACAAACTGCGCCTGCAGGCAACGTCACAATTGCTGAGTGGCCGCAGGGATATTATTGTAGTGGCAAGTGTGAGTTGTATTTATGGTATGGGCAACCCCACTGAATATGAGAATGGCATTATACGGATACACAAGGGACAGGTTATATCGCGGCAGGGTTTCCTGCATAGTCTCGTAAACTCCTTATACAACAGAAGCCAGGGCGATTTTACAAGAGGCACATTCAGGGTAAAAGGAGACA
This sequence comes from uncultured Sediminibacterium sp., assembly GCA_964507525.1. Taxonomy (GTDB): domain Bacteria; phylum Bacteroidota; class Bacteroidia; order Chitinophagales; family Chitinophagaceae; genus Sediminibacterium. Next base: position 79,222 of record CAZDQB010000012.1, on the reverse strand, counting down.
CAGTTGACATTAACCTGCCTTATGTGGATTTTGGCTACCGGATTACTTTTTTTGGCGATGAGATCGAAGAAATCGAAAGCATAGAAACCGCTACCAGTAAAAGAATAGGCCTGATGGAAAACGCCGCGATCTTCCCGGCTAATTTGTACCTCGCACCGAAAGACATGATCCAGCAGGTAATTCATGAGATACAGGACGAAATGATGGCACAGGTAGCATACTTTAAAGAGATCGGCAAAACAGAAGAAGCTTACCGGATCAAAGAACGGGTAGAATATGATCTGGAAATGATCCGCGAGCTGGGTTATTGCAATGGTATTGAAAACTACTCAAGGTTTTTTGACAGGCGTAAACCCGGTACCAGGCCTTTCTGCTTGCTGGATTATTTTCCAAAGGATTTTTTATGTGTGATAGATGAAAGTCACCAGACCATTCCCCAGATTGCCGGCATGTATGGTGGCGACAGGAGCAGGAAATTGGTTTTGGTGGAATATGGTTTCCGCCTGCCCAGTGCTATTGATAACCGGCCGCTTAATTTTCATGAATTTGAAAGCTTAGTTGGCCAAACCGTTTTTGTGAGTGCAACACCGGGCGATTATGAATTGGAAAGAACCGGTGGTGTGGTAATAGAACAGGTAGTAAGACCAACAGGATTATTGGACCCTCCTATTGAAGTACGGCCAAGTGTGAACCAGATAGATGATTTATTAGATGAAATTGATAAAAAGGTAAGAAAAGGCGACCGGGTATTAGTGACCACATTGACCAAGCGCATGGCGGAGGAAATGGATAAATACCTCGCCCGTATCAATATTAAATCAAAATATATCCATAGCGATGTAGATACCTTGGAGCGCGTGGAAATACTGCGCGACCTGCGCTTAGGCGTAATTGATGTATTGGTGGGCGTAAACCTGCTCCGTGAAGGACTTGACCTGCCCGAAGTATCGCTCGTTGCCATACTGGATGCCGACAAAGAAGGCTTTCTGCGTAATGAACGGTCACTCACACAGACAGCAGGCCGCGCCGCACGGAATGTAGACGGACTGGTTATTTTCTATGCCGACAAAATGACCATGAGTATGCAACGTACGATTGACGAAACAAGAAGACGAAGGGAAAAACAAATTGCCTATAACCAGCAGCACAGTATCATACCTGCAACAGTGATCAAAAGCAAGGAACAGGTCTTCGCACAAACATCAGTACTGGATATCAAAGGATATGACCCTTCAAACCCTTACGCATTGCAAACAGGTGAACCCTTAATACTAAAGGTTGCTGAGGAACAGGAAACGTATCAAACCATTCCACAAATGGAAAAAGCCATCTCCAGGACCAAAAAAGAAATGGAAAAAGCCGCCAGGGACCTGGATTTTATTGAGGCAGCAAGACTGCGTGATGAAATGTTCAGGCTGCAGAAAGAACTGGCTGCCATGCAAGGTTAAAATTCTCCAAATTCACCAGCACAAAATTCTACGATCCTAGAATAATACTATATTAGCTGAATAAAATTATTGCTGAACCCATAAGCAGGCCCGGAATGCAAAAGCATGTAACAAAGATCCTATTGTTTTTATCTATCATTGGTTTTAGCGCTTGCGGCAAGGGAGGTGGCGGAACAACCACTCCTGCAGAAGAAAACCTGAATGTAAAACTAAATACGGATAACCCTGCCAAAGCATTATCAAGCAATCATACGTTTACGGTAGAGGTACTCAGTAAAATGCCCCCTTCCGGTGTTAAAGTAAATGTGAATGTAAAAAGAGAGGACAACAGCAGTGTTGTCTATTCAGTAGATTATACTGCAACAACAGCTGTGAGTTCTGTTACTATTTCCGGCTTGCCACCCGGACAGGTCTATTGTCTTGCCACCGTTACTGTTACATCGGTAACCAGTTCAACCAATACATGGAGTGGTAATTTCAGGGTTGTGTGGAAATAACCGCAACCTGTTTTTCGTAAATCCCCTGAGCAAACACAATTTTAAAGCGCGCCTCTGCGTTAGAGGCTTGCTATTTTTTAATATATAACAGACAGAAGATGAAATTAAAAATTTACGTATTCGCAGTGTTGTCCTCCGTGGCATTATTTTCCTGTGTGAGTCAAAAAAAGTTAAGTCAATCAGAGGCCAAGTATGGGGAACTGAGTGGTAATTATTTAGACATGCAAAGCAAATACAGGGCTTTGCAAGACGAGCTGAATAAAGCCAATAGTAAAAATAATGACCTTTCTGCCCGTAAATCGGCGCTGGAATTGCAGGTGAGCGACCTGAATAAGCAGGTAGATTACCTGAAACAAAACAACAGTACCGTCCTGAATCAATTGAGGGATATGTCGGTTGTAACCGGGGCGCAGGCAGAAAGCATTAAAAAATCTTTGGAAAATATTGGTGCAAAAGATGACTATATCAGGGATCTGCAAGGATCTATTGCCCGTAAAGATTCGCTTACCATGGCATTGGTAATGAACCTGAAAGGAGCCATTGGCAATCTGGATGACAAGGATATCAATATCAAAGTGGACAAAGGCGTGGTATATGTAGATATCTCAGATAAGCTTTTATTCAAAAGTGCCAGCTACGAGGTAACAGACCGCGCTAAAGAAGTATTGGGCAAAGTGGCGAAGGTATTGAACGCACAACCGGCCATAGAATTTATGGTGGAAGGACATACAGACTCCAACCCTATTCATAGCGGGGGAATAACAGATAACTGGGACCTCAGTGTTAAACGCGCCACAAGTGTGGTACGCATGCTGCAAAATACCTATGGCTTGGATCCTAAACGTATGACAGCAGCAGGACGCGGAGAATACCTGCCGCTGTCTGACAATACTACTGCAGAGGGTCGGGCAACCAACCGCAGGACAAGGATCGTGATCCTCCCGCAATTAGACCAGTTTTTTAAATTACTGGAAAAAAAATAATCAACCTCTTTGTTGATGTAAACGAAAAATCCTGCTTCAAGCAGGGTTTTTCGTTCTTGCTAGATCAGTTTTGAATGCGAGATGTAATAGGTATCAGGACTATACATGAACAGGCAACTGCCCTCTTTGATCGTTTCAATGATCTGTTTGTGCACATTTTGCGGAATGGCCGGGCAGCCCAGGCTGCGGCCAATAAAACCCTGGTGTTCCACCCTGTCTTCATCGGCATAAGCAGCGCTATGCATGACAATACCACGGGAAAGGGCCTTATCATTAATGCCGGATTCTTCACCCTCAAGGCGGAGTGAATAGCCATGCTTGCCACTGTAAATAGAGCCGGTAACATAAAACCCAAGGCTGCTTTTAAAACTGTTGGGCTTGTTGGAGAATTTGGTAGCGACTGTTTTGCCGGAATTTCTGCCGTGCGCTACATAAGTATTGAATAATAGCTCTTCTGACTCCAGGTCAACCACAAATAATCTTTTTTTGCCGGAAGGCAGGCTGAAGTCAACAATGGAAAGCAGGTTTTCCTTGAGGATTTTACCAGCATTAAAAAGCTGTTCATATCCTTTAACAGCAAATTCAAAAGCTTCGCGGGAAAGCCCAAGTGAATCGAGGTCTAATTTATCATATAGTGCTAATCTGGATTCTTTGACAGATGGAACAGGAACAATAACGGAGGCTTGTTTTGCTGGCGTTGGCGTATCACCGGCTGATTCCGCTGCCACAAAACTCATGCAGGCCAGGACTGAGACAGTTAAAATAATGGTTCCGAAATACCTGTTTGTTGATCTACCCATACAGAAAAGCGCTTTATTGAAGTAAACAATGATAAAATGTAAAGTTGTTGCTGAGCAATGGGTATTTGGTGTAAAAGATCCCCGAAGGGACGGCAAAGGTATGGCGCAGGGCAAAAAACCCGTTTTTCTGCCAAAAGCTTTAACAAGCCATTGAGATATGATGATTATTAACAATAAAAAATCCCGCCAAGGGAATGGCGGGATCGCAGTTGGTTGTTGGTTGTTAAACCGTTTATGATATAAAGGTTAAGACAGTCTTTTGTCGATTTCGCTGCAAAGCGCGGCAAAAATATCTTGGACTGTTCCTTCCCCCTTGATTTTCACCACTTTATCAAACCTTGCATAATAGTTGGCCACTGCCGAGGTCTTATTATGGTATTCTATTATGCGAGCCCTGATCACTGCTTCGTCGGTATCATCACTGCGGCCACTGGTCAATCCCCGGTTCAATAAACGGTGCACCAGTTCTTCTTCGCCCACTTCCAAGGCTAGTACGACGCCAATCTCAGTGTTTTTCAATTGTAATAATTTATCCAATGCCTCACTCTGGGCCTCGGTACGAGGAAAACCATCAAACAGAAAGCCCCTGGCCTGCGGATTGGAATCCAGCGCCGAACTGATCATGCCAATAACTACTTCATCGGGCACTAATTGCCCTTTGTCCATAAATCGTTTGGCTTCTAAACCGAGTGGCGTTTCCCTGGCAATTTCACTGCGCAGCAGATCGCCGGTTGATAAATGTTTTAAACCATAAGTAGTAATCAATTGCTCACTTTGTGTCCCTTTTCCACTACCCGGAGGCCCAAACAGAATAATATTAAACATGTACAAACTAACCTTAAGTGAAGAACAAATATAAGACCTGCATTTTAAAAAACATTTAACACTCGTCTAAAACCTTTGAAAAGATTGAATTGCAGCGTAAAACAAACGATTGTTTGTAAGGCAAAAGAAACCTTTCCAAACCAATCAACGTAACTTTAGTACACCAAATGACCGTCACATGAAATGGATGCTCACCCTGTTTCTTTCAACAGTATTATGGCAAGGCTGTTATTCGCAAAACAATCAAAAGAAATTAAATAGCATGGATACCCCGAAGAAAAATGATAACTCCGCTTATTCACGAACCGATAGCGGCAAAGTGGTACTGAAAGATGAAGATTGGAAAAGAGTCTTATCACCGGAAGTGTACTATATAGCAAGGCAAAAAGGAACAGAAAGGCCATGGAGCAGTAAATTTGAAAATTTTAAAGAAGCAGGCACCTATTATTGTGCAGCTTGCGGAAACGCGCTGTTTAAAAGCGATACCAAATTCGACAGCGGTTGCGGATGGCCAAGCTTTTATGAACCCATCAGCAAAACTTCCATCATTTACCTGCCCGATCATACCTTAGGCATGAACCGTACAGAAGTTGAATGCGGACGTTGCAAAGCACACCTGGGGCATGTGTTTGAAGACGGTCCACCACCAACAGGATTGCGTTATTGCATCAATGGCGTCGTGCTTGATTTTGAGAAAGCAAAAGAAGCGGAAAAAAAATACGGGGAGAAGAAGGGAAAGTCCTGATGAATCAGCTTCCGGGATAAGCTTAACACTTACTTTTACATCCCGAAGCATTCAAAAAGATTCATATGACCCAACCAACACTCAGCCAGCTGGCTGAAACCCTTATCGGAAGTGAGATTGTTAAATTAGGCAATGCCATCAGCGAGCGTATCCGCCAGGGAGAGACCATCTACAATTTTACCATTGGTGATTTTGATCCTTCTATTTTTCCAATTCCGAAAGCATTGGAAGAGCTCATCATTGAGTCCTACCGTCAGCATCATACCAATTACCCCGCCGCAGAAGGTGTGCTGGACCTGCGGATTGCTGTCAGCCGGTTTTTAAAAGAATGGGAAGGGCTTGATTATACAGAACATGAGATCCAGATTGCTTCCGGCGGGCGGCCATTGATCTATACCATATTCAGGGCAATTGTTGACAAAGGCGATAAAGTAATTTATGGTGTTCCTTCCTGGAATAACAACCACTATACACATATGACCGACGCTGAGCATTGTGTCATAGACTGTAAACCGGAAAATGATTTCATGCCAATTGCGGCAGACGTGAAAGCACATATCAAAGACGCTGCACTTATTTGTCTCTGCACGCCACAAAACCCGACAGGAACAACACTGACCAAAAATGCACTGGAAGAGATCTGTGATCTGATACTGGAAGAGAATAAACAGCGTGGTCCGGGACAAAAGAAATTATACCTGATGTTTGACCAGATGTACTGGACACTCACTTATGGTACCACGCAACATTATAATCCCATTACACTGAGACCGGCCATGAAAGAATATACCGTTTTTGTTGACGGTATCTCCAAAGTGTTTGCTGCAACAGGTGTGCGTGTGGGCTGGTCAATGGGGCCAGTCTCTGTGATTGCAAAGATGAAAGCCATCCTCAGCCATTTAGGTGCATGGGCGCCCATGGCCGAACAGAAAGCTGTTGCAAAATACCTGCTGCAAAAAGACGCCATCGCGGCATACCTTACTCATTTTAAGGCAGAAATGGAAGAAAGGCTGAGAAGAATACATGCCGGATTTATTGCCTTAAAGGAAAAAGGATACCGGGTTGATTCTATATCCCCGCAGGCTGCCATCTATCTCACTATTAAAATAGACCTCTCGGGCAAAACCACGGCAGCAGGACAGGTATTGGAAACGCAGGCCGATGTTACTTCCTATATATTGGGTGAAGCGAAACTGGCAGTAGTACCCTTCTCTGCATTTGGCGCAGGAAGTAAAAGTCCCTGGTACCGGTTGAGTGTGGGCACTTGTAAAAAGGAAGAGATTGATGAAATGTTGAAGAAACTGGAAGCTGCGCTGGCTACACTAAAGTAACAACAAGAAGCTAGTTTTTATTGCAGATAAACACAAAGGGCCTTCCTGCTTTGTCGTGGAGGGCTTTTTCTATCAGGTGTGGTTTTTGAAGGATCCTGTAACGGTTGATATCGATGACTTCATTGGCAAGACAGAAACTCTCCCATTGTTCTGCATGATACAGCACAATATTAAGTTCAGCAACCTGGCGTTCCAATTCTTCCCGGCTCAGGTGTGCCTGGTTGCTTAATACAAGGATATCTCTGTTTGCCTCTTTCATAATCAGTCCCTCAAAATTTACCTGTGGCTGGGAGGACAGCCACAAAATTTACTCTTCTTGTCTTTATTAAAAACTCCACAGGAAGCAGCTGCTAATGCTATCACTAACAACAAAACGATTATTTGGTTTATTTTCCGTTGCATAAACTGAACTCTAAATTACTACTTTACAGCTTAAATCAACTGAAAACGCATTATTTGGCAGAGAGTTTTAAGATACGAAAAGTGCTGGTAGCGCCGCTGGATTGGGGATTGGGGCATGCAACCCGCTGCATTCCGCTGATACAGTCCCTGCTTGACAATGGTTATGAAGTATTGGTAGCTGCCGAAGGCGCGCAGCAAGCCTTGCTGCAGCAGGAGTTCCCGGCTGTTCATTTTGTGCCGCTGCAAGGCTACCGTGTTCAATACAGCCGGTCGGGATGGATGTTTCCGTTTACACTGCTGGCACAAATGCCGCGATTGATACGTGTTGTTTGGCAGGAACACCATTGGCTGCAGCCGGTTATTGAACAGTATGGGATAGACCTGGTGATCTCAGATAACCGTTATGGCCTTTATACACGAAAAACCCCCTGCATTTTTATCACACACCAGCTTGCTATCAGCGCATCGTTCAAATGGCTGGCTTATTTGATACAGAGGATCAACTACCAATATATCAACCGGTTCACGGCCTGCTGGGTGCCCGATGTTGCAGGAGAGAACAATCTCGCGGGAGCACTGTCGCATCCGCCAAAAATGCCCAAGATACAGGTCCGGTACATTGGTTTGCTGGCAAGGTTTCATCAACAGGATGTTGGCCGGCGGTACGATTGTTGCATTGTTTTATCCGGACCCGAACCACAACGGACAATATTAGAACAACAGTTACTGAAAGGGATCACAAAGCTGAATGGCCCTGTCTTATTAATAAGGGGAAAACCGGGTAACGAAGAAGAATTACCTGTGCCGGAGCATGTGATTGTTAAGAACCATATTTCTACACAGGAATTGCAGGTCGCTTTCCTGCAAAGCGAATACATTATTTGCAGAAGTGGTTATACCACTGTAATGGAATTACTGTCGCTTCAAAAAAAATCCATCCTTATTCCAACTCCCGGGCAAACAGAGCAGGAATACCTGGCGGCGCGCCTGCAGCAGCAGCACTGGTGCATGGCAGTTCAGCAAGCTGCATTTGATCTTCCGGAACAACTGGCCCGGGCAAGTACTTTTGCTTATCAGATGCCGCATATACAAGTGTTTGATCAAAATAACATAACAAACCTGCTGCTGGCGTCTCTTTAATTCGTGCCCGGCAATTACCTTTGAAGCTCAGATGAACAGAAATACCAAAGCACATCTCTCCGTCCTGGGCGCCAACTTTATTTTCGGAACAAACTATGCGGTTGTTAAATACATCACCCCTGCATACATCCAGCCTTTTGCATTAAATGTGGTGCGGGTATTGGTGAGCATTACCCTGTTCTGGTCGCTGTACCTGATGAAACCATCAAAAGCGGGGATCAAAAAGAAAGACATAGGCAGGTTTGTTATTTGCGGACTGACCGGCGTAGCCATCAACCAGATCTTTTTTATCAAGGGGTTATCACTAACGACCTCTATTCATAGTGCACTGCTTTCCTTAGGCACACCCATCTTTATCACCATTATTGCTATCTGGCTGTTAAGAGAGGGGTTGAATGCAGCGAAGATAGCAGGGTTGGTCTGCGGCATTGGCGGCGCTGTGATGCTGATAATGATCAAAGACAATAGCCATACCGGCAGTAACATGCTGCTTGGCGACCTCCTCATTCTCATCAATGCTATTTCATATGCTTTTTACTTAGTGTTAGTAAGACCATTAATGGCCAGTTACCGGCCCACGCATGTGATGAGATGGGTATTTACCTTAGGAGCGCTTGCCATACTGCCATTTGGGTGGAATCAGTTTATACATACAGACTGGCTGGCATTTCATGCTTCACACTGGGTGGCTTTGTCATTTGTGGCCATTGCAGCCACATTTCTGGCGTACCTGCTCAATGTGTATGGTATTTCGATTATTGGTGCATCGGCAACGGGCGCCTATATTTATACCCAGCCGGTTTTTGCGGCTATTGTCGCCATCATTTTCACCGGTGAAACATTTACCCTGACCAAAGCCATTGCTACCCTGCTGATATTTGCCGGTGTATATTTAGTGAATATGCCGGCATTCAAAACCCAAAATAAAGCAATCGGCCATCAGCGTTTGGGATAATCAAAAAACAGGAAGGATTTTTCAGCCCGCCTGAATGCTCTCCAGTCATTGCCCACCATCGTTACCGCAAACACCCCGCAGGTAGGCATATCATCGATACGAACTGTTGTTAGTTCATTTACGAATGCAGTAATACCGGGATTATGTGAAAAGACAGCAGCCGTTACAACAGCATTGTCGATGGCAGTGATGGTTTCAAAAAAAACGGGGGGTGTTGCATGGTATAGTGCCGGGACCCGGATGATAGCGTTTTTTTTCAGGCCGTAGGTCTCAGCAAAATAAGAAGCGGTGGTAAAAGCCCGGTTGGCAGTGCTGGATATGAACGCATCAATAGCAATTTTTTTGTCTAGCAGTTTTTTTGCCATCATAGGCGCATCGCGCTGCCCCCTGTCGTTCAAAGGCCGGTCGAAGTCGTTCAGTAAAACATTGCCCCAGCTACTTTTGGCGTGCCTTATTACTAAAAGGGTTTTCATGAACATAAAATTACAATTATGTTTTGGTCTGATTAATTTGCAGCCGGTAATTTGAGAAAAAGCTGCAAATTGGTAACTTCCGGGACCAACGGAACAGAAAATATAAATGATTTTACAATGAATGTGAAGCTGCAAGAACTGTCTGAGCAATTAGAAGGAGCACTATATACCGATACTACCATGCGTACCCTGTATGCAACAGACGCATCAGCCTACCGGGAAATGCCGCTGGCGGTTGCTATTCCCAAATCAAAAGAGGATCTGAGGAAACTGATTGCTTTTGCCAACAGGGAAAAAACTTCACTCATTCCGAGAACGGCAGGTACCTCTTTGGCCGGGCAGGTGGTGGGCAACGGTATCATTGTTGACGTGTCAAAATATTTTACTGAAATAATAGAATTAGATACAACCCAACACTGGGTTCGTGTGCAACCCGGCGTGGTTCGCGATGAACTGAACATGTTCCTGAAACCGCATGGCTTATTATTTGGCCCGGAAACATCAACGGCCAACCGTGCCATGATCGGTGGCATGGTTGGCAATAATTCCTGCGGTTCTAATTCTGTTGTGTACAGGAGTACAAGAGAACATTTATTAGAAGTAAAGGCTTTATTGAGCGATGGTTCAGAAGCGGTATTCAATGCCTTATCTATCGATGCCTTTCACGAAAAATGTGAATTGGATAACCTGGAAGGCACGATCTATAAAAAAATCCGCAGCCTCTTAAGCAACTATGATAACCAGGTAGAGATCAGGAAAGAATTTCCCAAGAAAACCGTGGAAAGAAGAAATACCGGTTATGCTGTTGACCTTTTAGTGGAGACCGCTCCTTTTACGGCAGGCGGAGAAGACTTCAATTTTTGTAAACTGATGGCCGGTTCGGAAGGAACGCTGGCGTTTATTACAGAAGTAAAATTAAATGTGGTACCGCTGCCTCCTAAGGAAACAGGATTGCTGTGTGTACATTTTAATTCGATAGATGAATCATTACATGCCAACCTCATTGGACTTAAATACCAGCCAAGCGCCAGTGAATTGATTGACCACTATATACTGGAATGCACCAAGGATAATATTGAACAAAGTAAAAACCGTTTTTTTGTACAGGGAGATCCGGGCGCTATCCTCGTAATTGAATTTACAAGAACTACACGAGAAGAGGTACTGGAAATAACGAAAACAGTAGAAGCGGAGATGCGTGCGGCAGGATTAGGCTATCATTTCCCTGTCCTGTTTGGAGAAGACACGAAGAAAATATGGACACTACGGAAAGCAGGACTGGGCCTCCTGGGTAATTTGCCCGGTGATGATAAAGCCGTTCCGGTTATTGAAGACACTGCTGTTGATGTAAACGACCTGCCTGCCTACATCCGCGATTTTAATGAAATATTGAAAAAGCATGGCCTGTATTCCGTGCATTATGCACATGCCGGTTCAGGCGAAATTCACCTGCGCCCCATTATTAACCTGAAAACAGCAGAAGGCAACCAGCTGTTCAGGACCATTGCCGAAGAAGTAGCGACCTTAGTAAAAAAATACCAGGGCTCCTTGAGCGGTGAACATGGTGATGGAAGGCTGCGCGGAGAGTTCATCAAACAGATGGTGGGCGAAAAGAACTACCAGCTTTTAAAGGAAATAAAATATACCTGGGACCCGGCCAATATCCTCAACCCGAATAAAATTGTTGATACGCCGTCCATGAACACGATGTTGCGGTACACACCCGGACAATTCACTCCCGAATTCAACACCATTTTCCGCTTTCATCAGCAGGACATCCTGCAGCATGCGGAACAATGCAACGGGTCGGGTGACTGTCGCAAATCACATGTATCAGGCGGAACGATGTGCCCTTCTTTCATGGCAACAAGGGATGAGAAAGACACGACCAGGGCAAGGGCCAATATCTTGCGCGAATTCCTTACCAGGTCGGAAAAACTAAACCGCTTTGACCACCGGGAGATCTATGATGTCATGGACCTGTGTTTGAGTTGTAAAGCCTGCAAATCTGAATGCCCTTCCAATGTAGACATGGCCAAATTAAAAGCTGAATTCCTGCAGCAGTATTATGATGCCAATGGTGTACCCTTCCGGTCAAAGCTAATTGCTAATTTTTCAGCTTCGGCGAAATTAGGATCGTTGATGCCGGCAGTCTATAATTTTATTGTTGGTAACCCGGTCACAGGCACATTGATTAAAAGGATCTCGGGATTTGCTGTAAAACGCAGCATGCCTGCTTTATCAGCCAGCACTTTATTAAGCTGGTATACAAAGCACCAGAAAGAATTGGCCATTAAAGGCAAGAGAAGGGTGTATTTATTCTGCGATGAGTTTACTAATTATAATGATGCGCATATTGGCATCACCACGATATTGTTACTGGAAAAATTAGGTTATGAAGTGGTCATCCCGCAACATGAAGAAAGTGGCCGGACCTGGCTTTCCAAAGGACTGATCAGAAATGCACAAAAGATCATTAACAGGAATATTGCGGCATTAAGCCACCTCATTACCGAATTAACTCCTTTAGTAGGCATTGAACCGTCGGCCATCCTTACTTTCAGGGATGAATACCCGGACCTGGCCACTGATGAACAATTGGATGCGGCAAAGAACTTAGCTAAAAACGTTTTTATGGTAGATGAGTTCATTGCCAATGAAATTGACAGGGGCCACATCAAAAAAGAACAATTCACCAGCGAAAAGAAACAGATCAAACTGCATGGGCATTGCCAGCAAAAAGCCATCTCCTCCACAGCGCCTTCTGTAAAAATGTTATCCCTGCCCGAAAACTACGAGGTGGAAGTCATACCCTCCGGTTGTTGTGGTATGGCCGGCTCTTTCGGCTATGAAAAAGAACATTATGACCTGTCTATGCAGATAGGAGAACTGGTGTTGTTGCCAACAATACGCAGCCAGCCTGCAGACACTATTATTGCTGCGCCTGGCACTAGTTGCCGCCACCAGATCAAAGATGGTACCGGGCGAAAAGCACTGCATACGATTGAAGTATTGTATGGTGCACTGGTGTAATTAGTCAGGGTTTTGGCCTGAAATTGCTTACATTCGGCAGTGTGGCCTGAAAGGGGTAAAACATAACAAAGCAACCGAACCAGGAATGAAAGCAGCACAGTCTTTTTTGTGGGGATGTTTATTGCTTGTTATTTCGGTTAACGGCTATTCACAATCAGATACTTCTTTTTGGTTTGCGGCGCCTGCCGTTACACCCGGGCATTCCGATACGCCCATCGTTGTCAGGCTGTCCAGCTATGCACAAGCTGCAGATATAACAATCAGTCAACCCGCCAACCCGTCTTTTCAACCATACCATATTCACCTCAATCCAAATGCTGCTGCAACCGTTGACCTTACCGATCAATTAGATATCATTGAAAACAAACCCGCTAATACAATACTGAACTACGGGATCAGAATCAGTGCTACGGCTAAGATATCTGCCTATTATGAAGTGGAGGGGAAAAAAGGGACGAATTATTTTAATCCGGAAATATTTTCTTTAAAAGGATCCATCAGTAAAGGATTGAACTTTCTGGTGCCAGGCCAGACAAGGTTTGCGAATGCTACCTCCTATACACCACAACCCGGAAGCGGTTTTGCGATAGTGGCAACGGAAGATAATACCACGGTCATTGTTTCCCTAACCAACCAGGATATGGCAGGACATGTACCAGGACTGCCATTCACCATTGTTTTGAACAAAGGGCAAACCTATGCCGTAGTGGCGGCAGGCCTTGCTGGTTACCAGCACCTGGCTGGTAGCAGTATCAAAGCCAACAAGCCTGTATGTGTAACGACTTATGACGATTCGATTGGCCCGCTAACGGGTTGCCGCGACCTGGTGGGTGATCAGGTGCTGCCGGAAAACAGCAATGGAAAGGAGTTCATTATTGTACGGGGTATGCTGATAGTCGATGGCACTGTCGGCGATTATTATTATATCCTGGGTACTGTCGATGGCACAACTATTACGCTAAATGGCACTATCGTAACAACCATCAATCGCGGACAAATTTACGAGGGGTTGTTGATGGACCCTTCGGCTTATATTGTTACCAGCAACCCGGTTTATTTATACCAGTTAACAGGAACCGGCTGCGAAATGGCTACTGCCAACCTGCCAAGTATCAAATGCACGGGTTCACAATTGGTCACTTTTGTTCGGTCTGCCAATACACCCTTTTACCTGAACATTCTTTGCAGGAACACAGAGACGGGTAGTTTTTTGTTGAATGGCCAGGCAGGCATCATTACTTCGAGCCTTTTTAATGTAGTGCCTGGCACCAATGGTCAATGGATGGCTGCAAGAATATCCGGGGCCAACCTTGGCAATATTGATAACCTGATTACCCCCGGTGCACCCACCGTAGTTTCCAACACATCCGGCTTATTCCACCTGGGCTTTCTAAATGGTTCTTCGGGCAGTGTATTCGGCTATTTTTCCAATTATGGTACCATTAATTTATCGCCGGTTGTCAACAGTTCACAATGCGTGGGCAGCAATATCCAACTTTCATCCACCCAATTGTCCAATACCACGTATCAATGGACGGGGCCGAATAATTTTTCAAGTACGGTTGCCAGTCCTATCATCCCCAATGCCGGCCCGATCAATTCCGGAACTTATTATGTAACAGCCAGTCAACAGGCCTGCGGCAATTTTACAGATAGCATAACTGTGATCGTACACCCTGTTCCTACGGTGACATTGAAGGGAAGCGATACGATTTGTTATGGCGCCAGCAAAACGCTTACCTTGCAATTAACGGGCAGCCCGCCCTGGAACCTGCTGTATTCGGATGGTACCAGCACAGATACGCTTACCCATATTACCGCATCTCCCTATGCTTTCCCGGTAACCCCTGCTGTTACCACGAGGTATATTATCAAAAGGGTTACCGATACCAACGCCTGTATCATGAGCAGGGGAATTAACCCTGCCGATACGGTTGTTACCGTAGCCGTGAGGCTGCAACCCAAAGCCAGCTTTACCGCCACGCCCGATACGGTTTGCCAGGGTGGCACCATCGCATTTAAAGGCCAGGGGAACGGTTCGGGTGGCCCTGCCGTAAAATGGGTGTGGGATCTTGCGAATGGAGCCGTTTCTGCTGAGCGGGATCCGCGGAAACGGTTCACTGACTCCGGCAGGTTTGCAATCAGGTATTATTTTTTCAATGAGCTGGGTTGTTCCAGTGATACGGTTTCGAAAGAAGTGATGGTGTTTCCCAATCCCCACCTGGCACTCGATCCGTCGGTAAGCGTACTGGAAGGCGAAACAATCATGCTCAAACCCAGGTTCTATTATGGACAATCGTTGCGCTTTCAATGGACGCCGGCTACTTATTTAAGCAGTGACACAGTTCTGAGCCCGCAACTGGTACCCACGGCCAACATTACCTATACACTGAGATTAACGGGATCCGGGGGCTGCTCTGTAAGTGATACGGTTTTTATCAGGTTACTGAAACGCCTTGAAATACCCAATGCTTTTTCGCCCAACGGAGATGGCATCAATGATACCTGGCAGGTCAGGTACCTCGATACCTATCCCGGGGTAACGGTACAGGTATTCAATCGTTATGGGCAGGTGGTATTCAGTTCTGCAGGCTATACAGTTCCCTGGGATGGTACGATGAACGGGAAACCCCTGCCGGTAGGTACTTATTATTATATCATCAATCCGAGAAGCGGCAGGCAGGCGATCAGCGGATCGGTAACCATCCTTAGATAGTGAATTGAGACCGCTTCCTGCATCGTGTTTTATTATGATTAATTTTCGGCAAGCGGCTGAAAAAAAGCAACAAAGCGCTAACTTCCCTAAAAACAAAGATGAATCCAGTAACCCTGTTGGGCCTTGCAGCGGCTTTTTGTACCACGGTTTCTTTTCTCCCCCAGGCAATTAAAACGATCAGAACCAGAGATACTTCGGGTATCTCTCTTTCGATGTATGCACTGTTCACTTTCGGGACTTTGTTGTGGTTGCTGTTTGGCCTGTTCACTTCAAATATCCCTGTTACTGCCGCCAACCTGATTACGCTGATTTTTGCATTGATCATACTGCTCTACAAGATCAGGTACAGGTAATCTGCGGTCACTAAAGATCTTTAAACTTAATTCCCAATAAATATGAATCCAAATCCCAGACTGAAAGGACAGGCAGCATTGGTTACCGGTGCCAATAGCGGTATTGGAAAAGCGGTTGCCATTGCATTGGCCAATGATGGTGCTAATGTGGTTGTTAATTATGTTACCCATCCGGAAACAGCAGATGCGGTGGTGGTGGAAATAAAAAACAGTGGTGGCACTGCCATTGCCCTCCAGGCAGATGTAAGCAAAGAAGACCAGGTACAGGCTATGTTCCAGGCCATGTACAAAGCTTTTGGAACCATCGATATATTAGTGAACAATGCCGGCCTGCAAAAAGACGCGGCTTTTGAAAACATGTCTTTGGCCGATTGGCAATTGGTGATCGATGTAAACCTTACCGGCCAGTTTCTTTGTGCAAGAGAGGCCGTACGTGAATTTTTGCGCCGCGGTGTTATTGCTGAAAGAAGTGTTGCAGCGGGAAAGATCATTTGTATGAGCAGTGTGCACGAAGTAATTCCGTGGGGCGGCCATGTGAACTATGCGACATCGAAAGGCGGGGTGATGTTATTGATGAAAAGCATGGCACAGGAACTGGCGCCTAAAAAAATACGGGTTAACAGTATTGGTCCGGGTGCTATTCAGACACCCATTAATAAAGCAGCCTGGGACACACCCGAGGCCCTGGATAAATTATTAACGCTCATCCCTTATAACAGGATCGGACAACCGGAAGATATCGGGAAGCTGGCGGCATGGCTGGCAAGCGATGAGTCTGATTATATTACCGGCACAACTGTTTTTTGCGATGGAGGTATGACATTGTACCCGGGCTTCTCCACCAATGGATAACCGATAAACCCAGTTCATGACAGCAGAGCAACAGCGCTTAGCCAACAATGCACACAAAGAGATCCCGCTTGAAAAATGGGGCCCCTACCTGAGCGAACGGCAGTGGGGCACGGTACGGGAAGATTATAGCGAAGGGGGCGATGCGTGGAATTATTTTCCGCATGACCATGCCCGCAGCCGCGTGTACCGCTGGGGGGAGGATGGCCTTGCCGGTATAGCTGATTATGGGCAGAACCTTTGTTTTGCATTGGCACTGTGGAATGGGAAGGACCCGATTTTGAAAGAACGCCTGTTTGGTTTGAGTAACGGAGAAGGGAATCACGGCGAAGATGTAAAGGAACTCTATTATTATATAGACAACCTGCCGTCGCACTATTACATGAAATACCTGTACAAGTATCCGCAACAGGCTTTTCCATATGCAGACCTGGTTAATACCAACCAGAACAGGAACAAAGAAGAAGAAGAATATGAATTATTAGATACCGGTGTCTTCAACAACAATGAATATTTTGATGTATTTGTTACTTATGCCAAGAATAACAGCGAAGACATCCTCATTCAGATAGACATCGTCAATAAAGGAAATACGGCGGCGCCCATTACTGTGCTGCCAACGCTATGGTTTTTTAATAAATGGCAGTTTGGGACGATGCAGCAAAAACCGCAGCTACAGTGGGTGGACGAACAAACGGTGAAAGCAACGCACGAAGACCTGGGCGATTATTATTTCTATGTACAAAACGCAAAAAGGATACTGTTCACAGAAAATGAAACCAACCGGGAGCGGCTTTTTGGGAAACCAAATGAGACCCTTTTTGTAAAAGATGCATTTCATGATGCGGTGATACACCAGCAAAATACAGCCGCATTACTGCAAAAGAAAACGGGAACCAAATGTTCGGCCCTGTATGATTGCATCATTGAGCCAGGCAGTACGCAAACAATAACAGCGCGCCTTTGTAAAGAAAAGCAAGCACAACCATTTGATGCAACTTCCGGGCTCATCTTTAAACAACGGGAGCAGGAAGCGGATGCATTTTATGCGTCGGTCCTGCCGGCGGATGCACCGGAACAAACCGCATTGATCCAGCGAAGGGCTTTTGCCAGCCTGCTCTGGAGCAAACAGTACTATCATTATGACGTAGAAGCCTGGCTGCAGTCGACCGACGGCATTACACCGGTAACTGAAGCCAGGCTGCGGGGGAGAAATACCGCCTGGAAGAACATTAAAAACGCGGATGTTATTTTAATGCCTGATAAATGGGAATATCCCTGGTACGCAGCGTGGGACCTGGCTTTTCACTGTATACCGATGGCGATGATCGACCCGGTATTTGCCAAACACCAATTGATCCTGCTTACGAGGGAATGGTATATGCACCCCAATGGCCAGATGCCGGCATATGAATGGAATTTCAGTGATGTAAACCCGCCGGTGCACGCTTTTGCTGCCCTGCAGGTTTACCAGATTGAGAAAAATAAAACCGGAACGGGAGATATTGCTTTTCTTAAAAAAATATTCCAGAAACTGGTTGTCAATTTTACCTGGTGGGTAAACAGGAAAGACCTGAACGGCAATAATATTTTCAGCGGAGGGTTTTTGGGATTAGACAATATTGGTGTATTTAACCGGAGCAGCCAGCTACCTGGAGAAATAGAACTGGAACAAACAGATGCTACCGCCTGGATGGCCATGTATGCTTTACATATGTTTGATATAGCAGCGGAGATTGCAGTGACAGATGATGCTTTTGAAGACATGGCTACTAAATTCTATGAACACTTTGTATTGATAGCAGAAGCGGCTAACAGCCTGGGCCTATGGGATGAGAGCGACCGCTTTTTCTACGATGTGCTGAGTTTATATGGGCAGGCGCCAATCCCATTGAAAGTAAGGTCAGTAGTAGGATTAGTGCCACTCTTTGCAGTGTCGGTGATGAGCAGGCAAACGCTGGGTCAATTGCCGGGTTTTAAAAAAAGAATGGACTGGTTCGATGAATATAAAACACAACAGCACCAATATAT
The DNA here is from genome assembly GCA_964507525.1 of uncultured Sediminibacterium sp. GTDB lineage: Bacteria > Bacteroidota > Bacteroidia > Chitinophagales > Chitinophagaceae > Sediminibacterium. The sequence goes on along the minus strand of CAZDQB010000012.1, from coordinate 60,641 downwards.
CGCTAACCAGCAACGCGATGATAATGATAATATCCTGTTTTCATTGGTGGATGAATACAAACTGACATGCTTATTGGAACGACTGCTGGATGACGAAGAGTTTTTATCAGCCGGCGGGGTCCGGGCTCTCTCTAAATATCATAAAGAACATCCATACCAGGTTACGATAGAGGGCACAAATTATACCATTGCATATGATCCGGGTGATTCTACATCCAGCTTGTTTGGCGGTAATTCAAACTGGCGGGGTCCTGTATGGATACCAGTCAATTACCTGCTGGTAAAATCTATCAAACGGTATAGTGATTTTTATGGTGATGGATTGAAAATTGAATTCCCCAAAAATTCAGGTCATTTCATCAACCTGCTGCAGGCAACTGCCATATTGCAACAGCGACTCCTATACATTTTTATGTCCGACTCAAAGGGCAACAGGCCGGTGCATGGTAAATACAATTGGTTTTACCGGCAGCCGGGCAATGAAGACCTTGTTTTATTCTATGAATATTTTCATGGAGATGATGCACATGGTGTTGGCGCCAGTCACCAGACCGGATGGACAGCATTAATAGCTGCTATTATGCTTACTTAAACAGCCATTCACTAACGGCCAGCACACCCATCCAGCCCATTGCGAGTACGATCACCCAACCAGCGAGTTGCATCCATACAGGATGCTGGTACCCCTTCATCAGCCGGGATCGTGTGGCAGCTATTAACACAATAGCGAGTGCGAGCGGAAGTATCAACCCATTGATGGCGCCGGCAAAGATCAGTAACTGCCTCGGTTTACCGATGAAAACAAAAACGAGTGTCGACAGCAGGATGAAAACAGTAATACACCAGCGTTCATACTTAGCCAATATGGGATGAAATGTTTTGAGAAAGGAAACAGAAGTATAAGCCGCACCGATCACCGAAGAAATAGCAGCGCTCCATAACACCACTCCAAATATCCTGAAACCTGCTTCTCCGGCCGCAAAACGAAATACGCTTGCCGGGGGATTATCATGATCCAGCACCGCACCATGCGCCAATACACCGAAAGTGGCTATGAATAAGATAGAACGCATGAGTCCGGATATCAGGATGCCGCTGACAGCACTTCTGTTGACTTCCCCGATCCTGTCCTTTCCATGAATGCCGGCATCTAATAAACGGTGTGCACCGGAGAAGGTAATATAGCCGCCAACTGTACCACCTACAATGGTAACGATGGCCTGTGAACTGATTGTTTCCGGAATGATCGTATGATGCAGCGCCTGCAGTAAAGGCGGATGCGAACTGAAAGCAATGAAAAGGGTGAGTAATATTTTAATCGATCCTACAATTTTTGTAAAGTTGTCCAGCATTTTACCTATCTCTTTTATCCAGAATAAAAGCAGTGCAGCCATACAACTGATGATGGCCCCCTGCTGAAAGGAAATGCCTGTTAAAACGTTCACGCCTAGTCCACATCCGGCAATATTGCCGATGTTAAAAGCAAACCCGCCCAAAACCACCAATGCCGCCAGTAAGTAACCGAGTCCGGGTACTAACTGGTTGGCGAGGTCCTGCGCGCGTAATTCGCTAACGGTAAGTATTCGCCAGGTATTCAATTGCGCACCGATGTCTAATAAAATAGAAACCAGGATCACAAAGCCAAAACTCGCCATCAGCTGTTGGGTGAACACAGTGGTTTGTGTAAGGAACCCCGGTCCAATAGAGGAATTGGCCATCAGGAAAGCAGCGCCTATGCCAACGCCGCTGAAAAAACGGTACTTAGATGGTTTTGATGTCAATATGATGTTGTTGTAGGGTAAGATGAATCTGTTTTGCAAATGCTACCGCATGCATGCCATCGCCATGAATGCAGACCGTTTCTGCCAGGATAGGCACTAATTTGCCAGGAGTAGTTACGGTTTGTTGTTGTATCATTTGTAATACCTGTTGCAGCGCCTGTTCTGTAACAGTAATCAGTGCATCGGGCTGTGAGCGCGGGGTTAAACTGCCATCAGCCTGGTAAGTACGGTCGGCAAAAACCTCGCTGGCTGTTCTTAATCCCGCATTTTTTGCCTCCGTAACGGCATGGCTGCCACTCAATCCGAACAACACCAATGAATCGTCTGTTGCTTTAACGGCAGCCGCAATAATTGTGGCAAGTGCAGCGTCTTTTGCAGCCATATTGTACAAGGCGCCATGTGGTTTTACATGATGCAGTTTTGTATGAAAAGTGTCAGCTATCTTTTGTAGTACCAATACCTGCATGGTGATTAAATCAAATAATTCCTCTTCCGACAAGTGCATTTCATTCCTGCCGAAATTGGCTTTATCCGCGAACCCCGGGTGGGCGCCAATGGCAACATTGTATTGCAAAGCCAGTTCAACGGTCCGCTTCATGGTATCTTCATTGCCCGCATGAAAACCACAGGCAATATTGGCGCTGCTGATATAGGGCATCAATGCGGCGTCATTGGTAAACCCTTCACCCATATCGCAGTTAAGGTCAATTGTCATGATGATGGCACACTCAGATTGGTGAAAAATATTCCTGTATGCGGAAGTTACAGGAATATTGCAGTTGTTGCAAATGCATCTCCTGTTGTTGCAGGAAGGACTCAGCTTCTGCAATGGTAACAGGTGCGAAAGAGAAATACTGACCGGCGTTCATTTGAGCAAGAGACGGTATATCAGCACTGATTACGTGCCCTGCACGCGGGTAGCCGCCGGTGGTCTGGTGGTCAGCCATCAGGATGATCAATTGTCCGTTAGGTAGCAATTGTATGGTTCCTTTGGTAACTGCAGTGGATACCAGCTCTTTTGGTTCTTTCAGTAGCAAAGGCTCGCTGCTGAGCCTGTACCCCATGCGGTCGCTTTGGGAACCGATTGTAAAAGCACCTGTGGTTAATGCCTGCTTACTGGGTTCGGTTAGCAGGGCAAATTCATGACCAGGGATAAAGCGGATTGCCCCCTTCACGTATAACCCGGACACATCCGCTCTCCAGGGAAGTGCCACTACATTGCCGGCGCCGGAGAAATGATAAGGGAATTTTTTATTTCCCAGCCCGCCCTGCACAGCTAAATAACACCTGGCGCCGGTTTTCTTTTTTGTAAAGCGGAGTATACTGTTCCTGTCAACAACCAATGGCTGGAGAATATTTACTTCTTCTTCGTCAATCGTTGCACCAAAATCGGCGCCACTCATGGCAATCAATGCGTCTTCATCAAAACGAATGGTAGCAGGCGGATAATGCATTTCTAAAACCGGTTCATCGGGCATATTACCTACCAATGCATTGGCAATCTTCATGGCAATCAGATCCATGGCGCCACGTGGGTTAATACCCAGGTGCTGATGGCCGTACCGGCCGGCATCCTGTATGCTGTCAAGCATTCCCTGTTTGATGAACTGAAGGCTCATGATCTTTTCATTTTTTTAAATTCAGTAAGCGAGACAGGATAGAATACTACTTCATCTCCCGGTGCCAGTAAACAAGGTTGTTCTTTGGACGGATCATACAGGCATAGAGGAGTCTGGCCAATCAACTGCCAGCCTCCCGGAGAAGCAACAGGGTAAATACCGGTTTGTTTACCTGCTATACCAACACTTCCGGCCGGAACATGTGTGCGGGGTTCCTGCAATCGGGGCGTAACAATACGGTCATCAACACTGCCCATATAAGCAAACCCCGGTAAGAAGCCCAGCATAAATACCCGGTAAGTGCCGGAGCAATGAATATGGATCAGTTCCTCCACCTGCAGCCGGTGCATGGCAGTCAGCGTTTCCAGGTCAGGCCCGAGCGACAGATCATAACAGACAGGTATGCGGACATGGTTTACTTCGGAGGCGTTATCAATGCTAATCTGGGGCAATATTGCCAGGATCATTGTTTCTATAGAGGAATAAGCCGTTACATGACGGGTGTGTTTTTTTACGGAAAGCGGATCATATACCAGGGTAACGGTACTGTAAGCAGGGATGATATCCAAAACCCCTTTTACCGGATTTTTTTGGAAGTGACGAAAAACAGCCATTACACAGGTATTAATGGTCAGATCAATCATTGCCCCAAAATCGATCGTAATAGCATGGTCTCCTGAAGGGTAAAGCTGGTATGGAGGTATTCCTGGCATAGTCATACAAATTACATGATCCTTTATAAAAACCAGCCGGGTGTTGAAACCGTGCCCTGCTCACTGGTATAAAATATTTTAAAACAATACGTTATACATAGGTTGATACCTAAAAAGCAAGTTTGGCACGGTACTTGAAATCAGGTTTATGAAAACAATTAAATTCTTAAACCAACAAATTGTATCATTATGAAAACATTCATCAAATCTTCCGCAGCCGTTGCCGCTGTTTTGTTTTTTAATGCTACCCAGGCACAAGTGGGTGTAGGCGTCAAAAATACGACCAGCGCAACTGTTAATGCCACAGCAAACGCACAACATGCGGCAGCTGCCGCTGCTAATGTAGCTGCGCATACAACGAATGCCGCTGCTGCTGCAGCAAGGGCAACTACCAATGTTGCAAAACAGACGACATCAGCAACTGTTCAATCTGCCAACAGGGTTGCCAGCAATACCAATGTGAATGCTTCCGCAGGTGCAAATGCCAGCACTAAAACCAATGCCAATTCAAATGCCGGCGGAGAAGAGAAAGGGCTGATCCGTGCAGACTCAAGAACAGACGGTAATATTCATGCAGGTGCAAATGCCGATCTTGGCGGTACAGAGGGAAAAGAAGAAGTAAAGGCTAAGTCAGAGGAAGCACAGGAGCAGGCAGAAGAAGCCAAAGAAAAAATGCACGAAGCAAAACATAAGGCACATAAAAAAATGCACGAAGCCAAGGAAGAAACAAAAGAGCAGGCAGAAGAAGCCAGGGAAAATGTTAAGCATCATGCAAAAGCAGAAGTGAAAGCCAAGGCAGAAATAAAAGCAGAGGGTTCGGCTAAAACAGGCAAACACTAATTGATCAGGCAGATCCATAGTTAAAAGCTTGGGAATTTAAGTCCCACCTATCGAAAAACCAAAGCACCCAAAGCCGCTGACGGACGGACATAAAAACTAATAGGTATGAAACACAACAGCATCAGGCATTTGCTCTCTATGATCCTATTTTTACCTGTGCTTTCTTTTGCACAAAATAAGGATGATCAGAAAACGCAAAAAAATGAATTTACTGCAGGTATTAATTACCAGTCTGCATTACATTATTTCGGTCGTACGGACAGTTTAAAAAGCAGTGGATTCTTTCCTTCCATCGGATTTCAGTTGAAAGGTGGCTTGTATACACAAAGCAATTTCATATTTGTTCAGAATAACGCCCAGTCAGCGGCTTATACAGGTGCTACTGTTGAAGGGGGATACCGCTTTCCGCAATCAGCTCATTTTAACGGGAACATCTTTTATACACAGTTCCTGTATAAAGACAATAGCGCGCTGGTACAGTCTGCTTTAAAATCCCAGACAGGTATCAATCTCAGCTATACCAACAAGATCATTAACATCAACGGTGGTGCGGATCTGAAATTCAGTGACAAGACAGATATTGGGGCTACATTGGGACTGGATCATTTATTCATTTTCAACAAAGGGATGAAAAATGCGGCTATTGCCATTGACCCTTCGGTCTACGCTTATGCCGGTACACAGCAATTCAGCAACACTTACCTGGAGAAAAAGAATTTTTTAGGCATACCTGTTACGCAACAGACAACGGAAAATGTAACAAAGTTCAACGTTCTTTCTTATGAAGCATCTGTACCGGTAGTATTGGTCCTGGGAAAATTCAACGCCTCTGTAACACCAGCCTACGTAATACCGCAAAACCTGGCCACCGTACCCGGCCGGCCCGATCTTTCAGAGCATGGACAGAATATGTTCTATGTGACTGTTGGCCTGGGAGTGAGGTTGTAAGGGTTTTCGATATACGAAAAATATAGGGTCCGCACACCGGAAAGCCTCCAATGAGGGCAGCCGGCGTCCGGGCTTTTTGTTTATTTTTGTACTTGCAGAAGCACGATGCTTTTGTGATATATTAAAAGAAGACCTATGATCAAGACAGGCAACCCCGTGATCAGTATCTATACTGAAATGACGCCGAACCCGGAAACCATGAAGTTTGTGGCCAATAAACTATTGTATCCCGGCAAGAGTATTGATTTCGCAGAAGAGTCAATGGCTGCCCCTTCGCCGCTGGCCAAAGAACTGTTTAGCTTTCCGTTTATCAAAAGCGTTTTTATCGCCAGCAATTTTGTTACCCTTACTAAAACCTCCGATACGGAAGACTGGCAGGATGTAATACCTGCTATTAAAGAATTCCTGAAAGAGTACCTTGAGAACGGTGGTGTGGTGGTGAATGATGATGAGGTGGCCAAAGTAAAACAGGAGGCAAGCAATGCTGTCAGCGCCGATGATGATGATATCGTAAAAAGAGTAAAGGAATTATTGGAGAATTATGTGAAGCCGGCTGTTGAAATGGATGGCGGTGCCATACAGTTCAAAAGTTATAACGATGGTGTAGTAAACCTGATGCTGCAGGGAAGCTGCAGTGGCTGCCCTTCTTCCATGATCACGTTAAAAGCAGGTATTGAAGGCATGATGAAACGGATGATACCGGAAGTAAAAGAAGTAGTAGCAGAAGCCGAATAATAAAGTTTTGTGTAGTTGAATTTTAAAAGCGTTCCTGATCAATGGAACGCTTTTGTTTGTACGTTATACAATTTCTTTCACTACATTCCAGATCACTTTGGGTTTACCCAAAGTATAATAGTGCAGAACAGGTACGCCGAATTGCTTCAGCTCCTTACTCTGTTGTATCAGCCATTCGGCTCCTGCCTGTTCGCATTCAGCATCTGTTTTGCATTTCATGATGGCATTGGACAGGTCTGTCGGAATGTCTACATGGAAAATACGCGGTAATACGCTCAGTTGTTTTTTATTGGTGATGGGCTTTAATCCGGGGATGATGGGAACGGTAATACCCATATCGCGGCAAAGTTTCACAAAGGCATAGAATTTCTGGTTATCGAAGAACATCTGCGTCATGATGTATTCAGCGCCTGCATCTACTTTTTGTTTCAGCTTCAACAGGTCGATCTCAAGATTGGGCGCTTCAAAATGTTTTTCAGGATAACCGGCAACACCCATGCAGAAATTTGTTTTGCCGCCGTTTTTGATGTCTTCATCCAAATAAACCCCGCTGTTCATATTGCAGACCTGTTTCAGGAGGTCAATGGCATAATGGTTGCCGCCGGGTTCAGGTTCAAAAGAAGCTTCGTTTTTAGCAGCGTCGCCACGCAACACCAATACATTATCAATACCGAGGAAGTCAAGGTCAATTAATGCATCTTCGGTCTCTCTTTTGGTAAAACCGCCGCAGATGATGTGCGGCACCGCATCAACCTGGTAATGATTCATGATGGCAGCACAAATGCCTACGGTACCGGGACGTTTGCGTACATCCACTTTTTCAAACGTACCGTCTGCTTTTTTCTTGAACATGGTTTCGCTGCGATGGTAAGTAACATTGATCCATGATGGTTTGAACTCCATCAGAGGATCGAGATGGTCATATAAAGAAGTAATGGTCTTCCCTTTTAATGGTGGTAAAACCTCAAAAGAAACCAGGGTGTCCTTCGCCTGTTTCAGGTGTTCTGTTACTTTCATCTTAATGGTACAATTGCTTTGCGAAACTTCAAAATTGTTGCAATATACAGCCTTGCCGTGGTTACAAAATCATGTTAAGATAAAAACACAAGACACCCATATCAGCCGCAGATGCTTTACTTTTGTTCAAATAGCCTGTTTTGAACCTTACCATCCATACCAAAAACCTGCTGAAAAGTTACAAGGGCCGCACCGTTGTTAACCATGTAAGCATTGATGTACGGCAAGGCGAGATTGTGGGCCTCCTGGGACCGAATGGTGCCGGTAAAACCACCACGTTCTATATGGTAGTGGGATTGATCAAGCCGGATGAGGGGTCTGTATTCCTGAATGAACAGGACATCACCAAACTACCCATGTACAAAAGGGCGCAGATGGGTATTGGCTACCTGCCCCAGGAAGCCAGTGTGTTCAGGAAACTGAGTGTGGAAGACAATATAATGTCCGTACTCGAAATGACCCGTCTTACTAAAGAAGAACGGCAGCATAAGCTGGAGTCATTGCTGGATGAATTTAACCTGCATCATGTGCGTAAAAACAACGGTGATAGCCTGAGTGGTGGAGAAAGAAGAAGGACAGAGATTGCCCGGGCGCTGGCGGTTGATCCGAAATTCATCTTATTGGATGAACCATTTGCAGGCGTTGACCCCATTGCCGTTGAAGATATACAAAGTGTGGTAGCCCGCCTGAGGTATAAAAACATCGGTATCCTGATCACAGACCATAATGTAAATGAGACACTATCTATCTGCGACAGGGCCTATCTGTTGATAGAAGGAAAGATATTCAAACACGGCACAGCCGAAGAACTTGCCGATAATGAACAGGTACGCCGGCTTTACTTAGGAACCAATTTTGAGCTCAGGCGAAAAGACTGGATCATAGAGATGGGGAAAGATGGCTCAACCATCTGAAAAAAATCCGCCATTATTCTGTATTTTGCTACCGATCCCCTTTTATGAAAATACTCAGTCCGGCTATATCCCGTTTGGCCCGCTTCAGGCACTGGCGCATAGAGCAATGGATGAACAACCCCATCGCCTCACAGCGGGAAGTATTGCAGGACCTGGTCACTCATGGTCAATACACAGAGTTTGGACGCAAACATGATTTCAAAGAACTGTTCAGCATTCGCAAGTTTAAAGAACATGTGCCCATTCATGAATATAACGACCTGAAGCCCTATATAGAACGGCTCATGAATGGTGAAGAAGAAAACCTTCTCTGGAATACCCCCGTGAACTGGTTTGCCAAGAGCAGTGGTACTACCAGCGATAAAAGCAAGTTCATTCCCATCACAGAAGAAAGCTTAGAAGACTGTCATTTCCAGGGAGCCAAAGATGTGCTGACGCTTTACTACAATTATAATAATGAAAGTGACCTGCTTACCGGGAAAGGACTCGTGATCGGGGGCAGTCACCAGATCAATAAATTAAATGAAGAGATTCATTATGGCGACCTGAGTGCAGTATTGCTTCAGAATACGCCTGTCTGGGCCAACTGGATACGTACGCCCGAGTTAGCCATTGCACTGATGGATGAATGGGAGCAGAAAATAGAAAGACTGGCACAGTCTACCATACAGGAAGAAGTTACTTCTATTTCAGGGGTACCTACCTGGACACTGGTACTCATTAAACGGATATTAGAAGTAACAGGCAAGTCCACACTCAGGGAAGTATGGCCGGGACTTGAACTGTACATTCACGGCGGTGTATCTTTTGCGCCGTACAGAGAACAGTTTAAAAAACTCATTGGTGAAGGGTGCAACTATCTCGAAATGTACAACGCCAGTGAAGGGTTTTTTGCAGCCCAGGATAATCCAGCGGAAGATGGCATGCTGTTATTCCTGAACCATGGCATTTTTTACGAATTTATGCCGGTGGAAGAATATGGTAAGGCGGAACCGAAGACTGTGGGACTGAAAGATGTGGAGACCGGGAAAAATTATGCATTGGTCATCAGCACCAATGGCGGGCTTTGGCGCTATTTAGTGGGCGACACAGTGCAGTTCACTACTACCTATCCGTTCAGGATCAAAGTAACTGGCCGGTTAAAACAATACATCAACGCTTTTGGCGAAGAAGTCATTGCAGATAATACGGATAAAGCTATTTCCATTGCCAGTGAAAAAACGGGCATGATCGTAAATGATTATACAGCAGCGCCGGTTTATTTCGGCGATCATAACAAAGGAGCCCATGAATGGCTGATAGAATTTGAAGAACAACCTGCCTGTACGGAACAGTTCGCTTATGAGCTTGATTGCGCACTGAAATCGCTGAACAGCGATTATGAAGCCAAGCGTTACAAGGACATTGCTTTAACACTACCTGTTGTACACGCGCTGCAAAAAGGTGTTTTTCATGAATGGCTCAAGAGCAAAGGAAAATTGGGCGGACAGCATAAAGTACCGCGACTGAGCAACGACCGTAAATACATTGATGAGATCAGGTTGTTAATGAATCAATGCCAATAGTATTCCGGCCCATTGCTTCAAAGCCTGTAACGGGATGGCAAAAAATGCTTTTATTTGCCACCGGAAGAATCAATCTAAATAAATTGTTATGAAAATACTGGAAGGAAAAATATCCATTGTTACCGGTGCTGCGCGCGGTATTGGCGCTGCTATTGCATTGAAATTAGCCGAACACGGCAGCCATGTTGCATTCAGTTATGTGAGTAACAGCAGTGCTGAAAAAGCCGCAGCACTCGAAACGCAGTTAAAGGGCCTTGGTGTAAAAGCGAAAGCCTATAAAAGCAATGCCGGTACGTTTGCAGACTGTGAATCCTTTGTAAATGATGTGGTAAAAGAATTTGGTACCGTAGATGTATGTGTGAACAATGCGGGTATTTCAAAAGACAACCTGCTGCTTCGTATGAGTGTGGAACAGTGGGATGAAGTGATGGATATCAACCTGAAAAGTGTATTCAACATGACCAAACAGGTGATCCGCCCCATGATGAAAGCAAAAAAAGGGAGTATCATTAATATGAGCTCCATTGTTGGCGTACGCGGCAATGCAGGCCAGAGCAGTTATGCCGCCAGTAAGGCAGGTATCATTGGCTTTACCAAATCTATTGCACTGGAACTGGGTAGCCGCAATATCCGTTGCAATGCCATTGCTCCAGGTTTTGTTGAAACAGATATGACACATTACCTGAAAGATGATGATGGTGCAGCGGAGTTCCTTAAAAAAATCCCGCTGGGCCGCTTTGGACGGGCAGAAGAAATTGCCGACACTACTTTATTCCTGGCGAGTGATATGGCTTCTTATATCACCGGGCAGGTATTGAGTGCCTGTGGCGGATTAAATATATAAACGTAACCGTATTGTCATTTTTCAGTTAATCTTTCTGTTAAAGCAATAAACAGGCTTGTATTACTATACAAGCCTGTTTATTTTCGCGCCGTTATGATAGGAAAAAGGATCCTCAATATTTTCTTAATACTGGTACTTTGTGTACAGATGCTGCCTATTCAGCAAATGGGCCGTATGCTGTTCAGCAGCCAGTTTACAGAAGAGATCCCGCATTCCTTTGATACTGCAAAAGCAGCGGGTAAAAAAGCGGATGGTAAATCAGATTTTATCACCACACCAACGCTTAGCATCAATGCTTCTATTATCTACCTGACGCTACAACACCCTGTTGTTGCCGACGCCATTCCGTTGAACCATACGGATGACATACACGTGCCACCTCCCAATTGCCTGTAACTGACAGCAAGCAATTATTTTCCTTCATTTAATTTTTATGTGGCATGAAAAAATATTTTAAACATGCAGGCGCCGACGTGTCTGCATCAATCGTTGTATTGTTAGTAGCCTTGCCCCTCTGCCTGGGCATCGCACTTGGATCCGGTGCCCCTTTGTTCTCAGGTATTATTGCTGGAACGACAGGCGGGATTGTCATAGGCATATTGAGTGGTTCGCAATTAAGTGTGAGCGGCCCGGCTGCAGGTCTCACCGTTATCGTTGCAGCAGCTATTTTAAAATTGCAGGCATACGAAGCTTTTCTGCTGGCCGTGGTACTGGCTGGTATGATCCAGTTGTTGTTTGGCTTTTTAAAAGCCGGTGTCATTGGCGATTATGTGCCCAACGCAGTGATCAAAGGCATGCTCGCGGCTATTGGCCTGATCCTGATCATGAAACAACTGCCGCACTTGGTGGGTTATGATAAGGATTATGTGGGCGATGAAACGTTTACACAAGCTGACAGCGAAAACACTTTTTCCACACTGTTCCACCTCATTCATTATATGACTCCTGCGGCGCTCATGATTGGTGGCGTATCGCTGGCTGTATTGGTCTTTTGGGAAAGCAGGTTCATCCAATCGAAAAAAGCATTGAAACTGGTACCGGGACCATTAGTGGTGGTGCTGGCCGGAATTATTATCAATGAATATTTTAAAACCATGCAGCCAGGATATGCATTGGAAGCAAAACACTTAGTAGCATTACCGGTTGCTGAAAATTTAGCTTCCTTTTTCTCTTTTTTCACCTTCCCCGATATCCGGTTTCTTAATAACCCGGAAGTATGGACGACTGCTATAACACTGGCTATTGTAGCCAGCCTTGAAACCCTGCTGGGTATTGAAGCGGCAGACAAACTGGATCCGCTGAAAAGGGTTACACCTACTAACAGGGAGCTGAAGGCGCAGGGGATTGGTAATATTGTATCGGGACTGATCGGTGGTTTACCGTTGACATCGGTAGTAGTGAGAAGTTCGGCCAATGTAACGGCAGGGGCTAAAACAAAAGCATCGGCTGTACTGCATGGCATATTATTGCTGTTGTGTGTGATGCTGGTACCCGGACTGCTCAATAAAATTCCATTGAGCGCTCTGGCTGCCGTGCTTATCTTTACGGGGTATAAACTGGCAAAGCTGACATTGTTCAGGGAATTCTACCGCAAGGGATGGGATCAGTTCGTACCCCTGGTGGTAACAGTAGCAGCCATATTGCTGACAGATCTTTTAATCGGTATCCTGATAGGAGTTGGCATAGGGTTGTTCTTTACGCTAAGAAATAATTTTCGCTCATCGGTATTGGTGGTAAATAATCACAACAATTACCTGGTCCGTTTCAGGAAAGACGTCTCCTTCCTGAATAAACCCATGGTTAAAAAGAAGCTGGAAGATGTGCCGGTTAATGCATCGGTGCTGATAGATGCTACAAGAGCGGATTATATTGATAAGGATGTAATTGAAGAAGTGAATAATTTTTTATTGCATGCTCATTTAAAACAAATAAAAGTGGAAATCAAAAAAAGCCCGAACAAACCCATGCATATATTATTTAATGAACCACAAATTGCAGGACGATGAAAACATACGAGAAATTATTGCTGGAAAACAAAGCCTGGGCAAAAGAAAAAGTAGAAAGCGATCCGAAGTATTTTGACCAGTTGGCGCATTTGCAAACGCCGGAATTCTTATGGATCGGTTGCAGCGACAGCCGCGTACCGGCCAATGAAATTACCAATACCCAACCCGGTGAAATATTTGTACACCGGAACATAGCCAATATGGTCATCCATACCGATGTGAACCTGTTAAGTGTACTGGAGTATGCTGTGGTACACCTTAAAGTAAAGCATGTGATCGTATGCGGACATTATGGATGCGGCGGCGTAAAGGCAGCAATGAGCAACCATGATTTCAAACAGGTGTTGAACATGTGGATACGCAATATCAAAGATGTATACCGCATACACCGCGAAGAATTGAATGAGATTTCGAACGAAGAAGCTAAATTCGACCGACTGGTAGAACTCAATGTAAAAGAACAGGTGATGCACTTAGCCAAAACATCGATTATACAGCGGGCCTGGAAAAAAGAACAAAGGCCTGATCTTCATGGTTGGGTTTATGGATTGAAAGATGGTATCATCAACCCGGTTTTTGAAATGAAAGCCAATACAAGCATAGATCCGTTGTACGAATATGACGACCTGTAAAGAGGATGATATGAATGAAAAGGATGCACAGCATTATGCTGTGCATCCTTTTTTAGGACAACTGTTTTTCTTTGAATTGGGCAATGAACCGCTTGCTGTACTCACTCAGTATCAGCCGGCCGCTGATCCTGGCGCGTTCTTTTAACAGTTCATCCCAATGCTCTGTTCCTTTCCAGAAATGATGTTTCAGCTCGCGCATGGCATCGGGATTGGAATGGGAAAGGCTGTTGGACAGGCGGGTGATAGAATCATCCATACCGGCCACATCCGCATGCACTTCAGCAAACAACCCTTTTCGCCGTGCCCAGTCGGCCGGCCGCCACAAGGCAGCATCAATGGCTAATTGGGAGAATGCGGATACACCGATTTTACGTTCTATGGCAGGCCCTACTACGAAAGGGCCAATACCAATAGCCAGCTCGCTCAGTTTTACATCCGATCCTTCTACTGCTATGGCATAGTCGGCAGCAGCTGCAAGGCCAACGCCGCCGCCAACGCACTTGCCCTGTATGCGGGCGATGACTAATTGCGGCACTTTACGCATGGCATTGATCACATGTGCAAAACCATTAAAAAATTTGGCGCCCTGTTCTTCGGTTGTAATGGAAGCCAGCTCGTCAAAAGAAGCGCCGGAGCAAAATACTTTTTCACCGGCCGATCTAAGAATGATCACTTTGGTTTCTTTGTTCAACCCTTCGCTGTGGATGTCTTTTGCCAGTTCTTCCAATATTTTGCCTGGAAGGGAATTGCGTTGCGGATGATAGAACTCAATGGTGGCAATGCCATGTTCACGTTCTACTTTAACATATCCTTCTTTAATCACCTCTATCATAATAGTGCTGTTGTTTTCTCGTTCCATTAATTTACAACATTCTTCTTTATAACCGTGCAAATACTTTGTGAATATAAAACAACTTTTTACCTGCTGCCCTGCTTTGCCACCATCGTCAAAATGGTAGCAACTCCTGCAGTCTCCCCTGTATCGTCAATGATCTCCACATACCATTTTACAATTCCTCTGGCTATATCTTCTTCGGTTTTCTTTTCCTGCGCAGTTTTTTCTTTACAGGTAAACCGGACATGCACTTCAGCACCGGGGTACACCGGTTTTGTGAACCGTAATTCATCAATACCATAGTTCAGCAATACCGGATTTTTATAATAGCTGTCCACAAACAGGCCGGCTGCAACACTCAGGATGAAATAACCGTGTGCCACCTGCTTTTCAAACATGGTGCCTGTGAAGTCGGTGTCTTTAAGGTGGGCATAAAAATGATCACCGCTCAGTTCGGCAAAGCGGTCAATATCTTCAGAACGGATCAGTCGTTTTTCTGTAATGAGCTGCTCACCTATCCGCAATTCTTCAAAATATTTCTGAAAAGGATGCGTACCATCTGTATAACCCCGGGCACCCGGCTGGTACACATTGCTTACTGCAGTGATCATATCCGGAGAACCCTGTAGGGCTACCCGCTGCATATAATGTTTTACGCCACGCAGTCCCCCCATTTCCTCACCACCACCGGCACGTCCCGGGCCACCATGCACTAATAAAGGCAGGGGAGAACCGTGGCCGGTACTTTCTTTAGCGCAATCGTTATTCAAAATTAATATGCGCCCGTGCCAGGTGCCGGCGCCGAGTACATATTGCCGGGCAATGTGCTGGTCGGCAGTGACCACAGAACTTACTAAGGAACCCCTGCCCAGTTTCGCAAGTTCAATTGCTTCGTCAATAGAATTATAGGGCATTAAGGTGGATACAGGACCGAAAGCTTCTACCTCGTGGACTTCCTTATTTTGTAAAGGGTTTTCATTCAGTAGTAAAAGCGGGCTCATAAAAGCGCCTTTCATGGCATCGGCATCCACCACTTCCACGCTGTCCAATGAACCATACACGAGCTGCGAGGAAGCCAGCAGCTTTTGCACCTGTGCTTTTACTTCGGTACGCTGCGATTCGCCGGCAAGTGAGCCCATTCTTACTTTTTCGTTCAGGGGATTGCCAATGATGGTTTGGGCCAGCGCCTTACCTAAAGCAATATGAACGTCTGCCAATTTGTTTTGCGGAACGAAGATGCGACGAATAGCCGTGCATTTCTGGCCGCATTTGGTGGTCATTTCTTTGCGTACTTCTTTGATGAAAATATCCCATTCAGGCATAGCAGGTGTAACATCATTACCCAGTACAATACAGTTGAGTGAGTCAGCCTCCATGGTAAAAGGAACGTTTTCGGCCAGTATCCTCGGATTTGATTTCAGCATAAGGCCTGTGGAAGCAGAGCCGGTAAATGTTATCACATCCTGCGCAGTTACATGGTCCAGCAGGTTGCCTGCATTGCCGCAGATCAGTTGTAGCGCACCATTGGGCAGAATGCCCGATGCGATGATCTCTTTTACAACAGCTTCTGTCAGGAAGGAAGTAATGGTGGCGGGCTTCACAACAGCAGGGATGCCGGCGAGCAGGTTCACTGCAATTTTTTCCAGCATTCCCCATACGGGGAAATTGAATGCATTGATATGAACAGCTACGCCTTCTTTGGGGAGCAGCAGGTGATGGCCCATAAATGTATTGGCCTTGCCCAATGAATGGTGTTCACCATCTAAACAATAAGGCTGATCCGGAAATTTTCTCCGTAGCGATGCATAGGAGAACAGGTTGCCGATACCGCCTTCAATATCTACCCAACTGTCGGCCTTAGTGGCACCTGTTTGGTAACTGAGCTTGTAAAACCTGTCGAGGTGATTGCGCAAATGCAACGCCAGCGCCCGGAGCATCAAACCCCGTTCGTGAAAAGTCATCTTCCGCAGTGCAGGGTTGCCATGGGTACGGGCATAATGCAATACCGCTGCCATGTCAATTCCTTTTGTAGAAGCGGCAGCGATCACTTCACCAGTAAAGGCATTGTAAAGAGGCTGGCCGTCGCCATCGCCCTTGATCCATTTGCCAAGGATATGATTTTCAAGTTTGAGCATGTCAATCGTTTATCCGGCAAAGCTAACGATTGGTAGGTTTATCAGACCAGGCCAAATTGCCGGGCATGATGCATGACATGCTTATAATGCAATAATATCCATTCTTCAAAATTAAGGTAACCAAATGTGGGATGCAGGGCTGTTTGTGATGGGTCTTTAGCGAAATAGGTAAAAAAATCGTCTATGGCTCTTTTGAGTTCCCCGATGGCTTTTTCCATAGTGACGTGATGAACGGGCAAAGGTTCTTCACCAATAATAGAGGTGGGCGCTTTTGTGTTTTCCCGGAATTCTTTATCGCTCAGCAAAAATGCTTTGAACTTAGGTAATTGTTCTTCAGGTGTTATTAAGGGATAATGTTGCTGGTCGTTAGATACTTTGAAAAAATCGGTCACATGCTCCACCATCTGCTGGGCATTCATTCTGCCCCATTTGCCCCTGGTTTCCGCATGCAAATTATCCAGCAATGGAATATACTGTTGTTTGATAAAAACTTCCTTTGCTGTTGTTTCCATAGGGTCATAGTGTGCATTATAAAGATAAGTACTTTTCTAATTGATTGATTATCAAAACATGTGCTATCTCCTATCTCCTCTTACCGCGCTGATACAGGGCTGTTTTAACTGAATTTGGCACGTATTTGGTAATGATTTAAGTGGATCTAACTTAAATCAAGCGTTATGAAAAAGAATATCATGATCGTGTTACTGGCTGTGTTTGCAGGGTTGATCACTTCTGAAATCAATGCACAGCCTCCCTGGGCGCCTGCATGGGGCAAAAGAAGGAAACAGCAGCAGTCTTTTTATTACTATCCCCGCGCCAATGTATATTACAATCCGGCTGCCCGACAATATATGTATCCGCGCAATGGTGTGTGGGTAAGCGTGTCTACACCGAATTTTGGTTTCTCCTTCTCAAATATGCCGCATGAAGTTGTTTACTATGATGGCCCGGAGGTTTGGTTACAAAACTCAGTTCATATTGCCCGTTACCATGGTGTTTGGCATGAAGACAGGTATTATGAGCCCGGATATTATGATGGTTATGACCGTTATGAATACAAGCGATACAAAAAACACCATCACCATGATGATGACGATGATGATTAGTTGATAAAGGAAGATTTCATCTATTATATAGGTAAACAGACACCCCGCATACTGTAAAATGCGGGGTGTCTGTTTTGATACCCATAAGATTGTTTACTTGCCATCAAATGATGGTTCATTTTTTGGGAAATACTTTTCTTTTTGCATGCAGCGTTCATGAATGATTTCCGATGCTGTTATTATTGTGAATAATTACCCCCAAAAATGTGGACTATTATACCGGTTTTAACAGCACACGGGTTGTAATATTATGTAATTTAAAGTATCGTTTTACTTACTATACCCAGCACTATGATACCTTCACCACTTGTGACTCCGGAAGAGCCACCCAGACAAACCAATGGTATTGCACAGGTAATGCGCAATACTGTTACCGGGCAAAAATCATTACACGCTTCAACTTTCTTCGATGCCGGCGACATCATTTGCCCGTTCACGGCCGGGTCCATCCAGCAGACAGCCAGTTACCTGACGGTGCAAACGGGCATCAACAAACACATTACCCTGCAGCCAGAGTTCCTGCAATACATCAACCACAGTTGTAACCCCAATGTTTTTTTTGATACCACGGCCATGAACTTGGTAGCATTAAAAGCTATTCAGCCGGGCGATGAATTCACTTTCTTTTATCCTTCCACCGAATGGGACATGGCCCAGCCCTTCGATTGCCACTGCGGATCTAAGCAATGCCTCAAATACATACAGGGCGCGGCTTACCTTACGCATGAAATATTGCAGCGGTATAAACTGACCGGCTTTATCATCCAGCAACTGCAAAACAGAAAGAAGTAACAACCCATGTCGCGCTCCGCTACTTTTCATCCGGCAATACCAGTAGATCAACTTAAAGTGTGGGTATTGGCCCCTTACCTGGAAACGGCTGATGCCAACTTAGATTACTATTATGATTTCTCTCAAAGTATTGCCGAATACACAGCTACTTTTAACGAGCTAAACATTCCCTGGCAATGGCAACCGGTAACAACAGAGGATTATGCTACTGTCATTAACGGGATCTGTAAGGAAAGAAACAGCGGCAAACATTTCCCCGTAGTATTGAATTTATGCGATGGTGATGAAGTGAACGGAACGCCGGGGATTTCTGTTGTAAAGTTATTAGAGAAAAAAGGATTGGTATATACCGGCTCGGACGAATACTTCTACTGCATCACCACTTCTAAAATTCCCATGAAGCGTGTCTTTGATTCTTATGGGATAGCAACCGCTAAATGGGAAGCCATCACATCGCCCAGGCAAAACCTCAAAGGTATTTTTGAAAGATTGGGCACGCCTATTATTGTAAAGCCTGCTGTATCGGGCGGCAGCATGGGTGTTGGTATCAGGAATGTCGTGCATACGCCCGAAGAACTGAGGCAGTTGGTGAAACAGATGTTTGCCGGCTACCGTGGCTGGAACCTGGCTGCCGATGGTTTACTGGCCGAACAGTTTATTGCCGGTCCCGAATTCACCACTATGATTGTTGGTTCCTGGCATAACCCTGGCGGGTGCAGCATTTATACACCGGTAGAAAGGGTCTTTCATGCTTCCCTGCCCGAGACCGAAAAATTCCTGTCATTCGACCGCCTCTGGGAAATATATGAGGATGAAACACCGATGCCCGGCGATGATAGTTTTTACGAATACCAGGCACCTGATACCCGCCTGCATAAAGCCATCAAACAGATCAGCCTTGCCGCCTATCTTGCCGTTCGCGGTACAGGCTATACAAGAATAGATGTGCGGATGGACCGGAACACCGGCCAGTTATATGTACTGGAAGCCAACGCCCAGTGCGGCTTAAGCGAGGATGAAGATTATACCTCAATTGGTGCTATCTTACGCCTCAGCAACAAAACATTTACAGAGCTGGTGGTTGAGATCATCAACGATGCTTTTGAAAGAAAACGAATCCAACAGTGAACACGAACGATCCTATAGCAGTATCCAAGGTATGTGTACTGCAGCCCGACTACTCTACCACCGCTGTTGATTACCAATACTACGATCCCGCACGCGACCTCTCCCGTCTCCTGCCCGGTGTACAGGTAGATCATGTATTGCTCAATAAACTCACTACCTACAAACAATTGAAAGCGCTGGCCCACAAAGGCTATGATATTTTTGTCAATCTCTGCGAAGGTTACTTAGAGTGGGAAGTGCCTTCGATCGATGTGATCTATACCCTGGAATTACTGGGCCTGCCATTTACAGGCCCCACTTCAGATTTATACGACCCGCCCAAAGAGCAAATGAAATACGTGTCTTATTGTGAAGGGATTAACAGCTCCGAATACGTATTGGTGGAATCGGAGCATGACGCTATAGAAGCGGCAGCACAATTACAATTCCCGCTGTTTGTAAAGCCGGCCAAAGCAGGTGACAGCCTCGGCATTGATCAGCACGCTTTGGTGCATAATAAAGAAGAGTTGCTGCAGCAGGTTAAGACCATCCTTCCGGAATATGAACAATTATTGGTGGAAGAATACATTGATGGCCGCGAATTCACCGTGCTCATTGCGGGCAATGCAGATGGCCTGAGCAGTACTACGTTTAAGCCGGTAGAATTTATTTTCCCGGAAGGGTATCATTTCAAAACCTACCAGCTTAAAACCTCAGAGCTGCATCCCGAAGCCAATATTCCCTGTAACGATCCCGATATTGAGCAGCAGTTGCGCTATGCCGCGCAGCGCATTTTTAAAGCGTTCAATGGTGTGGGCTATGCCCGGCTCGATTTCAGGCTGAATGAAAAAAGGGAATTGTACTTCCTTGAGATCAATTTTACCTGTTCTGTTTTTTACAGTGACGGGTATGAAGGGTCGGCCGATTATATCCTCAAGCATGACGGTATTGGGCAGGCCGGTTTTCTCCGTCATATCATTGCCGAAGGGGTTGCCAGGTACCATCGCATGCAGAAAAAATATAAAGTGAAGGGGAGTGCCATTTCCGGTTTTGGCATATATGCGGTCAGGAATATACGATCTAATGAGCTGATTTTCAGAGGCGAAGGGCTGGCTCAGCGCATCGTGACAAGGCGTCATGTGGCAGAGACCTGGACCGATGTTGAAAAAGAAATCTTTCGCCGTTACGCCTACCCGCTCAGTAATGAAGTATTTTTGCTCTGGGATGATGATCCGGCTGCATGGGCTCCGCAAAACCATAGTTGCCAACCGAACACCGCTTATGATGGCCTCAACGTAGTGGCCATCCGTCCAATAACCCAGGGCGAAGAGCTGACCCTCGACTATGCGTCTTTTTTGGACGAACAAATGGAGCCTTTCCAATGTAGCTGTGGCGCTGCCAATTGCCGCAGGATGATTACCGGTACACCCGGTAACTCTGTTACTGCCAGGGAGCAAAGGGCGCACCTGAACAGTACAACGGCTTAGCTTCCCCCTACTTACTAACCTATCATATTGAATACCAGGCTGTATTATCACCAAATGCTATGGCACGGGATATGCAATTGCATATAATATACTAACAACAGAAAGGAGAGACACAATATGTCACGGTTCGAAGTCTTACGAAAGCTTATTCTCAAACACCGCAGCCAGCTGGTGTTAACTTATGTATTGTTTTCATTGGAAATGCTCGGCGCGCTCTTACGCCCTTACTTCCTGGGTGAAGCTGTGAACGACCTGATCAAAGGTAGCTACCATGGCCTTATTGTTTTATCTGCTGTACACTTTGCCTGGCTCATCATTGGTACGCTCAGGCACAGGTATGATACCCGTACTTACTCCGCCATCTATACTTCATTGGTCACCCGTTTCCTGTCGCGCCGCATTGAACGTTCCGAAGTGTCGAAACTCAGTGCGCACTCTACACTGGCAAGGGAGTTTGTGGACTTTCTTGAATTTGACCTGGTCTATGTCATAGAAGCCATGTACAACCTGCTGGGTTCATTGGTATTGTTGTTCTTCTACCAGTCATCCGTGGTACTCATCTGTATGGCGATCTTGTTACCGGTAATGGGTATGAGTTATTTTTATGGAAGAAAAATGAAACGGCTCAACCGGTTGAAGAACGACGAACTGGAGCAGCAGGTAGATATCATTTCATCGGGCGATAACAAAGCCATACATAAACATTTCAGTAACCTGCGCCACTGGCAGATACGCATCAGCGACCAGGAAGCATGGAACTTTGGTATCATGGAATTAATGGTGATGATAGTGATCGGCGTATCACTCCTCATTTCAGATAAAGTAACAGGCACACCTTTGTTGGCTGGTAATATTATTGGTATTTATAACTATGTGTTGAAATTTGTATCCGGACTCGATACCATTCCATACACTGTTCAACGCCTCTCCGCATTGAATGATATTACCAGGCGGATAGAATTACAGGCAGAAGATATTCCGGCAGACAACGGCAGCCCGTCAAAACAACATGTCAGGGTAATAAAAAAGCGCGAATACGAAAAAACTTCTTAATTTATACGCTCATTTTTACCTTTTATAAAATTGCGACATGTCATCACGAAGAAATTTTTTGCAAAACGCCGCCGCGCTTGCAGGCGGCACCCTTTTAGTTTCGGCCACAGATAACCAGGCCTTCGCTTATTTCAAAAACAAGATAGCTCCCAGTGATCAGCTCAATATCGGCGCCATTGGGATCAATGGCATGGGCTGGTCTAATGTCAGCGCTGCCTTAAAAGTGCCCGGTGTAAATATTGTAGCGCTGTGCGATGTTGATGAGCGTGTATTGGACAAGAGAATGGCAGACCTGGCCAAGATGAATATCAATACCGCAGGTATTAAACGCTATAGCGATTACAGAAAACTGCTTGAGCAGAAAGATATTGATGTGGTTATCATTGGCACGCCCGATCACTGGCATGCTTTACAAATGATACATGCCTGCCAGACAGGTAAAGATGTATATGTAGAAAAGCCGATTGGTAATTCCATTGTGGAATGCAGTGCCATGGTAAAGGCCCAGCAGCGTTACAACCGTGTAGTGCAGGCTGGTCAATGGCAGCGAAGCCAGCAGCATTTTACAGAAGCCGTTGATTTTGTACACAGCGGCCAGTTGGGAAACATCAGAACAGTGAAAGTATGGTGCTACCTCGACTGGAAACAACCACTCGAAGTAAAACCCGATTCTCCGGTTCCGCCGGGTGTGGATTACACCCAATGGCTCGGCCCCGCACAACACAGGCCTTTTAATATCAACCGCTTTCATTTTACCTTCCGATGGTTTTGGGATTATGCGGGTGGACTGATGACCGACTGGGGCGTGCACTTATTGGATTATGCGTTGCTGGGGATGAAAGCCGATACGCCGAAATCCATTGCAGCGCTCGGCGGCAAATTTGCCAAGCCCGATTCTGCAGATGAAACACCGGATACTTTGATGTCATTGTATGAGTTTGATCATTTTAATGTGATCTGGGATCATGCAGTAGGTATTGGTAACGGTAATTATAACAGGGATCATGGTGTGGCATTCATTGGTAATAACGGCACATTAGTGCTGAACCGTGGTGGCTGGGAAGTGATCGAAGAAAAGAAGAATGCAAACAAAGTAGTAGTGCCATTTAAAAAATCGGTTGACAATGGCCTCGAAAAACACTGGCAGAATTTTGTCGATGTAATAAAGTCGCGCAACACAACAGCACTCCATTGCCCTATACAAGCCGGTGCTAAAATAGCTACCCTGGCTCAAATGGGTAATATCGCTTACAGAAGTGGCCAGAAATTGATCTGGGATACCAGGACCAACCGCTTTGCCGATGAAAGTATCAATGAAAAATACCTGATGAGCCATTATCATAATGGTTATCAATTACCTAAAATTTAATTTATTAACGCCTGATCTTAACCGTATGAAAAACAGCTTATTATTTTCCGCAGCGCTATTACTCGGTGCAACAACTGTTGCACATGCACAAAACAAACCTAACCAGGACAGCCTTGTAAAAGAAGCTGCTAAAACAGAAATATGGGAACCGGTTCCCCCGGTAGTTACACCCGGTAAAACCAATAGTGCCGCTCCTTCAGACGCCATTGTATTGTTTGATGGTAAGGACATGTCGAAATGGAACAGGGCGAATGGCGGCCCCGCTGTTTGCAGTATTGCAAAAGACGGTTCTTTCTCCATTGAAAAAGGATCGGGCAATATTGCCACCAAACAAAGTTTTGGCAATTGCCAGTTACATGTTGAATGGCATTCACCAGCCACTGTGGTAGGCTCTGGTCAAACGCGCGGCAATAGCGGCATCTTTTTAATGGGCCGTTATGAATTACAGGTACTGGATGGTTATAATAATCCTACTTATGTGAATGGCCAGACAGGCAGCATTTACAAACAATACATACCGTTGGTGAATGCCAGCAAAAAGCCCGGCGAATGGCAGACCTATGACATCATCTTCACCGCACCGCAATTTGATGCGGATGGAAAGTTGCAGTCTCCTGCCCGTATTACTGTATTGCACAATGGCGTACTGATACAAAACAACGTATCCATTAAAGGCGGTACACAGTGGATAGGCCTGCCAGAGTACAAAGCACACGGCGCCAAAGAGCCGCTGGTATTGCAGGACCATGGTAAAGACGGTGGCCATGCAGCGAGCTACCGTAATATCTGGATACGGGAATTGTAAAGCGGGTTTTAAATCAGGTATAAATACCTATTGTCGCTTCACCACTTCTCTCGTTATCTTGTGTGCGCAATTTTTATGCGCAAAGTCTATGGCTATTATTGATACTCCGCTGCAGATACTGCAGTCCGTTTTTGGCTATGAAGCCTTCCGTCACAACCAGGAAACCATCATCACGCATATCCTGGATGGCCATGATGCTGTTGTACTGATGCCTACCGGCGGTGGCAAAAGCCTTTGTTACCAGATACCTGCTTTGTGTTTTGACGGGGTAACGGTCGTAGTGAGCCCCCTGATAGCCCTGATGAAAGACCAGGTAGATGCTTTGGTACTGAGTGGCGTCAAAGCCGCTTTTCTGAACAGCACCCAGCATAGCAGTGAGCAGGCTGAGATTATGAGCCAGCTTCGCAGGAATGAATTAAAACTACTGTATGTAGCGCCCGAAAGATTGGTCGGGACCGAAGTACAACTCTTACAATTGCTGAAAGGGTTTAAGGTTTCCTTATTCGCCATTGATGAAGCGCATTGTATCAGCCAGTGGGGTCATGATTTCCGGCCCGAATACCGGGTATTGAACCAACTCAAGACAGTATTCCCTTCGATCCCGGTTATTGCGTTAACCGCAACGGCAGACAGCGTAACTAAAAAAGACATAGTTGAACAACTGCATTTAAGTACTGCCCGTGTTTTCGAAAACAGTTTTAACCGCCCCAACATTTTTTATTACGTTAAGCCCAAACGCAATTATTATGAAGAGCTGATAACCTACCTGCGTGAACATTCAGATGACAGCGGCATTATTTATTGTTTGAGCAGGGTGGCAACGGAATCATTGGCCGCAGATCTGCAGGCCGATGGTTTTAATGCCGCAGCCTATCATGCGGGGCTGGAAAAAAACACCCGCGAGGAACGGCAGGACCTGTTTCTGAAAGATGATATTAAAGTCATAGTGGCCACCATTGCATTTGGCATGGGCATCAACAAAAGCAATGTGCGGTTTGTGGTGCATGCAGACCTCCCCAAAAACATGGAAGGCTATTACCAGGAAACAGGAAGGGCGGGCCGGGATGGATTGCATAGCGAGGCCATCCTGTTCTATGGCGCTGGGGATGTAATGAAACTGAAAAAGTTTGCCCAGGTGGAAGACAACGAGGCGCAAACGAAGGTCCTTTTGCAGAAACTCGACCGGATGGCTAAGTTCTGTGAAACCAAAAACTGCAGGAGAAAATACCTGCTGAATTATTTTGGTGAAGATACCGGTGATTACTGCGGCAGTTGTGATACCTGCCTGAACAAGCCGGTGCTGCAGGACAGCACCATCGCAGCACAAAAAATAC
This sequence comes from uncultured Sediminibacterium sp., assembly GCA_964507525.1. Lineage (GTDB taxonomy): Bacteria > Bacteroidota > Bacteroidia > Chitinophagales > Chitinophagaceae > Sediminibacterium. Next base: position 35,004 of record CAZDQB010000012.1, on the reverse strand, counting down.
TCAGTGCTGTTACCCGTGTAAAAGAGCGCTTCGGTATGCGTTATGTGGTTGATCTGCTGCGGGGCAGCAACAGTGAGAAAATGCGGGAAGAGCACAAACAGCTATCTGTATATGGTATTGGTAAAGACAGACCCAAGGAAGAATGGATGCACTATATAAAGGAATTGCTCCACTACAATTACCTGCAACTGACCGATGGCGAATACCCGGTGCTGCGACTGACTGAGCAAAGCAAGAGCGTCTTATTCAAAGGAGAAAAAGTGTACCTCACAGCGCCCATACAGGTAACCATTGCCAAAGAGCCTGAAATATACCAGCAGCATCCATATGAAAAAGGATTGTTTGAAGCGTTGAAAAAACTGCGCAATACCATAGCGCACGAAGAGAATGTACCGGCCTACCTTATCCTGAGCGACAGCAGTTTATTGGATCTGGCCACTTATTTGCCGCATACAGAGAGTGACCTCTCTAAAATATCGGGTTTTGGCGCTTACAAAATTCAACGGTACGGCACTTCATTTTTAACCCTTGTAAAAGAGTACTGTCATGACCATAACCTTACGACACAAATAGAACTGAAACAATCTAAGCGTGAGAAGAAGACAAAAACAAGGGTTGTAAAAGAACGCGATTCAGACACCAAACGTGTGAGTTACAACCTGTACGTGGAGGGGATGCCTGTTGATGAAATTGCAGCAGCCAGGAACCTTGCTGTTATAACCATTGAAACGCATTTAAGTTTTTATGTGGCTTCAGGAGAACTGCCGCTGAGAGATTTTGTAGCCGCCGACAAACAGGAACTGATAGAAAAAGCGGCAGTAAAATATGGCATGCTCAGTCTCAAATTATTAAAAGACAATCTCCCTGCCAACATTACGTATGGTGAGATCAGGATGACGCTGGCAGGCCTTCCGAACGCTGATCTATAGCTTCACCGTTTTCCATTTTCCCCTTCGAAACATCAGTACACTGGTAATGGTGATACAGGTTTCAGTGATGACAATGGCAAGGAATACGCCTGTTGGTCCCATTTTTAGAACCTTGGCCAATAAATAGGCAAACGGTATCTGGAATATCCAGAACCAGAACAGGTTGATCCAGGTAGGGGTACGGCTGTCACCGGCGCCATTGAAGGCATTGATCATGACCATCCCGACACCATAAAAAATATAACCTAAACTTACGATTCGCAATGCGGTAACAGCAACTTTTTGTACCGCTGGATCTGAATTGAGCAGCCCGACAAAAAATTCTGCACCAACGACAAATAATACAGAAACAAAAGCCATGAATACGGCATTGTACCTGGCTGTTTTCCATACCGATTGTTCCGCCCTCCCGGGCTGGTTTGCGCCGAGGTTTTGTCCAACTAATGTGGCGGCTGCATTGCTCAATCCCCATGCCGGCATAATGAAGAAAACGATCAGTCTCAAAGCAACCGTGTAACCGGCAATTGCAATACTTCCAAAATCCGAGATGATCCGTGCCATGGCCATCCAGCTTGCAGAGGCAACTAAGAATTGTAAAGTGGCAGTAGAAGCGATATTGAGCAGTGATTTAAGTATTTCCATGTCAGGAATAAAATGATGCCCGTGTATTTTAATCATACCCTTCCCTTTGAACAGGTGGTACAACTGGTAACATACGCCAATACCCCTGCCCGTGGTAGTTGCCATGGCAGCGCCGGGCAGTCCGTAACGGTGAATGAGAATGGGACAGAGAATGATATTACAGATATTCGCCACCCACAAACTGCGCATGGCAATAGCGGCATCGCCTGCACCCCTGAAAATACCATTGATCAGGAAGAGCAGCATGATCACCACGTTTCCTGTCAGCATGATGCGGGTATAAGACTTGCCCATGGCAATCACGTCGGCGCCTGCACCCATGAAAGATAATATGTTGCCGGCGAAGAAAATACCGGTGATGCTGATCAGGATGGTTACCGCAAACGAAAGCAGGCCGGCCTGTGCACCGGCTTTGGCAGCAGCATCCGGATTCTTCTCCCCAATGCGTCTTGCTACCATGGCAGTTGCAGCCATGCTTAAGCCGATGGCTACTGAATAGACAATGGTCAGGAACGATTCGGTTAAACCAACGGTGGCGGCAGCGCCGGGTCCTAATTTGCCTACAAAAAAAATATCCACTACAGCAAAAACAGATTCCATACACATTTCCAAAATCATCGGAACCGCCAGCATGAACACAGCTTTGCGTATGCTGCCCTGTGTAAAATCCTGGTGCTCACTGTTTAATGCTTCCCTGAAATAGGATAGCATTCCCTTTGTACGGGTATGATTTTTTTGGGTATCCATAGCCTGAAAAATTAAAACTAATAAATAAAACCACCTTATTTTTTTCTAAAACGAGCTGCTGAAAAAGGATAAGCGGTAGTATTTATTTTATCTTACAAAAGATTATATGCAGCTCATTTTAATTACACCGGAACAAACAGCGCCTCATGAAACTGCACTGGTTAACCAGCTCTTTGGCCTTGGTTTGCAGCGGCTTCACCTGCGGAAAAAGGACTATGCAATTGCTGCATACCACCATTACCTGGATAGTATTAACCAACAATACCATGATCGTATTGCAGTACATGAGCAGTTCGGCTTAGTAAAGGCTTTTCCTTCATTAGGGCTCCACTGTAAAAATTACCTGCTGCATAATCAAACCCAGATGGATGCAATTATTGATTTATCACCCGCTTCTTTATCAGCCTCTGTTCATTCCTGGCGTGAAATAGAAGAGAACCGGTATCCATTCAATTATGTGTTTATCAGCCCGGTATTTGACAGTATTTCCAAAAAAGGATATACTGCAGCGATAGATATGGCTGACATGCAATTACTGAAACAAAACGCTGCAATTGATGCAAGAAAAATTCCGGCTGTTATAGCACTTGGCGGCGTTGATCATACTAATATACCCACGCTGCATGCACATGGATTTGATGGTGCTGCAGTATTGGGCGCTGTTTGGGAAGCAGCTGACCCGCTTGCCGCATTTAAGAAACTACAAGACGTAAGTCGTTAAATAACCGGAATCAGGCGATTAATGCCGCCCTGCAGGCTTACTACGTTGGCAAACCCCCTGTTTACCAGGATGGACACGGCTTTCTGGCTCCTGATGCCCAAAGCGCAATACAGCACGACGGGTGCTGAAGGATTGAGCTGGCTATATTGAGCATCTAATTGTGCCAAAGGAATATTCACTCCCCCGATATGAAACCTGGCATGTTCTTCCGGCTCCCTCACATCAATGAGTTGCACTTCTGCTTCGTGCATCATTTGTAGCAAGGCTTCATATGAAATGGTTGTATCAGGTGCTGCGCAATCATATTCATAATTGCTCAATTGCTGAATGGATTTGTTCTTTGCAACAGCATTAAAGGTAAAGGTCTGCATTTGCATCGTCATGACATCTATCAGCAATAAGCGCCCGGATAGGACCTCACCAATACCTGTAATGATTTTGATCACTTCATTGGCCTGCAACGTACCTACGATACCCGGCAGGGAAGCTACCACTCCAATAGTAGCGCAGTTGGGCATATTACCCTCTAATGGCGGCTCGGGAAAAACACAGCGGTAAGTGGGCCCGTCGAGGTAATTGAAAACAGCGACTTGCCCCTCGAACTTAAAAATAGACCCAAATACAAGTGGCTTATTACATATTACGCAGGCATCATTTACCAGGTATCTTGTGGCGAAATTATCTGTACCATCTACTACTATATCATACGTTTCAACTAATGAGAGTATGTTTTCTTTGCTTACATGAAAAGGATGTTCTGCTACAGCAATGAAAGGATTCAGCGCTTGTATCTTTGTTTTTGCTGCAAGCGTTTTGTTTGTTCCAATATCTGCGGTGGTATATAATACCTGTCTTTGCAGGTTGCTTTCTTCGACTGTATCACCATCCGCTATACCAATGGTACCTACACCTGTTGCAGCGAGGTATTGCAATACCGGGCAGCCCAATCCGCCGGCACCAATGACCAATACTTTGGCTGCCTTTAGTTTTAACTGCCCTTCCACTCCTATTTCGGGCAGGATCAGTTGACGGCTATAACGATATTGCTCTTCCTGTGATAACATAAAACAGAATCGTTTTACAAAGTTACTATTTATGCAAATGCTTCCCAGTCCTTCCAAACGGGTTTATAGCCTTTGTTTTCAATCATGCTGACGATCTCAGCGGGACTGCGGCTGTCGTCTATTTCAAATTGTTCCAGTGATTCCACGGTTGTAACATAGCCGCCGGGATTTGTTTTGGAACCCGCACTGATGCTTGTAATACCCAACTGTATAACATGATCGCGGAAATTTTCGTTTTCTCTTGTGGAGATGGACAATTCCACTTCCTCGTTAAAAATACGCCAGGCACAAATGAGCTGAACCAGCTCCCTGTCATTCATGACCACTTTGGGTTCAATCAGACCTTCAGCGGGCCGGAGCCTGGGGAATGAAATACTGTACCTGGTTTGCCAATAGGTCTTTTCTAAATATTGTAAATGCAGCGCAGTGAAGAAATTATCTGTACGCCAGTCCTCCAGCCCGATCAAAACACCCAGGCCTATTTTATGTATACCGGCTTTTCCCAACCGGTCCGGCGTAGCGAGCCGGAAATCGAAATTGGATTTCTTTCCTTTGGTATGGTGCAGTTTATAATCGTCCTTGTGATAGGTCTCCTGGTACACCAGCACTGTATGCAGTCCGGCTTCCCGCAAGACTTCATATTCTTCCTGCTCTAAAGGTTGCACTTCCATCGATACATTGGCAAAATGAGGTTTCAATAAAGTGATGGCGTTTTGGAGGTAGTCTACTCCAACGGTTTTATTGGCTTCTCCGGTAACTAATAATACATGCTCAAAGCCCTGTTCTTTCAGGTAGTTGGCTTCCTGCATGATCTCAAATGGCGTTAAAGTTTTACGTGGTATTTTATTGTGGAGACTAAACCCGCAATAGGTACAAATATTCTGGCATTCATTAGACAAATACAAAGGAATGTACAATTGCAGTGTTTTTCCAAAACGTTTCTGGGTAAGGCGATGACTCAATTGCGCCATTTGCTCTAAGTAAGGCAGGGCGGCGGGAGAGATCAATGCTTTAAAATCTTCAATACTGCGTTTTTCTTTTCGTAAAGCAGTTTGCACATCTGTGGCCGTTTTGCTGTAAATGCTTTGCTTTACTTCTTCCCAGTTATAGGTATCAAATAATTGCTGGAACATAATAGTTATAATTTTAGAGTGCTGCCAGGAATTGAGTAAAAGGGCTGCTGGCTGTTGCGTGATCGCTAACTGCAGCTAATCCGGCATTATAAGCCATGCGACCCGCTTCCACTGCGTTTTTAAAGGCAATGGCCATGGCAACAGGATCACCGGCTACAGCAATAGCTGTATTAACCAAAACAGCGTCGGCGCCAAGTTCCATTGCTGCTGCCGCGTGACTGGGAGAACCAATACCAGCATCCACCACTACCGGCACTTTGCTTTGTTCAATGATGATCTGCAGGAAATCAATGGTCTTTAATCCTTTGTTACTGCCAATGGGAGCGCCCAGGGGCATTACTGCTGCCACACCTACTTCTTCCAGTCGCTTGCACAGCACCGGGTCGGCATGTATATAGGGTAATACAATAAATCCCAATTGCACCAGTTCTTCAGCTGCTTTCAGTGTTTCAACGGGGTCGGGCAGCAGGTATTTGGGATCGGGATGTATTTCTAATTTGAGCCAGTTGGTCTGCAGGGCTTCCCTTGCCATTTGTGCTGCAAATACAGCTTCTTTTGCATTGCGTACACCCGATGTATTGGGCAACAAATTAAAAGAGGAATGATGCAGGTGTTGCAGGATATCGTCTTCTTTATCCTGCAAATCAATACGCTTCAGCGCCATCGTAACCATTTCTGTGCCTGATGCCAGTAAGGCATCTTCCATTACCTGGTGGTTACCAAATTTTCCTGTACCTGTAAACAGGCGGCTTTCAAAATCTTTTCCTGCAATGGTTAATATGTCTTTCATCTGATACTATTTTAAACATGTTATGTATTAGGTTTAACACAAACACTTTTGTTACAAAGATTCAACAAACAATTTAGCGGCCGCAGTTACTGATGAAGCATTGGAGATAGCACCCGAAACAGCGACGCCATGTAAACCGCTGGCAAGCAGTGTATCCATATCTTCCTGCTGTATTCCACCGATGCCAATAACCGGGGGGATGGTTGCAGGGATATGCTTAAGCAGGCTGAAAATGGCCTGGTAGCCATCCAGCCCGATAATAGGACTTAATTTTTCTTTGGTAGCAGTGAAGCGGTAAGGCCCCAGGCCAATATAATCAGCGGGTCCCTGCGAAAGCCGGATGATATCTTCAATTGTATTGGCCGTACAGCCAATAATAAAATCATTACCCAGTATGGCCCTTGCTTTGGAAGGCGGCATGTCTTCCTTACCGATATGCACACCATCCGCACCAATGTCTAAGGCAAGTGATACATTGTCGTTAATAATGAACGTAGCATTGTATTGCTGGCATACCGACTGAACATCTAAAGCCAGGCCCTTATAAGCGTCATAGGTAAGGTTCTTCAACCGGAGCTGAACCCAGTTCACGCCTGCCTTGCAGGCCTGCTCTGCAAGTTGTGCAGAAGTGGTAATGTAATGCAGTTTACTGATTTGTTTCATGGTTGAACAGGTATTGATGGTAACCCAGTAATGTTGTATTACTGGCTAAAAAATGATGGGTGTACAGGTTGGCATTTTTTGCCGCTGCTGCCAGGTCCTTTCCTAACGCAAGCTGTGTGGTTAAAGCGGCGGATAAAACACAACCACTGCCATGCTTTTCACCGCTGGTTAGTCGCTGGTTGGTAAAAGAATGGGTTTGCAGGTTTGTATAAAGTATATCTGTTGCAGCGGCCCCGGTATCATGACCTCCTTTGAGGTAAATGGCACAAGTACTGCTTTGTTGCACTAATGTTTTATGCAACTGCTGTTCTCCAAACAACTGAACTGCCTCCGGCTTATTTGGTGTGATGCAAAAAAAAGCGTCCAGCAATCCGGTGAGCTTACCCCTGTTCACAGCCTCGTGAAACATAAACCCGGCGCTTGCTTTCAGGATGGGGTCCCACACGATGATTGCTTCCGGTATTTGTTGTTTGATATAACTGACTAATTCATCAAGCACTTCCATACTTTCTATAAGGCCTATTTTGATGTATTGGACAGCAAACCTTTTTAACAGGATGGCCAGTTGTGCTGTTATTTGCGCCAGGGAAAGCCATTCCACTTTTTCAAAGGAAGTATCATTCTGATACGTAACGGCAGACAATACACCCAATCCATAACCACCATTGGCTTCTATGGTTTTAATATCGGCCAGTATGCCGGCTCCGCCACTGGGATCGAAGCCGGCAATGCTGAGTACATATGGTTTAGGAGAGATCAATAAGAAAGATTAAAGAGTCAAAAATCAAAATTTAAAAGTTGGTCATTATAATCAGATATATATTTCAGCGCCCTGTTCTTTGAACTCTTTCGATTTTTCTTCCATGCCTTTGAGAAGTTCTTCCTCCTGCTGTGCAGAATAATCACGTATATCCTGTGTGATTTTCATAGAACAGAAATGCGGACCGCACATAGAACAGAAATGCGCAAGCTTTGCCCCCTCTGCCGGTAATGTTTCATCATGATAAGAACGGGCTGTATCTGGATCGAGCGACAGGTTGAACTGGTCTTCCCACCGGAATTCAAACCTTGCTTTACTCAGCGCATTGTCCCTATGCTGTGCACCCGGATGCCCTTTGGCTAAGTCAGCCGCATGCGCAGCAATCTTATAGGTGATCACCCCGTCTTTCACATCTTTCTTATTGGGCAGTCCCAAATGCTCTTTTGGTGTAACATAGCAAAGCATCGCGGTTCCATACCAGCCAATCATGGCAGCGCCAATGGCAGAAGTGATATGATCATAGCCGGGAGCGATATCTGTTGTTAATGGCCCGAGGGTGTAGAAAGGCGCTTCATGGCATTCTTTCAGCTGCTTGTCCATATTCTCTTTGATCAAATGCATGGGCACATGGCCTGGCCCTTCGATCATTACCTGTACATCATGTTTCCAGGCAATTTTTGTCAGCTCACCCAGGGTTTCCAGCTCTGCAAACTGTGCAGCATCATTGGCGTCGGCAATGGAACCGGGACGCAGGCCATCACCCAAAGAGAAGCTTACATCGTATGCTTTCATAATCTCGCAGATCTCTTCGAAATGGGTATATAAAAAACTTTCTTTGTGATGGGACAAGCACCATTTGGCCATGATACTGCCGCCACGTGAAACGATACCTGTGGTGCGTTTTGCTGTTAAAGGAATATAGCGAAGCAATACACCGGCATGAATGGTAAAATAATCCACACCCTGTTCAGCCTGTTCAATCAAAGTGTCTTTAAAAATTTCCCAGGTGAGGTCTTCGGCTTTACCATTCACTTTTTCCAGCGCCTGGTAAATAGGAACAGTACCCACAGGAACCGGGCAGTTACGGATGATCCATTCCCTTGTTTCGTGGATGTTTTTACCGGTAGAAAGATCCATCAGGGTATCACCACCCCAGCGGCAACTCCATACGGCTTTGTCCACTTCTTCTTCAATGGTAGAGGTAACGGCCGAGTTGCCGATGTTGGTATTGATCTTTACTAAGAAGTTGCGGCCAATGATCATTGGCTCCGTCTCAGGGTGATTGATATTGGAGGGGATGATGGCTCTTCCGGCAGCTACTTCATCGCGGACAAATTCCGGTGTTATTTTTTTGAGGGGCGTATTGGCGCCAAAGCTGTTACCAGGATGCTGGTGCCAGGAAGTATCGCCGTTGGAGAACTCTTCAATACGTTGGTTTTCGCGGATGGCAATATATTCCATCTCAGGTGTAATAATACCTTTACGCGCATAATGCAATTGAGTAACGTTGCTGCCTTCGATGGCTTTGTATGGCTTTTGAATATGCTCAAACTGCAATGGTTTCAGCTTTTCATCTGTCAGGCGCTGGTTACTGTAGGCGGAAGAAAAGGCATCGAGTTGCTGCACATCGTTCCTGTTAATGATCCATTCTTCGCGTAACCTGGGTAATCCTTTTTTAAGATCGATGTTTATGTTGGGATCGGTGTAAGGGCCACTGGTATCATAAACAGTAACAGGTGTATTGGCAATCTCGGCTTCTTTGCCCAATGACCTGTCGATCGTATTACCTAAAACGATCTCACGCATGGCAACTTTGATAGGATGCAGTTTGCCCGGCACATAGATTTTGCGGGAACCTGTTAATGGCGTACGAACAATTACTTCTTCCCGTGAGGCAGGCGCTTTGTCTTTTTTCATTATGAAAGGGTTGGGTTTTTAATATTATATCATAAGGTAACAGCGCAAGGGTTATCCACCCTGGGATGCGCGTATCAGTACAATAGCATCGTTGAGTCTAAGGTAATGCGACTCCCATTCCTCTTTTGTGACGATGGTGTTATTAACGGCAATGGCCATGCCGTTGAAAGCGTTAATGCCCATAGCTTGTATGAGCTGCATAACAGTTGTATGCTCGGGAAATTCCCTGGGTTGGTTATTGACAGAAACAGTCATACCATTTATTTGATGGATGAAACAATAAAGACAACTACTTTAAGGGAGAAAATAAGAAATGCTGAGCATCGGTTACTTTTTCCTGCGCAGGCATTATCCTGATCAGGTGCAAGGGTATAATCTCAGCCTTTCTTGTGGGCACCCCTAAAGCGGTGTAAAAGTAAGTACTTAAACTATTATAAGTACAATTGCAGGCATTTTTTAAGCAAATATTGATAGTCCGCAATTTTCGGGTTTCCGGGCAGCAGGAGGAGTGATATTTTTGTTTTTCAATATATAAGACAATGACAACACAGGAAAGCATCAATTACCATCGCATAGCCGAGGCGATTGATTACCTCAAAGATAATTTTAGGGAGCAACCCAACTTAGATGAAATTGCCGAACGCATTCATCTGAGTCCATTTCATTTTCAACGGTTGTTTACAGGTTGGGCAGGCGTGAGTCCAAAAAAATTTCTTCAGTATTTAAGTGTGGAATATGCCAAAAGCATACTAAAGGGAAAGCAGGCAACCTTAGCAGACGCCGCTTATGAAACCGGGCTTTCCGGCACCAGCCGTTTGCACGACCTGTTCATTAATATTGAAGGAATGACACCGGGAGAATATAAAAACGGCGGTGAAAGCCTGGCCATCAATTATAGTTATGCGGAAAGCCCATTTGGCAATATGTTAGTTGCTTCTACCCCCAAAGGGATCTGCCACATGGCATTTGCCGATGATGAACTGCATGCATTGCAGGAGCTGCAGCAAAATTTCCCTAATGCGCAGTTCAGGCAGATGGTTGATATCATCCAGCAAAACGCGCTGTATATCTTTACGCAGGACTGGCATAAGATCAACCAGGTAAAGCTGCACCTGAAAGGAACAGATTTTCAGATCAAAGTATGGGATACCCTGTTGAAAATTCCAATGGGGCGGCTCGCTACCTACGGAAGCATTGCAGAAGAGATCAGCAATCCCAAAGCATCGAGAGCGGTTGGTTCGGCCATCGGCGATAACCCAGTCGCTTTTCTCATTCCCTGTCACCGGGTTATCCAATCTACCGGTACCATCGGGCAATACCATTGGGGCAGCACACGCAAAACAGCGATGATTGGCTGGGAGGCTGCTAAAATAAATGCACAATGATCTTGCATACAGCAATAAATTCGGCACAACTTCACTCTTTGATCAGGCAGGGCGTGTTGGTGCTCAGCGGCAATAGGCAACTGAAAATATACGGCATGCTCACATGCAGCTCAGGAAAACGTATGGAAAAAGAAAACATTGCCTGAAAGCAACCTATAAAACCTGGAAGGCAAATGATGGATCTGTTCAGCAGTGATAGCAGGGAAAACCTCTTGCCATACGATGGTACGGTCAACTATTTCGGCATCATAATGACGCAACAGGAAGCTGACAATTACTTTGCCGTTTTGCTTGCTGCTATTGAATGGCGGAATGATGAAGCGGTATTATTCGGGAAGAAGATCATCACGAAACGGAAAGTAGCCTGGTATGGAGATGCCGGTTATGAGTACACCTATTCCAATACTACCAGGCGTGCAGTGAACTGGACAAATGAACTGCTCGAATTGAAAATGCTGGCAGAACGGTTGACCGGAACAACGTTTAATTCCTGCCTGCTGAATCTTTACCATGACGGCAATGAAGGCGTGTCCTGGCATAGCGATGGTGAAAAAGCACTGGCTAAAAATGGCGCCATTGCATCATTGAGCTTTGGCGCAGTAAGAAGATTTGATTTCAGGCATAAGTCCACAGCAGAAAAACGTTCTTTTTTGTTGGAGCACGGAAGCCTTTTAGTAATGAAAGACGCTACACAATCAAACTGGCTGCATGCTTTACCCAAAAGTACAAAAGTGGCGCATCCAAGAATTAACCTGACCTTTCGGACGATGGTTGTGCCAACTTATCCCTGATCATATAAGTTTATAGCCATCGCGCGTTAATTTTCACACACAATTGGCGCAGGGTCTGCGACATAACAACTACCTTTACCCTCCTTTGGTGGGTAGAAAATACCAGAGTAAATAATACTATATGCTGCATTTTGTAAAACCTGGTATGAATGAGCTGGAGAAGAACATGGAAGTCATTAGCCAACTGGAAGGAATGGTGGGCCATGCAGTAGACACCATATTGGTAGACCCGCAGGAATGCTGGCAACCGACAGACTTCCTGCCGGATATGACAAGGGAAGATGCATTGGAGCAGGTAGCCCAGTTGCGTAAGAGAACGGCAGCTATCCCCGGTGAAGTGATCACATCCCTGGTAGGTAATATGATCACGGAAGAAGCATTACCCAGTTACCAAACTTTTTTTAATTTACTGAAAGGGATTAACGAAGAAGGCAACTTAGTAAGCAATAAAGGCTGGGTACGCTGGTCACGTGCCTGGACATCTGAAGAGAACCGCCATGGCGACCTGTTGAACAAATACCTCTACCTCTCCGGAAGGGCAGATATGAAACAGGTAGAGATCACGATCCATAACCTTATTTATAATGGGTTTGATCCAAAAACCGAACAGGATCCCTACCAGGCTATGATCTATACTTCCTTCCAGGAAAGGGCCACCAAGATCTCACACGTAAATACCGGCAAACTTGCTCATAAGGCGGGAGATGAAACATTATCAAGGATCTGTAAGACCATTGCAGGAGATGAGGCCAGGCATGAAAAAGCCTATAAGAAATTTATGGCCAAAATATTTGAAATAGATCCGGACGGCGCCTTACTGGCTTTTGAAAAAATGATGAAAAAACAGATCGTCATGCCTGCAATATTGATGGACAATGTGAAAAGTGATCACCTGTTTGCACGCTTTTCTGCCATCACACAAAAAATGGGTATCTATACTACATTCGATTATGCCAATATCATTCAGCACCTTACAGACCTTTGGCATATTGATAAACTCAGCGGACTGAAAGATTATTCTGCCAGGGCCCAGGAATATTTATGCACCCTGGCCGACCGTTACCGGAAAATAGCGGAAAGAATGAAAACACCTGAAATAGTAAGCCCTGTATGGCTGCTTTCTTAAACTTGCAGTTGTTTATTTATTTCCTGTCTTTTTCTTTTCCCTGTATTCAGAAGGGGTTACTGAAAATTTTGATTTGAACACAGTAGAGAAGTATGCCTGGGAAGAGAACCCAACTTTGAAGGCAACTTCAGAAACAGCGATGTCTTCATTGACTAATAAGAATTTTGCTTTTTGCAGGCGCACGGTTAAGATATAATCATTCACATTGTAGCCAATCAATGCCTTCACCTTTCTGTATAACTGCACCCTGGAAATGCCTATTTCCCTGCAAATATCTTCTACTGAAAAATCCTCGTTCGATAAATTGTTTTCAACGATAGCAGTAAATTCATTGATGAATTTTCTGTCAATTTTATTGGAAGAATTGGATCTTGCTTCGGTAGGTAATTCGCTGGTATAATGTTCTCTTAAGAGCGCCCTGTTCTTTAACAGGTTTTTAATGGTCTCTTCTAAGTATTCAAGGTTAAACGGTTTCACAATAAACGCATCAGCGCTTAGCTTAATCCCCATGATCTGGTCTTCCATACTGCCCCTGGCGGTTAACAGGATAATGGGAATATGGGAAGTGCGGATATTCTGTTTGAGCGTTTCTGTGATCTGCAAACCAGTCTGGCCTGGTAAAATAATATCTGAAATAATAAGGTCCGGAACAATATCATAGGCAAGGGCTATCCCGGCAGTCCCGTTCTCTGCTTCATGTATTTCGTAATGATCACCCAAACGCCTTTTCAGAAATGTGCGCAGGTCATCACTATCTTCTATAATTAAAACAGAATGGTCTTTCCTGGCAACAGGAGCAGTAATGTCTTTTTGCGATGAGATCGGTTCAACATCCGTGGTATATATTTTTATGTCTTCATAAGTAGCAGCCATAGAAGGCCGCTCTGAAAGTATCTCATTGGGTTCGAGGTGCGATTGGCCAATTGGCAGACTGATTTCAAAAGTAGTTCCTTTCCATTTTTCACTTTTAATAGCAATGGTACCGTGGTGCAGGGTAATGAGTTCTTTTGATAAGGATAACCCCAGTCCAGTACCCTTGAAAGAAGCGTTGTGTCCCTGGTAAAACAGATCAAATGCATGCTCCACTTCATCCTGTGTCATCCCAACCCCCGAATCGGTTACCCTGATAACGGCCATATTGCCTTCCTTGTTTTTGTCTATTGTTACATTGATGATACCATGATCACCGGTAAACTTAAATGCGTTGGAGAGCAGGTTAAACAGTACTTTATCGAGCATATTTATATCAAACCACAGGGTTAGATCCCTTACTAAACTGGTAACATTAAATGAGATCAATTTTTTACGGGCAATATCCTGGAACGCAGTGGTGATCTCTGTTACAAATGCTGTAATATCATTTTCCGAAGCTTTGAGCATCATCTTGCTCTCTTCAATCTTGCGAAAGTCCATCAGCTGGTTGATCAGACGTAAGAGACGTATGGCGTTCCGGTGAATGAGTGAAAGATTATTTTTAATGGCAAAAGGGAGTTTGGGGGATGATAAAGTATCTTCTAAAGGACCAAGGATCAGGGTTAAAGGTGTTCTGAATTCATGGGAGATATTAGTAAAGAAATTAAACTTGGCATCTGTTGCCTCTTTTGCTTTGACAGTCATTTCTACCAGCTGGTTTTTCTGCAAAAGGATCTCTTCATTTTGTGCTGCCAGGCGCCGGTTGATTTTCCGGTTATTCCTTAAAGCAAAAAAGACAATGCCCCCCAATATAAGGGCAAGGATCAGGCCTATGATGGTGGAGTATAAGAGATTGGTTTGGGTGTTATAAATACGGTGCTGCTCCTGTAATAAAGCCTGTTGTTTTTCAATGTCCTTCTGCTGGGTGTTGATCTTATCCGTTTGTAATTTCATGATCCTGACATTGGTAGAATCTATTACTACGGTTGGCAGGATATTTTCTTTATTGAAGAATTCCTTGGTTAAGATTTTAAAGGCAAGCTGGATGGCTTCTTCCCCGCCGGTTGGATTTAAGAAAGTGGCATCAAGCACTTTATCGGAAACAAACTGAATTCCCCCTCCCGGCCCGGCCAATCCGTCCACCCCAATAAAATGCGCCATCTTTTCAATCCCGAGTTGTTGGTAGACTTCATAAGCCCCCAATGCCATCGGATCGTTTTGGGCAAAAACAACATCACCGGCCGATAACTGGTCTTTTATTTTCAAAAAGGCTTCAGCAGATTTTTCCTGGAGCCAATTGCCATACAAACGAGCTTTGATATGAATATGCGGATTGATACTGATCCCCTCTAAGAAACCACGGTGACGTTCACTGGAAGGGGTGGAACCCTGCAATCCGATCACTTCAATAACATTGACAATGGGGGAATCATGAAATTTATTGGCAATATAATTCCCCGCCATTTTACCGATCTCAAAATTATCTACCCCTACATAACTGGTGTACAGGCCGGAAGATATCCTCCTGTCAATCACCACTACCGGGATACCTTTATTGAAAGCTTCCTCAACAACAGGGGTCAGGGGTTGGGCTTCATTAGGGGATACTAATAATATATCGATATTTTGCTGTAAAAGCTCCTTGATCTGCTTCACCTGGAGCTCACTGCTGTCCTTTGCACTCTTATAGATCAACTCCGTACCGGGATGAAAGGATAACTCTCTTTGCATGCCTTCCCGGGTTGCCTTTTTCCAGTTTTCGGTACCGGTACATTGGGCAAAACCGATCCTGTATTTTTTTTCGGCATTATTACCAGTGCAGGAAACCAGGGCCATGAGGATAACCGGCACCAGCAGGAGGCCAATAAACTGCTTGGTAAGTTTGGGAAACACGGCATTCGTTTTGGCAATCGGCAACACAATCATGCGGGTAAATTGGGATATTTTTTTAAAAGGCGGGTATAATCCGGTACCATTTTTTTTCAAATACCGTTCTGCATCGGAAAAGTACCCTTTTACGCCAAGGGAGCAGGAAATGATTTTATATAAACATGGAACAAAAGTATAAAAGAATTGTTCAAACAAAGTTTATTAATTATGTAAATATTTAATAATCAACTTCTTATAAAATATTTATATAAAAAACGATTTTCTTAAAATCTGATATTATTTCAAAAAGCATTCGTGGGTGACCGGCATAATTTGGTCGTCTAGCTAATTGCCATATGAACAAGAAAAACGTATTTCTCTGGTCACTCGTGATTGCCCTCGGGGGTTTCCTTTTTGGTTTTGACACTGCAGTTATATCTGGTGCAGAACAATCCATCCAACAATACTGGTCGCTCAACACGGTACAACACGGACTGACAGTTTCCATTGCTTTAATCGGTACCATCATCGGTGCTTTGGTTGGCGCCCTTCCTTCAGACCGTTTGGGTCGTAAAAAAACACTGTACATTATTGCCTTTTTATACCTGGTTTCTTCGCTTGGTACGGCCATGTCTACCAACTGGTATGTCTTTTTGCTGTTTCGTTTATTAGGCGGACTGGGCGTAGGCGCATCATCAGTAACGGCACCCGTATATATTTCTGAAATCTCTCCCGCTGCGAAAAGGGGCAAATTGGTTGGGCTGTTCCAGTTCAATGTAGTATTCGGGATCGTGGTTTCTTACCTGTCCAATTACCTGATAGGTCTCACGGGCGAACATTCCTGGCGCTTTATGCTGGGTATCCAGGCCATACCATCAGCCATTTTCCTGCTCCTGTTACGGTTCGTACCCGAAAGCCCACGCTGGTTAATAACCAAAAAAGGGAAGGTTGAAGAAGCGCGTGAAATTTTTAAAATCATCAACCCTGATACGGCCGATAAGATCATAACGGAGATCCGGGAGACTGACGAAGAAGAAAAAGCAAGCCTGCTGCAAGAGCCTTTGTTTTCCAAAAGGTACAAAACACCCGTTATGCTGGCCATACTTTTTGCCGTATTCAACCAGGTCTCGGGTATTAATGCCATTATCTATTATTCTCCACGCATATTTGAAATGACAGGCCTAGGCAGGAGTGCTTCCTTATTATCTACAGTTGGGCTCGGACTGATCAATTTCTCTTTCACTTTACTGGCCATGAATTTTATTGACCGTATTGGCAGAAGAACCCTGATGCTGATAGGCTCTTTTGGTTTAATATTTACGTTGGGTATGGTTGCTTATTCTTTTTATGCCGGCAGTTTTAACGGTTGGTCCGTACCCCTGTTCCTGTTTATCTATATCGCCTTCTTTGCTTTTTCACAAGGCGCAGTGATCTGGGTTTTCATTTCAGAAATATTTCCGAACCAGGTACGGGCAAAGGGGCAAACACTGGGGAGTACTACCCACTGGGTAATGGCCGCTGTCATTGCATTCTCATTCCCTTACCTGGCCGAAAAAGCAGGAGGCGGTAATACCTTTTTCTTTTTCTGTATGATGATGTGTATCCAGTTAATTTTTGTTTGGAAAGTAATGCCTGAAACAAAAGGGAAGTCACTGGAGCAGATAGAACACACATTGGTACTGCATTAATACTATCGATCCTAACATAATAACCATTACTATGAGCTTGCCTGAAAAAAAATATACCGCCATTTGTTTCGGAGAGATCTTATGGGATCTGCTGCCAACCGCCAGCCTGCCGGGAGGGGCACCTATGAATGTAGCGTACCATTTGAAAAAACTCGGCATGAACCCGGCCATGATATCCAGGGTTGGCCTGGATGACTATGGAAAGGGGCTGATCCAATTGCTGGAAAAGAATGATATCTCCACTGCTTTCGTTCAGATGGATTTCGAACTGCCTACCGGGATTGTTAATGCTACTGTCGGAGATCATAACGAAGTTATTTATGACATCGTCAGACCGGTAGCCTGGGATAATATCCAGTGGGAAGAATGTTTTGAATCACTGCTTTCGAACGCTGCCTATTTTGTGTTTGGCAGTTTGATTACAAGAAGCAAGGAAAGCCGTGACACTTTATTCGGGTTGCTGGAGATGGCAACATTCAAAGTGCTGGACATCAACTTGCGCGCTCCCTATTATAACAGGGAAATCACCGAAAGATTACTGCAAAATGTGCATTTGTTAAAGCTCAATCTTGCAGAGCTGGAACTGATTACCGGCTGGTTCACGAGCTATAAAAACCATACAGACCGCATAAAAGTACTGCAGAACAAATTCAATATTCCCAGTATTATCGTTACTAAGGGAAGCCAGGGATCTATGCTGTATACAGAAGGCATATTATATGAACATCCCGGGTTCAAAGTGGAAGTAACAGATACGATTGGAAGCGGAGATGCTTCTTTGGCGGCACTGTTGGTCAAGCTATCGGCAGGGGCCAGTCCTGTTGAAGCCCTGGAATTTTCAAGCGCATTAGGTGCGTTGATTGCCACTTATGCAGGTGGTTGCCCGGATTATGAAGTGGAAGAAATCAATGCATTGATCAAAAGCGGATCTGTTCAGCACCTTAAATATCATTCTTAAAACCTTTCAGCTCACTAAAACCGAAACAAATTTTTCACATGTAAAACTGCCATTATGAACAAATTAAACCTCAACCATTCAAACAAAATATAAAAACTCTTCTATTGCTAAGGATTCACCAAAATTAAACAATGAAATTATGAAAAAAAGCTTGCTATTCTTTATTGTAATGTTTACGGCATTACAATATGCAAACGCCCAAAAGCAGTTGACAGGAACTGTGAGAGAGGCGCGTACGAATAATCCTTTGGCTGGCGCCAATGTTATACTTCAAGGGGTTTCAAAAGGAACTACCACAGATGCCAGCGGTAAATTCAGTATCCTTGTTCCTGAAAAAGTTAAGACAATTGTAGTCAGCTTTGTCGGCTACGATCCGAAAACAGTTTCAATTGAAGGAATCAATCAGGTCAGTGTCTTATTGAACGCTGTAAAAGAACTTGAGGATGCTGTTGTGGTAGGTTATACCTCGCAAAGGAAACAAGATATGACCGGTGCAGTGGCGGTAGTGGATCTGGCTCCTGCCAAAAACAATAGTTCCGGCAATACCATGCAGGCCCTGCAAGGCCGGGTAGCTGGTCTGTATATTGAAAAAGACGGATCACCTAATGGATCTACCAACAGAATATTAATTCGCGGAGCAAATACTTTGGGTAACAATGACCCGCTGTATATTATTGATGGTATACCTACTACCAGGCCGGAAGTATTTCAAAACTTAAATCCTGCCAGTATCGCTTCGGTTCAGGTGCTGAAAGATGCTTCTGCAGAATCTATCTATGGTGCCCGTGCCTCCAATGGCGTTATTATTGTTACCACTAAAAATGGCGGAAACACAAACGGCAAAGTTGAATTTCAATTCAACAGCAGCACTTCCATACAATCGGAAAAATCCATGCGGTTTAAAATGCTGAGCTCCTTGGATAGAGGCAGGGCATTGTGGCAAGCCTCAGTTAACGACAAGCAGGACCCCGCAGCGGGCTATGGTGAAATTTACAAATTCGATTGGAATAAAGACTTCACAAACCCGGTTTTAAATGCTGTAACGCTTCAACCATTTGTTGGCGGTGACCCTAACACACCGGTTGGTAATACAGATTGGCAGGATGTAATGTATAAAACAGGTATTGTAACAAATAATAGTTTAACAGCTTCAGTAGGTAACAGGAACTCCTCTTTGCAAATAAGTTTTGCGCATCTTAAAAATACGGGCATGTTAAGGTTTACCGGCTATGAACGTATGAATGGGAGCATTAATGCATTAACACGTGCTTTTAATGATAAGGTTACGTTTGGTGTTAATTTAAGCATAACGAACTCTAATGAAAGGTTAACCAGCAGGGATTTAGGTGGAGCAGCTACAACATTCCTCGCAGTTACTTTAGCACCTACCATTCCTGTTTATCAAAAAGATGGAACTACTTATGCAGGTGAATTAGGCGCTGGTTATTCTGACAGAAATAACCCACTGCATATGCAGGATCTGGCAAAATGGAATAATGCGAACAGGTTGAGCACTTTCGGTAACGTTTTTGTTGAAATCCAGCCAATTAAAAATTTATTTTTCAAATCGAATTTTGGTGCCGATAATGCTAATTACCTGAATAAGATTATTACACCAACCTTCTCGGAAGGTGCATTAAACCGGACAACCAACAGTTTGTTTTTTGATCAAAACCATTTTTTGAGCACCACATTCTCCAATACTTTAAGGTATAATTTAGATTTGAAAGAGAACCATCATTTCAAATTTTTATTGGGTACAGAGTATATCAAGACCGACTTAGATTTCCAGACTACCAAGAAGGAAGGTTACGCTATCCAAACTGAAGCCTATTTCACACTGAATGCAGGTACCGGCAATACTACGGTTACCGGCGGGTCAACAGGAAACAGGTTGTTCTCTCAATTTGGACGCCTTGATTATAGTTTCTCAAATAAATATTTAGCTGCGGTTACAGTTCGCCGTGACGGTTCATCCCGGTTTGGATCGGAGAACCAATACGGTATATTCCCGGCTGCTTCTATAGGCTGGAGGATAGACAAAGAGGGTTTCATGAAGAACAATACTTTTTTCTCTGAATTAAAAGCAAGGGTCGGAGTAGGCCGCGTAGGTAATCAACAAATAGGCGACCTGGCGCGTTTTGGGCTCTTTGATACAAGATATGGAACCACACTGGCGCAGCTTGTAGGCGGATTTTGGGAGCAGTATATGAATATAGGCACGGCTTATTCTTTATCCGGCGCTAATACAGGTACACTACCTTCCGGTTTTGTTCAAACCCAGGCGGCTAACCCTGCACTTAAATGGGAAACTACAGATGAGGTAAACGCAGGGGTAGATTTCTCCATACTCAACAATAGGATACACGGATCTTTCGACTATTTTTCACGGAATACCACCGGTATTTTGATCACACCACCTGTTGCATCGGCTTTGGGAGAAGGACAATCTAAAGCTGTGAATGGTGCATCAAAGAGTAATAAAGGCTGGGAATTTGTAATAGGCTACCAAAGCCAGAAATCAAGAGATTTTAAATATGACGTGACGCTTAATTTCGCCCACTTCAGAGATGCGATCACAAGTTTACCTGAAAATGTTCGCCCGGCTTACCCAGGCAACCTGATTAATACCATCATCGGTCATTCTCAGTTTGATATTTTCGGTTATAAAACAAATGGCCTCTTCCAATCACAGGCAGAAGTAGATGCTGCTCCAAAACAGATTGGCGCTGCACCAGGCAGAATCCGTTATGTGGATGTTAACAACGATGGAAAGATTGATGATTTGGACAGAACCTGGATAGGTACTACGCTGCCTGCCCTGGAATATGGCGTAAGAGTTGATCTGAGCTACAAAAAATTTGATTTGTCTTTATTTGGTTCGGGTGTAGGTGGCAGGTCAGGATTTGATGTGTACACACTTTTCAACAATTTGATGAAAAGCAGGGAAAACGTAGGCCCTGGCGTTTTCAACGGATGGACGCCAAAAAACACAAATACCTCTGTGCCTGCGTTAACACTTAAAGACAATAATAATGAAGGCCGTACTTCTGATTATTTCATCGTTAATACGTCTTATTTCAAGTTGCGTAATATCCAGCTTGGATACAATATTGTGCCCAAAGCTGTGTTTTCAAGACTGCGCTTTTTTGCGATGGCTGAAAACTTATTCCTGATCAAAAGCAAAAAATATTTAAGCCCCGATCCGGAAAGAATCAATCTTGATCCTGTGCCAATACCGAAAACATTTACTATTGGCGTTAATGCAACATTTTAACGAATTAAAAAACAATCAAAATGAAAACTAAAATAATCACAACTTTCATTGCATCAGGACTATTGATCTTTAGTTCATGTTCAAAAGTATTAGACTATAATCCAACAGGGGTATTGTCATCTTCAGATTTAAAGTCCCCTACTGCCATTGAGGGATTGGTTACTGCGGCTTATTCTGCGATTGGAAATGGAGATATGATAGGACCCATCTACAGTAACTGGGCATATGGAAGCGTTCGCTCCGATGACGCCTACAAAGGCGGGGGTGGTACCGGCGATGTTGGTGACGTGGATGCTATGGAACATTATAACCTGGTTTCACCATCAATGGATTGGTTTGTTTCCCGTACCTGGAAAAACCTGTTTAAATCTATTTCCAGGGCCAATGTAGCGCTCAGGGCTGTTAATTCACTTTCTGATGCCGAATTTCCTGCAAAAAAAACCCGGTTGGGAGAATTGCGGTTTTTAAGGGCACACAGTTATTTTGTCATGAAACTATTGTATAAGAACATCCCCATCTTTGATGAAAATGCTACAGACCAGGACATTCTTAAAGTTTCAAATACGTTGAAAAATGAAGACGCCTGGAATAAAATAGCCGCTGACTTTCAATATGCAATTGACAATTTACCGGTATCCCAGCCACAAATTGCAAGAGCTAATAAACTAACTGCCCAGGCATACCTGGCAAAATTAAGATTGTACCAGGCGTATGAACAGGACGACAATCATAAAGTAATCAATATCAATAAAAACAGGCTGCAGGAAGTTGTTACGCTAACCCAGGCAGTCATTTCATCTGGTAAATATTCGTTAAGCAATGATATTGCGAATAATTTTTTACCTGAAACTGAAAACGGACCTGAATCTATTTTTGCTATCCAGTTCACTATTAACGATGGTACAACGGCAGGCAGGCTGAGCTTTGAAGATGGATTGAATTATCCGCATGGAGCGCCGCAATATGGATGCTGCGGATTTCATGCGGCAAGTCAAAACTTAGTCAATGCCCATACCACTGACGCAAACGGGTTGCCAAATTTTGACACATTCAATAATGGCATTGCAGATTTAACAACTGTAACAGTTGATCCTCGTCTTGATCATACCGTGGGCATAGACGGACATCCCTATAAATATGACAATACAAAACCCTTTAGTAAAAGCTGGGTTCGGGATCCAGGCGTTTATGGCAATTTCCATACCATGCGTCACCAGCAACTGGCAACAAGTTCATCTTATTTGAAACTCGGGCCATTTATGGGCACTGCAAAAAATGAAGATATCCTCAGGTATGATGACATTTTACTGATGCAGGCGGAAGCCTATATTGAATTAGGGCAACAGGATAACGCTTTGCCCATCATCAACCAGATCAGGGCAAGGGCAGCGGCAAGTACAGGAAGGCTGAAGAAAGCAGATGGAACTTTCCCTTCTAATTACAATGTCCAGGGATATTCTGGTGCCAATTGGACCCAGGACTACGCCCGTAAGGCTTTGCAATGGGAAAGGCGCCTGGAATTTGCAACAGAAGGACCACGGTTTTTTGACCTGGTAAGATGGGGAATTGCTGAGCAGACATTAAATGCCTATATAGCTGTAGAAAAAACAAGGAGGCCTTTTTTAGCAACGGCTAAATTTACAGCAGGAAGGGATGAATACCTGCCAATTCCGCAATCTGAAATCACATTTACCAATGGTTTGTATAAACAAAACCCGGGATACTGAGCAGTTTTAAAAACTAATTTTTTCTTATGAGGCGGATCAAATACTTTTTTGCAATAGTTGTTTTAATAACCGGCGGATTGGTAAAACAATCCGCCGCTCAGGAAGCATACCATGAAATGTATCGCCCGCAAATCCATTTCTCTCCCAAAGAAAAATGGGTGAACGACCCCAATGGAATGGTGTACCACAAAGGCATCTATCATTTGTTCTTTCAGTATTATCCAGACAGTACGATTTGGGGCCCGATGCATTGGGGGCATGCCACCAGCAAGGATCTGGTTCACTGGCAGCAGGGGCCCATTGCTTTATATCCCGATAGCCTGGGGTATATATTTTCAGGCAGCGCGGTAGTTGATAAAAATAATACCAGCGGGTTTGCCAAAAATGGGGAGACACCATTAGTGGCTATTTTTACCCATCACAACCCAATTGGTGCAAAGGCAAAAAGGAATGATTACCAGAACCAAAGCATCGCTTATAGCTTAGATGATGGCAAGACCTGGACAAAATATGCAGGCAATCCCGTGCTGAGGAACCCAGGCATCACTGATTTCCGCGATCCCAAAGTGATGTGGTATGAGCCGCAGAAAAAATGGGTGATGACATTGGCCACCAAAGACAGGGTAACTTTTTATTCCTCCCCTGATCTCAAAAACTGGAAGAAAGAAAGCGAGTTTGGAAAAGAAACAGGCGCACATGGAGGTGTATGGGAATGTCCCGATTTGTTCAGTTTAGACGACAAAGGCAAAAAGACCTGGGTGCTGATTGTAAACCTGAATCCGGGCGGGCCTAATGGCGGTTCAGCCACTCAATATTTTCTGGGTGATTTTGATGGAAACAAGTTTATGCCATTTGATACGAAAACAAGGTGGCTGGATTACGGACCGGACGAATATGCGGGTATTACCTGGTCCAATACTGGGAATCGGAAATTATTTTTAGGCTGGATGAGCAACTGGCTTTATGCCAATAAAGTACCCACAGAAAAGTGGAGAAATGCTATGACCATTCCGCGGGAATTAAAACTGCAACATGTTGGTAAAGATATATTGGTTGCTTCTCAACCTGTGCAGGAATTGGATCAAATCCAGTCAACGCCAACCATTGTCCAGAATGTCCTGGTTACCAAACCTGTTGATCTGGCTGAAAAAACAAAGGCCATTTCATTCCCCTGCCGCATCAACCTGAGCATAGATAATGCAAAAGATTTTTCGGTAGTGCTTTCCAACGAGCTGGGAGAAGCAATGGTTATTGGATACAATAAAGCGCAGAACCGGTATTATATAGACCGGACCAAATCTGGCAAGACTGGCTTTCAAAAAGATTTTGGAAAGAAGCATACGGCGCCCAGGTTTGTGCAGCAAGGCAAAATGGATGTTACGCTGTTCATCGATGAGAGCTCTGTAGAATTATTTGCCGATAATGGATTGACTGTGATGACAGCCGTGTGTTTTCCGAATAAACCATATCACCAGATCCATCTTCAATCGGATGATAAGGTTTTGATAAACAAATTAACTTATGCAGGTTTAAAAAGTATCTGGCGATAAATTATTTCCAATATCCGGTACCATATTGTGTTGAAACGATTGTTGAAATTCAGCTATTGGGTTGTTGTTAGTAGGAAATCAACAATAAGACGCATTGATTGATTTTATTGAATTTCTTCAACGTTTCAGCACTTTTTTGGATTAAGCGTAACTTGAACTCTTTATAAAAGAATGAGCTATAAGAAAGCAATAAAATACCATGGAACAGCAATCAACCGCCGGAAATTTCTGAAAAGCAGCGCAGTATTCGGTGGTGTGGTACTGACTGGTACAGCGGCTATTGCAGCGGCTGCAACAGGAGATCTGAACAGTGAGAAAATAAAGGAAGCGAATAATCTGGAAGCGCCGGGCGGAGAGCTATTGTATAATGGTATTCAACTACCTGCCGAGTGGCCCCCCCGGACGATGAAGCCTGATTCTTATGCGCCCATGCCGGTACCTTACCTGTTGTCACCACCTTTGCTCATCCCCATCGATACAGGCCGGCAATTATTTGTTGATGATTTCCTGATCGAATACACGAACCTGACCCGCAAATTTCATCAACCCGTTAAACATCCTGCTAATCCGCTCCTCAGGCCGGAAACCAGTATAGAAATGAATGAAGGTCTTTGCCCAATGGCGGCGCCTTTTTCAGACGGATGTTTCTACGACCCGCAGGGCAAACTTTTCAAGCTTTGGTATATGGCTGGCTGGTTCGATGGAACAGCACTGGCAACCAGTTCCGATGGTATCCATTGGGAACGTCCGGCATTAGACGTCGTGCCCGGCACCAACCTGGTACTGGCACCAAAAAATGACCTGCGCCGGGATGGGGCTTCAGTCTGGTTAGACCATGATGCGAAAGATCCTGCCGAACGATTCAAAATGTATTTATATGCACGTGAGGGTAAGATAGGTGGCAGGTTGAGTGCGCATGGGGGATTTTTATTGACCAGTCCGGATGGCATCCATTGGAAATGGGGTGGAAAGATTGGCCGGTCGAACGATAACAACACTTTTTTTTACAATCCCTTTCGTAAAAAATGGGTATTTACGATTCGCAGGGAAAGCCGCCCGGCGCCACCATGGTCCGATCCCTGGCGGCATGAAAATGGCAGGGCCCGGTCTTATTGGGAAAATACAGATTTTAAGGCGGCACTTAACGAATGGAATGGAGCGGTTTTTTGGTTCGGCGCCGATCAGTTAGATCATAAACGGGCCAATTATACGATTGGCCAGGAGCCGCAGGTGTATAAAGTTGATGCAGTTGGTTATGAGAGCCTGGTACTGGGATTGATACAACCCCATTATGGACCGGCAAATGAACAGTGTGTCAAAGGCGGGTTTCCTAAACTGACCGAATTACAGGTGGCATTCAGCCGTGATGGCTTTCATTGGGACCGCTCCTGCCGCGAAACATTTATTGCCGGAGAGCCGAATGATAAAAATAGCTGGGAGCGCGGGTACATACATTCAGCAGGCGGGGTGTGTAATATAGTGGGCGACAAGCTGTATTTTTATTACACTGCGTTCAAAGGAAATGAATCGAACCTGCACCCATTGGAATACTGGAGCGGCATGTATGCAAATGCAGCTACAGGGTTAGCTGTATTGAGGCGTGACGGTTTTGCTTCTATGGAAACAGAAAAAGAAGGAATGCTGCTTACCCGGCCGGTAATATTTAGCGGAAAATACCTGTTTGTAAATGTTGACGGGCTTCAGGGAAAACTTTATATTGAAGTTTGCGGGGAAGATGGCAAAGCATTACCCGGCTTTACCCGTTCTGATTGTTTGCCCATCAGTACCGACAGCACAAAATTTCCAGTGAAATGGAAAGAGGGAGATAGTTTGGAATCATTTGCCGGTATGCGGGTAAGGTTTAAATTTCACCTGGACAATACCCGGTTGTACGCTTTCTGGGTCAGCCAGAGCCAGCAGGGTGCAAGTGGTGGGGCAATAGCCGCAGGCGGCCCGGGGCTTAGCGGCAACTGGGATGTATAAAGCATAACGGAATAGTAAAGCGAGTATCAATCAAACAAAACATGAATCGTACTGCGATCAGAACAGTAGTGTTTAAAACGGCCTTTAGTATGGCTGCCATATGCTTGATCGTTGCTGTTTTGATGGTCTTAAACGGAGACACAGAAAAAGCGGGGCCTTTCTTTATAGGTTTTTTTGCCACAGTAGCATTTGGTTTTAGCGGGTTTTCATCGCTCAAAGGTTTTGCTTATACAGTAAGCATTCTGGCGGCTGTAACGGCGGCCATGTATTACCCGAATTACTTTGTTGAATGGAAGGGATTTAGGCTCAGTACGCTTATTACTCCCTTATTGCAGCTAATCATGTTTGGCATGGGAACATCAATGAGTGTTAAGGACTTTGCAGGAGTTGTTAAAATGCCCAAAGGAGTAATTATAGGCGTTACCAGCCATTTCCTGATCATGCCTTTGCTGGGTTATTTCTTTGCACATATCAGTGGATTTCCTCCCGAGATCGCTGCCGGAATCATCCTGATTGGTTGTTCCCCCAATGGAATGGCATCAAACGTCATTTCTTATCTCGCGAAAGCCAACCTGGCGCTTTCCATAACAATAACTGCTATTTCAACGTTACTGGCGCCGCTTATGACACCGTTATTAATGAAATGGCTGGCTGGTGAATTTATCGAAATCAATGCGCTTGATATGATGCTGGGTATTGTTAAAATGGTAATGCTTCCTATCGGCGCAGGGCTTTTGTTCAACAAGCTGCTGAGTGGCAAAGCCAAGTGGTTTGATAAAGCCATGCCATTGGTGTCGATGCTTGGCATTACCTGCACCATTGTCATTATCACCGCCGCAGGAAGAAATAGCCTGCTGAATCTCGGTCCGGCGCTGATACTAATTGTACTTGGTCATAATTTATCAGGATACACATTGGGTTATTGGTCCGGACGTCTGTTCAGGATGAATGAACGGGATTGTCGTACTATAGCTATTGAAGTGGGTATGCAAAACGGGAGCCTTGCTTCGGGCATTGCAAAAGAAATGGGTAAAATAGCAACAGTTGGGTTAGCCCCGGCTATATTCGGCCCCCTGATGAATATTACGGGTTCCATTCTGGCATCCTATTGGCATCGTAAACCTATTCCGGAAATGGAGAACAACAAAGAGAAGCTGAGACTGGCGAAAATCGTATCTTAAGGCAGGCTTTTAAACAGTAAGAAAATGTATAGCTGAAGCTATATTTATTCACAGCCTGGCAGGCATTTTAAATTAAGCTAATGAAAGTTTATTACGAAGATTTAAAAAAAGAATTCAAACGCATTTTACTCAAGTTGTCATTCACAGAAGAAAAAGCAACATTATGCGCCGGCATTTTTGCTGGTAATAGTCGCGATGGAGTGCATTCGCACGGGTTAAACCGCTTCCCTGTTTTTGTGAATTATGTCAGGGAAGGCTTCATTGATATTCATGCCGAACCTGGTTTTATTGATCAAAGTGGTTTGATTGAACACTGGGACGGACATTTAGCTCCTGGCATGTATAATGCCACCAAAGCCATGAACCGGGCAATTGAGCAGGCTAAAATTAATGGGATCGGTTGTGTGGCTATCCGAAACACGAATCACTGGATGCGTGGAGGTACTTATGGCTGGCAAGCTGCTGCTGCAGGTTGTATCGGGATCTGTTTTTCCAATACCATTGCCAATATGCCACCCTGGGGAGGTAAGGAGCCCAGGCTGGGTAATAACCCTTTGGTTATTGCTGTTCCAGGAGAAGAAGGCCGTCATATTATATTAGATATGGCGATGTCGCAATTTTCTTACGGAAAATTGCAGGATATATATCTTAAGAAAAAGGAACTTCCCGTGTCCGGTGGTTATGATACCAATGGAAACCTGACAACAGACCCTTCTGCTATTATACAATCTCAGCGGGCTTTGCCTATTGGTTTCTGGAAGGGATCAGGTTTGTCTTTTATGCTTGATGTGCTGCTGACATCGATCACCGGCGGACGATCAACTGCCAGGATTAGTCTTAGCGGAAAAGAGACAGGGCTTTCGCAGTTCTTCCTTTGCATCCATCAAGATAATTATCACCAGCAATTGGTGGAAGAAATTATTCAATATACAAAATCAAGCGCTCCGGCAGACACAAACGAGCAGGTATTATACCCGGGAGAAAATACGCTGACAACACGCCGAAAAAATGAGTTGGATGGAATCCCGGTAAATGAAGATATTTGGGCAAAAGTATTAGAAATGTAACCCAACTTTTTGGGCAAAAGTATTTTGGCATGAAGAACAGTATCAAAATGTTTTGGTTGCTCTTGTTGATCTCCTTCAACGTTTCAGCACAAACTCCTGCTGCAACAATACCCGATTTTCGTTTATTCAGGTCAGACAAAACAGTTTTTACCAACAGGAACCTGGTACCGGGTAAGATGTCATTCTTTATTTTTTTTGATGCGGGATGCGATCATTGCCAGCGGGCCATGTCGCACCTGAGCCAGCAGTATGACGCATATAAGAAAGCAGCCATTTACCTGGTAACCATGGATGCCCCCGAAAAAACAAATCACTTTATGCGCGAATATGCCCCAAACCTGCCGGGCAAAAAAAATATAACCATGCTGCGCGACCTGCAATATGAATTCATTAAGAAATTCAAGCCCAGAAAATATCCATCCATGCTCCTGTATTCGGCAGAAAAGAAATTAATACTGTACGAGGATGATGAAGCGAATATGTCCAAGTTCGCCAGATTGATCAGGTGACCGATCATTGTAGCAGGGTATTAATAACACGGGAAATTTGTAAATTAGGTTTTTATTACCCATTATACACCAACTATTTATGCTTACCAGACGCGATTTCCTTGCCAGGACCGCTGCTTTATCAGCCGCCGGCGTATTGTTCTCTCCAGGTGCATTTGCCCGTTCTCCATTGCTTGAAAAAATTGGCATACAGTTTTTTTCCTTGCCCAAGCTTTTGGAACAAGACCTGGCAGGGGCATTGGCTCTGCTGTCTAACATAGGATACAAAGAAGTAGAATTATATGGCCCTTTTCCCTTCAGTACAAAGACTGCACAGGATCGCTGGAATGCTGTTACACCTGCACTGGGGTTTAAGGGTAGTGGCTATTTTGGTCATACTGTGAATGAAGTAAAAACAATGCTGAAAGCAAACGGACTAACGGCGCCATCTATTCATACAGACCTTGAGACCCTGCAAACGCGGATGGATCAGCTCGGAGAAGCCGCGCATATACTCGGGCACCAATATGTCATTCTACCTTCTATTCCCGATGAAAAAAGGAAAACATTGGACGATTATAAAAGAATGGCAGAAACGTTTAATAAGATCGGTGCGTCTGCAAAGAAAGCAGGAGTAAAATTCGCTTACCACAACCATGGATATGGATTGAAGGAAATGGATGGACAGATTCCCCTGAAACTGATACTCGATGGCACAGACCCGTCATTGGTATTTTTTGAAATGGATCTTTACTGGACCACAGCGGGTGGCGCTGATCCAGTTGCTTACCTCGAAACCTATAAAAACAGGCACCACCTGATGCATGTAAAAGACATGTCAAAAAGCGTTCGGTTTTCGGGCGATGGTGGTAATGCAAAACAATGGATAGAATTATTTCCATACATGACCACGGCCGGCAATGGAGTGCTTGATCTCAAAACGATTCTAACGAAAGGGAAAGAGATGGGCGTAAAGCATTTTATTGTAGAACAGGATATGGTGACTGATCCTGGAACAGCCCTCAGGAAAAGTTTTGATTACCTGGCATCGTTGTAGCAGCAACAATATCAATTAATACATTCCCATGCTAATCTTTTGATTTCACCCGGAAAAGCAGTAGATTTATTTCAGGTGCAGAAATATTTTTCTTCATTTATAAATAACTGAAGATGAATCATGCCGAAAAAATCAAAGCCGCTTTTGACCGCGTCGTAAAAGCGTTTTCCCGTAATCCGCAGATAGCGAAAGGTACAGGAGTTTCTGTGAGCCGCATAACAACCGGGCTGACCTGTGAGATCCAGGAAGGTAAGTGGACATTCACGGCAGATATGCCTGAAGCGGCAGGCGGTAACGGCAAGGGTCCTACACCCGGCGTATATGGAAGAGCGGCATTAAGTAGTTGCCTGGCTATAGGATATATGATGCGGGCTGCCAGGTATGACATTGCTGTTACATTACTACAGGTAGAAGTGCAGGCTGATTATGATGATGGTGTTTTATTTGGGACAAGTGATGGCTACCCGGGATATAATGAAATAAGGATCACTGTGAAAATTGAAAGTGATGCCGGTGAAGAAAGAATAAGGCAGCTGCTTAAAGAAGCAGACGCGCATAGTCCCTACCTCGATGTATTTAGCAGGGCGCAGACGTGCAAGGTTGATTACGAAATTATCTCCTCTAAAATACCAGCATAATGGACGCAGCATTACAACGGCGTATTCAGCGGTATGGGTGGGACAAAGCCGCTCATTTTTACGAATCTTCCTGGCAACAGCAGTTGAAACCCGCGCAGGACCAGCTGATGGAACTGGTGCAAATAAAGGCAGGCGAAAAAGTGATTGATATTGCCTGCGGTACGGGATTGCTCAGTTTTCCTGTTGCTAAGAAAGTGGGTGCAGGCGGCTTTGTTTTAGGTGTTGACCTTTCAGACCACATGGTAAACATAGCTGAAGCCTTGGCAAAAGAGAAAGGGGTACCAAATATAAAATTTCAGCAGATGGATGCTGAAATACTGCAGGTGGAAGACAATGCGTATGATGCTGCAATCATTGCCTTGGGATTGATGTACGTGCCAGACCCGCAACAGGCGATAAAGGAAATGTACAGGGTGTTGAAACCCGGTGGCAGGGCAGCAGCGGCCGTGTGGGGACAAAGGAATCAATGTGGTTGGGCCAACCTGTTTGAGATAGTGGATAAGCGGGTGGCGTCTGAAGTTTGTCCCATGTTCTTTAACATGGGTAACCCCACCATCCTGCAACGAAATTTTGTGCAGGCAGGCTTCCAGCAAATAGAAGAAGTGCGGCTGACTACATTCCTGCACTATGATTCTGCCGATGAAGCCTGTAAAGCTGCTTTCCTGGGCGGCCCTGTGGCATTGGCTTATAATAAGTTTTCCGATACCATAAAAGAAGAAGCCAACGAAGAATACATTGCTTCCATACAACCGTTTAAAACAGATGCGGGCTATAAAGTACCGGGAGAGTTTGTAGTGGTGCTGGGGCATAAATAAAATGTACTAACATTGCCGGTATTTATTAAACAGTTTCCATAGCAATATGATTATTGAACCTAAAATGCGGGGATTTATTTGCCTCACAGCTCATCCAAAAGGATGTGAACAAAATGTCATCAATCAAATCAACTACGTACAATCAAAAGGAGGACCTATTGAAGGCCCCAAAAAAGTATTAGTCATCGGCGCCTCCACCGGGTTTGGATTGGCATCAAGAATTACCAGTGCCTTTGGTTCCAAAGCAGCCACGATCGGTGTATTTTTCGAAAAACCTGCAAAAGATGGAAAGCCCGGCTCCCCGGGTTGGTATAACACGGCTGCTTTCGAAAACCAGGCGAACCTGGCCGGGCTGTATGCCAAAAGCATTAATGGTGATGCCTTTTCAAATGAAATAAAGCAAAAGACCATTGAACTCATTAAAACCGATTTGGGGCAGGTAGATTTGGTGGTATACAGTTTGGCATCTCCGCTTAGAACACACCCTGATACCGGTGTGACCCACCGTTCTGTATTAAAACCAATCGGGCAAGCCTTCAGCAACAAAACGGTGGATTTTCATACAGGAACAATTTCGAATATATCCATAGAGCCATGTACCGATGAAGAAATAACCAATACCGTTGCAGTGATGGGGGGAGAAGATTGGGCTATGTGGGTAGCGCACTTAAAGGCAGCAAATGTATTGGCACCCGGGGCCATCACAGTTGCCTATTCTTATATTGGGCCATCGCTGACAGAAGCCGTATACCGCAAAGGAACAATTGGCCGCGCAAAAGATGATTTGGAAGCTACGGCATTGACCATTACAGATCAACTAAAAGACATAAATGGGAAAGCGTTTATTTCGGTAAATAAGGCGCTGGTTACGCAAGCGAGCGCTGCTATTCCCGTTATTCCATTGTATATTTCTCTGCTCTATAAAGTGATGAAGGAAGAAGGCGTTCATGAAGGGTGCATAGAGCAAATACAGCGTTTATTCAAAGAACGTTTATACACCAACGACGGAGTACCAACTGATGCGCAAGGAAGAATTCGCATAGATGACTGGGAAATGCGGGAAGACATTCAGGCGAAAGTAGCCGGGTTATGGGCGCAGGCTACTACAGAGAGCCTCCCTGCGATCGGAGATTTAGCCGGGTACAAAACAGATTTCCTGAATTTATTTGGCTTTGAAGTAGCAGGTGTTGATTACAAAGCAGACGTAAATGAAATAGTTGAAGTGCCGGGGTTGGTATAAAGTACAGGGATTGAGAACAGTGGCTGCGAATAGAATGAATCAACAAAGAACCCCGGCAGCACAGCAATATGCGCATCCCCGGTCCAGCCGTTCTTTTCCCGTTGCGGGCAATCTGTAGGATAACCGAATAGATTAGACAGATAAGAATTGTTGGTAGCCTGCCAGATCTTGTTGATGGTTGGGTTGGATGTATTGATCTGACCGGCAGCCGGGACATCACTATGCATAAAATAACCGGTAAGGCTTTCCTTACTGAGCTCAACGGGTTGACTGCTGGTTACTTCAACATACCTGAAGCCTTTGTAATACCTGATTCATTCCAGCCGCGCATCATAATGTTCACCGGTGTAGATGCTGTTGAGATAATGGGACTCGGTGAGGTTTTCCAGTCTTTGCCGGATGTGATGGTTTCCACGGTGCCATCCTCGTAAGTGATCCGCAGGTCCATGCAGAAAGCAGAGCGAGCCCGCCATGGCGCTTCATGAAAATACCAGACGGCAGTGGATTGATGGTTATACCAGCCATTGCCCAGCAAAACACCGATTGCATTGTTGCCATTTTTCAGTTGCGCGGTAACATCATGTGTAACATACAATACCCTGCGGTCAAACCTTGTGTACATGGGATCGAGCCGGTGATTGCCGATTCCGCGGCTTACTGCTGCAGAATCAGTGCCGGCAATGATCTCAAAAGAGGATTGCCTGGCGGCATAACGGAGGGCTGATCTCTTATATAGCAATTTTTTTTAAAAATTTCTCGATCATTCTACTGCCATTCTTAGGTTAATTCTTTGATTTGGCATCAGCAAAATCTATACATCTGATTATCAACTTCTTACACAGAACTATGTGTTGTTTCGCAGCGACAAACGCCAGAATGTGAAAGGCGCCGGGATTCCGGCGCCTTTCATTTAACCCTTCTTTGTCCCAAACAGTTTCTTCAACACCAACGTCACCAAAAAACTCACTACTGTTCCCACACTGGCTAATACACAGGTGCGTATAAGATCTTGCGCCTGGAGGGCGTTGATGAGGGCGGTAAGGGCGCCACCGGTTGTGGATAAGAAAATGAGCTTATGATCGTTTGGCGCTGCCATTAATACCTCCTTTTTTTGGTTTGGAGATAGGAGTGCCACTGTCTGCCATCGTAAGCTGGCTGATAGCTGATGCAACTACACCGGCCGTAGCTAAGTAACCTGCTGCGGTTACAACAACCACAGGCAGGCTTACCGGCGCCGTGAGAACGGCAGTGGCCACTGCCGTTAAGCCCAGGCCTATGTTGCGCAGTTTTCTGAAAAATGGCGGCGTTGCTGATCGCGCACGGGTGATGATCGCATTCATAACGGTTATTTTAAAGTGTAAGGAATAAGATCATCCCGCCTATGGTGGCGGGATGATCGTTAGAGTAACAGGCTCTTCACCAGAGAACGCATGTTGTAACAGTTGCATGAGCGTTTGGAAGGCTAACCTCGACCTGTTACCCAGGCCCGGGCCTGTTAATGCGGATACCGGTGCAATACAACCCTTCAGTTCCAACAGGGCATTATTCGCAGGATGCA
Organism: uncultured Sediminibacterium sp.; assembly: GCA_964507525.1. Taxonomy (GTDB): domain Bacteria; phylum Bacteroidota; class Bacteroidia; order Chitinophagales; family Chitinophagaceae; genus Sediminibacterium. The sequence continues at coordinate 328 of CAZDQB010000012.1, read as the reverse complement.
GGAGTATCAACTCCCTGCCTGGCACATCGGTGAGATGCAGGTGCCAGTTGAATTTCGGGCTGTATCTTTTGGTAATCGCATAAGTACCAGCAGGTATACAGGAAACCATTTGCTCATTGTTCTTCCATGGCAGCTCAATGGTATGGCAAATGAACCGGCCATCGATCAAAAGCTCACCATTGGTACCCTGCGCATAGTAGCAACGTGCTAATTGCAGCTCCACTGGTCTACCCTCCGTGTACAACACTCACGATATTGCTGGGATAGCCGATCTCCTGTAAGCCATCATAGCATACCGCCATGTACTCGCGGGTTTCAGGTTTGTCTG
>CAZDQB010000011.1:104783-134338 GCA_964507525.1 uncultured Sediminibacterium sp. | reverse complement strand
GCATATTTGGCACTATAACTCATGATGCCGGTTTTGGTAAAACCATTTTCTTCCAGTCCATTGCGTATGGCACTGATACGGCCATCCATCATATCACTGGGTGCTACGAAATCGGCACCTGCAGCAGCATGACTGACACTCATCTTCACCAGGGCATCCACCGTTTCATCATTTACGATCTCGCCATCTTTTACAATGCCGTCATGACCATAGGAAGAATAGGGATCCAGCGCCACGTCGGTCATTACCACTATTTCAGGAACGGCATCCTTAATGGCTTTGATGCTGCGCTGCATTAACCCGTTTGCATTCCAGGCTTCTTTACCGGTATTATCTTTGCATTCATCCCTGCATTTGATGAACAACAGAACAGCTTTGATTCCCAGGCTCCATAGTTCTTTCACCTCTTCTACTGTAAGGTCTGATGAACGGCGGAAATAGCCGGGCATGGAAGCGATTTCAGTTTCAATATGGTCACCTTCATCAATAAACAAAGGCGCGATAAAATCACTGGGTCTCAAAATAGTTTCCGCTACCAGCGAACGAATGGCTGGCGATTGGCGAAGGATGCGGTTGCGGCGTTGCAGGATCATAGTTTGATGGCTGATTTAGGGATGTATGGTGTCTGTTTTTTTTTATTGTTTAATTTTGCTATTTTGTCAATGGCTGCGAACATTGCAGTCAATTCGCCGGCTTCAGCAATTAAATTCTCTATGTTTTTATTTTGATATAATCCAGCTTCTTTTAAAATTTCCAGCCAATAATGAGATTCATCTGCTTCTTCTAACACAATTTCTATTTTATAAATAAAATCGGGCTTTGATTTAGCTCTTAAAGAGGCCCTGTAATTAGCACCGACTGATCCTGCAGATCTGATTAATTGTTTTGCTATCTCATAACCGGCAGCATTTCTGGGTAATTCTTCACAAAGCTTAATAATAGCAATGTGAAATTGTTTAGTGCGCTCTTGCAATACTTTTCTGTTCATTTTTGCACTAAATTAAAAACAGATACTCCGGCTTACTCCAATCAAAAAAACCTAAATAACCTCCTAAAATCCGCCATCCCTAAATCCACTCTCTCGGGTGCAAACACACCTGCAACAGTTTATCTTCTTCACTTCCTGCTTCCGGTTGATGGTCGTAGACCCATCTGGCCCTCGGCGGGAGGCTCATGAGGATGCTTTCTGTTCTTCCATTTGTTTTTAATCCGAAAATGGTGCCACGGTCGTGTATCAAATTGAACTCAACATAACGGCCTCTTCTTATTTCCTGCCATTCGGTTTCTTTTTTTCCGTATGCAAGGTCTTTCCTTTTCTTAACAATAGGAATATATGCCGGTAAAAAAGCGTTCCCATTGGCTTGCTGAAACAGGAACAATTGCTCGGCATCAGCGCTGTTTTTGGGCCGAAGATGGTCATAAAATATGCCGCCAACACCTCTTGTCTCTTTATTACGATGCTGGTTGACAAAATATTCGTCACATTGCTTTTTGTAGACTGGGTACAGTGTCGTTCCAAAAGGATCGAGGGTGGTTTTCAGCGTCTGGTGAAAATGCTTTGCATCTTCTTCAAACAGGTAGAAAGGTGTAAGGTCTGATCCGCCGCCAAACCAGCTATCCATTAAAAGGCCTGCTTCATCATACAGTTCAAAATAACGCCAGTTAGCATGAACAGTGGGTACATAGGGATTCAACGGGTGGATGACGAGTGACAGTCCGCAGGCAAACCATGTATGCCCGTCCATCTCCAATTGCGTACGCATCTGGTTGTTTACCTGCCCAAATACCACAGAGGTATTCACACCTCCTTTTTCGAATACATTTCCGTGGATAATGGTTCTCGTCTTGCCTCCACCGCCACTTCCTTCTTCTCTTTCCCATTTATCTTCAGCAAACACCGCTTTTCCGTCCACTTCTTCCAATCCTTTGCATATCTGGTCCTGCAACTCATGAATGAATGCCACCCATCGATCCCGGAATGGGGAACTTGTTGCTTTGAATGCTGCTGCTGTGTTCATGTGTCAATTATTGTTTCCTGTATTCCTTCACTGTATCTACAAATGCCCGTGCATGATCTACCGGCACATTGGGCAGGATACCATGACCGAGGTTGGCAATATGCCGGCCCGGACCGAAAGCAGCCAGCATAGCTGTCACTTCTTTTTTGATCACCGGAATGGGTGATAATAATTTTGCCGGATCAAAATTGCCTTGCAGTGTAATAGCATTGCCGGCAAATTGACGGGCCAATGCTGGTTTGATACACCAGTCAACTCCCAGGCCATGGGCGCCTGTAGCAGCCATGGCGTCTAAGCTATGCCAGGCTCCTTTGGCGAAAATGATAACAGGGGCTTTATCTTTTACGGCAGCTACAATCTGGCGGATATATTGCAAGGAAAGGTTTTCAAAATCATCCGGGCCGAGTAATCCACCCCAGCTATCAAAGAGCTGAACCGTATCGGCTCCTGCATTGATTTGCTCCTGCAGGTAAGCGATGGTGGTAGTTGTGATCATTTGTAACAGTTGATGCGCCAATGCAGGCTGTGTATAACAGAAGGCTTTAGCTTCATCAAATGTTTTGGAGCCTTTGCCCTGTACCATATAACAGAGCAGGGTCCATGGGGCGCCGGCAAAACCGATCAGTGGCACACGGTCATTCAATTCTTTTTTGATCAGTTTGATGGCATCAAAAACATAACCGAGTGTTTCATGTACATCAGGTACACGAACGCGGTCAAGGTCCTGAATGGTTTTAACCGGGTCGGGTAGTACCGGCCCCTTGCTTTCTATCAACTGAACTTCCAATCCCATGGCTTGTGGCACTACTAAAATGTCTGAGAACAGTATCGCGGCATCCACACCCACAATATTAACAGGCTGGATGGTGATTTCGCAGGCAAGTTCAGGCGTCTGGCAGCGTTCAAAGAAACCGTATTTCTCTCTCAGTACCATATACTGGGGCAGGTAACGACCGGCCTGGCGCATCATCCATACGGGTGTTCTCTCGGTTTGTTCGCCGCGTAATGTTCTTAATAAAAGGTCGTTTTTAAGCATAGATTTTTAGTGAGACGTGAATTTTTTTATTGCCTGCATCACCAGTTCATCTTTTGCAGGGGATTTGCCCAGGATGATCTCGTTGCCGCAATACTTTCGGACAGCCTGTTGTGTAGTATTGCCAATAGCAAATACGATGGTTTGCTCTGGTAATTTGTTTTGCTCAAAAAAACTGGCTACAGCACTCGGACTAAAAAACAGGATGCCATCGTATCGTTTGTTAATTTTTTGTGTCACTGCTCTTGTCCGGTAAACAATAACTTCGTTTACGCTGATGCCAGATGCTTCCAGTTTGTCCGGTAATTCTTGCCTTCTCTGGTCACCGCAGAAAAAGAATACTTCTTCGGCCTGCTCATCTTCTACAATCAGGTCGGTTAAGGCAAGTGCACTGTCGGCCGTTCCGGCAATGGCTGCATTTCCGAAATAGGCTTCTACCAATTGTTTTGTTTTGTGCCCGATGCAGTAGATGTTCCAGTCCGGTACATGCCCTTCTAATATGTCTGTTACCGCTGCCACTGCATTCATACTGGTAAATACAACGATGGTCAGTTGCGTGGCCGCCTGCTCAACTTCCTGCTGCACTTCTATATTTTCAATGGCTTCTGTTTCAATGAATGAAACGATATCCAATGCGATCCCGTTTGCACCTGCTTCTTCAACCAGCGATATAGCAACAGGCCTGGTACACAATATATTTTTTCTATACTCCTGCATGACGAATGGCTGCTACTATTTTATCGGCACCCCGGGCAATAAGCGCTTGTGCAGCAGCGGTGCCGAGTTCCGCACTTTGTGTTGCGGGACTGCTCATGGTAGTTTCTAATTTTTCTTTTCCATCGGGCGAAAGGATATTACCCTGGAACAGGATGGTATCATCTTTCCATGTGGCGAGCGCACTGACAGGTGTAGCGCATCCGCCAAACAGTGCCCGCAGGAAATCTCTTTCAATCTTAGCACATAAAGCTGTGTGAGCATCATTTAACGATGCGCAGGCGTTTAAAATTTCTTGTTCAGCGTCCCTGCAAACCACCATGATGGCGCCCTGTGCAGGGGCAGGCAACATCCAGTCAATTGTTACAGAAGATGCCGGTCTTAATCCAATGCGTTCCAATCCGGCTGCTGCAAAAATGGCTCCGTCCCATTGACTCTCTGCTACTTTTCGTAAACGGGTATTCACATTACCGCGTAAGCTCTCAATATAATGATCAGGGTAGCGATGCAGCCATTGCGCCTTACGGCGAATGCTGCTTGTGGCAATGGTCAGGCCGGCGGTATTCCTCATTACTGATTCCCAGTTTCCGAGCGATAATCTCCCATTCTCCCGGAATACCAACAGGTCTTTGTAGGAAGCCCTTTTTAAAACTGCGGCCTGTACAATGCCCTGCGCGGGTTGTGTGGGCACGTCTTTCATGGAATGAACGGCAATATCGATGCGCCTGCTTAATAATGCAGCATCTAATGTCTTGGTAAAAATGCCCTGTACGCCGATTTCATACAGCGGTGTTACCAAATCGAGGTCTCCATCACTTTTAATATACACCAGATTACTGTCAACACCGGATTGCCGCAGTTGTTGCTGCACCAATGTAGCCTGCCAGACAGCCAGTTGGCTGTCGCGCGTTCCGATCCTTAATACCTTATTCATTACTTAAATGATGGTGCTTGTCATGAAATCGTTGATAGCCTCAATATAATGGCATCCCGGTTGGTGCTGGTGGCGCATTTTTACGGCCACATTATTCACTACTTTCTGGATAGCAGCGGCGGTGTCAATATTTTCTGCGCCTGTTGTACAGGGAGAGGAACGGTATATCTCGCAGGAATGCATATCGTGCAACTTCTGCTTTACCGCTTTCAGTACCGGCACGTGGCGGCGTAAACTGAACCATTCACGGAACTCTGTGGTGTATGTAGCAATAATGGCCAGGGCCTTCGGTATTTCGGCTTTGCGCTTTTGCAGGGTTTTGTCGTTGATCTTTGAAAGGTCATCCACATTGGCGAGTATGATCTGTTCCAGTGTTCCGGCGGCGGGTTCAATATTATTGGGAATAGAAAGGTCGATAAGGATCTTGGGCGTACTGTTTACAAGCTGCTCTTTTGTAATAACGGGTTTGCCGGCATTGGTGGCAACGATCACAATATCCGCCTCATTCAGTTCCTGTGCCAGTTGCTCATAGTCCGCAGTGCGAAGTCCCAGTTCATCAGCCAGCTCTGTTGCTTTTTCTCCTGTTCTGTTGATGAGGGTGATATTTTTTGTTTCTAAGTAATCGACTAAGTTCCTGCAAGTGTTCCTGCCTATTTTACCAGTACCCAGTAACAGGATTTTTTTATTTCCGGAATCGGCAACCTGTTCTTTGAGGAACTGGATGGCGGCAAAAGAAACAGAAATGGTGCCGCCACTCAAAGCGGTTTCATTCTTAACAACTTTGGATGACTGCAATACCGTGTTAAACAATCTTTCTGTGAAAGCGCCGATACAATTGTGTTCTTTGGCAAACCGTACAGCCAGTTTCATCTGGCCCACTATTTCGTAGTCGCCCAGTATCTGGGAGTCCAATCCGGCAGCTACTTCAAAAATATGCTGAACGGCATGCTGCCCCTGTTTGATATAGCACCTTTCGCTGAAAGTAACGGCATCGCCGGCAGTTTCACTGCACAGGAGGCTAATGAGTGTATGGGCATCAGGGGCGAGTCCATAGATCTCGGTGCGGTTACAGGTACTTAATACGAACAATTCCTGTAATCCTGCCTGTGCTGCTTTTGCTAAGATCAAAGCATATTGATCAGGCCCTACCGCGAACTGACCACGGATGCTGGCATCTGTTTTTTTATAGTTGATACCGGCTACAAAAAATTGATCGATTCCCATGCTTTTCTTTTGCTTCTTAATAACTACGCAAAGGTATCCAAGACGGTTTCTAATAAAACATGATATTCGTCATTACATTGTCATTTCTCCGTCATTCAATCCGTCACGCTGCATATTACGTTCTTTTGCATGTTCCTGTTTACATTTGCAAATACAATTGAAATATGTCAGAAAAAGCCAGAAGAGCGGTATTGCTGATGAACCTGGGTTCTCCGGATTCCACTTCAGTAAAGGATGTAAGAAGATACCTGAATGAATTTCTGATGGATGAACGGGTGATCGATATCCCTTACATCCTCAGGCTACTATTGGTAAGGGGGTTGATTGTCCCGCCCAGGGCGCCCAAATCAGCAGAAGCATACCGGACCATCTGGACGAAAGAGGGTTCTCCGCTGATCGTTTTAACGCGTCAGTTACAGGAAGCCCTGCAGCAACAGTTAACAGAACCCGTCGAGATTGCCATGCGCTATGGCAACCCTTCACCCGGACAGGCTTATGACCGGTTGTTACAAAAGTACCCCGCCCTAGAAGAAGTTATTGTGCTTCCATTATACCCGCATTATGCCATGAGCAGTTATGAAACAGCGGTGGAATATGCAAAAAAGCAGTATGCGGCAAAAAAATACCCTTTCAGGCTGCGTTTTATTGAACCGTTTTATAAGGAGCCGGACTATATACATGCACTGGCCGCAAAGATACGCCCATTCCTTGCGCAGGAATACGACCATATTTTATTCAGTTACCACGGTGTACCCGGAAGGCATATTAAGAAAAGCGATACTACCGGCTGCCATTGTCTCCGGTCTGCCAATTGTTGCGAAACGGCCTCACCGGCACATGCTACCTGTTACCGGCACCAGGTGTTTACTACCACTAAGCTGGTAACGGAACAGCTGGGCATTCCAGCCGGTAAATTCAGCATTTCTTTTCAGTCAAGATTAGGTAAGGGCTGGTTGGAACCCTTTACAGATATACGGTTGGAGGAAATGCCAAAAGAAGGTATCGAAAAATTACTGATCCTTTGTCCTGCTTTTGTGAGCGATTGCCTCGAAACACTGGAAGAGATAGAAGAAAGAGGGAAAGAGACATTCCTGCAGGCAGGGGGGGAGCATTATACGATGATCCCCTGTTTGAATACGGAACCATTGTGGGTGAAAGCGGTGGCAAAGTGGGTAAAGGAGTGAAGCAGGAGAAAATATAGCGGTTTTGTAAAGTAATGTGTAGAAAATCATACCTTGATTAAGATGTATCCTTACCTGAAGGCATTGCATATCATTTTTGTTGTTACCTGGTTTGCGGGGCTGTTCTATATGCCGCGGCTGTTCATTTATGCAACAGAAGCGGGCAGCCGGCCTGAAATAGAGCAGAATGTGTTGCGGGAACAGTTTAAGGTCATGATGAAACGGCTCTGGTACGGGATTGCCTGGCCTTCCGCTGTATTAACGCTGGTATTGGGAACCTCGGTACTATTTAACGGAGGCTGGTATACAACCCTATTGGCGCCCCAGGGCAGGGGGTTGCTGATCAAATTGGTTTTTGTGGTATTCCTGTACGGCTACCACTGGTCGCTCCACCGCATTTTCAAACAGGAAATGAACGACCACTATCAGTACACTTCCCAGCAATTACGCCTCTGGAATGAAGTAGCCACCATCTTTCTCATTGCCATTGTAATGCTGGCGGTGGTGAAACAGAGTATGAGCCTGTTATGGGGACTGGTTGGCCTCGCCGTTTTTATAGCACTCCTAATGAGCGCCATCCGTATATATAAGTTTTTGCGTCATAAATAAGGGCTTCCCAAGCCCCGGGACTTACGATTTCTACCGGCGAAACGCTTATTTTTCCGGCATATCCGTACCTTCGCAAACATTTTAAATCACTGACAACCTAACCGGTCGAACGGAGAATTTATATGAGTGCGAAATACCAGGAATTTTCGGGATTGAACCTGCCGGCAATTGAGCAGGAAATATTGACCAAATGGAAAGAAGGCCAGGCATTTGAACAAAGTGTCTCACTCCGCGAAGGAAAAACGCCTTTTGTGTTCTATGAAGGTCCGCCCAGCGCCAATGGTATGCCTGGTATTCACCATGTTATTTCCCGTACGCTGAAAGACATGGTATGCCGCTATAAAACCATGCAGGGCTACCAGGTAAAACGGAAGGGTGGTTGGGATACACATGGTTTGCCGGTTGAGCTGGGCGTTGAGAAAGAGCTGGGCATTACCAAAGAAGATATTGGCAGGAAAATATCAGTAGAAGCCTATAACCAGAAATGCCGTGAAGCGGTGCTGCGGTATAAGGACAAATGGGATGAACTTACCACTAAAATTTGTTACTTGGTTGACCTTAATGATCCTTACATCACTTTCGACAATAATTACATCGAAACATTGTGGTGGATACTGAGTGAATTATACAAAAAAGGATTCCTCTATGAAAGTGTCAGCATCCAGCCTTATTCTCCCGCGGCCGGAACGGGGCTGAGTTCGCATGAACTGAACCAGCCGGGCACGTACAAGGATGTGAAAGACACTTCGGCGGTAGCCATGTTCAAAGCGGTAAAGAATGCACAATCGCAATTTCTGTTCAATGCAGCAGGTGACGATGAAATTTTCTTTTTAGCCTGGACCACAACACCCTGGACCCTGCCATCAAACCTTGGCCTGACAGTTGGCGCCAATATTGATTATGCATTAGTAAGGACATTCAATCCGTATACACACCTGCCCATCAATGTAGTACTCGCAAAAGCCTTGCTGGGCAAGTACTTCAAACCGGAAGGAGAGAATGGCAACCTGGAAAACTATCACGCAGAAATTAAACTGCTGCCATGGAAAGTGCTTACCGAATGCAAAGGCAAGGACCTGGAAGGTTGTACATACGAGCAACTGCTTCCTTACGAGGCTAATTCCATAGCAAACATCAGGCAGCAAACCCCCGACGCTAAACCTTTCCGTGTCATGCTCGGCGATTTTGTAACAACGGAAGACGGTACCGGTATCGTACATACGGCTCCTGCATTTGGTGCAGATGACTATAGGGTCGGACAGAAAAACAATATCGGTATTTTGACGATGGTAGACCGCGAGGGGAAGTTTGTCGAAGGGCTGGGCGAGTTCAGTAACCGCTATGTTAAGGATTATAAGGATGAACCTGATTATGCAGATGTGAATGTTGACATCAGCGTAAAACTGAAGAAAGAGAACCGTGCTTTTAAAGTAGAAAAATACGAACACAGTTACCCGCATTGCTGGCGTACAGATAAGCCTGTCCTGTATTATCCGCTGGATGCCTGGTTTATCAAAACGACTGCGGTGAAAGACAGGATGGTGGAATTGAATAAAACCATCAACTGGAAACCCAAATCAACAGGCGAAGGCCGCTTTGGTAACTGGTTGGAGAATATGGTGGACTGGAACCTCAGCCGCAGCCGTTACTGGGGAACCCCTTTACCAATATGGCGGACAGAAGACGGAGCTGAAGAAGTATGTATCGGCTCCATTCATGAGTTGAATGAGGCAATCCGTAAAGCCAGTGAAGTATTGGGGGGTGAAGTAAATAAAAATTACCTGCACGAAGGCATACTTGACCTGCACAAACCATTTGTAGATGAGATCATATTGGTAAGCGCTTCGGGTAAGCCGATGCGCAGGGTACCCGACCTGGTAGATGTCTGGTTCGACAGCGGCGCCATGCCTTATGCGCAATGGCATTATCCGTTTGAGAACAAGGCGCTGATTGATAAGGGGGAAGCTTTCCCGGCAGATTTTATTGCCGAAGGTGTCGACCAAACGCGCGGCTGGTTCTATACCCTGCATGCTCTGGCAGCAATGTTGTTTGATAGTGTTGCTTACAAGGCCGTCGTAAGTAATGGATTAGTGCTTGATAAGAACGGCAATAAAATGAGTAAGCGGTTAGGTAATGTCGTGGATCCGTTCGATACCATACAAAAATACGGAGCCGATGCCACCCGCTGGTACCTTATTACGAATGCATCTCCCTGGGATAACCTGAAATTTGATATGGCGGGTATACAGGAAGTGCAAAGAAAATTCTTTGGTACCTTATATAATACCTACCAGTTCTTTGTGCTCTATGCCAATGTAGATGGTTTTGCTTTCAAAGAAGCGCATATACCATTGAAAGAAAGACCTGAAATCGATCGCTGGATATTGTCGTCATTGAATACGCTGATCGGCAAAGTAACTACTGCGATGAACGATTTTGAGCCTACGCTTGCAGGCAGGGAAATAGAAACCTTTGTAGATGAACACCTGAGCAACTGGTACGTACGTCTTTGCCGCCGCCGTTTCTGGAAGGGCGATTATGAGCAGGATAAGATCAGCGCATACCAGACTTTATATGAATGCTTAGAAACCATCATCCGCCTGATGGCACCAATCTCTCCTTTCTTCAGCGATGCGGTATTCCGCCAGCTCAATGCAGTTACCAGAAGGTTTAAGGTTGCGTCTATCCACCACGCGGATTTCCCTGTTGCCAATGATGCAACCATTGATGCTTCCCTTGAAGAAAGGATGCAACTGGCGCAGGATGTATGTTCGCTGGTATTATCGCTGCGCAAGAAAGTGAACATAAAGGTCCGCCAGCCGCTGCATAAGATCCTGATCCCGGTATTAGACCCCGGCATGAAAGAACAGCTGGAGAAAATAGAAGACCTGATCAAAGCAGAAGTGAATGTTAAGGAGATAGAATACATCACTGATACAGAAGGAGTGATCAAGAAAAAGATCAAACCCAATTTCAAGGCATTGGGCAACAGGTTAGGGGCTAAGATGAAAGCAGCCAGCGCAGCTATTGGCAGGTTCAGCCAGCATGAGATTGCTGCCATTGAAAAAGAAGGCCGGATAAACTTAGACCTGGATGGAGAAGCCATTACCTTAGAACTGGCCGATGTGGATATTACGGCGGAGGACATCCCGGGCTGGAGTGTGGCGAATAAGGGAAGCCTGACCGTAGCGCTGGATATTACCATCACAGAAGAGCTGAAACAGGAAGGGGATGCAAGAGAATTTGTCAACCGCATACAAAATATAAGAAAAGAAAGCGGTTTTGAACTCACAGACCGTATATTCGTAGACGTGCTTGAAAGTGAACCTCTCAAGCCGTCGATTATTAAATATAACGATTATATTTGCCGCGAAATTTTGGCAGACGTCATTGAGTGGAAGCCTGAAATACAGGGTGGCATTGAAATTGAAGTGAATGACGCACTGCTGAAAGTGGCAGTAAACAAAAAAGGATAAACGCGTATGGCTACTAAGAAACCTACTCCTAAGAAGGCGGTTCCGGCTAAAAAAGCAGCTGCGAAGCCCGCCCCAAAGAAGATAGCAACAAAGCCGGCCCCTAAAAAGGCGGCTCCTGCCAAGCCGGCCCCTAAAAAGAAAGCGGCCCCTGCTAAACCTGCCCATAAGCTGGTCCAGGTAAAGACGGGGAGGGCAGCTCCGGTAAAGCCTGCTCCTAAGAAAGTGGCTCCTGCCAAAGCGGCCCCTGCGAAAAAAGCGGCTTCGGCACCTGCTCATAAGCCAGCCCCTAAAAAGGCGGCTCCTGCCAAGCCAGCTCCTAAGCCGGCGGTAAAAGCGGTTCCTGCCAAAGTGGCAGCCAGGCCGGTACACAAACCGGCGGCCCCGGTAAAGACGGGGAAACCTGTTCCTGTACCCCCTGTGGCTGTTAAGCCCACCCCACCCCCTATGCCTAAAAAGCCGGATGTGAAAGTGCCGCCTGCCCCACCGGTGAAACCGGTCAGGAAACAGTTGGAACCCATCAAGGACGTGAAAGTGCCTAAAACCAGTGTAAAAACAAGTATTCCTTATAAACCCGGCTATACACCTTTAGAAAAAAGAGTTGATACAGCTAAAAATACCGATCCATTAGTGAAATACAGCGACGCAGACCTCAACGAGTTCAGAGAACTGATCAATAAGAAATTAGAAGCAGCCAAAAAAGAACTGGCTTACTTACAGGGACTGATCACCCGCAAAGATGAAATGGGCGGCGACAACGATGATGCCCGTTACATGACCATGGAAGATGGCAGTATGAGTATGGAGAGGGAACAACTAAGCCAGATGGCCAGCCGCCAGATTACTTATATCGACCACCTCGAAAAAGCAATCATGCGTATCGAAAACAAAACCTATGGTATTTGCCGCGTTACCGGCAAACTGATCGATAAAGCACGTTTACGCGCGGTACCGCATGCCACCCTTAGCCTCGAAGCTAAACTGGGGTTGGTGAAGCCAACAGTAGAGTAATAGTGTACCAACTGCATTGAATAAAAAGGCCGCTGGAAAGCGGCCTTTAGCATTTTATTTTACTTCCTGCATCTCTACCAGCTTCCTGTACATACCATTATTAGCGAGTAATTGATGGTGGCTGCCTCTTTCTACGATCTCTCCTTTCTGCAGTACAATGATTTCGTCTGCATGACGGATGGTGGAAAGGCGGTGGGCAATTACAATGGATGTCCTGTTCTGCATCATATTATTAATAGCATCCTGCACTAATCTTTCACTTTCTGTATCTAATGAAGAAGTTGCTTCATCTAAGATCAGGATAGGCGGGTTTTTTAATACAGCGCGGGCAATGGTTACACGTTGCCTTTCACCGCCACTCAATTTACTGCCACGGTCGCCAATATTGGTATCAAAACCTTCTTCTTTATGCTGGATAAAATTCAGTGCATTGGCGATGGCAGCAGCATGTTCTATCTGCGCCGGTGTAACATGGTCGATCCCCAATGCAATATTATTGGCAATAGTATCATTGAAAAGGATCGGCTCCTGCGTAACGATGCCCATGAGGCTGCGTACGGAATGCAAAGAATAGTCTTTGATGTTCACGCCGTCTATCAATAATTCACCGCCACTCACATCATGGAAACGGGGTACCAGGTCGGCAAGTGTACTTTTCCCCGCACCCGAAGAACCTACTAAGGCAATGGTTTTTCCCTTTTCTATTTTGAGGTTGATGTTTTTTAAAATGGTTACATCCTCATAAGAAAAGGAAACATTTTTAAACTCAATGCTGTGATTAAATGCAGCAATGGTTTTTGCACCGGCTTTGTCGGTAACCGTTACCGGCGTCCCCAATATTTCTTCGATACGCTGGATGGCGGCACTGCCCCGTTGTGCATTATAGAATGCAGTGGATAAGGATTTGGCCGGGTTAATGATCTGTGTAAAGAAAACAATATAAGTGATAAAGCTGTCCGCAGCCAAACCCGCCTGATGGTTCAATACTAACCTCCCGCCAAACCATAGGATGCAGGATAGTACCAATACGCCCATGAATTCGGACATAGGTGATGCCAGGTCGCGACGGAAGTTGATCCGGTTACGGATATGGTTAAGGGTATTATTGGTAGTGAAAAAAGTCCTGCCTAATATCTTCTCGGCATTGAATGCTTTGATGACACGCAGCCCGGTTAGTGTTTCATCTAATATAGACATCAGCACGCCCAATTGTTCCTGTGCGGCGGATGACTGTTTTTTAAGGGAGCGGCTCACCCTGCCAATGATGAAAGCGGTGAGCGGTAACAGCACTAAGAGGAACAGCGATAAAGCGGGACTGAGCAATACCAGCATCACAAGGATAATGATGATATTCAGGGGGTCGCGTATCAGTCCCTCTAAAGTGCTCATCACACTCCATTCAATTTCATTGGCGTCGTTGCTCATGCGGCTGATGATATCTCCTTTGCGTTGTTCTGTGAAGAACCCGATGGGGAGTTCCAGTATTTTGGAATAGAGATCGGCCCGCAGTTTGGTCATCACATAATTACGCATGGGTGTAAGCACGCGGTATGCCAGGTAAGTAAACATGTTTTTAAAGAAGATGGCAACAATGATGATCAGGCAAATAGCGCCCAGCGCATAGATCTCTCCATATTGCTGAATGAGCTGGCCGAGAAAATATTTTAAGCTATTGAGCAGACCGTTTGCAGTAAAACTGAATTCCGGGCGAACCGTTAACAGTTTTTCCTTTCCAAACAGCATTTGTAAAAAGGGAGCCAGCATGGCCAATGATACGAGCGAAAAAATAACAGAGAGTAAGTTGAAGATAATATAGAGGACTATATTCCTTTTCTGGCTTCTCAGGTAAAAAAGTATTCTCGAAAATCGCTTCATAAATAGGATAAAATCGTTTAAACTCAGCAAAGTAACTACTTTTACAGCCAATCAAACGTTAGAATATGGAGGAAGGAAAACGCCAGCGGCAGGTGGCAGGCGCCCTGCAGGAAGAGTTGAACGATATTTTCAGGCGGCTGAACTTAGCCATGCTTGACGGCGGAATGGTGTCCATATCCTCAGTGAAGGTAACGCCGGATCTGTTGGAAGCCCGCATATACCTGAGCCTGTTCAAGGTAAAAGATGCACAGGCGGCGATGAAGATGATTGAAGCAAAAGCCTGGGAAATAAAAAAGGAATTGGCCAGCCGGATAAAACACCAGTTGCGCCGCATACCGGTACTGCAGTTTTACCTTGATGATACACTTGACTATGTGTTTAAGATGGAAGAAGTGTTCAAAAAGATCAATAAAGAGAAACCCAAAGAGGAATAAGGGGTAAAAATCAAATCAGCCATCATCAAATCAGCCATCAGCCATCAACATGAATTTTCTTTTCGCATGGCGGTATTTCAGGTCTAAAAAATCTACCAATGCTATTAATATCATTGCGTGGATCAGCATCGTTGCTATTGCGGTGGGAAGTGCGGCGCTGATTATTGTGCTGAGTGTGTTCAATGGATTTGAAGGATTGGTAAAGGGGCTGTATGCCGATTTTTATGCAGACATGCGCATTGTTCCCGCTACGGGAAAGACCTTCCATCTATCACCACAACAAATGGCATTACTGCATAACACGAGGGGAGTGGCAGTTGCCAGTTTTGTTGCAGAAGAGAAAGCATTATTAGTGAATGGAGAAGCCCAGGCCATCGTATATGTGAAAGGCGTGGATGCCCAATACACATCCATTAATAAAATTGCCGGTCATATCAAAAGAGGTCGTTTTGAACTGGGCACAGTAGAGGCGCCGGAATTAGTATTGGGTACGGGCATTGAAAATGCAGTGGCAGTGGATGTAACTACCCGTGGTTACCCGCTTACTTTATATATGCCCAACAGGCAGGCAGCAAAATTTGGATCGGCCGACGGATTGAATGCGTTTAATGCAGCTGCATCGGGTACTTTCATGGTGCAGCAGGATTTTGATAATAAATATGTATTCAGCAATCTCGCTTTTCTCAAATACATGCTGAATATGAGCGCTGATGAATACAGCGCCATTGAACTAAAAGTGAATGACGATCCTGATAAAGTAAAGAAGGTATTGCAATCACAGTTGGGCGATCAGTTCCGCGTAGAAACAAGATACGAGCAAAACCGTAGTCTATATGCGGTGATGCAGGTTGAAAAGTGGGTGATCTATGGTATTCTTTCCCTGATATTGTTGGTGGCTGCGTTTAATATGATCGGCGCACTAACGATGCTGGTACTGGAAAAACAAAAAGACATTGCCGTGCTGAAAGCGATGGGAGCCAGTGAACAAAAAGTACAGGGTATCTTCCTTGGTGAAGGACTGCTGCTGGCTGGTGTGGGTGGTGCAGCCGGCCTGTTGCTTGCAAGCTTAGTATGCTGGCTGCAACTGCACTTTAAATGGATCAAATTAGGCGGTGATACGTTTATTATTGATTACTACCCCGTAAAAATGATACCCGGCGATTTTGTATTAGTCATCATCACCATCCTCATCATTGCACTGATAGCCGCCTGGATACCTGCGAGGAAAGCAAGCATGGAGCTGATTTCATTGAAAAGCTAAAGAGGATGGATGATGGCTGATCTTCTAATAATCCCCCAGTGTCTCCGGTAATTGTGCGAGGGCTTTGGCAAGTTGGTCGTCGTTAGGAGCTATGCCATGCCATTCGTGGCTGCCTTCCATGAAGTCAACGCCTTTACCCATTACTGTTTTCATCAGGATACAGATGGGCTTGCCCTGACCGGTTAATGATTTTGCTTTATTCAGCGTGGCAACTACATCGTCCATATCATTGCCATTCATTTCGATAACTGTCCAGTTGAATGCTTCGAATTTGGCATGGAGACTGTCGAGCGACAATACTTTGCTGGTAGGGCCATCGATCTGCTGACCATTCCAGTCAATTGTGGAGATCAGGTTATCTACTTTATTATGGGCTGCAAACATAGCAGCTTCCCATATCTGTCCTTCCTGTAATTCACCATCGCCGTGCAGGGAGAATACGAGGTGCGGATCATTGTTTAATTTTTTTGACCTGGCTGCACCAATGGCCACACTCATACCTTGTCCCAATGAACCGCTGGCAATGCGTACACCAGGTAAATGTTCATGTGTGGTGGGGTGGCCTTGTAAACGGCTGTTGATCTTACGGAAAGTGGCCAGCTCCTTCACGTCAAAATAACCTGACCTTGCCAGGGCTGAATAATAAACGGGAGAAATATGCCCGTTCGAAAGAAAGAACAGATCCTCACCTTTACCATCCATTTTAAACTGTTTATCGTGCTGCAGGGTCTCGAAGAAAAGGGCGGTGAAAAAATCGGTACAACCCAGTGATCCGCCGGGGTGGCCGCTCTGCACTGCATGAACCATTCGTACAATATCGCGCCTGATCTGGCTGGCTGTTTGTTTCAAATCCTGGATACTTGCCATATGTTTTTTTATTGTGGGTGCGAAGATAAAAGCTTATCCCGACTATTCCTTAGTTTTGCCCGACCCAAAAAATAACAATATGTCAGAAGAGTTGGACTTGATATTAGCCGATGCCGATGATACCATGCGTAAAGGCATCAACCACTTAGAGGCGGAGTTGGGCAAGATCAGGGCAGGAAAAGCCAGTCCGGCAATGCTGGATGGTATCACAGTGGAATATTACGGAGCGCCTACCCCCATTGCCCAGGTGGCAAATATTAATGTGCTGGACGCAAGGACCATCAGTGTCCAGCCATGGGAGAAAAATATGCTACAACCGATAGAAAGATCCATCATGGCCGCCAATATTGGCATTACTCCGCAAAATGATGGTGTTCAGATAAGGTTGTTCATGCCCCCGCTGACAGAAGAAAGGAGAAGGGAATTGTTTAAGAAAGCAAGCAGTGAGGGCGAACAAAGCAAAGTAGCCATCCGCAATACGAGAAGAGATGCCATTGAGCAGGTAAAGAAATTACAGAAAGACGGCCTGAGCGAAGATGCCGCCAAAGACGCAGAAAAAAGTGTACAGGAACTTACGGATAAATTTATTGCCCTTGTGGACAAACACCTGGCTGCAAAGGAAAAGGAGATGATGTCGGTTTAGGATATCTGATGTAGGATTTGGTGATGTATGATTTTTTCCCAGGAAATTCTCGAAATTTTAGTTATTTTCATTATTCATCTAAAACCAATATATATGGGAATGCTCAAAGAATTTAAAGAGTTTGCCATGCGGGGCAACCTGGTAGATGTTGCCGTCGCTTTTGTAATGGGTGCCGCCTTTGGAAAAATTGTTTCATCTTTTGTGGATGGTATCGTTATGCCATTAGTGGGAATGCTGACAGGAGGCATTGATTTCAATGATAAAAAATGGTTGCTGAAAGACGCCATTCCGGAGGTCAGGGATGCCGCAGGAAAAGTTGTGACCAAAACCATACCTGAAGTGTCTGTGAAATATGGTACTTTTTTAACGAATGTGATCGACTTTGTCATCGTGGCTTTTGTGGTTTTTATGGTGATCAAAGCCATTAACCGAATGAAAAAGAAACAGGAAGTTGCTCCTGCCGCTCCGCCAGAGCCTTCTTCTACAGATAAATTACTGATTGAGATCAGGGACGCACTGAGGAGATAGCGGTGGATAACTTATCCTATCCCTTCCCGCTGTTTCGGCTTTCTTTGCATCTAAAGCTATTGACCAAGTGAATACCCCGACCTACCAGATTAAATTAGAGCAATTTGAAGGGCCTTTTGACCTTTTATTGTTTTTCATTGAACGGGATGAATTAGACATCTATAATATTCCTATTACCAGGATCATCAAGGATTTTCTTGACTTCATACACACGGGTGAAAAGCTGAACATTGAACTCAGTAGTGAGTTCATCCTGTTTGTCTCCACCCTGATGCGCATTAAAGCGCGACTGTTATTGCCCCGTAAGGAAGTGGATGCCCAGGGTAATGAGATCGATCCGCGGCAGGAGCTGGTAGACAAGATACTGGAGTACAAACGTTTTAAAGAAGCTGCAGCCCAGATGGCCGAAATGGAAGCCATGCGTATGCTGATGGTGAAGCGTGGTAACCTGCAGAAAGAACTGGCCGAAATAGGCGAAGATGCTTCCGAAGGTACCGAGATACAAAACATTACCATGTTCAAGCTGATGAAGGCGTTTGAAAAGGTAATGCAAAGGGTGCACGACAGGCAGAATAAACCGGTACATACGGTCGTGCGCTACAACTACACCATGGAAGGAAGCCGAGATTATATGCTGGGCTTTGTGCAGAAAGAAAAAACAGTGGCGTTCGAAAAAGTATTTGAAGTCTGTGAAGACCGCATACATGCTATCTTCCTCTTCCTGTCCATACTTGAACTTTCCCAGCAAAAGTTCATGAAACTGATGGTAGGGGAAGGAAAGAATAATTTTATTGTGGAATGGAATGAGCACAGGGAAGAAGAAATAGCAGAAGAAGGCATAACAGAAGAAGGGGCCCGTTAGCCACCTATTGTCTCAGAGACTTTTACCTGCTCTTTCATCAGTTCCCTTACCGTATCAGCAATGCCCTGGGCATCATAACCGCATTCACGGTGCAATTCTTTTGGGGTGCCATGTTCTACCAGCCTGTCCGGTATACCCAATATCCTTACATCGGCCTGGTAACCATGGCTGTTCATGAATTCTAATACGGCACTGCCTGCGCCGCCGTGTATGGTTCCGTCTTCCACTGTTACCACTTTATGATACCTGCTGAATACTTCATGCAGTAATGCTTCGTCGATCGGTTTGACAAAACGCAGGT
The DNA here is from genome assembly GCA_964507525.1 of uncultured Sediminibacterium sp. GTDB lineage: Bacteria > Bacteroidota > Bacteroidia > Chitinophagales > Chitinophagaceae > Sediminibacterium. The sequence goes on along the minus strand of CAZDQB010000011.1, from coordinate 115,370 downwards.
CATAATGCGCAGGGTTGATCCCTTCTGTTCTCAGTGCACGTATGGCCGCTTGTGCAAAATTGCCGGGATGACCATAACTCAGGATAGCCACTTCTGCACCATCTTTCAGTTTGCGGCCCTTGCCTATTACTATCTCTTCAAAAGGCGTTCTCCATTCAGGCATCACACCTTCTCCTCTCGGGTAACGTATGACAAAAGGGGATTGATTCGTTTCCAATTGGGCCGTATACATCAGGTTACGGAGTTCCTGCTCGTTCATCGGCGCGCTCACTACCAGGTTGGGGATGCACCGCATATAAGGGATATCGTAACAGCCGTGGTGCGTTGGACCATCTTCTCCTACCAGTCCAGCCCTGTCTAAACAAAAGATCACCGGTAATTTTTGTATGGCCACATCATGCACCACCTGGTCATAGGCACGTTGCATGAAGGAAGAATAGATATTGCAGAAAACGCGCATGCCTTGTGTGGCCAGGCCGGCGCTGAGGGTTACTGCATGCTGTTCACAAATGCCTACATCAAAAGCACGATGCGGCATTTTTTCCATCATGAACTTCAAAGAAGAACCACTGGGCATGGCCGGCGTAACGCCCATGATGGAACTGTTTTTTTCTGCCAGTTCAATAATGGTATGTCCGAACACATCCTGGTATTTGGGCGGCTGCGGCGCATCTATCTTCTTTTTATAGATCTCACCCGTTACTTTATCGAACAGTCCGGGTGCATGCCATTTGGTCTGGTCTTTTTCGGCCAGTGCATAGCCTTTGCCTTTCACCGTTACAATATGCAGGAGCTTGGGGCCGGGGATATCTTTAAGGTCTTTCAGTGTATCAACCAGCTTGGTAATATTGTGTCCGTCTATCGGTCCAAAATAGCGCAGCTTCAGTGCTTCAAATAAATTACTGCTCCTGCTTACCACTCCTTTCATGCTGGCTTCCAGCTTGCTGGCTATATCCCTGCTGAAATTCTTGCCCACCGGCAGTTTGCCCATCAGGTTCCAGATCTCATCGCGTACTTTATTGTAAGTGGGAGAGATGCTGATATCAGTAAGGTATTCCTTCAAAGCCCCTACATTGGGGTCGATACTCATACAGTTGTCATTCAGGATGATCAGTACATCGCTGTCGGCAACACCTGCATGGTTCATGGCTTCAAAAGCCATACCGGCAGTCATGGAGCCATCACCAATAACAGCTACTGATTTCCTGTTCTCACCCTTATACCTGGCAGCCATGGCCATACCGAGGGCAGCAGATATAGAAGTGGAAGAATGTCCAACGCCAAAAGTATCGTACCGGCTTTCACTGCGTTTGGGAAAACCACTCAATCCTTTGTATTTACGGTTGGAGGCAAAATTATCACGGCGCCCGGTGAGGATCTTGTGCCCATAAGCCTGGTGACCCACATCCCATACCAATTGATCATAAGGCGTATTGTACACATAATGAAGAGCTACCGTAAGTTCCACGACGCCGAGGCTGGCTGCGAAATGACCGCCGTGCACACTGACCACATCAATAATATACTGGCGCAACTCATCACAAACCTGGTGTAATTGCTCTCGGCTCAGTTTCTTTAAATCATCAGGGTTATTAATAGATCGCAGTAAGGTACCGGGTGTGATCTCCATGAAGACTGGGTTTAAAATGTAAAAATAAGCTTTTCGACTGAAGCAGCTAAACCTGTTTGGCCGTGTAAAACATACATTTATGCCAAACAGAGGCCGATTTTGCCTTTAATCAAATTTCGGGCCTGACCGGGTTTGGATTCCCGTTATATTTGTTCCAACATGAGAAGTAAACCTTCATTATACTGGTGGTGTCAGCTTGGCGGCTGGTTGTTCTATGGTTTAACCATGGTTTTCTTTGCGCTTATTTTTGCAAGCAAGACCAATAATATATTCTATTCCAAGACGGTTGTTGCCATTGTTTCCGGCATTGGATTCACCCATATATTAAGGGTATTGATCGTGCGGCTGCAGCTCCGCCCCCCTGTTCACGCCCAGAAATGGTGGCTGCTGAGCATTTCGGTGCTGAGCATTATTGTACTGTATAACCTGTTCAACAGTGTGATAGCCGAATGGTTACACCTCTACGACCCCAAGATCAAAGTATCGGTTGAAAAAAGATTTTTACTCAACCTCTTATTCGATTCGCCATTGATCCTTGTATGGGTTTCCATTTATTATGTGTGGCATTATGTAGAATTAGGCACCAAGAGCGAAATACAGAAAGTACGGTTGGAGAGCTTAGTAAAAGAACTGGAACTGAAGACCATCAAATCGCATATCAATCCCCATTTCATATTCAATGCCCTCAACAGTATCCGGGCGCTCGTAGATGAAAATCCGAACAGGGCCCGTACCGCTATCACCGAATTGAGTAATATCCTGCGAAGCAGCATGCAGGCTGAAAAATTAGAGACAGTAGCGTTTGAAAAAGAATTGAATATCGTAAAAGATTACCTGGCACTGGAGCATATCCGTTTTGAAGACAGGCTGCAGGTTGAGTATGACATAGATGAAGATACGCTGGACCAGCCCGTGCCGCCCATGATGTTGCAGACATTGGTAGAGAATGCCATCAAACACGGTATCGGCAAACAAAAAGACGGCGGGCTGATCAGGATCATTTCGGACTATAAGGATAGCCACCATGAACTGATTGTTCAGAATTCGGGACAGTTAAACGGTAATGCCAATGGCGATGGTTTTGGTTTGAACAGTACACATAACCGGCTCAAATTACTTTTTGGCGTTCAGGCAACATTTGCCATCAGGAACCTGGAAGAAAATATGGTAGAAGCCAAAGTGATTATGCCGGTACCGGAATTGTAAATTGAATTTCTATTCATAAATTAGCGATATGGCGATTAAAGCAATTATTATTGATGATGAAAGACTGGCCCGCAACGAGTTAAAAAAATTATTGCAGGATCATTCAGACATTGAGGTTATTGAAGAAGCGGCTAATGTGGATGATGGTATAGAAAAGATTGAGACCCTCAATCCCGAGCTTATTTTCCTTGACATACAGATGCCCGGCAAAACGGGCTTTGACCTGCTGTCCGAAGTAGAGAAAGCACCCAAAGTGATCTTTACTACCGCGTATGATGAGTATGCCATCAAAGCGTTTGAAGTAAATGCATTGGATTACCTGTTGAAACCAATAGAGCCCAAGCGCCTGGCAGATGCGATCCAAAAACTGCAGGCAGAAATATTCAAAGAAAATGCTGGTGTGAATGGTCTGAACCGCGGCCCTTTAACAGAGTTTGACCAGGTATTTGTAAAAGACGGAGAACGCTGCTGGTTTGTGAAATTAGGAGAGATACGACTCTTTGAAAGTGTAGGAAACTATGCAAAAGTATTCTTTGGTCCGCATAAACCCCTGATCCTTAAATCCCTCAATGCGCTTGAAGAACGGTTAGATGAAAGGATGTTCTTCCGCGCCAACCGCAAACACATCATTAACCTTCGCTGGATAGAAAAAATAGAACCGTATTTTAACGGTGGCCTGCTGGTTGACCTGAAAGGAGGCGAAAAGATAGAAGTGAGCCGCAGGCAGACAGTGAAGTTTAAGGAGATGATGAGCCTTTAGATGGCTGATTTGATGATGTATGATGGCTGATTTGATGATTCAATGATTTGATATGAAAAAGACCGGTTTGTTCCTGTTGGGTTCTTTGGTGGCAGTTTTGTCTTTTGGACAGGCTGTTGCTGATCACATCATTAACGCCAAAGAAGTGGAAAGGGTTGAACGTGCATTATCGGCAGATGATATGGAAGGCAGAAGGACTTTTACACGGGGTATCGATAAAGCTGCTGCCTTTATTGCCAGTGAGTTCAGGCAGACAGGATTGGAGACCTGGAACAATGGCGGCACCTACCTGCAATCTTTTAGCATGGTAAAGCCAAAATTCCTCAGTGTCTCCTGCAGTTTTGACGGAGGAACTGTTAATAGCAGGAATGTGATCGTATTTACCTGCCAGCCTGAACTGAAAGTAACGGAACAATCGGGCTATGAAAAATTAATCATTGGCAAAGGAAGCAGTTTAGGAAATGAAGTAACCAAAGTATTGAATGGAGATAAGAATTATTTGGTGTTGGCGGATAGCAGTTTTGCAAAAAGTTTTGGCGCGCTGACAAGGCTGAAATCCCAGTTATTCAAGACAAATAAAAGCGTGGTGTTTGTTCTGACAACGCAGAACCCTCAGACATATTCGGTTGAAGCAAAGCATGAGATCACCGAAATGAAGTTAGCCAATGTAGTGGCTGTGTTGCTAGGGAAAAGCAAAAAGAATGAGTATGTGATCTTCTCCGGGCATTATGATCACCTGGGTATCAACAGCCGTGAAGCGGTTAACAACGATTCTATTTTCAATGGCGCCAATGATGATGCTGCGGGTACCACCGCAATGATCATGCTGGCCAAATATTTCAAGGCACTGAATGACAATGAACGTACGTTGATCTTTGCGGCGTTCACTGCAGAGGAAATAGGGGGCTTTGGGGCTACTTATTTTTCCCGCCAGTTAAACTCAGATGAAGTGAAAGCCATGTTCAATATTGAAATGATCGGCACGGAAAGTAAATGGGGACGCAACTCGGCCTATATCACCGGTTATGAGCAAACAGATATGGGAAAGATCCTGCAGGCCAACCTCAAAGGAACAGGGTTTACTTTTTATCCCGATCCTTATCCGGATCAAAATCTTTTTTACCGGTCAGACAATGCCACACTGGCAAGATTGGGTGTACCAGCGCATACCATCTCTACTTCCAAGATGGATGATGAACCCAACTACCACAAACCCAGTGATGAGATCGGCACATTGGATATGGATAATATGACTATGATCATCAAAGCCATCGCCCTGAGCTCGAGAGGTATTGTAAGCGGAAAAGAAACACCTTCCAGGGTCAATACAAACAGTTTACATTAAAAGGACACATTTTAGTATGATCCTTTTGCTGCTATTACCACAATTGATCCTATTATCATAATGATAGATCCTATCAATTTTTTGAGCAATCCCTGCTCCTGGAAGATGCGGTGACCCAGTATCACACTTACAATTGTGGAGAGCTGGAAAAGCGACAAAGCATAACCAACAGGCATATGGTTTAAAACATAGTTGGTTGTCATTTGCATGGTGCCGATGCAAATGACCAGTAATAAGTATTTTACCAGGGTCGCAGGCTGTACCTGTTGCATGATTTGCCTGGTACCGATACGATAGACCAGCAAAAGCAAAAAAGAAAAGATAGCACCAAACCAGCACCAGCTAAAGAAAGCAACCGTTGGGGAAGAGTAGAGAATGACTTTTTTAATCAGTACGGCTTCAATGGCTGTTAATATCATTGCCCAGATCCGGTATTGTATTTCTTTTCTTTTAAGCAGTGTCCAGGTGAACCTGTCTTCGGTGGTATCCAGTACAAAATAGCTTCCCCAGATGATTAAAGCAACACCCAGCAGGCCTCTAACAGACGGAATTTCGCTGAGTAAAAGAATGCCCGTTATCATCCCCACGACAGATTTGTAAGCGTTAATGGGGCCTAAAACCGAAAGCTCTCCACGCTGCAACGCTTTCACTAAGAAACCATTGCCCAATGCGCCTGCTATACCACCCAGGATGGAATAGGTCCAGAATGGTGCAGGTAATTCCTGCCATTTGATTCCGGCAGCTACAGGCAGACAAAGGATGCTTAAAATGAAATAGGATAAGAAATTTACCACCAGGGGATGATTGCCTTTGGCGGTTAATTTTTTTTGAAAAACATTTCCAAAAGGATTGGAAAATACGCGAAGCAGTACCGCAATGGCGATAAATACAGTTGCTACCAATGATAGAAAGGCTTTTAAGAAATCAAATGTAGGTTAATTTAACCGCCGATCAATTTAGCGAGGGAAAAGGCTGCTCCGGCTGCGACAGCGCCAATGAATGCAACTTTTAATGCTCCTTTTACAGGGCTGACGCCGGTTAGCTTGCTTTTGAAAAACCCAAAAACCAGCAGGCTGGCTATTGTTATAATGGCTGAGCATTTTAAGCCGGTGATGCCATTCTCAACAAAGAAATACGGTAATAAAGGAACAAATCCGCCCACAATATATGAGACGCCAATATTGAAAGCACTTTTGGTTGCTCTTTTAGGATCTGGTTTCTCAAGGCCCAATTCATGTTTCATCATGAAGTCCACCCATTTGTCTGTATCCTTTGTTACTTCCGCTGTGGCGCTTTCCTGCAGTTCTTTGCTCAGGCCCAGTTGTTCAAAGAATTCCCTTACTTCTTCTTTTTCTTTCTCAGGCATGAATGCCACTTCATAGTATTCTTTTTTCAATTCACTGTTGTAGTGATCCTGTTCGGTTTGTCCGGCGAGATAACCTCCCAATCCCATTGCAATGGAACCGGCGGCTATTTCAGCGATGCCTGCAATGATGATCAGGTGCACATTCGATACAGCACCGCTCAAACCAGCAGCCAGGGCAAACGGAACAGTCAGGCCATCACTCATACCAATGACAACATCGGTCAGAAATGCTGAGCTTTTCATGTGCGGCTCAGTATGTGTATGGTGGAGATGGGTATCCATATGATCAACCAGATATGATGAAACGGATGACTGCTTTCGTTAAAGGTAATGAGATTCCCTGCAACTGCAATAGTAACTGTTATCCCAAAAGAAAGCGTATAAAAAACACGATTGAAGCGTAATAAAATGATAATGGGGAAGTATTAAAAAATGATTGCATAATCCAAATAAAAGTTGTAACTTTTAGTACCTAAACCTCCTTTTATGAAACAGTATCACATTATATCGAGGATCTCAATATACCTGTTGGCTGTTGTAATGTTGACTTTTGGCGTTTACCATTTCCTGAACGCCAGGGAGCTATTGGTGTATATCCCTTCTTTTCTGCCAGGCGGCATTATCTGGGCTTACTTGGTGGGCGTGGCATTTATACTGGTTGGTATCTCATTTATTACCAATAAAATGGTAAAGGTTTCAGGATACCTGCTGGCAGTGATGCTCCTGATTTTTATTGTGACTATTCATATACCCAATTGCCTGCATGCCGGGGATAAGGAAATGAGAAGTTTTGCATTTATCAATGTACTGAAAGACACTGTTATTGCAGGCTTCGCCATGCATATTGCGGCAGGTGCGCATCACCAGAAACTGCACATGGAGGACAGCGATTAGGGGGGCGCCCTCCCGGTTTATTGTATGCCGACTTTTCCCTTTGCTGACTGAAACAGTTTCTTTGAGTCAAAGCCAATTCCATTTTTAAAAACGAGTACTGTCTGGCGTACTGTTGTAATGTCTTTTTCCGGATTGCCGTTCATCAGTACAAGGTTCGCTTTTTTGCCTTCGGCAATACTCCCCATTTCTTTGTCGAACCCCAAATATGCCGCAGCATTTAACGTGCATATTTTTACCGCTTCGGGGAATGTAAAACCGGCTTCCACCAATAACTCCAGGGTATGCCGGTCTGCATAACCCGGTATTACCCTTCCTGCTCCTGTCGGGTCTACGCCCGCCATTAACCTGCCACCCATCTGTACAAACATTTTTTCCCAGGCCATTTCTTTTTTAAACAGGGCAACAGTGGAAGAATCCTTGCCTGTTAAAGCTTGGTAGTTTTTTTCCAGGTCTTCTTTTATCTGGGGCAGCAACGCATCTTCTCCGCCGCCTGGTATAATCTCTCTGCCGGTATAAGGTTCAAAAACGGGAAGGGTGGAAGTGATCGTCACATTTTTCTTTATTAAATAAGCCATCAGGTCTTGCATAGCAGGACTATTTACATCCAGTTCCAATAGAGACGACCTTACATCGCTGCAGATATTTTCTTTTTTATTTTTTACAAAATCGCTGCAGACCATAAACCCATGTTCAAGGTTGTCGATACCTGCCGTTGCAGCTTCCCTGAAAGTAATGGAACATAAATGACCAGTGACCTTAATATGATTTTTATGAGCCACGCTTATAACTGCATTCAGGTCGGGTTTGGTAATATTCATGTATGTCTTGATGGAAGTACATCCCATGCTAATCCAGTAAGCGGCTTCTTTTTCCGCTTCTGCGGTATTCTTTACATAAAGCAATTCAGGTATGGGCAGGCTTTCTCTTTCTATATAAGGAGCGGTTACATCCATATCCGGGCCAGCCATTTTCCCTTCACTGATCCATTTTTTAATATTCAGGTCTGTTTGCGGCTCTGTGGTTCCCGCTGTTCTGATCATGGTTACTCCCCCTGCGAGATACAGTTTGGGGAAGGAAATGGGCATGGTTTGGGCAACGTAAAAAGGGTTCGACCGTTCGCCATAAAACATATGCTCATGCATCATGATCATTCCGGGAATGATGGTTTTTCCATTGCAATCTATAATTTTTGCCGATGCAGGAACAACCACTTTGCCTCCAATGGTTCTGATGATCCCTTTAATGATCAGGATTGTCTGATCGGGTTTGGCAGGGCTGCCGGTTCCATCAATGACATTGGCATGTGTCAGCGCCAGGGTATCCTGGTCAACGCTGATGAATTGTTGTACAGCAACACTGAACTGCTGGGCGTGGGCGGTAAGTATTGTTATAAGCCAGGCACTGCAAAGGATAACTGTTCTTTTGTAAGGGAAGAAACGGATATTCATAAGCGCAGGTGTTTTTTCTTGCAGTTAATTTTTTAAAACGAGTTTCATCAGGATGTCTGTTTGTGCATCATTGCCAAGCTTAAAAATATGCGAGCCAAATGGAATAAATCCATTTTTTTCGTAAAATTTCAATGCCCTCGTATTTTTCTCCCATACACCAAGCCACAGGTAGTCCAGTCTATTCTCTTTTGCAATCTGAAGGGCTTTGTCGAAAAGAAGTTGCCCGACTTTTTTGCCGTGGAATTCCTGTAAAACGTAGATTCGTTCAATTTCCAAAGCCTGATTGTCCTGCAATTCGGTCTGCGCGGGCCCGAAATTGATTTTTAAATAGCCTGCCGCTTTGTTGTCAATACCGGCAACATAGAATTCAGCATATTGGTTCTTAATTTCATTGCTTAGCTTCTCATCGGTAAAATTAGTGTCTAAGTAATGCTGCATATCTTCTTTTGTATTGCTCGCAGCGAAGGTTTCAAGAAATGTTTGTTTGCTGAGCTCCCTTAGCTCATTAATGTCTGCAGCGGTTATTTTAGCCAGCTCAATGATGTTGTTATCCATTGGTAATGATTTAAAATCAGCTCAAATTATAACCTTTACCCTTTAGGATATTCAAACCTGGTTGATTCTTCCCTCATTTTAATAGGACGGACTTCAATTTTTGCTGTGTTACTGTAAGCAAATTCAGGGTTGCCTTTGGCAATGGCAATGGCTTCATCCATATCTTTTGCCAGGATATGGTAGTAGCCAACAATAATTTCCTTGCTTTCATTATACGGGCCATCTTTCCAGGCACCGGGCGTTCCGGAGATCATTCTCCCTTCTCTTACAAGCGGTTGCGCACTTTTCAGGTTTCCGTTTTTCATGAGGTTTTCAATGTACACCATGCAATCTTTCAGAAACTCCTGGTGTTGTTCAGGCGAAAAGCCGGTTTTATGATCGCCTTCGTTGCGGATAAGTAACATGAACTCTTTCATTTTATTTGTTTTAAGTCAATAATGATTGTTTATACTCCCTAATGACTAATAAGCATTCCCAAAAGGGACATGCCCTTTAAAATATTTTTTCTTTGTAAAGAGCTAATTTTCTTTCCAGCAAGTCTTTTTCCGCTTTTAATGTCGCAAGCCGAATAGCTTGCAGTAAAGATTTCACTGCGTCGTCAAAGCGGTTCATTTGTATCAGCAGCTCAGCCTGTGCTGAATAGAAAAGATGATACGATTGAATGGAGGGATTGTTTTTAATTATGTCCAGTTCGGCAAGTGCCTGTGTTGTTCCTTTTACTTCAGCGACCACAATTGCCCGGTTGAGCAAAACAATTGGTGAGTCATCCAATTGCACCAGGCTGTCATAAAGTAAAAGAATGCCTGGCCAGTCGGTAGATGCATAATCAGGGGCAGTGCTATAATGGGCCGAAATGGCGGCGAGGATGTGATAGACGCTGAGGGCATCATTTTTTGTTGCTTCGGATAAGTAGGCCAGTCCCGTTTCTTTCATTGTATCGTCCCATAATGAACGGTTTTGTGCTGCCATGGTGAGCAGGGTACCTTCACTATCAGATCTTGCTTCAAACCGGGAGGCATTCAGGAACATCAGGGAGAGTAACGCGAAGACATTTTCCTTATGCTGAACCGCTGCGTGCCCGGCAATCAATTGAGCGAGGCGAATAGCTTCCCCGCAAAGTTCATAGCGGATAATAGCATCACCTTTTGAAGCGCTGTAACCTTCGTTGAACAACAAATAAATGGTTGCCAAAACAGCCTGTAATCTTTTTTCCAGCTCCATTCCGGCCGGCACTTCAAACCGGATATTGTCGTTACGTATTTTCTGCCTTGCCCTCACTAATCGCTTGTTGATGTTTTCTTCGGTGGTAAGAAAGGCTTTCGCGATTTCCGGGATGCTGAAACCGCAAAGTGTTTTGAGTGTAAGGGCAACCTGGGAATCGGG
>CAZDQB010000011.1:9339-104773 GCA_964507525.1 uncultured Sediminibacterium sp. | reverse complement strand
AAATGGCAGGATGGCAACAGGTGAAAATCATTCGCAACTGGTCGTCTAAAATTTCCTGTTCTGAAAACAGATGGTTGAGCGCTGGTTCGGCTGTCCATTCGGATTGCAGGTAATGGGCAACATCTGACGAATATTTCCGTTTGTATTTTTCGCGGTTGAGTATGGTGAACGCTTTGTTTTTTGCAACACGAAAAAGCCATGCTGCAGGGTTTTCGGGAACACCTTTGTTCTGCCACCGGTTCATGGCTTCAACTAAAGAGTCCTGCACTACATCCTTGGCCAGGTCTAAGTTTTCCGTGCCGAAGATCCGTGTAAGAACAGTAACCAGCTGTCCTGCTTCGTGCCTGAAAAAGTGGTCAACGACCCGGTCTATTTGCTGTTTTTCTGCCAAACTGCCTGGGTTTATGCTTAAGGTACGCATTATTTTATACTCCGTCAGCTAGTTATGCTGACCAGTTCAGTATAACTAACTGACGCACCAAGTGGTGTGGCCGACTCCTTCAGCATAGTAACCTGGAGTGGTCAGGTCAGTATAGTAAGTTGACCTGCCAGATTGTAATGTAATGAGAGTTAATTTTCATTCCATAAATTGGCATATTGCAATATTGTATTATGCAATAAGGGCCTGCCCGTTACAAATCGATTTCTAATGGCTGTTAGCTTCTATTAATGCGGAAAATCTATCTGGTAGATGTTCGGCCAGCATTTTCCTGTAACATAAATCTTATCAGACGCAGGGTCATATGCAATGCCATTTAGCACGTCTGAACCAGGATACTTATTTTTTGCTTCATAACTTAATGAACCAAGGTCAAGCCTGCCAACAACCCTGCCATTTGAAGGGGCAATTTTAACAATATAATTGCTTACCCAGATATTGGCATAAATAAAGCCATTGATGTATTCAAGTTCATTTAAACTGTCACGTGGTATTCCGTTTTCGGTTACACTTAATACCCTGGTTGGTTTAAAATCAGTTGGGTTAATGAGTGTCAAATTAGCTGTGCCGTCGCTCATGATCAGTTCGGTTCCATTGGTTGTGAGACCCCAGCCTTCTTTGTTAGGGTAGCTAAACTGGCCAATTTGTTTAAAAGACTTTGCATCATAAACGAAACAAAGTTGATTTTTATAGGTAAGCTGGTATAGTTTATTTTTTAGCAATACAATCCCTTCCCCAAAATATTTTGCCCTGTCCAGCTCTATTTTCCCGTCAATTTTCCCGGTAGCTAAGCTTGTTATCCCTACTAAAGATTTAGCCTTAATAAGCTCTTTTGGAGAACCCGTACTTTCAAACAGTTGCCCATTGTATACTAAAAAGCCTTCGGTGAATGATGTTGTATCATGCGGAAAATACTTAGTAACCGAATAGTTAATATTCGGTGTTGACGAAATATGTTCAGCTTCTGTGGGATCGCTATTGCAGCTATGCAAAGTAGCTAGTATGAACAACCTCGCCAGAAATAATTCTATTTTGTGAAGCATGTTTGCTTATAATACATTTGCAATAATAGTCATCGGAATAAATATAATATGCTGTATTCACTTATTTTTCTTTGCAGTCAAAACTTTCTTCAATCTTATTTAATTCGTGCCAGACAGGATGCTCAAAATATTTTGGTGATACTTCAATAAAAACAGCAGTGTGATCTTGTTCTTTGCAGCTTTTAACATGGATCAAACACTGTAAGACCATGGGCTGCTGGGCCAGGTAATTAAGCATACTTATTGTGCCAATATAAGTTTCTGCATCATTAGGACTTGTCTTTATTTTTTTAATAGCTGCAGTTGTGGGCACCAATTTATTTTTAGGGATATTCCTTCTTGTGATATTCCTCCCCACCAGGCCGGAATAATAAGCCTCTAAATTTTCTTGCAAAGCACCAGCATCTATCTTTGGGTTTCCTTCGAGCCACCACAGGTATGTGTAAGACCAATGTTCTTCGCTCGCAGCGTCGCCCCATCCCGGGGTAAATCGAAGGTCTTCGACACCTTTGTAAGGTATTTTGGAAGCGAACTCTATGGGAAAGGAGAAACGCTCTACTCCCCATCCATTTGGAATGGAAAGGTCGTAAGGCGGTATCCAGGTATTTGCATCAAAGATGTCTAATTTCCTTTTTATCCATTGGATACATTCAACTTCATTCACAATGGATAGGGAAGTAGGACTTCTGATGCCGTTACTTCTGATACCTGGTTGTTTAGCAACGATGAATTCGGCATTATTATTCCCCAGGAGTAATAAGCGATTAATTAATTCAGAACCATCAGGAATATTGGTATCATAAAAGCCATTTCGTTTGTTCTTAAGTTGCCAGTCAATATCTGTATCATAATACAACCGAACGGCGACATTTTTAAGGTACTGTTCATGGCCAGTTGTTTGTGCTTCCCTGGCAAAGGGTGATAACCTTAAATAATTGGCAGGGTTATTATAAATAGTACCATTTGCTTTTGTCATGATATCTAATATATATTTTGCGCTACCAACATCGTCCATGTTGTAATTCTTTTTGATTGCTCTTTCAGACCAGTGCCACAAGCCAAACAGATCGACAGCACAATCAACGGCTAAAACAGCCTTGGGTTGAATCTTATATTGAGCAGGATGTTCGTATGCTAATTCAGTGTATCGGAGAATAATATTTCCCGGTATGTCAAAGCCTGCAAACACAAACTTAGAATTGTCAACCGGAAAATGTTGAACTATATGATTTAAAATGGTATTCATTCGATCAATTGTGGCAGTGTCCGCTAAGAACTTATCTTTAAGTGAAACAACTATGGTTAGTAAGTCATTGGCATAAGCAGTGTTATGTAATTTTGTTTCAGCCAATATATCATCAAGCTGATAGAAGCTGGTAAACAGAACTAAAGCGCCTTTAATACTTTTAGAGCGGGGTTGAATGACTAAATAATAACCATTTGTGCTGTCCTTGCTATCAAACGAAACCTTTTCAACATATTGACAAGTTGAAATGACAGGAAGAGAAAGAAGAACTGCTGCAAATATTGTAAAAAAACGGGTTACCATGATGCTCATTTAGTTATGATTGAGAATAACAAAGTTGGTGTGACACAGCGGCTACAGGCTTTCCTAACCAGATTTTACAGCTTTTACTTTATTGCAATGTAAATATCAACCTCTGCATTTTCCGGGTTTTGCGATTTTGGCCCATATACTTCAAAATCTGCTGTATATTTTCTATTTAATTCTTTCTCTTTGCTCCATATATGCTGCCATGCGCTGATGATAGCATCTGGCATTTTTCCGCAGACCTTGTGAAGGGCGTATTTTCCCCCGGTAAATGCTTTTCCTGTCAATCCATTCGGAATACTGTCCAGCGATGTTACCCTGCAGCCAATAAGGGCAGTATATTCGCCCGTGTAATCCGATGCATAGTCTGTATAAACGGAATAAATATCATTACTCAATTTACCGGGCATTTGCGATAAGATGTCTTCTTTATAAAATTGCCCCCAAAGCTGCCAGAGGTCGTTGGTTGCCTGCCCATTTTGATTGGTTGTCCTTACAGCAATACCAATGATTTTGAATGATGCTAATTGAACTTCAGTTTCCATAACTTAAAATTGATCAGGAATATAAATGAGTTCATAAAATCGGGCAACCCTTCAGGGTAAGAAGAAAGGTTAGTCACGTAATTTACAAGAACGTGTTTTATTTCCATTCTCTAAGCAACACAATTAATACTTAAATTAATCACAATTTTTACTTATTCTGATAGTTACTGTAGCCATACCCTTAGGGTATTTGCAATACAGTAGTATGCGAAAAATGGCAGCTATTCCCTATAAAGAAGCTGTTTCAATTCTTCTTTAAGTTTTTTGGCAAAAAATGTGCGTTTTTCTCCTGTTTTGCTAACCCCTTCTGTATACATTAGTGATTAAGTATTGCAGTTCATAATCAGGTATTGGTATTTTATTGCCCGTTTTGTGTATAGGATTGGCCAAACCTGTGGAAAGACACAGTTGTAGGTACGAAAAGTGGTTACTACATTAAAATATTATTTCACTAGCGTTTTGGTATTAGTCGAAGATATTCAATTGGTTAATGTGAGAAAACAGCGATAGAGATGACCGCATGTAACACGCTGAAGTCGAAGATGTTCAGTGATAATTTTGATGAATTAACATATCCAAATTAAAAACCTAAATCAATATTTTATGAAATTTAACTTTAACAAAACTATTCTTTGTGCTCTCGTTACAATTTTAATTATTTCAGTAACGACTGTTATAAGTTGTAAGAAAGAAGCTAAGGAAGAAAAAAATTATTTACTAATTTCGGAGAATGAGTTTGCAACGAACCTTTCTAAATCAGACGATTTTAAGGCATTCGTTACGAATCTATCGACACTTAAAGAATTAGTAATAACAAGTGCTTATCCGAATTCATTTATGCATAAAAAAGACCCTTTAAATAGCGATTTTTTGCGCAACTTTCTCGAATTCAACCAGGTGATTTAAAATCG
This sequence comes from uncultured Sediminibacterium sp., assembly GCA_964507525.1. Classification (GTDB taxonomy): domain Bacteria; phylum Bacteroidota; class Bacteroidia; order Chitinophagales; family Chitinophagaceae; genus Sediminibacterium. The sequence continues at coordinate 100,283 of CAZDQB010000011.1, read as the reverse complement.
ATGAAAGAAGCTGTAAATTCTCAATTTGCAAAAGGGGATGATATCTATGCATTAATCGATAAAAATGTTTTAATCTCAAGAAAAATTATATCTTCTTTTCCTGAATTATCGAAAATTTCACAAGACAAAAGGACTAATATAATTACTAATGCTATTCAGTTAGTAATAAGTAATCAGAACCAGGCAATGGGTGACAAGAAGGTTATCACAAATTTCATCGCTGATCCTTGTATAACTGCTTGTCAAAATCAATACTATATTAGTGCTGGTGTATGTGCTCTTTTAGTAGAAACAGGTTTTGGTGCTGTAATTTGTATGGTAGGTGCTTGGGCAGGCTTATCTGCATGTAAAGGCGGCTGCCCAGTATGATGTGTCTTGCACAATAAGGGCTCTAAGTTACTTTATAAAAAAACGTATATGATAACTGCAACAAAACAAAAAAAAACTATTGTAAGCTATATACTTATAGCGATCTGGGTATTTACAATGCTTATGATCAAATCTATATTTTGGATGAGCATGATATCGATTTTACTCCTATTCTTTTCAGTTGGAACGAGCTATCTTTATTATAAAGGAATTGATTCAACGGAAGAAAAAAAGAAGTATATAGTGAAAAAGTTAACTCTATTTGGGTTGGTTGTGCTGGCAAGTGTTTTGGGATATGTATTTTTTTTCTCTCAAAGTCACTAAATGTGTGTGCCAAAATTTGATTGACAATCGAAGGAGTATAATTGGGGTATGGTCTGGCTTATGACCCTATGCAAACTTGGCCTCTGCAAAAAAACCACTCCGATCTTCGCTTTACTCAATCAGGATTAAAGGACTCATTCCGGCAATCGTAAGCAAACACATCGCCAAACCGGATTGCAGGGACGTTTTGTTTAATTCCATTTTTCGTAAACTGTTTTTCTCTTTTCGGCAATGATTGAAGTACCCTTCTTTCATCTTTGCGATCCAAAAAAGCACTGTATGAAAGTTGTTTACTGCCTGTTATTTTCTTTTTTATTGATTACTAATCTGCCTGCACAGGGTATTAAAGGACAAGTGAGAGACGCTAATGGAGAACCTGTGGCCGGGTCTTCTGTTGTATTGAAAAATACATTTAAGAGTACTATTACTGATGAGCGTGGGGATTTTGAATTACCCATGCTCAAGGCGGGCAACTATACTTTGAGTATCAGTGCTGCAGGTTATGCGAGCTTAGAACGGGAATTTTCAGTGAAGGATAATGGAGCCGATCCGGGGCTTACTGTTGTACTGCATAGGTCTATTGCTTCATTAAAGGAAGTAACTGTTACAGCAGGCCGCAGGCCGGAAGTGGTTGACAGAACACCCGCTTCTGTACAAGTGATTACTGCCAATGAAATAAAAGCTCAAATGGCAATTGCTTCGAGCATTTCGAATATATTAGGCTATACTGTGCCTTCCCTTGGATTCAGTTCCAATACAACGAGCAATACCGGGCAGACTTTAAGGGGAAGAACACCACTGATCATGATCGACGGCATTCCGCAATCTACCCCTCTCCGGAATGGAGCAAGGGATATACGTACCATTGATCCTTCCGTGATTGAACGGGTTGAAATTATTAAAGGAGCAACAGCTATCTATGGCAATGGCGCAGACGGCGGTGTGATCAATTATATTACCCTGAAGCCGCAGACGAATAATTCCTTTAATGCATCCACGTCCATTGCCAGGGCCGGCATGGCAGTGCATGCAGGAGAAACAGGCGGGTTTCGTTTGAACCAGCAGTTTACCGGGAAGACCGGGAACTTAGATTATGTCATAGCAGGCATGTATGAAAATACAGGCGTTTATAAAGATGCAAACGGTATTGCCATCACTCCTGTTAACGGATATGGAGAAACAGGGCTTATCAATATTTTTTCGAAAATGGGTTACAACCTTAATGACAGGAACCGGGTGGAAGTGATGTACAATTATTTCAGCTCAAAACAAAACAGCACCTACATTGAACAGGTGGGCAAACATAATGAAAGCCCTACTATAGGAGTAAAGGGCGAATCAAAAGGGATCGATGAGGGCACCCGGTATAATCACAATGCTTATATAAAATACCAGGCAAAGAATTTGTTTTTAAATACTTCATTAGAAGCCAGTGCCTATATGCAAAAGTTTTTTACCGTCTATGGCTATTCGGCCTACTTCATCCCTGCCATGCAATCCACCATTTATTCCGATAAGGAGGGGGCAAGACTAACGTTGAATACACCCTGGAAAATGGGAACACAGGCGGAAAACGAAGTGGTATACGGCATTGATTATTTACATGACCAAACCTGGCAAACGCTTACCGATGGAAGGGTATGGGTGCCTAAGATGAATTTGCACAACCCTGCTCCATTTGTTCAGCTTACCTCTACCATTAAGCGGCATTGGATATTTAAAGTGGGTTATAGGTTAGACCAGGTAAGCCTTTCCATTCCTTCTTTCACACAGATCAAAACCAGCCAGGCTGTTGGCGGCAAAGTGATCAATGGTGGCGATCTTTCCTTTTCTGCATCTACGTTCAATGCAGGACTTCGTTTTGCCAAATGGGAAACTTTCAAACCTTTTGTAAGTTTTACACAAGGTTTTTCGATGGTGGATATCGGACTTTATGTACGCAGCGCCAAAGAAGATGATATTGCTAAAATGCAATTAGAACCTATCATCGCCAACAATTATGAAGCTGGCTTTTCTTCTTCCCTTAATAAGGTATCCTTTACTGCCTCGGTATATGCCAGCACTTCTAAAATCGGTTCTACTATTGTAGAACAGAATGGATTTTATATGCAGCAACGGGCACCGGAACGTATTTTAGGTGTGGAAGGCTCTGTTGAAGTTTCGGCCATTAAACATTTTCTTATCGGTGCAGGAGTTTCATATATGGAAGGCAAAGTTGATATTAATAAAAATGGCAGCTATAATGATCCTGAGGATGTTTACCTGACGAGCAGGCGCATTATCCCTTTAAAGATTGCTTCTCATATCAGGTACACACCTGACCGCCGCACGTTCATTAGCCTGGAATGGCTATACAGCGGCGAAAGAAAGCGCTTTCTGCCACAGGCAAACGGCACTTATAAGTTTGGCGAAGGACCTATCAACGCCTATGGCACTGTAAACTTAAGCGGTGGATACAATCTTACTGAAAAGATCAAATTCTTTGGCGGTATTGAAAACCTGTTCAATAAAGACTATTACAATACTACTGCCCAGTGGTACGCAACCAACGCTTATTATATTAAAGCAAACGGGATCCGTTACCAAATTGGCGTAAACTACAAATGGTAAGAATAGGGAAAAGGATATTTAACTGGCATCATTGGTGCGGATTGATCGTAGGCGTATTTCTGCTGGTCATGAGCCTGAGTGGTGCCAGTTTGGTCTTTATTGATGAAATAGAAGGAGCGTATCAGTCTCCCTGGATAAAAGTTGATAACCCCCGAGGCATGTATTCTTATGACGTTTCATGTAACCAGGTAAGAAAGAAATATCCTGACTGGGAGATGCGGTTGTACGATCAACCGGGTATCAACGAAGCCATAGTATATGACCTGAGAAAGGGGGCGGAAATGAAAAAAGTTTTTGTGCATCCTGTTGATGGTCATGTGCTTCATGTATCTGAAAATGCGCAAAATCAATGGCACCGGCAGCTGCTTACACTTCACTATACACTATTTGCAGGTACGACGGGTAAAGTAACCGTGTTTTTTATCGGGCTTCTTTTTCTGAGCACCCTGATCACGGGGTTGTACATTTATCGTAAGGCGTTGGTTAAAGTACTTTTGTTCAGGGTACGGATCAACCGCAAGACTGGCAAGGGGCTTTCTTCTTCTTTGCACAGGGTCGTTGGTGTCTGGTCATTATTATTTAACCTGCTTATTGTTATAACAGGGCTATTCATCAGTGGTGATATTGCTTTAACCGCTGTAAAAAAAGCAGCATCCAAAAAAGCAAGTGCAACTATTGCCCCTCTTTATTCTACCGATCAGATGAAAAGCGAAGTGAACAGGCAATACCCTGATTTTACTATTCATATGATTAAAATAACTGGCAACAGTAACCTGGTACAGTTTTACGGAAATTTTGAAAGTGACCCTTTTTACTATGGCAAGTATTATAGCCGGTTCTACTATGACGGTGCAACAGGAAAACTTCAAAGAAAGGAATGGCTGAAAGACCAGCAACCGTTTAAAAAATGGCAAAGTATCAAAGGGCCGCTCCACTTTGGTAATTACGGTGGATTACCTTTGAAGATTTTCTATTGCATTCTAGGATTAACCCCCGGATTGCTTTCTGTATCAGGCTTTTTATTATGGATAAGAAGGCGTAGAAGAAGTGTTGCCCCACTTTCCTTCACATATAAGCCAGTTAACTAAAGGTTCTTGTGCTAATCTTTGTTATTAGCAATCAAAATCTATGCGGTGTTTGTAAAAAAACATAGGGCGACTGATGAAAATCAGTTGCCCTATTGCAAAACTTCAGTTATAAGTAAGTTTAAATACTTAGTTTATTTTTACTAAACGAGACTTCATATCCTGCGGCACATCTTTGATATCAATTATTTTTAAAGTCGGTGTGTCAGTATTAAAAGCAGTAGTGTTTGTTTTTGATAAAGTTTCATTAATAGGAGCATCCGTCTCAATTTTCCACATTGCTCCTGTTGCCGGATCAATGATAAGCATTCCAAGTATCCCCCCTAAAAGCAGGTTGCCAAAATACCAACCCTTGAGCTTAAAATTAACCGGAATGATCTTTTCTTTATAACCATTTGAAGAAAGCTTTACCTGGTACTCTGCCCTGGAAAAGAAGCCTGCCCCCGCTTTCAGTGTCACAGTTGCGGGACTTGTTCCTTTATAAATCTCTTTGCCTTTTTTGTCCGTTATGCTTATGTCTGCGCCTGTTGGGTTACTGTTGATTGATACAGGATAAGAGCTTTTGCTTACAATTGTTGCGCAGTTAGAAAATGTCATAGCGATGAATACCGCTAAAGCAGTTGGTTGAAGGAATGTCTTTTTCATTTTGGCTGCCCTACTCATTTGGCTTTTCGGTTTACGCCCCGTTTGAATGGTTGCTGGTCTCCATATATTTGAAACTTATCAAATATAAATAATTACCCAAGTATTAACCAATAAAATGATTACCTGATTTTTATCTATTGTGTTTTACCAATACCGCCGGTATCAAAGAGAGAACATGCAAAATACACTCATCCCCGCACTCCCAATGGCACACTATGAACTGCCGTACTTACTTCTCTGATGAGTGAAGGGTCTTTCTCAATGGCATTTCCCACCACGATCACATCTGCGCCCGCTTTACAATTGCGGTAGGCTTTTTCGGGTTCAGTAATGCCGCCGCCGATGATGAGGGGGGCTTCAATATGGCGGGCTACTTTTTCGATCATGGTCTCGGTAATAGGGCGCTTGGCACCACTGCCGGCATCCATATAAATGAGCTTCATACCCAGCATTTCTCCCGCCATGGCCGTACACATGGCAATATCATTCTTATCAGCGGGGATAGGGGCGGCATTGGAAATATAAGACACCGTGGTTGGGGCGCCGCCATCGATCACCATATAGCCCGTGGGCATGATCTCAAGGCCGCTTTTTTTGACAAAAGGGGCACTGATCACATGCTGGCCTATGAGCAATTCGGGATTGCGGCCTGATATCAGGGAAAGATATAATAATGCATCGGCATATTTGCTTACCTGCGATGGGGAACCGGGGAACAAAACGACAGGGATATTACTGGAAGCTTTGAGCTGGCGGATGCACTCATCCAAATGACTGGAGATCACCAAACTGCCACCCACAAAAAAATAATCCACTTTTGCATCAGTGGCCAGGGTAACAAGCTGGTCAATCTTATGATTATCTACCTTATCGGGGTCAATCAATACTGCGAAAGATTTCCGTCCTGCTTTTTTCCGCTCTACAAATTGGTTATACAAAGTTTGCTTCATTCAATATTGGATGGATATGTTGCAAAAATGCAAAAAACTATGGAAAGATACACTTTTCGGTATAAGTAGCTGCCTGGAGCGCTTTTTGCAACAGATCATTACCAAACCTATTCGGGGTGAGGTTTTTTTATTTACGAAAAAAAGTTCATTTAATGGCTAAAAATAATAGAAAAATTTTCTACAACTGTGCATATTCCCGCAAATGCAACGCAGATTTGGGGTACGAAAAAATTCACATTCCTTATCCACAAGCTGTTGATATTTCCGGCCTTGAATTGTGGAAATGGAAGGATATTTTCGTCAACCCGCTTAACATTTTGTTAATCCGGCATACCCGATTATAAAATTCGCTAAAACTACATAAATGGCTAACCCACGCACTTCCAAAGGCTTACAATTCGGCCGCCGCTTTACCAAAGAGGGTGTGAACCCCTTTGGCCAGTTCGAATATGACTACCGCGACAGCGTCATCAAGAACCCAAATGGGGAAAAAGTGTTTGAAATGAATAATGTGGAGGTGCCGAAACAGTGGAGCCAGATTGCTACAGACATCCTTGCCCAGAAATACTTCCGTAAAGCCGGCGTGCCCCAGCCCGATGGGTCGATAGGCCGGGAAACCAGCGTAAAACAGGTGGCTCACCGCATGGCCAATTGCTGGCGTGTTTGGGGTGAGCGTTATGGGTACTTTGCTTCCGAAAATGATGCGCAGGTATTTTATGATGAACTGGTGTACAGTATCCTCAACCAGGCCTGTGTGCCCAATTCTCCGCAGTGGTTCAACACCGGTTTGCATGAAAGCTATGGCATTACCGGCAAACCACAGGGCCACTACTTTGTTGATCCGAAGGACAGCAAACTGAAAAAATCGACTAACGCCTACGAAAGGCCACAGCCGCATGCCTGCTTTATCCTGAGCGTGAGCGATGATTTGGTGAATGAAGGCGGTATCATGGACTTGTGGACCCGTGAAGCACGTATTTTCAAATACGGCTCCGGTGTGGGTACCAACTTTTCACAGATCCGCGGCGGCGGTGAGAAACTAAGCGGTGGCGGTACTTCGAGCGGGTTGATGAGTTTCCTGAAAATCGGCGATCGCGCTGCTGGCGCCATCAAAAGTGGCGGTACTACCCGCAGGGCGGCAAAAATGGTCTGCCTCGACCTGGATCACCCCGAAATAATGGAATTCATCAACTGGAAAGTACAGGAAGAAGACAAAGTGGCTGCATTGGTTGCCGCAGGCTATGATAACAGTTATGAAGGGGAGGCCTATGCAACGGTATCCGGACAAAATTCCAATAACTCTGTTCGCATTCCTAACGCTTTTTTCAAAGTATTGGCAGAAGATGGCGACTGGGAACTGAAAGCCCGTACCGATGGCAGGATCATGAAAAAAGTGCCTGCCCGTGAAGTATGGAAACAGGTATCCAATGCTGCATGGCGCTGCGCCGATCCCGGTACCCAATACGATACTACCATCAATGAATGGCATACCTGTCCCAAAGGTGGCCGCATCAATGCGTCCAACCCCTGTTCAGAGTATATGTTCTTAGATAATACAGCCTGTAACTTAGCTTCCATCAACCTGCGTAAGTTTCATGATGATGATACGAATGTATTTGATGTAGAAGGTTTTGAATATACTACCCGGTTATGGACCACTGTGCTGGAAGTATCTGTACTGATGGCGCAGTTCCCTTCCAAAGAAGTGGCGCAACTGTCATACGATTACAGAACCCTCGGCCTCGGCTTTGCCAACTTAGGCTCTATGCTGATGGTGAGCGGTATTGCTTATGACAGTAATGAAGCCCGTGGCATCGCCGGTGCCATCTCGGCTATCATGACTGGTATTGCTTACAAGACTTCTGCCGAAATGGCCTCCTTCCTCGGTGCATTTGATAAGTATGAAGAGAACAGGGAAGACATGTTGCGTGTCATGCGCAACCACCGTGCTGCTGCTTACGATGCAGAAGACGCTTATGTGGGATTGGAGATCAAACCACAAGGCATCAAAGCACAGTATTGCCCGGATTACCTGCTGAAAGCTGCTACCAAAGCATGGGATGAAGCCGTGCAACTGGGCGAGAAACATGGTTACCGTAACGCGCAGACAACCGTTATTGCGCCAACCGGAACCATTGGCCTCGTAATGGATTGCGATACCACTGGTGTTGAGCCTGATTTTGCGCTGGTGAAATTCAAGAAATTATCGGGTGGCGGTTATTTCAAGATCATCAACCAGTCTGTTCCGCAGGCATTGAAGAACCTGGGCTACAATGTAAAAGAAGCCGCCGCTATTGAGAAATATGCTGTGGGTGCCGCCAGCTTTGAAGGTGCTCCTTTCATCAATCCACAGAGCCTGAGCGAGAAAGGCTTTACTGCACAGGAAATAGAAAAACTGAACGGTGCTGCAAGGTCTGCTTTTGAGATCGGCTTTATCTTCAACCGGTTTACATTAGGCGATGCCTGCATGCAGCGTTTGGGATTCACGGAAGCGCAATACAGCGACTGGAGTTTTAACCTGCTGGAAGAAGTAGGTTTCACTGAAGAGCAGATAGATGCTGCCAATGATTATGTGTGTGGTACCATGACCATCGAGGGCGCTCCTTACCTGAAAGAAGAACACCTGACTGTTTTTGACTGCGCTAATAAATGTGGTAAAAAGGGAGAGCGTTATATCCATGCGTATGGCCATATCCGCATGATGGCTGCCTGCCAGCCTTTCCTGAGCGGCGCCATCTCAAAAACCATTAATCTGCCGCATGAAGCAACGGTAGAAGAGATTGCCGATTGTTATATGCTGAGCTGGCAATTGGGATTGAAGGCAAACGCTTTGTACCGCGATGGTTCAAAACTGAGCCAGCCGCTGAGTAATAAATCTGATAAAAAGAAAAAAGTAACAGATGCGCTGGAAGTAGCGGAGAGAGAGGAAGAAGAAGCATCCAATATTGTAGACCTGGGCCAGCTGACAGTGGAGGAATTACTGGAAGAAGTGCAGAAACGCATGCAGGCTTCGACCGATACCAAATTAAAGCGCCAGTTGTCCATCATCGTTGAGAAAAAATCATTACCTGCCAAACGCCGCGGCTTTACGCAGAAAGCCAAGATCGGCGGACAGGTATTGTTCCTCCGCACAGGGGAATATGCAGATGGTACCTTAGGTGAAATATTTATCGATCTGGCAAAAGAAGGTTCTACATTGCGCAGTTTCATGAACTGTTTTGCCATTGCTATCTCAGTAGGCTTGCAATATGGTGTGCCACTGGAAGAGTTTGTAGAGAAATTTGTGTTCACCAAATTTGAGCCGGCAGGTATGGTAGACCATCCGAATATCAAGACCACCACATCATTGGTTGACTTTGTATTCCGCGCATTGGCTTATGAGTACTTAGGAAGGACTGACCTGGTGCATGTGCTGGACCGTCCGCATATCGGTAATACCGGTGAAGATGACGGAGATGCCAGTTTTTTAGGTAAGCCCGAACTGAGCAGCATCCGCGTAACAGCGCCTTCAGCCAATACCACGCCTGCTGTACAGCCACAGAAACTGCAGCGTGCTGCTGCTGTTAACAAGGCTGAAGCCGGATTGGATGCAGTGAATGCGGCGGCTAAAAATATGCAGAGTGATGCACCGGCCTGTAACACCTGCGGACATATCACCATACGTAGCGGTACCTGTTACAAATGTTTGAACTGCGGCAACAGCATGGGCTGCAGTTAAGCTAAATCATATAGCATTCTGCTAAATCATATATACGCTAACATCTGAAAAGGTCACTATGCAAATAGTGCCTTTTTCTTTTTAAAAACTGTGGTGCATTTTGGAGAAAATGAGTGCCCGGATTGCCGAAAAGCCTTATTTTCACTGCTTCTAACAAAATACAATCTCAATCTTGTTTTATGGGAGACTTGCAGATCAAGAAAGAAACAAAAAAATACGATGCCGTTATTGTTGGGTCGGGCGCAGGCGGTGGTATGGCCGCTTATGTGCTGGCCAAGGCCGGATTAAAAGTGTGCCTGATAGAAGCAGGCGCTGATTATGACCCCGCCATCCATTCTTCGCAATTTAAGAACCCCTGGGAATCTCCCAGGCGTGGCGCCAGTACCAAATTCCGTCCTTTTGGCGATTTTGATGGTTGCTTCTGGGGTTGGGAGATCGATGGCGAACCATACACCATGGCGGAAGGCAGTGATAAATGGGATTGGTGGCGTGCCCGTATGATCGGTGGCCGTACCAATCACTGGGGCAGGATATCGCTGCGTTTTGGGCCGAAAGATTTTAAAAGAAGGAGTATCGACGGACTGGGTGATGACTGGCCGATCGGGTATGAGGATGTAAAACCTTATTACGATAAGATTGATCAGTTACTGGGCGTATTCGGATCAATGGAAGGATTGGCAAATGATCCGGATGGTATCTTTCTGCCACCACCCAAACCCCGTTTGCACGAACTGATGATTAAAAAATCAGCTACGGGTATAGGTATACCGGTCATCCCTTCACGTTTGTCTATTCTTACCAAGCAGATCAATAAAGACCGCGGCGCCTGTGTTTATTGCGCACAATGCGGCCGCAGTTGTAAACTGTACGCCGATTTCTCTTCTTCTTCAGCCCTGATCAAACCGGCAGTAGCTACGGGCAATGTAGATGTGATCACCCAGGCTATGGCACGTGAAGTGCTCACCAATGCAGAGGGGCTTGCAACCGGTATTTCTTTTGTGAACAAGACCGATATGATGGAGTACCAGGTGAGCGGCCGGATCGTGATACTGGCTGCCAGCGCCTGTGAAACTGCCAGGTTATTACTTAATTCGAAGTCTACAAGGCATCCGAACGGCCTGGCCAACGACAGCAATGTAGTAGGTAAATACCTGCACGATTCTACCGGTGCTGCGCTCGGCGGCGTATTGCCGCAACTCTTTGGCCGGAAACGTTACAACGAAGATGGAGTAGGCGGTATGCACGTATATACACCCTGGTGGTTGGATAATAAGAAACTCGATTTTCCGCGTGGTTACCATATTGAATATTGGGGCGGTATGTCACAACCTGCATACGGTTTTGGATTTGGCATGGAAAACCTCAACGGCAAATATGCCGTGCATGGTAAAACCAAGGAAGCCGGCGGTTATGGCGCCTCATTGAAAGAAGATGCGCGTTTCTTCTACGGCGCTAATGTTGGTATGGCCGGAAGAGGTGAAGCCGTAGCCAATATCAATAACTATTGTGAGATAGACCCTAAAATGGTGGATAAATACGGTATTCCTGTCCTGCGGTTTCATACCAAGCATTCCGATTATGAGATCAAGCAGGCCAAGCACATGAAAGAGACTTTCAAGGAGATCATGCACAATATGGGCGCCGTGATCACCTGGGGTGGAGATGATACCGAGAAGAATAATTACGGATTGAATAACCCGGGTAATATCATTCATGAAGCGGGCACGGTTCGTATGGGAGCCGACCGTAAAACGTCTGCCCTGAACAAATGGAGCCAGGCGCATGATTGTAAAACACTGTTCTGTTTGGATGGCAGCCAGTTTACATCACAGGCTGATAAGAACATTACCTGGACGATACTTGCTTTATCAATGAGGGCATCTGAACATATTGTTGATGAAATGAAAAAACAAAATCTCTAATCATATCAATCTGAGATCATGGACAGAAGAAAATCCATTAAAGCATTATTGATCGGTTCCGCTGCTACAGGCGTATTTGTTGAGGCCTGTAAAAACACCGACAAGAAAATAACAGAGGCTTCTGCTGTAAGCCCGTTTACCGGTGATGACCGCATGAAAGAAGAAATAAGCAATTACAAAAAAGTAACTGCAGATACCTTCTTCAGCAAACATGAAATGGCCACCATTACTGTACTGGTTGATATCATCATTCCAAAAGATGAAACCAGCGGTAGTGCAACGGAGGCCAAAGTACCCGACTTCCTGGAGTTCATCGTAAAAGACATGCCGCAACACCAGACGCCCATGCGTGGCGGGTTACGCTGGTTAGATGTGCAATGCCTTAAACAGTTTGATAAAGCTTTTGTCGATTGTGACGATAAGCAACGCATTGCCATGGTAGACCAGATAGCCTACCCCAACAAGGCGAAGCCCGATATGAAACAGGGTGTTGCTTTCTTCAACCTCATGCGCAATTTGACCGTTACAGGTTTCTTTACCTCTGAAATAGGCGTAAAAGATGTAGGCTACAAAGGCAATACGCCCAACCAATGGAACGGTGTACCTGAAGATGTACTCAAACAATACAACCTGGCTTATACAGAGAAGGAACTGAAAGAATGCATCAGTTATTAAGCAGCATAAAATCATGACAAAAAGACCCGGCAATATAATATGACCGGGTCTTTTTGTCATGAAATGGGGGCAGCGGGTTAACTTACGTTACTCCCTGCACTGATTGTATCTTCCGGGTTGATGAAATGAAGTTTGCCGCCTGCGTCTTCGGCCATCAGGATCATGCCGTTGCTTTCGATGCCTCTCATTTTCCGCGGTGCTAAATTCACTACCACTGTAACCTGTTTACCCACGATCTCCTCCGGTTTGAAATGCATGGCAATGCCCGATACAATCGTACGGGTTTCAAAACCAAGATCCACCTGCAGTTTCAGCAGCTTATCTGCTTTCTCCACTTTTTCCGCGCTCACAATGGTCCCGACTTTCAGATCGATCTTTGCAAAATCATCGAACACAACTGCTGGTTTGATGGCTGATGGCTGATGGCTGATGGCTGATTTGTTTTCATTAATTGACGACTCAGGATTGGCGATGGACGATTCGCGGCTTACACTTGCTGATTGCAGTTTTGTAATTTGTGCAGCGATTTCTTCGTCTTCTATTTTTCTGAACAGTAATTCCGGTGGCCTGAGTGAATAACCTACACTCAACAGTTTCATGCTGCCAGCATTCCCCCATTCCAGTAATTTGTCCACCACTTTCATCATGTGGCATAACTTCTTAGCCGTAAACGGTAAGAACGGATTCACTAAAATGGCGAGATTGGCCGTTAACTGCAGGCAGATATGTAAACAATTATCGATCAGCGTTTGGACTTCCGGTTTTTCTGTCAATTGCTTGGCAACAAACCAGGGTTCTTTTTTCTGCATATACTGGTTACCCACCCTTGCCAGGTTGATCACTTCAAATAAAGCATCACGGAACTTGTATTCTTCTAATAGCTTTTCTACTTTCTCTTTGGTATTCCGTATGTCTGTTATGGTATTGTTGTCAAGTTCATCCATCACATCTGCATGCAGGGCCGGAACCTTGCCTTTGCATAATTTATGCATCAGCACGAAAGTCCTGTTCACAAAATTACCAAAGATGCTGACCAGCTCGCTGTTGTTGGCATCCTGGAATCCTTTCCACATGAACTCACTGTCTTTCGTTTCGGGCGCGATCTGCGTTAAATAATAACGGAGCACATCGGCCATCTGGCTGCCACCGTTTTCCTTGTTGATGAAATCATCAATATAGTCCTGCATATCCAGCTTCCAGTTGCGGCTGGTGCTCATCTTGTCGCCCTCTAAGTTCATGAATTCGTTGGCCGGGACGTTAGCGGGCAAAATGTTACCATGCAGTTTCAACATTACCGGAAAGATGATGCAATGGAATACAATATTATCCTTGCCAATAAAATGTACCAGTTTGGTGTCTTTGTCTTCCCAATAAGGCCGCCAGTCATTGCCCGTGTTAAGGGCCCATTGTTTGGTGGCGCTGATATAGCCAATAGGGGCGTCGAACCACACATACAATACTTTTCCTTCCGCATCAGGCAACGGCACTTTCACGCCCCAGTCAAGGTCACGCGTAACAGCCCTCGGTTGCAACCCGCCATCGATCCAGCTTTTACATTGTCCCAATACAGTGGCCCGCCAATCATCGGCATGGTCTTTCAATATCCATTCCCGCAGAAAAGCCTCATGGCGGTCTAAGGGCAGGTACCAGTGCCTGGTTAATTTCTTAACGGGCGTTTTACCACTGAGGGTACTGATGGGGTTGACGAGTTCATCCGGACTCAGGCTCTTGCCACAGCGTTCGCACTGGTCGCCATAAGCGCTTTCGTAGCCGCAATTGGGACAAGTGCCTTTGATATACCGGTCGGCCAGGAAAGCTTGTGCTTCCTCGTCGTAATATTGTTCACTTTCCTTGGTTTCCAGATCACCTTTGCTGTTAAGAGCTGTAAAGAATTCCTGCGCCGTCTGGTGGTGCAGCGGATCGCTGGTGCGGTGATAAATGTCAAAATGGATACCAAGGTCCTTAAAGTTCTGTTCCATTAATGGATGGTACTTGTCAATAATGGCACGTGCAGTGGTACCTTCCTTGGTAGCCTGTATGGGAATGGCTGTGCCATGCTCATCGCTGCCGCATACAAAAACCACATCTCTTTGCTGTGCTTTCATGTAACGCACATAAATATCAGCAGGCAAATAAGCGCCGGCCAGGTGGCCAATATGCTTCTGGCCGTTGGCATAAGGCAATGCCGCTGTAATCAAATATCTCTTCGGATCCTTCATAATATAACCTGTGTTTAGTCTTCTACCAAGCAGTGCAAAAGTAAGCTAAGTGGGGGACTTCGAAAGAAGCCTGCCTTCCCGGCTTGTTTTGAGATGGGAAAAATCTTGAAAATAAAATTTGCAAATGTGGAGATCATTGAATAGGTTTGATATCATTTTAATATCAAAATAAATACCATGGAAAAAATAAGAAAGGGTTTATCGGGCTTTATTACCCTGCCTGCTGCTGCTATCCTTTTGATATCAGGAGTTGTATTATTTATCAATAACGTATCAGTGCAGGGGGGGGCTGCCACATCAGCGATTGTGCTGATGATAGCTTGTTTTGTCGCGGGAGTTTTTTTATTGAAGGGTTTGTTGGTCATCCAGCCTAATTATGCAGTTGCGCTCACTTTTTTTGGCAAGTATGTAGGTACGGTCAGGGATAATGGGTTATTGTTTGTGAATCCGCTTTTCACCAGCCAAAAAGTGAATCTACGCTCACAAAGCCTGGAGAGTGTTAAGTTGAAAGTGAATGATAAGATGGGTAATCCCATCGAAATCGCAGCGGTTATCTTATGGCAGATCAAAGACACTTACAAAGTCATGTTTGATGTGGTGGATTTTTCCCAGTACATGACCAACCAGAGTGAAGCAGCTTTACGACACCTGGCATCAACCTGTCCTTATGATATCATCGAAGATGAAACTGCACCTATTACCTTGAGAGATGGTGGAGATAAAGTGATTGCCTTGCTTGAAGCAGAACTGAACGAACGACTGAGTAAAGCGGGAATTGCAATCACCGAAGCAAGGATCAGTCATTTGGCCTATTCCCCCGAGATTGCCGGCGCTATGCTGCAACGCCAGCAAGCCACAGCGATTGTCGCAGCCCGCAATAAGATCGTAGAAGGCGCAGTGGGTATGGTTGAAATGGCATTGGAATTACTGTCCAAAAAAAATATTGTAGAACTGGATGAGGATAAGAAAGCTGCCATGGTGAGTAACCTGATGGTAGTATTATGCGGCGAAAAAGCCGCAACACCTGTATTGAATACGGGCACTTTGTACCAATAAAATTCTTTGTATTCTTAAAAAAATGCTTTGGGTAAAAAGTCTTTTGTATTACGGGTTGATGCGCAGACCTACGCTGCACTTGAAAAGTGGGCGGCTGACGAATACCGCAGTGTAAACGGTCAGATTGAAATGCTGATCGATAAATCACTGCGTGAAGCAGGCAGGAAAAAAGACGTATCACCACAAACGGGTAAACCAAAAACAAAAAAATAGAACAGCTGCCGATCCATGATTAAAATTCCACCTTACCTGCAAAAAGGAGACACCATCGGTATTGTTTGCCCGGCTGGATTTATGCCCTACGAAAGGGCTGCTACCTGTATTGAAGTATTACAGCAATGGGGTTACGAGGTAAAAGTTGGTCAAACACTGGGTAACCAGTTTCATTATTTTGCCGGCACTGATGCAGAAAGAGCCGCTGACCTGCAGGCCATGCTGGATGATACAACCATCAAAGCCATCTTATGCGGGCGCGGTGGTTATGGATTGAGCAGGATCATTGATGTCCTGGATTTTACCTATTTCAAAAAGAATCCCAAATGGATCATTGGCTTCAGTGATGTTACCATTCTGCACGCACACCTGTTTAACCAGTTAAAAGTTGCATCCCTGCATGCGCCGATGGCTGCTGCTTTTAATGATGGTGCCTATGAAGAAATATTTGTACAATCGTTACGGAAAGCGCTGGAAGGAACATTAGCTGATTATGATTGTTTGCCCCATGCGTTGAATAGAGAAGGCATTGCTGAAGGAGAACTAACCGGCGGCAATTTATCAATTGTAGCCCACCTGGTCGGCAGCGTTTCGTGCCTGAGTACCAAAGGACGGATCTTGTTCCTGGAAGATGTGGGCGAATACCTGTACAATATCGACCGCATGCTGATACAATTAAAAAGAAGCGGCATGCTGGACAATCTGGCAGGTCTCATCGTCGGCGGATTTACTGATATGAAAGATACCCTGATCCCCTACGGGAAAGAAGTGCATGCCATTATCCGGGAACATGTTCAGGCATATACGTACCCGGTATGTTTTGATTTTCCGGTGAGTCATGGAAAGCGTAATTACGCGTTGAAACCCGGGGTGAAACACCGGCTGACTGTTTCAAAAAAGAAAACGACCTTGAAAGAACTGAGTTAACAGGTATCCTGTTTTACAACCATGCTCTTCGCAACACCCGGAGCCAGTTACCATGCAATATGTTTTCACAATCGGAAGTTGAATAGCCCCTTTTCATAAGCAGGGCAGGTAATAACTGCAGATCAGCAATGGTCTCAAGGTCATAGGGACATTGCTCTTTACCAAAAGCGCCATCCAGATCGGTTCCGATACCTGCATGTAAAGTATTGCCGGCAATCTGGCAGACATGGTCGAGGTGGTCGATCATCTTCTCTAAGTTGCATTGCATTTGCCTGGGATCAGATACACCTCTCTGCCAGCCGGGCACCATCATCCATGCATCTAAGGCTCCGCCGATCACCGCATCTTTTGCTATCAGTACTTTAATCATATCATCACTGAACTGCCGGTTATGATTTACCAATGACCTGCAGTTATTATGACTGGCCCATATTGTTCCATTGAATAATTCCATGGCATCCCAGAATGCATCGTCACATAAATGCGTTGCATCGAGAATGATATTCAATTGCTCCATGGTTTCAAGCAATGCCTTTCCCTGGTCGTTCAGTCGCCCTGTTGCATCCGTACCATTGGCATACCTGCCAGGACCATAATGTGCAAGCCCTACGGCTCTCAATCCATCGGCATAGGCCCGGTGCAAATGATCCGTCGTAACAATAGAATCGGCGCCTTCAAGACTCAATATATAACCTACAGGTTTGGCATCATTAGGTGTTCCATCCAGCCATAATGACAAATGCCGTTCAAGATCACTGCTGTTCCTCAGTTGTACCATTTCTCCCGCATCCTCCATGGCGCGGTACCAGTTAAGCTGTCCCTGGGTCTGCGCCCAGGCCTGTTCCGGCGAGTGCCAGCCTGGTAAATCGTTGCCCGGCGCTACATAGCGGGCAATCTGCGTAGCTACTACCAAACCAATATTGCCTTTACGCAGTTCGGGCAGGGCTACCGTTCCTTTTGAACGGTCGGGCCTGTCGGTTATACCCGCTTCTCTTTTCCTGATCGCTGCTACAGGCAGCCGGAGGTCGCGGTTCCATTCCATGGCATTCATACTCAGATCCAGGTGGGCATCGATAATAAACATGAGGTGATATTTTATTAAATGGATATTTTTCTTGCCCTGGCCACCACTTTCCAAAAATCAACTACTTCGTTGTTTTCAACCACAGCGGCAACATCATATAAAGCAACCGTTGGACAAATGTGCACCGGTACACCGTATAGCACATCGCCTGTTTTCCATAAGGATGTGTCAGGCATCTGCAGGACTAAGTGTTCCTCGCTTTGTCCAACTGCAACAGCATCCGGCGCATTCAGAAAATAAACGCGGGGTAATGGGTTTTCAGCGGCTACCGATTTATGTCCCAGGTCTGTGCAGACTGTGTGTTCATCAATAACGGAGATGATCCTCGTGATAACAAGAGCCGCGTATTCAAAGGGCTCGTCGGGCAGCTGGTGTTTGTAGCCCCAGTCCCAGAAAACAAAAGTTCCGGGACTGAATTCCACTCCCTTGCGTTTGGTGTGTGTGGGAAAGGTAGGCGACCCGCCTGCTACAATAGTTAAGCGCTGTGACGGCGAGACGGATGTAATTGCTTTGGCCAGGTCTTCTACTTTTCTGAATGCTTCATCAGATCTGAGGTTCCTCGCTCCTGCGTCTGCATCCCTGATATGCCCATCGTAAACGTGTAATCCGATGATGCGAATGCCGGGCAGGGATTGGCAGTCTTTGAATAGCATCAAAGCCTTTTCAGGAATGATGCCTGACCTGTTCATGCCTGTATTCAGGTCAATGAACAGGTCTGCCTGCAAATGGTGGGCAGCAAATAATGCTGAAAGGGCGGAAGCTGTTTGCAGGTTATCAATGGTACAGGAAAAGTGAGTATGCGGAAATGCAGCAACCAACTGTAAGAACCTTTCTGCTTTCGGCCCAACGGGCTGGTAGGCCAGCAATACATCCGGCGCCTGGATGGTGCCGAGCATTTCAGCCTCAGCTATGGTGGCGCATTTGAATTTCTGAATGCCTGCCTGCAGCATCAGCGAACAGACTTCTGCAATTTTATTGGTCTTGACATGAGGCCTCAACATAGTGATATCACCGGCCATGGCTATTGATCGTGCAATGTTTTCTTTGACCCTTTGCAGATAGACCAATAATGCAGGTGAATCGATCCTGTCAATATTGTTGATGTGGTACCAGGTATTCATAACAATGGTTCTATAGTTGAAAGAGATCAATACAATTCGAACAAAGCTTCTATTTCCACCGGGATATTGTCGGGGAGGGAGCCCATGCCAACTGCGCTTCTCACCCCAATACCATTTTCGGTACCCCATACTGCTGCGAATAGCTCACTGCAGCCATTGATGACGAAGGGATGTCTTTGAAAATCAGGCGTACAGTTGACCATACCCAGCACTTTGATCACCCGTTTGATATGATTCAGCGAGCCAAGGTTTGCTTTTAAGGTAGCTAATATGGCTAAGCCCACTTGTCTTGCTGCCAGTTTGCCTTCATCGATATTCATTGTTTCTCCAATGCGGCCAATGATCAGGCTTCCATCTGTTTGTACGGTTCCGTGACCTGAGACAAAACAATGCTTGCCATCGATCAGTAATGGTTTATACACGCCCAACGGTTTTGGAGCGGGTGGCAGGACAAGGCCTGATTGTGCAAAGTTTTCTTCAGGTGTCATACGATTCTTTTAAGCGTTACAGAAAATAATTGATAACAAAGACACCGATCAGCCCTATTACAGAAACAATGGTTTCCATGATACTCCAGGTTTTGATGGTTTCTTTGACGGTTAAATTAAAATACTCTTTGAACATCCAGAAACCCGGATCGTTCACATGAGAAAACATGAGGCTGCCGGCGCCCGTTGCAAGCACCATGAGGCTGGGATTCACACCTGTGGTTGCAATCAGGGGAGCCACAATGCCTGCTGTTGTTAAACCGGCCACCGTAGCCGATCCTACACTTACCCGGATGATGGCGCTGATACTCCATGCCAGTAATAAAGGATGAACAGACAGTGTGGTCAGTGGTTGAATCAATTCGTTGCTGATGCCCGAATCCTGCAATACCTGTTTCAAAGCGCCAGCGCCGGCAATAATGAGCAGGATGCCCGAAATGTCTTTCACCGCATCGCCCAACGGGCCCATCATGGTTTTAATGTGCTTCCCCTGCCTGATCCCCAACGTATAGAGCGCGATCAGCAGGGAAAGCAGCATGGCAATAGAGGGGTCACCAACGGTATGAATAAACGTAGTGAAATAATTCTTCTGAGGGATAGTTATTCTCACTATTGTATCTGCAGCAATAAATAATACGGGCATAAATGCGGCCAGGAGGCTTGGCAACATACCAGGCAGCTTGTCTTCGGGAATATCATTGCTGGTAAAAATGGCCAGGGGTTTGGACTGGTATTTTTTTAAGGTAACGGAAAAAACAGGACCCGCAATAATGATGGCGGGCACTGCAATGAGTGCGCCATACAATAAAGTAATGCCTAAATCGGCATGGAACTGCTGCGACAATGCAACAGGTGATGGATGCGGTGGAAGATAACCATGGGTAACTGATAAAGCGGCAAGGGTAGGAAGTCCCAGGTAAACCGCCGGTAACTTATATTTATGCGCCACTGCAATGACCAAAGGAACCAGCAGCACAAAACCTACCCCATAAAATAAAGGGATGCCAACAATAAAAGCAGTAAGCACCAGGGCCCATTGTATGTGTTTGATGCCAAATGCACGGATAAGACCGGAAGCAATTTTATTGGCTGCACCGCTATCGGCTACTAATTTACCCAGCATGGCGCCTATACAAAGTATAACAAGCAGGGAACCCATGATATCGCCTATTCCTTTCTGCACCGCATTCATGATCTGGCTTACTTCCATTCCACGGGTCAATCCCGTAGCAATGCAAACAATGAGAAAAGCAATAAACGCATGTAATCTTACAACAGTAATGAGCAATACCAGTAATACAATGGCAGACAACAGAATAAACAACGTCATGTGATGGCTTTAGCTTTTGCTAAAGATAAAAGAAAAAGCCACCTCTTTTGAGATGGCTTTGATAGTAATAAAAAAAACCTGTTATACTACTGTTGCTTTATCTGTTATGCTGTGTTGTTTGGGCATGGCTTCCTCAACGTTTACACCAAGTGCCTGCGCTACAGCCATACCCAGCCCGATATCGGCACGGAAGAAATGACAGAGCTGACGGTTGATGATCTCGCTTCTTTTTTCACCGCTGATACCACTCATGGCGCCGGCAATATTAAGTACCAGGTTTTTCTTGTCCTGTGCGCTTAATACTTCCCTGTAAAAGATACCCGGCTGTGAATAGTGATCGTTTTCTCCTTCTCCATTCCTATCGTACCAGCCGGCTACCGCTGAATCCAAATGCCATTCGGGTTGTTTGTAAGCTTCATCGGGCCTGATATTATCAAAACTGTTGGGGAAGTAGTTGGGGCTGCTGCCGCCATTATCATCTACCCGCATATAGCCATCCCTTTCATAGTTGTTGACTGCATAGGGACAACGATTCACAGGTATCTGTTCATAATTGCCGCCCAAACGGTGCCTGTGGGCATCGGGGTAAGAAAGGATGCGCCCCTGTAACATTTTATCAGGTGAGTAGCTGATGCCGTCCACTACGTGTGCAGGTGCAAAAGCAGCCTGTTCCACTGAGGCGAAATAATTCTTCGGATTTTCATTCAACTCCAGTACGCCCACATCTATCAGAGGGAAATCTTTGTGACTCCACACTTTGGTAAGGTCAAAGGGGTTGTACCGGTAGGTTTTGGATTGTTCTTCGGTCATGACCTGCACTTTCACATTCCATTTGGGAAAATCACCCCTGTCAATTGCTTCCACCAGGTCACGCTGTGCAAAATCCGGGTCAATGCCCTTCATCTTTGCAGCTTCATCATTGCTGAAATTACGGATGCCCTGGGCTGTTTTAAAATGAAACTTCACCCAGCAACGCTCGTGCTGAGCATTGATAAAACTGAACGTGTGACTGCCATAACCATTCATGTGCCGGTAGCCATAAGGGGTACCGCGATCACTCATCAGGAACAATACCTGGTGCAGGCTTTCGGGATTGAGGCTCCAGAAATCCCACATCATGGTTGGACTTTTACAGTTGGTATAAGGATCCCTTTTCTGCGTATGTATGAAGTCGCTGAATTTTTTAGGGTCCTTGATAAAGAAAATAGGCGTGTTATTGCCTACCAGGTCCCAGTTGCCTTCTTCAGTATAAAATTTGATCGCAAATCCACGCGGATCCCTTTCCGTATCGGCACTGCCTTTTTCGCCACCAACAGTAGAGAAGCGAAGGAAGACCCTTGTTTGCTTGCCTATTTTATCAAAGACCTTAGCGCGGGTATAAGATGAAATATCATGGGTTACCGTAAAAGTCCCAAATGCGCCCGAACCTTTGGCATGCACTACTCTTTCAGGAATGCGTTCCCTGTTAAAATGCGCCATTTTCTCGTGCAGGATGAAATCCTGTAACAACAAGGGGCCCCTTGGGCCTACACTCTGTGTGTCTTCATGATGGTAATAAGGAATACCTGAAGCGGTTGTCAGCTTTTTATCAGTACTCATACGAATTTGGTTTAGGTTAACAATAATTTTTCAGCAAAACAAATGTTGCGATTATTTGCGTATCAATCAAATCGATTAATTTTATGATATCATAGACAAAAACTATAAGTATGACTTTTGTACAACTGGAATATATCATTGCGGTGGACACCTGGCGCCATTTTGCAACGGCAGCACATCATAGCTATGTATCGCAGCCTACCTTAAGTATGCAGATCCATAAAGTGGAAGAAGAACTGGGGGTAAAAATATTCGACCGCAGCAAACAGCCTGTAATACCTACAGAGATCGGTAAAGAGCTGATTGAACAGGCCCGCAGGATTATTGCTGAAAAAAACAGGATAGACGAACTGGTGAACCAGAAGAAAGGGGTATTGTCTGGCGAATTAAGGATCGGTATCATTCCCACCCTGGCCCCTTACCTGCTTCCTTTGTTTGTGCAGCAGTTCACCAAAAAATACCCCTTGGTGAGGTTGGTCGTTAATGAAATGATGACAGATGTTATTGTGGCGCGACTGCGTGAAGGCCGCATTGACATGGGCATCCTGGTAACGCCATTGCAGGAAAACGGCATCAAGGAGTATGTACTGTTCTATGAAGAACTGATGGCGTATGTATCCAAAAAGAATGCAGCGTACAAAAAGACTTACGTATTGCCGCAGGATATTGATCCCGATAAGTTATGGCTGCTGGAAGAAGGACATTGTTTCAGGAGTCAGATCGTTAACCTTTGTGAACTCAAACGTGCCAGCAGAGATGCCACACATTTCGATTATGAAGCCGGCAGCATTGAAACCTTACGCCGGATGGTGGAAATGAACGATGGTATTACCATTCTTCCTGAACTTGCTACCATGGACATGACGGCCCGCCAGCAAAACCTGATCCGTTACTTCAAAAAACCTACTCCTATGCGCGAAGTAAGCATTGTAGTACATCGTGATTTTGTGAAAAAAAGACTGATCGACATCCTCCACCACGAAATCGTTGCTGCAGTGCCGGAGAAGATCAAGAAAAACAAGCAGCATAATGTGGTGCCGGTTATTGGGTGAAGCGGGGTTGGATGTTGAGGTGGCAGGGGTAAAGGCAAAGGTCAAAAGTAAAAAATCAAAAGTCAAAAGCCTGAGGGAGGTGTGGCGGATTATGAGCAGCATTATTATTGTTGGAGGAGGCTGTCTAATTTTTGTTGCATGAACGGGAAATCGTTGAGGTTATTGTGCCTGCCTCCGGGGATGACAATGAATTGATCTGCTGGCTTTAGTTGCTGCCTCAACTGGTCTGCATTGCCCAAAGCAATAAGTCCGTCATCCGTACCGTGAAAGACTGTGACAGGCGCGGTTACTTTTGTGAGGTATTGGTCTATTGGCAGTTTGTATTTCAGCAGCAGGTCAACCGGGTACATCCAGAAATAACGTTTTGTCAGAGATGTGATGCTATTGTAAGGCGTTTCCAATATCAGTCTTTTGCAATCCCTTACTGATGCCAGTTGCGCGGCTATGCCCGTACCGACCGATTTTCCATAAATGATGAGCCGGGGCGGCTGGCAGGTACTCCTTGCCAGCTTATATACCTGCAGCGATTCTTCATACAATGCCTGCTCATTTAACACACCGGTTGATTTACCAAAGCCCGGATAGTCAGGCATCCATACTTCGTAACCATTGCGCGTAAAATTTACTGCAAAACGCGCATAATGGTTCACATTCTCCCTGTTGCCATGAAAATAGAGCACCACCCCTTTACGCACACTGTCCGGAACCGTAAACCGGATGATATTGATGGTTGTCTTTGCATCAACCGGCAGGTTGATTTCTTTGAAGGGCGTGCTAAAACGATAGGTACTATCAGCACTCACGGCCTGGGGATGGAACAACAACCGCTCCTGGAGGTAATAAAACGCAATACCCAGCAGGCAATAGACCACAACGAAAAGCTTTAACCAGCGCAAAAATAATGTCTTGTTCACTAACCGAAGGTAAAGGAGACGGCTGATTGGAGGATGGCTGATTTTTTTCAATCAGCTATCAGCCATACTCCAATCAGCCATCAGTACTTAAGTATGTCCCTGATAAAATTATGGTACTCCGGGAAGCTGGGGAGATTGTTGTGCCCGCCGCCTTCTATACGGATAAGGGTGATTTTGTGGGGATTGAAGCGTTGCAATGCTTCACTGTGCCTGATGGGTATGAGCCGGTCTTTTGTGCCGTGAATGATATACGTGTGACAATTGACTTTCTGTATCCATTTATCTGTTCGCAGATGGAACCGCAGAAAATATTTCACGGGAAGCACAGGCAGGAACCGTTCCACCACTTTCCTGAAATTATAATATGGCGCGTCAAGGATCAGGTAACGGGGAGTGTTGTCCGATGCCAGTTTAGTGGCAAACCCGCTGCCTAAGCTTCTCCCATAAACCAGTATATGATGTTGTGTATAGGTAGCTGCGAGCTTTTCGTATACATGCTGCATATCGTTCAGCATATCCTTCTCTATACGTTTACCCGTGCTTTTGCCAAAGCCGCGGTAATCAACTAATACTACATCATAATCATAACGATAGAAATCACGTGCATATTTTGCCCATCCTTTGATACTGCGCGAGTTGCCATGCAGGTAGAGGATCAGTCCCTTTGGCTCCTTGCGATAAAAATGAAGCCCATTGATACGAACGCCTGGTGCCGGATCAAAAAATAATTCATTGAAAGGGATATCGTACTGAAAATGAAAATCAGCTTTTAACTTCTCCGGTTTGAATATCAACCGTTCCTGCACCAGATAGGCGAGCAGAGACAGTACCGCAATACCCAAAACGATATAAAGCAATATAGCCGCCAAAGACAAGGATTGTTAGGATTGCTTCCCTCATTCGAAATCATTCCCTTCCGAATATACTCTTTTCAGGCTCAACTTGGAAACAGGCGCTACGATCAACGGAAATTTTTCCACGGTTACATTACTGGGATCGAGTCCAAAACCCCTTTCTTCGCCCAAGCTTATTTCCTTGAGCCAGAAATACAATTTCATCACTATCCGCTCAAAGAAAGGCAGCTCATTATCCTGGCTGAGGTATTTTTCCAATACGATGAACTGAAAATCGCCCACTACATTATTCTTTTCCAGGCTTTCATACCGGCTGGTAATATTCACTTCTTTATTGTTCACTAACTCTGCCACTACTTTTCTGAACATCAGGTTGATCCTTTGTTCAACCCTGAAACCTAACCTGAATTCAACCCGGATGATGTCATTGGGAATGATGTGCTCTACGGAATATTCACAGGTATAAGGATCATCGAGTACATCCACATGCACAAACCAGTAAATATCGGCGCGCTTTGGCTTTTTATTGAGAATGGAATAGATGATCTTGTGTTCAATTTCCTTAGGGTTATTGGCACTGGTCATATACACTAAGTGCGTGGCATATTTTGGGATGGTCCTGTCGTTGCTCAGTTCCTGGATCATGGGAATATAATGCTCCATCCGCACAAATTCCACATACCTGTTCTTTATTTTTCGGCTGCGGAACCATACATACATTACCATGAACAGTCCGCCGCCGACAATCAGTGTTACATAACCGCCGTGGAGAAATTTTTCAAGGTTGGCTATCAGGAATGCCGACTCAATGGTAATGTACACAAACAGGTATAGATATATCCATGCTGGCAGCACCCTCCGGCTCACTAAGAAATTGGCAAAGAGGATCGAAGTGCTGATCATGCACATGGTAATAGCTAACCCGTATGCCGCACCCATGTTAGATGACTGCTTGAAATATATCACAATACCCACACAACCGATATACAACAACAGGCTGATCCCGGGGATATACAATTGCCCTTTTTCTTCGGTAGGGTAGTGGATCTTCATTTTGGGCCAGAGGCTGAGCCGCATGGCCTCACTGATCAGTGTAAAGGAACCGGATATCAATGCCTGGCTGGCAATAATGGCTGCTATCGTTGAGATGGTAATACCTGCCAGTTTAAACCACTGTGGCATGATGTTCACAAACGGGTTAAAACCATCCGCCATCATCTGTGCCGGGATCACCTGGCCCTCGTGATGCGCGAGCAGCCATGCACCCTGTCCCAGGTAATTCAGGATCAGGCAGGTTTTAACAAAGATCCAGGAGATACGGATATTGCCCCTGCCACAGTGCCCAAGGTCACTGTACAAAGCTTCGGCACCCGTGGTACAAAGGAAGACTGCTCCCAATAACCAGAAACCTTTGGGGTAAGTGGTGAGTAATTCGATGGCATAATGAGGGCTAAGCGCCCTGAAAATATGCATATCATCCAGCAGGTGAGAACAACCCAATACCGCCAGCATGGCAAACCAGATACCCATAATAGGCCCGAACATCTTTCCAATAGAGGCGGTTCCAAACTGCTGCATGAAGAACAATAACGTAATGATGGCAATTACAATAGCAATAATGGTAGACTGCTCAATATTTCTCAGCCCGGGCAACTGCCGGAGACCCTCAATAGCGGAGGTAACAGTAATAGGCGGCGTAATAATACCATCGGCCAGTAAGGCAGCGCCGCCAAGCATGGCCGGTACCACCAGCCATTTTCGTCTTCTGCGAACCAGTGCATATAAACTGAAAATGCCTCCTTCCCCTTTGTTGTCTGCCTTTAAAGTAAGGATCACATATTTAACCGTGGTCTGCAATGTGAGCGTCCAGATGATACAGGATAATGACCCCAATATCAGTTGCTCGGTAATCAGTCTGCCGTTGATGATTTCATTTAGAACGTAGAGGGGAGACGTACCTATATCGCCATAGATGATTCCCAATGCAATAATCAGACCTGCAGTGGTAACCCTGTTAAAGTTCTTGCTCACACGAGAATGGTTGTCGGTTGCTTTTAATATCTGTTAATCTTTGACAAATGTAGAGGAAAACCACTTTGCTTTCCTTTTCCCGTACATTTGAACCATAAATCCTTCCCAGGAAATGAAAAAGCCAGTAACCCTACTTATGATCGGTCTTTTTTTAGCGGGACTGACCGGTTTTGCGCAGAAGATCACTTATTCGGATCCGGACAGGGATGATTCCCGTGCCCTGAATTTTGAAATCCTGGGCAGGATGAATGGGAAAATACTGGTGTATAAAGGTTATCGCGACCAGCATTTTGTTGGTGTTTATGATAATGACATGAAAGTTGTGTCGAAAAACAGGCTCGACTTCTTTCCCGATAAAGTACTGAATACCGATTTTCTCTCCTACACAGATTTTGCCTATATTTTTTACCAGTACCAGAAAAAAAGCGTGCTGTACTGCACGGCGGCAAAGATTGATGCCAATGGTAAAAAAGTAGGCGATCCTGTATTGCTCGACACAACAACAAATATTAACTACGCTGCGAGCAATAAAATATATGCTATGATCAACAGTGAAGACAAGCAGAAGATCATGGTGTTCAAGATCAACAGCCGCAGCGACCGGGTGCATATTCTTACTACCTGTTTATTTGACAAAGATCTTTCCCTATTGAAGAAAACGCGGATCACAATACCCATGCCGCAGCGGAATGATTTCTTGTCGGAATTCTCGGTGGATAATGACGGCGACCTTGCCTGTATACGTGCTTCCGGTACTTCACAGAACGATAATATCAACAAGATCACACTGATCACAAAAGCTGCCCTGAGAGATGATTTTTCAACAAGTGATCTCCGGCTGAATAATCTTTTTTTAGATGATATCAGGATCAAAGTAGATAATATTAACAAACATTATATCATCACTTCCTTCTTTAGTAAAACAAGGCGGGGTAATATAGAAGGATTGTATTATTATTTGTGGGATAAGCAAAAAGCAGCTGAAATACTCACTGCCGCCACTACTTTTTCTGAAGAGTTCAGGGCTGATGCCAGGAGCGATGGTAATATCAAAGCTGCCTTTAATGATTATTTCCTGAAACATATTGTACTGAAAAAGGATGGCGGATTCCTGATCATTGCTGAAGCCGCCTATTCCACCTCACGCGGCAATGCATTGAACCGTTGGGATTATTTGTATGGATCGCCGTATTGGTCACCCATGGATTATTACTCATGGAACAGTCCGTTGGGCTATTACCCCTGGTGGCGTTCCAGCGCATTTAATACAACACTTACCCGTTATTTTGCCGATAATATTGCGGTGGTCTCCTTTGACCCTTCAGGCAAGATGGAATGGAGTAATGTGATACGTAAAGCGCAGTATGACGACAATAGTGATAATTTTATCGGCTATGGCCTTGTGAACAGCGGCGATGAATTACACTTCCTGTTCAATGTTCAGGAGAAACGTGATATGATTTTGTCGGATCAGGCGATTGCTCCATCCGGACAGATCAACCGCAACCCCACTTTTAAGAACCTTGATAAGGGATATGACTTTATGCCCCGCCATGCCAAACAGGTAGGCGCTCACCAGGTTATTGTGCCCTGTCAGTACAGGGGCTTCACCTGTTTTGCAAAAATTGAATTTTAATATCTTTCAGCGTGGTCTTTTTATTCAGAGATAAATCAATCGCCAATGTTTTTTTCCTGGTTGTGTTAAGCATTGGAGTGCACCTGCATTTTTTTGTGAATACACCTGTTGTGATTACCGGTACCAACGATGGACTGATCACGTTGGTGCTGGCCAAATACATAGTGGGACAACCCCAGGCTTTTCTATTTGTGATCTATCATGGTGTTGTATTGATCCAGGCGATCCGGCTGAATATGGTATTGAATCATTTCCGGATGCTTCAAAGCAATACGTATGTCATTGCCATGACCTATGTATTATTGTCTGCCGTGCTGATGCAATGGTGTAGCATATCTGCCGCATTGGTGTCTAACTTCCTGCTGATATGGATATTTATCAAGCTGAGTAAATTATACAACAATCCTTCACCTAAAACCATGTTGTTCAATACAGGGTTGATTGTTGGGGCATCCATCCTGTGTTATCATCCCACTGCCATATTGATAGGAGTGGTATTATTTGCCCTGGCGGTGGTAAGGCCTTTCAGGCTGGCAGAGTGGCTGATCTTGCTGATGGGCGTGTTACTGCCTTTCTATTTTATGTTTTCCTGGCTGTTTCTGACAGATGGATTGGCATCTTACAAATCTTTCCTGCCTATTTTGCACCTGGGGCTTCCTATTAAGCAATGGAATAAGCTGCTGGTAACCAGTTTGTCATTATTACTGTTACTGTTGCTGGTTGGCCTGTATTATTGGCAACAAAGTATGAACCGTATGGCGATACAGATACGGAAAAACTGGGGCGTGATGATGGTGATGCTGCTGATCCTTTTGCCTGTTCCTTTTATTTTCTACTACGGAGGCATTGAATCGGGCATCATGAGCCTGGTGCCGCTGGCAGCTTTTGTTTCCAATGCTTTTTCCAATCCCCGCCGCCTTGCGCTGCCCAACCTGCTGTTCTGGCTGGCCGTAGGGGTGATTGTATATAATAACTGGTTGCTGGTTAAAAAATAGGCAGACCTTAACGGGTCAATTTGTACCTTTACGCCTTCTTTTATTGACTGATTGTCCCACTGCGGACTGAAAAAATTCAGATATGAAATTTGGCGTAGTCGTTTTTCCGGGTTCTAATTGTGACAGGGATATGCAGGATGCACTGCAGCATGACCTGGGTAAGGAAGTGATCATGCTCTGGCACAAGGATAAAGACCTGGGCATGTTTACCACCGATGATTGCATCGTTCTTCCCGGCGGTTTTTCTTATGGCGATTACCTGCGTTGCGGCGCCATTGCCAGGTTTAGTCCCATGATGCAAAGTGTTATTGAATTTGCCAATAAAGGTGGCAAGGTACTGGGTGTTTGTAACGGATTCCAGATATTATGTGAAAGCGGCCTGCTTCCCGGCGTACTCCTGCAAAATGCCAATCAGCAATTTATTTGCAAAAATGTATTTATTAAGAACGGCAGCGGGCAGGCCTTAAAGATACCTATTGCCCATGGTGAAGGAAGATTCCATGCCGATGAAGCCACGCTTGACGCCCTGGAAGCCAATGGGCAGGTAATTTTCCGGTATTGCGACGAAGCTGGTCATATTGATGCCGGTCATAATCCCAACGGAGCTATCAGGAATATTGCGGGTATCAGCAATAAGCAGCGAAATATATTTGGTATGATGCCCCATCCTGAGCGGGCTACATCTACCGCTCTCGGTAACCTCGACGGAAAAAAAGTATTTGAGATACTGGGATTGAACTAATCTTTTGATAAAAAATGTCAGGATCCGGCATCACCGGCGTCTAATAATTAAAACATGCCCCTATGAAAAAATTTTCAGTTAGCATAGTATTGGCTTTTATAACAGTCATAGCTTTTGCGCAGGCACCTAATCCGGTTAACTGGACTTATGAAGCGAAAAAGAAGACAGCGGATACTTATGAAGTGATCTTAACGGCTAAAGTAGAAAACCCCTGGCATATTTATTCCCAGCATACCGGCAAAGGAGGACCCATTCCAACCAAACTCAGTTTGAAAAAAAACCCTTTGGTAACTACCATAGGCGTTACCAAAGAGATAGGGAAAGTGGAGAAAGTGTATGATAAGAATTTCCAGACCGATGTGCTGTTTTTTTCTGGTAAACTACAACTGGTGCAGACAGTTAAGATAAAAGGAAATGCAAAAACCAATGTGAGCGGTACAGTTGAATACATGGTATGCGACGATACCCAATGCCTGCCCCCTGTTAAAAAGACATTTGACCTTAAGTTACAATAACCACAACGCTACAGATGAAAAAAATACCGGCATTATGTATTGCGTTGCTGGCCTGTATGTTCTTGTCGGCGCAAAGTGATACCCTGCTTAAGTGGAAAGTTGAATCTAAAAAGATTAGCAACGGTTTGTATGAACTGGTTGCCCGGACGGTCATACCCGATGGCTGGTACATCTATGGCAGCAACAGCAATGTAGAGGGTCTCGATCCGGCTAAGTTTGTTTTCAATTATGAAAATGCGCTGGCGATTGGTGATGTAAAGTACGATAGGACTCCGCTTGTTGTAACCGATCCTGTTTTCGAAAATAAAAAACTCAATGTATTTGAACATAGTGTAACGATAAAACAGCAGGTAAAGATCAGCGGGTTTATACCTGCCACATTAAAAGGCAATGTTACGGCCAACCTGCGAAAAGCAGATGAATTCAACGCATCGGAATATCCTTTTGAAATCAACCTTGAAGACGGTGCGGCGGCAGCGCCCGGTGCTTCTAAAATAAAATTGACAACCGTTGATCTCGGCCATCCACTGAATAATTGCGGACAGCAAAATACTATTGCCGGTAACGGGCTATGGTCTATCTTCCTTTTAGGTTTATTGGGTGGATTGATTGCGTTGCTCACTCCCTGCGTATTTCCGATGATACCGGTTACGGTATCATTCTTTACCAAGCGTGCTTCGAACAGGAAGCAGGCCATCCGAAATGGCGCGCTGTATGGATTTTTTATTTTCCTGATCTATGTATTGGCCAGCATCCCTTTTCATATACTGGGCAATGTGCAACCTGAAATCTTTAACAGTATTTCTACCAACTCCTGGTTGAATATTGCCTTCTTTATCATTTTTATTTTCTTTGCAATATCCTTCTTTGGCTTTTTTGAACTCAGTTTGCCAAGCGGTATTGCCAGTAAGGCCGATGCAAAGAGCGGGCTGGGCAGTATTGGCGGCATCTTTTTTATGGCACTTACCCTGGCCATCGTATCTTTTTCCTGCACAGGTCCCATACTGGGCTCTTTGCTGGTGGGATCACTGAGTGGCGGGGCTATGCAGCTGACGGCCGGGCTTGCCGGCTTTGGCCTCGCATTAGCCATGCCATTTGCCTTGTTCGCCATTTTCCCTAACTGGTTACACTCTTTACCCAAATCGGGAGGCTGGTTAGATACAGTGAAGAAAGTACTGGCATTTGCAGAAGTGGCGCTGGCATTTAAGTTTCTGTCAAATGCCGACCTGGTGATGCACTGGGGTATCCTGAAAAGAGAAGTGTTTATCGGGTTGTGGATACTGACCGGAGCAGGACTCACCCTTTACCTCTTTGGGGTGCTCCGTCTGCCACATGATTACAAGGGAATGAAAATAAGTACCGGCCGCAAAATGCTGGGAGTAGCAGCATTACTGTTTACCTTCTACCTGTTGCCCGGCGTGACGCAATCAAAATATGCCAATCTCAAATTACTGAGCGGTTTTCCGCCGCCGTTGAGTTATAGTATTTATGGAAAAGAAAATGTAGAAGGGAAAGGACTGGAAGCAAATGTGATAAATGATTACGATAAAGCGCTTCAGCTGGCCAAAGCACAGAACAAGCCTTTGCTGATCGATTTTACCGGATGGGCCTGTGTGAACTGCCGCAAGATGGAAGAAAATGTATGGTCACAGCCTGCCGTACATGATTATATCAAAGAACATTTTATCCTGGTATCATTGTATGTGGATGACAGGCAGAAATTGCCAGCCGATCAGCGTTTTGCTTACAAAACCAAAGATGGTAACGCAAAAGACATTGTTACCATGGGCGATAAATGGGCCACTTTTCAGGCTGAGAATTTTAACCAGGTAACACAACCTTTGTATGTTATCCTGGATACAAAAGAAAACCTGCTGAATAACCCGGTAGGTTATACGCCCGATGCTGTGGAATATAAGAAGTGGTTGCAGTGTGGGAAAGAAGGATTTCGCTAAAGTACGATCTGCTTTTCCGTCATCATTTTACGCATATTGATCAATCCATAGCGCATGCGTCCTAAGGCAGTATTGATACTGCAATTGGTAATCAGGGCGATCTCCTTGAAACTCATATTGGCATAGTGTCGCAATACAATGATCTCCCGCTGCTCTTCGGGCAGCAGGTCCAGCATCTGTCTCACCCGCTCATGGCTCTGGCCCTGGATCAACTTGCTGTCTGCTCCTTCCTCTGTAATATGTAACATGTCAAAGATATCCTTATCATCACTGGTCTTGATGGCAGGGGTACGTTTGATCTTCCTGAAATAATCTACGCAGAGGTTATGTGCAATACGCAGAGCCCAGGGAAGGAATTTCCCCTCTTCGGTGTAGCGTTTGTTCTTAAGGGTGTCAATGATTTTGATGAATACATCCTGGAAAAGGTCCTCCGCCAGGTAGTTGTCTTTTACGAAAAACAGGATGGACGAGAATACCCGGTCCTTATACCGCTGAACCAGTGTTTCGAAGGCGCCCACATCACCTTCCTGGAAGGAATGTATCAGTTCTGTATCAGACACGTAGTCCAAAGTTTTCATGATAAGGGCTTTTGAATACCGGTTAAATACACTTTGCAACTTCAAAGTAGGCATCTTTTTAAAGCACCATTCCTTTGTGGAAAAGATTGTTTTTAAGGGGGATAGTTATGCACATTTTTAATGATGTGTGAACGGTAAGGGAAAGCTTGAATAATGTGTTTAATTTGCTGATTGTATGGCTACAAAAACAAAGGCCCAGGTAATTACCCGGCGCAATGAATCTTCCGACAATATCATTGTAAAAGGTGCAAGGGTTCATAACCTTAAAAATGTAACAGTTGCTTTTCCGCGCAACAAACTGATTGTTGTGACGGGTGTTTCCGGAAGCGGCAAATCATCGCTTACCATTGATACACTTTTTGCAGAGGGGCAACGGAGATACGCGGAAAGCCTCAGCGCTTATGCCCGCCAGTTTATGGCACGCATGGTTAAACCGGATGTGGATTACATCAAAGGCTTATGCCCGGCTATTGCCATTGAACAAAAAGTCATTACCCGTACCCCCCGCAGCACAGTGGGCAGCATGACGGAAATTTATGATTACCTGCGTTTGTTGTATGCCCGTGCTGGTAAAACGATTTCTCCCGTCAGCGGACAGGAAGTAAAGAAAGATGACGTGTCCGATGTGCTCGATGCAGTGAAGCAATTGAAACACGGCACCAAAGTGGTAATCCTTGTACCATTCAGGCAACATGCTAAAAGAGACATGAAGGAGGAACTGTCGATCCTCATGCAGAAAGGCTTCTCAAGAATGTATTTCCGTGACTCGTCAACCACTAATCGTGAACCATCAACTTCGGGAGGTGGACTATTGCGTATCGAAGCATTGCTTGAACTGCCGGATAAAGACCTCAAACAAAAATTTACACCCCGGGTTTCAAGCCCCACACCTCATGTTCTCATCGATCGCATGGTTGCCAAAGATTTTGACCAGGACGATCTGCATCGCTTATCAGACTCCATTGGTACAGCTTTTTATGAAGGAGAAGGGCAGATGTACGTAGAAGTGGATGGGACAACATTGTTACACTACAGCAATAAGTTTGAACTGGATGGGATCCAGTTTGAAGAGCCGGTCCCCAATCTGTTTTCTTTTAATAATCCTTATGGCGCCTGTCCCACTTGTGAGGGCTTTAGCCAGGTCTTGGGTATTGATACGGACCTGGTCATACCCGACAGGAGGCTGAGTGTTTATGAAGGCGCCGTGGCACCCTGGAAGGGAGAGAAGCTGGGCTGGTGGCGGGAACAGTTTGTAAAAGGGGCGGGAAAATTTCATTTCCCGGTGCATAAAGCGATCGCCGATCTGACCAAAGAGCAATATAATCAGCTGTGGAACGGAAGCAATGGTGTATATGGTATCCATGATTTTTTTAAAGAAGTAGAGCAGAATCTTTATAAAGTGCAATACCGTGTCTTGCTGAGCCGTTACCGCGGAAGAACCACCTGCCCGGATTGTAAAGGCTATCGCCTCCGCAAAGAAGCTTTGTACGTGAAGGTTGGCGGCAGGCATATTGGTGAATTGTGCGACTGGCAGGTGCGTGATTTGAAAGCATGGTTTGATACATTGCAGTTATCGCTGCATGACCAGCAGGTAACC
Source organism: uncultured Sediminibacterium sp. (assembly GCA_964507525.1). Classification (GTDB taxonomy): domain Bacteria; phylum Bacteroidota; class Bacteroidia; order Chitinophagales; family Chitinophagaceae; genus Sediminibacterium. The sequence continues at coordinate 65,079 of CAZDQB010000011.1, read as the reverse complement.
AAGCGTATTTTACTGGAAATATACCAGCGGCTGCAGACTTTGCTGGATGTTGGATTAGGATACCTTACCCTTAACCGTCTTGCTAATTCATTGAGCGGGGGTGAAAGCCAGCGCATACAATTGACGCGGAGCCTGGGCAGTAACCTTACCAATTCGCTGTACATACTGGACGAACCTTCCATCGGGTTACATTCAAGAGATACAAAGCGATTGATCGGTGTATTGAAATCGCTGCGGGATCTTGGCAATACGGTTGTTGTGGTTGAACACGATGAAATGATGATGCGCGAGGCCGACTATATTATTGACATGGGCCCATTGGCTTCCCACCTGGGAGGAGAAGTGGTGGCTGCAGGTAATTATGATGAACTGGTAGCCAACAAGGATAGCTTAACCGGGAAATATTTATCCGGACAGCTAAGTATTGAAGCGCCGGAAGCTGTGAGGAAGTGGAACAGGCATATTACGGTGGAGGGCGCCAGTCAGAACAACCTCAGGAATATTACGGTGGAATTTCCGTTGAATGTATTGTGTGTGGTGAGCGGTGTGAGCGGAAGCGGTAAAACAACATTGGTGAAACAGGTGTTGTACCCGGCCCTGCAAAAATTAAAAGGGGAGTTTGCCGACAAAGTAGGGATGCATAAAACTATCAGTGGCGATTTGGATTATGTTTCGCAGATAGAACTGGTGGACCAGAACCCCATTGGTAAATCATCGCGTAGTAACCCGGTTACCTATATCAAGGCCTATGACCATATCCGTGACCTGTTTGCCAAACAACCCCTGGCCAAAATGCGTGGGTTCCAGGCCAAGCATTTTTCTTTTAATGTAGACGGCGGGCGGTGTGATACCTGTAAAGGAGAGGGTGAACAGGTGGTTGAAATGCAGTTCTTAGCCGATGTGCACCTGACCTGTGAATCCTGTGGCGGCAGGCGGTTCAAGGAGGAAGTACTGGAAGTACAATACAAAGGCAGAAGCGTATTTGATGTATTGGATATGAGCGTGGATGATGCCATTGATTTTTTTGCAGATGAAAAAAATATTCGCCAAGCCATACAACCCTTGCAGGACGTTGGGTTGGGCTATGTTAAACTGGGACAAAGCAGTGACACATTGAGCGGGGGTGAGGCGCAACGCGTAAAATTGGCCAGCTTTTTGGGGAAGGGGAAAGGTATTGGACATGTCTTATTCATATTTGACGAACCAACAACCGGTTTGCACTTTCATGATATTAAGAAATTGCTGGCCTCATTTAATGCCCTGATAACACAAGGCCATTCACTGATCGTGATCGAACATAATACGGATGTGATCAGGTCGGCCGACTGGATTATTGACCTTGGACCGGAAGCAGGGGATGCCGGGGGAACCCTGGTATATGCCGGCAAGCCGGAGGGGCTGAAAAAGGCTAAAAACAGCCATACGGCGGCATTTCTATAAGATCGGGGGTGCAATCAGGTAAAGAAAACATTTGGGCGCAAGGTGATGATATGTCCTGATTATTGATTTTATTTGTAGTACTATGAAAACACTATTTAAACCCAAAGAAGTCCAAATCATCAAACTCATCTGCCGCCAGTATTCCACCCGGGAGATTGGCGAAAAAATGGGCATCAGTCACCGCACAGTTGAAGGTTGCCGCGAGCGGATACTGTTAAAAACAAAGGCAAAGAACATGGTGGGTATCGCCATCTATGCCATTAAAAATGGTATCCATAAAGTATAACAGGCTGATGAGCTATATCCATGAGGCACTACCGTAGCCTGTCGGCATTCTTTACCAGTTTTTCATCTTTATAAATCCCCCTCAACGCTAATATGTAGCATACTGGTATTGCGAAAGTGAAAACCGAAGAAAGCGCTATTCCGCCGGTATCGTATTGTTTTGCCCTGGAAAAGTAGAGAAGAATGGTAATGATGCTGGCTGCAAGTCCTGCTAATCCCATTTTCAACTGCACAGACCTGTTCTTGAAAAGAAAGATTGTAACAAAGGCTACGATTGATACTGTAATGGTAAACGTTAGCATGAATACACTGCTCATAGCTGAAAAAGGTTCTGCGGGTGCATTGCCCTTACTGCCGATATAGAAAGGCAGCTTCAGGGTAGCGAACCCGCATGCTCCTGCAGCAAGCAGCCATAAAGTTTGTATGCGTTGTATCATTTCAGCTGTTTGTTTGAATGTTTTGTTAAGCAGTAGCCACGCACAATTTATCCCATCTCAGGATATAAAACAAACTGTGACATGAACTCGTTCACCTGCTGTTTAACCGTATGCAGTAACTTTTCATCATCCGCATTCATCAACACATTGTCAATGGCATTCACTACAAACTGCATGTCATTTTCTTTCATACCACGGGTAGTGATGGCTGCTACGCCAAAACGGACGCCAGAAGTTACGAAAGCGCTTTTGTCGTCATAAGGAACCATGTTCTTGTTGGCGGTAATGTCTGCATGTCCCAATACCTGCTCGGCTTTTTTACCGCTGATGTTCTTATTACGCAGGTCAATCAGCATCAGGTGGTTATCGGTACCGCCGCTGATGATCTGGTATCCTTTACTGGTAAACGCTTTGGCCATGGCCTGTGCATTTTTCTGCACCTGCTGCTGGTAAGTAAGGAACTCGGGCGACAGTATCTCGCCGAATGCAATTGCTTTTGCCGCAATCACATGCTCGAGTGGCCCGCCCTGTGTGCCGGGGAATACCGCCATGTCTATCAGGTTGCTCATTAATCGCAGGTTACCTTTCACGTCTTTTAAGCCAAAAGGGTTCTCAACATCCTTCTTCATCATGATCACGCCACCTCTTGGCCCGCGTAGTGTTTTGTGGGTAGTTGAGGTAACAAAATGGCAATGTTCAAATGGAGAAGACAACAATCCTTTAGCGATCAGTCCGGCCGGGTGTGCAATATCAGCCATCACAAAAGCGCCTACTTCATCGGCGGCCTTACGGATACGGGCGTAATCCCAATCGCGGCTGTAAGCGCTGGCGCCACAGATGATGAGTTTGGGTTTTACTTCCCTGGCTTTTGCTTCCAGCATCTCATAATCTACCAATCCGTCTTCTCTTCCCACGCCATAAAAATGCGGTTTGTATAATTTACCGCTGAAATTTACAGCAGAGCCATGTGTAAGGTGCCCGCCCATGCTCAGGTCTAATCCCAGTATCGCATCTCCCGGCTGTAAAATCGCCAGCATGACTGCAGCATTAGCCTGAGCGCCGCTGTGTGGTTGCACATTGGCATAATCAACACCAAAGATCTCTTTTAACCGGTCAATGGCTAATTGTTCGGTCTGGTCAACAATTTCGCAACCGCCATAATAACGGCGGCCGGGATACCCTTCAGCATATTTATTGGTCATCACATTGCCCATTGCCTGCATTACCTGTAAACTGGTAAAGTTCTCAGAGGCAATCAGTTCAATTCCACGGCGTTGTCTTTCCAACTCCTGTCTGATGATGTCGAAAACAAGGGTATCTCTTTGCATTGGCTGTAAATTTGCCGCAAAAATAAATCTTAATTGGTTGAAATGCACACTTAATTTGCTTAAGTGCCCTGCTTATGGCACATGGCTTAGCGCTTTCAATAGTTTTTCCTATTTTCGACACCCTGATTAGACCCCCGATGAAAGCTATCATTCCTGTTGCCGGTGCCGGAACCAAACTCCGGCCTCATACTTATACACAACCAAAAGCGCTAATCCCGATTGCGGGTAAGACTATCTTAAGTTTTATTGTTGACCAGTTGCGGGAGGCGGGTATTCATGAATTCATCTTTATTGTCGGATACCTGGGCGAGAAGATCCAGGATTATGTGCGGCAAACCTATCCCGACCTCACTACCCATTTTGTGTACCAGAATGAACGGCAGGGTACCGGCCATGCAATAGAACTGACCCGCAATATTGTGGGTACGGATGAAGTATTTGTGGCATTGGGCGATACGATCTGTGAGTATGATGTGAAAGAAGTGGTGAACAGTCCGTATAGCATGCTCGGTATTAAAAAAGTAGACGACCCTCGTAATTTTGGTGTGGCTTCTGTAGGAGAAGACGGCTTTATTGAACAGGTAATTGAAAAGCCATCGATCCCAAAAAGTAATATGGCACTGGTGGGATTGTATAAGATCAGGGAAACGCATTTTCTTTTCGAGTGCCTGCATCATTTGTTTGCACAGAACATCAAAACATACGGCGAGTACAACCTGACCGATGCATTGGATTGCATGATCAAGAGGGGCGCGAGGTTCCAGGCGTTCAAAGTGAAGAATTGGTTTGACTGCGGTAAAAAAGAGACCCTGCTGGAAAGCAATGCCACTTTATTGAAAAAGTTTGGCGGTAATACTTCGGAGCAGCACGATTTTAAAGACACCATCATCATTCCACCTGTTAGTATTGCACCGGGTTGTGATATTTCCAATTCTATTATTGGTCCGCATGTAGCTATCGGCGCCAATACATCCATTAAACATTCCATTGTGCGCGACAGTATCATTGGATCGTTCACCAATCTTTATGAAGTAGTACTGGATAATTCCCTCATCGGCAGTGATGCATCCGTTAAAGGGCTCAGCCGGAGTTTGAATATCGGTGATAATACCGAGATAGATTTTGGATAGGCAGTATGTTCCCGCTTAAAAGAATCGTTCAAATAACCATTGACTATGGATCATAGACCATGGGTTTCACCCGTAACCAATCTCTTCCATATTAAATACCCTATCATCCAGGCTGGCATGATATGGGCAAGTGGCTGGCGTTTGGCCAGCGCGGTTAGTAATGCTGGTGGACTGGGATTGCTGGGTTCGGGCAGCATGTATCCCAATGTACTGCGTGAACACATCCGCAATTGTAAGGCAGCAACCAACAAACCTTTCGGCGTAAATGTGCCGTTAATGTATCCGGATATTGAACAATTGATGGAGATCATCGTGGAAGAAAAAGTACCGGTTGTCTTTACCAGCGCCGGCAATCCTAAAACCTGGACCGGTTACCTGAAGGAGAAAGGAATTACGGTAGTGCATGTGGTGAGCAGCAGCCTGTTTGCCCAAAAAGCGGCGGCAGCGGGTTGCGATGCGGTGGTAGCGGAAGGCTTTGAAGCAGGCGGGCATAATGGAAGGGAGGAAACCACCACGCTTATACTGGTACCTGCTGTAAGGGAAGCCGTAAAGATTCCTGTGATTGCCGCCGGTGGCATTGGTACCGGCAAACAAATGCTTGCGGCTATGGTACTCGGTGCCGACGGCGTACAGGTAGGTACCCGTTTTGTATGCACGCCGGAAGCTTCTTCTCACATAGCGTTTAAAGAAGCGGTTATTAAAGCGGAAGAGGGGGATACACAATTGAGCCTGAAAAAAATTGTTCCTGTGCGCTTATTGAAAAACAGGTTCTTTGAACAGGTAAAGGAAGCCGAGGCAAGGGGGGCCGGGGAAGAAGAACTACGCCAGCTGCTCGGAAGGGCGCGTGCAAAAAGAGGCATGTTTGAAGGTAATCTTGAGGAAGGTGAGCTGGAGATCGGACAGGTGAGTGCACTCATCAGGGAGATCAAACCAGCTGCCGAAGTAGTTGATGAAATATGGAATGACTTTCTTACTTCTGCGTATAAAATGAATTCGCTTGTGACAAACAGGTTACCACAAGATCATTGATGCACACATGTTCGGGCAGGGTGGCTGCGTAAAAAGTAATATCAGCGATGTCTTTCGGCTGTAAAGCCTTGTATCCGTCATAAACCTGCTGTGCCTTTTCACTATCGCCTTTAAAACGAACAATGGAGAATTCCGTTTCTGCAGCGCCTGGATGAATAACGGTTACTTTGATCCTGTGTGGCAACAGGTCTATGCGCATCGCTTTGCTGATGGCATCTACGGCATGTTTGCTGGCGCAATAGGCATTGCCATCTTTGTATACTTCTTTACCTGCTGTTGAACCGATGTTGATGATATGTCCTTTTTTTCGTTCAGTGAAATAAGGTAAGATGGCTTTGCTGACATAAAGCAAACCTTTTACGTTGGTGTTGATCATGGTATCCCAATCATCGAGATCAGCGTTGTCAAAACTATCCCTGCCTAATGCGAGCCCTGCATTATTCACCAGTACATCAATGGACTGCCATTCGGCGGGTAAGTTGGTTAATGTTTCAGCTACAGCATTCCTGTCCTGTACATCAAACGCTAATGGTAATACACTAATGTTGTGAGTGGCCTGTAATGTTGCAGCTAAAGCCTGCAATTTTTCTGATCTCCTGCCTGTGATGATACAGTTCCATTTAGCAGCTGCAAATGTTTCAGCAATGGCTTTTCCGAAGCCGGAAGTGGCGCCTGTGATGAGGATGATCTTGTTCATGAACCGAAGGTAAGTAATGTGCAAAAGAATTAGCGTATCAGTACGGAAGTTCCTTTTCTATAAACCTTCTTGCCGAGGTAATCTGTTCCCTCCGTTTCGTATACATAAGTATCACTTGGTTGTTTGACACCATTGAAATCTCCATCCCATCCCTTATTCATCTCTGTGGTAGAGAACAGTAATTGTCCCCAGCGGTTGTAGACCCTAAAATAGGTGATCTTTGATATGCCAACTGTTATAGGTCTCAATACATCATTCTTTTTGTCATTGTTAGGGGTAAAAGCTGATGGGACGAATATTTGTGGTGCAGTTCTAAATACACGCACCCGGAGAGCGTCTTCTGCATAGCATCCGCCCTGCCCGGAAACCCTTACTGTATAACGAATGGAATCAAGATCTAATGGTAATGTAGCAATTGGATTAGCAATATTGGGATCATTCAGGTAACTGGCGGGGCTCCAGAGAAAATGGGTGCCACTACCTGTTGCATTCAACTGCAAAGGTTGCTCAGGAACAACAGCAGTGTCTTTGCCGGCATAAGCTGTCATTAGCGGAATAACCGTTACAACAACTGTGTCGCTGACGGATTTTGGGCAACCCCGCAATGTGTCGGCGGCAGTGAGTACATATCTTGTTGTATGTACCGGGCCTGCAATGGGGTTTAGGGCATTTGCATTTAAAAGGGTGTTGCCTGGCGACCAGTAGAATGCGGTTGCCGAATAACTTCCCTGTAGTTGTACACGTTGCCCAAAACAAATAGTAGTATCCTTTGTACTGATGTTTACTAATGGATAAGGTGCTACCCGCACCGCTATTTGCGCCCTGGCCTGGCATTTGCCCAGGTTGGCTGTTACAGTATATATAGTGTTGGTAAGTGGTGCAGCAGCGGGGTATTTCACTGTCGCATTGCTGAGTGCATATGATGGTGCCCAGCTATAACTCAATGCCTGGCTGACAGGGCGGAGCATAAAAGAGTCTGTTTTGCAGATAGTGGTATCGGGCCTGATTTGTACGGTGATAAATTTCAGGACATTTACTTTGACCGTATCTGTATTGACACAGCCGTTATCGTTTACCATTACAATATAATTGGTTGTGTCTTGCGGATATACCAAAGGACTGGCAGTATTGGTATATAAAATACGCGTTCTGTTGGCAATATTATCCGGCACCCATGCGATAGATGCGGTATTGGAAATGGTTGCTTTTAGCCCAAGCGTATCAATGCTGCAAATAAGGGTATCCCGGAACGGAAGGCCGATAGAAGGTCTGCTCGAAACAGTGAGTGGTTTGATAACAGTGTCAATGCAACCTTTACTGTCTGTTGCAATCAATCTCACTTGTGTGGTTACCGGTGCAGGATATGTCCATGCTGTGTCTTTATGGCTGGCGGTATCTGCCAGTGTTGTTTTATCGCCAAAATCCCATCTCCAGCTGTTCGCAATGCCATACTTGCTTTTAGTGGCATCGGAAAACTGGTATGGAGTTGTGAAGCAACTGCCTTTGACAGTAAAATCAGGAACAAAGCCCGGGTAAACCTTTACAATGGATGTCGCAGAATCTTTACAACCACCGGCACCGGTAACGGTTAGCTTCAAAGGATAAGAGCCGCTGTCCTTATAGGTATGAACAGGTATAGGGTCAGTTGAAGTGATGTTGGGGGTTCCATTCTTTTCGCCAAAATCCCATAGATAAGAAGTGATGGCCGAATTGGTGGATTCATTCTGAAAAGCCAGCGTAAAGCTGTTGCAGGTGATATAACCGGGTTTTAATACGGCGCCTGCAATGGTACAATCTGCGACTGAGATATGGATCTCTTTTTTTGTCGTACCAATTAATACGCCGTTCCTGAATTCACTGGTACAAACGGCTAAAACATAATCGCCCGTTATCGCAGGAGCAATACCGGAAATAATACCTGTACCAGGGTCTATGGTCACTTGCTGTCCTAATGGCGATCCACCTGAATACCCCGCTGAATAAGGGATGCTCGCATACGGGGGATTACTGGGCGTGGTGGGTTTAGGAGCACCTACAGAGCCTCCTGTCAATCCATCGCAAAAACTGTATGCCAGGCTGTCCCCGTCAGCATCTGTTGCACTGAAGTTAAAAGTGAACCTGGATTGATGACATACAACGGCAGTGTCTTTTTGTGCAAAAACCGGACTGCTGTTTTTATAATAATCAACACCATTAATAGTCCCCGGTATTTTGTTTAGGTAAGTTACACCAACGGTGCTTGAACCGGCCAGGTTGATGATATTGGGAACGCGGCAGCACCGCTGTACTGCAAGTACATATCCTCCGGCATTAATGGGCAGGTCAACGGTTGTTATATACCTGTCAACGCGATAGCATACAGATGGCCTTGGATTGATACAGGGATCAAAAGCTCCTTTGTCAAGCATATCTGTGCCGGCAAGTGGAATTGTCAGTGTCGTAAAAAGAGCATTGGTAGCACCATCAAATATTCCAAGTGAAGCAGATTGGTCTATCTGGCCACCGGTTGAACTGCATAAAAGATACTGCTTGATGGTGATGCGGTATTGGGCGCTGTTGGATGCAGCGCCTTTGCCTAAGTATTCATATTGAATCCATCCTCCTTTTAAATGCGCAGCATTTACCTGTTGTGTAAGGAGTATCAATATTATAACGATGAACCGGGAACATTGCTTCATAGCGATCATGCTGCTGAATATGTGAAAATACAGTTTGTCAAATAAGTACCTGGTTACTAACGGATTATTTAACGGAGTTACAACATCTGTGAAGCTAAGATAGCAATAGAAAAACGTCTGCTGCCTTACCGGTAAAATAATCGGTAACCTGACAGTATTAACGGATGAGTACTGTTGTTCCTTTGCGGAATACCAATTTGCCTGTATAATCAGTTCCTTCTGCTATATACACATAGGTATTTGATGGTTGTTTGATGCCGTTGTAAGTACCATCCCATCCCTGCCCCCATTCTCTGGTACTGAACAATAACTGTCCCCACCGGTTAAAAACCCTGAAATAATGTAATTGACTGATACCCACTGTGAGGGGTTTTAAAAAATCGTTTTTGCCGTCTCCGTTTGGGGTGAAGGCGGAAGGGATGAATATTTCCGGGGTGGTTTTGAAAACACGGACCAGGATATCATCTTCGCCATAACAGCCCTGCAGTCCGATTGCACGTACCCAATAATGTACAGAGTCTATATCTGCACCAAGCTGTACAATAGGATTATATATACCTGGTTCACTGAGGCCGAGCAGGGGTCTCCATATAAACCGGCTGGCAGCTGTTGCGGTTGCCCTTAACTGCAATGGCTGCTCGGCAACGACGGATGTATCCCTTCCGGCATCGACTGTAATGGGTGGTACAACAACAATGCGTATGGTGTCAAATACAGATTTAGGGCAACCACGCAGTGTATCGCTGACGATAAGTGTATAGGTGGTTGTCCGTGCCGGGCCTGCAACAGGCATCAGTGTATTGGCATTGATCAAAGTACCGGCGGGCGCCCATTTAAACGAAGTGGCTGTGTAAGTGCTCTTTAATTGAATCTTATCGCCAAAACAGATAGTAGTATCCGGTGTGGTTATTTTTACCTGTGGGTAGGGTGCCACTTTTACCAATTGCTGTGTGGTTGCCTGGCATTTTCCCAGGTTAGCTATTACTGTGTAAGTCGTATTAACAGCCGGACTGGCCTGCGGATATTTTACAGTGGTATTACTTAATGCATAAGCAGGCGTCCATTGATAGCTCAGTGCATGACTTACCGGGCGCAATGTAAACGTATCTGTTTTGCAGATAGTAGTATCGGGCCTGAGTTGAACTGTTATGTAGCGCAGTACATTTACTGTTACCGTATCTGTGCTGATACATCCACTTTCATTTAGCGTAACCACATAGCGGGTTGTGTCTTTGGGAAAGAGAAGCGGGTTGCCTGTATTACCAAAAAGAATATTGGTATTGGGTTTCCAGGAAAAAACACCATTCCCCGGTACTTTAACAGGGAGCGTGTCAATGCTGCATATCAATGTGTCCTTAAAGGGAAGTTGTAATGCAGGATTACCGGCGACGACCAACTGTTTATGCAAGGTATCAATACATCCTTTGCTGGTTGTTACTACTAAGCTGATATTACTTGTATCGGGCAACCGGTATTTGTATTGGGGGTTTTTACGGTGCGAAGTGTCAGTGCCGGTGAGATGCTTATCATCAAAACGCCATAACCAGCTATTGACAGTTCCATATCTGGTAACGCTGGTATCAGAGAACTGGTAGGGATTGATATAACAGGATCCGGTTATTGTAAAGCCCGGTTTGAAACCGGGATACACCAATAACTGGGTGCTGGCTGTTCCTTCACATCCTTTTGGCCCTTTGATGGTAAGACTTGCAGTATATCTTCCCGTATCATTATAAATATGGGTAGGGGTTGGGGAACTGTCAGCAGCCGGACTCGACGGATCACCAAAATTCCAAAGATAGGAAGTGATGCCGGAGGAAGTTGACTGGTTCTCAAAATGCACAATATTGTCATCACATTTGATGATCTTCTCTGGCAGCGTGGCTTCTACAATATCACAGTTCTGGACTTTCAGGATAAAATCTTTCCTGTGTTCACTAAAAGATTTTCCATTCCGCCATTCAGTAATACAAACGCTCACTACATATTGCCCTTCAGCGGGTGCAATTCCCTGGATGATACCTGTTTGGGGATCGATGGTAACATTGGGCCCTAATGGATACATGCCGCTGAAAGGAAAAGCATAGGGTAATGGTATAAGGGTTAAAAAGTTAGCAGGCGGTGCGTTGTTGGAAGTATTGCTGGCGGTATATGCATTGCAAAAAGAATAACTGAGTGAATCATTATCCGGGTCTACGGCACCAAAATCAAGCTTGAATTTCCTTTTGGCACAGACAAGGGCAGTGTCTTTTATATTGAAAGCAGGGCTGCTGTTATGGCCGGATGGAAGTGTTGCCGTTCCCGGTATTTTGGTTACATAATTGCTGCCCACATTGGTAAGTTGTGACAACCCTGATATGTTATCAATCCTGCAGCAGCCAGTCCGCGATAAAGTATAACCGTCTATATTAACAGGAAGTGTAACAGTGTTGCTATAGATAGCCATTTCATAGCAAACCCTGACATTTCCTACCAGGCATGGAAAAAGACTGGTGTTCAGTGTGATGGTTGAGACTGAGCCTATCATAGCCAACGGCAGAGCTAAGAACAGGTTGCTGTTTTCATAAATGCCTACTGTTACTTTTTCATTTTGCAGGAGTGGCCCGGAAGAAGCGCAATCCCTGAATAGCCGGAGTGTGACCTTGTACATATTACCACCACTATTATCAGACGTACCCAGGTATTCATAAAATAGCTCACCACCCGCTATATGTCTTGCTAAAGCAGGGAATGAACAAAGAACAATGATTACTATGAAGAATAATTTCTTCATAAACAGAACAACTAACTTATATACGCAAGGAGGTATTGATTCAGTTGTGCCGTTGCTTCCCACATACCCATATGTCCCACACCCTCCAGTATGTGAATATACGATTTTAAAGGGAGGTGCGTTTGTTGTAAAACATCCTGCAAAGGAGCGGCCACATCTGCTGTACCTATAACGAATAAAACCGGCAGAGGGTTGCTTTTCAATACATGTGTACGGTCTGGCCGCTCCATCATTGCATGGTAATACTGTTGCAAAGCAATGGTGCTGAAACTGGCGGATGTGCTGATCAGTTCTTCTACTTTCCCTGAATGCTCCTTTTTAAATTGCTCGCCAAAAAGATTGGGAATGGTTGTCTTCAGAAAATGATATCCCCCATATTTTCTCATCAGTTCAATACCCCGGCTCCTGTTTTGTTTCTTCTCCTCATTGTCTGCAAAAGCAGTGGAATGGATCAATCCGAAGCCACACAGCAGGGAGGGGTATTTTTCCGCAAAAGCCAGCGTGATATAGCCACCCATACTATGTCCCAGCATCATGCATGGCGCCATCTTTTCATGTTGCAGCAAAGCGTGAATGCAGCCGGCATAGTCATCGATACTGGTGTCTGATGTTTCATGTCCCATGATAGTTGATCTTCCGCTTCCGGGAAGATCGGGAATAACCAGCATGCAGTGTTGTTTCAGAAAATCGACCTGCTGGTCCCAGATATGACCATCCTCCCCAAATCCATGCAGCAACACTACCGGCTTTCCTTTTCCTTCTATGCGATAGAAAATTGTTGCCGTCTGGTATTGAAATGAATGAAGCATATCGTTTATTATTGAAGGAATTTTCTTTTACTCCATAACAAAACATGCCAGGCAATGAACAGTAAGGCCATTACTGAGGCTGCTTTGTAGATGTAATCTCCGAAGCGTACATAAAAAGTTTGTATTGTGGCAACCGGTATATTGTACTTAATAACAGCAGCCTTGTCCCATGGTTCAGTCCGGAGAATATTTCCTGAAGGATCTATCACAGCCGATATGCCGGTATTGGCGCCCCTGGCCACCCACCTGCGTGTTTCAATAGCGCGGAGCCGGGCATACTGCAGGTGTTGTTTATGTCCTGGTGTATTACCCCACCAGCCGTCATTGGTCATAATGGTAAGCAGGTTGGCCCCTTTCTGTACATAGCTGGCCACATATTCACCATAAACGCTTTCGTAACAAATAATAGGGGCAGTTATATACGGATTGTCCGCTACATGAAATGCCAGTGATGAATCTGATCTGCCATATCCACCTGTAGTGCCGCCGAATTTTTCAAATACAGGTGCCATGAAATTGAGGAAAGTGGGTAATGATTCTACACCGGGTACGAGTTTGCTTTTATTGTAGAACTGAAAAGGCTGGCCATCTTTTATAACTACTGCCGCGTTAAAAGCATCATAATACGTTCCGTTACTGGTTTCTCTGGCAGTTATTGTTGCTTTTGTGGCACCATAATTTTTAAAAGTTTCAATACCGGATAAGATGGCCAACCGGGGATGCCGGTTAGCGAATGCAAAGACGGGCTGGTAAAATGAATTGGAACTGATACGATCCTGCCAGTCCGCCACGCTCAAAGCTGTTTCAGGCCAAAGCACCAACCGGGTTGCTGTATCTGTTGCCTGTTCCGTCAATTGAACCAATTGTGTGATCTGCGCTGCTGCATTGTTTTCATTGAATTTCTGGTACGGATCAGCATTGGGCTGAACAATAACCACGTTTGGGATGATGGATGGCTGATGGCTGATGGCTGATTGATTCATTTCTGATTCCCAATTCCCGGTCATTGAAACCATCACCGGCAAGCCAAGTACGAATACATTGAGTACGACGAGTTTTGTTGATTGCCGGTCACTGGCTATGGCGAGTAACAACTCGTACAATAAAATATTGCTCACCAGTACCCATAAACTGCCACCAGCCACACCAGTGTACTCATACCATTGAACCCATCCAGGACGGGATGCAAATACATTGCCCAATGTTAACCAGGGCCAGCTGAGCTGCCAGTTAAAATGGATGTATTCAAATAAGAGCCAGCAAAGGACCAGCGAAGCGTAGCCAATGCGTTGGCCATATCTTTTTTTAAAAATAAAATAGCCCAGCCAGGGCAGGCACATAAGCAGGGTGTTGGTAATGATGGCTGCAATAGTGCCTACATCAGTGGAATTCCAGATCCACCAGGTGCTGCCGGTATTCCAGATGAGGGCTGTAAGAAAGGCATGCCAGAAGAATTGATTCCTTTTCTCTGCTGCATCCGCAATCCGCAATAAGGGAATCCATGCAATAAAGATAAGTGGTATTAGTGGCGATACGGGCCATGCTGAAAACAGGAGAAATCCGGATAGAATGCTTAACCCGGCTAATTTTTGCCTTTTCAAATGAAAAAATTTTACCGGCCTAAGTTCGGGAATGTTTTTGAACCGGCTGTCAGGAAATAAAAATGTAACCTGTGTTGATGGCAGCTGCCGGATTCAGTTGCTGGCAGACTTCCAATAGTTTATAAACGGCGGCTTTGCCTGCTGCGCCAAGATCAATGGAATAATTGTTAACATACAGGTCGATATGCTGCCGCATGACCGCTTCGCTCATTTCCTGTGCATGTTGTTTGACATAGTCTGTCAACTGCGGATAATTAGCAAATGCATAGTCTACACTTTTTCTGATGAGCTGATCAATTAGCAGCGCAATACTTGTATCGATTGTCCGCTTCACCACAATACCTCCCAAAGGAATAGGTACTTTGGTTTGTTGTTCCCAGTATTCACCCAGGTCCATCAGTTTTTCCAGTCCTCTTTGCTGGTAGGTGAACCGGTTCTCATGAATGATTACGCCGGCATGAACGGTTTCCTGTAATACAAGGTCTTCAATTTCATGAAACACATGAAATTGTTTATTTCCCGCTTCGGGAAAAGCCAATGAAAACAGCATATGGGCTGTTGTATTCACGCCGGGTATGGCAATGCGCATTTTATTTATTTTCTCCCTGCTGATTTGCCCGTTAACAGTGTCCTGCATTTTATGCCTGGCAATAAGCAATGGTCCTACCCCTTTACCCAGGGCGCCTCCGCTGTTCAATACAGCATATTGCTCCAGGATTAATGGTAGCACACCATAGCTGATTTTAGATACATCCAGCCTGCCCTCTTTTGCCCATTCGTTCAATGTCTGTACATCTTCCAGTTTCACATCAAATTCAAGGCCGCCGGTATCAATTTTATGATTCACTAAAGCGTCGAAAATGAAAGTGTCATTTGGGCAGGGCGAGAAACCTAGGGTCATTTTGATGCAGGATTTGTTGATGTACGATTTGTTTTTATTTGATTTTATAGAGCCGGTCAACATATTTGAGCAGGACCTCATTTAAATTGGTGATGGCTTCCTTCATTTTCCAATTGGCTTTGTTTCTTTCACCAATATAATTGGAAAGAGACCTGATCTGCAGGAAGGGAATATTGCCTTGCCTGCATACATAATGCAGTGCGGCACCTTCCATGCTTTCTGTGTATGGGTTGTATTTTTTAATGAGGTGATCAATTCTTTCGGGATGCGTTGAGACCTGGTTGACGGTAATGCTGCTGACTTCAGGCAGCTTCAGCAGGTTATAGGCGGATAGCCAGGGATTGGGCAGTTTTCTTCTTTCGTAAGGATGGTAACTGCTTTTCTCCAGTTTGAGGTCAAATATATCTTTCCATTTACCATCTTCCTCCACCCCCATATCGCCCAATATTTCTTCTTTGATCACTACGGTCCTGCCCAGTACAGCTTTGTTGTCAAATGTGCCGGCAATACCTGCCTGTATCACTAAATCGGGCTGCTCTTCTGCTACCAGTTTGGTCAGTGAGACTGCTGTGGCCAGCATACCAACACCACTTTGGTGAAACCGTAGTTTCAGTCGCTGGCTGGTACCAGTATAGAGGTTATTCATATCAAGAAAGGAAGGCATCCATTCTCCAACAGTTGCAGATGTGATGATGACGCGCATGGGTAACAAAGTTGGGGAAAAACTGCGACTTCCCGACTTTTCTTAACTTTGCACAAATTTTTGTGAAGAATGGTGTATTTAACCAGGCAGGAGCATTTTAACGCTGCCCATAAATTGTTTAATCCGAAATGGAGCAGGGAACGTAACGAAGAAGTATTTGGAGTCTGTGCTAATGAAAACTGGCATGGGCATAATTATGATCTTTATGTGACTATTAAAGGGAGCCCGGACCCGGATACCGGTTTTTTATATGATGTAAAGAAACTGAGCGTCATTATAAAAGAATATGTGATAGATAAACTGGACCATAAGAACCTGAACATGGATGTAGATTTTATGAAAGACCAGTTATGCAGTACCGAAAACTTAGCCATTGCCATTTGGCAACAGCTGGAGCCGCATCTTCCCGGACAGGTAAAATTGCATTGCATTAAATTGTATGAGACACCGCGTATTTATGTAGAATATTTCGGATAGGCAGGTGGCCTGATTAATATTTTATGATGAACAATAAAGTAGCCGTTTTCAGAAAAGAACATTTTAACGCAGCTCATCGCCTGTACAATCCTGCATGGGATAAAGAACAGAACGAAGCGGCATTCGGATTGTGCAGCAATGAACATTTTCACGGGCATAATTATGAACTGATTGTTAAACTGGTTGGGGTACCGGATCCGCAAACGGGATACGTGATTGATCTGAAAAAACTGAGCGGGATCATCAGGGAAGAAGTACTGGCTCGCTTTGATCATAAAAACCTGAACATGGATACGGCTGAATTTGCTAACCTGAATCCAACGGCAGAAAATATAGTGGTAGTCATTTACAACCTGTTGCGGAAAAGGATCAGTGAATCCCTTGACCTTACTGTCAGGCTGTATGAGACCGAAAGAAATTTTGTTGAATACCCTTCCTAACTCCTTAACCCATTTATATGGCTTATTCAAGAAAAGAGCATTACGACGAGCATACTACTTCAAAATTGATGAAACATTACCATGGTGTGTTGGAGCAATTGGGAGAAGATCCGCAAAGAGAGGGTCTGTTAAAGACCCCCGAACGCGTAGCTAAAGCAATGCAATACCTCACGCAGGGCTATCAATTGGATCCAAAAACCATTATTCATTCCGCCAGGTTCAAAGAGGAGGTTAGCGAAATGATCATTGTGAAGGATATTGAACTGTATTCTATGTGCGAACACCATATGCTGCCATTCTTTGGTAAGGCGCATATTGCATACATACCCAATGGCTGGATCACCGGGTTAAGCAAACTGGCAAGAGTGGTTGATGTGTACTCGCGCCGTTTACAGGTACAGGAAAGACTGACCACGCAGATACTTGAAGCGATTAAAGAATCGCTGAACCCTTTGGGTGTGGCAGTTGTGATAGAGGCTAAGCACCTTTGCATGATGATGCGTGGTGTGCAAAAGCAGAATTCTGTAACAACTACTTCCGCGTTTGACGGGGAGTTTTTGAAAAATGCAACAAGAAGCGAATTCCTGAAACTGATCAGCGCCAAATTAGATTAGGCAGGCAGCAGATCCAATTATCTTTCAATAGTATTTAAAATCGAACGAATGAAACATGCGTATGTTTTTCCCGGGCAGGGCTCGCAGTTTTCCGGGATGGGAAAACATTTATATGAAACGAATGCCCTGGCAAAAGATCTGTTTGAACAGGCCAATGGCATATTAGGCTTCCGGATCAGTGATGTGATGTTCGGAGGCACTGACGATGAACTCAGGCAGACCAATGTTACCCAGCCTGCGGTTTTTCTCCATTCAGTGATTGCCTATAAGACATTGCAGGATGTAAAACCGGATATGGTTGCAGGTCATTCATTGGGAGAGTTTTCTGCATTGGTGGCCAATGGCGTATTAGGCTTTGAAGATGCATTAAAACTGGTGAGTATCCGCGCAAAAGCCATGCAGAAAGCCTGTGAGCTGACCCCTTCAACCATGGCTGCTGTATTGGCGCTGGATGATGCTAAAGTAGAAGAAATTTGTGCTGCTGTACAGGCTGAAACCGGTGAAGTGGTAGTGCCTGCCAATTACAATTGCCCCGGTCAGTTAGTGATCAGCGGTTCAGTAAAAGGCATTGAGATTGCCTGCGAACGAATGAAAGCCGCAGGTGCTAAAAGGGCGCTGGTATTACCGGTTGGAGGTGCATTTCACAGTCCCCTGATGGCCCCCGCCAAAACTGAACTGGCTGCTGCCATCGAAGCTACCGTATTTCATATGCCAGGATGCCCTGTTTACCAAAATGTAGCGGCAACAGCCGTAACAGATGCATCAGCCATTAAAAAGAACCTGATAGACCAGTTAACGGGAGCTGTTCGCTGGACACAAAGTGTACAAGCCATGGTGGCTGATGGCGCCGCGCGCTTTACAGAAGTAGGACCAGGCAAGGTATTGCAGGGACTGGTGCAGAAAATTCATAAGGAAGTGCAGGTGGACGGAGTAAGCTAAAGATCAAGTGTTCCGTTTATCCACTCGCCATCAAATGCAGCATTGTATTTCTTGTAGAAATTAATGGCAGGTTCATTCCATTCAAGGACCTGCCATACCATTCTGCTGAAACCTTTGTCTTTCGCTTCCCGTATGACACGGTCAAATAATAATTTACCGGCACCGTTGCCCCGTAATTTTTCGGTTACGAGGAAATCTTCCAGGTATAAACATTGACCCTTCCAGGTACTGAAGCGGATATAGTATAATGCAAAGCCTTCAACCTTTCCATTCATTTCGGCTACAAATGCCCACCACACAGGCTTCTCTCCAAAACCGCTTTCCTCAAAATGTTCCAGTGTTACAGTTACTTCTTTAGGCGCTTTTT
Source organism: uncultured Sediminibacterium sp. (assembly GCA_964507525.1). Taxonomy (GTDB): domain Bacteria; phylum Bacteroidota; class Bacteroidia; order Chitinophagales; family Chitinophagaceae; genus Sediminibacterium. The sequence continues at coordinate 46,431 of CAZDQB010000011.1, read as the reverse complement.
CATAAATGGCGAGTTCCTGTACTAATTCCAGCAACCGTTTGCAGTCGGCCTTTTCAGCTCTTCTTATTTTTATTTCCATGCAAAAATTCGTTTTGTTGGTTGGTATTTTTTTCACAACTCTTGTTTCAGAACTGCAGCGCCTGCTCAAGATCGGCCAGTATATCGTCGATATTCTCTATCCCCACGCTCATCCTGATCAGTCCGTCCGTGATGCCGTATTTGATACGCTCTTCCCTGGCAATGCCATAGTGGCTCATGCTGGCAGGATGTGATACAAGCGTATCAACCGTACCGAGGGAGATAGCGCGTACACACATTTGCAGGCGGTCAATGAATTTTTTGCCGGCCTCGATACCACCTTTCAGTTCATAACTCATCAGCGCACCGGGGTGCTTCATTTGTTTTTGTGAAACATGATAATCCTGGTGTGAGGTCAGGCCTGTATAATTCACCTGTGCAATAGCGGGATGTTCTGAAAGGTATGTTGCTACCTTCATTGCATTGGCGCAATGCCTGTCCATGCGAAGCTCCAGTGTTTTAATGCCTTGCGACAGCAGGAAAGCATCAAATGGATTACTGTTGCCGCCGAGGAGGACATGCCATTTCCATACAGAACTTTTCATTAATTCCATATCCTTTCCAATGAGTACACCGCCGATGGCAGTGCCATGTCCGTTGAGGAATTTGGTGGTGGAATGAAACACAAAATCAACACCGTATTTAAAAGGCTGTTGCAGGTAGGGCGTTGCAAATGTGTTGTCAACCGTTACAATGAGGTTATTTTCTTTGGCTAACCTGGTTATCGCTTCAATGTCAACGCACTGGATAGTAGGGTTGGCAGGTGTTTCAATATGTACCAGTTTAATGGACGGATCTTTTTTGATAGCATCGGCCACCAGATTGAGATCGCGCATATCTATAATAGTAGTGCGGATGCCTGTGTGCGACAATACCTTGTGCATTAATTCATGCGTACCGCCATATAGTGCAAAATGTGATAAAATGGTGTCGCCGGCTTTCAGGTTGCTCAGGAAAAGGGTGGTCATGGCAGCTTGCCCGCTGGCATGCAATAATGCTTTCAACTGTAACGGATTGCCGTTTCCATCTTTCAGGCCAAATGCCTCCAGTGCAGCAATGGTTTCTTCGGCAGCCGTAAATGTAGGATTTCCCCAACGGCTGTAGATCCTCGTTTTATCACTCCCTGCAAACCGTTCCATGCCTTCCTGCGCAGTATCGAACGTAAATGTAGAGGTAGCATAGATAGGAGTGATATGCGCATGATCTGCATTTTCATGCCCGGCTGCATGCATGGCAACGGAACTGATGCCTGTTAAGGGGAACTTGCTATTCATTGTGTATAGATTGAAGATGAATTATTGCACTGTATCGTACGCCCATTTCACCAGGGTTGCACCCCAGGTAAAGCCACCCCCAAACGCAGCAAGTACAATATTGTCGCCTTTCTTCAATTGTTGTTCCCAATCCCACAAACACAGGGGCAAAGTAGCTGCGGTAGTGTTGCCATATTTCTGGATGTTGATCATTACTTTTTCTTTGGAAAGGCCCATACGGTTGGCAGTGGCGTCAATGATACGCAGGTTGGCCTGGTGTGGCACTAACCAGGCGATATCATCGCCGGTAAGGTTGTTGCGTTCGAGCAGCTCAGCGCTAACGTCGGCCATGCCTTTTACAGCGAATTTAAATACTGCCTGCCCTTCCTGGTACGCAAAATGTTCTTTGGCCATGACGGTTTCAACAGTGGCAGGTTTTACAGAGCCTCCTGCTTTCATATGCAGGTAATTGCGTCCGCTGCCATCGCTTTTTAAAATGCTGTCCAGGATACCATTTTCATCTGTTGCCGGCTCTAACAAAACAGCACCGGCGCCATCCCCGAAAATAATACAGGTAGCTCGGTCGGTATAGTCAATAATGGCACTCATTTTATCTACGCCAACGACGATCACTTTTTTGAACCGGCCGCTTTCAATATACATGGCACCGGTTGTGAGGGCGTATAAAAAGCCACTGCAGGCAGCGCTCATATCATAGCCCCAGGCATTGGTAGCACCGATCTTGTCGCAAATAATATTGGCAGTGGCAGGGAACACCATATCGGGCGTTACAGTGGCACAGATAACACAGTCAATATCCTTGGGATCGAGGTTCTTTTTGCGGAGTATTGCTTCAATGGCAGGAACAGCCATATCACTGCTACCCTTGCCGGGCTCTTTTAATATCCTTCTTTCTTCAATACCCGTACGTGTACGAATCCATTCGTCGTTAGTGTCTACCATCTTCTCCAGGTCAAAGTTGGTCAGTTTGTCTTCCGGTACATAACCGCCCACGGCGGTAATCGCTGCTGTAGTCTTCATCATTCGGCTTGTAATCAAAAAATTAATAATTTAAAACGAATGCAAATATCCATAAATCATTTTATACCCCTCTTTTTAATCTAAATTGGGGACGGGTTGTATAAAAAAACATAATAAAAACGCAATTAAGCGTGAATCCCATATTTTTGATAAGAGTAATATATGATAGCATTTGTAAGAGGACATTTCGCGGTTAAAACACCTGCCAGGATTGTGGTGGATGTGAATGGGGTGGGGTATGACCTGCAGGTGAGCCTGAATACCTATGCCGCCATCAGTAATAAGGATAGTGGTCAGCTATTTACATATTTACACATTACCGAAAATGCGCAAACTTTGTATGGCTTTGCAGAACTTGCTGAGAAAGAATTATTCCTGCAATTGATCAGTGTATCGGGGGTGGGCGCTGCTACGGCAAGGATGATGCTGTCTGGTATGAAGCCTGATGAAATCGCCCGGGCTATCATACAGGGCAACACCAAACAACTGGAAGGGATCAAAGGAATAGGGAAAAAATCTGCAGAACGGCTCATCGTGGAGTTGCGCGATAAATTGGGCAAGCAGGCGCTTGAGTCGTCTTTGAATGCCGGAACGGCACCTTCTGCAGATGCAGATGCTGTGAATGCATTGATGGCATTGGGTATAGGAAGACCCGTTGCCGAACAGGCCGTTAAAAAAACCATGTCGTCTGTGGCTGCAGGCGCTTCATTGGAAATCATCATTAAGCAGGCGCTTAAAAACCTATAGTCTATCGCATACATTTCTACTTAACCAAGCAACTTGCTTTGAGGGTACGCCAATTTTTTTATTTATGCATTGTTCTCACCTTGTTGACGGGATCCTGCGCCTATGCGCAGCAGGCAGACTCGGTACACTATCCTATCAGTGACAGGAGGGGTGATGCTTTATCGGATCGCAGCCGTAATCCATTTGATCTGCGCGATACTGCGCTCATCAAGCAAAAGATTGAATACGACCCCAGGACAAAACAGTATTATATTATTGAAAAAATAGGCAGCACTTATTACCGCAAACCTACCTACTTAACATTCGATGAATTCTGGCGGCTACAGGCTAAACAATCCGAGGCAACTTATTTTAAGCAAAGGGCGGATGCCTTAACGCTGCTCAATAAAAAAACACCACGCCCGAAGATGCAGGTGTACAATAACCTCTTCGATCGCATTTTCGGTATTAATAATTTAGTGGGGGGAACAGATAATAAGCTAAAGGTAGATATCCGGCCAAGTGGTGAAGTAAATATTATGGCTGGTTACCAGGGACAAAAAATCGAAAACCCAACCCTCCCTGAAAGGGCCAGGAAGAACGGCGGATTTGATTTCGACATGAACGCGAACCTCAATGTAAATGCCAATATAGGCGACAAACTGAAGTTCCCCATCAATTACAATACACTGTCCAATCTCAACTTTGAAAACATGCTGAAACTGGATTATAAGGGCATGGATGATGAATTGATCAAGAGTATTGAAGCAGGTAATATTTCATTTCAATCCAAAGGAACACTTATTCCCAGCGTACAGAATTTATTCGGTGTTAAAACACAACTACAGTTTGGAAAACTATTCGTAACGGCTGCATTGGCTAACCAGCGATCATCGCGCCAGTCACTCTCGTTACAGGGAGGCACTTCCACGCAGGCTTTTCAAAAACGATTAGATGAATATGAAGAGAACCGTCACTTTCTATTAGGACAATACTTCCGCAATAACTATAATAAGACCATGAAGAACCTGCCTGTTGTAAACACTCAGGTACAGATACAAAGAATGGAAGTTTGGGTTACCAACAGAACAGGCGCCACTACCGACGCGCGTGATATTGTGGGTATGATGGATCTGGCAGAACCGCAGCCTTATAATCCGTCTGTTGTTTCTCTTACAGGTAACCCGCTGCCGTTCAACGGCGCCAATAACCTGTATGCTTCGCTTGTCAACAATCCTGGTGCCCGTAGCCCGGCATTAATCAACGGGTTGCTGATGTCGAAAGGACTAAGGGCAGTAGAAGATTATGAGAAAACGTTTGCGCGCAAACTCAATCCGTCAGAATATTTTTATAATCCCCAGGTAGGATTTCTTTCCCTCAATGTGCAATTGCAATCCGATGAAGTACTGGCCGTAGCCTATCAGTACACTTACAATGGCAAAGTATACCAGGTGGGTGAATTTTCGCAGGACGTGGCACTTGACTCTACAAGAGGAGTACAGAAAGTCCTGTTTCTGAAATTATTAAAAGCCACTTCCCAACGTACGCAATTGCCAATCTGGGGCTGGATGATGAAGAACGTATATTCACTTGATCTGTTCGGTGGCATACAACGTGATGATTTCAAATTGAATGTATTGTATGAAGAACCAAGTGGAGGATTAAAAAGATACCTGCCCGAAACATCCAAAGCTGTTGATGGTCAGCCTTTGCTTCGCATCCTGAACCTCGACCGCCTCAACAGCCGCAACGATCCGCAGCCAGACGGCGTATTTGATTATGTGGAAGGGTTTACTGTTTTATCTCAGTCGGGCCGCATCGTATTCCCTGTACTTGAGCCTTTTGGCCATGACCTGGATACGCTTGCTTTTGCCGGACTCCCCGCTGCCACCAAACGCAAATATGTTTACTACCAGTTGTACGATTCGATCAAAGCCATCGCACATACTTATGCCAACCTCAACCGTTTTGTGATGCAGGGACAGGTAAAGGGCAGTGGCAGCGGCTCGGAAATTTTGCTGAATGCATTTAATGTACCGAGAGGATCTGTTTCGGTAACGGCAGGCGGACAAATACTGCGCGAAGGAGCTGATTATGTTGTTGATTACAACCTTGGTTCCGTAAAAATACTGAACCCGGCCATTATTAGCTCAAGCATACCGGTAAAAGTCTCTTTTGAAAACAATGCCACTTTTGGCATGCAGCAACGAGGATTCTCTGCATTGCGGTTAGATTATCTTGCCAGTAAAAAACTAACATTCGGCGCTATCGTGGAACGGTTGGGAGAACGTCCCTTCTTCACCAAAATGAGTTATGGTGAAGATCCTATTCGAAACACTATGTATGGTGTTGATTTCAGTTATAATTCAGAATTGCCCGGATTGACCCGGCTGTTGAATAAACTGCCTTTCTACTCCACCAAAGCCAAGTCTGCCATAGCCGCATATGGCGAAGCCGCAGTATTGAAACCGGGTCATCCGCCCCAGATAGGTAAGGGAGACCAGGGGTTGATTTTTATTGATGATTTTGAAGGAACCAGGACCAATATTGACCTGCGTTTTCCGTTCGTGGCTTGGGCGCTGGCATCCACCCCCGTGGGCAACCCTAAATTTCCTGAAGCTGTATTAACCGACTCCATAGATTATAATTTTAACAGGGCCAAGCTGGCATGGTATAATATTGAGCCCAATTTGCAGGACAAGAATAGTCCCAATAACCCATTACGCAGAAACCTTGCAGAACTGAGCGACCCGCGTGTAAGACAAGTGTTCACCAATGAACTTTTTCCGCAGCGTACAACCAATATCACTGACGTGCAGGCGGCTACTTTTGACCTTGCATATTATCCGACAGAAAAAGGGCCGTATAATTTTGAGAGCCGCAGGTCTGAGATTGATGCCAATGGCAGGCTTACCAAACCATCTAATCGCTGGGGCGGGATCATGCGAGCGATTGACCAGACAGATTTTGAAACGGGCAATATAGAATTCATAGAGGCCTGGGTACAGGATCCTTTTATCAAAAACCCAGCCAGCAAAGGGGGAAAACTATACTTCAACTTTGGAAATGTAAGTGAGGACATTCTGAAAGACGGCAAACGTTTTTATGAAAATGGGATGAATACGCCCAATATCCCTGCTGCAGTGGATAGCAGTAATACCTGGGGCAAAACACCGGTGAATCCTATCCAGATCACACAGTCGTTCAGCAATAATCCCGACGACCGACCTTACCAGGATGTAGGTTTTGACGGATTGGATGATGATGCTGAAAGGAGAAAGAAAGGATATGTGCTGCAACGCCTGGCCGATAATTTCGGTACCGGCTCCCCTGTATATCAAAAAACATTGCAGGATCCTTCAAACGATAATTACAAATGGTACAGGGATGCTTCATTTGACCAGGCAAACACCGGGATATTGGGCCGGTATAAAAATTACAACAATCCGCAAGGCAATTCGCCGGTATCAACCAGCAGCGGGCAGTTTACCTCTGCAGCAACCTTATACCCCGATAATGAGGACCTCAACCGGGATAATACCCTCAATGAAGATGAATCGTATTATGAGTATGAAGTACAACTGAAGCCGGGAATGGATGTGGGTATCACACCCTATATTACAGACAAACGAAAGGTAACAGTAAATGCAGCGGATGGTACCACGCATGTGGAAGACTGGTTCCTTTTCAGGATACCTATCAGGAGCTATTCCAGGAAAGTGGGTAATATTCCGGACTTTAAATCGATACGGTTTGCAAGAATGTACCTGAGCGATTTTGATGATTCGGTAGTACTTCGTTTCGCCAAGCTAGACCTGGTACGGAACCAGTGGCGCCAGTTTGGTTTTAATATAGATACTACCGGGTCATATACGCCAGTCAATAATAATTCGGGCACTACGTTCAATACACTTGCTGTTAACCTGGAAGAAAACAGCAGCAGGCAACCCGTTAATTATATCATGCCCCCCGGTGTGGAGCGCGTGCAGCTGTTAAGTAACAATGGAGTGAACCTGCAACAGAACGAACAGTCCATGAGCCTGCGTGTCGGTAACCTTTTGAGCGGAGACGCAAGAGGGGTATTCAAGACATTGAACTTGGACATTCGCCAGTATGGTAAATTGTCGATGTACCTGCATGCTGAATCGGTAACGGGACAACGGGTGGTAAAAGATGGAGAGTTGAATGCGGTAGTAAGAATAGGGCAGGACTTTCTGAACAATTACTATGAGATCAAGATACCATTGAAGATCACCCCGCCGGGTAATTACCCGAGAGGTCAGGAAGAAAGAGTATGGCCCGCTGCCAATGATCTTGATTTCAGCCTGCGCGAATTAATTGACCTGAAGATGCGCAGAAATACCAGTGGCGCTTCTCCTGCCAATATATACAGGGAAGCATTGGGTAATAAAACATTCTCAGTAATGGGTAATCCCAATCTCGGCGAGGTAAGAGGGATATTGGTAGGGGTGGAGAACCCTTATCGCATAGACGGGCCAGTGCTTAGCACAGAGGTATGGGTGAATGAACTCCGTTTGTCGGAATTGGATGAGCATGGCGGATGGGCTGCCTTAGGAAGGGTAGACCTGTTACTGGCAGACCTCGGAACAGTATCTGTATCGGCAAATACACACACGCAGGGCTTTGGCTCTATTGAACAAAGGGTGAATGAACGTGCGCGTGATAACTTGGTGCAGTTTGACGTTGCAGCCAATATTGATGCAGGTAAACTGGTACCCAAACAGGCAAAATTATCAGTGCCGGTATACGCCAGTATCAATCGGACGATACTGACACCGCAATATGATCCGTATGATAAAGATGTGTTGTACAAGGACAAACTCAATGCGGCAGCTTCAAAAGAAAAACGAGACTCTATCCGCAATGCTGCTGTTGACCAAACGACCATCAAGACACTCAATTTTACCAACGTGCGCGTACTGCCAGGCGCCAAACCGGGTTTACTCAAACTAAGTAATTTTGATTTCAGTTATTCTTATACACAGATTGAACAGAGCAGCCCTGTTATTCAGCAAAACACCATCACAAGACACCGTGGAGGACTTGGCTATACCTATAACAGGAGTAGTCGTTATATAGAACCCTTTAAGAAAGCAATACGCAGCAATACACCCTGGCTTTCCTGGATCAAGGACTTCAATTTCAATCCAATGCCTTCTTTCCTGAGCTTCAGGACTGATATCAACCGGCAGTTTGGTCAGTTCATCCCACGTATTGTGAATACGATAGACAGTAAGGTGGATCGTGTAGACACCACCTATGATAAGTATTTTACGTTCGACAGGTTTTATAATATGCGTTGGGACATGAGCCGGTCGCTCAATTTCGACTTCTCAGCTACCAACAATGCAAGGGTGGATGAGCCCTATGGTAAACTTGACACCAAGGCAAAGAAAGACAGTGTACGTGATAATTTCTTTAAAGGAGGAAGGAATACCATGTACCAGCAAAGGGCAGTGTTCAGCTATAATTTTCCGTTGAATAAAATACCGTTCACAGACTGGATGACAGCGCGATACAGTTATGGTACTTCCTATAACTGGATAGGCGCGAGCCTTCTTGCACCCAGCCTGGGTAACACGATTGAGAATTCGCAGGAAAATAACCTGAATGCCCAATTCAATTTTGCAAGCCTCTATGCAAAATCAAAGTGGATGCGGGCCCTGGATAATATTCCTGCACCCAGGTCAAAAGCCGATTCATTGAAAGGAAAGAACAATGCGAGAGGATCCGGCGCTTTAGGTTCCCTGCTGCCTACCAGGGAAGAAGTTATAAAGGGACTTGCCGGAAAGCCGAGAATGGAGGCATTGCGTAAATGGAGAGAACGGAAACGGGATGAAAGAATTGCGCAGCGATTGTTGAGGGCCAATCAGCTTCCCGAGCTCGGCGGACTGGAAAGAGCGGGTGGTAAACTGCTGACCATGTTAAAAAATGTATCGCTCAATTATGCTGAAAATTACCGCAGCCGCTTACCCGGGTATATGGATAAAACGCAGTATATAGGTCAGAACTGGAATACGATGGCGCCAGGACTGGATTATGTATTTGGAAAACAGCCAGATAGTAACTGGCTGAATAATAAAGCTGCTTTAGGATTGATTAGCAAGGACTCTAATTTTAATTTCCTGTTCAGGCAAAATTTTGAGCAGCGGATCAACGTTACAGCGCAATTGGAACCTGTACGGGATCTGATCATTGACCTGAACCTCGACAAAACATTTACAAAAGAGTATTCCGAATTGTTTAAAGACACCATTGGTAATGGCACCATGCGTCACCTCAATCCCCTGGCCAGTGGAGGATTCAGCGTATCCTACATAGCATTCAATACTTTATTTGAAAAACAAAGCCCTAACGAAGTATCGAACCTTTTTAAGACATTTGAAAACAACAGGATTATCGTATCTCGAAGAGTGGCTGCAGCCAATCCTTACTGGCAGTCTTTGGCAGCATCACAAAAGTTTACACCCGATGGTTTTGCCAGGGGGTACGGTCGGTATGCACAGGACGTATTGGTACCTGCATTCATAGCAGCATATACCGGCAAGGACCCGAATAGCGTATCACTGATCAAACAATCCAATTCAAATATATCTGCCAACCCATTCAGCGGTATCATACCCAGGCCGAACTGGAAATTGTCGTACACCGGGTTGAGTAAACTGCCGTCATTGGCTGCTACTTTCAGCGCTATTACGCTTACCCACGGATATAATGGTTCTTTAAGTATGAATAGTTTCAGCAGTGCGCTATTGTACAGTGACCCATTCCATTACAGTGCTCCCGGGTTTATTGACACGGTAAGCGGTAACTACATTCCTTATTTCCTGGTGCCCAATATTACCATGCAGGAAAAATTTGAACCACTGATCGGCATCGATGTCACTACAACCAAACAGCTGAACCTGAAATTTGAATACCGTAAAAGCAGGCTTTTGAGCCTGAGCCTGATTGATTACCAGCTAATGGAGAGCAGGAGTACCGAATGGATATTCGGGTTCAACTGGCGTAAAAGAGGTGTTAACCTGCCTTTTAAATTACCGGGGAGCAACAGTAAAAAGCTGCAGAATGATCTCAACCTTAAATTGGACCTTTCCATGCGGGATGTATCAACCAGTAACAGCCGGCTTGACCAGAGCAATGCTTATGGAACGGGCGGGCAGAAAGAGATACTTATTTCTCCTGCTGTTGACTATGTATTGAATAACAGGATCAATATCAAATTCTTCTTCGATCAGCGGAAGGTGATCCCCTACATCTCAACATCTGCACCGAGTACAAATACGAGAGCAGGAGTTAGTGTGCGGATATCATTGCAGTAACCATACTACCTGTTCCTGAATGCCCACTTCCACATCTCTTTCCAGGTAACTTTTTTACCGTACATTAATATGCCTGTACGGTAAATCTTTCCGGCAAGCCAGGTAGTGGCAATGAAACCAAGGATCAACAGCACCATGCTTACAACAAGCTGAACACCGGTAACCCCATCTGGTATGCCGTGTGCAATACGGGCCATCATCACAATAGGAGAGGTGAAAGGAAATAAGCTGCCGAAAACAGCGAGGCTGCTATTAGGATCGTTAACAGCTTTGGTCATGATCACCAGCGCAAATATGATAGGCATCATAATAGGTAACAGAAGGCTTTGGGCATCCTGGGGGTCCTCATTGACAGCACTGCCTACTGCAGCAAACAATGAGGCATACAGGAAATAACCGCCCATAAAGTAAAAAATGAAACAACCGATGATCAGCGGAAAATTAATATCACTCAGGCTGCTCATCACATCATTCATGGCGCCACTTTCTTTCATGGCCTGTGCCGCGCCCATTGCACCCGGTTGTACAGGTTGTGATTGCATTTGCTCGGCCAGCCCGGGGAATACCATTGGTAATACTAATTGAAGACCGAATACCAATACGATCCAGATAATAAACTGGATAAGCCCAACGGAACCGATACCCAATATCTTTCCCATCATTAACTGAAAAGGTTTGACACTACTTACAATTACTTCTGCAATGCGACTCACTTTTTCCTCCATCACCCCGCGCATGACCATAGTGCCATATAAGAACAGGATAATATAAATAAGGAAGCCTGCGATCATTCCTACAGCATAACTGATGCCCACTTTACTATCGTTCTCTGTTTTACCCGAGGTACCTGAAAATTTAATGTATTCCCTCTCGTTCCTGATACTGTCTAATTGTGCTTTTGAAATATTCATTGCCATCAGCCGTTTCTCTTCGAGCGATTTGCTGATACGGGTCTGTATTTTGTCACGGGTAAGCAAACCTACAGCCTTGCCCGACCTGAACTGCAGTGAATCAGTGGTTGAGCCCACGTTAAAACCTGCCGGCACATAGAGATAGGCATCGTATTCCTTCTTTTCCAGTTTTTCTCTTAGTGTGGCGGTATCGGCATGTACAAATTCAAATATGATCTCACTGCTTTTTTTGTCATCGATGCTGCCATTGAATACATTGCTGCTATCAGCTACTGCTACTTTAAAATTATCTGTGGATCTAACTGAGAAATAGATCATGGCGGCATAAAAGCCAAAAATGATCAAAGGCAGCCCAATGGTGGTCAGGAGGAAGGTTTTTTTCTGAACCCTTGTGAGAAATTCCCTTTGTGCAACTAAGAATACTTTATTCATGCGTTGTTTTTTGGATAATTGAGGTAATTGCTACTATCTGTCATCTATCTGTCAGGCGACCTCTTCACTAAATGCACGCGTAACAGCCTTGCTGCCTTCCACGAGGTTGATAAATATTTCGTTTAAGGAAGGCAGGAGCTCATTAAATGCCTCTATGGTTAGTTGTTGTTGCAGGAAATGCTGCAACACGTCATTGCTTTTATACCCTTCTTTGATTTTAACTGTGAGGGCATTGGCTTTCTGGTCCACCACTTCAAATGCCGGGCTCAAAGTGTCTGCAGGAAGCTCCTGTAGTTTGATGCTGAACTTGTTTTCCTTGAATTGCTGTTTTATGTCATTTACTGTGCCATCCAGTATTTTTTTGCCGAGGTTCATCAGCACAATATGGTCGCATATTTCCTCTACCTGCTCCATCCTGTGGGTGCTGAAGATAACGGTACTGCCACGCTGGGCCAGTCCATATATTTCATCCTTGATCAGGTTGGCATTTACCGGATCAAGGCCGCTGAAAGGTTCATCCAGTATAATGAGCTTAGGTTCATGTAATACAGTCGTAACAAATTGCAATTTCTGGCTCATACCCTTGCTCAGGTCCTCTACTTTTTTATTCCACCAGCTTTCCATTTCCATTTTTTTGAACCAGGACTTTATTTTCTGCATGGCATCACTGCGGCTTAGCCCCTTTAACTGTGCCAGGTAAAGTACCTGGTCGCCAATTTTCATCTTCTTATACAATCCTCTTTCCTCAGGCATGTAACCGATCTTCACGATATCGTCTGCAGGATTGAATGTTTTACCGTCAAACCGGATATGGCCGCTATCCGGATAGAAAATACCGGTGATTATACGAAGCAAAGTAGTCTTGCCTGCGCCATTGGGGCCTAACAAACCAAAAATGCTGCCTTTTTCAATGGTGAAACTGATATCGTCTACCGCTTTCTGGGTAGCATAATGTTTTCTCAGGTCTTGCAATTCGAGGATCTTATTCATACGTGGTTGGAGTTGTATTCAAATCTACTGATTAGTAGGGCTATTCATTTAATTATTACAGGCTAAGCAGGAAAGATGTAAAATTACAAACAGCGGCTGCTGCATGATGTACTCTCCACCGGGTATTTTTCCCGTAAAAATGGGGATTTTTCACGTAGGAGGGGCTTTTGCCGTATAGTATGTTTGCTTCACAAAGGGAGGCAGCAGCTAACTGTGAAACAGTCGTTTCTGCAACAAGAGATAGCGGTTATTTCCGGGGGGAAAATGATACGCTATCTCTGACTCTCTTGATCGTATTCTTTTAATCCTATGCAATAAGACAGTTTTTCTTATCGTTGATTAACATTTGGGCGGGAGAGGTATCTACCTCTCCTTGTTATTTCCGGAGTTTTAAAAGGATCTTTTCTGCTACTTTTTCTCCATCTATGGCAGCGCTTACAATACCTCCGGCGTAGCCGGCTCCCTCACCGCAGGGGTATAAGTTTTTAATCTGCGGGTGCTCAAATGTTTGTACATCCCTTGGGATGCGAACAGGAGAAGATGTCCGGCTTTCCGTAGCCACTACAATTGCTTCATTGGTATAATAACCCTTCATTCTTTTGCCGAATGCTTTCAACCCTTCCTGTAAACTTTTGTAGATGAAAGGAGGTAGTACGGCGTTCATATCAACAGGATTGATCCCCGGCAGGTAACTGCATGCTGGCAGGTTGGCAGATACTTTATTGCTGCAGAAATCAACCATACGCTGTGCAGGTGCTGTAAATTTCCCGCCACCGGCTTCAAAAGCCTTTCTTTCTACCGCTTCCTGGAATTGCATCAGTAAGAGCGGATCATTGTTGTCCCTGCCAAAATATTTTGCCGCATCTGCAACCTCAACTTGTACCACCATACCACTGTTAGCATATGGATTGTTTCGTTTACTGGGGCTCCAGCCATTTACAACCAGTTCTGCATGATTGGTACTTGCCGGGGCAATAATACCACCGGGACACATGCAAAAGCTAAAGACACCTCTGCCATTTACCTGTTCAACCACGCCATAGGATGCAGGTGGTAAGAAAGGATCACGGACAGGGCAGTGGTATTGTATGGAATCGATCAGTGCCTGGGGATGTTCAATACGAACGCCCAGGGCGAATGGCTTTGCTTCTGCCAGTATGTTTTTACGATGCAGAAGTGCAAAAATATCCCGGGCGGAATGACCGGTTGCCAGTATAATGCTGTCGGCCAGCAGCTGATCGCCATCGGCAGTGGTAACGCCTTTAAGTTCATTGTGGTGAATAATAAAATCTGTTACTTTTTTCTCGAACAGAAAGATGCCGCCGGTATCGGTCACCAGTTGCCTGATGGAGGTAATGATTTGCGGCAGTTTGTTGGTACCGATATGCGGATGCGCTTCATATAGTACAGATTCTTCTGCGCCGAACTGGGCAAAGAGCTGAAGGATTCGATTGATGTTTCCACGCTTACTGCTTCTGGTATATAACTTGCCGTCACTGTATGTGCCTGCACCGCCCTCACCAAAGCAGTAGTTGCTTTCGGGGTTCACGATTCCTTCTTTGTTCAGGATGGCCAGGTCTCTTCTCCGCGCCCGTACATCTTTACCCCTCTCTACAATGATTGGCTGGATGCCTTCCTCCAATAATTTAAGGGCAGCGAAAAGTCCCGCAGGACCTGCGCCTACAATTATCACTTTCCGGGAAGCATGGCTAACGTCTTTAAACTGGACCGTTTCAATTTCCCTTTTGTGAAAGGGTTCATCGATAAAAGCCCTGACGCTCAGGTTAATCCATACCTGTTTGCTGCTTCTTGCGTCAATGGAGTGTTTTAGCAGGTGGAACCCGGTGATAGCCGCTAGAGGCCTGCCCGCCACCTGTGCAATAAAATGATGCACAGCAGTGTGATCAGCGGCCTCGGAAGGGGTGATTTTTAAAGTGATATCTTTTTGCATACTGTTAGGTGGTTATCCTAAAAAGCATTTCCCTGGTTACAATAGAAAATTAGAAAGGAAGGTCGTCCACAATCTCCGCAGGTGGTGGCATATCATTATAATTGATATCACTGCCTGCATCCTGACCTATTTTTAAGGTTTCCATTCTCCAGGCATCAAGGTTGGTAATATAATTTTCCCTGCCATCCTTTACCCATTTGGTACCTTTGATGTTGAACTGCACTTTAACCTCGTCGCCCAGGTTGAACCTGTCGGGCATGGCAGTTTTATCCTGCACGCATTGGAACTTAACATAATTGGTAATCACTCTGCCGCCAATATCTTCTGATTTTTCGATTACAAATTCACGGGTTTTGAATGTTTCCGTACGTTGTACGATATCGAATTTAGCTACCAGTTTACCTGTAATTTCGTAAGACATGATTCATGATTTGAAGAACCCCAAAAGTAGTATTAAAATATGCTGCAGTTTCAAAAAAAATATCAACCTTTCTGTCATTAATTATTGTACCTTACTCTTTGCAGTTTTTAGCAGCCGTGCAAGCCAGGCATAAAACAGGCATAAACAATCTCCTGAAAATGAACGGGTGTGTTGAGGCAGGACCAAACGGGCGGATTAAAATATCGGAAAGTGCCATACTGTGGTTCAAGTGGAAAAAACAAGGGAATAAAAAATTTTTTTTTCAACATAAAGTCTACATATTCGCATCCCCAATTTATTTTTTACTTATCCACATGTGGAAAAAAATAGATAACTTGAAGAATGGCAACATTTTAAAACATGGTTTGAACCAATTAATCCGGTAGAACTGAAGGGCAATATTTTAATGATACAAGTGCCCAGCCAGTTCTTCTATGAATACTTAGAAGAGCATTATGTGAACCTGCTGGCTAAAACATTAAAAAGGGAGTTAGGCAAAGAGGCAAGGCTTGAATACCGCATCATGGTTGACAGTGGCAACACCAATGGACGTAATGGTTCTATGGATGTTCCGGCCAGCAATATGAAAACCTATAATAACAATGAGATGAGTTTCCCGCTGGTGATAGACAACCCTGTGAAGAACCCCTTTGTTATTCCTGGTTTAAAGAAAATGCAGATAGACCCGCAACTGAACCACATGTACACTTTTGATTCTTTTATCGAGGGTGATTGCAACCGGGTGGCACGCAGGGCGGGTAAAACGGTAGCCGAAAAACCTGGCGCCAATTCTTTTAATCCATTGGTTATCTATGGCGGTGTGGGATTGGGAAAAACGCACCTTGCACAGTCTATCGGCAACGATGTAAAAAGAATGCACCCGGGTAAAGTGGTGCTCTATGTAAGCAGTGAAAAATTCATTAACCAGTTCCAGGACCATAGCCGTAATAATGCCATTAATGATTTTATTCATTTCTATCAGTTAATAGATGTTTTGATCATTGATGATGTGCAGTTTTTCAGCCGGGCTGAAAAAAGCCAGGATGCATTTTTTGCCATCTTTAACCACCTGCACCAGAGCGGTAAGCAACTCGTATTGACATCAGATAAGCCGCCTAAGGATTTGGATGGTTTGCAGGAAAGATTATTGAGCAGGTTCCGGTGGGGACTGAGCGCCGACCTGCAGGTCCCTGACTATGAAACACGGATTGAGATACTGGAAAATAAGATGAAGAATGATGGGTTGGACATGCCCAAGGAAGTGGTGAAATATGTAGCGTATAATATCAACACAAATGTACGCGAACTGGAAGGTGCATTGATCTCATTACTGGCACAGTCATCCCTCAATAAAAAAGATATTGATGTGGAACTGGCTAAGAAGGTACTGCGCAATTTTGTTAAAACCAGCAGTAAAGAAATCACTATCGACGCCATTCAGAAAATGGTATGCGAATACTTTGATGTGCCTTACGATAAATTATTACAAAAGACCCGCAAACGGGAAATTGTTCAGGCACGCCAGATCACCATGTACCTGGCAAAAGCTTTTACTAAAAACTCACTCAAAACCATCGGTGAACATTTTGGGGGCCGCGATCACACCACTGTGATACATTCCTGCCAGACCGTAAAGGACCTGATGGATACAGACTCCATTTTCCGTGAGAATGTGATGGAACTTACACAGAAAGTACAATTAGCAGCAATGTAAGAAGGGAATTTGGATATTAAATCCGCTCTCCCTATTTTTGCAGCCCTCTCTGAAAAGAAAGGGATGGCTCTATCAGCCCGGTGAGGTGGATGAGTGGCTGAAATCAGTAGTTTGCTAAACTGCCGTACGGGTTAAACTGTACCGCGGGTTCGAATCCCGCCCTCACCGCCAGTGTATGCCTTAAAACCCAGCAAATCATAAATTATGCTGGGTTTAATTTTTTATGCTCATCAGGCTATTCCTTCAAAATCAATATTGGAGCGTCTAATCTCCCCGCCGGTTTTGACTGACAAAAATGAGTACCTTCATGATGTGCCATCAACCCCGCATATATTTCTGTTTCCCCCCTTTTTATAAAACTGACTTACTAAAATAAGTGGCTATGAAAAAAATATTCTTTTTCCTTTCTTTCCTGATTCAATTGAACCTGCTGGCTCAGATGGGTAAAGCCCCGGCCTACCCGCTGATCACACACGATCCCTACTTCAGTATCTGGTCTTTCTCAGACACACTGAGCAGTACAGTTACCCGTCACTGGACAGGTGCGGAACAGCCATTGCTGGGCCTGATCAAAGTAGACGGGAAAACGTATCGTTTTATGGGTAATAAAAGTCATACGTATCAAACCGTATTACCCACTTCAGAGGAAGCAGCTTATGAAACAAAATATACTGAGTCAACTCCTTCGGCAACATGGATGAGTGTTTCTTTTGATGATGGAGATTGGAAAACAGGTAAAGCTCCCTTTGGTGATAACAGATCCGGTGTACACACACCCTGGCACAGTAAAGATTTATGGGTAAGGAGAAGCTTTACACTTTCTAAGATTGATCTGAATCAATTATACCTGAAGCTGTATCATGATGATAATATTGAAGTATACCTGAACGGAGAAAAAGTGTACGAAACCAAAGGATGGACAACCAAGTTTATCTATATACCTATCAATAAAAACAAAGTGAAGAAAGGTTCCAATGTGCTGGCCATTCATATTGCCAATACTGCCGGCGGGCAATTCTTAGATGCCGGCCTGGCAGAGGAGCCACCGGTGCAGGCGGAGAAAAATATTTTATTGGCAAAACAAAATGCAGTGTCCGTTACGGCCACACAGACAAAATACCATTTCACCGCAGGGGGCGTTAACTTAAACCTGACATTTACATCCCCGCTTTTGCTGAACAACCTTGACCTGCTTTCCCGGCCGGTGTCTTACCTGAGCTATCAGGTACAGGCCAGAGATGGAAAAACGCACGATGTGGAAGTCTATTTTGGCGCCTCCTCCAATATAGCCGTTAATGTGCCTTCCCAGGAAGTTGCAGCACAACAATACAATTATAATGCACTATCTATTTTAAAAGCAGGAACGCAGGAGCAGCCAGTTCTGCAAAAGAAAGGCGATGACCTGCGTATTGACTGGGGTTATGTATATGTAGCAGTACCAAAAGCTTCCGGCGCTGCTCAATATATTACTGCTTCGGAAACAGCAGTATCCTCTTTTGAGAAGAAACATTTTCAGAGTACTGCGAAGACTGGTAAAAACCTGGTGCTGAACACGGTTTTATCATTTGGAAAAGTGGGTAATGCTGCTAAGGAACAAACTGTACTGGTTGGTTATGATGACCTGTATGCGATCCAGTATTTTCAGCAAAACCTGAAAGCCTGGTGGAAAAATGCAACGGATGCAACTATTGAAACAGAACTTTCCCGGGCTTTTGAAGATTATGAACAGATCATGGTACAATGTGCAACATTCAATAAACAATTACATAACGATGCAGCGGCAGCCGGGGGAGAAACCTATGCACAACTCTGTGAACTCGCGTATCGCCAAAGCATTGCTGCGCATAAATTAGTGAAAAGTCCGGCGGGTGATATCCTGTTTTTGTCAAAGGAAAATTTCAGCAATGGTTGTATCAATACAGTAGATGTAACCTATCCTTCAGCACCTTTGTTCTTAGTGTATAACCCGGAACTTTTAAAAGGGATGCTGAACGGTATTTTTTATTTCAGCGAAAGCGGGAAATACACGCAACCATTCGCGGCGCATGACCTGGGAACTTATCCGCTTGCCAACGGGCAGGTATATGGCGAAGGTATGCCGGTGGAGGAAAGCGGGAACATGCTCATCCTCACTGCAGCTATTGCCAGGGCGGAAGGAAATGCCGGGTATGCCCGCAAACACTGGCAAACCTTGTCCACCTGGGCAGCTTATTTGTTAAAAGAAGGATTTGATCCGGCTAACCAATTATGTACAGACGATTTCGCAGGCCACCTTGCGCGTAATGCTAATCTGTCTATCAAAGCTATCATGGGAATAGCCAGTTATGCCAGCCTGGCCCGACAATTAGGATACACAGCAGAGGCAAAAAAATACTGGGACAGCGCAGAAGCCATGGTACCCAGGTGGATGCAGTTGGCGAATGCAGGGGATCATTATGCATTAACCTTCGATAATAGGCACACCTGGAGCCAGAAATACAATATGGTATGGGATAAGATATTGGGCTTTCATTTATTCCCGAAAGAAGTGTATGAGAAGGAAGTGAAATACTACCTTACCCAACAGAAAAGCTATGGTCTGCCATTAGATAGCAGGAGAAGTTACACAAAATCAGACTGGGTGATGTGGACGGCTACCCTGGCAAATAACCCGGAAGATTTTAAAGCCCTGGTGCAACCTATTTACAAGTTTGCAACAGAAACACCTGTACGGGTGCCTTTGAGCGATTGGCATGAAACAACCAATGGAAAGATGGTAGGCTTTCAGGCAAGGAGTGTGGTTGGCGGATACTTTATCAAACTGCTCGACCAGCAGCAAAATAAGTAGGACGAATGGCTTCGGCTTCTGCGATCTGCCTGTTTTCAAGCGAGATGTTATAGCCGGCAAAATCTGCTTTTAAAAACTCCTTTCTGAATTTGGAAGGTGTCATACCCCTGATCCTGAAGAACTGCCGGTTAAAATGAGCCAGTGTATTGAATCCGCTTTCATAAGAAATGTTGGTGATACTGTCTTTGGTATCAATAAGCAGTTTACTGGCAAAACCGATCCTGATCTCATTTAAAAAGTCGATATATTTCTTTTTGGTGCTTTTTTTGAAATAATTACAGAATGCCGGAATGCTCAGCCCGGCAACACCGGCTACTTCTGCAAGAGAAATAGACCTGTTGAAATGATCCATGGTAAACTGAAAAACATGGTCGATCCGCTCCCTGTTCTTTTTATTCAGGTCTTTTACTTCCTGGGTAGATAAGGCCGTAAATTCCTTTCTTTCTGCCAGCATATGAAGACACTCACACAACAACATAATTCTTTTAAACCCTGTTTCTTTTTCCAATGATTGGATCAATGGTTTGAGTAGCGCTTTACTGGTGCCGTGCACTTTTAAACCTTGCAAAGAAGTATTGATCAGGCGGAGAATGGATTTACTTTCAGGTAAGTTTAATAATTCATCGCCCCAGAAATCCTCTCGGAATTGCACCACAACAGCGCTTGTAAACATGTCGCCACTCTTTTGAAATGTATGGGGAAGATTCGAACCTAAAAAGAAAATATCATCTACCTCAAACCGGCCTATATAATTCCCAATAAAACTCAATCCCGCTCCTTCAGTAAAAAGGATCAGTTCCAGTTCAGTATGCTGGTGCCAGGGAACTTCAAAGTTGGGAGTACGGTGTGTTCTTGCCACAAACGAATGGTTTTCGGAAAGCGGTAGTTTTTCGATGAGCACTTTCATATAGCCAATTTAAATAAAAAGGAACCTGAAATCTTCCCAAATTTATTAAAATAGTTTATATGCTGGCTTTGAAATCGGTGAGCAACACCGCAAAAAAGCGAATTAATTTACCATAATGGCAAACAACGGAAGGTAAAGAGCCTTGGTTCCCGTACCATGCCCTTCAGCCTGAACAGTGCCGGCACGAAACGGGTACCTGTTTCAAGGCCACAGGTAATAACCTGGAAAGGGGAGTTTTCATTTGCAACAACTTGCCACACAGGCAATGATTGAATGGTATTCGCATGCAGTGGCGATCATACTGCATACTTTATAAAGCCTTTTTACAAAACGACAGCCGGCACCAATGCGGATGACTGTATTTGAATAACCCGCAGAAGGATATATACTTTTCTGGCTATAAGTGCTGATTAATGGAATGTTTTTTTGCAATAATTTTTGTCGATAGGATCTAAAACAATACTTTTGCGTCCCTGATTTGAGAATAGCTCTCAAGTCTGGCCCGGGAAGTAGCGCAGGCCGGTAGCGCACCTGGTTTGGGACCAGGGGGTCGCAGGTTCGAATCCTGTCTTCCCGACTTTAACATTTTGTTAACAAATAAAACCCTGTAAATCAAGCATTTACAGGGTTTTTTGTTACCCCAAAACCACCTTTTTAAAGGATTCGAACATGTTTTTTTGCGTATTTTACGAGCACATAGATGAACACATTACATATTGATAATCAATGTATTATAGTGTAAATTGACAAAATTCATTGAACAGGTTGTATGGCATATGTCAAAATCTGTCAAATTAGACATGAGTTACTACTTGAGTTTGTTCTACGGCGTGATTATAATCTATTTAAAATCAATTAGTTACAACATATGTTTCGAATCCTCTTATCGGGGCCGCTTTTTTAAAAAAAATGGATTCTGTTTTTGACACAAATTGATAGCGTTATCAATCATTTTTTCAAGTTCAAAAACATCTCCAATGAACACTTATCATCCGATTACCATTCTCTTTTCAGCGCGCAAAAACCGGATCAATTTTAGAGAGTGTGATATCTATTGTTGCATAAAAATTAAAGGACAAAACAGTAAAGAAATCTGTATAGAAAAAGGAATAAAAAAGCAAGACTGGGATGCAAAAAAGGGACGACCCAAACAGCAATCAGACTATTTAATCAAGTTCGTAATTTACCTGGAATCAATCAAGTTTAAGCTACTCTCTATTTATCTTGATCTTAAGTTGCAAGACGTCGCGGTTACTGTTGAAAGAATCAAAAATATTTATTTAAGAAAAGATTCATCCGGCATGACGCTTTTACAATTAACGGATAAAGCTATCGAAAAATATAGGAGTGAACTGTCGCATGGAACTATGAAAAATTATGGTGCTACAAGATTTTACATCGAAGCTTTTTGCAAACAACAATTC
This sequence comes from uncultured Sediminibacterium sp., assembly GCA_964507525.1. Lineage (GTDB taxonomy): Bacteria > Bacteroidota > Bacteroidia > Chitinophagales > Chitinophagaceae > Sediminibacterium. The sequence continues at coordinate 24,413 of CAZDQB010000011.1, read as the reverse complement.
CGATCGGGTGACATTCCTTTAAAACTTTTGACACATTCATTTCTTGATAAGCTCAAAACATATATTCTCACTACGCCAATTAAATCCAATGATCCGTGTACCACTAATGGATGTATGAAACATATAGAACGTATAAAGATTATCAAATGGGCTTATGAGATGGAATATATTGAGCGGAATGTTTTTGCCACTTTCAAGGTCAGAAAGAAACGTTATGAAAGCAAAGTTTTAACGTGGTCACAAATACGTTTACTGGAGGAGAAAAAATTTTCCGATCGCATGCTAGAACTTGTTCGCGATTTGTTTCTGTTTAGCTGCTATACCGGAATCGCACCGACCGACTTGCAGAATTTGAAGCCGCACCAGATCTATTCTGATTCTAACCAAGTAACATGGATGAAATATGTACGCGGGAAAAGTATAATCACCGCTAATGTACCGCTGCTTATTCCGGCGATAGAACTTCTTAGCAAGCATGCTCCCTCTAAAAACGCGACAGCACAACAAACATGTTTTCCAAAAGTTGTTAATCAAGAACTTAATAAAGGACTTAAAATGATAGCCGAAATATGTGAACTCGGTATGCCATTAAACTTTTATATGGCCAGGCATACGTTTGCCACAACCGTTACTCTTGAACAAGGAGTTCCAATTACAACTATAAAAGAAATGATGGGGCATGAAAAGATTGAGAGCACAATGAATTATGCAAAAACAAATAAATCTACGATTGCAACTGATATGTTTTTTTTAAGTGGAAAACTGCCAATAACAGCTCAATAAGATGCCTTGATAACAAACAAATGGAGTTTCTTTCGTTTCAAACGAAAATTCCTATATTTAGATTCCCTCGAAGCCCCTATACTCGAAGCTCCCTGTATTTGCGAAAGCCAATAATCAACGGAGTGAATCATGCTTTTTGCAATTTATCTATATAAATGACAATTCCGCAGCAATGGCTATTAAGATATTGGCAACGGCAGACCTTCATCTTGGAAGAACTTCTTCCAGCGTTCCAGAGCGGTCTGAAGTTACATCTACCAAATACACGTGGCTAAGGATGATCAATTGGGCCATTGCAAACAATATTGATATAGTTATTCTGTGTGGTGATATCATAGATCGCGACAACCGATTTTTTGAAGCCATAGGCCCATTGCAGTCAGGATTTGACCTATTGAAAAAAGCGGGCATAACTGTCTATCTTGTTTCAGGCAATCATGACTTTGATGTGCTGTCTCAAATCGTGAACACTTCAAAAAACGATCATGTTCATTTATTGGGCAATAACGGAACGTGGGAAATGATAACCTTTTCAAAAGAAACACGGACAATTCAATTTGTCGGTTGGTCTTTCCCCAACCAATATGTTGCAGAAGATCCACTTTTGACGTTCACTGGAATTAACCTGGATCCAAATCATGTCACCATCGGGTTACTTCACGGTGATTTGGATAATGCAGAAAGCAAATATGCACCATTGCAGATTTCTAATCTTCTGCGAAGCGACGTGAGCGTTTGGATTTTGGGGCACATTCACAAGCCTGCCGAAATCAAAAATCTGAATCCTTCCATATGGTATCCGGGATCACCGCAGGCGATGAGTTCCAAAGAGCAGGGAATACATGGGCCACTGTTGGTCACTATCGATCATAACGACATTTCTATTCATCCGGTTCCGATGTCGCCTGTTCGTTACGAAAGATTGACTATAGATTTTACAGACATAGAAACGGAGGCAGAACTACGTGAAAGATTGATTTCAGGAATTGTTCAGGATGCCGCTGCCAAAAATGAGGAGTTATCGGAAGTCACTTATTTGGTGTATGATATTTCTATGCTGGGCAAGTGTGCAAAAATAAAAGATGCGGAACTTTGGGCAGGTCTTATCGTGAAAGACTACTCACAGCAAACCGAATCTGGTACCATCATATTAGTCAGGTCTATCTCTAGTAGCCTACAACCATTTGTCAGGAACCTTGAAGAACTTTCTATTCAAGAATCACCCGCAGGTGTTCTCGCGCGCTCAATCATTGCCCTTGAAAAAGATCAGACTACATCTTTTCTCGATGAACTGTTGATCCAGTGGAAACACAAGCAGCATATATTAAGTACTACTGCTGTTTATCAACCGTTGTATGTTCCTGGCAAAGATGGGGGAAACACTGATGCCGAAGCCAAAGAATATATTCTGGCTGAGTGCAATAGGTTGCTCGGAGAATTGATTGCGCAACAAAAACAGAGTAATTAAATGGAAAAGCCATCCCTTATAATTAAAGAAATATCTATTGGCAAAATGCCGGGGTTTCCTAGAGGATTGGAAACATTGAGTACTCTTTCACCGGGTATAAACATCGTTGTTGGGCCTAACGGATCGGGCAAAAGCTCGATCGCAAGAATGATCCAGCAGGTTATATGGCCAGATCAAACAGACGGGATTCAATTGGAATGTTCATTTCTGGTTGAGACAGTAGGGTGGGAAAGAAAAATTGATTTTAAAAGTATTATTCTTCAGAAAAATGGAGTCAATGATGAATTGAATCAAATACCACCCTCAGAAGAACGTAATCGATATTCACTTGCGTTGCATGACTTGGTTTTAGAGGATGATAAAAATCTGGCAAGAAAAATTCTAAAGGAATCGATAGGTGGTTATGACCTTGAGCATGTTCAGGAACTGTTGAGATATTCGGATAATATTAAATCGAAGGCAGCTCCGGAATTCAGGGATTTTGACAACGCGGAAAAGGTTTATAGGGAGATATTACAGAAGCAGAAAGTTCTAAAAAAAGATGTCGATAAACTGGACAATTTATATCAGACAAAAGAAAAAGCACAATCTGCCGGTGACCTGTATCACTTCTACGAATTGGTAATTAATTACCTCGAAGCGCAATTCAATTCCAGGCAAGCAGAAAAAGAGTTTGACGAATTCCCACCAATTCTTGCTTATACTACCGGTGATGAATATGTTTCTGTGGAAGAACTGGAAAAGGAACTCGAAAATATAGAACGTATTATAATAATCAGCACGAAGGAAAAAGAAACAAATGAATCAATTGTTTCGCAAATAAATATTTCAGAGGAAAATATTCAGGAAGTATTGTCGGAGTTAGATCAAAGAGTGGAACGTATAAATAGTCTTGAGCGAAGCATAAACGACTTGGCTGTAAAAATTAGAGGGTGCACCCAAAAAGTAGATAGCTCGCTAAAAGCGATAGACAGAAATTTGGAGAGTTCAGAGTGGGAACCATTGGACCTGCAAAAGTTGAGCATGCTTAATGAGTTCTTCCAAACGGCGCACTCGCTTTTAAGTGAAAAGAAATTTATTGAAACGGAAATCAGAGAAGTAGAAAAGGGATTGGTATTAAATTTGCCCAAAACTTCATCCCTTATCGATGCAATTCGTTCATTATCCTATTGGCTGCAGGAGCAAAACAATACATCATTCGGAATATCAAAGACTTGGGTATTTATTCTTGCAGCCGTTAGTATTGTTGCAATTATAATTACTTATTTGTTTGGTTGGCTGGGTTTATTTGGCATAGCTGTAATTGTCTTTTTGATATCGTATATTTCTAAGAACAGGAAAGGGGAAAAAAGCAATGTCCGCGAAAACGACTGTATAAGAACCGGGCTCCCCCAACCTGCAGAATGGACTCAGTCCGCTGTTATTGATAAAATTAACCAGCTAAATGACGAGTTATACAACGCACGATTGCAGGAACAGCATGTACAACGCATTGCTACGCTCAATTCAGAACTTGATCCCATCAGCAAGCGTCTGTCCGAGTACATTGGCGAACGTGACCGATGGATAGGAAAACTTAAAGAAATACCTGCGCTTCCGCAAGAAGATTTGAAACACTTTTCGGGACTTCATTGGTTTCTAACGCATGTAATTGAATGGGAAACTGGCATCGCCGAATTAGAATCACTAAAGGCGGAGAATGAAGAACTGAACGAGCAACGAAGTAATATCCTTGGAAGAATAAATCTTTTACTCACGGGATATAGTATTGAAAAAGCGGTTGACGCTGCAACGGCCAGTAGCCTGGTTAGAAAATTAAAGGCGCAGGAAGATCTACGTAAAAAAGCAAGTGAAGAAGTAACAAGGCAGCAGAAAATAATTCTGGATAACACTGAGAAAAAGCAAGCTGTATCCGAAAAAATTAAAAGGCTCTATGAAAAACTGAAAATTGAACCGGGACAAAAAGATGAAATCAGGCAACTTCTTAGTCAATTGGAAGCATATAAGGCCACTGTTGAAAATAAAACAGTTGCTGCAAGATTATTGTCCGAAAAGGAATTATTAGTGAAAAGCCATTCTTTGTTCACTGATAAACAGGGTGAGTTAACAACGCTTATGTTGGATCAGGCAAACAGCAGGGCTGTTCAGTATAAAGCGGAATCGGAAACATTTTACGAAACAAACAACGAAATCATCACGATTGAAGCAAATATCAAGAGGGAAAAAGAAGGTAATGATCTTGAATTGGCGTTACGCAATAAAGATGAACGTTTAGAGAAATTAGCCGACCTGTATAAAAGCAACTTGTCGTCAATCACGGGAAAACTAATTATCGAGCAGTTAAAAAAAGAGACTAGGGAAAAAAACCGACCCAAGGTATTTAAACGAGCCAACGAGATTTTTAACCGGATTACTAAGGGGAGGTACGAGTTAAGGCTCGAAGAGAAAACATTGCCATCATTCATAGCTTATGATACAACAGCAAAAATAGGTCAAGACCTTAACGCATTGTCAACAGGTACACGGATACAGCTGTTAATATCCGTTCGGCTGGCATTTATCGAAACGCAGGAAGCTGCTATTAAACTACCCATTTTAGCAGATGAGCTGCTTGCTAACAGCGATGATATAAGAGCAGCTGCAGTTATAGAAGCATTAGCTGAGATCAGTAAAGATGGTCGGCAAATATTCTATTTTACCGCGCAAGCAGACGAAGTGAACAAATGGAAAACCTACTTGGACAAAGATGGGACTATTCCGTACGAAATAAAGGATATAAGTAGTATGCAAGGTGATACATTTATCCAACTTCAAGATATTGAACTGGATCCACTGAAATTTTCATTAAATATCGCTGAGCCTGCAGATAATGATCACGAAAGCTATGGAAAGGTATTAAACGTATCTGTCTTCGACTTCATTTCAGAAGAATTGGAGCAACTACATCTTTGGTATCTAATTGATGATAATATGCTTTTGCACAAGTGTCTTGTCAAAGGCATCAGTGTGTCTGGGCAGCTAAACAGTTTCTTGAAAAATGGGGGGGAGATCGAAGGCTTAGATGATGCTGTACATATAACAATGCAGAAAAAAATAAAATTCCTATCCCGCTTCCAAGAACTATATAGGCAGGGAAGATCATGCCCGATCGACCGCGGGATCCTCGAATCTTCTGGATCAGTTTCACCTAATTATATTGATTCCGTAACCGCTAAATTATACCAGCTGCAAAGAAATCCGCAAAAACTCATCGAATCATTGCGTACCGGCGGTGTTTCGGGATTCAGAAACAACAAAACCGATGAACTCGAACAGTATTTAATTGAACAGGGATATATAAGTACAATGGAAGTCTTGACAAAAGAGGAAATACTGATTCAGCTGACAGCATTTATTTCCATATTGCCCTTCGATCCTTTGGAGGCAGAAAAAAGTATTAATAGAATACTTTTTCCATAACTTTTGCTTGCATGAGCATGTCAAGACCAAGGATGCGCTGAAGAAGGGTATTTACACAAGACTATCAATAAGTGATAGGGCATGAAAAAAATGAAAGTATAACAAGAGAGCTATAAAGATATTTCTGTACAACCACTTCCTAATTGGTTAATAATGAAGTTCTTGAAAACAACTTCTGTAATTCATCTTGATCGAGATGCAATGAACCAATTCGCCTTTCAATATTCTTCAATATCATTTGCTTATGAGATTCAATATTCTTTTCAATAGACTCAGAACGAAACGGTTGGGACTTAGTGATCATGTTCCATATGATTATGGCTAACTTCCTCGCCGTCGCTGTTATTGCAGATATCCTTCCTTTGCGGTATGCAATTCGTTTAAAGAACGGCGTTAATGGATGATCCTTTTGATTTCCGATGGAATTAGCAGCTTGGCGCAATGCCACAGCCAAATGATTTTTGCCAGACGGGCTTTTGCTACTAATGATCTTACCGCCGCTGATTTTATTATTAGGTACGAGACGCAGCCAGGATGCAAAACTTTTTGCGTTTGGAAATTTATGAATATCATTCCCAACATTTGTCATCAAGCAGAGAACGGTTGCATGGCTTATGCCAGGGATAGCAAACAAATCAGTTCTGAAGTAATTAAAAGCAAATTTTGAGATTTCAAAATTCGGAGAGTTCTTACTGGATTGCTTCTTTTTCCTCCCGCTCTTGCTCTTTATTTCAGGTGCCGACTCAAGAGTTGGTACATAGTCGGTTAGTTTCCTTTCGATAACTTTATCACATTCCGATAACGCCTGTTCGTAATACTTATAAAAATTGAAACATGCTTGCAATTCAAATAATAATTCCGAACGCCAGTTACCTTGTAATGAGTCAGCAATCTCCTCAGATGATTTTTTTACTCGTATGTCAGCCAAAACTGCAAGCTGCCTGACATCTCTTTCGCCATTCAATATCGCCTGAATAATTGATAAGCCTGATTTTCCAGTAACATCTCGTAGCACCACATCTAATCTAACATTCATTAACCGAAGGCTCTTCTCCATCTTATTGCCATAAGAAACCTTTTGTTCAATCAAATGCTGTCGATGAAAATAATAAGTTCGTAATTCCTGTAACATATCATTTAAAAGAAAACTGCCGGACAATAATCCCAGAGAATGAAGTTTCTGTATCCACATGCAATCCAGAACGTCGGTCTTTTTTCCTTTCACATTCTTGGTTTGTGATCCACAGACTAAAATGACTTCAAAACCTGCAGCCTGCAATGAACTAAATAAGGTCTGCCAATAGCTTCCAGTGCTTTCCATCGCAATAGTTTTAACGCCGTAAGATCTTAGAAAGCCTATCATCTTTTCATGATCTTTTGTGTAGACTCCAAATTCCCGAACGTTTTCTTTTTCTTGATCAACTGCAACCATGTAAGATTTACCTCCTATGTCTATCCCGGCTGCATTGGGATTTACAATCTGGAGTTTCGCTGTTTCCTTTTTCATTTTGCTATAATTTAAAAAGAACTTCAGGGAATACATTTCTGATAATAAAAACTTTTCTGTACGGGATTCTTAAATAGATCACCAGTTAATTCATCATTTGCTAAAAGCAACATGCATTCCTGCCCAAATTTTAGGAAGGACTTATATATACCATTTAACTTCCGGGCTTTTCTGAAGCAAAATGAAGGTAATCTTCTTTCGTTCATCAGTTGTCTTCTGTATTCAACGGCGTTCGCGCGGTCCTGTCATTTTAGGACAAGACAAAGATCATTTCTCTTCCCCAACTGTATATTTTGCAATGCGCAGTAGTGCCGCGATTAAAAGCAGCATCATGTTTACCGAATAATCAGAAGCATCGTAAAAGCAATGTGCCACATTGTTGCGCACATTCGGGCCATCACTTGTCAGCAGAAATCTAAAAAAAAGCATATCGTCCTCATCGAAATATTGTTTCAGTTCAGTGTTATCCAGCAAATCACTGATATGCATTTCCTGCATGCTTTTTGGGCGCCCAATGCTTGTCCCAATATTAATGCGCTCGCAAAAATCCCGTAACAAACCTTCCAGTTTGAGCGCCAGGCTGTCTATACATAAAACAAAAGAAGGTTGGTAGTATTTTGAGGAAGTGCCAGCCTGGACCTGCGAAAAGAATTCAACGATCGAGGGTGCTAATAATGCGAGCCAGTTGGTTTGCTGTACTTGCCCGCCGAGATCCATATGCTCCCGCGGCTTTCCGACCCATGAATGATCTTTCAGGAAGCTGATAAGGTTATGATAATTCAGGTGACCGGTACTTATACCTTTTATAAAAACTGAATGTAAAAACAGGGAGGCATTTTGATTAATGTACAATGCATAAAAGCGCTGGAACTGGATGCTTTCCACGTCATCTTCTCCCGAACGCGCAATGTTTTTTTGCCTGTCAAAGAGAACAGTAGTTACGAAAGCCATCGAACTTAGCGTATTCTTCGACGCATCCACCACATCCTGATATTTTGGAAAAAAAGATCCTTCTGAAATAAAAGCATAAATATATCCTGGATCTTCCTGCAGAATAGCATCAGCTTTTGCGATCACATGCTTGTGAAACACCTCCATCTGGCTGATGATCTTCTTGTTGGGTGTGACGTCGATCACAGGTAGTTTGACGGCTGGCTTTAGCGCAGCGTACAATTGTTCGGTTTCTTTTTTCTTTTGCTTGTTGCCTGCCCTTCCGAATGCCTGTATCGCTTTGACATACATATTGAGTTTTAGCCAGTTCCTGTCCTCGGCTGTTTCTTTTTCTGCTATGCGCAGTTGTGCAAAACCAATTTCGTCGTACCAGCGCGTAACATCAGCTTTTGTTTTTTGAGATACCTTTATTGCATGGGGGAGATAGGTAGTGGTTTGTAAAAAGTCATCACTCTTTGTTCGTTTCTTTTTTAATTCTTCTTCATATATACTCAATGTTCCGGTAAAATCAGCTGCTTTAAAGATCTTGGGATATTTCATCATATCAGATATGATTCCATCCTTGCAATAAAACGGAATTCCTGTCGCTTCAAGCAAAATGAATTTTGTAAGCGTACGCAATTCTTCATATCCTTTACCTGCCTCATTACATAGACTCCCAATAATCTCAAACATGCGCGCCAGCTGGAAATAATTCTCTGTATCCTGCTCTGTAACAGACAAGTTGTAATAGACATGTATGCAGGAAATGTAATCGGGCATAGCTGCAAGCGCATGTTCACGGTTCTTGATACCGGGCAAGCCTTTCCATAAAAGGTGGTGATACCTGGCTCGTATCAGGGGACTTTTTGTTGTTCGGGCACGTAAACTAATATAGTCAAACGCATCTCTTTGAAACTGATCCAGTGAAGGATAGGTGGCAATTTCCCCGATACTACTTCCTGTGGAATAAGAAAAAGAGAAAACCTTATCACCCACGATATGAAATAGAAAACATTCGATCTCCCATTGTGCTTTTTGTTTTTCCTCTGCATCCTTTGTTTGACCCCGGTATAGCACGTATAGATTAGTAATATCAGAATTGTGCTGAAGTTGAAATGCGTTTTCTTCTACGAAGTTGTGTAGCTCTTCAAGTGTGGTAAAGCGGGTGATATCTATGTTCTGGTGTTTCAACAGATCTTTTTTATATATTTATTTAGTTTTTTTATCCTGCCTTTCTGTCTTTGTCTCACCTGCCGGCAAGTCAATGTGTTTGGCACGCACATCCCGCAGGCTATAATCGATATAAAATTCAGTGTACCCCAATAACTTCAGAATAGTCCGGTTGAAAAGAACTTGGTAAACGCGGGTGAGAAAAAGATCATTCCTGATATTGCCTTCCACTGTATAATCTCTGGCAGAATGAGCCATCTTGTTGCGCAGGGCTACGGCCTGTTTTTCTGTTTTGCCTGTGATAATACCAGCGAGTGATAAAAACAGGTTAATTTTTTCTGAAGGATTTCTTGTGTTGGCGCCGGAGATTTTACGGAGCATGTTTTCAGCACCTTCAATCGATCCAAACTTTTCTTTGATGATTCTCAGTTCTTTGTCGATCAATTCCTGGAACGCCTCATCACTGATGTACCTGTCATTGAAATGACCTGTCTTTTTTAAATAAGAACTTGCCAGTATTTCATATGCGCTTGCCATCACAGGCAGGTTCAAACCAAGTGGCGATTTTAGGGCAAAGAAAAAGCGGGAAATCACATGGCTTAATTGCAATGGCTCATTTAGCTCAAGGTACCTATCAAACAACTGTGCAGCAAGCCATTCTATATTACCCCAATCGTATTGATAGTTAAAATGAATGGGTGGCATTGCAACAACAGAATAATCGCGTGGCACCCTTGTTACAGATTGCACCATCATGGATTCTATCAAAGTGGTGCCCGACAGCTTGCTGTATCCCACCTGGATCAGTGGCGAGCCGAGCAGAAAAGATATGAATTGCCTGACCGCATCTTTTTGTGTGACAGTGACTGTTTTTATCCACTCTTTCCGGTATTCTATGCAGATTCCTTGAATATTGCCGTTTACATATAGATCAGGCACCTCAGCCACGAGACATCTGAAATCTTTTGTTCTTATCTCAAAATAGTCTGAAGCGCTGCTGTAGCCCGCTCTGGGGTCATCCAATGATTCATCGTACGCATCAATTCCCTTCCTTATTTTATATGGGTGTTTAGTTTTACGGATCGTCTTTTGTTTAAACCGGGTCTTAGAATTAGCAGTTATGAACCAGTCGAGATGATGTGTTTCTGATGGTAGATTTTCGGATTCTTGTTCCTTTTGAGGATAGTTGATGATACATTTTTCTATAAGCAGTTTCGATTGATAAAAATATCCTTCTTCTGTCCTGATTGAAGATGTGTGTAAATTCAAAAAATGCGTATCACATAAAGAAACAGTATTCCCGTTTTCATCTATTCCGGTAATGACATTCCCCTCAACAATATTGCCTTCGCCTATAAATTTATCGTGATCCAGAACATCGCGATTCTGCAGGTATCCATAAAATATTGCGCTTATCCTGTAATCATCATTGCGGATAATTTCTATGACAGCGGAATTAGGTAACAGAAGCTCACTTCGCTCCAGCTTCAGGTTATTGATTTTTATTGGGAAATCTATCGCCTCCCATTCAAGCCAGGGCCTTGAAAATTGGGTATTTGATCTTTGGCTTTCTTGCATTTTCGTTCGGGTTATATTAAACAGCCAATTTATTTATTCCATTTTTTCGCTGGTTTTTTCAAAACCGGGTAACCAAGGCCTTTTTTTGTGTAATATTCATCGATCTCATCTTTAAACCCGGTAATAGTTATATGTTGATTCTCTTTGATTTCTGTAATAGGAAAATTACCTTCAAAGTAGTAACCTAATACATCAGTTTCATCCTCAAAAGTTACATTGGGTGTATCATAAATACCAAGCCTGTAAGTGAGGTATTCATTGAAGTCCTTTTCGCTCGTGATCAGTTCTGCAAATACCATCAGGTCATAAACGGATACGATCCAACTCCATTTATATTCCTCATCCATTATACCTGCATCAATTAGGCGCTGGAGATGCGCTGAAACAATAGAGAATTGTTCAAAAGTAACTGCGATCTTAAAATAGTTTTTGATTTTCTGCTTATCAACCTTTAGCGATTTTCGGGTGCCGCTCTCTGAATAGGTAAACTCAGGTTCTTCATTTGCCTCTATATACTGCAAGGCACGGTGACATTGAAAAGAACCTTTGTTGATTGTTTCATCCAGCTTTGATTTTAATCCCTTGAGATATCCCCTACGATGCTTGATATTCAGTTCGCCTGCTTTAACTTCAACAATGTAGGCTGTTTCGTCTGCGATAACGATCAGGTCCAGTTCATTGTGTTTAACCAACCGGTCTTCGGTAGTATCATATTTGACAGATCTGAAGCATGAAGCTTTCGGCAGCATCTGTTCAAACAATTTTCTTGTTTTGGCCTCGATATAATTATCCCTTGCATAAGGGTTGTCATTGTTGCGGTACATGGAATCAAAAAAGACTTCGCTTTGTGAGCAGATCAGCGATTCCACTATTGTGAAGAGGTTTCGAAAACCCAGTGTAGAAGAAAAATGAAAATATTTATCAGCGTATTTTACCAGTGGTTTTTCTTTAATCAACGTGTCATTAAGAGGAAAGGCTTTGAATTTTGGCGGCTTCATGAATACACCGTTGTCACCAAATTGCTGGGAGAGCGCTTCAAAGATCTTCTTTTCTTTATCGGTTTTAGGGATCACCCAGAAAATAGTGGGGTAACTTTCAATAGAATTTATTTTGTGCATTAATACACTAACTGGATCGGCTTCGTTATAAAGATCTGGATTGGCTTCAGTAAACTGCTGGATGAAATGCTTGCCTGTTTTATGCCAGTTTTCAAACACCTTGTCTTTCCCCATTTCATCCATGAATTCCTGCAACCGTTTGTGACCCTGCGCCGCACCGTCCGTATTGCCAATCTTAGAACCCACAAGACCGTCCAACTTTAATAAAGTCTGTAACAGGTCACGATGAGTGAAGCCATAACCTGTTTCTAGGAACCCGGCAAACGGATCAAAAAGTTCGTTATACAATTCTGTAACATGGATTTCAAAACCGTTACCACGCACATTCATTGAATCTGTCATGATACTGAAACGCAACCACTGGTCGGATTCATTTCCGTCTTTGGGTACATCCGCACTCATCTCGAAAAAAATCATGTTCGATTTAATTACACCCAGTTTTTCATAGATAGCATTCAGTTGTTCTGTTGTTGGAATGGTAGCATTACCGTTAGCAGATGCTGTAGCAATACTTAATGCGTATTCAAGTATCGTTTCAATATGATCATCTTCCTGTTGCAATTCGTTTTCGTCGATTTCGCCCTTGTCCGGGCCATCATAATTTGCGAGAAACTGATTACCGAATGATGCGCTTGCTTGTATCAATCGTGCACCCAGGTATCCAAGCACATAGACCTTATCATAAGCATTGATCATGCTTATAGCTTCTTCGATTTCATTTTGTATCCAGGCATAATACCAATCACGGTTATCCCTGATTTTTTTCATGGTCTCCTGCATCATTACTCTCGCCTCATCAGGGATAAAAAAAGTATTCATATTGTTTGGGATTAATTGTTGAGTGCATCATTTGCATCCAGGATCAGTGTGATCATCTGTTCACATTTTTTTAAAACTTCCACACCCTGCTCATAATTGTACATCACCTTGAATGCATGAATAGCCGGACTTACGCTGTCAAAAACTTTCCTGAATTCTTTACCATCGGGGTAACCGCTTACGTGTTTGGTCAGGAACATATATACGCCAATAGAACTGATCCTGTCTTCGATCAGTTTTCCGCAGTCCGGGTTGTAGACAAAATACTCAGGCTTATCTTTTGCCCATGCAAGCATCTCTGCTTTGTTGGGCAGATGTTTTACAAAATAATCGAACACCTGGCGCAAGGAAAGGCACATATACCTGGTATATTCGTAATCACGGCTATTTAAAATTCTTACAGCACTAATGTAGGATTCCTTGATGCTTTGGTTGATGTTACCGAGCCTTGTAGCCAGCGCATAATTTACCCTGACCTTTGAACTGGTTGAAGGTGGCTGGTAAACAATAGGTGCTTCTGCACGCAGGAACAGGCTGCCATCTTTTGCCACACGGATGCTTTCACCCAGTATTTGGGGAAAGTTCGGAGAGGTGAACAGGCTTGGGTTTTTAATACCTATGCTAGCTCGATTATTCCAAACCTCTGCGATTACCTCTGGTTTTTGTGATACTAAATTGAAGGCATCAAACCTGGTTAATCCGCTGTATGGTTTATAGGAAGCAGAAACGACAACGGGACCTGCAGGGTCATAACCAGTCAACCTGAAAGGGCTATTAATGACCACGCTGCCGGTCAAGTCAGATTGACTTCCTTTACTCATTATAGCACGGGTTACTGGATCTACATTAAGATGGCTTTTCCAAAGCTCTGTTTTTGGGATACTTAAGGAAATACCGCCATCAGTGTTAAGCAGGTTCAAAGTGGAAAGCTTATTGCCGCTACTTGTGAAAGATGGGGTTAATTGGCTTGTCGCTGAAAGTTCGGGGCTTGAGATCATACTCAAGCCTTTTCCAATGTAAAAAGCTTCAGCGCCTGGAAAAGGAATGCTTAAAGAATGGGTGACTGGCCTCGTTAGAGAAATTGTTCCGTTTAGAAGGTCGTTTCCTGCATTCAAATTTGGATATAAGGTAATCATCCTGCCCGCCTCTTCAAGGTTCAGTCCGCCCAATAAACTCCTTGCTCCGAGATTTATGCTTCCGGATAGAATAGGTTCATTGACGGCACTGATGGCTGCATCTACGCCAAACTTGTTTTGCCATTGAAAATCAATTATTTGTGATAGTTCCTGGCCTTTTGATTCATTGAATTTGTTGCTCATTTGGTACTTGTATTTATATTAATAATATACGTAAAATTTCTGACATTTCCAAATCTGTTTCACTCTGATAATGAGATCCGGTTATTTGCACCGTTTGCATATATAAATACAAGGAAAAGCGCAACTGAGTGGTGAAAAGATAGCGTTATATAAAATATTTTTTAGTTGAACTGGACCTCCTTAAGAATTATGCTGTCTTGGCTGTTATAAGCAGTAAAAGGCACAGCATATCTTAAAATCCGCTTCGTTTGCAGTTTTTATTCGATACACCCCGCAACCAGTGTTAGGGGATCGGACAATTGAAGTCCTCTTGGTTGACGGTCTTCCACCGGCGATTTTTAGGGTATATTTATTTGACCTAAATTAAGTGCGGCTAATGGACCCAAAACAAATGCTTATCGGTTATGCTTCTCCAGGAATAGACCTTTTGGGATATCCCGGTAAAGACTATCTCTCTGCTATATCCGCTGATGAGGATTTTTCTTTTCCCATCCTTTGGTCTGTACTTGAAAAAACTACGTTAAAAGATCTTGAAGAATACCGCCACGCGCTTATTGTTGGTGCGACGGGTACGGGTAAGACGGCTTTTTTACACCAATTGCTTTTGTCCTTGTTATATAAAAGACATCCCGCTGAAATAAAACTCATTTTGATTGACCTCAAAAAAATCGAGTTTAAACCATTTGCGCTTCTTGAGAATCATTTTATGGCAAAGGTGCAGGGCGCGCCTTCCGTCATCGCTGAAACAGCTACCGATGCGGTCTATGCACTTAACTCCCTTTGTATTGAAATGGATAGCCGCTATGAACTTTTGACTTCGGGTGCAGCCCGCGATTACAAGGAGTATAACGATAAAATTAAAGCTGACATGCTGGACCCTGAAAGCGGGCACCATTTCCTGCCCGTTCTCATTGTATGTA
>CAZDQB010000011.1:0-9329 GCA_964507525.1 uncultured Sediminibacterium sp. | reverse complement strand
GGCGGATTGTATCCTGCATGGTAAAAAGGAAGTTAATACACCATTGCAGCGATTGGTGTACAATGCAGGAAAAATTGGCATTTTTATTATTGTATCTACTAACCAGTATACAGGTACACAGGTGATTAGTTCAGCATTACTTAAAGGATTTCAGCAGCGTATTGCATTCAGATTCAATGATAGGCAGGATTACCAGAACTATTTTGATACTGTTCGTGTGCCTGCACTGAATCTTCCGGGTGAATTTCTTTACCGCGAGTATGGTAAGCCAGTCATGGGAAAAGGATATATGTTTTCTGCTACCGAAATCAGTGCTGTCTGCAATTTTATCGCGCAACAACCGGCGCTTCCAGATACCTATTTATTGCCGGGGTATTTTTATGAAACAAAAGAGCCTGATTTGTCTGAACGCGATCCACTATTTGAAGATGCAGCCAGGCTGCTCGTTCAGTCACAACTTGGCAGCGCTTCCCTAATTCAGCGTCGAATGAAATTGGGTTACAATCGTGCGGGCCGCTTGATGGACCAACTGGAAGCAGCAGGAGTGGTTGGACCGAACCATGGTGCCAATGCAAGAGAGGTATTGCTTAATTCTGAAGCAGAACTACAGGAATTTCTTGATAGTTGGTATGCGGATATTCCATATGTAAGAAAGCCTCGTCCTGGCAAAGTTGAAGAGCCTGTGCTATTTGCTCATAAACAGGCTGAACCAATTTATACGAATTCCTATCAGCCACAGCCTGCAAAACAAAAATCCTATCCTGCATGGGTGATCATCTTAGCGATCATTATTATGATAGGTATGGTCATGAGCAGATGCTGAATTAAGAATGGTAAGATAATGGAGGTATTATAAGCTCAACTGGATTTTTTTTTAAAAATTACCTATATGATCCCTGAAATCATTTTGCGTGTTTCCGCCTGGAACGAACCCACCTTGAAATTTGTTACGGAATATCTTTCCGCTGCTATGCAACGTTCTGCCGGCTACGAACTATTACCAGCTTCTCTAATAAAGGTAATAGTAAGCGATGATTATTATAATGCTTACAAAGAGATTGCTGAAAATTGGGAATTGAAAGCGCCGTTGATTAAGGAAAGTGAAATGATATCAGTTATCAAACTGTGCTTTAATCAGGATAAGCAAAATCCAGAGCACATTCTTTTACTTGATGCAGGGATTTTTCACCCTGAAGGAAATGTTGAAGACAACATCAATACGATATTGCTCCAGGAAGCAGCCTCTGATGTATTGCCTCCTGAAATCAGGGAATGGCAAGGTGCTGTAGATCAGTGGCCTTTGGACAGAGGTGCCCAAATAGTTTTTAATAAGTGTTGGATAGCGATTTACCCCCATTTCCGTTTGTGGCCGGAAGGCCGTGCAGAACAGGTCCCACCTGTTTCGGCAAAAGCAATTCTTGCAGTTTTCAGGCGTACTGTAAAGCGTATTCATTTGCGTTACCAGTCAGACAACGATTTTGATGAATTCATCATGGGATTTTATAACGCATTACAGGATTTATTGACCCGGTTCACTGATATAAGCGTATACAAAGTTGATACAGACGAATTCATGGGTTTTCAACCGGTCATGGTGAGATTTATTCAAAGTATGTTTGATACATCCGTAAATATTATCAAAGGAGAAACTGTCTCCATAGATTTCATAAAACCAGTAATGAAAGAGATAGCGGGTCTATGCTTTGTAGATCTGATGGAATCCGGAGGAATGAAAATTACTGAAGACCCAAAAAAATTGTTTCCTGATCTGATTGATACACATGACCGGATTGTTGCCTTCGTTGATATACTCGGATTTTCTAAAATGATCGAAAAGTTTGACAAAGAAAGAAACCACACCTTACTTACCGACCTGAAAGACTCCATGGACACTGCCATGGAAAAAATGAAGGATACTTTTAAATATGGCTCTTCAGAACTTGAGTTTCGGATGTTTTCCGACTGCCTGTGTATTTCCACACCATATTTTGATAATGATGTAGATTTTGGATACCAGTTCACAAGCATGATGCTGGGGCTTAAGACCTATCAGCACATGATGCTGATGAAGGGGTATATGGTTCGTGGCGGGATTACTTTTGGTCCTTACTATTCCGATGAAAACATCATTTTCTCAGGTGCAATGGTAGAAGCCTATCATTTCGAAACCAATGGTACTACCAAAGGGTCTAAGCAGGATTACCGGCCTCCGCGGATAATCGTTTCTCCTAAGATTATGGAGAAGCTTCCTCAAACTGTAATCCACAGCGCATTTTTTCATTTTTATGCAGACAGTCTAATCACTGATGAGGATGGGGAGACCTTCATTAACCCTGTATACAATATAGGTGCTGCAGGAAAAGTATATGATGATATACTTAAAACCTTCGATGAGGAAAATGAAAAGGATTATGGCATTCAGGAAATACTCAAAAGTTCTATTAACCTGATTACCGCATTCATGGACCCAAATGCAGAATCAATTACCTATCGGCATATTATTTCTGTTATGGAGGCCAAAAAAGCTGAACAGGAAGATCAAAGAATAACTGACAAATACGACTGGATGATGGGTTTTATTCATTCAATGAAAGCAAGGTTCTCAACAGGTAAATTTTCCGTACATCCTATAAAATTCAAGGAGATTATTACTGATTGGACTAAATATGAGCGCGAATAAACACTAGACTGTGGTTATCGCTACTTTTATGAATAAATCATTTTCATGGTGAAACCCAATCTGACTTTTTTTGGCAACAAAGCGATCAATTATCCGTTGTTTATTGCCCTTGCCATAGTTTATATTCTGGTCAAGATCAACACTTTTTTCTTTATCCCCGATCTGCTTGGGATAAGTAAAGTAATCGAAGCCAAACGGGATCTGTTCAATCTTTCCGCTTCTATGCTGGCATCGATCTTTGGATTCTTTCTTGCATTCGTAATTTTAGGCTTTGAAATACTTCGATCTAAAGTCGGTAAAAATGTTTCCGTCTACCTGCAGGAAAATAGGTTGTTGACAACACAGATCACGGTGATCACGTTTACATTGATAATTATCCTTTTGGAGTATATGACTTCAGTGAACTGGGATCTGAGTATTGTATATTTCCTGTTGTATCTCTCTGTATATATTCTTTGGTCGATCAGTGAAGCGGCCTTCTATATTTTTGAAGACATTCTTTCGGATAAATATATAACCCGACAGGTCGAAAAGATCAAAAAATTCGGGTTTAATGCAAAAGGCGATGACATGGTAATTGATCCTGCTTTCGCAAAAGTGATGGATATGGCAAGGCTACAGATCAAGAACGGCAATAAAGATACAGCTGAAGCTATAATCAACGGGATGGCAACAAAGTTCTGGAACCAATTGGACTGGGTCTTTTCAAACACCCAACGAGCAACACATTTTCACAACATCAGGGAACGCCTTGAATTTATGGAGTCTTTTTGTTGGCTCCCGCTCATTGAAGAGTGCAGGCAACAAAACGCATATGAAACCATCAATTCAATTGTTGTCAATCATTACAGGTATTTAAATAGGGTGATCGAATGCAATCTGGACCAGTTGACAGTTTCCGCTTTCACCGGTAAAATTAAAGGGCTTAATCAGCATATATTCAGTGCAGGCTTTACTGCTTCCGCTGATCAGCAGATCAGGTACATTCATGAGGTTTACCGGACAGCTTATCAGAACGAGGAATTGCTTAAAATTGAAATTGATAAGATCACTGCTCCTGGCTATGATGGGGTTACTATTTATGCGCTCAACGCAGAACTCTCATACCTGGTCAGCAGCATGGTTGATACACTGAATTATAAAGGAGACGCATTACAAGCCTTAAGCATTATCGGGAAATATGATTGGTCTGCACGCCCCGAATACATGGAAGATATTCCCAAAGAAATTGAACATAAAATAAAATTCATCATCTCGCGCGAAGCTACGCACATGCGTAAAAGTACGCTTAACCGGCTTAGTCATAATGATGCGCTAGAAGTTACTCGCATTGGCAATTCAATGCATATTGATCTTGCTCAAACCAATGTTCATTTGTTGGATCATATCAAACTGCTGATCGATTACAATGAATTCCTGGCAGGCAAAAACCTGCTGAGTGGTTTTTATCATTCGCCCTTACAGGAACTCTATATGGCAGGTACTGAATTTATTAAAAAAATTGATCAGGGAGAGCAGCCCGAAATTCTATTGAGAATGATCATAAAAAGTTTCCTTCGCATTAAAGACCTGACACCTTTGTTGGATGTTCATACAGCGTTGCTTGAAATGCTTTTCTACTATGTGTATTTACTGGAAGAGTTGAATAATCCAACCATGCATGTTATTATTACAGACATAAGGCTTGCGATAAATCAATTCCCGATAGAATCGTACAAGCAATATTTTATCTTCAAGAAGAAAAAGGAACTTTCTTTTGAAATGTTTGTAAAAGCAAAACGGTCTGAAAATCAATAAGCGAGCTGACAAAAAGCCAGACTAATATTATAGCAGTGCAAGCGCATGATACCAATAAAAAAACGCTTCAGGCAGATTCTTTTTTAGTTTATTGAATTTTAAGTAGACAGGATTGGTTATTTCCATTGCCGCGATTTGAAGCGGGCCTGTGTAACGTTCGGCTTGCGATTTATCATTGCTGATCAACTTACACAGATACGCAGTCTTAGCAGCGCAAATAATCGCTTCTTCTACATGAAATTTTTCCAATATAAAATTGATGATGTTGCTTATGCCCTTTTGAAGCTGTACAAAATGCTCGTCTTTCAAGTCCCGGAGCGTGATCTTTACGCATGCTTCAAATGAATCTTCTAAGGCAAAGGCCCAGCCTATTTGTAATTGCCTGTACCTGATCTCCTCTTCGGCAACTCTTATATAAGCGGTCCTTATCAAATTGATATCGACCGCGTTGTCAAATAGGTAAGCAATATCGTAGAGCTGTTTAATGATCTCTACCGGTCTTTGTTTTTCATATAAAATCCCTGTAGTGGTTGGCGCAAACGCTGTCAGTTTATCTCCTGCAATAGATTCAATGGCAGGGATATCTACTGCCAATATAGGTGTAACGGTCTTAAGCCATTGATGTTCGATAGGTTTTGTTACCAGCTGTGGGTAAGGATTGGGAGTAAAAAGGACATCAAGAAGTATTGGTTCTTCGCCGAATTTTGAACCGATCTTACTGTTGTAATAAAATTTATAATGTCCGACCGGTGCATCAACACCATGTTTTCTTTCATTGTCATCTATCCATCTTGCAAATACACCCGCCTCCACTACTTTGTCAAGGAATGACAGCAATGCATCAGGGTCAATTGCTGTGATAATATCAATGTCTATCGAAAACCTGCGGGGCGTACCCGTTAGTAACAGCAGCGATGTGCCGCCTTTAAAAATAAAATCCAGCCCTGCTACTTTGAGTTGTTCCAATAAGATAAACGCATAGATTACTTTTTCAAATATTTTCGGGTCACCTCTCTTGCCCAATTGTTCTGCCTGTGTGTAGATCCATTCCTGTTCGTAGCTTTCTTTCGCGATCATAAATTTGCCTTTAATAAATCGGTTACTTTCTTTGTTTTGTTTCTGCGTTTGGCATAGCGCAGGAGCTTCTTTTGGTTCACATTGTATTTTTCTAGTGCTGCCCGGTATATATTTTGCGCTTCGGCTTCCTGCGCTCCATAAATATCCGCGTCTGCAATGATGTCTACCAGCATCTTTTCTAATGACGATACCTGCACTCCATCAGACTTGTCCACCGGGGATTCACTGGGTAGTGATTTGATAACCAAAAATTCTCTGTCATTGGAAGGGGGGTAAGTATCGAGAGGCCCTCTGGTCGGATGCAGGAAAACAATTTCTCCCTGATTATCCACTTTATGAAAAACGGCTTCTCTTGCTTCCTTTTCTACTTCAAGGATCAGGTAAGTTTTAAAGACCTGGTGATGCATGAACTCATTGAGCCAGCGGGTTTCAGTAATACATAATTTGGTATACGGAAGCTGCTGGCTGATCTCGCTAAAGAGATCCTTTGCCCTTTTTGATACATCCGCGTAATATTCTGCCTTGCTGGTAAGAGAGTACAAACCCCTTTGCAGGTGCCTGATGACCCCTTTCATCTTTAGATCATGGATGCGCCATGACAGGGTTTTGCTGTTATCGGTCAACCCGGATAAGGCCCCTCTTAACTCTTCGATTGAAAAGCTGGGCTTATTCCTGAACGTTTGCTCGATGATATGTGAGATATTGTCTGCCAATGGAGTCAAAATATTGGCAAAAATAGGGGATTTATGCCTAAGTTTTGAAATCAAACACCAAAATATTGGCAAAAATTGCAAAATATGCCGAAATTTTGATCTTATTCTTGTGATGGCAAAAGAATGAACTTATGCAAAGGCCGCGCAACCTGAAAAAGCACAATGGATGCTCGGCATAAAATGGTTCTTCGTGTCTACGTCTTTTTCCTGCACCGGCTCTTGGTTTTTTTTCGTTTTCGGTCATCCACAGCGTTTATACCAGGCAACATCCAAGCATAAAAAATGAAATTACGGCCGGCAGATCGAACACCTGATTATTACACCGGAAAGGTTCTGCTCAACGGCAGATGAGGGATCGCAACAGGAAATCCTTCTTAAATAATATTAATAAAATTGTGTATTTTTTCAGACAAGTGATTTTTACCTGAATACCAAAAAACAAAACTAACCTGCTACATGAGCCAATTAGCGGAATTGATCAAAATGTTTATCGATGCGATCAAGTTATTGCTTGAAGAACCGGGCAAAATATTAAAAGCATTTCTTTCCTTATCTAAATTATTGTTGACCCTGGTTCTCACTGAATGGATATACCGGAAAACTTTTGGAAATTATCATGTGATAGATTTTCTGTCTTTACCACAATGGACGGAATACCTGCTCAGTGGCAGGATATTTATGTGCATGATCTTTTTTGCGGCGACTTATTTTTTTTATTCAGCATACTGCCGGGAATATCTTCCCTTCCTTTTCAATTGATCAACTACTTGGTCAAAAAGCCAATCAAAATCGGGAAATCAGAAGGTACCTTGGTGTTTCGGTTTTTAAGAATGTTCAAGCTGCTTGATTATAACGAAGAGAAACAGAGGATATTAACAATGGAAAAAACAGATGAACTGCTGGAATTTATTGAAACCGTTGTTCATAAGGAAACCCGCACTGAAGTGAGCAAATACAAAGACACTATTATATCCGATCTTGGCCACACGTATTTCGTATTTATTATTTTTTACTTTACCATTTTACCGGGACTTCATACCAGCCGTTTTATTAGTGAAATGGTCATTGCCATTTTATACTGATCCTTTTCTTTTATATGTCTGCGAGTTTTGCTTTCGAGATTGCACAGACAATTGCACACGACCTGATGGTTATAACCAAAATGGCCATCTATGATAACATAATTGAAAAGAATCTGCGTACAGCAGGGCTTAAGGTTGGTTATCCTGCGGATAAGACAAAGCCGCAGATAGTTAGTATTTATCATAACCAGCAGGTGTACGATCTGAAATACTTTCCCGAGCAGATTCCTGTTGATATAGCGATGGTCAACCAGTGTATTGAAATGGCTAAAGAAGGGTTAAAAAAGATGATTGTATTTACAGATCAGGAGGTTTTTCCCCAGGCAATGGAAGCCGGATCCATGAATAGTCAGCATGTACAGATCGTTACATTCAACGGAAGGGAAGAGTTATCTGAAAAAGTACGGGAAGTTTTAAGATACCAGATTATGAAATAACGTAACAGATAATACACCAGGAATTAAAACTAAATGACGGGGACATCAAAAACATACATTAAAACAAGGTCCAGGCATAACCGCCTGGTGATAATAATTAGCCCAACCATTATTGCACAAAAACTGATTGGGATCATGGCAGCCAATTAGCATACTTCGGGGCGCCAGATACAATCTGATAATTCCACTATTAAGAAGTTCTATCATGATCAGTGACATGGATTAATCAGGCAGCGAGTCGTAAGGATAGGCCTATATTTTATTAAACATTCCATCAGACAGACCATTCACTAACTAACAATGATTCCAATTGTGGCTTAGAACCTTGTATTTTACAGTATCATATTTACAAAATGGGCATTGATGAATTTAACGCGGATGTAAAATTGCTAGCACAAAATGATGCCAACCTGCCAGTACTGGAAAAAGTAATGGCTAATTTCTATAGCGATATTGGCATTCCAATTATTGATATAGCCCATCCATTCTTGTCAAGAGTAAGATACAACGATAATGACGGCGATAAGTTTAACCTGTATAAATGCAAAAAGGACATTTCGTATAATCCATATCCTGAGAAAATATTTCTTCAGCGGGCCAATTTCCCTGGGGAGCAGGTATTATATGCGTCAGTACCGATAGAGAACAACACACAGATTGCATGGAGAACTGCTCTTATGGAAGTAGGCTTGGAATATGTTAAAGATGAATCCCGTTCTTGCGAATATTTTACCGTAACAAAGTGGGCAATAACAAGGCCATTGCACCTGGTAATCTTGCCTTTCTCTAAATTATCTAACTTGAAAAATGCTGATATGGCACGAGCAGCCGAAACGCATAGAAATCTTGTTCTGGAATATTTTCAATCTAATAACATGATCAATCCTCACAGCCATTTACAAGCGCTGGAATTTATATCAGATTGCTTTTGCGAACGAAATGACAAAGAAGTGTATTACAGAATAACTTCGACCTACTGTTCACTTGTCCGAAAATGGGTTAAGTACAACAATATGCCATTTGATGGTTTTATGTACCCTTCTGCCAACACGGAAGCTGATGGCGTGAATGTGGCTCTAAACAAGGAGTTAGCCGATGATGGAACTTTACTATTTGATTATGTAAACATTACTAAAATGATCCGGTATCCATCCGATCCCAAACAGTTATTAATATGTCTCGGCGGTAGCGAAGCTTTTCCCGATAAGGATGGTAATTTTTCGATTAATGCTTTATTCTGAAAAATATTTTTAGCCAAACGTTACAGACATCCCCAAACTTACCTTGGATTGATTAGGAGTTTACCTTGCTTGTAGGACTATTTAACAGTGTACTTGAAACCTTTCGACAATAAGCACCTGAGATCTAATAATATATTTAAATGGAATAAATCAGCCACAGCTATCCGGTTTAATGACTATTATGCTGAATAAGTTGAACAAGTGGACGACAGTTCTAATCGCTGCTATATTTTTTTGATACAAATTGTATGATGTACCCCAAAAATAGGTCAGGTAATTAAGAATGAATTTTTCATCTTAAA
>CAZDQB010000010.1:144391-148080 GCA_964507525.1 uncultured Sediminibacterium sp. | reverse complement strand
TTCCCAAAGTACCGCCACCGCCGATATTTAACGTAGAACCGTCCGTGCCTGTAAATGTAAGTGTATTACTTGCTGTTAATGTTTTACCATCGGCTATTGTCAATGTAGAACCTACAGCAGGCGCGGTGATCGCTACCTTGTTCACACTCGTTGCACTCGCTACGCCTAAGGTCGGCGTTACAAGCGTCGGTGAAGTTGAGAATACTAAATTCGTAGATGTCGTACCCGTTGCGCCTGCCGCTGTATATCCCGTAATGTTATTGAATGCTCCAATACCTGCAGCACCCGCATTCGTTCCGCCATTGGCAACAGGAAGCACCCCCGTTACACCAGTGGTAAGCGGAAGACCCGTCAGATTAGTGGCTATGCCTGAGGCCGGCGTACCCAATGCCGGTGCAACAAAGGTCTTATTGCTCAGCGTCTGTGCTTTTGTCTTAAACGTAAACTCATCCGATACTCCCGCAAAATCAGGAAGCGTCAGGGTCGTTGGCCCTATCGTCTGGGCAGTTAAGGCAACAGTAGCCAATTGTCCATTCGTTAAAAGCAAGGGAGATGCCGCACTTGTGGCCAGTGACGTTGCACTCGCCACACCTAAGGTCGGCGTTACAAGCGTTGGTGAAGTTGAGAATACCAAATTCGTAGATGTTGTACCTGTGGTACCAGTAGCTGCATTCAGGTAATTCAATTGTGCACCCGTTGACGTAACAGAGGTCGCTCCCAGCGTAAATGGTGTGGGCATTGTTACCGTACCTGTAAAAGTGGGCGATGCAATCGGTGCATACGCTGTTGATGTATAGGCATTGCTTCCCAAAGTACCGCCACCGCCGATATTTAACGTAGAACCGTCCGTGCCTGTAAACCCTAATGTATTATTCACTGTTAAAGTCTTCGATGTGGTACTTCCGCCTGCCAATGTAAACCCGGTTGCCAGCGCAGTAGGCGTTAACCCATTATAGGTTTTGCCCGTAAGCGCTGATGCGATCTTATTGTCCGCTATTGCCGTACCACTCCAGGTACCTGCTGTTATCGTACCCACTGTTGCTATGTCTGTGCCTACTAACTTTGAGGCAGCAATACTGCCCGCCAGCATCGCATTGGTTACTTTGCCCGCCCCAATGGTAGTTGCCAATGCTCCTGCCGTAGTCGTTACATCGCCTGTCAGAGCCGGAAACTGGGCAGCCCCAAGCACTCCTGTTAAAGATGTTGTCGCTACATTCGAAATCGTATTCAGGGAAGCATCTATCGTTTTATTAGTAAACGTTTCTGTTCCCGCAAGGGTGGCCAGCGTTCCTGTTGTTGGCAGGGTCAGTGTTGTCGCTGCAGTAGCCGTCAGTGTTGTTGAAAAAGCACCCGAGGTAGCCAATGTACTTCCATCAGCTAATGTCAGGGTAGCAGCCGTAGCGGGCGCTGTGATCGCTACCTTGTTCATACTCGTTGCACTTGCCACACCCAATGCCGGCGTTACCAATGTTGGAGAAGTCGCAAGTACAAGTGATCCGGTACCTGTTTGATTGGTGGTTGTCAATGCAGTTCCTCCACCGAGCGCCAGCGAGGTTCCGGTTGCTACACCCAATGCCGGCGTTACAAGGGTTGGAGAAGTCGCAAGTACAAGAAAACCTGTACCTGTTGTACCCGTAGCTCCGTTCAGATAATTTAACTGTGCACCCGTTGACGTAACAGAGGTCGCTCCCAGCGTAAATGGTGTGGGCATTGTTACCGTACCTGTAAAAGTGGGCGATGCAATCGGTGCATACGCTGTTGATGTATAGGCATTGCTTCCCAAAGTACCGCCACCGCCGATATTTAACGTAGAACCGTCCGTGCCTGTAAACCCTAATGTATTATTCACTGTTAAAGTCTTCGATGTGGTACTTCCGCCTGCCAATGTAAACCCGGTTGCCAGCGCAGTAGGCGTTAACCCATTATAGGTTTTACCCGTAAGCGCTGATGCGATCTTATTGTCCGCTATTGCCGTACCACTCCAGGTGCCTGCTGTTATTGTACCTACTGTTGCTATGTCTGTACCTATTAACTTTGAGGCAGTAATACTGCCCGCCAGCATCGTATTGGTTACTTTGCCCGCCCCAATGGTAGTTGCCAGTGCTCCTGCCGTAGTTGTTACATCGCCTGTCAGAGCCGGAAACTGGGCGGCCCCCAATACTCCGGTCAAAGATGTTGTCGCTACATTCGAAAGGGTATTCAGGGAAGCATCTATCGTTTTATTGGTGAATGTTTCTGTTCCCGCAAGGGTGGCCAGCGTTCCCGTTGTCGGTAATGTAACTGTTCCCGAACCAGCTACCGCTGTTGCATCTAATATTGTTGAGCCGCTTGTTGCACCTGCAATAATTAACTTACTTACAGCTCCGGCTGAACCAAATGTCTTGGCTCCCGTTATTGTCTGAACACCCGCCAAAACCATATCTCCCGTACCCGATACTGTAGCCCAACTCGGAGCCGCCGTACCTCCATTACTCTGCAGAATCTGACCCGCTGTTCCATTGGCTAACATCGTTGTTGTTCCTGCCGCAGATTGGTAGGGTATTTGTCCGCCAAGACCACCTGTCAGGTTAGTTGCACTGCCAACAGTCAATCCCGAGGCTGTGCCCGTGACATTCGTCATTACGCCTGATGCCGGAGTGCCTAATGCAGGTGTTATTAAGGTAGGTGAGGGCAGCGTTTTATTGGTAAATGTTTCAGTGCCCGTCAGGGTGGCCAGCGTTCCCGTTGTTGGCAAGATTACCGTTCCTGAGCCTGCTACTGCTGTTGCATCTAATATTGTTGAGCCGCTTGTTGCACCTGCAATAATTAACTTACTTACAGCTCCGGCTGAACCAAATGTCTTGGCTCCCGTTATTGTCTGAACACCCGCCAAAACCATATCACCTGTACCCGATACAGTCATCCAACTCGGAGCTAGCGTGGTCCCATTACTCTGCAGAACCTGGCCCGCTTTTCCATTGGCTAACATCGCTGTTGCTCCTGCCGCGGATTGATAAGGTATTGATCCGCCAAGACCACCTGCAAGATTATTAGCCGCACTGCCTTTGAGGGTATAACCAGACAGCATGGTTGCTGTATCAGTATACTTTACCAGGTTATTGAACAAAGTTGTACTATCGGCTATGAACATTATGTTGGATGAGGCTATTTTCCGCAATCCGCCGTTCAATGTTGTCACTATGGAATCGCTTTTCTGCCCGTCTGCAAGCGTTAAGCTGTTCAGTACCCTGATGGGAGCAGGCAACCATGACTGGCTGACGCTATCCCAAAGCAATACTTGTCCGCTCGCAGGTACATTAGCGGCAATATTCCTGCCCATCAGTTTATTGGCATTCCATAAAGCAACCGTATTATTTGCAGATATGGTGATATTGACACCCGTCTGCGCTACCGTAATAGTATTATTGCTGGTATTGCCTGCAATGGTGATGGCCCCTACAGCACCATTTAATGTTGTCACTCCATTTGAAATGGATCCGAATGTTATCCAGATATTCCCTTGTCTTACATAGAATGTTTCATTCGAAAGACTGTAGACCAGCATACCATTCACAGGATTGGCAATAGACAGTGTATCGGGTATCCGGGGAATCAATATGGCTTTATCTGCCCCATCAATCTGTAAAGCAACATTATTATTGATCAGCCCTCCTGTCCCTACCGTAATTCCACCTGCATTAATGATGTTG
>CAZDQB010000010.1:132901-144373 GCA_964507525.1 uncultured Sediminibacterium sp. | reverse complement strand
TACCCAGGTTATCACCAAAGGTTTGTGCATGAGCAGTCGCCACCCATGAGAACAGCATTACAAGAGCGCCGATAATGTATTTATGTAAGCGTTTATTCATAGTGTTATGCCTAGTGTTAGCCTGTTTAATAATTTAAATCCGTGAAAAAATTGCACATAAACCATTTATTTTATGATCACAATTTTATATTGACTCGCTAAAATTGATACCGGCTGATTGGTATAATTGGCAAAACGTACTGCTACAGTATCTGTGTTGCTTGCCCAGGAACTATAGACCGACCAATTTACATAATCATCCTGCGGTGCAATCAATACCGGGTCTCCTTTTTTAACGCCTTTCACAAATATTTTTACCACAGAAGTGGTGTTGGGCTTTATGGTAACATTCTGTCCGTTGATAACATTCAGTGAAAGGCTTACATTCGATACCTGCGTTACATTCACCTGAGCAGCCTGCGGTTTTGTCCAGTTCACATTGCCAAGGCTGTCGGTAATCATAAAAGTATTGGCTGGCCCCGGCTGTATGCTTGTATTTACGTTTGTGATACTTGCATTACCTGCATACAACGCATAAGGAGCGCTCCACAACTGTGTAGTACCCATGTCAATGTAATTATCTGCAGCTACCCACCAGGAAGCAGGAATGGACGGCGCCACTGCCACTTTAAGGCTAAAGAAAAAAGGCCCGCTTGCCCAGGGGATGAGTGAAAGACTGTTGACAGCGCTTGCAGCAGTTTTTGTGCCCTGACCAATGATGATCTCAAAAACGCCATCATTGTTGGACTGCACTTTGTGTGTTTCTTCCAGCAGCATTCTGCCACCGATCGCAGCGCCCTGGATGATTGCACATTTAACATAAACTGTCCGGTTTTTGGCTATGTTACCAAGGTTGTCTTTGGCAACTACCTGGTAATTAAGACCTGCGGGCGGCTGTGACAGCAGCTTCGTGGCTACGCTGAGAAAAAACACAAACAGCATAACTCCTTTTAATAGCATTTTCATAATACAATCAATTATAAGTTTACAGGCACCTCAAAGATCATTCAATAGTTTTCAAAAGATACAGTTTTTTAAAAAATGGTTTTTCTATAGGATGTCAGGGGGTGTCTTTGAGCATAGTTTTTCAAAGGATACGGCTTTTAAAGGGATCTTCATATTCATAGGATACTGCATTTATTAAACCTGTATTAACAAAACTGTCAAAAGCTATAACTTAATCAGCCTGAGATTATACTTTCTGTTCATCACTTCTATAATGACCGTATAATTACCCGCCATCTGTTCACTCATGTTGATCATCAAGCCACTTTGAATAGAAGCTATTGCAGCCATTTTGTTCATCACAATTGTTCCGTCCATAGCTACCACTTTTACCAAACAGGAAAGATTTGTATCGAAACTGCCCTGGCATTTCAGCAGGCTCATTCCCCGCGTAGGATTCGGATATACAGTAAGTGAAAGTGAAAAAGATGCAACAGGTGCAATTTCTTTACAGGAGTTGCCAAAGACGCCATTCCCATTTTCAGCAATGTTCAAGGTGCTTATGCCATTAGAAATTGTCAGGCATTTCCCTTTGCCTTCCATTAAGATGGGAAGGGATACAGCAACGCTTCCTTTCATGCCACCAATGGCGCTCATTGAAAACGACGTCATGAGCTGCGCCATACTGGCAGAGCTGGCAAGCAACATGAAAATCAACAGATATGTTTTCCTATTAAGCTGCATAAAAAACCATTCTGATTGTTTTACCATTGGCTGTGTATTCAATATCCAATGCATTTTGTGTGATGCTGTTGATAACGAAATCAATCTTGATATTGCCGGCGGGGTTATTGGTGATCACTTCAATCATTAAGACAATGGACGACAAGGTCCATTTACCCACATTACCATCAGAGTCGGTAAAAGTGCCGCTATAAGGTTGTGTACCTATGCGGGTATACGTTTTGGCAAACTTCATCTGGTCAACCGTCAGTGATACTTCAACAGCATTTTGATATATCTTATTAATCCGCCAAACCCTGTTTCCGGTTTCACCGGTAAGGAACCGAACTAATTTTTCTTCAGGCGCAAGTGTCTCCTCGCTCTTGGTACAGCCAATGACCAGCATAGCACAGAGTGCAATTGCAATAATTTTAAATGACGATTTCATCTGCTTTTAAAATTTCATTCCATTGTTAAATTCCGGTAACATAGTGCCGTCCACATGCAGTTGATTCTCATTAATAAGCAGCAAGGGATCACGTCTTCAATCGAACTGATGAAAAGGGGGTTTGACAGAGGTCAGCGGGCTTTGTGAATAAGATGAATCAACTGCAGACACAGTGATCATTCTTTGTTGCATACAAAGGGCGAACTGAATTGGAGATTAATCCGGCTTTAGGAAGGAATTGGAATGCGCAAATAGAGCTAACAGTTATCTCAGAAAGGATAAAAGATCAGCAAATGATCAGGTTGGATAATAATAGAAAGGTCTTACTGTAGGTTATGGAAGAGACTGAAAATGCTTACCTGTATGGTAAGAATAGTTAATTAGATACTAGCTAATGCTTTTTGTAGGATTGGACTTGAATCAGTCAGGAGGATATGCCAAAGATAGACATTATTTTGATAATTGATGCCTTATGCTGTGGTTTTATTATGTTACAAATAAGACCCTGAAAATCAGGGCCTTATTTGTAGCATTGTATTTGTAATTATACTTTGAAATGCGAGAAAGCCTTGTTGGCTTCTGCCATACGGTGCGTATCTTCTTTCTTTTTGAAAGCAGCACCTTCACCTTTGCTCGCAGCGATGATTTCATTGGCTAATTTATCGGCCATGGTACGGCCATTCCTTTCGCGGCTGAAGCGGATCAGCCACTTCATGCTTAAAGATATTTTGCGATCAGGGCGTACTTCAGCGGGGATCTGGAAAGTGGCGCCACCAATTCTGCGGCTGCGAACTTCAACAGCAGGTGTTACATTGGAAATAGCTTTCTTCCAGGTTTCATAACCGTCTTCTCCTGTGATCTTGTTCACTTTATCAACTGCATCATAAAAAATATTGATAGCAGTGCTCTTTTTACCCTGCCACATCAGGTTATTGATGAAACGGGTAACTAACTTATCGTTGAAACGTCCATCAGGAGCGAGCGGTAATTTCTTAGCTTGTGCTTTACGCATGACGTATAGTGATTAACTGGTTAACTTGATTATTTTTTTGCCTTTTCTTTCTTAGTACAGTATTTAGAAAGGCTCTTTTTACGATCCTTCACACCAGCAGTATCAAGGCTGCCACGAACAATGTGGTAACGTACACCCGGCAAGTCTTTAACACGACCACCACGGATTAATACAATTGAGTGCTCCTGTAGGTTGTGGCCTTCACCTGGAATATAGGCGATAACCTCAACTTTATTGGTCAAACGCACTTTCGCTACTTTACGCAAAGCAGAGTTTGGTTTTTTAGGAGTAGTAGTATATACACGAGTACATACACCACGACGCTGAGGACAAGCATCCAAAGCTCTAGACTTACTCTTAGCCCTGATAATTTCGCGGCCTTTTCTAACTAATTGCTGTATTGTAGGCATTCTAAACCATTTAAAATTTCGGACGGCAAAGGTAATCGTTGGGACTGAAAAACCAAAAAGTTTTCGAAAGTTTTCCTGCTTATTTGTGGAAAAGCTTCTAAACGGCTGTAAAAATAACCCATTTATCCACTTCTCCGCCTTTTATCCACTCCTGTCTATCCGGAGTGTAGCACTCCATCTTTGCCCAACAACCCTCTCATAGCAACCAGGACACAGGCAGATTAAAACAAGTTCTATGAGAAAAATAATAATGCTCCCTATGCTGGCATTCCTGGCCGGCCTGTTAACAAATTCGTATTCCCAGGCTACAGTTACCCCTGTTGCTTACACTACCCCCGGTTCTGTCTACACCCAGCAGTTCGATGGATTACCCTACAGCGGCAGTTTTACACTGACCGGAAAGGGACCCTTTAACCTTGCCGGCAGCCCGATCAATGGCCCGGAGCTTACCGGCTGGCAATTACTGATGATTGGCGGATCCGGCAAAAATGCTGTTTTTGCCGTCAGTACCGGCTCATCCACCGGAAATGGCGTCTACAGTTACGGAAATACCGGAAGTACCGACCGCTCCTTAGGCAGCCTGGCTTCCGGCGCCGGTATATATGCCGTGGGCATGATACTTACCAACCAGACGGGTGTTACACTGGATAGCCTGGTCATCTCTTTTACAGCAAAGCAATGGCGCAAAGGCGGATCGGCCAGGCTGAACACATGGACATTCAGGTATAAGACCGGCCATTTTACAAACATTGATCAGGCGGAACTGGCAGATCATCCCCAGCTGAATTTCTCATCTGTGATCACTTCCCCGGGCGCCGCCGCCTTAAATGGCAACCTGCCGGAGCATCAACAGCAGATTTCCGGGCATCTTGCCGGCATTAACTGGGAAAACGGTGCGTCATTACTGCTTCGCTGGGATGATGCAAACGAGCCAGGCAATAATGACGGAATGGCTATTGACCAGTTTAGCTTTTCTGCGTCCGGGGCCGTGCCGGGCAAAACACCCACTCCTATCAGTCAACCCAATAACCCCATCGATACCAATAAACCATTCATCACTGCGCTGACGCTGCCTGGCAACAAACTATATAAGGCTAATGACACCCTTGACTTCTTCGTTCATTTTAACGAAAACATCTTGGTGGATACTGCTACAGGCACCCCTTCCCTTTCAATAACCATCGGTTCCAGAAGGAAAACTGCGTTTTATGTTGGGAACAGTACATCACGGTCTCTGTTGTTCCGGTATATTATTCAGTCTGGGGAAACAGCTGTCAACGGTATCAGGCTCAATTCTCCGCTTGCGCTCAATGACGCAGGCATCACTGATATTGCGGGTAACCCTGCCATCCTGGTGATCAAAGCAGCAGGCATACTGAAAGATATACGGATTGATGCGGTAACGCCATCTGTAAGCAATGTATTGGTACCCTCACCCGGTATTTACAAAAACGGCAGCAGGCTTGATTTTATTGTCAACTACAATAAAGTACTTTTAGTAGATACAACCAACGGGAAGCCCTCCTTAGTCCTGTCAGTTGACAAGACCGTCAAACAGGTAGTTTATGCAGGCGGATCAGGAACAATGTCCCTTCAATTCCAATACACCGTCCTGCCTGATGACCTGGCCAAAAAAGGCATCGCCCTTCATGCCATGTTATCGCTCAATGGCAGCACCCTGACAGATACTGCAGGCAATGATGCAGCACTGGTCTTAAAAAATACCGGCGCCCTGAGCCAGGTGAAAATAGATGGAATGGCTCCGTTATTTGTAAAAGACAGCATCACCGGCTTAGCTGTTTGCCAGGATGCAAAACAGGTATCGCTCAATGACCTCCTGCAGGTAAGCGATAAGGAAACAGGCGAAACACTCACCTGGAGTATCGCAGCATCTCCGGTACATGGAAGCCTGAATGGCTTTACAATAACCAGAACCTCTAATGGTCATATCGTTATCCCTTCCGGTCTTTCCTATACACCTTTACCAGGTTTCCATGACAATGATCTCTTTTTGATCCGGGTCTCTGACGGTGCCAATACATCCGTTATCACAATTCATACAACAGTTATCCAGGCAATTAACCATAATCAAATTGATTCTCCGCAATTGGTTTGCAGGGGCGGGAAACCTGCCATTCTTCTGGGCACGTTGCCTTCAGGGGGCACCAATAGCTATGCCTATCGGTGGGAATCTTCTGTTGTTAATGCTGACAATGGTTTTGCGATCGCTGATGGCAACCACTCATTACAACATTATGCACCCGAACCCGCAGCTGTCACCACCTGGTTCAGAAGAATAGTTTCATCAGGCGCCTGTGCAGACACTTCACAGGCGCTCCGGGTAACTGTTGCAACAAATGGCATCTGGCTGGGAAATACCAATGGGGACTGGCAAACGGGCAGCAATTGGTGTGGTGGTCATGTTCCCGCAGCTTCTGCGGATGTCGTTATTGCTGCCGGTGCTCCTCATTTTCCACAAATACACGAGACCGGTGTTTGCAACCGGCTAAGTGTTTTAAAAGGTGCAAACCTGACTGTGACCGGTCTCCTGCAAATCAAAGCAGGCATATTCGCCGAAGGTAATATTGATGCAACTAATGGCAGCCTCGAATTCAGTGGCATAGTACCTCAACTAATTCCTGCAGCCGCTTTTGCAGACGGTACTGCCAGGAATCTTTCTTTAAATAATAAAAGCAGCATCACTTTAGACAATCATCTTGCACTTACCGGCATACTCACTATCAATAGAGGGAAATTCATCACCAATAACCATCTCACGTTAAAAAGCAACGCACGCATAGGCCCTTCGGCTGCCGGAAGTATCATTACCGGTAATATCTGTATAGAACATCAAATACCCGGCGGAAAAAACATTTCCCATTTATCAGGGCATCCTTTTGCAGTTGGCATTGAGCTTACCGCATTGACCACAACAGTTGCCAATACCCCCGCTGTCTTTCACTACGATGAGGAAACCAGTTATCTCTCTTTTGATCATCCAAATGCATGGATCCCTTTTACGCATACCAATAATACCGGGCTTTATGACTGGGAAAGGCATAAGGGCATAAGGTTGATGGCCCAAAGCACTCCTACCATCTTACAATTATCCGGGCCGGTAAACCAGGGCGACCAGGAAATCAATTTTCCGGGCAGACCCTATACAGGCTATCGTCTTGCCGGTAACCCTTACCCGTGTCCTATTGACCCCTCTCTTGCAACAAAAAGCAGTGGCATTGGCAATTATTACTGGATATGGGACGCACAACAGGGCACTAACGGAGGCTATACTTCCATACCTTTTAAAAGCCGCGCTATGGTTCCTGCTTTTGCTGCATTTTTTGTAAAAACAAATGCATGGGTCAGCAGCAGCCTGTTGTTTACCGAAAATTGTAAACTCGCAAATAAAATAGCAGTCAGCCAGCAGGGTATGACAGAAGACAACTATCACGTTGAATTAAGACTGGAAAATGACAGTATTTTCTGGGATAGGATCTTACTCTTCCATATAGATAGTGCCCGTGACAGCAGGGATAAAATGGATGCAGAAAAACTAATGAATACGGATGTTAACCTGTACAGTTTTAGTGCTGATAAACACCTGCTATCAGCTGATGCGAGACCAATGCGTGAGCATACCGTTATTCCTCTCGGTATCCATGCCAACCTGCATGGTGCATTCAGTATCAGGGTTGCCAGCATGCATTTACCTAAACAAATCAAATTGTTTTTACACGATAAATACCTCGGCAGGTGGCAGTCCTTGGAAAAGGACAGCAGTTATTATTTCTCTGTCACTACAGATACTGCCAGCCAGGGCAATCATCGTTTTGAGATAAGGGGCTCAAAAAAAGAACCCGTTACTACAATTCATATACCGGCAAAAATAACACTTACTGCAGGACCCGTACCTGCAACCGACAGGATATCTGTTGGTTTTACCGCCTTAGAACCAGGTAACACGGTGCTTACCATCAGCGGGATCAATGGTATGGTTATGAAATCTTTTAAACTCGGTTTTCAAAAAGAAGGAACCTGTACTATTCCTGTTGCGGACCTGCCCGGCGGAATTTATCTTATTGAACTAAAATGCGGCAATCAGGTGGCGGTGCGAAAAATAATAAAACTTTGAAGTCAATGATTAGCAAACAAAACTGCCTGTAAGATGACTTACAGGCAGTAATGATTATTGGAGTAACCAATCAGATTTTAAACATCCAGTTATGTGTATCAGCAACTTTACTGTCACGGATATCGTTCAATTGCTGCCTGATAGAAGGCGCGATTTTCCAGCTGTCTACATCAAACTGCATGACATAATCCTTGTACTTCAGTTCTTTGATAAATGAAATGGTGGCGGCAGTACCCGTTCCGAATACTTCCTGTAATTGTCCCGCTTTGTGCGCCGCTATCAGCTCATCTATGCTGATCCTGCGTTCTTCCACCTTAATACCAGCCTCCTGCAACAGTGTGGCCACACTGTCTCTTGTAACACCCTGCAAAATGGTACCTTCTTCCAGTGACGGAGTAACAGCTACTCCATTGATCAGGAAAAATACATTCATCATGCCTACTTCCTGCAGCCATTTGTGTTCAAAAGCGTCTGTCCACAGTACCTGGTCGTAGCCTGATTTGTTGGCCTGTTTTGCTGCCATCATACTGCCACCGTAGTTCCCTGCATTTTTTGAGAAGCCTACACCACCCGGTGCTGCACGCGTATACCTTTCCTCAACACTGATTTTCATAGGAGCAGCGAAATAAGGCCCGGTTGGGCTCAGAATGATGATGAACTTGTAGGTTTCAGATGGCCTTACTCCCAGGAGCATATCGGTAGCAATCATGAATGGTCTGATATACAAAGAGTGATCTTTCTGAGCGGGTATCCAGTTTTTATCCACCGCTATCAACTGGCGCATACCCTCGATGAATATATCTTCAGGTACTGCCGGCATACACATCCTTTCAGCAGACTTATTAAATCTTGTGAAGTTGTCATAGGGACGAAAGATGAATGCATCTCCCTGCTCATTCCTATATGCCTTGATGCCTTCAAAAATCGCTTGCCCATAATGGAAAGTGGCCAGAGATGGTTCAAACAATAAGGGTTGGTAAGGTTTGATCTCTACATTTTTCCACTCGCCATTTTCATAATCAGCTTCCAGCATGTGATCAGAAAAATAACGGCCAAAGGGAATATTTTCCAGGCTCATGCTATTCAGCTTACTCGTCTCTACTTTTGTGATGTTTATCTCGGGTGCTGCTGTCATAGTTTTATATTTGACGCAAAGAAACGAAAAAAATAAAAACTAACAATCGTTAATATTCATCTCCGGTACAATGAGTGAAAAAAAGATACAATTACCAGGGTTCGTGATAGCCGACCTTTACAGGAACAGCTTAGTGGTATTGGGCGATGCAATATCCCCATCCCAAAGTCAGCCATCCTTAGGCCAGCCAGCTCCCAGGCAATGGTACCTGGGTACTAATGGCAAAAACATTACGATAGTAGTAAAAGACGAGGGGGCTGTTTTCCTGGGAGATGAGTCGTTACAATTCCTGTCTTCCATTCTGGGCGCCTGTAAACTCAACCTCGGAGATGTTGCCATTGTTAACCTGCACAATGATCCCGTTGATTACAGTTATCTGAAAGAGCAGCTGCTGCCTCGCCACCTGCTGCTGTTCGATGTTGCCACCCAACAGGTGCAACTGCCATTTATGGTACCTTATTACCAGGTACAACAGTACGATCAATGCCAGTTTTTACTGGCGCCATCCCTGCAGGTAATAGCAGGTAATAGCCAGGAAGCAAGGTTAGAGAAAAGTAAATTATGGCTCAGTCTGAAAAAGATGTTTAACATATGATCCCAACACTTGTTTTTGCCACCAATAACCAGCACAAAGTAACAGAGATCCGGTCCGTCATAGGCTCCCGGTTCAATATTATCACCTTACAGGAAGCAGGGATTGACATCGACATACCTGAACCCCACCCTACATTAGAAGCCAATGCCGCTGAAAAATCACAAACCATCCATCGCTTAACAAACCAAGATTGTTTTAGTGAAGATACCGGGCTTGAAGTTGCCGCATTAAACGGCGGGCCGGGTGTAAAAAGCGCACGTTATGCAGGGGATGGCAGGGATTTTCAGCAGAACATTATCAAACTTTTACGAAATTTAGAAGGGCATGTTGACAGGTCTGCACAATTCCGTACAGTCATCTCCCTCATCCTTAACAATAAAGAATACCAGTTTGAAGGTACCTGTACAGGTAAGATCACCGCTGCACAGAAAGGTTCCGAAGGATTTGGGTATGACCCGGTATTTATACCAGATGGTGCTGAAAAAACATTTGGCGAGATGAGTATCGAAGAAAAAAACAAATACAGCCACCGGAAAAAAGCGGTAGCCAAACTCATTGATTTCCTGAATCAACAAAGTATATGAACCGCATTAAAATAACACTCCCCGAAATATTTGAGTTTTCAACACGCATGACCATCCGCATTACCGACCTTAATTATGGGGGACATGTAGGGAACGATACTTTTTTGTCGCTCATCCAGGAAGCCCGTCAGCAATTCTTACATGCACACGGTTACTCCGAACTCAGCTTCGCCGGCTATGGCCTGATCATGGCCGATGCGATGGTAGCATTCAAAAGAGAGCTTGGTTATGGTGATACGGTAAAAATTTCTGTTGCCGCTGCTGATTTTGACAGGTTAGGCTTTGACCTTTTTTATAAGCTCGAATTATTGACCGGAGAAGACACCGTACTGGTTGGAAAAGCTAAAACAGGCATGCTGTGTTTTGATTATACCACTAAGAAAAAAGTACCGGTACCGCCTGAAGTCTTGAAAAAATTCGGAGTCACCCCAGATCCTACATCCTAAATCCTACCTCTCCTCACTCCATATCCGCCAGCTCTCCTCTGCCTGCAATACCAGCATTTCTTCTCCATTTTGGATGGTAGCTCCCTGTAGTTTACCATGCATTAAAAATTTTGTTTCGGCAGGATTGTAAACCAGGTCGTACAAATGGTGTTGTGCTGTGAGGCATTGGTAAGGGATCGCAGGGTATTCTTCTACTTTCGGGTACATGCCCGAAGGTGTGGTATTGATGATGAGTTGATGGGTCTTGGTCACCTGTTCATCCAGCATTGCATAGCTGATGGCATTTTCAGAAGCTGTTCTTGAGACGAACAGGTAATCAATACCCAGTTTTTGCAATACAAATTCAACCGCAGCAGAAGCGCCTCCTGTGCCTAATATCAAAGCCTTCCGGTGATATGGTTGCAAAAAGCGAAGGAGTGATTTTTCAAATCCGAATACATCCGTATTATATCCGAAAAGTTTACCCCCGGATATCTTAATGCAGTTACAGGCCCCCATTTTTTGGACAACCTCAGAAGCGCCTGTTAAAAAAGCGAGTACCTGTTTTTTATAAGGGATGGTAACATTCAGCCCGCGCAGGTCAGCATGCTGCTGCAATACCTGGTGCAACTCATCCATATCTTTTAGCGGGAAATTTTCGTAAACAGCATCAGTAATCTTTTCCTTCACAAACTTTTCGGTGAAAAATCTTTGAGAAAAAGAATGCGTTAACGGGTATCCTATCAGTCCAAAGCGGTGCATATTTGGGTTACGCTTTATCAAGGTAAAGATCAAAGGTATCGCCCCGTAAGCCCACACGCATTGCTTCCAGCGCAATCACTTCGTATGGCGCAATATTACCCAGGTTTACGTTGCAGCCTATCAGTTCAAGAAAATATAACTGTTGTGCTTTTTGCGGCGCTTCCCATAATATCTTTTCTTCAGGTATCTGTGTCAGGATCTCCTGTACCAGGCCTTCCCTTACTTCCCCGGTACCGCGGTAAATGCCCACATTACCTGCTTC
>CAZDQB010000010.1:66605-132891 GCA_964507525.1 uncultured Sediminibacterium sp. | reverse complement strand
AATTACATAGGAAGATCCTGCTTCCAGTTCTGCACGCATCAGTTCAATCCATTTGTATGGCGGAATGATATGCGCAGCATCCTTACTTCCCACTTCGCTCAGCACAGTACCATGCTTTGTTAACTTTTCAATGTATCCGCATTTTTCAGCATGCGGTATGCTGATAGAACCATCGCTCACTTCCATATAGCTGATCCCGTAATCCTTGCATACAGCAATATAATCTTCGAACTGGTTACGGACTAAAAAAGCTTCGAATAAAGTGCCCCCGAAATAAATTGGGACATTATAAGATTGGTAGGCTTCCAATTTTTCCCGCAGATTGGGCGTAACAAAAGAAGTTCCAAAGCCTAATTTAACAATATCCACATGCGGACCCGATACGGCCATAAAATTATGTACTTCATTAATGCTAAGTCCCTTGTCCATTACCATCGTTACCCCGGAGCTGCGTGGTTGCTGCGTACGGGTGGGTATCTGCGTCAGATTAAAATTCATTTACTGTTGTTTTAGCTTTTATCGGCGGCAAAAATAAGTTAATCACGCGACTTGTGTCGCCTGCCTTTTCTGAGAAGAATAAAGGAAACTATATTTTTTTGCCCTTCTTATAACGGGCCACGATATCAACCACCTGGTTATTTTGCAGTATAGACGGGTTAAGTTCAACAAATTTTTTCAGCAGCCGTGGCGCCTGTTCCATAGCTGATTCCAGTTTCAGCAGGGCTTCTTTACTTTTTCCCTGGATAAAAAGCACAGCGCTGTAATAAAACAGGAATACCGGTTTGCCATCTGTTGCCTTCATCGCTGCTTTACACTGTTCTATGGCTTCGTCGTAAAAAGATGCTTTAATGAGGCAGCGGATCAACGCTTCCCATCCTGCCACATTTCTTGTTTTATGACGAACAACGGTACCAAAATATTGAATAGCATCTTTAAACTGGTTAAGGTTCATTTTACATTCACCCATGGCCAGGTTATATTCAGGCACGGAACGATGTATACGCATTGCATTCTCTAATTGCTTTACCGCACTCTGCCACTGTTCTTCGAGCATATAGGTAACTGCAATCTTATAGTGCAACTTGCTGTCGTCCGGGTTCAGGTGCACCGCTTTTTTATAATGGAACCTTGCCTGCGCATAATTATTCATGCGGTGGTAACAATGGCCAATGGCTTCATAGATAACATCTTCCGGCCTGGTCAGTTCCAGCACTTTCTCCAATACCTCAATCGCTTCCTTGTATTTTCTCAGGCGGAGGTAAGCATCGCCCATGTTACGGTAGGCATAGTCAAATTTCTCATCAATAGCAACCGCATACTGGTATGCATCAATGGCTTTTTCGTACAGTTTAAGTCCCTGGTAAGCGGCTGCAAGGTTGAACCAGGCCAGCTCGCTGAAAGGGTAATCTTCTATGATCTGCTGGTGTAAACGGATACTTTCTTCATTACGACCGGTGAAATCGGTCCAGAAACAGATCTTATACAGCGCTTCTTCATTATTAGGTTCCTCTTCCAGGATCAGCTTCAGGCAGTCGAATACTTTGTCGAATTCCTCATAATCATCATAGACATCGGCCAGTTCGAAC
Source organism: uncultured Sediminibacterium sp. (assembly GCA_964507525.1). Taxonomy (GTDB): domain Bacteria; phylum Bacteroidota; class Bacteroidia; order Chitinophagales; family Chitinophagaceae; genus Sediminibacterium. The sequence goes on along the minus strand of CAZDQB010000010.1, from coordinate 131,305 downwards.
AGCAGGTCTAATCTCTCCTCCCCCTCAAAAAGCTGTAAGGCTGCTTCGAGGAGTTCAACAGCTTTGGACTGCTGGTCAAGCGCCAGGTAAGCATCTGTTTTAAGGATGTAAAGGTTTACATCGTTGCTGTCGTACAATTCAGCTGTTTCCAGCACGTCGAGCGCTTCCCGGTACTTACGGGTAGCCAGCAGCAGGTCTGCCTTTTTGATCATTAATTGAGAAGAATAGGGAAATTGTTCCAGGCCACTTTCTGCGGCTTCCAGGGCTTCGGGGAGGTTATCTTTATCATCGAAATAATCGATGATCCGTTCAAAAGCCTCTTCCTCGAGGAAACTGTGGCTACGGCCCTGCCTGAGGTTCTGGTATTGTTTCAATAGCTCCTTCAGTTCCTCACGATCTTCGCGATACGGGTTTTCTCTCATCTGTCTATTGGTTTTCCTAATGTAGCACAAAAATCATTCTTTTCCAAGTTTCGGGTAACTTTTTTGGCCCGTTTACGTTATAGTTAATAAAATCATAATTGTTTTTTTCCTGGAAATGTCTACTTTTGTTAAAATGCTTGTGCAGCTTCATATTAAGGAATTCTTCCTTGCAGCCATACTAACAGTGGGTGTACAGGTGGCCTTTGCTGCTTATTCGTTTACAGGTATCACTGATGAAAGGACAAAAACCAATAGTAAATATTCACTGAAAAACCTCAGTGCATTGTCACATAAGTCTTTATCCTATTCTTCCCTTAAGTCCAACCTCCAGTTTAAAGGAACACAATTACAGTCCGCTAAAGAAATACAGGACGGACTCGAAGTAAGTTCTATGCTGAAGTATGATAATGGCAACACCACGTATATCTATCCGTACAAATTCAAAGTAAAGGTGCCCAAGTTCAAAACGCCCGTACCTCCCGATCATCATTAAGAACACCCCCCGGTTCTCTTTTCTTTTAACTCCGCAAGTGAAAGCCGCTTAGTTGTGCTTTTGTATTAACAATTGCATAGAATGGAATGGTTTAATCCAGCAACCTGTAGCCGCTCGTGGGAATATCGAATTTCGAAACCGGTACAGGGCTCATATTGATCTTTGTGGCAGTATATTTAATTTTTTTACCGTCTGCTTCTTTTGATTCATATTCCAGTACAAAACCGGGGATATCTTTAAACTGGTATTCGAATTCTTTCACTGAAGGAATGATAGTAGTGGCGTAGTACAAAGTAAAAGAAGTACCATCCTTTAACTGCAGTACTGCTTTTTTGCACTCATAACCCAGTATGGTCTTTGTTTCATTAACGTAACTGACGGTCATTCCTTCATACGGTTTGTTTGCAATCATCCATTTGGTATGATCCAGTTTCGTCATGAGTTTGTTGTTTCCAAACTCCCTTAATATTACCGCACCGGCCGTGCCCTTGTCATAGATCATGGACTGCGTAAAGACGGGACTTACAAGGTCTGTGCGACTGTTATTTCCCTTGATATACACTGTTTTAACGCTTGATTTGAAAGACTCAACGCTCTCTTTATCTGTTCCGGCATCTTCCGCACTGATATGATAAATAAGTGTACATTCAGCCACTACCCTTTGCTGTGCAGCGCCGTTCATTATGATAAAAAAAAGAGAGCCTGCCAATAGTATAAACGCTTTCATGTGCTTACTATTTTAAGATACTATAGTAAATTCCATGCCAATGATAATAAAACCTTATTACTTCCGTTTTGCGGTCTTGTCTTTCAGTTCCTGCAGTTTTTTCTGGCTTTCCATCATATCCTCATATTTATTCTGCCATTTACTTTTGGTTTTTGGCGCTTTCCGCTTCGCTTCTATTTTAGCCAGTATCTTATCATGATCGATGATATAATTCTGTATCACAAATTGTAATCCCAATGTGATCAGGTTAGACACCGTATAGTACCAGGTTAATGCCGATGGCAGCCTGTTAAATATGAACAATAACATGAAGGGAAATATATAGGGCATATACTTCATCATAGGATTATCCTGCGTTGGTGTCATGCTCATATTATAGATGGAGATAAGGAAGCTTGTAATCACCGCTGTAATAGTAAACAGGCTGATATGATCTCCAAAACCAAGCGGTACATTAAAAGGCAGCTTCGCAATGACATCATAGGACGACAGGTCCTGGCTCCACAGGAAGGACTGCCCGCGCAGTGCAATATTGGAGTTAAAGAAACTATACAGGGCGAAGAAGATAGGTATCTGCAATAAGGCCGGGATACATCCCCCCAAAGGATTCACGCCTGCCTCACGGAACAGTTTCATCTGCTCCATGGCAAAACCCTGCTGGTCGTCTCCAAATTTCTTTTTGATCACATCTAATTCCGGGCGAAGTACTTTCATTTTAGCGCCGCTCAGGTAGCTGCTATAGGTTAAGGGAGAGGTAACCAACCGGATGAATAAAGTGAGCAGTAATACCACCCATCCATAGTTTTTTACAAAGCCGGCAAAAAAATCGAACACCGGCATGATGATGAATTTGTTGATCGGACGTACGAAGGAATACATATCCCTTCCAAGGTTCACGATCTTATCCATTTCCGGGGCCTGCTTTTTCAGGATGCTGTAGTCGCTTGGCCCGAAATACAACTGGAACGGAACCGTTACTGAAGTTGCAACAGGCAGCTTTGCCTGGAGGTCGGCCTCAGCACTGGCTAAGACATTGCTGGAATCAGTTTTACGTTCCCATTTTACCTGTCCGCCGTTAAAACCATTCTTTGCAACCAATGTGGTATTAAAGAACTGCTGTACTACACTTAACCACTGCACAGGTTTTTCAAACTTTCTTTCATTCTTGGCCGATATATAGTCAAAATCATTGCCTTCTGAGAAACAGATATTCGACATCTGTCTTTCATACACTGCAGTCCTTTCCTGCTGGAAGGTCGCCGTGCGCCATTGCAGGTTAAGCATACCCTGACTTAACAACTTATCAGCACCTGTCATTACGATGTTCCAGTCGATCATATACGCATCTTTACGGAGGATATACTGGTGCGTAATGCTTTGTCCGTTAGCTGCACTGAGGGTGAAGTTAACGGCCTGGCTGCCATCGGTATTGTTAACCGGCGCTGCAGCTGTAAAATATAAATCAGATGATTGTGCAGACTGGTTTGCAGCTGTATTCACACCATAGCCTATTGCATTTTGAGATGCCAGGATGACGGGTTTCCCATCTGAAGATTTGTAATGCTTCAGCTCTACGCTTTTTACCTGTGCGCCTTTATTTGTGAAGGTCACTTTTACGACCTCATTTTCAACTGTTACCAATTGTTCGGTGCCGATGGCGGCGGTAGTGAAATCACCGGCAGCAGATACTCTTGAAACGGAATCCCTCCTCAGTGAATCGAGTCGTGCCAATACTGTATCCTGTGGTTTGATCCTGCTGGCTGCAACGCGGGCAAGGGAATCTTCCTGCTTTTTCCTGGCTTCCACTAATGTGGCCTGTTGTTTGTTACTGTACCAGAAAAAAAGAAAAAACAGCACTCCCAGCAAGATGAATCCAATGACCGTATTCTTATCCGTCTTCATAGTAACTTTTATTGAGCGGCAAAGGTATGGTATGGATTCAAAACTGGGGGTTTTCGGTGTTATAATCCGTTAAAATAGCTTTAAAACGGCTTTTTATACGGGCCGTACCGGTTTAAAATCGTTTCTTTATCGTTCCGACTCCAACCTGGTATTCCCCTACTTCAACCGTTTTTTTGCTTCAAACCTTTATTATGCAGGAAAAGACAACCCCTATTGTCCATAGGGAAACGAATGCCCCGGGCAAATGGAATCGCTTTCTGTGGTGGTTGGCCACAGCCGAAGAAGAACTGATTAAGGATTGTGTGATCGACCGGAACCGGTATGCCATCGTGGGAATGAGCGTGCTGGGCACCTGGCTCTTTGCTACGTTTGCCTGGACCTATTTCTTCAGCACCGTTACTTCCAGCTTCTTCGCAGCCTGCTTCCTGGGCATTTTCATGGGTTGCATCATCCTTTCGATCGACAGGGCCCTGATCAAGGGTATTACCCGCAGCAACAAACGCAAATTCGTTCCACTGGCTTTCCGGGGACTGCTGGCGCTCACCATTGGTATTTTTATGGCACAACCTGCCCTGTTGTACCTCTTCGATAAGGAGATCCATGTGCAGGCTTCGCTCGACAATGAACAGCGGAAAAAAGAAAAGAGAACGCGGCAAGACTCTGTTTACCAGGTTTCCCGTTCGGGGTTCCTCCGTTCAAAAAATGAACTGGAACAGCAGTTGGCCGCCAAATACAATGAAGTGAGCCAGGCCAGGCAGGCATTCATTTCGGAAACCGATGGTACAGGCGGCAGCAAAAGGACCGGATTGAAAGATGTGGCCAAAGCAAAACAGGGCGAGTACCTGAAACTGGATGCTGAATACCAGCAAATGCAATCGCAGCTGCAACCCCAGCTCAGGATGACAGACAGTTCCCTGCATGCTATAGATGTTAGTATCCAAAACGAGCAGCGCGCTTTTGAGTCGCTGCTGAACGACGGTTTTATCACACGCATTGAAGCGCTTAATCACCTGGTTAAAAACAATACGGCGGTTGCTTTCCGTTACTATCTGCTGGTAAGCCTGCTGATGCTGATTGAACTGATGCCAGTGATCGGTAAAACATTGTTACCCACCGGCTCTTACGATGAAAAAGTGAGACTGCGCGAAGTACTCGAAAAAGAAACCATCCAGAAAGAGCACGAACGCGAACTGGCCATCAAAGAAATATACGGACAGGGCGCTTTTGACCAGGACAGCCGCTTCATCAAAGACTTTTTTGCAACCGCATCACACAACCAATACGAGAACATGAACCAGTACCTTTCTACCTGGGTAGACGATGGAAGAAGCCTGGATCAGGTATGGTATGATGTGAAGAAGAATATGTTCACGAAGCAGGACAACTAAAATAGAAGATTTGGTGATTTCTGATTTGATGATTTCTGATTTGGTAACTACCAATTATCGTGCTCCAGGGGGACAGTACATTTTAAGATAGCCTGTATAGAGATTAGATAAGTGTGCGCTGGTGCCCTTTCGTTCAAAAATGCCATGCGTTCTGTTGGGGTAACTCATCATCTGGAATTGTTTGCCATTCGCAATCAGTTCATTGATCAGCATGTCTGCATTATTGTAGTGCACATTATCATCCCCTGTGCCATGAATATAAAGCAGATGCCCTTTCAGGTTTTTAGCATAGGTAATGGGAGAGCCTTTTACAAAGTCCTCACGGTTCTCCTGGGGCAGCCCCATGTATCTTTCCTGGTAGATATTGTCGTACGTTAACTGGTTGCCGACAGCTGCAACTGCGATACCCGTTTTATAAATTTCAGGGTACTGGAACATAAGGTTCAATGTGGCTGAACCACCCCCGCTCCATCCCCATACGGCAATACGTGAAGCATCTACAAAGGGCCATTTAATTATTTCCTGTGCAGCCAATGCCTGGTCGCGGATATTGACCAACCCTATTTTCCGGTATACAGATTTACGCCACTCCCTTCCCTTCGGCACAGGGGTACCCCTGTTATCAATAGAAATATAGAGATACCCGTCTTTTGCCATATCACCGTTATAGAGGCCGTTATGAGTGGCACCAAATTGATCTTTTACGTTTTGTCCCCATGGTTCTGTATACACCAGGAATACCACCGGGTATTTTTTAGCGGGATCGAAGTTCGTTGGTTTTACCATCCAGGCATCCATGCCAATTCCTTCCGTTGTCTTTACTGTAAAGAACTCAATGTTTGAATTGCGTTTATCGGCTTTAGCCAGGGCATCATGTACATTACCATCGGTCAATGCTTTGTGTTCGGGTAATGACACCCATTCACTGGCCGGTGGTGTATAGTAGTTAGAGAAACCATGCATGGCAAATTTTCCGGTGGGCGATACCTCATAATCATGTGTACCCGGCTGATCCTTTGGTGTTAAACGTTCTGCATCAGCGCTGCCATCTAATTTTGTGCGGTATAAATATTTCTGTGTGGCATTTTCAGGTGAAGCAAAAAAATATACATACCCGTTTTGCTCGTCAACTGAACTGATATCCATCACATCGTAATGACCGGTAGTGATCAGTGTTTCTTTTTTCCCGTCCCGGCTGATACGATATAAATGACGCCAGCCATCTTTTTCGCTCGCCCATAAAAACTCTTTTCCTTTGTTCAGCCAGTCCCAGCCGCCGTAAGCATAATCATCATCCCACAAAGGAAGAATATCTATCCAGGCTGTTTCCTTCTCTGTATAAATGGTACGTGAAGAGCCGGTTGCAATTTCGCAAAGCAACAGGTTGCTTTCGTTCTGCCTGCGGTTCAGGTGCTGAACAATCAGCTGGCTGCTGTTGGCCGCCCACTCCATCCGGGGTACATAGGATTGTAATACGGGGTCTGTTGGAATGTTCATCCACTTTGTTGTCGCAGCGGAGATAGTGATGACACCAATCTTAAATGGCGACGGCGCTTCGCCGGCAATCGGATATTCAACCGGAATAACAAATGGGTAAATAGAATCCGTGTTGTTGAGCATCAGGTAATCTTTTGTCCGGGATGCATCTATCTGCCAGTAGGCGATCTTTTTACTATCGGGGCTCCAGCGGAATCCATCCCTGCAAAAGAATTCCTCTTCATAGGCCCAGTCAAACGTACCATTGATCAGTTTACGGGACCCCCCTGTAGTAAGTTTTGTAATCCTGCCTGTTGCGATATCTTCTGCATACAGGTTATAATTGCTTACATAAGCCACTTTCCGGCCATCGGGAGAGAACTTGGCAAACATGAGTGAAGATTCAGGCTGTCCTTTTCCCAATTGTTTCAGCCGGCTGGTAGTGAGGTTCAACAACCAATAGTCGCCACGCGTATCATAACGCCATACTTTTTTACTATTATTATAGATCAATACCTGCTGGTCATCTTCTGAAAAGAAAAAGTTGCGGATACTGATTGGAGCAGGTGCACCGTTGGGTGTCAGTTTTTCTTTTAAAGCAATGACTGTTCTGCTGAAAGCAGGCAGTTCATACTTTATGATCTCTCCGTTTTCTACGGCGAAATAACCGTTCCCGTCTTTTGTCCATTTGTATCCTTTTGGGGGCTGGGCAAGACCTATATGAACAACGGTTAAAATAAACACACAAAGGAAGCGTAATCGTTTATCCATACCAAGAAAATTACTATTAGCTTGTTACCAACTGCCGCTGGCGCCACCCCCGCCACTGCTTCCGCCGCCGAAGCCGCCAAAGCCACCTCCTCCATCACCGCCACCCCAACCGCCGCCGCTACTACGGCCACCACCTAACAAGGTAGACAGCAGCACTGCATTAGCGATGCCGCCATATCCCCTTCTGCTCATCATTCCACCACCACCTCCGCCACCGCCTGCTACAAGTATGATGACAACAGCAAGGATAATGAGAAAGGTAATGATAGAACCACCGCTGCCCCTATTGCTTTGTCTGTCGCGTTTTACCTTGTACTCTCCTGCTGCAGCTTTGGTAATTGATTCAACCGCCTGATCGATCCCGTGGTAATAGTTGCCTTCTTTGAAATTGGGAACAATATCATTACGGATAATGCTGGCAGTGGTAATATCGGGGATGGCTCCTTCCAGCCCATACCCTACTTCAATACGGATCTTCCTGTCGTCAATAGCTGCAATGAGTAAAACACCATTGTTTGTTTTCTTGTTGCCGATACCCCAATTTCGGAACAGTTTTACAGCATATTCTTCAATAGGATAATCATTCAGCGTTTTAACCAGTACAACAGCTATCTGGTTGGAAGTACTATCGTCGAGGGCAGCTAATTTCTGCTCCAGTATTGCTTTTTGTTCGGGCGACAATACGTTCGCCGCATCGTTTACCAATCTGGGCGGGTTAGGCTTAGGAAGAATATCCTGAGCCATCAGCACAGGCAGGCCAATGAATACTGCAATAAGTACAAATAGGAATTTCTTCATTATTGGTTATTGAAAAGCCCTGTTCCTTTTGATCCGGAACAGGGCTTTCATTTATTTTCCGAATACGATATCATCCGGCAACTCATTCTTGTCGCCATTTTCGTCATATGGAAAGTGTTGGGCCAACGCCTCTCCGATTTCATCTACTATCTGCGCGATACCTTCGGCATAATTATTCCTGTTAAAGTGGTGCAGCATTTTCTGTACTTCTTCATTCCAGAATGCTTCACCTACCTTCTTGTGAATGTTTTCGTCTCCATAAACAGCCAGCTGCCTGTCTTTCATGGCTATATACACCAACACCGCATTACGGGCGTCTGTTTCGTACATTTTCAATCCCTGAAAAATTTCATAGGCCCTGTGCAGAGGATTCACAAAACGGCAGCGGCTTTCTATAAATACCCTCACTTCACCACTGGTACGTTTCTCTGCCCGTTGTATTGCATCTACAACACTTTTCTTTTCCTCTGCAGAAAAGTAGTCAACAGGTTTTTTTCTGAACAGTCCCAGCATGGATATCTAGTTAGAATTTTACTTCAGGCGCTTTTTCTGCACCGGCTTCGGCTTTGAATCCTTCCCTCACTTTAAAACCAAACATACCGGCGAGCATATTCATAGGAAAGGAGCGTGCCTGTACGTTATAATCTGCAACAGCTTTGTTGAAATCATTACGTGACACCTTGATCCTGTTCTCTGTGCCTTCCAATTGTGCCTGTAAGCCGCGGAATGCGTCATTTGCACGAAGGTTGGGATAGTTTTCAGACACCATCAGCAAGCGACCCAGTGCCTGTGACAACTGGCCCTGCGCCTGTTGGAACTGTTGTAATTTTTCCGGTGTGAGATCCTTGGGGTCTACTTTTATCTGTGTAGCGCTGGCCCTTGCCTGTATCACATTCTGTAAGGTGGTCTGTTCAAAATTGGCTTCTCCCTTTACTGTATTCACCAGGTTGGGGATCAGGTCAGCACGGCGCTGGTAATCGCTCTGCACATTATTCCAGGTATTCTTAACAACCTCATCCTGCGTTACCAATCCATTATAACCTCTGCAGCCGCAGCCGCCTATCAGCAGCACTAAAGCAGCGATAACAATAAGGGTTAAACTTTTTGTACTCATTTGACTTGATTTTGCTTTGAAATTACGTTTTTATAAGTAATTGTGGTATAAGTAGCCGGTTTTGTAAAAACATTACAGGATTATTCATTAATCGCCGCAATTCCTGGTAACACTTTACCTTCAAAATACTCCAGCAAAGCACCGCCGCCAGTGGAAACGTAGCTTACTTTATCGGCAAAACCAAACTGGTTCACGGCTGCAACACTATCGCCCCCTCCTACTAAAGAGAAAGCGCCGCCCTGTGTAGCTTCCGCCACTGCGGTCGCAATAGCTTTTGTACCGTGCTGGAATTTTTCCATCTCAAATACCCCCATCGGGCCATTCCATAAAATGGTTTTGGAACGTTTGATGCAATTGGCAAATTGTTCACAGGCATTTTCTGCAATATCCAATCCCATCCAGCCGGCTGGTATGTTGTTACTTGGCGCGCTGGAAGTATTGGCATCAGCCGCAAATTTATCGGCAATGACAGAATCCGATGGCAGGTGAATACACACGCCTTTTTCGGCTGCTTTTTTCAACAGGTCAGCAGCGGTTTCCAGGCGGTCATCTTCACACAAAGAATTACCAATATTTCCGCCCTGTGCTTTCATAAAAGTATAAGCCATACCGCCGCCAATGATGATATCTGTAGCCCGTTCCAGCAGGTTCTCAATGATCAGTATCTTATCGCTCACTTTGGCTCCGCCGATAATAGCTGTAAAAGGTTTGTCGCCTTTATGCAATACTTTTTCTGCACTGGAAACCTCACCTTCCATTACCAGGCCAAACATTTTCTTATCGCCGGGAAAGAACTGTGCAATCACAGCGGTAGAAGCATGTGCCCTGTGCGCCGTTCCAAACGCATCATTTACATATACATCGCCCAGCCTGCTTAATTTTTCAGCAAACGAAGTATCTCCTTTTTCTTCTTCTTTGTAAAACCGTAAGTTTTCAAGTAACAGCACTTCACCGGGCTGTAATGCAGCCGCGGCATCGTAAGCTGTTTGACCAATACAATCGTCTGCAAAGAGGACTTTCACAGGTTGATTGGTTGACTGGCTGATCAGTTGCTCTAAATGACCAACCAAATGCTTCAGTGAATATTTCTCAGCAGGGCCATCTTTGGGGCGACCGAAGTGGCTCATTAATATCACACTTCCACCATCACCCAATATTTTTTTTATCGTTGGCATGGTGGCTTTCATTCTTGTATCATCAGTAATCTCAAAAGCGGCGTTCAGTGGTACATTGAAGTCCACACGCATCAATGCTTTCTGTCCTTTAAAATTGTGGTCGGTAAATCGGCTCATGGTAGTAGTAGTTATTTTATGCAAAATAAAAATGCCGGCTCAAAGTCCGGCATTTTCTTTCTTCGTATTATCATTTACTGATCAGTCCGGCGAAATATTTAACGGTACGAACCAGCTGGCTTACGTAACTCATTTCGTTATCATACCAGCTTACTGTTTTAACCAGTTGTGTATCTCCTGAAGTAATCACTTTGGTTTGGGTACCATCGAACAATGAACCAAAGTGGATGCCAATGATATCAGAACTTACAATTTCATCTTCGGTGTAACCAAAGCTTTCATTGCTGGCTGCTTTCATGGCAGCATTCACTTCTTCAGCGGTTACTTTCTTATTCAAGATGGTTGTTAACTCTGTTAATGAACCGGTGATGGTTGGAACGCGTTGTGCGGCGCCATCGAGTTTACCTTTCAGTTCGGGTAATACCAGGCCAATGGCTTTGGCAGCACCTGTACTGTTGGGTACAATATTGGCAGCAGCAGCCCTGGCACGGCGCAGGTCACCTTTGGCATGCGGTGCATCGAGTGTATTCTGGTCGTTGGTATACGCATGGATCGTGGTCATGAAACCTGTAACAATGCCATACTTGTCGTTCAGTACTTTGGCCATTGGCGCCAGGCAGTTGGTGGTACAGGAAGCACAGGAGATAATTGTCTCACTGCCATCCAATATATTATGGTTAACGTTGAACACCACTGTTTTCAGGTCACCGGTTGCAGGAGCAGAGATCACCACTCTTTTAGCGCCGGCTTTGATATGTGCTTCGGCTTTGTCTTTATCGGCAAAGAAGCCGGTTGACTCAATTACCACATCCACGCCATGTGTTCCCCAGGGAATTTGGGAAGGATCTTTTTGTGCATAGATTTTTATTGTTTCGCCGTTAACAACAATGGCATCTTCTGTGGCAGTAACCGGGGCATCAAAACGGCCCTGTGCGCTGTCATATTTTAATAAATGGGCTAATACTTTAGGACTGGTCAGATCATTAATAGCAACTACGTCAATACCTTCCATATTGTAAATCTGACGAAAAACCAAACGGCCGATACGTCCAAAACCGTTGATAGCAACTTTTACTGTACTCATTGAATAACTGGTTTAATAAATGGTATAAATTGTAAAACGAGAGGCGAATTTACACCGAATGAAGAGAATAGTAATCATATTTTTTGGTTAACTGTAGTTGAACCTTACCGTTGTTGAAAAAGAAATCCCAGAAAAACAGAAAAAGTTTTGGCTATAAACGCTGTCAGGGCTATTTTTGCGTCCCGATTGACAAAAAAATGCCCGGTTCGTCTATCGGCTAGGACAGCCCCCTTTCACGGGGCAAAGACGGGTTCGATTCCCGTACCGGGTACGTACTATTCAAACAATCCCTTGTAAATCAATAATTTGCGAGGGATTATCTTTTTGGGGGGAGATCAAAACGCGGCAGACCTGCATGGCCGACCAAGATCTGGTTCCTGGTTTCAGATGGTTTTCCGGGACAGGCATATCATTACTACTCCAAACACTGTAAAAAGCAAACCGCAACGCCAATTGATTGCGGCATTTTCATGGTCTCCTGATGCCAGTCCGTAGATGGTAAGTAATATTCCAACAACAAGGAAAAAAAGTCCGATCATAAATCTCAGGTCGAATAACTTGTTCATGTAATTATGTTTAAAAAAAGATGATATTGAAAATAAGGGTGATGATCAATACCAGCATGCCGAGCCACAATGGATTTTTATACCAGATCCTGGCCTTATCATGTTGCTTTGACGTAAGACTGTAAACCAGTCCTGCCAGTTCATTTTCGGGACGGGGTTTGGTGATCAGGCTGATCAATGCCGTAACGATAAAACAAACAACAAAAGAAATCCATGCGATGGTGAATGCCTGGCTGGTTCCCGAGTAAAAATTATGAACCGAAATGATCCACCCTCCTTTGCCTTCGGCGGTCGTAATGCCATGAACAAGGGCTGCAGTAGCAGTTCCGGAGAGTAATCCCCAGAAAGCTCCATGACCGGTTGTGCGTTTCCAGAACATGCCTAAAAAGAAAGTGGCGAACAAGGGAGCGTTTACAAAACTAAAAACCAGTTGCAGCAGATCCATGATGCTGTTGAAGCCCCTCGCCACATAAGCCGTTGCAATGGAAATCATTATACCGATCACAGTAGTAGCTTTACCAACATAGAGATAATGTCTTTCAGAAGCATTCTTTTTTATATGCGACTGGTAAATATCAAATGTCCACACAGTATTAAACGCCGTGACATTCCCTGCCATTCCGCTCATAAAAGAAGCAATCAGTGCGGTAATGCCTACGCCTAAAATGCCATTGGGATATAATCGTTGCAAGAGCACCGGCAACACCATATTATAGTTGGTATCCCCGTTTTGATTTACAGGCAATGCAAAACCCGGGTATTGTTTCTGTAAAGCCAGTATTACAATACCGGGCAGTATTACGATAACGGGCATTAATATTTTAGGTACCGCCGCAATGATCGGTGTTCGTTGTGCATCGTTCAGATTACGGGAAATCATAGCGCGTTGCACCACCAGGAAATCAGTGCACCAGTAACCAAAGGCCAATACGAACCCGAGGCCAAATACCATTCCTATCAGATCAACGCCCATGGGATTATTAGATACACTATTCAATCCTTTCCATACATGCAGCTTGGCATCCTCCACATTGTGAACAATCCCTTCCCATCCACCGGCTTTGTCAAGACCAATAAATACCAAAGGAGCGATTCCCAAAACGATCAGGAAGAATTGCAATACCTCATTATATACTGCGCTCGTTAATCCTCCCAAAAAAGTATATACAAATACCACACCTGCTGCCATCCAGATAGAAATATCAAAATTCCACCCCAGAATGGTCTGCATCAGCATAGCAAGCGCATATAAAGAAACACCGGAAGAAAAAACCGTCATAACCGCAAAAGTGAGTGCATTGAAAGTTCTTGTTTTTTCATCGAAACGGAGTTTCAAATATTCCGGAACACTTCTGGCTTTGCTTCCGTAATAAAAAGGCATCATATAGATACCCAGAAAGATCATGGCCAGCGCTGCGCCGAGCCAGTAGAAATGTGCAGTATATAGCCCGTACTTGGCGCCATTGGCAGCCATGCCTAATACTTCCTGGGCCCCAAGATTAGCAGAAATAAAAGCAAGACTGGTGATCCATAGCGGAATATTGCGGCTACTCATCAGGAAGTCATTCCCTGTTTTTATTTTCCTTTTTAAAAGAAACCCTATTCCGATCACAAACAAAAAATAAATAGCAATAATGGTATAGTCAATCGGTTTTAGGTGCATAGCAATCGTTATTTATTGATCTTGTTATTGGCAAAAAGCAAAAGTGTTCATTGGCAAACCCCTAATGCCAGTGTTCGTGCAAAATAAAGAACCACTTAATGGATATTGTTTCAATTGTTCTTCGTTCAAACCGGACCGGGCCGTGGTGATGAATAATTGCTGCATATCAGCGCCGCCAAAAGCGCAGGCAGTAACATGCAGTGTATCCACCGATACTTTACCAATAAGCCTCCCTTTGAAAGGATCATACCTGTTCACACAGGCTCCTCCCCAGATAGCTACCCAAAGCATTCCTTCCTCATCTATACACATGCCGTCTGGCGTATGACCCGGTTCACTGATATTTATTACCACCCTTTCATTGGAAATATTTCCTGTGCTTACATCAAAATCGTAAGCCCTGATATTATATTCGTAGGAATCAATATAATACATGGTCGCACTATCCCCCGACCAGCAAATGCCGTTAGAAACACTTCTATTCGCTATCTTCTTTTGTAAAGAACCATCGAAGCAATACAAAGCACCCTTATGCAATCCTGCTTCTACATCCATGGTTCCTACCCACAATCGGCCTGCCGCATCACATTTGCCTTCATTACACCGGTTTCCCGGTTTATCAGTTTCTATATCTGCCAGTTTCCTTCTTTCACCAGTTTCGAAATTCAATTCTTCAATTGACCCCTGCAAAGCAACAATGAGATTGCCGTTAGCTGCAGGAACCACGGCTCCTACCCTTTTACCAACGATTTGCTCTTTTAATTCTTTCGTTGCCGGATCAATACACCCCACTTTCTTTCCTTCAATATCTGTATACAGAAATTTCTTCCATCCCTCATGCCAGTGAGTGCCTTCTCCAAGTATCAATTCTGTTCTATAAAGTAATTCTGCTGTCCAGGTTTGCATCTTGTGGATAGTAAATGATTATGATGAGATGTTCTTTTCTACATTATTCATCCTGCATTAATGCACTCCTGCCGCCATCTACCAGATAGGTTGTTCCGGAACAAAAGGCCGCGTAATCACTTACTAAAAAAACACACCACGCACCAACTTCATCCGCTGTGCCTAACTGCTTAACGGGATGCAGGTTAATTGTTCTTTGTCTTTCTTTTTGTGCATCCTGAAAAGAGTCAAACCATTTTTGATTGCCTGGTGTATCTATAAATCCGGGAGCTATGCCAACAGTTCTTATGGATGGGCCCCATTCTATTGCCAGGCTTCTGACTAATCCGGTCAATGCCGTTTTGGCAATATTATATGGAAAACAGCCGGGAATAGTACTATAAGCATGGTTAGAAGTAATAATGACAATAACGCCATTATTCCTTTCCAATTCCGGCTTGCACAATCTCGCCAGTCGCCAGTGTACAGCAAGGTTTAAGTCAATATTTTGTCGCCAGTGTTCCTCATCGCAATTGGCTGCTCCTTCAAAAAAATTTCGTCCGGCATTGGAAACGAGTACGTCTATTTTTCCAAATGTTTCAATTGTATTTTTAACAAGTTTTTGCAACTCATCCTCCTTTGAAACGTCACATTGTGTGTATAATGCTTTTACGGAATTTGCTTTTGCAGCTTCTATAAATTCACTGCCGTCCAAGGATGTAGCACAACCTGATATATTTGCTCCCGCCTTGGCAAACATTTTAGCGATGCCGGCACCAATGCCGGAGCTCACACCTGTAATTAAAACTATTTTATCTCTTAAATCAATTTCAAACATGTTGATTGTATTTACAAATACTCATTGCTTACTCATATTTTTTCGTAATTGTTCTTCTTTATCCGCATTCCAATAAGCACAATCCAGCTTCAGGAATACCGAAGTATAAGGAATGGTTTCGCTTGTTTTTAATACCAGTACTTTGAACAATTTTGAAGCTTCATCCAATTTGGTAAAAATGGAATCATGAAGGATGGTATGGGCCTGAACGCCTAAAGCGGTCTGACCCATATTCAAGAATTTTTCTGATTCAGTTCTGAATGAGCCTACACCTTTTGATTGCTCTTCAGTAATAAATTGTAATTCTTTGTCTCTGTAAATGATGGGCTTCACATGTGCAGATGCATTTATTTGCTGCAATATATATTTTAAAACAGGCAAAAGGCCTTCATCCGTGTTAATCACTTCCATACCTGCTGAATTCTGCTGTGGGAAAGCTTTATCAGCCACAATTATCCAGTTGCGGTGACCGAGTAGTGGGAGAGTTTGGTTGAACCGATGTTTCCATTCTCTGCTTGCTGTGTCAGTTTGCTTTGCAGCATCTGTTGATGATTGATTGCAGGATAGCGCTGTCATTACAGCAACCAATAAAAGTGTAATTTTTTTACGGTGCATATTTTATTGAATAGTGATTATCAATGTTTGATTGGTTTGAATGGTTACCGGCTCTATAAATTCCAGCAAAATGTCATTTTCATTTTGCTGATATTTCAATTGTATCTTTTGTGTACCGATAACTGCCGTAACTTTTTTTTCCGGCTGTTCACCAATTGTTTGCAAACCTATTTTTTGCAAACACAGTGTGCCATACTTCACTTCAAAACGATGCACTTGTTTACCGCTTTGAATTCTCTGCAAATAGGAGCCCCATCCTTTAGCTGTTACAAATGGTGCCTTAAAATTAGTGGTATCCCATTTTGGTGCAAACCGGATAAACCCTTTTGGCCCATGATATTCAAAACCGCAAGCAGCGATAAAAGTGCCATAGCTGGCCATTGCACGGGCATAGTGATCGCTGCATTCAATTTCATTAAAGGGATTTCTTTTGGCAGCATGATGCCGGTCGTGAATGGCTCTTGTTACCACTAATGCTTCATTCGTCATTCCTTCCGCCATCATGTGGCTGGCCACCTGGTGTTCAAATCCACTCATACATTCATGAAAATATCCCAGTTGCCAGGTTACTTCTTCACCATAAGGTTTGGATTCGTTGTGCGGATTCGTATTCATCACCATACCTGCTTCACCTGCCACTGCATAAGGCCTGCCCCCTGTATGTGTTTTTATATATGGACCTACATCCGGTGCAAAATTGTATTTCCATAATGAACGTAGAGCGGACAATGTTTTTTCTTTATCCCATAACCGGCCAAGGCCCACCTGCCATGCCCAGCTTTGGCCATAGACCTGGTCTATATGACAGGTATTGTACGACCCTAGTTTTTTTCTGCCCTGTGCCTCATCAGGATGATGAATAAAATATTCTCCATTAAATAACTTTCCCGCCATGTTCTTACTTCCGTTCTCTACATATTTTTTGCAGATCCCGGCAAATACATCATCCTGCATTTCTTCTGCCATCAATTGAGCAGCTTTTGCTGCGGCAATGCACAAGCCAACAATCCAGGCTATTTCTCCCTCCCACACTGCATCCAGTGTATTTTCCATTGGTGTATCCGTCATACCATCTCCATTTCTATCCTGGGCCAGCATGAAACTGGTAGCTTTTTTTATTTTATCCCAATTCGTTTTCAGGAAACTATTATCTGCACTCATCTGGTGCTCCCGATAAATGCGAAGGATAGTGCCAGCCTGCCCATCAATAGCTGGACGGCTTTCATATTCTGCACGGAAAATAATTCCACCATCATCCTGCATTGCAATTCCCAAATCAGTTCTTTGCCTTGCATCTTTTTCCAGTGAAGGAAAAATTCTTCCCATCGCTTGTGCATATTGCCATACATGGGTGCAGGTACCTTCGCAGGCATTCACACCTTCCCAACCCCAAAATCGATCATTAGCAAAACGATAAGTATTCGCCGTAGCCAATGTGCCGATATTTAAAAACGTTCTCTCTAAAAACCAGTGTGGCAAAGTAGAATCATAATATGTTTTTTGCCACAACAAAGTTTGGGAGTGCAGTTGTTGAAAGTTCTGCACAATGTACACCGCTACTTCCGATGCATCTTTAAACCGTTTTCCGTAGTAATAGCTCCCTTTTGTTTCAGGTAACTTTGCCAACCTTTTTGAAAAAGGATGATCAAAATGCCAGCTCAATACATAATTGGCTTCTATTGTTTTTCCTGCTTCAATAGTTTGTGCAGTAGTAATGCTGCCAACTAATTTTTCAGAAGGGATATTTTCAGAAATACTTTCATTCTTTGCAGCAAAGGTTTCGTTATTCACAGGCCAGGGTTGTACATTAGTATTTATTTGCCCGTTAGCTCCTATAAATACAATACAGGTAGAACCTGCATCCCTTTGTTGTGCTGCTTCTGGTTTTTTAGCATTAAAACCCGAAAATACTGCACTATAGTTTTCCTTCCTCACTGCACTGTTTTGCCTTATTCCATCTCCATCTTTTGCAGTGATCTTATTAGCACCGTTTTCCAACCATCCACAAACAGATGCAGTAATTTTTTCTCCGCTTTTGTTTTTTATTGAAATAGAAAAAACAGTAGCAGGCAATGCTGAATTATCTGCGTCCAAAGGAATAAACAAAGCCCCGGCTTTTACAATAATATCTACGGGCAAACTCTTGTCTGTATATTTTATTGTTGCCACAGGATAAGTGGCTTCAAAACTTATTTCATCCCAATCGTCTTCTTTTAATTCTTTAATAACCGTTTTATCATTATAATTTAGTTTGATGGCAAAGCCTTGTTCCAACAACCTCTTATTATCAGCAATGGCGGGCTCCACATAACAGGCACCATCGCGGTTACGAATTTTTACTTCTTTACTGCCATTATTCCACAGTACCGTTTTGGGGTCAATGCCTTCACGTTCATCATTGTATATTCCCCAAAGCCACAAACGGCCATCACCCCCAAGATAAACAGTGCCACTGTGCAAGCCACCCGCTGGCATACCAATATAACGTAGTTCATTTTTTGATTTCAGGTAAGCGGTTGCCAATCCTCTTTGGTATAATGATCTTATCCATTGGGGGTCCAGGTTTTTATCAGCTGGAATATTGTGAATCGGTTGCTGGTTCAACTCAAATGGTTGAAAAAAATCCCTAGCCCAGGAAGGTAATCTCAATGATAATAACCCGACAGTAGTCAGGCTGGTTCGTTGAATAAAATGACGGCGACGAATATTTTTACTGTTCACAGTTGTTATTTTTATAAAAAACCTGAAATGTTACGCGCATAAGCCTTATTTAAATCTCAGGCTCCATTTTACCGAAGCATTGCTTGTATTTATGATCATTAATTTTACAAGTCCTTCAGCTAAATTTTGTTTTGCAACGATAATCTTTCCTTCCAAAAGCCTGGCATCTTTCACTTCGTAATTATTTGTTGCTACAATTATTTCGAAGGGTTCATTTCCAATCACTTCGGCAGTTCCACCAAGTGTCATTGTTTTTTTATTCCAATTTACATCTTTCAGGTCAAGCCACCCCTGCATGATGTGGCGATTGGTAGAAATAAACTGCGGATGACTGTCTTTGGCATGCACCGACATCATTCGCGATTCACCCGGTCTCAATTCTTGTTCAAGTTTATCCCTTCCGTTGACAAGTCCGACAAAATGGCTGTTCCAGAAATCATATACATAGTATTGCTTATTCTCATCCAACCCCATTCCTCCTTCATTCAAGCTTTTACTTAACCATACATCAATTGTATTATTACCTGCAGTTGAATCCAGGTTATAGTTATAAAACGTCAACTGGTGCCAGGAAGGGTTTACTTCAAAATCATAAATACGCGGATATCTCACTCCCTTATTAAAGGCATCAATGGGTCTTGCACTTTTAGCTGTAACATGATAAGGAAAGGTACGGCTCAGATCATACAACTGATCTTTTGATAACTGTGCAAAACTTCTACCCAATAAGAAACGGCCACTGGTTACATAACACATGGTTAACATAGAGCGATTGCCATCGTTATGTTCTTTTGGCAAAGCATCGGCGGGATCTTTTGAATCCATATCGTAATTGATCACTTTCCGGTTTTTGTACCAGCGTAATCCGCATCGGCTAAGCATTTCCGGCGTAATGCCATCCGTATCGCCCCATACTCTTTGTGATGCAACAGTACCTAAGGCTATATCTGAACCACGCACTATATTTCTTTCCTGTAAAAGTGCATCATTTCCTAATCCATCTTTAGCCAATTGAAACACCTGCCTGTATGCCCAGGCTGTTGTTGCATACCTGTTTTCAAATCCTCCTTCATACGCCCAGGCTGTCGGTTCAGGATAATCGTAAAATATTCCTCTGATACCAGCCTGTTTCAAATTGGCATAGACATTCTTCATGTGGTTTATAAGTTCCGTATCTGTAAAATCGTAGCCCCACATCTGTTTGTCAGTCCACCAGTGACCAGAATAGCCACCAGAAAATTCATTTGAATAGCTTGATTCCTGTACCATACGCTGAATTCCCGTGTAAGGCCTGTAAGGATCATTAAACAACATCCAACCTGGGTGTTGCTTAACAAAATCTTCAGAGCGGCGCCCTGTCTGCATATATAAAAAAGGATAACCATTTCTATCTATTATAGCCTTGCTCCAGCTCTTTGTAGTAGGATACGGGATCGTATAGTGTGGAGAGTCTGTTGACATCCGTTCATTATATTTTGCCCAATGTTCATCATCCCACCAGCCCTGCTGATTGTTAGGGCCATACGCATCGGGTACAAGACGTATTGCCACTTTTGTGTACCGGGTGATGCCGCTTTTTATAGCATTATCCATTTCTGTTACAGCCCCTTTCGAATTATTGAATTTTTCCCTTGCGTTATCATTATTATAAAAGGAAGCGTACCATAAACATTCCGTCGGAAAATCATAATAGTTCAGATCAATCTTTTGCTCTGTTTTTAAAACATCAGCATATTGTTCCAGCGCCTCAAAAGGGTTTTGATTATCAAAGCAGAGATAGAATTTTTCATTCAGCCAATATTGTTGTCCTGCATCTATGCGTTTGCCTACAGGATCCTCACTGTATAAATAGAGTTGAAGCGCATCTTTTACCCTAACGACCCGTACGAACTTCTCAAATTCATGATAAGTTACACCACCTGCAACCAGTATATTGGGTTGATTGTTTTCTCCAAATTTCACCAGCACGTTATTAAAACTATTCAGTGTGACAGTATCTGTTACCCGGGTGGGACTTCCTCCTCCATTGCCATCCAGCACCCGGTAATTAATAGTATTATTTTTACCAGGATACACTTTTTTACTGATCAAAGGATAAAAGTTCATTAACCGGTATTCTGTTGCCGCATCATTCACTATGCCCATATTGAAAAGAACGAAAGGCTTGTCTTCATACAAACGAACCTGCCATAAAATATCGGCATAATTTTCAAAAGATATCTTAATTATCAGCGCCTTCCCTTTCCCAAGGCTATCAAATATCCCCTCTTCTGACCATATCCGCTTTTCGCAAATATCTTTTGATTGCAAACCTCCTGCCTGGAAATAGGCATTATCAATGATCTTTTCTCCATTTGCATTCTTCAGGAAGAAAAGGCCTGTGCGCAGATCGAATCCTAATTGCACTTTATTGTTTTTTATGAAAACAGTGTTCTGATTTTCCCAAATTATAATTTTCTCCTGTGATAATACAGGTAAAATACTCAATGTAAACAGAATGGGAATGCCAAGTTTTACAATCTTTCTCATTTCATATCATTCATATGATTAAACATAAAACCCTGCCCTGGGTTGTACTACCCCGGGATGATTTTCCATTTCTTCTTCCACCAGATCAACTCCTAAACCCGGGCGATCATTTAGATGCAGGTGGCCATTCCTCACCATGTCTCTTATAGGATGAGTGATGACCGTATCACGCCAGGCCACGTCATTAAACATAAATTCCTGCCGGAAAAAATTGGGCACTGATGCACATACGTGTGCAGATGCGAGTGTTGACAATGGCCCGTTTGGATTATGTGGCGCCAATAACACATTGTATGCTTCCATCATCGTTGCCATCCTTTTCATTTCACTCGGACCGCCGCAACGGGTAATATCCGGCATCATGACATCACAGATATTCTTTTCAAGAACGGGGCGAATATTATGTCTTGTATAATGCCGCTCTCCTACACAAATGGAAACACTGGAAGGTATGCGCTCGCGCATGGCCCTTAGTGTATCAGCACTTTCAGGGCCTGCCGGCTCTTCGTACCACGTAATATCTAATTCAGATAATCGTTGTGCCATCTTTACCGCTACACGATAGTTGAGCATAGCGTGGGTTTCAATCATGATATCGAAATCCGGGCCTACAGCTTCCCGAACAGATTTGCTCACATTGAAGGCCAGGTCCTGTTGTTCAACAGTAAGTGTAAGATTGGAAGACAGATCTTCGCCATACAGATAATTGGTATGTGCAAACGGATCAAATTTCAACCCGGTAAACCCTGCTTCTTTTACTTTTTTTGCCTGAACAGCATAATCATCGGCATTGTGTCCTCCGCCAGTAAACCAGTAGTTGGCGTATAATAAGATCTCCTTACGGAAGGCGCCGCCTAATAATTCATAACAGGGGGTATTCAATACCTTTCCTTTCAGATCAAGCAGGGCCATATCAATGCCACTGATGGCGCACATGCTGGCGCCGAAAGGGCCAAGCCAGTTGAGGTCACGATATAATTTTGTCCAGATAAAATCCGTTTTCATCGGGTCAAGTCCAATGATTCTTTCACCCACATGTTTTGCGGCGTGATAAACGATGGGACTACCCGGCCAGTTAGTAGCTTCACCAACGCCGGTATGACCGGTATCTGTATAAATCTTTAATAAAGTCCAGTTGTATTTAACTCCTTCAACCAGCCAGACTTTTACGTCAGTGATTTTCATCTTTATTTTTTTGTAACTATTAAATACGAATATTATAAACGGGTTTAAGAATATTCTTCTCAAAAAAAATATAATCGAATCTTCAATCAGCAATAATTCAACTTTGTATACCAGTACACTTACTGAAAGCTAAGATGTACCGTATTCCCAATAACATCTCCCTGCTTCAGTGGTTTATCAAATCGTTCCGCATGGCCACGGAAAAAGCGTTCAGCGCCAAGATTACTGTATCCTGCTATTAATAATCTGGTCGCGCTGCCTTCTTTCCACGCCCGAAGATGCTGCGATCCGTCTGATATGATCTTTATGGAAGAATTCCTGCATTGAAGGGCTCCTTCAGTTATATTCATTTTAGTTGAACGAAAATCATTGGTACCCAACTCATTCCTGTCCTGTGACCAGGAAACGGCCGGCAGTTGCACCGGGCCGGCAGGACCTGATACCGGGGCAGCAGAGAGGGCATCGGCCTTGCCCGACAACCTGCCGATATGATCGGCAGGATAATAATTCCACAACCCGTTTCTTTTCCATGACAGTGTGTTAAAATCTTCGGCAGCCGTAAAACATAATCCCCATTGTCTCGGGTTAATATCTGCTTTCACCGTATACCGATAAGTTGCAGCAACCCTGTTATCACCTGTAATTTCATATCGCACAAAACCCGAAGCTTCATCATAATCATCATAAACTGTTATGTCGAATTTTTCCGGCAGGGCCGTAAATTCTATTTTTTTAACTACCCGGTTCCTGCATGGATCAGTGATCGGTTTAAAATCATGCACTTCACCCGTCATTTGTGTACCACGGCCATCCCCATTTAAAGGTAACATTATTAATTGCCCGAGTTGTGCAATTTGCCTTTTTCCGTCATTTTCAATAATGTTGACAGCACCACTCCGTTTATCCAACACTATATTAAAACCGGCGATCCCGGCAGTAACCGAAGCCGCCGTTTTAGTATATATTATTTCTGAAATATTGTTTTGTTGTTGTCTGGCTTCTTCTTTTATTTCCGGTACCACTTCAAATGCGTACTGATCAATCAATATTTTTCGTGGATCAAAAACATCCATAAACAACGTATCTGATTCCCGTAGTTGCCCGTTGATTTTTATGGATATTAACGATTTATTGCCAGCAGGTATTGAAGGCTGAAGAATCCCGCTATATTTTCCGGCTTTCCATTGAAGTGTGCATTCATTAAGATTGGAAAATAACAGCCGGTTCTCGATGAGCATTTGTATAGAATCACTTCTGTAATTTCCAGTGATACTAATTTTTACAGGTGAATATATCTTTTTCATGTGCCAGAATTCCGGCTTTCTTCTTCTCCAACCATCAATTGGGCCCCATGTACCATAGCCTACTACTTTCCCATCAGGCAATATAAACGTATCATCAATACCTGCCCACAGCGCGCCCCCAAGTAAAGAAGGCGCTGCGTACATTTTTTCCCACATATTATTCAAACCAATACCCCAGGCATCGCGTATTCCCGGATCAGTAAGTAGCTCGAGCCTGTTATACGCATTGAGATGCGAATATTCTCCGAATGACATGGGACGTTTGTTGTTGGCATATTGAGAAGGGCCCTTCGGTCCGGGATAATGCTGATTGGACAATTCCAATTCGCCATCTTCCTGTTCGTTACCATATTGTTCGTAAATACGGGGGCGGCTGGGATCAAACGCTTTTACCAACTCGCCGGATTTCCTGAAATATTTTTTATAAGCCTCCTGGGATTCATTGGCTAGTGACCATGTTAAAATAGACGGATGTGATTTAAGTTGGTTTACCATATCCATGGTCTGGTCTAAAATGGCCGCTTTATATAAAGCTTCAGGAACTTCTGTTTCGTTTGCCCAGCAAAAAGGGGCTTCTGCTTCAACAAACATGCCCAGGCTATCACAGGCATTTATGAATTCTTCGGCAGGCGGGTAATGTGATGTGCGTATGAAATTTACATTCCCTTCTATAAAAATCTGTACATCTTCCTTCCATTGATCCCCGCTCAGAGAGCGGCCTCTTAAGGGTGACACTTCATGTCGGCATACGCCCCTTGTTTTAACCGGCATATTATTTACATACAGCTTATTGTTCCGAACTTCTATTTGCCGGAAGCCAATTTTACGTTCTGTTACCTCTGTTTTTCCATTCGCCTCAAGTGTAAGCCTGAAAGTATAGAGGTATGGATGTTCCGGGTCCCATTTTTTTGGCCGCTCTACAGGAATTTCAATCGTTTTGTTCAATATGTTGCCGGGCTGCAAGGTTTCTTCCTGGGTTATTCTTTTTGAAACTACTATTTCATTACTGCCGGCTTTTAATAATTCAAAGAACAGGGAAGTCTTTTTTACCGGGTCACTGCTTTCATTTGCCACTTGTATCTCTGTTTTCAACACGGCATTTGCATACTGCTTATCAAATAAAGTAGTCGCATGAAACAACGAAAGGTTTACATCGGGCACTGCTACCAGCTGTATTTTACGTGTAATACCTCCCAATTGATGAACAGCATATCTTGAGCCGCTGGCCAATGAATCTGCAATGCTTTCGTTTCTCACCTTTATTGTTATCACAGCCGTGCTGCCGGCTTTAACAAAACCGGTAATATCAAATTCAAAAGGAGTAAATCCGCCTAAATGATAACCTGCTTTTTGCCCATTTATATATAAATCGCTTTCACTGTACACAGCATCACACCTGATTTTGATACGCTCATTTTTCCAGTCTGCCGGTATTTCAAAAGACCGGCTGTATCCTGCCCAGGTTCCGGGCTTTACCGTAAAGCCCTGCATTACCCACTCTCCGGGTACCTGTATTTTTGACCAGAATTCATTTACATTCAATGCCTTTTCAAAACCCTTTTCCGGAGAAGGATTAAAATACCAGGAACCGCCCAGATCAATCATACATTGTTTCAGTTTATTCACTTTAACAGGAAAGGGGCTCCATCGTTTTACACCCAATGTGTCATCGGCTGCATGTGCAAGGGTAGAAAAAAGACTAAACAGTATAACTATCTTTTTCATATTGTATTAATGTATTTGGGTATTGTTATTGTTGAAACTGCAAAACTGCTTTACCACTCAGTTTCTTATTTTTAATGTTGATCCTTCCTTCAGTAAATGGTGATCCGTAAAATGGTTCCGACCCGCTATTGCAATAATCAGCTATCAGCCATTGTATACGTTCGTCCTGCAGCCAGCTACGGGATGACTGCCCGCCATCAGATAAAACAGAAATTATGCTGCCCTTTTTATTTTCCAGTGAAGCGGCAACTATAAACCGTTTGGTAGAACGAAAATCATTACTTCCCAGGTCATTTGCATCGTCCTTCCAGTCACCTTCTGGAACAACACCCCATTCTTCTACACCATCTGCTTTTTTTGCATTCAGTATCGCAGTTCCTTCATTCCTTGTGATGTCGTTAACAGGGTAGACAGTAAATTCTCCTTTCCGCTTCCAGCTTAACTTGTCTATATCTTTTGGCAATTGCATCAATAATCCATACTGATAAGGCTGCTCATCCTTTCCTTTATATTCTACTTCATATTCTGTTATTAATTTTCCATTACCTGTGAATGTATAGGATTGCTTCCCTTTACTATTATCATGATAAAAAACATTCATATTTACAATGATTGTTTCACCGGTTTTTTGTATGCGGATATCCGAAGCATAAATGACATAAAGCGGGTATGTTTTAAGCGGGTATATATTGTTTTGATAAGTTTCGCCGGCTACATTGGGCTTTCCGCCATCTTCACGGTTCATTGGCACAACACAAAAAACAGGGCCTTGCGTCATTAATAGCTGCTCATTTTTTTTTACGCTGGTGATGACGCCGGTACTTTTGCTAATGCTATAAGTTATATCACCCTGTTTTATTATAATGCCGGATTCGTTTTCAGTATAAGTAACAGCAACGGTTTTATTTTTTTCATCTTCCTCTGTCTGCCCAGCGGTAACCAGTGAAAGCTTTTCCTCATTAACAATAAAACCCCTTGGATCATTAAACGAAACAAACAGCTCTTTTGTTCCTTTTACAAACGGGATTCTTATCAAACCCTTTTCATGAGCAGGAATAGCCGATTGTATTTCCTGTGCAACACCATTAACAGTGACATTTATCTTTACATCTTTTAATGAAATAAAATCGTAACGGTTTTCTACTGCTAATTCAGCATAATTTTTATCAGGTTCCCAATTCACATCCACAACACGAACCGGCGAATATGCTTTTCTAATTCCCCAATATTCCGGCTTTGTTCTGCGCCAGCCATCAATAGGTCCCCACGGACCATAACCTATTATGCGTCCATCAGGCATGTGGAAGACATCATCTATCCCGCTCCAGATGGCGCCACCCAGGTTGCCCTTGTGATGATAAATGCTGTCATAAAATCTTACCAAAGGCGCATTATAAGCGCTGCGAACACCCGGATCGCTCAGCAATTCACGCCTGTTATACGTAGTCAAATGTGCATATTCTCCAAATAAAACGGGGCGGCTCATTGTATCGGTTGCCGCTGGTCCGTTGATGCCGGGGTAATGATAATTGGCAATATCAGCTTTGCTGCCTGCATTATTAAAACCGCCCCAACACTGGTCGTGAAAACTGGTTGGCCTTGTGGGTTCCAACTGTTTGACCACTGCATTTACTTTTTCCCACAATTTGCTCCACCTGCTTTCGTTGCCCAATGACCAGATAATGATGGAAGGATGGTTTTTCCCTGCCAGTACATTATCCATATTGGCCCGTACCATGAATGGTAGAAATTTTTCATCTTCATAATTCCATTTCTTCCAGACAGGAGAAGCTCCATGTTCTATCCAACACAATGAAGACTCGCTTTCTACAAACAGGCCCAATTCATCGCAGGCATTTAAAAATTCTTCAGAAGGCGGGTAATGCGATGTCCGGATATAATTGCAGTTGGCTGCACGAAACAGCTCAGCATCCTTTCGATCCAATGCAGGACTTATGCTTCGTCCTGTTAACGGATAAATGGAATGACGA
Organism: uncultured Sediminibacterium sp.; assembly: GCA_964507525.1. Classification (GTDB taxonomy): domain Bacteria; phylum Bacteroidota; class Bacteroidia; order Chitinophagales; family Chitinophagaceae; genus Sediminibacterium. The sequence goes on along the minus strand of CAZDQB010000010.1, from coordinate 103,816 downwards.
TTGATCCCGTGCAGTTTCACAGGCCTGCCATTTACAAAAAACTGGTTGCCTTTTATTTCAATTTGCCGGAAACCGATCTTTTGCAACAGGGTTTGCAACACTTTCCCGTTTTTCAATAATTCTGTCTGGAGTTGGTATAAATACGGTTGCTCCGGATTCCAGTGTTTGGGTTGCTTGACAGATAAGCTAACAGTTGGCAGCTGACAGTTGGTAGCTGGCAGACAGGCTGGTGAAGCAACTACTTTTTGCAGTATTGATTTTCCGGTTTCATCTTTTAATGTGTACCGGAGCGATGTTTTTGCAGCATGGTTGGCTTCATTTGCCAGAGCGGTATAAACAGCAAGGGTTGCATTATTATATTGCCTGTCAAATACAGTACGCACGGTAATATCAGCAATATTAATTTCCGGCAATACAAACAACGTGGCTTTCCTGAGAATACCACCCACTGTATGCACAGCATATTGCGATGTGCATGCCAGCTTATCGCTGATGGTTAGTGATTGCACTTCAAGTTCCAATAAATTTCCCCTTTCGTGGATTGCTTTTGTAATGTCTGCTTCAAAAGGAACAAAGCTACCTTCGTGTTCGCCGAGCTTTATGCCATTCAATTTTACTACAGCATGCGAGCTCACTGCGTCAAACCTGATTTTGATTCGTTTGTTTTTCCAATCGGCGGGCACAATTAATTCCCTGCTATAAACCGCAGTTTCCCCTTCATTCACAACATAGCCTTGCATCTCCCATTCCCCGGGAACTTTTATTTTATGCTTGTGCTGCTGTCCGCTGATTTGAAACCCCCATTCTCCATTTAGTGTTTGTTGCTGTTGCTGCACGCCTGCTACCTGTACCGGCAGTGGAGAAAGCCGGTGAATAGCATACCCCTCTATTTGCAAGGATTGCCCGAATCCCGGGTTTGTGGTACCAAACAGGATAAATACAAGCAAACAAACCATCTGTTTTATTCGCATAACTCCATACTCCTTTACTGTGAAATGAAATAACCTCTTTGTAATCATTGTTAACAATCTCTTACATGATACCATATTTCTCAAATGCCTCCTTGGCGCTCATTCCTTCTTCTATTTTCTTCTGTACCATCTTTTCTCCTCTTGCCTTTTCAATGGCCAGGCGAAACACTTTTTCCTCTATACTTTTCGGTACGATACAAACGCCGTCATTATCACCAATTACAATATCGCCCGGGTTTACTCTTACCCCTTTTATCTCCAGCGGCACACGAAAATCAATCACTTTTCCACGGGGTGCCTGGTCCTGCGCATAGCGGCCGTAGGAAAAGGTGGGGAAATTTAAATTTAAGATGCCATTTGTATCTCTTGAATAACCATCGACTACTGCCCCGGCGGCTCCTAATTTCATCGCTCTTGTACTCATTAGCTCACCCCATAAGGCGTAAGTTGGTGAAGCGCCTGTACAGATATACACTTCGTTTTTTTTGAGATCATCCAACGCTTCCAGCATAAGGCCAAACGGCTTTTTTAAAATGGGATTATTATTCCCATTTTCATCGAACACATCAGCCTCCAGCACCGTCATAGCACGCCCTGTCACAAACATGTCCTGGCGCAGAGGTTTCAATTGTGGAGGTAAAAACTGATGCAATAGCCCGAGCTTATCCATAATATCGCCGACAACCGCAGTATATAATTCTTTTTTTACGATGCTGAATAATTCATCGTCTGTTTGCCATAATTTCTCAATCACAGGATTGTTGTCACTTATTTTCATTGAAAGATTGTTCTCATTTATTCTCATTGATAAAAAATTTATTAGTGAAACTTTTAATTACCTGTATATGATCATTGTTCTTGGCAATTACCAGCAGCGTTTTCCCGGTTTTTGTTTTTACTGCCAGCATATCTCTTACATCACCGTCTAATTTTACACCGTTAATGCCGGTAGCCGTAAATCCGCTTACCTTATCTGGTCTCAATAAAACTCCTTTGCCTGCATCCTCCCTTCCCAGTTGTACCCTGAATGGATAAAAATTTCCCACCGCAACAATCTCATTACGGCCATCATTGTCAAAATCTCCTTTTACAGCTCCGAAAATGGCTGAGAATTGTGCCTGTACCGGTAATTCCCTGAGCAGAAATTTGCCGTTGCCCCGGTTTTCAAGAAAAGAATTTTTGACTGTATACGCTTTCAAATCCAGCATTCCTTTCATTTGTTCTTCCGTAAAGATATCTTTCATCGTAGCATCGGCATAACTGGCATAACGAAGAAACTTCTTTTTCAATGCCGGTATCAGCTCAGTCAGTTCATCCCTTGATGCATACGGGTAGCTGACACCCTGGATATAATAGCACAAGACAGGGACGCTTATTCCTGTCTTTAAGAAATCATTTACACATAACGACATCGGCTGATCAGCAGATGCTTTAAATTGTGTATTGGGGGCAAGATTACCAAGCAGGAAATCAATATCCCCATCATTATCGAAATCACCGGCAAATATCCTTGTCCATAAACCTCCGCTCTTCGCCAGGCCGTATTCATTTGTTTTTTCTTCCAGCTTCCCATGATTATTGATAAATATCCTTACAGGCATCCATTCGCCTACAACAATGAGATCAAGCCAGCCATCTTTATTAATATCCACCCATACAGCATCCGTGATCATTCCTGCAAACTGCAAACCCTTTGCATCTGAAGCTATGGCATTGGTAAATTTTACTTGATTGTTACCTGATCCATTTTTCAGCAAGTAACTTTCCGGCGATACGCCATATTTCCCTTTAACTAACCTGCCCCCGATAAAAATATCGGGTTTGCCGTCTTTGTTATAATCAGCAATTGCAACGCATGATTTGCTGGTACGCATGACAGGTATTGAATTTTGCGCCCTGGTAAAATTCCCTTTGCCATCGTTGATATACAGCCTGTCCTGCATTTCGGCAGCGGAAGCATGATACTCATTACCACCGCTTACTATATACAGATCCATATCGCCATCGCCATCAGCGTCTAAAAATGCGGATTGAATGTCTTCACACAAACTGTCTGCTTTCCACGGTTGCGATGCTGCGAGTGTAAATTTTTCGTCACTGGTTTGCAGGTATAATTGTGCGGCCTGCCCCATAGGCGCACCAATAAATATATCTTCAAGTCCGTCGCCATTTACATCTGCCTTAGCTAACCGTGGTCCCTGTTTGGATAATTGCCAGGGAAGCAGGAATTCGTTCTTAAAATCAACATACGTATTTTCCTTTTGTATAAAATTGATGCCAGACTGCAATGTATAGTTGGTAAACAAAGGCTTAGTCTCTGCTGGGTTGCTTCGAATGGAATCAATTGGCGTCCGGGATTTATTAATATGAAGCGTTGCATTTGCTTTTACATTATTGATTGTGCTATATTTTCCATCCGGCCATCTCACCACTACTTTTTTTACCATAGAATCTTTACCCAGGCCAAAGTGAATTGTTGGATCAACCGATGATTGATAGCCCCGTACTGGCTGCATTTCAACATATTGGTTTGCTCCAGAAAAACTTTCTATGCTTACTTTAGCGCCAATTGCAAACCTATTATATCCTGTATCCATTAATTGAATGCGGAGAAAATTATGGTCTTTCATTTTCTCACTATTGTTCCGGTAAACAGACGCCTTACTGCCTATATTATTGACAATTAAATCCAGGTCACCGTCGTTATCCAAATCGGCATAGACTGCCCCATTCGATATTAAAGGTTCAGTTATCCCCCAATCATTTCTTTTATCTTCAAATTGCAGATTGCCTTTATTCCTGAAGATATAATTGCTGATTTTCGTTTGTGGCATTTGTTTTACCAGGTCGTAGCCAAGGGTCTGCCCCGGATGGTTTTTCCTGTATTCATCTACATCAAAAGACAGGAAATCCATATTGGTATAATCACGCCAGTAGCCATTTGTAACAAATAGATCCTTAAAACCATCATTGTCAAAGTCTGCAAGCAGGGGTGCCCAGCTCCAGTCAGTGTTGGATATATTCGCTAACTGCCCGATCTCAGAAAAGACCGGCGTATGGTTTTCCGTGATTCCATCGTTCAACTGTAAAGTATTGCGCATATTCTGATGAAAATAACCGCTATCAACAAGCAAATTATATTTATCGTATTCATCGCCTCCCCGCAATAATTTTTGTCTCCTGTTGTCTTCCGGCAGCATATCCAGAACAACGATATCCATCAATCCATCGTTGTTATAATCGGCGATATCGCACCCCATAGCATATTTGGAAATATGGGCGATGGATTCTTTTGTTGCATCTCTAAAGGTACCATCATGATTGTTCAGTAGCAAAAAATCCTGTTCTTCGTAATCGTTTGTTGTATAAATGTCGGGCCATCCGTCATTGTTTACATCACTTACCGACACACCCAATCCAAAATTATTTCCGCCGCCTTTTATGCCGGCCTGTTCAGAAACATCCGTAAAGTGGCCGCCATCATTGCGGAACAAATAGTTGCTGAAGTAAGGGTGCCGTTTGTTACGCAGCTTATTGGTATTAAAAAAAGGTGAATAAAAAGAGGTGGCGTGATCTAATAAAAACATATCAAGGTCGCCATCCCGGTCGTAGTCAAAAAAAACAGCCTGTGTAGAATTACTTCCCGGTACATCAAGGCCGTATTCAGCAGCTTTGTCAATAAAAGAAGGCGCGCCGTTTTTAACGCCCTGGTTAATAAATAATTGATTACTTCTTGAAGCCTTATCTCCCTTGCCGGAATAACAGACATAGATATCAAGCAGCCCGTCTCCATTTACATCGGCCATTGTAACACCCGTTTTCCATCCCTGCTTTCCCGCTATGCCCGCAGCCCCGGTCAGGTCTTCAAATTTCAAATCCCCTTTATTGATATATAGTTTATTTTCTCCCTGGTTGGCCGTAAAATAAATATCCGGCAAGCCGTCATTATTTACATCGCCAACCGCCACGCCAGCTCCATTGTACATGTACTCAAAATTGAGAACGTGAAGCTGCTCAGACTCTTCAATTATATTTGAAAAATTGATTCCTGTTTCAGCAGATATATCCGTAAATAACTTCTCCTTACCAGGTTTGCAACTTTGCACACATACAAGAATGGCTGCTACCATGAACAGAAAAATCACTGCACACTTGATTTGTTGTAATGAAGACAGAGCTAAGAATAGCCCTGTCTTATTCTGCCTTTTTTCTTGCTGCCTAATCATGAAAACATTTATTAAACAAATTTACCAGCCAGGGTTCTGGCTATTTTTCAGTTTATCATTTCTATCAATAGCAGCTTGCGGAATCGGGAACAAATAATCCCTTGGTGCAACAAAATTCCTTGTTCCTCCGAAAGCATCTACCCTTTGGTAGTTCCAGCCTCCGCCGGCATTTTTGGTAATCTTCATGGCTTGCAGATTCCCATTCATCACCGTTTCAGCAGTCTTCCATCGGACAATATCCCAATAACGCTTTCCTTCGAAAGCAAGCTCAACCCTTCTTTCATGGCGAATACGATCTCTCATATCTGCCTGGGATAAACCGGCAGGTATCGGCGGAATCCCGCCTCTTGCCCTTAATTCATTTAGTTTAGCAAGTGCATCAGCATCAAACTGTCCCGATTCATTTTTCGCTTCGGCATAATTAAGATATACTTCTCCCAGCCTGAACAGTATCGCATTGGTCGAATTGATGGGTTTATTATAATAGTTTGCTTCAGAGGGAGTAAGTGTTTCATCAATATACTTACGGAAATAGTAACCGGTAAGTGATCCCTGGTGTGAACTGTTCAGATCAAAGAAGCTGCTGTTGTAATTTACGGCAGGATCATAATAAGTCCATACGGTACCGCCTCTCCAGGGAGCACCATTGTATAAAATAGAAGCATAAAAGCGTTTGTCGCGGCCAACATAAGGGTCATTGGCTTTAGCAGGATCGTTACCTTTGGCTCCATCTGTAAACTCATATTCATCCACCAGGTTTTGCGTAGGCAATACGTGGCCCCAGCCAGCGGCAATACCAGAAGGAGGATCTGTACGCGGACTCAGGAAAATTTCCGCTGAATGACCACGTGTAGCTCCATCAAATTGCACTTCAAAAATTACTTCAGGTCCGCTTTCACCTTTAGGAACAAACATGTCTCCGTAGTTAGGAGCCAGTGAATACTTGCCCAGCGCAAATATGGCATTGGCCGAAGCCACGCAATCCTGCCATTTACCGGCATATAGTTCCACTTCGTTTTTCAGTGCAAAGGCAGCTCCCTGGGTTGCTCTTCCCCTGTCATTTCCCGACCAAGCGTCGGGTAATAAAGCGATGGCTTCTGTTAAATCCTTTTGAATAAAACTCACTGTCTGGTCATAGGTGCTTCGGGGATAAAAAATATCCTGGCCGCTGTTTCTGTCCAATGGCACATCAATAAGTGGTACGCCGCCAAAGAAATTGGCCAGCATAGAATACCAATAAGCCCTTAGAAATTTCGCCTGCCCAACAAGCGCCTTTTTCTGTTTGTCTGTGATACGGGGAATAGTCTCTGAATTTTTAATAACAAGATTACATTTTCTGATCACGGCATACGATGTATTCCACCAGCCGTTTACAGGTGAGTTAATAGGGGTATAATCCCTCCTTGCTATACCCCCCCGCGAGGTTACCCAATTGAAAGTCGGGAACTGGTTATCTGTCCAGTTATCAAAAGGATCGTAACCGAACAACAAATGATCTGTGGGCAAATCAACATAAATATTATTCAGAAAAAGATTGGCATTCTCATAGGAACCCCAAACCTCCGGTTCAAGGATATTGCTTTTAACTTCTGGTTCCAGGAATGATTTTTTGCAGGAAGAGAATACTGTAGTTAGCCCGGCCAACAGGCAGATCAAAAATATTCCGTTTCTTTTTATTATTGTTAATTTCATAAACTCGCTTTTAGAAGTTAATGGTTGCACCGAAAGAAATGGCTCTTTCCTGGTAATAATAATCAGTTGAATTGGGAGATTCAGGATCCCAATATTTTGTTTTGGTCAGGGTTAGCAGATTTTGACCGGCTGCATAAATCTTGAGAGACTTTACACCTTTTACCGGGCTCCTGAATGTATAGCCCAGGGACAATGATTTAAGCCTTACATAATCTCCGCTTCTTTGCCAGAATGATGATGAATAATTATTATAAGCATAGTTGCCCGGGTTGGTAAGAATACGGGGGAACTCGGCGCCAGGGTTATCTGTTCTCCAAACATTAGCCTGGTGCCTGAAAGCAACTCCATTGGCCTGGTTAAAGGGTAAAGCAGCCCAACCGCTTAAATAATAAGATACATTGGATGCGCCCTGCAACAATATATCCAGTTGAAAATTCTTATAGTTAACGCCGCCTTCAAATCCATAAATAATTTCCGGGAAATTGCTTTTCCCAATCGGCTTAATATCATTGCTGTTTAATTTTCCATCGCCGTTAAGGTCAAGGTATTTTATATCGCCCGGTTTTACAGTTCCCAGGTTCTTTGCATAGGGCGTTTCATCAATTTCTTTTGCTGATTGGAATATCCCTATCGCTTCATACCCGAAGGGCTGCCCATAAGGTTTTCCAACCTGTGTGCGGTTAGGATTATCACGAATGGATGCCGGCTCATTAATATTAAGTATCCTGTTACGGGCATAAGTAAAGTTAAAAGCGCCGTTTACCGAAAGATCCTTTTTAAAATTATAATTGGATGTGATCTTAAAATCAATACCCCTGTTCTCCATTACACCCGTATTCTCCTGGCCGATGCCGATACCATATTCGGACGGGAGTACCACAGTTGAAGCGATCAGCATATCATTTCTTTTCTCGTAGAAATAATCGGCTTCAATATTCAGCAAACCATTCCACAGCCCGAGCTCAATGCCTATATCTGCTTTTGTTGCTTTTTCCCAGGTAATGTTTGGACTGGGCTCCCTTACTTCGGCTAAACTGGAATTGGCTGTGTTGTTGAATAAATAGCTTGGCCCAACTCTGTAAAGGCGAAGGTATTGGAACGACTGATCGGCCAGGTTACCTACCCTACCCCATGAAGCACGCAGTTTCAGGTTATTAACAGCACTATGTTTTTGCATAAACTTCTCCTCGCTGATTCGCCATGCTGCAGAAAAACTGGGAAAGAATGCATATTTGGCGGCAGGAGAAAAGTAGGATTGACCATCGTACCTGCCTGCAGCTTCGAAAAAATATTTGCCGGCATAATTGTAAGCGGCCTTATATACATACCCTACCTGGGTAATCTTGCTGGAACCACCCGAAACACTACGATCGGCTGCATTGCTGTTACCTGAATTGGAAAGTTCATCAATTAAAAGCTGGTAATTGGTGATGCCGGCCCCAAGGCTGCTGGCCCTGTCAACCCTGGGTTCAAACACGCCCAGCAGATCAACACTATGTTTGTTAAATCTATTATTATAGGCAAGCATGACCTGGGAGTTGATCCTCCTGTTAAATTCAACAGATTCACTTAAGCTGGCTTTTGGAACATTACCTGTACCGGTAACAAATGTGCGATCAGGATTGATCTGGTAAAATGTATAAGGAGTTCGCCATTGCTTGAACAGGTTATCTGATTTATCTATGGAAATATTTGCTCTCAGGGTTAAACCTGTTACAAAGGGTATTTTTTGTTCCAGTTTCAGCGTTACAAACTGTGAATAGAAGTTTTCTTTAAAATAGCCGCTTCCATAGAGATCCAGGTATGGGTTACGCTCAAAATACCCGGCAGGTTTTCCATTTGAATAAAAAATGGGATTGGTAGGATTAAGGCGCCAGAGGCCAAACAGGATAAAACCGGGGCCACCTGCTGCGCCGGGGTAGTTTGCATCACGAAAAATACCTGTAAAATCTAACCCGACCTTGGTTGTCTCTGTAAGCTTTGCATCAATATTCGAACGTACCGTATAACGCTTAAAACGGGTTACATCGCCCCACATGGCTGTTTGATCTATATAGCCCAATGAACCATAAAAAGATATATTCTGATTTCCACCTGATACAGAAATATTATGCTGATCAAGCCGGCCCGTTTTCAGAAGGCGTTTTACACCATTTTCATTGGCATAGAAATCCGGATCGCTTCCGTCTTTGAATTTTTGAAGCGCAGTGGCATTGTAAGGTTCAGGAATACCCTCATTCCTGGCTCCTTCATTTTTAAGTGTGGCCCATTCAAAGCTATTCAATTCGTCGGGCAGCATGGCAGGCCTGGTCCAGCCGGTTTTTCCGTCATAGGTGATTGAAAATTTTCCGTCAGTGGAACCGCCCCGCTTTGTTGTTATCAGGATAATCCCGTTTGCACCTCTTACACCATAGGGCGCTACAGATGCAGCGTCTTTTAAGATTGAAAAACTCTGTATATCGTGGGGATCAACAGAGCTTAGTGGTCTTTCCACACCATCAACAATAATTAAGGCAGCAGAATTTCCAACGGTTCCGATTCCTCTTATCCTGATGGTAGCTTCATCATATCCGGGTTCCCCGCTTGACTGCTTAAATAACACGCCCGGCGCCCGGCCACCAATTGTATTGGAAATGCTTGCTGTAGGAACATCCGTTAATTTTTTAGCATTGACTGTTGCAACCGAGGAAGTAAGGGAAGTCTTTTTCTGGGAGCCATAAGCAACTACCACCACTTCATCGAGTTCCCTGGCAGCCTGTTTCAATACTACAGTTATATTTTCTCCGCTGCCTGCAGTTACCTCTTTAGAGGCATGGCCGACAATGGTAAACAATAATACATGTTTACCCGGCCCCGCTGCTTCAATGGAAAAATTTCCGCCTTCATCCGTAGCAGTGCTTTTGGAAGAATTTTTAAGGTTTACCGTTACGCCGGCGAGTGGAGAACCCGTAGCGCCATCTGTAACCTTGCCTTTTATGCTTTTATTCTGAGAATAAATGAATGTTGAACATAAAAGCAGGCTCAACATCCATAGCAATCGTTTTAGCGTTCCCATAATTAAGTATTTTTTGGTAACGTAAAAATAGACGCATCTGATAGCTGTTTCCTAAAAGCGGGTAGGCCAGTATATAAATTTTTTAAACATTTTTAACTTACTTTTAATAACAATAAGGTAATTTAGTTTCTATATTTGAAGAAGCGATCAAATGGACAGGAAAAGCATCGATCACGTTAAAACAGCCTATTAGTATGGCTTTTGCTTTTTCCGGGAAGAACAACCAGACCTACACATAAACTATTCTACCATTTATACTAATTATTTTACCATAATGCTCAATTATACGATAGCTGATGAAGGCACAATTGATTGATATAGGTTTATCCGGGTCAAAAACCATCCAGATTAAAAAAGTAGACCAGTTTTATTTGGATACCCCTTTTCATTTTCATCCCTTTTGCGAAATGGTTCTTGTGGAAAAAAGTTACGGAAAACGCATCGTAGGCGATCACATAGATAATTTTGAAGACGGAGATCTTGTTTTAATGGCTCCCAATCTTCCGCATATCTGGCAGAACGATGAAATATACCATCGTAAAAAGAAAGGGTACCGTGTAAGAGCCACTGTAATTTATTTTCCTGCTGATTTCTTATTAAGCCTTACCGATGAGCAGAATATTTTAAGGCCTACACAAGAGCTGATCAAGAGAGCCTCGAGAGGCTTGCGCTTTTCTGGAACAACCAATCAAATAGTGTCGCAAATACTTTCTTCTATTTCAGAAGATGGAGGGTTTAACAAAATCATTCTTTTCCTGCAAGCCATTGAAATATTGTCAAAATCACAGGAGTATGATTACCTGGCCAGCGTATCATACAAAAATCTTTACGATGAAAAAGACACAGGGCGTATCCACAAGGTTTACCAGTTCCTGATGCAAAATTTTCACCGGAATATCAGTCTGCAGGAGGTGGCTGAACTTTGCAATATGTCGCCCAACGCTTTTTGTCGCTTTTTTAAAAGCAGGTCACAGAAATCCCTTACACATTTCCTGAATGAACTGCGCATCGGGCACGCATGCAAGCTGCTGCAGGATGAAAACTATTCCATAGCAGACGTTTGCTATGAATGTGGATACAATAACTTAACCAATTTCAATAAGTTTTTTAAAGCCATTCAGCAAACCACTCCATCGGAATACAGGAAGAGGCTGAAATAGTTATATGTATGGTATTGACGGGCACCGGTTAGAACAGAGAACTCCTTAATCATTATCTGATATTTTTACACGTAAAATGAAAAATTATACCTACTCATGTATAGTGAAAATACTATCGGGAGCCATTACATTTCCGCTTTACTGAAAAATACATGAAAGAAAAGCGCCTGGTATTTTATGGCGTTATTCCAATATGCCCAATTGTGCACACCCGGACGTTCGGTATAATCGTGGGCTATTTTTTTGTCCAGCAATAACTGATGGAGATTTCGGTTTACCTGCAGAAAAAAATCGTCCGTCCCGCAATCAATGATAATGGTCAACCCGCTGCTTTGTAACTGCTCCGCCAAATTGATGACAGTGTTATTGTTCCAGTTATCGGGATGTGAAGCATAATCGCCCAACCATTTTTTGATGCCCCAGTTATTGGGGAAAGGCCGTATGTCCACACCTCCGCTCGTACTGCCAATGGCGCCATGCCCGCCCATGCTTAACCCGGTAATAGCCCTGGTTCTTTTTTTTGTTTAGCCTTACCGGTTTGGACCGGACATAATTCTTACCATTCATGGTATAAAATACCAGGTTTTGGATGGCTCCGGATAAACCGCCTTCTTTCGTTACACGTGCCATAACATGTAGTCATTTAGTAGTTAAAAAAACGCCGACCGTACCCTGTCAGCGGAGTAATCGTACCCTGGTCCTGCTCTGCCACCGGTGCACTCCTATTCCTTCCTTATTATTGTGAGAGACCAAAGTGAGCTTAAATATACATTAAAATGACTATTTTATTGGTAAACCGTGGATGAACCGTGGTTAAAGGGTGCTTTTACTGTGCTGAGACTGCACTATTGCTGCAAGACTACTGCACTGCCACTGTACTACTACCCCGCTACTGCTGTACGGTAAGCAGGTGCTAGGGTGCCTTAAAAATTAAGGGTCAGGTTCAGGTAATAATATCCCCCGTTAAAACCAAACTGGGTAGCGTTGCGGCTATAAACAAACCTGCCAAAACTACTATTGTCGAGGAAAGGCCCTACGCTTCCCGGAACAGGAGCATTCACCACTTTCATCTTATCGGGATACACATCCAGTATGTTATTGGCACCAACTGTAGCGGTCAGTATTTTCGCAATTTTATAAGAGATGTTCAGATCGGATACGATCCTGGCATTAAAAGTTTCATCCAGTGTTGGATCGGATGCATCCCTGGTATACACTTCGCCATAACGGGTAAACCGTATCATGCTGCCGAATTTTCCCAGTTTGTAACTGGCGGATGCGCTCACTTTGGTGCGTGGTTGTGATTCTTCCAGTCTTGATTTTTCCAGCCGGCTGAACAATACGTTGCCGAACTGGTCTGCCGGAATTTTATCGGTTCCCTTGATCGGACCCACTACGAATGTGCGGTTGAAATTACCTGCGAGTGTAAGGTCAAGTGTTCCCCTGCTCATCCCGGGCCGGTAAGATACCACCGCATCAATGCCTTTGGTTTCCGTGTTCACTGCATTGGTAAAGAACTGTGCTGCATTGACATCGGGATAAGGTGCAAGGATGGCATTGACAACCGGGCTGCTGCGGTTGAACTGGCTGGTATAGACAATGCGGTTGTCGATCCGGATATAGTAAGCATCCAACGTAACAGAAAAATTATTCGCAGGCCTGAGTGTTATGCCCAGACTTCCGTTCACTGATGTCTCAGCATCCAGCGGTGGGATGCCAAATGCCTGTGCAACATCGCTGTTGTTGCGGAAAGTCCCTACCTGCCTGGGTGTTAGCGTTCCTCCTACATTCACAAACAAGGTGGATACAGCACTGAAATAACGCTGGTGGATCGATGGCGCCCTGAACCCGTTGCTGATAGCTCCCCGCAGGCTGACCACATCGCTCAGTTTGTACCGCATCGCCAGCTTGGCCGCGATATTGGTTCCATAATCACTGTAATTCTCTACCCTGGCAGCAATATCTGCCAGCCACCTGTGCGTGATGTCAGCTTCCATATCCACATACGCTCCCAGCACATTCCGGCTCGCATTCACTTCATTAGCGGGCTGGTAACCCGGAAATACCTGTGCACCACCGGCTTTACCGGAAGCAGGGTCATAGTTTTTCCAGGAAGCTTCTTCGCCTGCTGTGATCTTATAAAAATCAGCACGCCATTCTGCACCCAGGCCAAGGTTAACACGCTCCATCCCCATGGCCGCACCCAGGTCTCTCGATACATCCACGTTAAAAGTATTCTGATTGAAACCCAACGTACCGGAATAAAATTGGGCGGGTGCGCTGGCCTTTAATGCATACTGCGTGGCATTGTTGGAATTGGCTACATCAAAACGGAAGGAATTGCCGCCAAATGTATTGCTGATGTCCCATGCCCACTGATGGGTATTGAACCTGATACCAGCCATAACCGATTTATCCCAGATCTCCGAAAGTATTTGCGGCAGGAATCCATTGGGATACAATTCAGGAATAACCTGTGATTTTTGGAAAGGGTACCGGTAAAAACCGGCGGCTTCTCCTTTGCGGTAACTGATACCGGCACTGTAATAGAATTCAGTCTGCCTGTCAAAATTAAATCCGCCGTTGACCATCAGTCCTGCATTGCGGACAAGAGAATTACCAATGGCCATATTATTGTTCCGGTCAAATCCGTATTTGCTAACGGAGTCCTGGTCCCTGTTGTACAATGCGGTGCGGCGTGCTATGTAATCGGCATCGGACTCACCGCTGTTCCTGCCTACGTTCCAGTTCACATAAACCGGACCGGTATAATAACCAGCCCTGTTGGTGGCGCCCCTGTACCTGAGATCTGCAGCGATGCCTAAGTATCCCTTTTTAATATTGAATCCATGGTAAATGCCCAGTTGGGCTACTTTTCCGTCGCCTTTGTATTGTTGCCCTATCTGGGAAGTGATGGTAGTACCTTTTGATCGTTTCAATACCACATTCACCACACCCGCAATGGCATCGGAACCATATTGGGAAGACGCGCCATCGCGCAGCACTTCAATACGGTCGATAGCCGATACCGGTAATGAGTTCAGGTCGGTACCCACGGACCCACGGCCAACGGTTCCATTGATGTTGATCAGTGCGGAATTGTGCCTGCGTTTGCTATTCATCAGCACCAGTACCTGATCAGGACCCAATCCGCGGATCGTAGCCGGGTCAATGTGATCGGTACCGTCAGAAATGGTCTGGCGTGAAGAGTTGAAAGATGGCGCTACCAGGTTCAGCATCTGCGTAGGTTCTACCTGCCCTGTTGCCGTGAGCTCTGCTGCAGAGAAAACATCTACCGGAACCGGTGTTGATGTATTGGTCCGGGGGAAGCGGGACCTTGAGCCCAATACCACCACTTCATTTAAATTGGGGGATTCACTTCGCTCCATAAAAAAATCAAGCATTACGCTTTCTCCTGATTTCAGTGAGATGTTTTTTGTCATGCTCTTATAGCCTACATAAGAAACATAGATGGAATGAGCGCCTGCTTTCAGGGTCAGTGAAAATGAACCGTTGGCATCTGCAAGCACATTTTTTGCGCCTGCTGTAATAGTTGCTCCGGCCAGCGCGTTGCCATCACCTGAAATTTTTCCTTTTATTATGGCGTCCTGTCCATTGCCTGCTATCATAAAAAACATAAATAACAGCGGCCCCATAGCATGACGCAAAGCAGTAGGTGAGGTCATAAGCGGTGTTTTAGATGAAGGTTCTTAAAGTTACAATAAGAAAAACAATAATAAAATAGGTGTATTATATAATGCACAAGCCCTTGCAAATACTTCATTTACAAGGGCTTGAATGCGTAGTAGCCAGTACTTGACCTAACAGTACAGGATTATTTGCCGGTAAGTTTATTCCAGAATCCTTTGGCTTTATCTTTCAGCTCTTCCATTTTTTCTCCTGCTTCATCTTTCAAATGAGACAGGTCTTCTTTAATCTCTCCCGATTTAATATGATCCATCATCTCCCCTGCTTTATCTTTCAATTCTCCACTCCATTCTCCGGATTTGTTTTTTAATTCTTCCAGTTTGTCCGCTGCTTGTTTTTTCAGTTCATTGGCTTTTTCTTCCAATGAGTCTTTGAAGTCTGACATGGTTTTAAGTTTTGATGGTTTAACAGATGATGATACAATAGAAAATATCAGTTTCTCAAAGCTTATAGTTGGTGGGATCTGCTGTTAATGCGGATCCTTTTTAATGCTTAATGTATTCTTTATGCCCGTTTTTATTGATATAGTACCTTCCGCCTCTTGGGCCTTCATAAATGGTACGACCTTTGTCATCTGTACCAATTACTTTATTACCTGTATTATCAACAGCAGGCGCAGCAGCTTTTGCAGGTGGCGGAGGTGGCGCTACTTTCTGAGCTGCAGGTTTAGCGATAGATGTGGCGGGCTTTGGTGCAGCTTTAGCAACCGGCGCAGGTTTTACAGCTGGTGCAGGCGGAGGTGGAGGTGCTACTTTTAATTTTTTCTCTCCTTTTTCTTTCTTCTTATCAATGGCTTCTTTTTGCGCCTTCTCTTTTTTGGCGTCTTTGGTTTGTGCGGAAACGGTCATACCCCCTAATAGCAGGGCAAGTACGAATGTAAGGGTTGTAATTCTTTTCATGTTTTTTTGGATTTATCGATAAATCTAATAAAAAGATAGAAGAGACAATAATTATGCCGGTTATTTTTTAGCTATCAACCAAAAATCTGGTTCAATATGCCAGCCAGTCTTACACCTCCTTTCAGCAAGCGTTCATTTACCGTTTGTATATGATCAAAATTATAACGATAAGTTAGTTTCTGGTCAGGTTGCCTGATCTCTTCATAAAGCTGGCGGCTGATCTCGTATGATTCAAATATCCATTTGTCAAGAGGTGCTGCCTGCCAGTTCTTACGTTGTTGTGCAGTAGTATGATTGATATAGCGTGTATATTCAGTATAACTGAGTTGCTGGTAGTTGATCAGTTTCTCGTCCCAAACACTGTGCAGGTTCGTTGGTTCATTGAACCATTGTACCCTGATCCTGTTGCCCCCCAGGTCTGCCAGCCTGCCTGCATGCATCGGTTGATGCAGATCGCCTATAATATGTATAAGCAACCGGAGGTACATTACCTGTTTATCCCGCGGCAATGTCTTATCCTTCAATTCCTTCATTATAAAACTGACTTTGGTGTAAGCATCCGCAGCAGTATCTTTTGTGAGATAGTCCTGCATGCTGCTGTAGGTAAGCCCATCCTCAAAATTGATATAATGCCAGGGTCCCAGGTAATTATAAGCAGGATCTGATTTGATAAAGTCGGGCCAGTTGGCAGTCATGGCCAACGATTCTGTTCCCAGAAGCTGCCGGATGCTTTTTTGTGCTTTAGGTGTAAGGTAGCTATCCGCTATTTCTCCTATAATCCGGTGGCCTAACATTCCCCATGCACCTGATTGAAATGGCAGATAAAAGAACAGGGCAATAAAAAACAAACGTCTCATGATAAGCATGTGTTTCATTTTTTGTTACAAATGTATTCGCTTATTCCTTGCCTGTTTCAGGTTGATTTGCGCAACACCAATTCAGGTTCTATTTTTACCTGCACGGGTTCCTCTTTCTTTTTTCTGGCTTCCAGCTGGTCCATCAAAATGACTACTGCAGATTTGGCGATTTTCTCAACGGGTTGCCTGATAACCGTGATGGGAGGTGTATGCAGCCGAAAGCTGTCGTTATCGTCAAAACAAACAACAGCAATATCGGACGGTATCTGCAAACCCATGCGCTGTATACTTTCCAGCCCTATAATGCCTAAGTAGTTAGTAGCAAAAAAAACAGCATCTAATGATGTATCCCGGATAAATTTCATCACCTTCTTAACGCTTTCTTCCCTGGTATGGTTACAATCCAGGTCAAGTTTCAGGATGAGTTCGTTTTTTAACGAACCTTGTTCCTTCTTCAATGTTTCTATATACCCCTGTTCCCGCAGCTGCATCTGTATCATATTGAATTTAACCGTAACGAATCCTATCCTTTTGTGCCCTTTGCTGATCAGGTGTTTCATTCCTTTCTCCACACCGGCAAAACTGTCTGCCATCACATACGGGGTTTCAATATCCGGAAAGAACCGGTCCATTAAAACAAAAGGTTTCCGGTAACGCATCAGTTGCTGAATATCCTTGTTTATTTTATCCGTGGGTGTAATAATGAATCCATCCACCTGCTGGTAAGTCATCATGTTTAAAAGCGCCCTGGCTTTCTGACTGTCATTCTCGGTGCTGCAAAAAACTACTTTATATCCGTATGCATTCGCTTCGTCTTCAATAAACCTTGCCAATGCGGCAAAGAAATGATTGGATATATCGTCAACCAACAATCCGATTATTTTTGACTGGCCTGTACGCAAGCTTACGGCAACCTGGTTGGGTTGATAACCTGCTTTCTTAGCTATTCCATTCACTTTGTCGGCAATTGGTTTACTGATCCGCATCTGCACTGCTTTGCCATTCAGCACAAAGGAAACAGTAGAAGTGGAAACCCCGGCCATCCTGGCGATATCCTTAAGGGATATTTTCTTCATATACGATAACAACAATATTAAAGGTGAAAACAAATGCAACCTGCATCATTACTGCTCATTACATTATTTTTTGTTTAACAGGGGATTTTCTCTGTCGGTTGAGAAAGAGTACGGAAATGCGTTTTCTTTGGTTCCTCTTGTTTTATCAGGGGTTGCGCCCATGCTGAAATTCAAAACAGCCCCTTTCTGCAATACTGTATGACTCAACCAATTCTTATCATAAGGTGTATTATTGAACTGAAGCGCCTGTACATAGCGATTTTTATCACTGTTATTGGAAGCAGTAATAACCACCTGCTTCCCGTTGTCAAGCGTGATCGTCGCTTTTCTGAACAATGGCGTTCCCAATACATACTGGTCAGATGCCGGGGTAACTGGATAGAAACCCAGGGCAGAGAACAGGTACCAGGCCGAGGTCTGCCCGTTGTCTTCATCGCCACAATAGCCGTCGGGTGCTGGCTGGTATAAGCGTTTCATTGTCTCGCGAACCCAATATTGTGTTTTCCATGGTTCACCGGCATAATTATACAGGTAGATCATGTGTTGTATGGGTTGATTGCCATGCGCATACTGCCCCATATTGGCCACCTGCATTTCACGTATTTCATGGATCACCCCGCCATAATAACTTGCGTCAAATACGGGCGGCATTTTGAATACGGAATCCAGCATTTGTATAAATATTTTTTTACCCCCCATCAGGTCCACCAACCCCTGTATGTCGTGGAAAACTGACCAGGAATAATGCCAGCTGTTTCCTTCGGTAAAAGCGTCGCCCCATTTAAACGGATTGAACGGCTTTTGAAAACTGCCATCCCTGTTCTTTCCACGCATGAGTCTGGTTTCGGGATCAAACAGGTGGCGGTAATTCATGCTGCGTTTCGCATACAATTCAATTTCTTCTTTTGGCCTTTTCAGGGCTTTTGCCAATTGGTAAATGGCATAATCATCATACGCATATTCTAACGTGCGTGCGGCATTCTCATTGATCTTAACATCATAAGGCACATAGCCAAGTTCATTGTAATACCTGACTCCCAAACGGCCTACGGCCTGTATAGGGCCTTCATTGTTAGCACCATGCAGCAATGCCTCATACAGGGTATTAATATCATACCCGCGTGCCCCTTTGATATACGCTTCCGAAACAACAGAGGCAGAGTTGTTGCCGACCATGACATTCGCATAGCCCGGGCTTGACCATTCCGGCAGCCAGCCACCTTCCTTATAATCATTGAGTAAGCCTTCCTGCATTTCTTTGCACACCGAAGGGTATACCAGGTTCAGAAAAGGATACAGGGCACGGAAGGTATCCCAAAAGCCGGTACCTGCAAACATATAGCCAGGTAATATATCGCCCGAATAGGGACTGTAATGCATGATCTTATTATCCGCATCTATTTCATAGAGTTTATGCGGGAAGAAAACCGCACGGTAAAAACAGGAATAGAAAGTACGCACTTCATCAATACTGCCGCCTTCTACTGCCACCTTCCCGAGCGTTCTATTCCACACTTCTTTTGCCTTTTGCGCAGTAGCATCGAATGAGTCATTAGCCAGTTCGCGTTTCAGGTTCAATTCGGCCTGTTCGAAGCTAATGAACGAAGAAGCCACTTTGAGATGTACCTGTTCACCCCTTCTGGTCCGAAAACCAATGATGCTGCCGGCATGGTTGGCCTTCATCTCAAGCGAGTCTTTTACCAGCGTACTGTCGTGCCAGGTATAACTGATACTGAAAGGTTTATCAATATAGATAACAAAGTAGTTTCTAAAATTTTTAGCGTTACCCCTGCTGGTACGTGTTGAATAACCGATGATCTTATTTTCAGCAGGAATTATTTTTACATAGCTGCCCTTATCAAATGCGTCCACAACAATAAAAGAACTGTCTGCTGCAGGATACGTAAACCGGAACTGGGCGGCCCGTTCTGTTGGTGTTATTTCGGTAGTGATAGCTGCATCTGCCAGGTAAACGCTGTAATAATATGGCTTTGCCGTTTCAGCTTTGTGGGAGAACCAGCTGGCCCGTTCGTCCTGTGTGAACTTCAGCTTACCAGTTACCGGCATGATAGCGAATTGACCGTAATCATTCATCCACGGCGATGGCTGGTGGGTTTGTTTGAATCCCCTGATCTTGTAAGCATTGCCGCCTCTTTGTGAGGAGAGTTCAGGGTTGTAAGTATACTGCCAGCCATTACCCATGGTGCCGGTTTGCGGTGTCCAGAAATTCATACCCCACGGTAATGCAATAGCGGGATATGTATTCCCATTTGACAGACTTCCCTTAGAATCTGTACCCATCAGCGGGTTTACCCACTCAACCGGGTCATTTACTTTATTTACAAACTGGCAGTATGAAACCATCATACTACAAATTCCCATAAACAATAAGCCTGCTCTTTTCATTATCTTAATTACAATTATGTTCATATAATGTATACTTGTCCAATTATGTAAAGCAAAACGATTACCAGGTATTTAGAAGTCTATTGGCCAAGCATTCTATCATGCGACTCTAAAATGCCTTTACAATATGATATTGCCGGCTTAACTTCTGGGCTAACTTACATAACTAAATCGTTTTTGCAAAACTTTTCTAAAATTTACCCGCCCGCTTGCTTGTACAAGAAACCCCTGCGGTATGATTCAATGCAAAATCATACCGCAGGGGTTAGTTGAAAAAGTTTTGTTTCTCTGGCCTGTTCCGTTGCTGCTTTACAGTGCCCTGTCAAGATGTACATATCCTCCATCTACGTGGATCAGTTGCCCGGTGGTATGGCTGGATTTAGGAGACAACAGGAAGGCTGTTGTATTGGCGATCTCCTCCGTAGTGGTCATTCTTTTTTCAAAAGGTATTTTTGCTGTAATGGAAGCCAGCTTTTCTTCCGGATTGGGCAGGCTCTGGATCCATTTTGCATAGAGCGGTGTCCAGCTCTCGGCTACAACAATTGCATTAACACGGATGCTATATGGTAATAACTCAACGGCCCATTCCCGTGTAAGTGCATTACGTCCGCCATTGGAAGCTGCATAAGCTGAAGTTCCCCCCTGTCCTGTTTCAGCAGTCTTAGAGCTGATATTAACGATAGCGCCCCGGGACACTTTTAACGCTGGCAATGCATGATGCGCCATGAGATAATAATGCACCAGGTTCTTATGCAGCGATTCCATGAACGCTTTATAGTTTCCTTTTTCAAGCCCAACGCCATCATTCACACCGGCATTATTGACCAGTCCATCGATTTTTCCGTAATGGTCAATCACCAGTCTGACTGCATGTTCGCAGGCTTCCGGATCAGTCAATTCTGCCTGCGCCTGGAAAGCTTTTCCGCCGGCAGTCATGATACTGGTCATTGTTTCATTATTGTCTGCCTCACTGCGGCCAACAATCACGGGTACTGCGCCTTCTGCTGCCAGCACTCTTACTATTCCTTCGCCGATACCTTTGGCACCACCGGTTACAATGATGATTTTGTCTTTTAATTGCAGGTCCATGTATGGTTATTTAAATAAGCTGATAAAATTTTGCTGCATTCTCCCCAAAGAACGATACCTGTTCCGCCGCGCTGAAAGTTGAAAAATATTGCTGCACAATGTCAATGTTTGTTGCATAGTCTGCTGCCAGCAGGCATACCGGCCAGTCCGATCCATACATGATCCGTTCTACCCCAAACGCCTCCACTATAATATCCATATAGGGCTTGAAGCTTTGTTCGTTCCAGTTCTTCCAATCAGCTTCGGTTACCATTCCGGATATTTTGCAGTATACATTTTCATGCTTCGCTATAGTACGTATGCCTTTCTCCCAGCTTATGATCTCTCCATCTTTAATCGCCGGTTTCGCTATATGGTCAATAACGAATGGCTGATCCGGAAAAGCAGCGACCAACTGCGCTGCGTGTCGTAACTGGTGCGCATAGACCAATATATCGTAAGTGAACCCATATTGCCGCAGCAATGATATACCATGTTTGAAATTATCCTGCAATATGAATTCAGCCGCTTCGCCCTGCAGGATATGCCGGAAGCCTTTCATTTTTTCGAACCTGCTGTAATATTGCAAACGTTCTTTAACACTGTCTGAACAAAGATCAACCCATCCAACTACACCTTTAATAAAATCATTGGCAGCAGCATTGGCCAGTTGAAATGTATTTTCGTCTTCAGACTGATCTGACTGTACCACCACGCATCCGTTTAACTGGTGCTGTTGCAGCAGTGGTTGCAGGTCTTCAGGCATAAAATCTTTCCTGATGACGGTCATTGTATCATCAATCCAACTATCCCTTACAGGATCGTATTGCCAGAAATGCTGGTGGGCATCAATGCGCAGCATATGCTACTACATTTTGCTTTGAGGTTCCCAATCCGTCAATACCCAATTCAACCACATCTCCCGGCTTCAGGTAAACGGGTGGATTAAAACCTAAGCCTACGCCTGCAGGTGTACCGGTTGAAATAATATCGCCGGGCAGTAATGTCATGAACTGGCTGATGTATGAAACCAGGAATGGGATATTAAAGATCAGGTTGGCGGTTGTTCCGTTCTGCATGGTCTTGCCATTAACAGTTAGCCATAAGCGGAGGTTGTTCACATCTGCTATTTCATCTTTGGTTACCAGCCACGGCCCGATAGGTGCAAATGTATCACAGCCCTTTCCTTTGTCCCAGGTTCCGTTTCTCTCTAATTGAAAAGCGCGTTCTGACACATCGTTATGCAAAGCATAGCCGGCAACATAGTCCATCGCTTCCTCTGCTGAAACATAACTTGCTTTTTTTTCTATTACCACTGCCAGCTCTACTTCCCAGTCTGTTTTCTCAGAACCTTTCGGAATCATGATAGCATCGTCCGGTCCGCACAACGCTGTGGTTGATTTAAAGAAAATAATGGGTTCCGATGGAGTGGCAGCGCCTGTTTCGCGGGCATGATCTGCATAGTTCAACCCAATGCAGACAATTTTAGACGGCCTTGCAACAGGGCTCCCCAATCTCGTTCCTGCAGGCACTTCGGGCAATGTAGTTCCTTTTGAGAGTTGTTCATGGAGGGATGATAATCCTCCTGCTGCAAAAAAAGTCTCATCGTAATCACGTACAAAACCTGACACATCATACCATGTATCATTGATACTAATTCCGGGTTTTTCTTTTCCGGGCGCTCCAAATCGGATCAGTTTCATAATCTATCTTGCTTTAACTGTTGAGTTTTATAAATCCACCGTCAATCGGGTAATCGGATCCTGTAATAAAGGATGCTTCATCTGAACACAGGTATAGGATCAGGTTCGCAATTTCTTCGGGCCTGCCCATTCTGCCAATAGGTTGTGAAGCTGATAATTTTTCGAACATCTCTGCTTCTTTGCCAGCGTAATTTTTTGCCAGGAACCCATCCACAAAAGGTGTATGTACCCTTGCCGGTGAAATGCAGTTGCAACGGATATTGTCTTTAATATAATCTTTAGCCACTGACAGGGTCATGGCATAGACAGCCCCCTTGGTCATGGAATAAGCGAACCGGTCTGAAAGTCCTACTACCGCTGCAATAGACGACATATTTAAAATCACTCCGCCGCCATTCTGTTTCATCAATGGGATGGCCGCATACAAACAATTGTATACGCCCTTAACATTTACATTGAACAGTTTTTCGAAATCGGCTTCCGGTGTTGTTTCTACTTTTCCAATATGTGATATTCCCGCATTATTGACGAGAATATCCACTTTACCTATTTTCTGAAACACAGCTATTACTTCCTGCTGTTTGCTTACATCACAGTCATAGACCAATGCTTTCCCTTTTTGCTGTTCAATCTCATCCACTACTGCAAGGGCATGCGCTGCGTTCAGCTCCAGTATATGTACTTCAGCGCCCTGTTTCGCAAAAGTGAGGGCCACCGCTTTCCCAATGCCACTGCCACCACCGGTAACAACAGCTTTTTTCCCCTTAAGACTTAACATAATCGTTACTTAATTATTATAATTGAAATATTTTATCCATTAACTGCCATTTTTCACTGGGTTCGGCCTGGGGTAGCGCCTGCTGGTATTTCCCCATCAATTGTTCCCATTCCTGTACTTTGGCGCTGCTTTTATCCATCATTGATTTTGCCTCAAAGCTAAAAAGATCGATGGTATCCATGATCATGAAAAGGCGGTTTCCCAAACGATAGATTTCCATATTGGTAATACCCGAATCTTTTATGCTTTGAATAATCTCAGGCCACACTGCCTGGTGGTGTTTCTCATATTCACTGATTAGTACCGGGTTGTCTACAAGGTCAAGTGCCAGGCAATATCTTTTCATAAATGATCAATGTGCATTTTTAACTGTTATGTTTTTACTATTGGCATCCTGCCTGCTCGCAAAGTAAAAGATCACAGCAAAACAAATGATTGGTACAATATAAGCCAATTGGATATTGCCGCCGGTTGCATCAGACACACGCCCCATAAGCAGTGGGAAGAACGCGCCTCCCACGATTGACATCACTATGAATGAGGAAGCAATTTTGGTTTCTTCGCCCAGGTCCTTGATACCCAATGCAAAAATGGTCGGGAACATGATAGACAGGAAAAATGGCACGGCCATCAGTGCATAAGCCGCTGTGGATCCTTTTGTTGTTATGGCCACGGCCAGCAACAGTATATTGATCACGGCATACAAAGCCAGCAGACGGGAAGGCCTGATGTATTTCATCAGGTAAGTACCGATGAACCTTCCAAGCATAAAGCCAACCATAGCTATGGTTCCCCACCTGAATGCCGCTTCTTTCTCAGGCATATTCATTACAAATTTTGAGAACCTGATAAAGAAACTGCCTACACATACCTGTGCGCCGACATAAAAGAACTGTGCTACTACGGCCCATTTCAAATGGGTGTGACGAAATACTTTCCATGAAAAAGAAGCCGGGCTATCTGTATCTTCTTCTTTTATTTCGGGGATATGTGTAACGAAAAATAAAGCCAATACCACAAACACGATAGCGGCTATTACGAGGTAAGGTATTTTTACCATCCCGGCCTCATAACTAAGGTAGCCCGTAAGCGCCTGCGGTGTCATTTGTGCCAGCTCTGCAGGTGTGTGTTCAATGCCGGATAAAATAAATTGTCCGCCAACGATCGGTGCAATAAATGCTCCAACGCCGTTGAATGATTGGGCGAAGTTCAACCGCTGTTCTGCTGTTGCCGCATCACCCAGCTTAGTGATGTATGGATTGGCTACTGTTTCCAGGAAAGTAGCGCCACTGGCAATGATAAATAAGGCTACCAGGAAGAAAGTATAGCTGCGTGCAGTGGCAGCCGGTACAAACAGTAAAGTACCTATACCATAAAGCAGTAAGCCAAAAAGTATGCCTTTTTTATATCCATATTTATGCATGAACCATCCGGCAGGCAGGGCAATGGAAAAATAAGCGAGGTAAACAGAGGAATCGATCAATGCCGATTCAGTATCTGTTAACCGGCAGGCTTTCTTCAGGTGAGGTATCAGTATCGGGTTAATATTGTGCAGGAAAGCCCATAAAAAGAACAGACTTGTTACAAGTACAAAGGGTAGCAGATAGGCGTTAGATTTTTTCATTGGCAGCAATTCAGTTTATTTGGGTGCCCCAATATCGGTATTCATTCGATTCCTGGAAAAATTTATCTGCTAACAAACGTTAGGAATCACTCAATCAGGCCAATCCGGTACCGCTATCAATGGCTACAATGTAATGCTGTGGCCGCTTTTCAAATATTTTGGCATATCGTTCACCTATTAATGCAATTGTTTCTTCCACCTTATTCTCCTCCACAATATTGATCGTGCACCCCCCAAAGCCTCCTCCCATCATCCTGGCTCCCAATACACCCTCACATTCACGTGCCAGGTCTGCCAGCAGATCGAGCTCGCTGCAGCTGACCTCATACAGTTTACTCAACCCTGTATGTGTATCAAACATGTGAGCGCCAAAAGTTGCCATATCGCCTTTCTCAAGGCAGACACATGCTTCCTGCAACCGTGCAATCTCTTCTACGATATACTTACTTCTATGGTAAACATTACTATTTTTTGCGGCAAGACAGGTTTCCACCATTTCTATGGTAGCATCACGCAGGCTTTTCACTTCCGGGTATCGTTGTTGTATCAGTGCCACTCCTTCTTCGCATTCTTCCCGGCGTTTATTATAAGCCGAAGAGGCCAGGGAATGCTTTACACCTGTATCAAATAAAACAATCTTTATACCCTTCATCCTGAACGGAATATGTTTATATGCCAATGAACGGCAATCCAGTTGTATGACATGATCATGCTTTCCAAACATGCTTGCAAACTGGTCCATGATACCGCATTTTACACCGGCAAATTCATGCTCTGCTTTTTGGGCCAATTTCACCATCGCCAGCTTATCAAGTCCCAGTTGAAATAACTCATTCAATGCAAAAACAGTAGCACATTCCACGGCGGCCGAGGAAGAAAGTCCCGCTCCCAACGGTACATCACCAATGATCACAGCATTAAAGCCTTCTATTGGGTGGCCAGCTTTAACCAGTTGTTCTGCCACACCAAGTATGTAATTGGACCAGTGGTGGGGAGATGGCTGCAAAGCATTAAGCGATGACTCAAAAGATTCATGAAGGTCTCCTGCAAAGAGGTTTATGGCATTATCTGGTCGTTTGCCAATAGCGATGTAAACTGCTTTATCAATTGCGGCAGGCAATACAAACCCAAGGTTATAATCCGTGTGTTCTCCTATCAGGTTAATTCGTCCGGGTGATCTTACAATACAATCGGGTTCTCCAAACTGCGTGCGGTACAAAGCAACCGCTTTCTCTCTGATACTGCTCATTAAACGTTCACTTTTCTGCTGTTTTTGTTTTCCAGCTCTTTATAATAAAATCTGCGATGGCTTCCGGATTTTCAATGGTTACATGGTGCCCGTTTGCTTCCTGTTTTCCCTTGGTCATTGGATGAACAGTTACAGGACCGCCGAGTCTTATATAGTTATTTACAATCACCAGTGCATTTTCTTCCATTGGCATCATCCCATCATGGAGTCCAAATGTAAAATAAAAAGGGATTTGATGAAACGCCAATTGTTCAAGGTTGTCTTTTGGATTATCGTTATATTGTAACGCCTGTGTTTCTGTATAACCATATGCTTTTAATAGCTGGTTCCAGTTGTCTGCAGCGCCGGTGCCTTTGATTTTCGGGGCTTTGGTCTTGCCTCCCGGCCAGCTCCTGATCTCACTTACCGGGTTCTCGGAATAGATGCAGCTTACTTTATCAGGATGTCTTTTGGCCCAGGCAAATTCACAAAGGCTTCCGCGTACAGCTCCCTCTAATGCTGGTTTTGCTGAAAATCGCTTTCCCTTAATAAGGTAATTATAAAATTTCTCCCATAGTAACATGAGCGATGGTTGTCCGTACAGTTCTTTATTATTCACATTCAAAAATGCCAGGTGAAATCCCTTAGTTACAAGGATGCTGTCTATCTCTATATGAAATTCAGGTGAGTAGGAGCGCCAAAGCCAGGGGTTGCCTGGTAATGGTTTTTCCGGTACTACAATATAGGCGGGGGTAGTATCAATGATAAAATTGGCTTTCTGAAACCCATGCCATGTATCACCAGTTTTTTGTGACCACGCCAGGACTGGCAACAATACTAAAACAACCAGCAGGAACCTCTTGTTCTCATTTTGCATAAAGACGCTACGTTAATGACGTTTCATAATGCATGGCAGGGATCACTACTTCTTTAAAACCTTTACGCATAAGACGGCTTGCAAAGTCCTGCTGCACATCATATTCTCCATGTACCAGGAAAAGTGTTTTCACCAATGAGGGATTCTGTGTGGCAATGAATTGGCAGAGATCATCATAATCACCATGAGCGCTCATGCTTCGCATCTGCCCTACTTCGGCTACCACGGGATACATGTCCCCGAATATTTTTACTTCCTTGGCGCCATTCATCAGTCTGCCGCCTAATGAATGAGGTTCACAATAACCAACCATCAATATGGTATTCTTATGATCACCGATATTATTCATGATATGGTGTTTCACACGGCCTGCATCTGCCATACCACTTGCCGAAATGATCACGCAGGGCTGGGGCAGATCGTTCAGTTGTTTGCTTTCATCAACTGTTTTAATAAACTTCAATCCTTTAAAATCAAACGGGTCATCATCTTTCTCCATGACTTTTTTAATCCGTTTGTTAAAATATTCAGGGTAGGATTTAAGTACTTCCGTTGCTTCCCTGCTAAGAGGGCTGTCAACATAATAAGGAACAGCCGGCAAACGATTCTCCAGTTCCAGCTGGTTCAATGCATACAATAATTCCTGCGTACGTCCCACACTGAATGCAGGTATGATAAGCTTTCCTTTCTTCTGTGAGCAGGTTTTTTCAATCCATTGCAACAGTGTATCAGAAGTGCCTGTCACATCATCATGCAGCTTATTGCCATAAGTACTTTCCAGGATAATATAGTCTGCCTGCGGAAATACCTCCGGTGAACGAAGGATAGCATCATTATACCTTCCCACATCGCCACTGAAAGTAAGGCGGGTTTCTTTTCCTTCCTCTTTAATGCGCAGGTGCACGGCTGCACTTCCTATAATATGACCTGCATCGGTAAACAGCAATTCCACTCCTTCTTCAATCTGCTGCCAGTTACCATACTCAATGGTTTCAAATAATTTTTCTGCTTTTTGTGCATCATCCAGGTCATACAAAGGTTCATAAGGGGGAAGCCCTTGCTTTGCCCTTTTTTTGTTGATGAATTTTGTATCGTCTCTTTGAATTTCTGCCGAATCTTCCAGCAGTACAGCGCTAAGTTCTTTTGTAGCGGGTGTGGAGAATATCTTTCCCGTAAAACCATCTTTGACTAATTTCGGAATCAATCCCGAGTGGTCGATATGTGCGTGTGACAATACAAGGCAGTTAACAGATGCAGCATCGAATCCAAAGGTACTGTTCAAATCCTGCGTTTCTTTTCCCATGCCCTGGAACATCCCGCAATCCAGTAAGATTTTCTTCCCATTCTTTAATGTCAACAGGTGTTTAGACCCGGTAACAGTTCTTGCTGCTCCATGAAATGCTATTTTCATATGACACTGTTTTAAAAATTCGTTACACTAAATGTAACAAGTGTAAGGCAGAAGAAAAAAACTTTATAACAGCAGGGCTGCCAGTGCATAATCTGCAAACAGGATCAGAATGCAGCTTACTACCACTGCGCTGGTACTGGCCCGTCCAATTTCGAGGGCGCCTCCCTTAACATTATAACCATAGTATGCAGAGATACTGCTGATAATAAAGGCAAAAGTGTAGGACTTATACAAAGCAAAATTGATGTTATACAAATTCAGGTTCTGACGCAGACCTACGTCAAACACGTCGGTAGCGAGGATACCTGCCATGCTGCCGGCTGTTCGTCCGCCCCAGATACCCAATACTGCAGAAATAACAATCAGACAGGGTATGACGATCAGTGCGCCCAGTATTTTCGGCATCACAAGATAACTCTTGGTATTGATACCCATAATTTCGAGTGCATCGATCTGTTCGCTGATACGCATATTACCCAGTTCGCTGGCTATTTTACTGCCTATCACGCCGGCAAGCACAATACTTACTACAGTTGGCGCCAATTCCAATATCATACTGTCGCGCACAATTTGCGCAATAGTGGCCTGCGGCACCAGGGGGCTTACCAGCTGGTAGGCCGTCTGCACTGTAGTTACCGCACCCAGGAACAAAGAAATAATGACTACGATCGGCAGCGCCCCCACACCAATCTCAACGCATTGGTGCATGAATTCTTTCCAGTACATACGCCAGTTCTCCGGTTTGGTAAACATGCCTTTGAGCATGAGTAAGTAAGAACCGAGATGAGTAAAAAAAGACATGTCTTTTCTGGTTAGGTATTAAGAATTCTTCTTGTTATTGTTTTCTCTTCTTCAGGCGTTTCCACCAGCTGGCCTGCTCCGTTGCTTCAACCATATTATTACGGCATTTCAATTGTGCATCTACAACTGCCACCAATGCCATGTTTACAATACTCCTTACTGTGCTGCCGAGTTGTAATACGTGTACTGGTTTTTTCATTCCCAGCAGGATCGGGCCGATAGCATCAGCCCCACCCACTTCTTTTAGCAGGTTGTAAGTTACGTTACCTGCGGTCAGGTTAGGAAACATTAATACATTAACATCTTCATCCACCAATTCACTAAACGGATAATTGTCGCGCAGGATTTCCTTGTTAAACGCAAGGCTGCCTTGCATTTCGCCATCCACGATCAATGAGGGGTTTCGTTGTTTTAAAATCTTTGTGGCTTCTGCTACCAGCTTCGCCTCGGGAGAATCGCTGCTTCCAAAATTACTATAGCTGAGCATGGCTATACGCGGTACCAGGTTAAAATTGCGCACTTCTTTAGCTACCAACAAAGTAATATCTGCCAGTTCTTCTGCAGTAGGGTTAAAATTAACTGTTGTATCGGCAAGAAATAATGGGCCTTTTTTCGTCAGCAACAGGTACATGCCTGCTATTTTCTTCACTCCTTCTTCCGTGCCAACAATCTGCAATGCGGGACGAATAGCCTCTGCATAGTTCTTAGTCAACCCGGAAAGCATAGCATCAGCATCGCCTGTTTCCACCATCATGCAGCCAAAATGATTCCTGTCTTTCATTGCCTTCAGGCTTTCATACTGGTTGAAGCCTTTCCGCTGGCGTTTCTTAAAGAACAGCGCCGCGTAAGCCTCCCGCTTTTGCTCCATTTCATCACTTCTGGGATCAATAATGGGAATATCGGTGAGATCAATATTATACTCGTCTGCGATTTGCCTGATCTTTACAGGATCGCCAAGCAATATCGGGTAAGCGATACCATCATCATAGGCAATACTGGCTGCTTTTAATATCTTCTGGTTATCTGCTTCTGCAAATACCAAACGTTTCGGATCTTTTCTGGCTTTATTACCGATGATCCTGATCAATTGATTATCCAATCCCAGGCGCTTATCCAGTTCCAGTGCATAAGCATCCCAGTTGGCGATCTTTTTCTGTGCCACTCCGCTTTCAATGGCTGCTTTGGCAACCGCAGGTGCTACAGTTGATAATAAGCGGGGATCAACCGGTTTGGGAATAATATATTCAGGCCCGAACGACATATGTGTCTGGTTATACGCCATGTTCACAATGTCAGGTACAGGTTTCTTGGCTAATTCAGCCAAAGCTTTCACCGCAGCCAGTTTCATGGCCTCGTTGATCTGCATTGCACGTACATCCAATGCACCGCGGAAGATATAAGGGAACCCAAGCACGTTGTTTACCTGGTTGGGAAAATCCGTGCGTCCCGTGGCCATAATGATATCTTTGCGTACAGCTGTTGCTGCTTCATAGGTAATTTCCGGATCCGGGTTGGCCATGGCAAATACAATCGGATTCTTTGCCATGCTTTTCACCATATCGGGCGTTATCACATTTCCTACACTAAGTCCCACAAACACATCGGCATCTTTGAGTGCTGATACAAGGGTCCAGTCGCTTTTCTTCACCGCATACTTCTTCTTTTCTTCACTCAGGTCTTCTCTCCCTTCGTGAATAGCACCTGTCTTATCAAACAAAATAAAATTCTCATACCTCGCACCCAGTCCTACATATAAATCAATACAAGCCATTGCAGCAGCACCCGCGCCGTTTACAACAAATCTTACTTTCTCAATTTTCTTTTTTTGTAATTCCAATGCATTCAGCAGTGCGGCGCCACTAATGATGGCTGTTCCATGTTGGTCATCATGCATTACCGGAATCTTCATCTGCTTTTTTAGTTCCTTTTCTATGTAAAAACATTCCGGCGCTTTAATATCTTCCAGGTTGATGCCACCGAATGTTGGCTCCAGTGCTTTGACGATCTGGACAAATTTCTCCGGATCTTTTTCATTGATCTCAATATCGAACACATCAATGTCAGCAAATATTTTGAACAAGACTCCTTTTCCTTCCATGACAGGTTTACCGGCTTCGGGGCCAATGTCTCCTAACCCCAACACCGCGGTACCGTTACTGATCACCGCTACCAGGTTTCCCTTGGCGGTATATTTATAAACGTCTTCAGGATTTTTCGCGATCTCTTTACAGGGTTCAGCTACACCCGGACTATAAGCAAGGGAAAGATCACGTTGTGTTTTTGACTCTTTGGTAGGTATCACCTCAATTTTGCCGGGGCGCCCGCTGGAATGGTATTCCAATGCCTGTTCCTTTCTGAGATCGTTTTGTTTGGCCATATTTATTTTTTTGGTGCCAGCGACACAACTGCGGTCGACTGCTGTTGTGCTGCTCCCTTCAGCGCCTGGTTCGCTATAAAACAGTTTCTTAGCTACAGTATATCAATGAATTGGATATAATACTACGCTATGAGGGCCTGCAAAAATACGATTTAATAGCAAAGCAGGTTGCTGCTTATTTTTTTCTTTTTACTTCATCAATCACGTCCAGTAAGCCATCCGCAAAACGGTCGTCTGCCAGTTGCCAGAACATGATTCCATTCAATTTGTTCTTCATCACGTATTTCGTCTTCAAAGCAATTGAGGTACTGTCATCAAATGTTACAAACCATTTCTTATTCGCATGGTACAAATAAGGCGCAGAAGCCTTTTCATCCCAATGATACACAAAACCGCTGTCGGCGGCAAGCTGCTTATCAAATCTACTGTAGGAAACACCGCGCAAAAACCTTCCCTTGCCATATAAACCATCATTATATGCAGCTACATTTTCCCATATACGCGCATAGAAGGCAGCGCCGATCAATAGTTTTTTTGCCGGAACTTTTTTTGCGAGTAATAATTTAACTGCATTATCGCAGGATTCTTTTTGTTGGGCTGTTGAATACAATCCGCTATGATGGCCCGTAACCGTATCATAACCCGTGATCAGGTCGTAAGTCATCAGATTGATCCTGTCAACCAGCGGTGTTACTGCTTTCCAGTCGACTGACTCATTGATGTACCGTGTAAAGCCTCCTGCTGCAAAACTGATCTCCTTGTGTCTTCCCAAACTATCGCGCAGCGCTTTTATAAGTGCCGTAAAATTATTTTTATCATCTAAGGAATAAGGATGCCCGGGTGGCCCTTGAATGGTTGGATATTCCCAATCAAGGTCAATACCATCTACCTGAAAATCATGCAGCAGTTGTTTTACAGATGATGCAAATATTTTTCTTGAACTATCCGTTGAAAAAACACCTGCGCAGGTATAACAGCCTGTCCAGCCACCGAGGGAGGCAATTACTTTTAGTGCGGGGTTTCGTTTTTTTTGTGCCACACAACTAATCAATGAGGCGCTGTCACGTGCATTATTTAGCGCTATCTTATTTCCTTTCAGGTGCGTAAAGCTGAAACACAGGTGCGTTAGTTTCTCAACGGGAAAACTATCGATCATCGTTGCCCTTCCTGCGAAATAACCAAAAACAATCAATTTGTTTTTTTGAGAGAACGCTGTTTGGGTGAGACCCACAAGAAAAATAACAATAGCAAACTGTTTGCATTTCATACACTATGAATCAGTATCGTTCGACTAAATTTAATATTATACTCTTACCTTTTAACACAGGCCGTTATTGATTTTTTACAACATTGGCCCCCAGCCAGGCCATCATTCCCATGCCTGTTTCAATAGCATTTTCATCAATATCGAATTTAGGTGTATGCACATTATGCACAATGCCTTTCGATGCATTACCTACGCCCAGCCGGTAGAAACAACCAGGTATTACCTGTGTATAATAACCGAAGTCCTCCGCTCCCATGCGCATCTCCGTTTCTTCTACTTGCCCTTTGCCCATATAATTTTCTGCCAGCCGCCATGCGGTCTCGGTAAAAGCAGGATCATTATCAACAGTGGGATAACCAACATCAATATGCAGGTCTATTTCACCTCCCATTGATTCCACCAGGCCAATAGCCTGCTTGCGTATGAGTTCATGCGCTTTAAAGCGCCACTGCTCGTCCATGGCACGGAAAGTACCCATCAGTTTTACTTCACTGGGGATCACATTGGTGGTATGGCCGCCCTGTATAGAACAAATAGAAAGCACCGAAGGGGATAAAGGGTTTTTATTCCTGGAAATGATCTGTTGCAGGCTTACGATGAGGTGCGAAGCAATCAGAATGGTATCAGCCGTTAAATTAGGAGCAGCCGCATGGCCGCCTTTGCCTTTAATGGTAATATAAATTTCATCTGCGCTGGCCATTACCCTTCCGGTTCTGAAACTCAGTTTACCGACTTCCAATCCGGGATGTACGTGCAGGCCGATGATTCCCTGGGGTTTGGGGTTTTCCAAAACACCTTCCCTGATCATATAACTGGCCCCCCCGGGATTCCTTTCCTCTCCCGGTTGAAAGATAAGTTTGACTGTTCCTTCCCATTCTTCTTTTAATTCATGTAATATTTTGGCAGCTCCCAGTAATATGGTCGTATGTACATCGTGTCCGCAGGCATGCATAACACCTGCATGCTGCGACCGGTAGCTGACTTCATTTTCTTCCTGGATGGGCAGTGCATCCATATCTGCCCGCAAGGCAATGACACGACTCTGCGGGTTCTTTCCTTCGATGGTTCCCAATATACCGGTGGTGGCTTTGATGGCAAAAGGGATACCCAATGAAGTTAATTTGGCCTGTACAAATTTACTGGTTTCAAATTCCTGGTAACTCAATTCGGGATATGCATGCAGGTGTTTACGCACCCCTATAAATTCATCTGCATATTTCCTGGCTTTTTCCTTTATTCTTTCTTGTAACATGTTGTTGCATTATGGAATGATTTCTTCATCATCTTTAGGCGTATAATCGATAGCATCTTCCACTACGTATACACCCTGCGGGTATATTTGATTCAATTGTTTTCGCAGTTTTTCTGCGTCCGCTTTTTTTATGAAATTACCAATACGTACTTTAAAATAAGGCGATTGGTACATGGTATAGCTTTTTTGATCAGGGAACCTGGACAACAATTCTGCCTTGACCTTAAAGGCCTGGTCGCGCTTGGTGGTACTGATCACCTGTATACGGTATCCCTTATATTGCCCTGAACTCGTCATCATAGCCGTACGTTTATTGATCGAGGCCTGCCTGGCCGTCAGTACATCCAGGCGCACGTCCCTTACAACAACAATAGTGTCGCCGGCCATGGCAGATTTGACTGCAAAAAAACTCATGACAAAAATGCAGCACTTCAGGTACCGGCCCATTTGTTTTATTTTTAGTTAAGATACGACATTTAATGGCTCAATGACATAACAACGCGGTGACTCAACAGTATCAGGGACGGCCTGTAGCCTGATTAGCCGCTTCCTGTACAATTGCCACACCAGCGCTGCATCCCAGGCGGGTGGCACCGGCATCTATGAGTTCTTTTGCAAATGCATAATTACGGATGCCGCCGGAAGCTTTGATTTGTACCTGTGCAGGCAAGTGTAAACGAAATAATTTCACCGCTTCAACAGTAGCACCTTTTTCTGCATAACCGGTGGAGGTTTTTAAATAGTCAATACCGGCAGCGCCATAAATATCGCAACATTTGATGATCTCATCATCAGTTAATACGCCGCTCTCAATGATGATCTTTATCACTTTATTCTTGCTTTTCACAACGGGCATGATATGATTGATCTCATTGGCCAGGTAAATCCAGTCTCCATTTTTGATGGCAGCAATGTTAACCACTACATCTAATTCATCTGCCCCGTCTACCATTGCCAGGACAATCTCTGCAATCTTTGCTTCAATGGCTGAGTAGCCAAAAGGGAATCCGATCACTGTTGCGGTTTTCACGGTACAACCACTCAACAATGCTTTAGCCTTCCTGACAAAGTTCGGCGGAACGCAAACAGCGGCAAATTCATACTGCCTGGCTTCCGCACATAGTTTTTCGATGTCTGCGGTTAAGGTGGTGGGCTTTAGCAGGGTGTGATCAATATAAGTGTTGATGCTCATTACGCTTCTTTTCCATGACATGCTTTGTACTTCTTCCCACTGCCACAGGGACAAGGATCATTTCTTCCGATCTTTGGCGCTACGTGAATGGGTTGTTGCTTTACAGGCGTTGGATCGTAATAATCATTCTCTGTTGGAGGTGCATCAATGTTTTCTTTATTGGCATTCATGCGGCTCATATCTGTTTTTTGCTGGCGGCCTTCTTTCAGCTGATCCCCATCGTTCAGGGGGATACCTGCGTGAGACAGGAACTGAACAATATCAGTATTCACCTCGGTGTCCATTTTCTTGAAAAGTCCAAAGGCTTCCATTTTATAAATAACCAAAGGATCTTTCTGTTCATAGGTAGCAGTTTGTACACTCTGCTTCAGGTCATCCATCGCACGGAGGTGTTCTTTCCAGGCATCATCTATCAATCCGAGTGTAACGGTCCTTTCCAGTGCATTCAGTAATTCAGCACCATGGCTGTTCAGTGTTTTCTCCATGTTTGATAACACCTGCATGCCACGGCGGCCGTCAGAAAAAGGCACAATTACATTTTCAATATGTGCACCCTGCTGCTGGCGGATATTTTTGAAAACGGGAACAGCCTGTACCATCAGTTCCTGTTTCTTACGCTCATAGTTGGCAACGGCTTCACTGTATAATTTTTCGGCCAGTTGCTGTTCATGCAGCTTGTTCAGTTCTTCTGCTGTAATGGAGGTGTCGATCCCAAAATTTACAATGGCAGCCAAACGGAATCCCTCGTGATCATTCTGCTCTTTGAATGAGCTCACTAATCCTTCTGCAACTGCATAATAAGCATTATCAAGGTCAAGCGCCAGGCGTTCGCCAAACAAAGCATGGTTGCGCTTGGTATAGATCACGGTACGCTGCTTATTCATCACATCATCATATTCCAGCAAACGTTTACGGATGCCGAAGTTGTTCTCCTCTACTTTTTTCTGCGCCCGCTCGATGGATTTGGTGATCATGCTGTGCTGTATCACTTCTCCTTCTTTGTAGCCTGCAAAGTCCATCACTTTGGCAATACGCTCACTACCAAACATACGCATCAGGTCATCTTCCAGCGACACAAAGAACTGGGAAGAACCGGGGTCACCCTGCCTGCCCGCACGACCGCGCAACTGCCTGTCCACCCGGCGGGATTCATGCCGTTCGGTACCAAGGATAGCCAAACCGCCAGCCTCTTTAACACCAGGTCCGAGTTTGATATCGGTACCACGGCCCGCCATATTCGTAGCAATGGTAATAGCGCCCGCGAAACCTGCTTCCGCTACAATCTGTGCTTCCCTCGCATGTTGTTTGGCATTGAGTACATTATGGGGTACCTGTTTCTGACGCAGCATACGGCTCAGCAGTTCACTTACTTCTACAGAAGTAGTACCGACCAGTACCGGCCGGCCTGCTTCGCGTAACTTAACAATCTCATCAATCACAGCGCCGAATTTTTCGCGCTTGGTTTTGTAAACAAGATCCTGCTCATCTTTACGGATAGCAGGTATATTGGTAGGAATAGAAACCACATCTAATTTATAGATATCCCACAATTCTGCTGCTTCTGTTTCAGCAGTACCTGTCAT
>CAZDQB010000010.1:7956-66595 GCA_964507525.1 uncultured Sediminibacterium sp. | reverse complement strand
AATTTGTGGTACATACGGAAGTAATTCTGCAATGTAACAGTAGCATATGTTTGTGTAGCAGCTTCGATCTTCACATTTTCCTTTGCTTCAATCGCCTGGTGCAAACCATCTGAATAGCGACGGCCATCGAGGATACGACCGGTCTGCTCATCAACGATTTTCACTGCGCCATCCATAACCACATACTCTACATCTTTATCAAATAAGGTATAGGCTTTCAGTAATTGCTGTACCGTATGAATACGATCTGCTTTAACGGAATAGTCATTAATGATCTGCTCTTTCCTGTGTAATTTTT
Organism: uncultured Sediminibacterium sp.; assembly: GCA_964507525.1. Classification (GTDB taxonomy): domain Bacteria; phylum Bacteroidota; class Bacteroidia; order Chitinophagales; family Chitinophagaceae; genus Sediminibacterium. The sequence continues at coordinate 66,297 of CAZDQB010000010.1, read as the reverse complement.
CTTCTGTAGTTGCAACCGTATCATGGTCAACTGCAGCCAGAGAAAGACTGATATCCGGCAGTATAAAGAAATTGGGATCTTCCCCGGAACGCGTAATCAACTGAATCCCTTTGTCTGTTAATTCAACTGAATTGCTTTTTTCATCAATATAAAAGAACAGTTCCTCATCGGCTTTTGGCATCTCCCGTTGCTGATCGGCAAGGTAATAGTTCTCTGTTTTCTGCAATTTCACACGGATACCGGGTTCACTGAGGAATTTGATCAACGCGCTGTTCTTCGGTAAACCACGGTGCGCGCGGAATAGCGATAAGCCGCCATCCTTCGCATCATCATTTCCTTCTGCAATTTTTTTCTTTGCATCATTCAGGAATTGATTGGTAGCTCTTTTTTGCGCATCTACTAATTTTTCAATCCTTGGTTTCAGTTCAAAGAATTGTTGTTCGCCGGTATTGTGGCCAATTGGGCCGGATATGATCAGAGGTGTTCTTGCATCATCAATTAATACGGAATCCACTTCATCCACCATGGCAAAATGGTGCTTACGCTGTACCATTTCTTCCGGTGTATGCACCATATTATCACGCAGGTAATCAAAACCAAATTCATTATTGGTGCCATAAGTGATATCGGCCAGGTAGGCATTACGGCGTGCCTCACTATTGGGTTCATGTTTGTCTATGCAATCCACGCGCAGTCCCAGCCATTCAAAAATAGTTCCGTTCCATTCACTATCCCTTCTTGCCAGGTAATCGTTTACTGTAACAATATGTACGCCTTCGCCTGCCAGTGCATTCAGGTAAGCAGGCAGGGTTGATACCAGTGTTTTACCCTCACCGGTAGCCATCTCGGCAATTTTGCCCTGGTGCAGTACACTACCGCCTATCAGCTGCACATCATAATGTACCATGTTCCAGGTAACAGCTCCCCCGGCAGCAGTCCATGTATTCTTAAATACAGAATGATCACCCCTGATCTGTACATAATCTTTTTGCACACTCAGTTCGCGGTCGAGGGTTGTGGCAGTTGCTTCCAGTTCTGTGTTTTCCTTAAAACGCCGGGCCGTTTCTTTTACTACGGCAAAAGCTTCCGCCTGAATTGCTGCCAGCGCTTCTTCAATTTGTTGATCCCTGTCCTTTTTCAGTTTATCCACTTCCTGGTAAATAGCATCCCTTCCATGGATATCACCTTCGGGTAAGGCTTCTGCCGCCTGTTTCTTACTTTCAATTACTGCATCTATCTCTTTCAGGTGTTCCTGTATGCGCTGCCTGAATTCAACGGTCTTATGACGTAATTCGTCATTCGTAAGCGACTGGTATTCCTGATAAAACTGGCTGATCTTCTGAACGATGGGCATGATATGCTGCACATCTTTTTCACTTTTACTTCCCCCGAATAATTTGGCAATAAACTTCAACATATGGATTGGTCTGGTGTATTAGAAAAATGGATACCCGTCAAAAAGGGTGCGCAAAAATAAATAAGCCAATTTGGCACCCGAAATTGAAAGCGGCCAAAGGTAAAGAATTTGGGGAAACGTGTCGTTTCTGCTACTTTTGCAGCCAAAATAAAGGGTCCGGGCCGGAGAATTCGTCCGGAGGTCTTAATTTTCTGTGTTTCCGCCTTAAAAACTTGAAATTTTTTTACCATGGCAGGTCAGTTAAAAGAAGTACGTAACCGGATTAAGAGTGTTCAGAGCACCCAGCAGATCACTAAAGCAATGAAAATGGTGAGTGCAGCTAAATTGCGTCGTGCACAGGATGCCATTACCCAGATGAGGCCTTATGCTAAAAAATTACAGGAAATGCTGAGCAATATTGTCAGCAGCACAGAAGGGGATATGAGCATCAAACTGGCCGAAGAAAGGGCTGTTGAAAAAGTATTGCTGGTTGTGATTACCAGTGATCGTGGTCTTTGCGGCGGTTACAATGCCAACCTGATCAAATTAGCCAAGTCTACCATTGCCGAAAAATACCAGGTCCAGCAGCAGAAAGGCAATGTAACCGTCTGGAACATTGGTAAAAAAGGATATGAAAGTTTAACAAAAGCCGGCTATAAGACCGATGCTACTTTTAAAGATATTTTCCTTAACCTTAAATTCGAGAACGTTCAGGCTGCTGCCCAGGCTGCCATGAAAGCTTTTGAAAACAAAGAATTTGATGCGGTAGAAATTATTTACAGTGAATTCAGAAACGCTGCCACACAACGCTTTGCAGCCGAGCAGTTCCTGCCCATCCCTAAAGTAACCAACACTGCTGTAACCAGGAAAGCCGATTTCATTTTTGAACCGGAAAAAGAAGCATTGATCACTGAACTGATGCCCAAGATCCTGAATACACAATTATATAAGGCTGTACTGGATTGTAATGCCAGCGAACATGGCGCCCGTATGACCGCGATGGACAAAGCCAGTGAGAACGCCAATGAACTGCTGAAATCACTCAAGATCAGTTACAACCGGGCAAGACAGGCTGCCATTACAACAGAGCTTACTGAAATTGTTAGCGGTGCAGCTGCTTTACAGGGTTAAGAAAGACCAGGGTTCGGTGGTAATGTTATTTGTTTGTATTTTCATCGCTGAAGGTTGGGGAGTAAGTCGAAATGCAAAATTAAAAATGCAAAAGTCGGGCACCGAATACCATACAAAAACAATTGAACAACTGAACGATGGAACTGCGCGAAATAATACCGCATATAGAAGTACTCATTTTTGCAAGTGAGAAACCCCTGACCGCCTTGGACATTGTGGAACTGATCAATAATGCCTTCGGGTTTCTGGAAGAAAGGATAACCCTTGACCAGGTTGAAGCTTCACTGGAAGGCATCCGCGAAAAATACAACGCCGAGTTTTATCCTTTTGAAGTAAGGGAAAGTGGCGGCGGCTGGCAGTTCCTTACCAAAAAAGACTATCACAAAACGATCGCCCAGCTCAATGGCGATAAATTTCTTAAACGGTTGTCCAACGCTGCACTGGAAACCCTTGCCATCATCGCCTACAAACAGCCCATCACCAAAGGGGAAATAGAATCCATCCGTGGTGTGAACAGCGATTACAGTATCCAGAAATTACTGGAAAAAGAACTGATCCTCATCAGCGGCCGTAATGAGAACCTCCCCGGCAAACCCTTAGTGTATGCCACTTCTAAAAATTTCATGGACTATTTTGGCATTAACAGCGCCACCGACCTGCCCAGGATCAGGGAGGTATTGGCAGAGCAGGTTGTCGAGGGCACCATTATCAATCCGGAGGATTTTACCGATAAGCCTGTTGCGGAAGCCCTTGAATCCTCCCCCTCAGCCGAAGCTCCTTTGCTCACTGTTAATGAAGATGGAGAGCTGGTGGAGAATAAAGATGATACCCCGCCTGAAACGGCCGGCCCGGAAGAAGAAACCCCTCAATAATTCTGCCTGTGGCATGTTCAAAGCGCTAAGACAATTATCTTCGCAACATGTCTCAACAATTATCCAATGAACAATTGATCAGCATTGCTGATACTTATGGTACGCCCGCTTATGTATACCATGCGGAGAAGATTACAGAGCAGTATACAAAACTGCAGGCAGCTTTCACTGCATCAGATACCCGTTTCTTTTATGCCTGCAAAGCATTAACCAATATCAACATCCTCAAACATGTACGGTCATTAGGTTGTAATGTCGATTGCAGTTCTGTTAATGAAGTGCATTTAGCCATCAAAGCCGGTTTCGATCCGAAGAATATTCTCTATACCAGTAATGGTATCGCTTTCAATGAAATTGAAGAAGCTGTTCAATTGGGTGTGAATGTAAATATTGACAGCCTCTCCAACCTTGAAAAATTTGGCAGGAAGTATGGTCACTCCTATCCTGTAGGTATCCGGCTACGTCCGAATATCATGGCTGGCGGCAACCTCAAAATTTCTACCGGTCACGAAAAAAGCAAGTTTGGGATACCTATAGAACAATTAGACACCATACTGGCATTGGTACAACAATATGACCTGTGTATTTGCGGATTACATATTCATACCGGCAGTGAGATCAAAGATGTGGAGGTATTCATGAAAGTGGCCGACATCTTTTTTGAACTTGCCCCACACTTTAAAGACCTCAGATTCCTTGACCTTGGCGGCGGTTTTAAAGTGCCTTATAAACCCAATGAAACTGGTACTGATATTACCCTGCTGGGCGAAAAAGTAGCAGGTGTGCTTGAAAAACTGAAGCAGGCTTATGGCCGTGATTTCCAGGCGTGGTTTGAACCTGGCAAATTCATCGTAAGCGAGGCCGGTTATTTTATTACCCGGGTAAATGTACTGAAACAAAGTGCCGCCACTACTTTTGCGGGTATCAACAGCGGATTCAACCATCTTATCAGGCCTATGTTCTATGAGTCCTACCACCGCATCAGCAATATCAGTAATCCAGAAGGCGCTAAACAGCATTACGCCGTAGTTGGTAATATTTGCGAAACAGACACTTTTGCATGGGACAGGGAGCTGAATGAAGTACGTGAGGGTGACCTGCTGGTGTTTTACAACGCCGGCGCTTACGGCTTTGAAATGGGCAGTAACTATAACTCCCGCTACAAACCCGCAGAGGTATTGGTAAAAGACGGGGACGCACACCTGATCAGAAAAAGAGATGTTTTTGAGGATTTATTAAGAAACCAGGTCGAAGTGTTATAGAACAAAATAGTAGTTTGCAGTCACATGATCGAAATACGGAACATACAGAAGAAGTTTGGCGACAAGGTAATCCTGGATGATATCACCGCCGTTATGGAAGCAGGAAAATGTAACCTCATTATCGGTACCAGTGGCAGTGGTAAAACAGTATTAACCAAATGCATGGTGGGTTTGTTTCAGCCTGATAAAGGGGATATTCTGTATAATGACCAGAACATGCTTGAGATGCAAACAGAAGAACGCAAACAATTGCGTCAGAAGATCGGTATGCTGTTCCAGGGTAATGCCCTGTTTGATTCCATGACCGTGGAACAGAATATTCTTTTCCCGCTGGATATGTTTACGGCGCTCTCTTATACAGACAAAAAGAAAAGAGCCAACGAAGTGCTGAACAGGGTTAACCTGGAGGATGCCAATAAAAAATATCCTTCAGAGATCAGTGGCGGGATGAAAAAAAGGGTAGGTATTGCCAGGTCCATCGTACTCAATCCCCAATACCTGTTCTGCGACGAGCCCAATTCGGGACTTGATCCGCAAACCTCGCTCGTTATTGATAAACTCATCAAAGAGATCACCACTGAATACAATATTACTACCATTGTGGTTACGCATGATATGAATAGTGTGATGGAAATAGGCGATCATATTGTATACCTGCACCAGGGCCGTAAGCAATGGGAGGGCTCCAACAAAGACATTATCTTTAGTAAAGACGAGTTGTTGAATAATTTCATCTTCGCATCTGAATTCCTGCAGGATGCCAAACAAATGCGGATGATGGGTACAAATCATAAGATATGAAGCATTTTTGTCTGATCTTCGGGGTGCTGTTTTGCCTGGGTACAGTATCAGCGCAAATGAAAGTGGATACCATTCCTCCTTATAAGAAGAGTCTTCACATACCCGCTTTCAGGATATTACAGACAGACAGTACAACCTGGTTTACGAAAGAGGAACTTCCCAAAAGCGATTACACCATAGTCGTTTATTTCAGTCCCGATTGCGGTCATTGCCAGTATGAGGCAAAAGAATTCGCAAAAAATATGGACAGCCTTAAAAATACTTTTATGGTATGGGTCAGCTATAAAAGCATTTCCGAGATCAGGGAATTTTATCATTATTATGGTTTGGACCGGTTCAGTAATCTGCGGATGGGCCGCGACCCGATGTATGCAGTCCCCTCTTTTTACCAGGTTAAATTCACACCGTTCATTGCTGTATACAATAAAAGAGGAATGTTTGTAAAAGCTTACGAATCCGGGGTGGAAATGGCTGAATTAAATGCATTATTGAAACAGTAATAGAACTTCCGGCCTTCTGGCTAACTTATATCTTCCATATCTCCTACCTTTGCCCCGTAAAAAATTAGTACACTTCAAATAATCATTGTCTCATGAAAGTAACCGTAGTAGGTGCCGGAGCCGTAGGTGCTACCTGTGCCGATAACATTGCCCGTAAAGAACTGGCCCAAGAACTCGTATTGCTGGATATTAAAGAAGGCGTTGCCGAAGGTAAGGCCCAGGATATGATGCAGACTGCTGCCCTGCTGGGTTTTGATACCCGCATTACAGGAAGCACCAACGATTATGCCAAGACTGCCGGTTCTGATGTGGTAGTGATCACTTCGGGTTTACCGCGCAAACCGGGTATGACCCGCGAAGAACTGATCGGCACCAATGCCGGCATCGTAAAAAGCGTTTGTGAGAATATCCTTACACATTCACCCAATGCGATCATCATAGTCATCAGTAATCCAATGGATACTATGACTTACCTGGCATTGAAATCCACTGGCTTACCTAAGAACCGGATCATTGGCATGGGCGGTACGCTGGACAGCGCACGCTTCAAATATCAATTGAGTCAACACCTGGCTTGCAGTCCTGGCGATCTGAATGCAGTAGTAGTTGGAGGCCATGGCGATACTACCATGATTCCTCTGATCCGCCTGGCAACCTGGAATAGTGTTCCTGTAACTAAATTCCTGAGTGATGACCAGCAAAAACAAATTGTTGCCGACACCATGGTTGGCGGTGCAACATTAACCAAGCTCATCGGCACTTCTGCCTGGTATGCTCCGGGTGCTGCAGGGGCTGCACTTGTTGAAAGCATTGTACGCGATGAGAAAAAACTGTTTACCTGTTGCGTTAGTTTAGAAGGTGAATATGGTCAAAAAGATATCTGTCTTGGTGTTCCTGTTGTAATAGGAAAGAACGGTTGGGAAAAGATTCTTGATTTCAACCTGAACGCTGATGAGCAGGCGCTTTTCAACAAGAGTGCAGATGCTGTAAGAAGCATGAATGATGTGTTGAAAACCCTGTAATCACAACACCATGTAATGGTAGTGACCAGTTATATTGTTAGTCCCGGTAACACAAAAGTTGCCGGGATTTTTTATTGTGTGTAATTACCGCTTGTCATTCGCTTATGGCTTTCATCCTCATTCGACTCCTTAAAGTGTAACATTTGAGAGTGCTTTGCGTCTGATAGAGCACAAAAATAACACAATGAGAAGGTTACTATTAATGGCGGCATTGGGACTGGTTCTAACAACATCCCAAAGCTTCGCACAAGACAAAACAACTGTTAGCGGTGACGTAAAAGACAATACAGGAAGGGCTTTACAAGCCGTTACAGTATCGCTTCTGAAAGCAAAAGACAGCAGCCTGGTAAAAGCTGACGTTACGGATGATAACGGGCAATTTGATATTACATCACTACAAAGCGGTCATTTTCTGCTTAGCTACACGATTGTAGGTTTCGAGAAAAAGTATTCTGAAAAATTTGAACTGCAACCTGGCAAATCGCACCATGCCGGCTCCGTCAGTTTACATTCAGCGCCAAAAAAATTGCAGGATGTAACAGTCATTTCACGAAAGCCTATGATCGAGATCAAGGCAGATAAAACAATCTTCAACGTAGAAAACAGTATTAATGCAACTGGCAGTAATGCATTGGAGCTGCTGCAGAAAAGCCCCGGCATCCAGGTAGACAACAATGAAAATATTTCCATGAAAGGGAAAACAGGGGTGAAAGTGTATGTGGATGGAAAAATGACGCAGCTGAATTCCAAAGACCTCGCAGCATTCCTCAAAAGCATCAACAGCAATGATGTGGAGGCCATTGAAATGATCAGTAACCCCAGCGCTAAATATGATGCCAGTGGTAATGCCGGCATCATCAATATCCGTTTGAAGAAAAATAAAAAATTCGGTACCAATGGCAGCGCCACACTTGGCTTGGTACAGGGTGTAACACCTAAAGGTGATGGCTCCGTTAACCTCAACTACCGTGATAAAAAAGTGAATCTCTTCAGTAACATAAGTGGCAATATTGGCCGTTATGAAAACAGGCTCGACTTGTATCGTATTCAACGCGACTCCCTTTATGACCAGCATACCCTTAACTATAACAATAATAAAAGTGTGAATGTTAAAGCAGGAGCAGACTTTTTTATTGACAGTAAAAACACAATCGGGGGATTGATCACCACAAACTTCAGTAACAATGATTGGGCCAGCACCAGCAATACAGACGTGTTCTATAATCCCACCAATACTTATCAGAAAACATTGAAAGCATTCAATACTGTTCCTGGCAGTCGCACCAATATGAATGCGAACCTGAACTATCGTTATGCTGATACCAGTGGAAAAGAAATCAACTTTGATGCGGACTACGGTTTGTTTCGCGGCACCGGCAGAAGTTTCCAGCCCAACTATTATTACGACAGGAATAACAACCTGCTATTACAAATCATCAATCGAAACTACACACCTACTGATATTGATATCTATACTTCAAAAGTAGATGTAGAGTTACCCAAATGGAAAGGCAAACTGGGTTATGGGGCTAAATTTTCTTATGTAAAAACCGCTAACACATTTGACTTTTTCAATGATGTAAACGGAGCCTCAGTTAAAGTACCAAGTCGCAGTAACAACTTCATTTATAAAGAAAATGTGAACGCCGCTTATGTAAACTACCAGCGGCAATTTAATTCAAAATGGAGCCTGCAGACAGGATTAAGGGCAGAGCAAACCAACAGCGAAGGTGTGCTTACCAGGGGGGATGGAATTATGCAGCCGGACAATACAGTGAAAAGAAGTTATTTTGATCTGTTCCCAAGTGCTGCCTTAACCTGGTCTGCCAATAAAAATAATACATTCAATCTTACTTATAGCCGCAGGATCGACAGACCAACTTACCAGGACCTCAACCCGTTTGAAAACAAACTGGATGAATTAACCTATGAAAAAGGTAACGCCTTCCTACGCCCTCAATACACAGACAATATTGAACTGACACATACTTTCAAATACATGCTCAATACCACTATTGGTTACAGCCACGTGAAGGACTATGCAACAATGACAACCGATACCACCTACAATGCCACATTCGTTCAGCAAAAGAACCTGGCTACACAACAGATCCTTACATTCAGCATAGGCTCTCCTTTACCTATTAAGAAATGGTGGAACGGGTATGCTAACCTGTGGTACAACTACCAGATATTCAAAGGAAAAATCGGCAACAATGAAGTACACACCACCGTTCCATTGTTCGGCGCCTATATGCAGCACACGTTCACTTTAGGCAATGACTATTCAGCCGAAGTGAGTGGTTGGTTCAATGGCCCTTCAATTTGGGGTGCTACCTGGAAGACGAAGTCGCAAGGTGGATTGGACATTGGTTTTCAGAAACTTTTCCTTCAGAAAAAGGCCACTGTTAAGCTCAGCTTTACCGATATCTTCCATACTGCCAGCCCCTGGAGAGCAACCAGCGATTTCGGTGGCTTATATATCAGAGGTAGCGGCACTTTTGAAAGCCAGACAGTGCGCATGAATTTCACCTACCGCTTCGGCAGCAACCAGGTAAAAGCAGCACGCCAGCGCAAAACCGGACTCGAGAGCGAATCAAAAAGGATCAAAGGGTAACAGTTGGTTTATATTTACACGATGAAAGAAAAACCCCGTTGAAATTTTCAACGGGGTTTTGTTGTACTACAATATGCTGTTACAAATATTTGAGTGCGGCTGTGGCTATTCCCGGAATATCCTGCTCCTGCATGCACTTGAAATGCCCTTTAGGACATGTCCTGGTACCAAAATTAGAACAAGGCTGACAGCTCAATCCCGGTACAATAAAATTGGTATAACCAGGTGCTTGTTGTTTGGGGCCATAATAAGGTTCCACGGCTAACAACGGTGAGGTTCCGCCCCACAATGCCAATACCGGCTTATTAAATGCACAGGCAATGTATTGAAGCCCCGTATCATGTGAAATAACAAGCTTTGCTTTCCGGACAAGATCGGCCGACTCATGTAAACTGAATTTGCCGCAGGCATTGTAAATACGAATAGGATCTACGGCAGTAATCTTTTCTCCTTCTGCGATGTCTTCTTTTCCACCTACCAATATAATGGGATATTGTAGCTGCAAGCACAATTGCCGCAGTTTATCAACCGGCAATTTTTTAGTATAATAAGAGGCGCCGATTACAATAGCAACAAATCCTGCAACATGTGCTGTAGGTATATCTTTTGCATTGGTTTCATGCCCCTCCGGAATAAAATAATCCAAACCCATGCCATCGTTCTTCACTCCCAATACACTTACTGCATCCAGGCAACGGTTTACAATATGCCTTTTAGGCATAAAGTTGATATGGAATTTGGTCAGTAAAAATTTTTCTATACTTAGTTTTTTATACGACAATGTCTTTGTACGTAATGCCCACCTGATCCGGTAACTTCTGAAATTCTTATGCAGGTCAATAATATAATCATAGTCTTCCGCTTTCAATTCACTGATCAGCTCGCTTAAATTATCCTTATAGTAAAAGAATTTATCAATATAAGGGTTCGCTTCTGTTACCGCTTTGAAAGATTGTTTAGACAGGAAATGTACTTCAACTCCCGGCAACTGTTGTTTGAGACAGCGGATAGCAGGAGTTGTGAGTACAATATCACCAATAGAAGAAAAGCGGATCACCAGCAACTTCATGATTCAGTGTAATTCAAATCTTTATGGAAAGTGTCTTCTGTAAAATAAAATGCGATCAGGGTCACAATCATAACAACCACACCGGTTACAATACCGCTCTTAACAAGCCCCCATCCCCAGCTTTTCTGAAACAGGTCAAGAAACATCATATTGATCAGGGGCAATGCGCCTCTTACCATGTTGGGAATAGTAGTGGCAGCAGTTGCGCGAAGGTTGGTGCCAAACTGTTCTGCGCCCATGGTAATGAAAATGGCCCAGAAGCCGGTACTGAATCCAAGTAAAGCGCAGATACTGTACATAGACGTATCGGTATGATTGTAGCTGCTGAAAAAGAAAACAAGCGACACTGCACAAAGCACATAATACAATAGCAATGCCTTTTTACGGCTTTTGAAAAACTGGCTCACCAATCCAACAAACATATCGCCAATAGCAATGGCAGCGTAGGCAAACATGATGGAACGGCCGGAATCGATCGTAGTGCTGCCATACATGGCTTTGGCAAAACGATCGCTCTGGTTAACAAGGATGCCAATAACATACCAGGTAGGCAGGCCAATGAGAATGGCGCATATATATTTTCTGAGCCTGGTTTTGTTGTTGATGAGCATCAGGAATTTTCCTCTTGCAACATTCTGTTCTTTTACTTCTTTGAACATGCCCGATTCAGCCACACTCACACGCAACAATAACAAAGCAATACCCAAACAACCGCCTATTTTATAACACAGGCGCCAGTCCTGCGTAAACTGATAGGTAAAATAAGCTACTACAGCGCCACTCAAACCAATACCTGCCACCATTGAAGTACCAATCCCTCTTTTATTTTTCGGCAATAGTTCACTTACTAAGGTAATACCTGCACCCAGTTCGCCGGCAAGACCCAATCCGCCAATAAAACGGCAGGCTGCATATTGATCTACTGTTTGTACAAAGCCCGTAGCAAAATTGGCGAGAGAGTATAAAATGATAGATCCGAACAGCACACTTAATCTTCCTTTCTTGTCGCCCAATACACCCCAGATGATCCCGCCGATCAGCAAACCAACCATTTGCCAGTTGATCACACGGGTGCTGTCAGACAAAAGGCTGGCATCGGTAGAGCCTACGCCAAACATACTTTGTTTCTTCACTATGGTAAACAAAAGCAAGTCGTAGATATCAACAAAATAACCCAGTGCGGCAACGATAACCGGGAGAGAAAGGATTCCGTATTTTTTTTCGGTCATAGCAGGTGTATTAATGGTATTTCAGACGACAAGTTAATATAATTACGTCTCCACAAAATTCAAATCCCTCCCAAAAGTTTCTTTTGTTTTACAGGCTGCATATACAGCAAGGCCCATCAATATAACGCCTGTCAGCCACCCGCCGGTAATATAATGACCGGTCATACTGCGCAGCCATTTGAACAACAGGATGATCAGCGGCAAAGCACCGCGTACCATATTAGGTATGGAGATAGCCGTTGTAGCACGGAGGTTAGTACCAAACTGTTCTGCCGACATGGTAATGTATACCACAGAGAATCCTGTACCAAAACCTAACCCTGCACAAATCCAGTACATCCCTGAAGCTGTTCCGCCACTTTGTGTGAAGTATAAAATAGTAAAGAGCGCTGTAATCCCATAAAAAATGAACAATGCCTTTTTCCTGCTCTTAAGGTAATTGCTAAGTAAGCCAACAGTAAGATCGCCAAAAGCAATAGCAGTATACTGAAACATAATGGCCTTGCCGGGATCTATATTACTGATGCCGAATTCTTCGCCAAACTTATCAGAAAATGTAACAAGTACGCCAATGACATACCAGGCGGGCAATCCGATCATAATACACCGCAGGTAACGCAGGAAACGTTCCCGGTTATCGAAGAGCATAAAAAAATTTCCACGCGCCACTCCTGTTTTTTTGAGCTGGTCGAACAATTGACTCTCGAAAATACTCACGCGTAATATGAGCAATAGTAATCCCATTGCACCTCCGATATAGTAACAGATACGCCAGTCAAAATTCTCTTTGAGGAAAAAAGCCACTACAGCGCCAACAATACCAAAGCCGGCAATAACAGATGCGGCAATACCTCTTTTTTCTTTAGGCAATAATTCGCTTACCAGTGTAATACTTGCACCCAGCTCACCTGCCAGGCCAATACCTGCAATGAAGCGCATCAGCATATATTGCGGCACGGTTTGTACCATGCCATTCGCAATATTGGCGATCGAGTATAAAAGAATGGAACCAAAGAGCACACTTAACCTGCCCTTTTTATCACCCATAATACCCCAGAGAATGCCACCCAGTAACAGGCCAATCATCTGTATGCTAATGATGTATTCGCCCTGCGTGAGTATTTCCGCCGGCGATAGTCCCAATGAAGCCAGGCTGGGTTTACGGATAATGCCAAAAAGCAACAGGTCATACACATCCACAAAAAAGCCCAGTGCCCCAACAATGACCGGGAGGGAAAAAACACCGTATATTTTTTGACGGGAACTCATGCTTTGCCTGTAGGAGCAGAAGGTTTTGTCTTTTTTCCTGAGAACAGCTTGATCAGCACCGGCGCGGTAGTAACCAGTACAATACCCAATACAATGACTTCAAGATGGTTTTTCAGGTCGAAACCAAATTGCGACAATATCCATTTCTGCAGGAAATGCCCCGCAAATAACATACTGAACACCCATGTCACACAACCGATCACATTGAAAAATCCGAATTTCTTCCTTCCCATTTGCACAATGCCGGCAATAATAGGCGCAAAGGTTCTTATAATAGGAATGAACCTGGCAATAATGATGGCGCCACCTCCATGCTTTTCATAAAAATCGTGCGCCTGTGTAAGATAACGTTGTTTAAAAAGCAGGTTTTCTTTCCAGCCATACATGGATGGTCCTACCTTCCTGCCAAACCAATACCCGGTTGTATTACCGGCAATACCCGCTGCGGCAATCAATACCAATAAAGCAAAAAGATCAAGGTATTCGTTACCTGTCGGGAATACTTCATTGGCAAGATTAGAGCTGTAAATACCAGCCACAAACAACAAACTGTCGCCCGGCAAAAAGAAACCAACGAATAACCCTGTTTCTGCAAACACAACAAACAGGAGCAGCCAAAGGCCGCCATGTTCAATATAAAACTGGGGTTGTAATAACTGTGTCCAGTGAAACCCGGCTGACAATAAGGTTGCTAACATGGTACTAACTTAATTGACTTGTACAGAATGATCTAATGATTTTTCCCATTTGCTTACCACACTTGTAGCCAGTGCATTGCCCAGTACATTGGTGGCTGTACGGAACATATCGCAAAAATGGTCGATAGGCAATATCAATGCAATGCCTTCCGGCGGAATATTGAACATGGCGCAGGTAGCGGTCACCACTACCAAAGAAGCCCTTGGCACGCCTGCAATGCCCTTACTGGTCAGCATCAGCACGATCAGCATGGTCAATTGTGTACCCAGGTCTAAATGGACCCCATAAGCCTGCGCTATCGCAATACTGGCGAATGTCATGTACATCATACTGCCATCCAGGTTGAAGGAATAGCCCAGGGGTAAAATAAAGGCTACAATCTTATCCTTACAGCCAAAGCGTTCCAGCTCTTCCGTAAGTTTTGGAAATACGGCTTCACTGCTGGTGGTACTGAAAGCTACGATCAGCGGGGATACTATTCTTTTCAATAATTCAGGCAATCTGTTCTTTAAAATGAGGAAGCCAACGAATAGCAGGACCAGCCATAAAATAGCAATACCTGTGATAAAGAATACAAGGTATTTTCCATAAAACCAGAACACTTCCAGCCCCTTGGTAGCAATCACTGCGGCAATGGCGCCAAAAACACCAATGGGCGCAAAATTCATCACATATCCTACCATTTTCAGAATAACATGCGCTACGGCGTCCAATCCCTTCACCACCACTTTCGCATGCTCACCCAGGGCCGCGGTAGCAATGCCGAAGAAAATACTAAACACGACCAATTGCAGTATCTCATTAGTGGCCATGGCCTCAATTACGCTTTTTGGGAAAACGTGTTCCACAAATTTCATCAGGCTGAATTCCTGGGTTTTACCCATCAGATCTTTTGCACCACTTATATCTGCATTACTCAGGTCAATACCCGCCCCCGGTTTGAACAGGTTTACCAATAACATCCCCAGCAGCAGGCTGACCAATGAGGCCGATACGAACCATAATAAAGCCTTGCCCCCTACCCGGCCTACTGTTTTAAGATCGCCCAGTTTGGCTATTCCTACCACGAGGGTTGAGAATACCAGGGGGGCAATGATCATCTGCACCAATCGCAGAAAGATCGTGGTCAGCAGTTTGATATTTTTCGAGAATGACTGAATGAAATCCGGGGAAGAACCGGTATGAACCAGATAGCCAAGTACGATACCGGCTAACATTGCAATAATTATATATATAGTAAGCCTGTTCGATTTATTCATTGGGGCACCGTTGATTAGGGTCGCAATATAAGACTTCTGTTGAAAAGCCCTCTTTGCGCTTCAAAACAGTCCGTTTAGAAAAGTTTTCAGTTGTGAAATGAAGAAATGATTACTTTTCCGAAACTTTTCTATTAGAAAATCAACTAACTATTACTATGAGTTTATTTGTCAAAAAACCTTTAGCCGGATTATTGGCTGAAGCCTCAGAATCAGAAAAAGGTTTGAAAAGAACATTGGGCAAAGGTTCGCTTATAGCACTTGGTATTGGTGCAATTATTGGAGCAGGACTTTTTTCAATTACAGGCGGGGCAGCAGCCAACCAGGCGGGTCCGGCCATCACCATTTCGTTTATAATAGCCGCCGTAGGTTGCGGATTTGCTGGTTTATGTTATGCAGAATTTGCTTCCATGATTCCTGTTGCAGGTAGTGCATATACTTATTCTTATGCAACAATGGGTGAATTTATTGCGTGGATTATTGGCTGGGATTTAGTTTTGGAATATGCAGTAGGTGCCGCTACGGTAAGTATCAGCTGGAGCAGGTATTTAGTAAAATTCCTTGCAGGTTTTGATGTTCATTTACCCGCTATGCTTACCACCGGCCCGTGGGATGGGGGCCTGGTTAATCTTCCGGCAGTATTTATTGTAGTGTTGATGAGTTTGCTTTTAATAAAAGGTACACAGGAAAGTGCATTTATCAATGCTATTATTGTGGGACTTAAAGTAACAGTTGTATTCATCTTCATTTTTTTGGGCTGGAGCTACATTCATAAAGAAAATTATCATCCGTACATTCCTGACAACACAGGTACATTCGGGGAATTTGGTTTCAGCGGGGTTGTACGGGCCGCGGCAATTGTATTCTTTGCTTATATTGGTTTTGACGCAGTAAGTACGGCAGCCCAGGAAGCTAAAAATCCAAAAAAAGATATGCCTTGGGGCATTTTGGGTTCATTGGCTATTTGTACAGTTCTCTACATTTTGTTCGCCCACGTTATGACAGGCGTTACAAGCTATACCACTTTCAAAGGGCAGGATGGTATTGCGCCTGTTGCCGTTGCCATTGAACATATGGGAAAACAAAATGCTTCCGGTACATGGATACCCGATTTCCCCTGGTTAAACCGTGCTATCGTTTTAGCAATTCTTGCAGGTTATGCTTCTGTAATATTAGTAATGTTGATGGGGCAAAGCCGTGTATTCTTTAGCATGAGTAAAGATGGTTTGATACCTAAAGTTTTCTCTATTGTGCATCCTAAATTCCGCACACCATCAAAAAACAATTTGCTGTTTATGCTTTTTGTAAGCTTGTTCGCTGCATTTGTGCCGGCAAGGGTTGTGGGGGAAATGACAAGTATAGGAACACTGTTCGCATTTATATTGGTATGTATTGGTGTATTGGTAATGCGTAAAAAAATGCCGGAAGTACCCAGGGCTTTTACAACCCCCTGGGTGCCGCTCATCCCCATTCTTGGCGTTGGTACATGTTTGTTTATGATGGTATTTCTTCCGGCTGATACATGGATCCGTCTGGTTGTTTGGATGCTGATAGGCCTGGATATCTATGCTTATTATGGTATTAAGAATAGTATTTTGGGCGGTGGTACAGAGGCAAGGAAAGGTAAAACAGTAATGAACATTACAGGCTTATCGCTTAGTGTCTTACTGGCAATCGTAGGTATCTGGCATCAACAAACCATTGGTTGGGCTGCGGATAAAACGCTCCTAATTATTTCTTTTACGTTTGCAGGTTTACACCTCTTTATATTTGGAAGCAAATTGGCAAGAAAAACAGTATAAGCATATTTACCTGAAAAGCCCTTCCATTAAGAAGGGCTTTTTTATTGCAGGCCAATGCTTATTTTTGCAGCTGCTTTGTTCAATCATTGTCAAAGTGTTGAAGTGTGTGACACAACAGGCGATGCCATGAAGTACGAAAGCAGGTGATCAAATAATAGCTATCAGATTTTCAATCGCAGATAAAATATGGGAAGGATTTTTGAAGTTCGTAAAGCCACTATGTTTGCCCGCTGGGACCGGATGGCGAAACAGTTTACCCGCATCGGGAAAGAAATTATTATCGCCGTTAAGGCAGGCGGTCCCGACCCTGCCACCAACCCGGCCCTGCGCAGGTGTTTTCAGAATGCCAGGAGTGTTGGTATGCCAAAGGATCGCGTGGAGGCGGCCATCAAAAGGGCGCAGGGTAAAGACACCAGTAACTACGAAGAGATATTATACGAAGGTTATGCCCCGCATGGTGTGGCCCTGCTGGTTGAAACAGCCACCGATAACCACGTGCGTACAGTAGCCAATGTAAAGAGCCATTTCAATAAAGGTAACGGCGCATTGGGCAACAGTGGCAGCGTGAGTTTCCAGTTTAAGAAAATGGGCGTATTTAAATTGAAGCCCGAAGGGTTGAATACAGATGAGCTTGAACTGGAACTTATTGACCATGGCCTCGAAGAATTAGGCGAAAGCAATGACGACAATGGCAACCCGATCATTGTATTGCGTTGCGCTTTTGTTGATTTCGGCAGCCTGCAGAAAGCCCTGGAGGATAAAAATATCACTCCGCTCAGTTCAGAACTGGAATGGATACCAACTACTACCGTACCCGTTTCCGATGCACAGGCCGAAGACGTCAGCAAGCTGATCGAACGCCTGGAACAGGATGAAGACGTGAATAAAGTGTTTCACAATATGGCCTAATAATCAAGCCGGGTTATCACTGCTATTCGCGGGCAATTTCGCGGATGGCAGTGATGATTTCTTCCGCATTGGGTTTGCTAAAATAATCGCCATCACTTCCATAGCCCGCACGATGCGCTTTACCGGTAAGGGTACGCGGACTCGCATCTAACCATTTATATCCCCCCTGCTCTTCCATTACTTTATTAAACATGAAGGCAGCAGCACCTCCGGGCACATCTTCGTCTATAAAAACGATACGGCTGGTTTTTTTCAGCGAATCAAGGATCATGTGATGGGTGTCGAATGGCAACAATGTCTGCACATCTATCACTTCGCAACTGACGCCTTCTTTTTCAAGCCGTTCCGCTGCATCCTGGATGATGCGTAATATAGAACCATAAGACACCACGGTAATATCTGTTCCTTCCCTGATGATTTCAGGTATCCCTAATGGCACTGTATATTCCAGCAGGTTGGCAGGCATTTTTTCTTTCAACCGGTAACCGTTCAAACATTCAATTACAATGGCCGGGTCATTGGCCTGTAATAATGTATTGTACATACCCGCCGCCTGAACCATGTTCCTTGGCACACATACATACAGACCCCGCAGCGCATTGATGATCATTCCCAGCGGAGAACCGCTGTGCCAGATACCTTCTAAACGGTGTCCGCGTGTGCGGATGATTACCGGGCAACTTTGTTGCCCCTTTGTACGAAAATGCGTGGTAGCCACATCATCACTCAATGGCTGTAATCCGTACAAAAGATAATCCAGGTATTGGATTTCGGCAATAGGTCTCAGTCCGCGCAATGCCATCCCTATGGCCTGTCCAACAATGGTCAGTTCACGGATACCAGTATCTAATATCCTGTCCTTTCCATGCCTGTCCTGCAGCCCGGCAAATCCCTGGTTCACATCACCGATATGTCCCACATCTTCCCCAAAGGCATATATTTTCGGATTGCTTTCGAAGAGTGCGTCAAAATATTTATTCAGCACTTCATACCCATTCACCATCGGTGCATCGAATGCAACCAATGGTTTAACCTCTGTTACTTTCAGGGCGCTTTTGGGTCCTTCATTATACAGGTGACTGTTGTATAAATCTTTACTCTCTTCCAATAACGAATTGCTGAGCGATTGTAATTCATTTACTGAGGGTGAACCGGGCGCTGTTTCTGTTGCCAGTGCCAGTACACGGAGTATATCGCGCCGAAGCGGTTCCTTATTATTGACCAGTTCATTGGCATATTGTTGCAGCTTTCCATACACATCGATATCGTTCACTGTCATTCCGCGTATCAGCTCAGCGGCTTTGGCTGCCAGTTCCTTGATAGGGGTAACATATTTTTCCCATGCGCGGTTCCTGCTTTCACGAACATGTACCTTGGCTTCTGCTTCTACATTAGCCAGTTCATCGGCAGTTGCGAGCCCGTTTGCAATCAGCCATTCTTTCATTTTCTTCAGGCAATCCCATTCTTTTTCCCATTCGAGCCGCTCGGGTGTCTTATAACGCTCATGACTGCCGCTTGTTGAATGCCCCTGTGGCTGTGTCACTTCTTCTACATGAAACAACACTGGCACATGTGTTTCCCTCAGTTGTAAAAGCGCCTCTTCAAACACTTCACACATACCTGCGTAATCCCATGCTTTTACTTTATGGATATGGATACCATTCGTATCATCGTTCCCTTTCTGAAATCCTTTTAAAGCAGCGGAGATTGACCCCTTTGTTGTCTGAAAATTTTTAGGAACAGAAATACCATACCCGTCATCCCATACAAATACAGCCAACGGCACCTGCAATACACCTGCCGCATTAATGGTTTCCCAGAAATGACCTTCAGTGGTACTGGCGTCGCCAATGGTACAGAAACAGATCTCGTTACCCTGATGGCTCAGGTGCTCCAGTTCCTTCAGGTGCTGTGAATGACGAAAACATTTTGAGGCGAAGGCCAGTCCCAATGCACGGGGCATCTGCCCGGCAGTTGGTGCAATGTCGGAAGAGATATTTTTCCTGTTGACAAGGTCGAGCCAGTTACCTTCCTCATTCACAAAAGGTGTGGCAAAGTGCGCATTCATTTGCCGGCCTGCACTGAAAGGGTCATGATTTATATCAGGATCGGCATATAACTGTGAGAAATATTGTTCTACACTTGCCAGTCCTGTAGCAAACATGAAAGTCTGGTCGCGGTAATACCCGCTTCTGAAATCGCCTTTTTGAAAGAATTTAGCCATCGCAATCTGCGCTACTTCTTTTCCATCGCCAAAAATGCCGAACTTGGCTTTCCCGGTCAACACCTCACGCCTGCCTAATAAGCTTACTTCGCGACTAACCACAGCAGTGCGGTAGTCTTCAATCACCGCATTACGGAAGCCTTCAAAAGAAAGCATGTCCTGCTTATATTCCAAAGAAGTAGTTGGTTCCATAAAACAAAAGTAACATTACCGGGCGAATAGGTTAACGGAAATTAGTTTCCAAACAAAATTCCTTCCTGTTTAAAATACCTATAAAAATGAAGAACGGCATGAATTTAGCGATTTGCTTCTTGTTGGAGTGCTAAGTTTCGGTATTTTTATGCATCCAATATATAAACAGATATGAAAAAAATCATCTTTTTAATGGCAGCCCTTGTAACCGGTACAATGGCTATGGCCCAAAACGCCGCCCAGGCCGACCCGATCTCAAAAAACCTGGTATTCAAGAATGCGGAATACAGTATGGGGAAAATACCCTACGGAAAACCCACGGAGTATATAGTGGAGTTGAAAAACATAGGCCACGATACCCTTACCCTTTCATCCGTACAGCCGGCCTGCGGTTGTACCACTCCCAGTTTTACCCCTAATGAAAAAATTGCTCCTGGTCAAACCAGCAAGATCACCATTCATTATAACAGTAATACAAAAGGGCCTTTTACCAAACTGAGCACCGTTTTCTTTGCAGGCGGTCTGACCAAACAATTGACATTTACCGGAGAAGGAGTTGACGAAACAGCCGCACCGGCATCAGCGCAGGCACAAAGTGCTGCTGAAAAAGCAAAAGTTGAAAAAAATTAATTACCGATAAGACAAATACCTTTTATGAAAAAAGTACTCACACTGATCTGCATTCTTTCATGCGTAGCCGTATTCGGACAAACCGACGTCAAGTTCAATGAATCTGTATACAAATTCGGGAAGATCAAACACAATATTCCCGCAACACATGTATTCACTTTTACCAATACCAGCTCCAAGCCGGTAGTCATAGAATTTGCCAATGCAGAATGCGGATGTACAACACCGGAATATTCAAAAGATCCTATCCTGAAGGGCAAATCGAGCACCATTAAGGTTACTTACAATGCCGCCAACCTGGGCGCCTTTAAGAAGAATGTAAATGTAAAATTTGCACACGCCCAGCAACCAATAGTCCTCACCATTGAGGGCGATGTGGTTGACCTGAAAGACAATAAAACAAAATAAAACAGGACCCGGCCTTCGTAAAATATTTCTGTAAAGCAGCCTGCGGGCTGCTTTTTGTTTTGTACACATGGAACACCCGGTTATCTTTGCAGCATGCTACAAGTCAGTCAACGCGGACAAGTCATGCCGGCTTCTCCCATCCGTAAATTAGTGCCCTATGCAGAGCGCGCCAAAGAAAAAGGCACGGTGGTATACCACCTGAATATTGGCCAGCCAGATATTGAAACCCCCAAATTGATGCTGGATGCAGTGCGTCACAGCGATTTTAAGATATTGGAATACAGCCATAGTGCAGGCAATGAGAGTTACAGAAGGAAATTAGTTACGTATTACAAAAGTGTAGGTATTACAGTAGACCACAACCAGATCATTATTACCACCGGCGGTAGTGAAGCCATCCTGTTTGGCCTGATGGCCTGCTTAGATGCCGGAGACGAGGTCATCATTCCGGAACCTTTCTATGCCAATTACAACGGTTTTGCAGTAGCGGCTGGTATAAAGGTAGTTCCTGTTACAGCAAGTATTGACAATGGTTTTGCGCTTCCGCCGATTGCAGCATTTGAAGAAAAGATTACACCCCGCACAAAGGGTATTGTGATCTGCAGTCCCAATAATCCTACCGGCTACCTGTATAGCGACGCGGAAATGCAGCAATTGAAAGACATCATGCTCAAACACAACCTCTATCTTTTTTCTGATGAGGCATACCGTGAGTTTTGTTATGAAGGCCGGCATGTGAGTGCCATGCATTTAAAAGGCGTGGATGATCATGTGATTCTTTTAGATACCATTAGCAAAAGATACAGTGCCTGCGGAGGCCGGATCGGGGCATTTGTTACAAAAAACAAAGCTGTACTGGAAGCTGTTATGAAATTTGCCCAGGCGAGGCTGAGCCCACCCGGTTTTGCCCAGATTGCCGGAGAAGCTGCCATTGACTTGCCAGCCGATTATTTTAATGCGGCGAAAGCGGAGTATCAATCGAGAAGGGATCTGATTGTAAGACGACTGAATGCGATGGAGGGGGTTTTTTGTCCCAATCCGGGCGGCGCTTTTTACGCGATGGCCAGGTTACCTGTTGATGATGCAGACCTTTTCTGCCAATGGCTATTGGAAAGTTTCTCTTATAATAACCAGACTGTGATGCTGGCGCCCGCCAGCGGGTTCTATAGTACACCGGGATTAGGCAGGCAGGAAATAAGGCTTGCCTACGTATTAAATTTAAACGATATAAATAATTCTATGGATTGTTTAGAGCGTGCACTGAAAGCATATCCCGGTAGGCAATAGGTTGAAAATCAGCCTTTAATATAAAAATAAGCCCTCATTGTTAATTAGTTTTTGTTAATGTTAATTATATTATAAAAATATCAATATTAATTTTAAATAACATAATTATCATTTTTTGTTAAATTTTAAGAAAATTTATATTAATTATTAAAAAATATACTTTGTAATCAAAATTCCCCTTATCTTTGATCCGGATTCAAAACTAAAAGCAAATCATCTTCTTTCAGTTACGATCCGGTTAAGCAATTATTATTATCTCTTTTCTTATATGGCAAGCAATCGAAGACGTCCCCTGTTTCTACAGGGGACTTTTTTTATCGCTTCCATTTGCCCTATCTTTCCATCTACTTGGCAGTACTGGCCGTAACAGCAAAGTGTAGCAGCGGGCAACAAATCCTGAACCAACTGAATCTATTATTTTCAAATGAAACGATTACCCTGTATCGCATCGGCATTATTGATTCTTCTGGCAGGCAACAGTGGTTTAACACAAGGATACCATGCCATCAACGGTTCTCCGTTTGCAGGCAGCACAGGCATACGCAACAATCCCGCGGCGGCGGTGGGCTCGGCTTATAAATGGGACCTGACGCTGTTTTCCGGGCAGCTCAAACAAAGCACCAATACCATGAAACTGGATCAGTTTTCATTATCCTCCCAGGATAGTACGGTATTGAGTTTCAATTACGGTTATTCAAGTCGCTTTGTTCACACTAATCTTGACATGAGCCTTTTCAATTTTCATTATAAACTCAGTGATACCAGGGCTATCGCAGTTGGATTCAGGGCCAGGAGTTACAACCATATCAAGACATATCCCTTAAACTCTGCGAATGACATATACGGTTTCAATGACTTTTTCAAACAAAACCGCAGCACCCCTTTCTTAGAAGGATTTGGTACACATACGGCCTGGCTCGAAACTGACCTGAATTATTCGCAGGTATTACATGAATCTGCCGCAGGAAGGTTGAGTGGTGGTGTTACACTGCAAATTATGAAAGGCTTATCCGGCGCTTTTGCAAAACTCAATCGTTTTACTTATACAGAGATCACCAATGGCAAGGATACCGCCTATAAGCTCATAAGCGCCGCGGGTTCTTATGGTTACTCTTCCAACTATGATAATGTATCGGCGGGCAATTCTACCCCTACTGCAAAAGAATTTCTTAAAAATACCTCTACCCGTTTTGGGTTAAGCATAGGAGTTGAATATCTTTTGTATGAGGCGGATCACGATGTTTCTGATCTTAACAACAACCTCAATTATTCCTGGAAAATTGGCGCCAGCCTCATGGATATTGGCGCCAACTCCTTTAAATCCAGTGCTTATTCCGGCAAATTCAGCAACCTGAACCCCAATATCAGTGATACCGTGCTGGCAGTAAAATTAGGAGGGATCAGGAGTGTCAACGGGCTGCGCGATACGCTTGCCTCGATCTTCAACACCACGGAATCTATCGGAGAAACTTTTAGCATCAGTATTCCAACCAGGTTAGTCATCAATGTAGACAAACGTCTCGGCAACAATTTTTATGTCAACGGCGATCTTAGTCTGAATTTTTATTCTGTATCCAGCTATAAAAAACTATACACCAGGGAACTGAATCTGCTAACCATTACCCCGCGCTGGGAAACATTGGCCTGGGGTGTCTACCTGCCTGTTCAATATAACACGCAGGGGCAGCTATGGATGGGTGCTGCTGTTAAACTTGGTCCTTTGCTGGTAGGCGTCCACAATTTTGGTCTGCTGAAAAAGAACCCTGAACTGAATGGCGGCGGATATATGATGCTAAGTATCCATCCCTTCAATAAAAAGAAAGTGATCAGTAAATTAGATTGTCCGCAATAAAATATGAATGTCCTTATTCTGCGGCCTTCGCTTCTACTTCATGCTTATTGCTATAATACCTTTTTTCCGGCATATGTGGTTTTAGAAAAACACACTACAAACTCGTAAAGCCAGGGAACCGCATTTGTCAAAACTTGACGTAAATACTGAGCTCTGCATAAAAAGTGTTTTCTAATTTTTCTGTAACCGTTTTAGTATTACCCAACGGCCCTGTAACTGAAACAGTAGAGGGGCTCTGGGGGATGGCATAAGTAGGGGTAAAAGCTAATCCCCATTTTTTCCCATCGTAATAAACGGGAACTGCTAATTCATAATCAAGTACCCTGAAACTATTATGATCCTGGGTTGTAACAGTTGTGGTGGTTCCACCCCTCTTTCTTTTATTCGGGCGGTTTTGCAGGTAATCGTGATAATAATTCTGTGTTCCAAAATTGGCAAGAACGCCCGGCTCAATAGTCCAGGAATCATCATTGCCTATTCCAAAATTATGTGATAACCCGAGAGAGGTGAACGCGTCAGTTTGTTGTGAGAAAAAAAGATCGGCGCTTCCCGATATGGTAACAATACCCGGATCGAATGTAATGGAAGCTCCAAGTCCTCCTTTCATTTCAGATCTGGCAGCAGTACTCGATTGGTTATAAAAATACTTGCTCGCATAAATGTCTGCGCCAAGCTGTTTTACAATATTAAAAGTATACCCGGCGTCTAACGACACCAGGTCAACCTCTTGCCGCGAAGCACTTGAAAGATACGAAAGTGAACCTTTGATATAAAAGCCGCTTGCATGATGATACGAAAGTGAAGGCGTAAAATAAGGCAATGCCAGTGAGTCTTTCCTGCCATTGTAAACAGCATTGGTCAGGTAACTGGCTGATGCTTTAAAATACGAATGCCGCGAGGAGTCCTGCGAAAAAACAATATAATAGCATCCGGAAAAAACAAACAGGAGAATGAAACGCTTTAAGGCGGACATATTGCAGGTTTTAGCTTTGGTTTAGATATAAATGCAAGCTAATAACATTTTTTTCACAGACCAAAGTTTTAGCACGCCATTATTCAATCACCACCATATCCCAGTATTTCAATTCCGATAACGTGAATTTAACTGTATTGCCGTTTTGTGTAAATGAAAGCTGCTGCGGAACACCATTGTTGCTATCCGGGCTGGCAACCCATACTTTGGCAGCAGTGCCGGCATAAGTCAATTCAATAGCTGCAGCAGTTATAGCGGCAGGAACGCGCTGGTTACCATCAGTATCCCGCCAGCTAAAATGAGCGGCATTGGCAAAATTGATAAAATGCAATACCTGTTTAGTACCCATTGTTTTACCCTGAACAGCTACTTTGCCCGTTTGTGGTGGCCAGGCGCATAAATTCATCTTAGCATTGGTGCAGGTCACCGGTACTGTGCTAAATGTACCACCATCCCGAAGTATATTTTCATACGCTACCAAGAAATCATAATAGCTGATCATTGCTTTGCCCAGTTCCGGGGTCAACTGCAAATTGCTGTTGGGAAAATACTCTTTACACAACATATGCTCGCCCAGTTCCAAGTGTGAACCTCCAAATGCAAAAATGACGGCATTGGTAAGTAACACACCAGGCGTATTAAAGTACCCTGTATTATCGGCAAGCTTGTAATTCATATATGCCGCCAGCACAGTTTTTTTAGCACCATTGCCCCAGTTATCATTATCCTGGGTAATACGGGCAAGGTCAGCATAGCTTTCATTAGGACTCCATACTTCTGTATATAGAAAGTCAACTGGAGATTTTGAAATCCCCTGTTGCTGGCCAAATTGGTTCACCGCATTCATCGCCAGTCTTTTAGAAGGGGCTGCTGATTTCATTGCAGCTAAAAACGAACCAAAACCGGTTTCCAGGTTGATAACCGATCCGCTATAGGTATAATTCTTACCCCAGTCGCCCAACTGATCAACATGATACCCGTCAAAAGGATATACAGCATACATATCCCTGGTCTTTGCCGCAATATAATGTTGCCACTCACTGTTGGAAGGATCTGTTAGCCAGATATTGCTTTTAAACATGGGTGCAGGCAATTTAAGCATTGACTTTGAAACATGATTAGGATCAGTGTACATATACCATTGGTCGGATACGCCGGCCGTCGCTGCATCATTCAATGCTCCATAACAAAGATTATAGGACATCGCCTTCATGTTATAAGTATGCGCGAGGTTGATATACTGTTGTATGGTCGTTCTATAAGTATCCCTATTGGCAATATCCTTCCAGTTGCTGGCGGGACTGGTTACGGTGCCGGCCAAAGGCAAATGGTGCTCATATTGCCAGTCATAAAACTGCAATCCGTTAATATGGTGGCGGCTCAGGTTATTGATGACGGAAGACATTCTATCATTGGTAAGCTGACCAAAAGCAGACAAGAAACCATACCTCGGAAACCTGCTCCAATCACTGCTTACATCAACAGCAATGCTGGCAAGTGTCTTATCTGTCCCATTTTCTTTGCAGTATATTTCTACTAAATAACCGCTGAAGTCTGTGGATGGAGGTTGCCAGCTCCATGAAATATCCGCCAGAGATTCTTCGTGAATGGTTTCATTCAAATGACGATACCGGGCAAAAGCGTCTGCCGGAAGAGCGTTTAAGGTTAACACTACTTTATCGCCAGGCTGATAAACCGCTTTATCGCTTGAGATGGTGTATGTGGCAAGCCCCAGTGTCATGGGGTCTGCGGTAATTTCATCTTTCTTACAGGAAGTTAGTGTGATAAAAATTAAATAAAGGATCAGTAACTGTTTCATTGCTTTCTGTTTAAAGAAGGCCCCGCTTCCTTAGAAACAGGACCTTGCGTCTTTGTAAAACGACTCACTAAATAACCAACAGGGTATGTTATAATTTTTGAATCAGAATTGTTTCTCTCAACTGGTCCAAAGTGATCTTATAATTGCCAGGCGCAGTAACCTGCCATTTATTATCCGGATTGCCGGCGGGAACAAATTTTGCAAGATTACTGCCCAGGCTTTGGTGATTCACCATGGGCATGAAATAATCGCAGCCCCAGTTGCCGGTTGTAGTTGGTATTTTAAATTCACCTGCAGTCATTGCCCCCTGCCAGGTAAAAATGTAGGGATTGGTTGGATCTTGCGTCATGGGAGCGGGGCTGTTGATATTCCATCCTACAGGTGTCGCATCTCCTACCAGCCATAATTGTGTATACGGTGTAAATGGCTGGATGTTGATCTTTGCATTCAGTAAATCCAATCTTATCTTATAAGCGCCTGCAGTAGTGATCTGCCATTTGTTATCCGGACTGCCTCCGGGGACCAATTGAACACCTGGTGCCGTTATTGCAGGGTGATTGGCCAAAGGCATATAGTAATCGCAGCCCCAGTTTCCTGTAGCCGTGGGGATCTTGAATTCACCCGCATTCAGTAATTCATTATAGGTGAATACAAACATATTGCCACTGTCCACACGCATTTCATTGGGATTACCAATATTCCATCCATTGGGGGTTGCATCTCCTACTATCCAGAGTCGGCTGTAAGGCGGCGCGGTTGGCTGGGTGGGCTGTATGATGGTGATCTTCATACTCAGCAGATTGACCTTAAGGGTATAAACGCCCATTGTGGAAACATGGAACTTATCGTCAGCCTGCCCAAAATCGGTCCGGTAAAACAAAGAATCTGCTGCTGCAGCGCTTTTATTATAAGAAGGTACCCACTGGCCTAGCATAGTGAGAAATTTAAAATCACCGACATTCAATTGTCCGGTCCAGGTAAAACCGCCCGGCTCTGTTGCTATCGTCTTTAAAGCTGTTGCAGCGGTATTGTTCCATCCGTTAGGGGCGGCATCGCCGATCAGGTACAGCGTGGCTGACACCGGTTGATAAGGTGTCACTTTGATCAAAGCAACCGGGGAAGTTTCAGCACTTATACTTTCTGCCTGGGTCTGTGCTACAATCCTTGCTTCGAGAGAAAACACTGCCCCCGGAGTGGCTTTGAAATGATTGCGCAGTGAATCGTTCAATGCTGAAACGGTAAACTTCCTGTTGTAAACAGCCAGTCCCAGGTCCTCTGCAATAGGATTAGCAAAACTGGTACCCTGTTTCGCCAGTTGCAAAACATACCTGATCGCGGCATTAGTGCCCTTATTGCTGCCTGACGTCCAGTTGAATACCAGTGCATCATTGTCCCTGTCCTGTTCCTGTAATACAATCGTGTTTGCTGAGGTTGACAAAGTAAGGGGGGTATTGCCTTTATTCAATTCAGCATAATTTTCCTTCCTGCAACCTGCAAGTAATACAAAACAGATCAGGCAGGTTATTATATAATGAATATTTTTCATGACTTTCTTTTTAAAGTTTGCTTATTAGTAACCTGCGTTTTGTATCAGGTTTGGATTGGCATCAACCTCTTTTTGCGGTATTGGCAATAACAAATGTTTGGGGGCGAAATTCGTTTTACCAATGCTCTTCAAAAAGGCTTGTGCGTACTGGCCATTGTCATACCGGATCAGGTCAAACCAGCGCTGGCCTTCAAATGCAAGCTCTATTCTTCTTTCTTTCCTGATCTTTTCTCTCAGGTCGGCCTGGCCTACAGCGCTCACTGCCGGCAGTCCTGCTCTTTGCCTCACTTTGTTCAGTGGTGCTAATGCCTCCGAAAGGTTATTCAGTTCACAGGAAGCCTCTGCTTCCATCAGCAATACATCACTGTAACGCAATACCGGCCAGTCGGCGGGATTGGTATCATAATCAGGCGATACGGACTTCGGCACTAAAAATTTACGCAGGTTAAAACCGGTTACAGCATAAGATGACTGGTATTGTTTGCCGTCAAAAGCGGGGCCGCCCACATACAATAGTGTTTTATCCTTACGGTTATCGTTTGCTTCGTATTGGTTGACGAATTCTGCAGTGGGTTGATTCCAGCCATAACCTCCGCCTACAAAATCAGCATTGCGCGGACCTGTAAAAGTACTTACCCAGCTTGCCTGGTTTTCATTACTCCAGAAGCTGTAGCTGGTTTTGCCGTAGTACTGTATTTCAAAAAGGCTTTCATTAGAATTTTTATTAGCCGGGTTAAAGTTGTCCGCATAATTACTGTTCAGCTGATACCCTAAGCTGGTTACCTGGCGACAGAGATTGACTGTTTCGGGATATTTTCCTAAAGTAAGGTATACTTTGGCCAGCATTCCTGTTGCGGCGCCTTTACTGGCTCTTCCAATATCCGCACCTGTGTAAGCAGAACGGTCAGGTAACAAGCTGATCGCCTGCTGCAGGTCTTTCACAATAAGGTCATAGACCTGCACTTTAGGTGTTCTGGATGGCCGCAGGTTATCCTCGGGTGTCTGAGGTGTTGTTATCAGCGGCACATCTCCAAATAATCGTACAAGGATAAAATAATAATGTGCACGCAGGAAATAGGCCTCTCCCAAAATACGGTTTTTGAGATTTTGACTGATACTCATACCAGGTACATTTTGTAATACCAGGTTACACCTCAAAATACCAGGGGCAGGCCCTCGCCAGATGTCCAATGCTGCAGCATTATCTGTTGATGTGACAAAATTGGAAATATCCTGTGTTTCTATTCCATCAGTACCACCACCGGCACCTACAATGCTGTTACCCGCCCATATATCGGTTGTCCATATGCGCAGGTTATACAGTTTGGGCCACTGCAATGGCTGGTAAGCCCCATTAATCGCAGTAATTGCATCTGTTTCTGTTTTGAAAAAATTAGCGGTATTGATGCTATCCAGGGGAGCTTTATCCAAATATTTTTTACAACTGCTCACAGTCGTAATCATTGCCAGGACGGCTATATATGTAATGATTCGCATGTTGATCGTTTTGAAGAATTAAAAGATCAGGTTAATGCCTGCACTGAGTGTTCTGGTTACCGGATACACATTCAGATCTATTCCGTTAACCGGAACTTCAGGATCAAAACCACTGTATTTTGTAAAGGTTACCAGGTTCTGTGCAGACAAATAGATTCTCGCTGTTTGCATTTTAGCCTTTTGTATCAAACGCTTTGGCAAACTATATCCGACGGTTATATTTTTTATCTTGAGATAACTTCCATCTTCAACAAACCTGTCAGAAACCCTTGTGTTCTTATTCGGATCATTGAAAATGGCACGTGGCATTGTATTGCTCGTTCCCTGACCAACCCAGCGATTAAGTACAGCTATAGTCTGGTTTTGTGCAACGGCCATTCCTTCCTGGTAAATCCGGTTAGCATTGAAAATGTCATTCCCTTGCACGCCCTGCAGGAAAATACCCAGGTCAAATCTTTTCCAGGAGAATGTATTGTTCATGGCAAAAATGAAACGGGGATTAGGACTTCCGATATAAGTGCGGTCATTATCATCTATTTTCCCATCGTTGTTCAGGTCCCTGAACCGGATATCGCCAGGCGAAGTACGGTTATACAAATCGCTCCCCGGCACCTGTACAGCATAAGTATTCACTTCTTTTGAAGTTTGAAAAATACCATTCGTAACAAACCCATAGAAGGCATTTACCGGCAATCCATTCTTCTGGATCGACAGGTTCTGGTTCAGACCAATACTTCCGGTATAAAGCGGGGTGCTGTCGTTCAGACTTACAACCCTGTTCTGGTTATACGAAATATTGAAGCTGGTGTTCCACTCCACAACTCCTTTGGTATTGTGCGTAGTGATATTCAGTTCTATACCTTTGTTCTGAACCTTTCCCGCGTTGATACTCGGCACAAAAATATCAGAGTAGCCGGTAGAGATAGGAACACTCATCGGTACCAGCATGTTGTTCGTATTTTTGATATAAGCATCTGCAGTAATACTCACGCTGCCTTTAAACAGGGTTGCATCAATTCCAATATTACTCTGTTGTACCTCTTCCCATCGGACTCCCGGGTTAGGGATTGCCTGTGGTACTACAGCGGCAACAGTTTGTCCATTAAAATTATACTGGATGGTCTGCAATACTGAAGCAAAGGAATAATTACCAATGTTCTGGTTGCCGGTAATGCCATATCCAGCCCGCAGTTTCAAATCACTGATCCAGGAGATATTTTTCATGAATTTTTCTTCAGACATCCGCCACGCTGCCGAAGCGGAAGGGAACCAGCCCCAACGATGGCTATCTCCGAACCTGCTGCTGCCATCACGGCGAAGTGTAGCCGTTAGCAGGTATTTATTATCATACGCATAATTAGCACGGCCTATGAATGAAAGCAAAGCCCATTCACTGGCATTGCCGCCTATTGTTTGTTGTGCTGTACCGTTATTGAGCTGCTGGGTATTATCACTTGCAAAATTTTGTATGGAGCCGTTCATATAATCGTACCTGTTGTTTTGCGCACTGCTGCCCGCCAGTAATGTGAGATGGTGTTTGGGTGCGAGGTATTTGTCATAAGTAAAATAGTTGTCCCACAACCAGGTAAGGCTCTTATTGTATTGCTGAAAAAGATAGCTATAAGGTTGCGGAATGGGTTGCCAGTTGTATTTGGGCGCCCAGCTGCGATTATCCCAAAAAACGGCCTGTACTCCTCCGGTTGATTTGAATTTCAGGTCTTTCAATAAAGTTATTTCGGTATAAATATTTCCAAGCACATTATATCCCTTGGTACTATTCTCAACAATGGTTGCCTTACCTATCGGGTTGATGATATCGCCATACCAGGAAGCCTGGCCTACCGGGCCACTGTAAGTTCCATCAGCATTATAGACCGGTTGCACAGACAATGCAGCCATGGTATTGCGTATATCATAACTGCCATTGTTTTTACTATCGTGGTTCAGCGTCAGGTTGTTTCCAAACTTCAGCCAGTCAAACACTTTCGACTCGCTATTGAATTGTACAGTGTACCGTTTATAACCGGTATTCATCACAATCCCCTGCTGATCCAGCATGGTACCTGAAACATAGTACGTAGATTTTGGTCCGCCGCCGGAATAAGCCAATGAATAACTCTGTATGGGTGCCGTATGGAACAACGCACTCAGCCAATCTGTACCTTTTCCCAAACTGGCGGGATTGGCATAAGCAGGGTTTTGCGGCTGGCCATTGTTGGCCATCATTTCATTGTGCAGGCTGGCAAACTGTGAAGCATTCAGCATCTTAACCATATTGCCTGCCTGCTGCTGCCCTGCGAACATTTTAAATTCAAGTGTACTTTTACCTGATGTCCCTCTTTTGGTGGTAATGATCACCACTCCATTTGCACCACGTGCGCCATATATAGCAGCTGAGGATGCATCTTTCAATATTTCTATGCTGGCAATATCATCCGGACTCAGGGTATTCAACGGAATATCAGTTGGAACGCCGTCGATCACCAATAGCGGATCACTGCCATTATTATTAATAGTACTTGTTCCCCTGATACGGAAAGTCACGTTACTGCCAGGGGGCCCTGATGACACTATCTGTACACCTGACGACCGGCCCTGGAGCGCTTCCCCTATATTGGCAACCGGTAAAGATTTTAATTCGCTTGTGTTAACGGAAGATACCGACCCAGTAAGGTCTTTTTTCTTTTGTGAACCATATCCTACAATTACTACTTCATTCAATGATTTTGTAATTGAATAAAGGACAATATCCAGCGTAGCATTACTGCCAACGGAACGTTCAGCACTTTCATAACCAATGCTGCTGATGAGGAGGATTGTATTGGCGCCAGCTATTTTTATCGTAAAAAGGCCATTTTCATTCGTTATGACTGTATTCGCCTTTCCTTTTTCTGTGACGGTTACCCCCGGCAACACTTCGCCTTTTTCATTGGTAACGGTACCCGAGATGTTCTTTTCCTGTTTGGGCAGGGAAAATTCCTGAACCTTGCTATCTGCTTCTTTATCCTTACGATTAACCGGAAAGAGGATAACCCGGTCATTGATTACCTGGTAGCCAATATCCCACGGTCTTAATACTTCGTCCAGGAAATCGATGATCTTCTTGTTCCTGGCTGTATAGGTAATATTTTTTTCAGTATTGATGGCATTCGGGCTAAATGTAAACTTGACCTTTGTTTGCTGTTGAATGGCTGTAATGACTTTTTTAAGTTGTACATGCTCTACAGAAATGCTGAAAGATTTTTGCAGAACAGTTTGACTACTTGCTTCGTTGGCATAAAGAGAACTGGTAAATACAATAGAAAGGACTATCTGTACAGCAGTGATTCTCATGGCAATCAGGATTGAAGCAACCAGCAGTTGCTTTTTTTTCATAGATTTGTTATGTTTTTGTTCAACAATGTTTTGGGACGAAAACAGGAGCTTTAAAAAAGCTTACAGGGCTGGTTGTACACCACTACAACCGGCTCTGCTTTTTTAAGTTTCTCCATGCAGGAGTATTATAACTGGCTGCTCATCAGGGCGGATAGTTTATTTTATTCATAAGGTTGTTTTTTGGTTTTTCGTTAATTAATTACACCCCTTCCCCCTGATAAGGATCTTTGTGCCGTTGATCTCAAAGGTGGAATTGATAGTCAGGCAGATTATTTTGAGTTTAGTAAACAGGTCGTGTACAGAAACATCGCCTGTAAAGACGCAATTATAGAGGTTGGTATTTTCCACCACAATCTCAATACCATACACTGCTTCCAGTTGGATGAATATGTCTCTCAGTTTTTCCTGGTCATACACAAAACCAGGACTCTGTGTGGCGTCTGCACTTTCATGTCCCTGTTCATTATTAGGAACCGGTAGTGGTGTTTCGACAAGTGTTGTTTCAAAAGCTCTTTTTTCTGTTTTATAAATCGCCCGCTGATTAGGTGTAACAATAACCCCCTTACCCTGGTACGCCGATGTCAGTATCTGATCATTTTCATACACCTGTACCCTTCCTGTTTTAACTGAGACTTCCAGGTTACCTGTTTTTGCGTTGGTATTGATCGTGAAGCTGGTACCCAGCACCCTTGTAACAATAGTGTTATAAAAAACAAAGAATGGTTTTTGCGGGTTTTTT
Source organism: uncultured Sediminibacterium sp. (assembly GCA_964507525.1). Lineage (GTDB taxonomy): Bacteria > Bacteroidota > Bacteroidia > Chitinophagales > Chitinophagaceae > Sediminibacterium. The sequence goes on along the minus strand of CAZDQB010000010.1, from coordinate 31,921 downwards.
GCCACCTGGAAAAATGCTTCCCCTTCCAGGTACACTTCCCGGCTTCCGGCAGCGAACGCAGCAGGGTAATGAATGGAGCTTCGTGGTTTCAGGAAAACCTTGCTGCCATCACTAAGCAAAACAAGTTGCTGGGTATCTGTATTATTTTTTTGAATCAGGTCACTTTTGGGTATAAGAGATGCGAGTGAGCCATGGCCCGTCTTATGATAACCCGATGAAAACAAATAAGCCGTAACTGCAATTAAGATAACTGAGGCAGCAGCAGCCCAATGCCAGATGGGGAATATATGTTTTTGAAGAGGTAATATGTCAGCCGTATTCTTTTCTGAAGAAAAGATATTCCGGATGATTTCCTGTGCAATATGAGGAGGCAGGTCGGCATGCTGACCACTTTCACCCTCTGCCAGGTCGTTCTGGATGTGCTGGTCTAACGCCGCATCGTATTCAGGTGTGGACAATAAGCCAAATAATTCTTCGTGCTCTGCTGTAGAGAGGGTACCGGCAACATATTGCCGCAGCAGGTAATGAAAGCGATCAGCCTTATTCATACGTAAGCAAACGGAGATTAATGGCCCGTTACTTATATTATACAACGCAAATGGGAGGCAGGAGTACAGGCATCAGAAAAAAAAAGGCAAAAAAACCAGCATAAGTACCGGTAGTAATTCTCCATGATGGGAAAGATAGGCTTTGATATGAGCCAGGGCACGCGTCATATGTGTTTTTACAGTAAGTGGGGAAATACTCATTCTTTCTCCAATCTGGGCATAGGTAAGACGTTCATAACGAGCCAATTGGAATACTTTCTGCTGTTGTTCGGGCAAGCTTTGTATCGCTTTCTGTAAAAGTTCATTGTACTGTGATTCCTGCACTTTATTGTCTGTGTTGTTAACAGCCGTTTCCGTTATAAGTTTCAGCCCGTCAATTGTCTTCCATTCCCTGGCAATCTTTTTCAGCCGGTTGATGAGGTTATTCTTCGCAACAGTATATAGCCAGGCTTCGATGCACTGGCCTTCTTTTATATTTGTTCTCTCAAACCATAATTTCAGGAAAACGTCCTGCACCACTTCCTGTGCCAGCAAGGGGGATTTGAGGTATCGTATGGCAGTCTGATAAATGCGGTTGCGATAACGGTCGTACAGAAGCTGAAACGCATATTCACTACCTTGCGCAAGCAATGAAATCAGTTTTGTTTCTTCATATATGAGCTGGTCCTGGTGCAATCGGGCTATCAGTAATGAATAATGAAGTTAGGTTTTTTCTAAAAAACAAACCCCTTTAATATTCCTGCAGGCACCGCAACATTTTACCGATTGAATTGTTACACATAATTAAAATACAACATAATGAAACCGCTAATTGTTCTGATTGCGTCATTTTTTGTCACTTTATTGGTAACCAGATTGGCAAATGGCCAGGCTGATATTATACTGGCAGGCAATATTGCAATGGCAACCATGCTGTTGTTTACTGCCATCGGTCATTTTGTGTATACAAAAGGAATGGTTATGATGATACCGGGTATCATCCCTTTTAAGACATTCCTCGTTTACATTACAGGTTTAATAGAGATCCTGGCTGCTGTAGGACTTTTATTGCCACAGGAGCGATTACGCACTTCATCATTATTGATCGTATTCTTTATGCTGCTATTACCAGCTAATATTTATGCTGCAGCCAATAAAGTAGATTACCAGAGCGGTACAAAAGAGGGAGCGGGCATCAATTACCTGTGGTTCAGGGTTCCGTTGCAGTTATTCTTTATCTGGTGGGTATGGTATTTTGGCGCTAATTAAAAAAATTCTGAACCATCTTTTACAGCCCGGGACCTGTAAAACCCAACTTCCGCATTCCTGCTTTCACTTCCTGGCAACTCATAAACAGGTTCCATAAAAGCTTTGTCCGGTAGTTCTCTATCATCAATACCACAGGACCCTGGTCTATTGCAAGGAATGAATCGGCAAACCAGGGTACAGACATATTGAAAGCGTCCGAAAATCCATAGTTCTTCCATATTTTATCACCCAGTGTATAATAAAAAAACCTGAGCGCGCGCATGGATTCAACAGGCGTAAACGGCATAGACGAAAGCGCTGCAGTCGGGGCAATTACCCCCAGGTCATTAACGGGTGAGCTGGCAGCATAACCACCCGGTATATCACTGGCTGTAAGTCCCCAACACCATTCACTATACCCGAATTTTTGCCTGGGGTTCGCTTTGCAGTATTCAAAATTGATCTTTGCGTGGTTCACGACCTGAATTTGGTAGTCGGCATACTGATCATGCAAACCAAAGGGATTGATGCCCAGGAAACTATAATGACTGAAAAAAAGCGGCCCGCCCATAGGCCCGCCCAATGGCAATAAAATATTATAGTAGGTATTACCATTCCGCATCGCTCCGTTCTGTGCCCAGCCGGTATCGTATACCGTTCTGGAGATCGGATATGTTGTGGAGGAAGCTGCAAGTATGTAAGTGATCAATGCTTCATTCCAGCCACGAATGGGCATATTCATATCCCAGCCATAAACCGGGCTCCAATGCCAATATAATACCGGTTCGTTATTTTTCTGAAACCAGCTCCATTCCACCTGGTTGCAAATGTTATTGATATCTTCTCTTAGTTTGTATTCCGCCAAAGCGGTGCCGTTAAAGTACTGTCTTGCTGTTAATAAGCCCATGACTAAGTAAGAAGTTTCAACCAGGTCTGCCCCATCATCTTTTGTACTGAATGGTATTGCCTCTCCTGTATTGCCATTAAGCCAATGCGGAAAAGCGCCGTGAAATCTCCGGGCATTATTTTTCAGGAATGCAACGATCGTCTGCATCCTGCCCAGTCCGGCATCCCGGGTGATAAAATTTCTTTCTATTGCCACCGGAATACACATTATGCCAAATCCTGACCCACCCGATGTTACCACATCCCCTGAAGTGTTTCTTTCCCTTGTCAAACCGCTTACCGGGTGAGCAAAGTCCCAGAAATACCTGAATGTCTGTTGTTGCACAAGTGTAAGCAGTGCTTCATCTGAAAGGGAAGGAAACTTCTGTGCAGAATCTAATTTTGTGTATAGGCTTATTTTTACATCTCCTGCTAAACGGCCTCCCTTTATCGCCATTAAAGCACCGGATACCGATAGTTCATAATGCGTTAAGTATTGCAGGGGCTTTATCGGTTGCACAATAAGCATACTGTCGCCGTTCTCAAAAGATACGTTAATATCCAATGCCATTCCTGCACTTTCTTTTAAACTGATCGCAGCAGTTGTACTACTACGTTTGATTGGAGCTGAAAAATGCAACCTCACTACCGGGTTTTGCGATACGTTGCTATAAGACGTGTTTCCACCCATCTTATCTACCGACCAGTCAGTCATGATAAAATCGACTGCGGCCGGAGTGGGAGATGTCATATTTTCTTTCTGCTTGGCACAGCTTAGAAAAGAAAATACAATAACACTATATACTATCCGTTCTATGTTCATTAGCATATCATTCAAACAACAGTTCTTGCAGCGCATTAGTCTCACCAGTTATAAGTAGCAACAGCGCCCCCTGCAAGGCTTGAGGTTATCCATTTATCATTATATCTGATATTAAATGATGTGATATTGGTTCCCTCATTCAATACCAACATTACTTTTTTACCCTGCGGAGTCTTAAAGAAAACATTCTGCAGGTTACCCTGAATATTGCTGCCCATTCTTACTGATCCGGCGGGAACAAATTTTGAAATATGGGCAATAATATAATAGCTCACATTGCGCGTAACGGAGGAACCAAAAATAGTCAGTGCACCTTTACATTTGGTACACCCACCCGGGGTAAAAGGTCTGAATGCAGGATCATTGGCCAGGTTCCACTCAAGGGCCACCCGGCTATGGTTACGCATAGAACCAATGACAACATTCTTAACATGCCATTTCAGGTCGCCATCAAAACTACCCTCGCTGCTTGTCCATTGTTCGGTGAAATACAGATTCTTGTCAGGGTATGCCTCGTATACAGCAGAGAGCGCGCTGATATCCCCATTATATAAATGGAAGGCAGTGCCGTCAATAAACTGTTTTGCATCCTTATCATTAAGTACGGTGATGGGGTATGCTGCGTTATCGCAATTGTGATCCCAGATAATTATTTTCGTATCGATACCCGCATCCCTGAAAGCCGGGCCAAGATAGTTTTTAATAAAATCCGCCTGCTGGAGTGCCGTCATTACCATGCTGGGGTTATTACCGCCATGCATCGGTTCATTTTGTGGTGTTATCGCATCTATGCGAATACCAAGCAGTTTCATCTGCCGGATATACCTCACAAAATATTTTGCGTACACACCATAGTATTGCGGCAACAGGCTTCCTCCTATGCTGCTTCCGTTGTCCTTCATCCATACCGGCGGACTCCAGGGCGATCCCATGATCTTAATGTCCGGGTTAATGGACAATATCTGTTTAAGTACCGGAATAAGATCTGTTGTATCGAGCGACAGGCTGAAGCGGGAAAGAGCGGGATCGGTTTCCCCAGCCAATAAATCATCATAACTGAAAACAGCACTGCTTAAATCGGAGGCCCCAATACTAATACGCAGGTAACTGATGCCGATTGAAGCAGCTGTATTACCAAAAAGTTCGGTCAGTAATTCATTCCTGGCCGCAGCGCTCATCTTGTTAATGAGTCCAGCGCTGCCACCTGTTAATGTGTAGCCAAACCCGTCAACAGTTTGCATAACAGTGGTGGTATCTGTATCAATAAAAGGGAAATCATTAGCCGCTGTACCAAAAGCGAGTACACTGTTTTGCTTTTGTAATAAAACTGACTGGTCTGCTTTGGTCACCCACATTTCTACTTCACCTGATTTCGGCATGTCTGCCTGTATGGCTGTTTTTTGCGAGCACCCCATCGTAGCAGTACATAAAAAACTGATACAGGCAATGCCCTGCGCCCTGAATGCATAAAGAATGTTTTTCATAATTTATCACTGGTTAAATTGTGCCCTTATTTATTTTGACGGCTGGTAAAAAAGCAGGCTATTGTTATTTCTTGCAAGGATTAATATTTTCTTACCATTAACACCATGTACCCATTTGGCATCTCTTATTTCACCATCGGCTAAGGGTAGCTTTGCTGTTGTTTGAAATCCTGTTTTGCCGGTGTTTATTGAAAAGAATGTTGGCACCAGTGCATCATACCTTCCTTCATAGGGTATAACCCCATAAAAATTTCCGGCTGCCATATAGTTGGTATTGGGTTTATCATTAACAGGTGCAAAAGTGAATACAGGGGCCATCTGCAACGCTTCCGGTAAAATCACCTGTTTAAACCCTCCTTTCCCATCATTCATAAAACATGACGAGCTTAATGTCTCTGCTTTCAGTTCAACATAATCTTTAAATAGATCATAAAACATATAGTCAACTGTTTTACCTGCTACTTCGCTATAGGTCAGGTATGCCTTTTTCAATACGGGCAAAGAACGTTCCAGTTCATCTTTCGCAAGAAAAGTATAGTCTTTCCCATTGACCGAATAGGTCATAATCTGCTCAACAGATCCGTTTTTGTCAAAGTCTTTGATGAATAATTTCAGCGGACCGTTTTTACCTGCGTATAATTTTGAATTATGCCCCCAGTTCCCAGCCAGTATATCAATAAATCCGTCCTGGTTGATATCTGTAGCATACATACTTTGCCAAAGGCCGGTTGATCCTTTGATATCACTTTCGGTAAATATCCCTTTATGATTGATGAATATTTTAACAGGCATCCATTCGCCTGCTACGACCAGATCGGGCCAGCCATCCTGGTTAATATCCACAAAAGAAGCAGCAGTAACCATTCCAATCTCCTTCAGTTTGATCTGGCTGTCCTCCGCCAGCGTAAAATGGCCCTTACCATCGTTCAACAGCAGGTAAGAGGATTGTGGTATTCCGTATTTTTTTGCATCTGCCAGACCGCCTATAAAAATATCCATATCCCCATCTTTATCAACATCAGCAGTCACAACACAGGATTTATTGGTCAGTATAGCGGGCAGTGCATCAGGGGCAGGTACGAAATGGCCTTTTTTATCATTCAGGTACAAATGGTCGGCAAGACCAGGATTGCCATCTTCTAATTCGTTACCACCGCTAACCACATAAAGGTCCGGGTACGAGTCGCCATTGGCATCAAAGAACAACGCATCAACGTCGTCTGAAGCTTTGTATTTATTAAATATTGCAGTATCGGCAGCAACAAATTTTCCTGTGGCAGTTTGTATCATTAATACGCCTGGCTGGTCTTTGGCACCACATACAAAGAAATCCTCCCTCCCATCTTTGTTTACATCAGCAACTGCAATCTTAGGGCCACGTGTCGATTGCATATGTGGTATAAGGTACTGCGTGTTAAAATCAAGGAAATCATTTTCCCGGTGTTTCCATGTTGTATTCAATTGCGCGGTAATGTCTTCCAGAACAGGCGGTTTCGGCGAAAAAAAACTGTTATACACAAAACTGCCCGATGCATTTGCTTGTTTAAACAACAGGTGACTTCCGGGAGCAATGTTTTTCAGCACCTGGTATTGCTGGTTGGGCCATACCACCAAAACACTGTCAACCTGCCCTTCGCTTTCCAGGCCAAAATGCAACCGGGGAGCAACGGACGATTGAAACCCTCTAGTCAGCATCAGTTGCTGGTATTGCAACTGACCTTTTTGAAACAGGTATGCTTTACAACCAATTCCAGTCGTGTTGGCGTCTGATCCGCTGAAAGCAATGGAGATATACCTTTTATTATCAGTAGTATTTTTTAATACCACGGCCTTACTATTGATACAGTTCATCACTATATCCAGGTCTCCGTCATTATCGAGGTCTGCATAAGCCGCCCCGTTAAAATAACCTTTCATACCTGCCGTTCCCCACACCTTGCTCACGTCACTGAACCCGGTTGCAATATTCCCTTTGAACAAGAAAGGATGCGAGGCTCCATCAGGCATTTTATCGATGGTCATTTTATCATACTGGTCTGTATTATCAACCGCATGTTTAGCATACAGGTCCGATACAAACCGGATATAATCCAGGTCCACCGGCCGTTTTACAATCCCGCTGGATATAAACAGATCCTTCACACCATCGTTATCGAAGTCAGCAAACAAAGGCGCCCAGCTCCAGTCAGTCGCAAATACATTATTCATAATAGCTACCTCACTAAAGCTGGCGCCATTCCCATTATTGAGTTGCAGGCAGTTCCTGGAATACTGGTTCTGATAGCCATTCTTTTCGATCTTCAGTTTATAGATATCAAGGTTTTCATCACTTCCATAGGTCTTCAGTGTTTTCTCATCCGGTGGCAGCATATCTACCGTTACTATATCCGGTTGCCCATCGTTATTATAATCCGCCACATCATTGCCCATACTGAAGCGGCTGTAGTGTCTAAAGTGTTTAGCCCCGCTTTCCGTAAAAGTGCCGTTACCATTATTGATATAGTAATAATCATTCTCATGAAAATCATTCCCGATATAAATATCATCCCATCCGTCATTATTGATATCGGCTACGGCAAGTCCCAATCCATACCCAAGGCTGCTTTGATAAATGCCTGCCACCGCCGAGACATCAGTAAACTTGCCTGTCGTATTGATATCATTGCGCAACAGCCTGCCCCCTGAATTCTTGTTATACACCCTCCTGAAACTTGTGTCGGAAATATTCTGGTGCGGCCTTTGTGAGTGGTTGAGTATAAAACAATCCAGGTCACCGTCATGATCATAATCAAAAAAGACAGTTTGTGTTGTAAAACCGGCTATATCCAGTCCGTATTTTGCCGCACTTTCTGTAAAGGTTCCATTTTTATTATTGATGAAAAGTTCATTCCTCCCTTTCAGCCCGCGCACATCGTTGATGGCGGACACATAAATATCCAAAAAACCATCGCCATTGACGTCCGCCATTGTTACGCCTGTGCACCAGTCAGAACTCCCTGCCACGCCCGCTTTTTCAGTAATATCTTCAAATTGAAAATTGCCTTTGTTGAGATAAAGTTTGTTATTTCCTTTGCTGTTGGCTGTAAAATACAAATCGGTTAATCCGTCGTTATTAATGTCGCCGACCGCTACACCACCTCCATTGTAAAAGTAGAGATAGTAAAGCAGGTTTAACTGCGGCCCACCTTCTACTTTGTTTACAAAGTCTATACCCGTAACAGAGCTGTTTACTTGTTTAAATAAGCCGGTTTCCTGTTTGCAGGAATAAACAAAAAAAACACTTATACACCATAGCGTTACAAGGCAGTTTTTTTTCGATAAATACATATTTTCTGTTCAGCAGGTTAAAGAAATTGAAACACTTTCTCAAACTTATGGAGAAAAAAGGGTTGCATGTATGCAACCCCTTTCATAAAATATAGCTGACCCGATTCCTCTATAATTTACCGTTAAATAGTGTAGAAATCTCAGACTGGCTAAGTACGGTGTTGTACATGCGTACCTGGTCAATGGCTCCTTTAAAACTGGAAGATAACCAGTCATCACTGTCATAGTTGGTGCCGGGCCCAGCGCCTATGCGCATTTCAACAATTTTACCTGCGTCAAAATTGATTCCGCCATGGTTTGGCCATACACGGGTATTTGCATTGGCTACTCCATCTATGTAAAGCGTCATGGTACTGGTTTTATCGTTATAGGCAATAACCGTATGATGCCATTTATTATCCAATATGCCGGCAATAGTATTACCGCCTTCCCAGGTAAACCAGTTATCGTTTAGATTTTTATCTACGGTCATCACTTTCACTGCACAGGCACTGTTATTACCTTCAAGAAATAGCAGGAAACTGGCACCCGACCAGTGGCCATTACTGGATTTGAAGCTCATAATATACTCTGGCCCATTAGTGCCTTTATTATTTTGCGTTTGTCCATCTCTTTTATACCAGAAAGAGATGGAAAAGCTACTTGATTGTTCGGCCCAGTCATTCGGCTTGATATATTTGATGAATTTGCCCGTCGCTCCCTGGATGGCTTTGCCCGAAATACCCGCAACGTAGGTTAGCGGATTATCTGAAGCAAAGTTGGCGCGTATGCTGTCTACATCAGTACCTTCAAACGCTGTATAAAATTTCAGTGGTCCGCCCGGTGGATTGGTATCTTTCGGATAATTTCCCAGCTGGGGCCTGTCCATTTTTTTACATCCGCCAATGATCATCAGCAGTATGACAGGTAGTGTATATAATAATTGATGTTTAGTTTTCATGTTCCATTGTTTGAAGTGTAGGAAAATAAATAACAGGTTGCAGTATTAAGGCCAGTCAGGGTTCTGGATCAGTACGCCACCCGAAAAATCAATAGCCGGTTGCGGTATGGGATAGAACCGATGCTTGTTCTGGTAACCTAATGGCCCAAGCACTGTTGGCGCAAGTCCCCATCTTACCAGGTCATAGAAACGTTCGCCTTCCAGCGCCAGTTCATATCTTCTTTCATTCTGAATCGCTGTTCTCATCTGTCCCTGGTCGATAAATACAACCGGAGGCAGGATAGCATTGTTGCCATTCCTTGCCCTGGCCCGTATTTGCTCGAGATAAGTTTGTGCCAATGTAGCATTTTGAGGGCCGCCTATTTCATTCGCGGCTTCGGCAGCCATCAGGATCACGTCATCATACCTGATGAGCCGCTGGTTGATCCAGCCACCCTGTCTTGAGCCCGTTGCTGCCTGCATAGCAGGACTCGGGTATACTTTTTTATTCCAGTATTTACGTGGTATGGACGGATAGCTTGGCAACACTTTACCATACACCCCATCACTTTGTCCTGAATAAAGAATACTTGCATCCTTACGGGGATCGCTGGGATCAAATGCATCTACCAGGTCCTGTGTGGGCGTATTCCAGCCCCATCCAAGATCCCACTCGCCGCTACCACGAACACCCTGTGCAATGGCATTCCATGAAGAATAATTATCTGAACCATTGGCGCCAATATGGGCCTGTATTTCCCATATCGATTCACTGCTGTTCTGCCCCGCATCGGTAAAGATCTTTGAATAGTCTGACAGCAAAGCATAGTTACCAGAACTGATCACCTGCTTGCAAAGGTTTAAAGTACCAGACCAATTTTGACGGTATAACATGGTTTTTGCGTGCAGGCTCATAGCGGTGCCGCTCGTTACACGGCCTATAAACTTGGCAGGCCATTTGGCAGGCAGGTTGGCTTCGGCAAAAGAAAGATCCGCATCGATCAATGCGTACAGATCTGGTATGGTTGCCTTGGGTTTCTTGGCATCGGCCGGATTGTATACGCGAAAATCAATTTTAGGCACTTCTCCAAATGCCCGTACCAGGTCGAAGTAGGCGAAAGCGCGGAAGAGCTTTGCTTCTGCTATGTTTATGACAGAAGCGCCATCCTTAAGTTTTAAAGAATCCGCTAACTGGAGGGCAGTATTTGCCTGGCCTATCAAAACATAATGCTGATCCCAATAGGTATTGCAAGACCAATGGTCCTTGACATACTTAAACTGGTCATAGATTACCCCCCAATCGGCGCCGTCTGAAGGGCTGCTTCCTTTTTCCGAATCATCCGAGCGGAAGTTATTCATGGCTAACCAGGGAATGCCCCCAAAGCCCTGCCCTGCTACATCTCCGTTCCGTATCGCACCATACAAGCCATATATCTGACCTTCAAGGCCACCCTGGTTCAGATCATCGAGTGTTGCTGAAAGGGGTTTTCTGTCTAAGAACTTGCTGCATCCTGACAATACAGCCAGTATGAGGATAGCCGCAAGGAAGCTCCATTTCATATCTTTTATCTTATTCATAATATTTTTTTTAGCGTTTTAAAAAGTTACATTGATACCGCCGGTAAAGACAACAGGTATTGGCCCGTTACCATTATCAATTCCAAATGATGTAGCCGTTCCTCCAAATTCCGGTGTGTAACCCGAGTTGTGTTTGAATGTTTTCAGGTTTTGTGCATTGGCAAACAAACGCAGGCTCTTGATGTATGCTTTTTTAAGTTTCTCTGAATTGAAATTATACCCCAACTGTACATTCCTGATCCGTAAATAACTGCCATCCTCAATGCCATAAGTAGAAGGAAGGCGGTTAATGGTATGATTGGCGCCCAGTATCGGATCCCAGTTGGATGTACCCGGGCCGGTCCATCGGTTCATTTTAAACGCAGCGTAGTTAAACGTGGTAAAAGGCAGTTCAGAGCTTCCCCAGAAACGATACACATCATTGCCATACACGCCATTAAAATCAACACCGATATCAAATCCTTTATAGTTTGCAGAAAAAGATAACCCATACATGAATTTGGGTGTTGGGTTACCGATCATGGTCCTGTCCTTCGTATCAATTACGCCATCCCCATTGATATCTTTGTATTTAAAATCACCGGGGCCATAATCATAACCAATCACTTTGGGAGAAGAAAGCTTGTCTGCATAAGACTGGTACAGGCCTTCCACCACATAACCATAGAAATAGCCAATAGGATAACCTGCTTCTGTCTGGTTAGGACGTTCTTCGCTTGCAGGCAACCTGTTACCACCAAGATCAACAACTTTATTATCAAAGGTTGTGATATTACCATTGATTGAGAAGCTCCAATCCCTGCTGAGTTTTTGGTTCCATCCTGCTGTCAGTTCAAAGCCTTTGTTACGAAGGCTGCCAACATTATCGAGTCTTTTACGACCAGAGCCGGTTGGAACAATGGTCATGATATCCCTGGTAAGCTTTGAATAATAAGCAGCTTCGACGTGTAAACGGTTATTCAGTGCATAAAATTCAGCCCCTACTTCTTTTGCATCCACTGTTTCCCATGTCAGGTCGCGCCGGGGTTCATATTCCAATGAGTATGCTGGAACAATATTATTTCCGAATACCGCCGTATTACCCGTTAAGAGGGCCGGATAGAATGGATAGTCATATCCGTAGGTATTCTGCACACCCAGGATACCCCAGGATGCTTTCAGCTTAAGGAAATTAAATACCTGTTGTCTTTCCATGAATTTCTCTTTGGTCAGCTCCCATGCAGCACCAACAGAATAAAAATTCTTAAACCGGCTAAAAGGCGATATCTGGGATGATCCATCGCGACGGAATGAACCGTTCAACAGGTATTTGCCTTTGTAATTGTATAGTACACGGAAAAGCATGGATACAGTAGCTTTTTCCCACTGAGATGAAGTAGCACGTTTGGTAACAGGATCACCAAAACCATTATCAACGTACCAGAAACGTTTATCATTCGGGATCGAATCGCCATTTACACGCTGGCTTACACTACCGAAAAGGCTATTGTAGTTACTGAAATAAGTAGTGAAACCCGCGATCGCAGTCAGGCCATGATCGCCAAAATTCTTTTTATAGGTAAGGATATGATCCTGCTGAAATTTATTCCATTTGGAACTCCCCTGGCTAACAGAAGTTGTCCTGTTATTGGGATCCACAAATACAGCGCCCGATGTACCGACAGTAGGATTAAATGTATAAATCACCGGATTATACTTTCTTTCATCGAGGTTCGACATATCGGCAAACAGCGTTGACCTCAGGGTAAAGTTGCGCAGGAAATTGATCTCGGCATAGACGCTTCCCACATTACGAAACTCTGTGCGAATTTCTTTATCCCACTTGTTTTCCAGGTTCATCAGCGGGTTGCTGATCTGTGCAGCCTGGATAGCAAGCTGGTTATAGGCGCCATTCGCTGCATTATAAGGTTCAGTTATAGGTAACACCCTTCTTGCATCATACAACAGGCCATCGGCCTGGCTGAAGGGGAGTTTCTGGCGTGAGGCGTTCAAATTAAATCCGACTTTTATAGACTTGCTTACCCTGAATTCATCATTAATACTGATCAGTATCTTTTCAAGTTTCTCGTGTTTCACTACTCCTTCGTCCGTTATATAACCCACACCCATGTAAAATTTATTCTTTTCGGTGCTTGCAGTAAGGCTGATGTTATTATTGTTGAATATACCTACACGTGTCAGTGCATCTACCCAATCAGTATTACCGGTCCATTTTGTGTAATCGAAGCGCTGGTTCAACGGCACACCAATATTGGTCTGTTCTTCATCGAACAGGGTCTTAAAGCCATTGGCATCGACCATTTTAATTTTATCGACTAATTTCTTTGCACCAACAGAGGAATTAAAGTTAACGATCAGCTGGCCTGCTTTGGCCTTCTTGGTACTGATGGCAATGACACCTGATGCTCCACGCACTCCAAAAATGGCCAAAGAAGAAGGATCTTTTAATACTTCTATCGATTCAATATCATTCGGATTCAGGTAGTCAATATTATCGTTGAAAATACCATCTACTACATACAATGGTTTAACGGCACCAATACTTACGGTACCGCGGATACGGATATCCGGTTCAGCGCCCGGGGTTCCGGAATTCACGACAGACAAACCGGCTACTTTTCCCTGTAAGGAAGCTACCGGGTTCGTATTGGGCTTATCGGCCACTTCTTTTCCTTCCACTTTTACAATCGATCCTGTCAGGTCCCTTTTGCTTGCAGTACCATAGCCGATCACCACAATTTCATTTAGGTTATTGGCTGTTTGCAGCAGCGATACATTGATTTCCGCTTTGCCTTTAACTGCGACTTCCTGTGTAACATAACCTATGGCAGAAATAACGAGTATCGCATCATCTGCTACTGTTAAAGAAAACTGGCCATTTGTATTTGCAGCGGTACCATTCTTGCTCCCCTTCACTACAATACTTGCCCCCGGCAGCGGAACACCATCAGGTCCTGTAACCCTGCCCGTTATTTTTACCGGGGGAGGTAAAGGGGTACCTTCTGACTGGTTGATATTCAGTACCACAAGGTCAGTACCCAGCAGCCTGAAATTAATGCTGGTCCCCTGCAGTATTTTATGCATGACCTCTTCCAATGTTGCATTTGATACCTGCAGGGATACCTTGCTGGCATTTTTCAATATCTGCTGGTTGTACAGGAACCTGAACTGGCTCTTTTTTTCAATTTGCTTCAGGGCCTCTTTCAGGTTAACAGATGGAAGGTTGAGCGAGATCTTTGACTGGGAAAACCCGCTGGCATATACGTGTAAACTGGCGAACAAAAGAAGAGCAATCGTTATTTTCATAATTCTGAAAATTAGCCGGGTAACGGAATTTCTTCTCCGCTTTAGGAGTCTTTGTTGTACTTTCATATGGAAGAATTAGAGGGTTAAGTTGTAAGGGCAGCCCTTGCCGGGGTTACCTCATTACGGCTTTACTAACAATGATTTTTCTCATCACAGAGGGGGTATGGTGTGCAAGCCACCCCCTTTATTTAACCTGAATCGTTTTGGCGTCTGAACATAAGCTGGTATTGTTTTAGTTTTTAATTATTTATTGTTATCAGGTTTTGTAATAATCACTTCATTCCCCTTGACCATAAATGAAAAAGGAGTCGTAAGCTGCAAAGCTGTAAGGGCTTCCGTGAGTGTTTCATTGCGAAAACTTCCTGTAAAATGCCAGTTCTCCATGTCAGGATCATGAAACTGGATGGCAGCTCCGTACCATTTCTCCATTTTGTTGGCCACCTGCCGGAACGACTCATCAGAGAATGAGAGCATATTATAGACCCAGGCTGTTTCAACTACCTGGTTATCGGGCAATGGTTTTGATAAACTCTGCAAACTGGCCGTGAAGGAAGACACGGTAGCACCCGCCGTAAATTTTCTGCCGGAAGCGGCAGGATTGCCATAGGTAACGCCATTGTCATCAACAACTAATTTTTGCAGTGGTTTGAGGTGGTATTTCCAATCCTTATCTCCCGGAAGTGCCACTTCAACCGATCCTTCAATCAAGGCAGTCTCAGAACTTGCTTCCTGCGGATAAGCCCTCACATTAAAAACAGTACCTGTAACCCGTATGTTCATCCGGCTCGTATGTATGATAAAAGGCAGGTTTTTGTTCTTGAACACTTCAAAATAGGCTTCCCCTTCTAACCACACATTCCGGTTTTCTTCCCCAAAACCATTACCATAGGTCAGCTTACTGCTGGCATTCACCCATACTTTACTGCCATCCGGAAGCCTTAACTGTGTACGTGAAGCAGGGCGTGTGACTACCTGGTTTGTTTTGGCTAAAAAAGATTGTTTATCGGTATTACGGAAGGTTGTCAGCCACCAGCCGGCCAAACAAAATAAGACAACAGCTGCGGCAGCCCACCGGAACCAGTGCAGGCCCGCCGGCGAGCCTTTCTGTAAGGAACGCAATGTGTTGCCGGGCGAAGGCTCTACCCATGCAGCCCCACTGGCTTTCAGCCTTTCGAGGTGCCGGCGCCAAATGGCCTCAGTGTCAGTATGATGATGGGAAGTAGTAGGATTGGATTGCAACCAGTACCTGGTAATTTGCTGTATGGAAGCTTCCAGTTCCGGGTGTTCTCTCAATAAGTCATGGAACTCGTCCAGATCCGCCTGGGTGGCTTCACCGGATAACTTAATACTGAGTAAATACCAGATCCTGTTGGGCATAGCAATGCAATTCTATTGACAGGGACAAGATTTTTGGGTCTTTCCCCCAAAGCAATTGCAAAAATCTGTTAAATTTTCAGTGTTTGCTGAACGAGCGCAGTGACCGGATTGCCTCTGACAGCTTTTTCAGGGCGATGGCTAATTGGTTTTCGATGGTCTTGGGGCTTAAATGTAATAACTCGGCCACTTCCTTCTGGCGCAGGCCATCTTCTTTAACCAGTTTAAATATCATTTTACACCTGGCGGGCAGGCTGTTTACGGCAGTAAATAATTCCTGTTGAACCTCTGACGCTACCGCCTGTTCATAGGGGTCAGCTGAATAGGCCTGAATGTCTACAGAAAGTTCATCTACCTGTAAGGACAACTGGTGGTTTTTGCTGCGCAGGTAATTTACAGCGTAATTTCTTGCCGAAATGTAGAGGTACATTTTAAGGTGTTGTACCTGGTCGAGGGTTTTCCTCTTTTCCCATAACCGTATAAAGACGTCTGAAACGATTTCTTCTGCCAGCTCTTTCTTATGAACGATCGATTTTGCAAAACGGGTAAGCGGAGGAGCGAAACGTTTAAACAACTCTGCGTATGCCAGCTGGTCATCGTTTGTTGCGATGGCATGCTGCAGTTCAGGAAGATGCATCTGTTGGTACGGCATAAGCAGTCGTTACATTGTTAAATGTAGAACATTTTTCAGAATTGAACATACTGATCCGCCCTGCAATGACTATACCTGCCATTTTCTTTCTAAAATCATTTCTTCAATTTTGAAGCTGCCGCCGCGTCAAGAAACCATTGCAGCGCTTCATATTGTGGCGCTATAAGTTGCGCCGGAAAATGGTCCGTATTGCGTTCGTCTTCTATTACATGATGCACGGCCGCTGCTTTGCTTTCTCCATATACCAAAAACGCAACCTGGTGCGCCTGGTTGATCAAAGGTGCATTCATCGTAATCCGGTACACCCCCTGGTCTTCCAGGTAAACGGCTGCTACGGAAGGCATTGTATCACGCAACACAGGGGTATATGGAAATAACGAAGCAGTGTGGCAATTGTCTCCCAGGCCAAGCAGCACTATGTCAAAACGCCATTCATCATCTCCGAAATAATCGCTTATCACTTTTGTATATTGTTCGGCAGCTTCCCTTGGATCAAGTTTGGTATCGACTGAGAAAACATGCGATGGATGAATGTTTAAAGGTTTGAACAACGCTTTCTTCACCATCAGGTAATTACTTGCAGGATCAGTTTTTGGTACATACCGTTCATCTCCGAAAAAGAAATAAACCTTATCCCACTCAACCTTGTCTCTGAATGTAGCTGATGCAAGCAATTCATATAATTTTTGGGGCGAGACACCGCCGGAAAGAGCAATGGAGAACCTTCCATGGTTTACGATTGACAGGCGGGCTGCTTCGATGAAAAAAGCAGCGAGGTGAGTAATTACCTCATCACTGGTTTTAAAGATATGCATTTTCATAGCCATTTATTTTTTACCATTAAGGGGTAAAGCGAACCAATGGAAACCGTCGCGGGCTATCAAAGCTTCTGCAACTTCCGGTCCCCATGAATCAGCTGAATAATTTGGAAAGTTCAGGCTCTCTCTGTGCTGCCAGGTATTCAGGATCGGCATTAAAAGATCCCATGCACACTCAACCTGGTCACCACGCATAAATAAGGTTTGATCTCCGAGCATGATATCCAATAGCAAGGTTTCATAAGCTTCCGGCGCCTGGCTGGCATACGTTCCTTTATAATCGAACACCATGTCCACTGAATTTAATAACATATCGAGTCCGGGCCTTTTTGCCTGCACCTGCAAGCGGATACTCATTTCCGGTTGTATGCTGATGATCAGCCTGTTTTGCTGCCAGCTTTCGGTGGCTTCCGATGGAAATACACGATGAGGTACATCTTTGAACTGAATTGCAATAATAGATTCTGACCGGTGCATACGCTTACCTGTACGCATATAAAACGGCACACCATGCCAACGCCAGTTATCCACGAAGAATTTTATCGCTGCAAATGTTTCTGTATTCGATGCAGGATCAACTTTGGGTTCCTGGCGATACCCGACCACTTCCTTTCCTTCCATCCATCCGCCGCCATACTGCCCTCTTACCGCGGACATGCGCACATCTTCGGGTGTAAACCTGCGCATAGCCCTTAATAC
Source organism: uncultured Sediminibacterium sp. (assembly GCA_964507525.1). Lineage (GTDB taxonomy): Bacteria > Bacteroidota > Bacteroidia > Chitinophagales > Chitinophagaceae > Sediminibacterium. Next base: position 14,281 of record CAZDQB010000010.1, on the reverse strand, counting down.
ATCCACTTTTCGGTTGCGTACTTCTTCCGCATTAAAATTAATGGGGGGTTCCATCGCAATAAGGCAGAGTAATTGCAGTAAATGATTCTGGATCATATCCCGCAAAGCTCCGGAGCCGTCATAATATTCGCCCCGCTCTTCAACACCTAACTGCTCGGTAACTGATATTTGCACATGTTCTATATAATTCCGGTTCCATGTTGGTTCCAGCAGTGAATTGGCAAACCGGAAGGCCATGATATTCTGTACCGTTTCTTTGCCTAAGTAATGATCAATACGGTATATCTGTCTTTCGTGAAATATATCTTCTAATAATTTGTTGAGCGACCTGGCCGATTCGAGATCATGGCCAAATGGTTTCTCTAATACGATCCTCGTTTTTTCCGGGTCTTCGGCCAGTTTGTTTTTACAGATATTTTCAGCAATTACCGGGAACAAGCCGGGTGATACTGCCAGGTAATAAATAACATTAGCTTTGGTTTGCCATCCGGCATTGTGTTCCTCTATACTTGCACCCAATGCTTTATAAGCTTCCCCATCTTTAATATCAGCATCCCGGTAAAAAAGGTGAGCAGAAAATTGATCCCATTTATCTTTTGTCGCTTTGCCATTCCTGGAAAACCGGTTGACTCCCTCCAGTATCTTTGCAGCAAACTGCTCATCGCTCAACGGGCTGCGGCCAGTACCTATAATGGCAAACTGATCCGGCAGCCATCCTTCTGTAAACAAATTGTAAAGTGCAGGAGCCAGCTTGCGGCAGCTAAGATCGCCGGTGCTGCCAAAAATGATAAATATAACAGGCTGTGATTTAATGGTAGAATACATAACCAATTCATTTAAATAATCTGACAAGGAACAAATTCAGAACTTCAACTAAAATCAGGATAATAACAATCCATTCCAACATATTGCTATTCCTGTACTGCAACAGGTCCTTAAATAAAGCAAGATTATCCTTTATAATATTTAATCCTTCCTGGATATTTCTAAACCTTTCCTGGAGGTCAAAGGTTCGCTTCATACCCATATCAATCTTATTGAGGTTCTCATCTTCCCATGTTTCCGGGGGAGAATCGAATATATACAGGTTTTCAGCTATCCTGTTTTTTAAAAGGAGGGTCTTACCTATATATTTTTTCAGATTGGTCCCCGATATGCCAAGCCTGCCTTTTTTTTCCAGGTACTGGGTATGAAAATTTGTTTCTTCTAAGAGTTTAGTGGTTTGCTCAGAGTAATAATCCAATGCAACAGACTGAGATACATTCAGCATAATCAATCTCAATACCTGTTCATCTGCATTAACAATTTCTATTTTATTGTACCCGATTTTATTTTCTTTAGTATTGGTTTCAATCTGAAATACTTCGCTCAAATGCTTTTCAAACAGGTTTTTACAAAAGGAGGAAATGAGCCTTAAGAACTCAGTAATTTTAACCGCATCGTAATTTAAAAAACACACTACCCCATATTTAAACACGTAAATAAAATGCTCGGCACCGGTTTTATAAAATAATTCATCAGCATCACTATAATGGAGTTCAGCCTTAAATGTGGCTTTAAAAAGCTTAATATCAATACTATCAGCTATTTGATATGATAAAACTTCCAGCATAATAAAAGCGGCAACAATTGAAATTAAATCGCTATTAACACTTACTATTACAATATAAACAATTGTAACTTATTCTCAAAAACAAACCAGTAAGTTATGTAACATAACACTACAGGTATGCTTTAAAATAAAAAAGCTGATGAATTTAATCTCTTTCGCCTGCGGTATATAAAATCAAAGAAAGTCTCCCTTTTGAGGAGACTTTCGCCGGTTATTTTATTATGTAAGCTACACCTGTTATTTTGTAAGATACAGCTGGCTTAGCTGTATTTTACAAAACGCTTTTAATGGTGCAACTGAACGGTACCGAGGTCAGTAACAGAGCCATTTGTAACCGATACATTATTATAGGTCGTATCCTTATATGCTCCTGTTGTACTATGGAAAGATACTTTATAAGAAGCGGCAGGTACCCCTCTCAATAAGAAGCCTCCGGTCAGGGTATCGGCAGGAGTGGAAGAAATCGTATCACTCACATTGGCAATGGCAAACACCCAGGTTTTGGATGAAGGCGGCAATACGATCCCCTTAATGGCTCCTGATGTAGCCTGTGTAAAGACCTTGACAACAGGTTTCAATATATAATTGCCATTACCTGTTTGTACAATAGACCGTGCAGCATCAAAATCAATCCAAAAATGGTAATCAACCCCGGCCATCAGGTTTGCATTAATGGCTAATTTTAGGCCAGATTGTTGTGCAGAAGGTGTTTTTAAAGGATAACTTACACCGTTTAAGACCACACTGTTATCAGTTCCCAGCACCAACCGCAACTGGCTGATCGTGCCGGCGGGTAATGACAGTTTACCTAACAAGGTATCCAGCCCATTTTTAAAGTTCAACAAATTGTACACACCTTTCCTTGTGATGTTCAATGACTGCCATCCGCTTTCGCTCGAATCCGTTCCCGCTTTTACCTGAACATCCTGGATATCGATATAGACTTTATCATAAGCAGCCGGGCCATCAACCAGGTGTATATTGATGGAAGTGTTACCCGTGGCAGTGGAAGAATCATTTTTGTTACAAGCAACAAAAGATGCAAAGCTTCCCACTAGCAATACCATAAATAATTTTTTCATTGGTTATCAGTTTTTATATACCAATGACAAGGTCAAACAATGTGCCAGACTGTAATGCAAACCGAAATAACATGGCAGTATGGCACCGGGTTATGAATAGCCACCCCTCGATAAAGCTTTTGATCATCAATCATCAGTTAATGTAAATTACCTGAACTCATAACGAATACCTAACTGAACCTGGTAACGGTCGTTGACCGGAATCAATTGTCCGAAAGTTGGATTTACAGTATAAGCGTATTGTGTTCTTCCCTGTGCTGAAGCAATCGGATCCAGTCCCAGTGTTCTAAACAATTGCTGGTTGGTGCCCGAAACAATATTTCTTTTTCCCGCGTCTTTATTCAAAAGATTTGCAAAATTGAAAACCTGTGCCTGGAAAATCAGCTTATTTTTTTTCAAAGCCGGGATCAGCTTATTACTGAGTGTATAAGATAAACTGATATCAATATTGCTCCAGAAAGGATTGTATAGCTCATTGCGTGAGGCCATCTGGCCAAGATGATCTTTCAAATAATTCCTTGCCGTATTATCCGGGTTATTCATCAGCTTAACCAGGTCTGTAGCCAGTTGCTTTTCAAATGGTGTCGCATTAAGGTTAGCATTGATGGCTGAAGGGTCAAAGATGAATGCCCGTTTATTATTATTAATGGTTAAACTGGAACCATCGCCTGTAATATCCCCAAACACAACAGGTGTCCATGGATTGCCCGAAATACCAACGTATTTCAAGCCCAGCTGAAAGCCAAACACTTCAGGAGAAATACCCGTCACTACTACTTTGTTTCTAAAATCTGTATTCGCTCCGCCACGGTTGACTGCCAATGCCCGCGGATCGTCTACAATGTTGCCACTGCTATAAGTAGTCCGTGCAATACAACAGTTGTAAGAATTATCATCTTCAGTCTTATTAATGGTATAAGAAGCATTCAGCATTCCATTGGAGGGCAAGATCACTCCTGCTTCCAACACTGCTCCCACCTGCCATATATGAGAGTCTCCGTTGAGTTCAAGTACACGCCCCAGTTCCGGGTGGCTGACCACGTCTTTATAAGCGATGGGATAACTTACCACTTTAGGATTGGCAGGATTAGCCACTGCAACTTTATTCGCCGGAGCAAATACTCCCCTGTTCGCCTCATTGGCTAAAGTGAAATCCGGTGTGTTCCTCAGGTTTAGATCTACATAACGATAGTTATGATAGGTATAGGAATGATACACATTAATACCTGCATAAAAAGTTCTGTTGAAAAACTGCTTGAAAGAAATATTGTTCTTCCAGGTCATGGGTGCATGAAAATCATCACCGATCATATTGATATAGGGAGGGATCGGGCCGCTATTGTCCGGCACACCTGGCACCGTATTGATATTTTTCCGGTAAGAGGGGTAATCGGGTGTTGGCAGGTTATTGGCCGGGTACACCACGTTTGCCAGGTTCAGTCCGGATTGCAGGATATTACTCAGCTGCGCCCAGTGAACAATATTAGCAGAGAAGAGTCCTGACCCCAGCTGAAGCACTGAAGTCTGGTCTCCCTTCAGGTCGTACGTAAACTGTACCCTGGGCTGAAAATTGGTATAATCTTTCGCTACCTTATCTGTACGTTTTCCTAAAACCTGGAATACTAAAGGATTATACCCGGGTTTTGAGGTAAAAACGGTGGCATCCCACCTGAGTCCGCCGGTTATGTTCATGTTGGGATTGATCCGGTAATCAATTTGGGCATAGGCCGACAGATCCAATGCGGTCTGGTTTAGGTATTGGGCAAATCCGTTCGATGGATTCAAGGGCACCAGCCTGGTATAAGCGCCTGGTTTTAAATTATCCAGATCGTCTAAACTGGAAAACTGGAACAATCCTCCCTGTTCGTTGGTATTTAGCGTATGCGTAAACGTGACCAGGTTGTCTGTACCAAAAGTGAAATGAAATTTACCTGTTTGCAGGTAGAGGTTTTCAACAAACTGCAGCTGCTGTTCGCCCTGTTTTTCCGGAGCAATCCGGTTCCCGCCAAATTGAAAAGTTTTGGCAACTTTTGTTCCATCCTGCAACGTAGACGCAATATTCACAAACCCCCTTGGCAAATCGGAATAAGGAATAAAATCTCTTTGTGCTTTTAAGTACTGTATTTTAAAATCGTTGGTAAGTTTATCTGAGAACTTTGTTTTCAAAGACAACTGCGTTGAAAATAATTTAATCAGGTGTGACCCGTACGACTCTTTTATCGCGGTGTTGTCGGGGTAAGCATAGGGTGAGAATTCACTTTCCTGTGATGAATAGTTGGTTCTAAGGGTCAATGTATTGCGGTCGTTGAGTTTATAGTCAAGGCGACCGAAAAATGTGCGGCTGATTGGTTTGAACGAATACAATCCTACCTGGTTAGCAGGATCCTGAAGGCCGTATTTAGTGTTTAAGATGGTCAGGAAACGCTGCAGGTTAGCAGATGAGATACCTTCTGCTTTTTCAGTTGTCAGATCATGTACATCCAAAACGGAAACAGGCTGGCTCTTGCTCTCAAAATCAAATGCGGTAAAAAAATGTAATTTATTTTTGATGATCGGGCCACCCAGTGAAAAACCGTATTGGTTAATATTGAAATCCTTCAGCGTCCTGCCCAAATAGTCATTCGCCGCTGTTAGTTTATTGCTCCTGTTGTAAAAAAAGGCCGATCCGGTGAAATTATTTGTACCTGACTTACTGATCACATTAATGGCGCCGCCACCCTGCCGGCCCTGCAGCACATCATAATTATTGGTAGATACTTCATATTCTTTGATCGCCTCAATTGATATGGTGAAAATGGGAAGCAAGCCACCATTCATCATAAACCGCTGGTTCATCCCATCAAGCGTAATGCCTGTGGAGCTTTCCCTTGTGCCACCAATGCTTAAGCTAGGGTTATTAGCGGGTGATACGCCTGTTAAAGGCGATATATTGGCTAAATCCTGGAAGTTCCGGCTGTTTGCCGGGATTACTTTGATCTCCTGTGTTCCAAGCTTTTTTGCTGTTCCTACAGGCGATACCCTGCTATAAATATCCCTTCTTGCATTGATCACTACTTCCTTCAGCTCGGTCACCTGGTCGGATAATTCAAAGTCGACCTTCAGGTTTTCACTTATTGCTATTGTATAACCGGATTTCTGAAGGGTCCCAAATCCGGTATAAGACGCAGTGATGGTATAAGGACCTCCCAACGGAACATCAGTAATTTGATAAAACCCTTTCAGGTTTGATATGCCTTTATATACAAAGCCTGTCGATTCATTTTTGACACTGACAGCAGCGCCTTGCAGGATATTGCCTTTTGTAGTCTTTATAAATCCGTTGATCGAAGTATTTGTCTGTGCATTCAGCAGCAGGTATGCGGTAGAAAAAAAGAAAAGCAGTGTTGCTCTCAGGATATATTTCATCATTGCCATGGTTTTAGATGGCAGCAAAGGTATCATCGCGCAATGGGATGCTTATTAAGCAAATGTTATGTTAGGGTAAACTATCATTAACATTCTTTTGTCTTACAATGTACCAGGCGAGGCCAAATTTGCACAACCACCAGACGAGATTTACTTACTATGCTGACGGAGTTTGCACAACCACCAGACGAGATTTACTTACTATGCTGACGGAGTTTGCACAACC
>CAZDQB010000010.1:0-7856 GCA_964507525.1 uncultured Sediminibacterium sp. | reverse complement strand
ACCAGACGAAGTTTGGCATCTATAGCCTTCCGCGATAAAGAGACGAAAATGGCATAAAAAAGCCTCTAAAACACTGTTTCAGAGGCAAATAGCAGAAATGCTATCTGATCAACAAAATAAAAGGCTGTGTTTGCAAAATAGTACGTATTTTAGTACCTAAATAAGTACTTGTATGCGTGTAGTAAATTACTCCGATTTCCGCAATAACTTGGCTCAAAGCCTAAATGCGGTGAATGACGACCGAGAAATTGTGGTGGTTTCCCGTACCAAAGGGAAAAATGTGGTGGTGATGGACTTGGATGAATACAATGCTATCCAGGAAACCCTTCATCTGACCAGTAATGCAACCAACCGCCAGCGACTGACGGAATCTCTCCAGGAAATGCATGCCGGTACTTTCAAAGCGCATAAACTAATAGAAAAGTAAACATGGAATTGGTATTTCAAACCCATGGTTGGGAGGATTATTTATACTGGCAGCAGCAGGATAAAAAGACTCTTCAGCGCATTAATGAGCTCATTAAAGATACGCTGCGATCTCCTTTTAAAGGCATTGGTAAGCCGGAGCCGCTGAAAGGCGATCTAGCCGGTTGTTGGAGCCGCCGGATTACTGATGAACACCGATTGGTCTATGCTATAAGGGAAAAAAGACTACATATTATGCAGTGCAGGTTTCATTATCAGTAAGTGTAGTCGCAAAATAGGATGGTAATTTGTTTGAACACTTTGTCCCTCTTCTCAATGTCTTTGAGCTGATTTTGAATGAAGAATAAATTTAATTCGAATTAGGGGTAAAGCCACTAATTGGCCTTATATACCCTTTGCTCCTTTGTTCGGAGCGACCGGATATGTGTTACCTTGATTTTCGACCCTGCGTGCCATAGATCGTAATTCCGCTGCATATTCAGCCAAAGCTCGGGGGTAGTATTAAATGCCTTTCCCAGCCTCAAGGCCATTTCAGCGCTCACACCCATGTGGCCATTGACAAGTTGGGAAACCGTTTTCCGGGCAACACCTAAATTGCCAGCAAGCGCAGTTATGCTGATTCCCAGGGGATCCAGGTACATTTCCTTTAAAATTTCCCCCGGATGTACGGGCGGCATTTTTTGTTGTAACATTTGTAAGTTTATTAATGATAATCAAGATAATCCACCAGATGCGCATTCTCATTCTCAAATCTAAAAATGATTCTATAGTTACCTGTGACAGTTACCGACCAATATCCTTTCAAGTCGCCTTTTAAAGGATGTAAGCCGGCACCCGGATAGTTTAAATCCTCTACTTTTCCCGCACCGTGCAATAATATAAGGATATTCTTGATTTTTTTGACCTGCTCAGCCGGCAGCCTGGATGCATCATTCTTCGTCCATAGAAGTTTTAGGCCCTTATGCTGTATGCTGGCAATCATATGCAAATGTAACCTATTACGTTACAAGTAACAACTATTTTTTAATTTTGCCAAGTATAATAAAATCTTCAATGTAATTGTAAAAAGGAATTATAATTTTGCCTGCTTAATCAACTCCGGAAATAGCAACACCTTTTGTACATCCCTGGGATTAAATAAAAATGGCTGAACATCCTGTGCCATTTCATCCATGTTTAAGCTGTTACACTTTTCGATAATTCTTTCTTTGAGTTGCTTCTCATTTGACACGCCCATTTTAAACTCCAGATAGTTATAGTCCGGCCTGTCAATCAATGACAATAGGAATGCAATATCAAAGAAATCCCTTCCCTTATTTCTTTCGCGATTGCAGATTGCATAGAACTTTTGCGCAAGCAGTAAGTTTAGCGGTGTAATAAAGATCTGGGTGAATACATCAAACCGGTTTAGAATATATTTTTCCGGTACAAAATCAAAATGCTGCGGCTCGGTGTCAAGTTGGATTAATATTTTTTCTTCTCTATGGCCCGACAATCCTTCCTTATATAATATTTCAGGAAAACGGATATAGCAATGGTAAGCGCCTCTAAAAACCGTTTTCATTTCAACTTCATAGCCTTCCTGCTCCAATTTCTTTTTTAAAACGCCGGAGACTTTTGCAAACGTATCCTCAGCGATCGTGAAATTATCAAAATCAAGATCTTCAGAAAAACGAGTGTTCCCGTGCACAATCCTTAAACAAGTACCCCCTAGGAAACATAGCTCATTGGCATATTCACTGTCGAAAAGAATCTGCAATAATTTATGCTGTAGGTATTCCCTCAAAATAAACCGCTTGAACCCACGAAGGTTTTCAGAATAATTTTTTTCTATTTCAGATAGTGTCAGCATGGTTATTAATTTTGTTCAATAGTTTGAGTCGCTTATTTAATGTTTTACTTTCAAAACATGCAGCATAAGAGGTTAACCTGTCCTTGTTAATGATTTCATTAAAGGTGGTCAGATTTAGCCTCAGCCCTTCAATATCTTCTGTAGTATTTAATTGGTGATTAAGATATAAATAATCCAGGATCGCCTTTTCCGGTGAAGCTATTAACAACGGTATTGTTTGACTGTTGTTAACTTCATATCCAAAAAATAGATGCGCTTTAATACTTCTGTAATTAAATGTGCCGGCAACTGTTTCGTAGGCTATCGTTTTTCTCGTGGTGATATTCTGGACAGAATAAACAGCTTCCGGTATCAGCCCATAGTGTGAAAGAGCAGATTCGAGTGAAACATATGATGGACGATGCAGGCAGTTGCTGATCCGATACCGGAGCCGGTCGTTCATAGGAGTATCAGTAAATAGATACCACTTATTGATCAGCTTATGGATATATCCCTTCCGCTGCCATTCTACCAAGCGTCTTGTATCAAACCTGGGAAACAGCTTTTCAATATCTCTGGTTGAGAATACTCCAAAGCTGTACATGCCACCCCTAAAGTCTAAGTATGTCATTTTGTTTCCTATTATTGTTAATAATAACAAATATAAGAAATATAATTAAACTGAACTGGCTATAATTTCCAGTTGTTGCATTTTTTGCAACAGTTGCCCGAATTTCCGTCAGTTTAATACCTGTCGGCACAACTTGTGCAATTTTTTCACAAGTTGGTGCGACGCCGGAGGATTGTGCGATTTTTACACTTTCCTTACCCAGAGTAGAACTGTTCGGAAATTCCGAACAGTTGCTTCCATACCCAGTTCGCTATATTGAAATATATGCTTAATATGTTCACTCACATTGGCCTTACGGGACTGGAATAGATCTACGATTTGTGTCTGACTAAGCCAAACCGTCTCATTCTCTAACTTTACATCAATAGTAGTTTGACCGTCTGCGGCCTGATATATAGAAATCCTCATCTTAACGGGAGCTTGACCATTCTTATTCATTCTAGACCTATACAACCAAAATAATATTTTCATAAGTAATTGATTTTTAATAGTTAATGATGGAAACAGGTAGCACAAATTTTTAGCGGCGCAGGAGTTGAATCCAAAGGAGCTGAAATGCTGTGCAGGTAAGGATTCCATGAAATCAGGATTCATGTACCTTTTCGGGATACTGTTAGCTTTTTTGCTACCTGTATTATTTTGATAAAAGGGTAAAAGGAAAGAAAATGGCATAAAAAAGCCTCTAAAACACTGTTTCAGAGGCTGAAAACCGAATATGTAGCGAGGATGGGAATTGAACCCATCACCTCAGGGTTATGAATCCTGCGCTCTAACCAACTGAGCTACCTCGCCGGTTTCCCGTTGTAAACGGGGTGCAAATATAGGGGTGTTTGGGGGCTTAAAAAAGCCTAAGAACGCAAAAGTTTATCCATCCGGGCAGCAACTTTCTCCGGCCCCGGTAACATGGCCGCTTCGAGCCCAAGGTTAATGGGCACTGCGGGCAGATCCAACGCTCCCAATACCTCAATTTTGGTATCAAGGAATTGGTAGCAATGATGGTATATACGCGCTGTTAACGCTTCTGCAAATGAATTGGTTTGCTGTTCTTCCGTTAATACCAGCACCCGGCCATGCTTCTTCACCAGGGCATATATGGCTGCTTCATCCAGCGGATAGAGTGTTCTGAGATCTAATATCTCCACTTGTCCCGGGTATCTTAGGGCCGCGGCTTTGGCCCAGTATACTCCCATTCCGTAAGTGATCACACAAAGGGTGTCTCCTTTTTTAATCATCGCGGCATCGGCTGTCAATACCAGATTGGCTTTACCTAATGGCAGTATATAGTCCCTCGCAGGTTCAACCATACGGGCTTCATCCGTACCCGGCACTTTACTCCAGTACAGTCCCTTATGCTCCAGCATCACCACCGGGTTGGGGTCCAGGAAAGCGGCTTTCATTAATCCCTTCATATCAGCCGCATTGGATGGATAAGCTATTTTTATACCTTTGATCGTCAGCAGGGTGCTTTCAATACTGCCACTGTGGTAAGGTCCTCCCCCGCCGTAAGCCCCTATCGGTACGCGTAATACCATCTGGACGGGAAATTTTCCATTGGAAAGGTAGCATGATTTGGATAATTCCGTCACTAACTGATTAAACCCCGGGTAGATATAATCGGCAAACTGTACTTCCACAATAGGTTTAACGCCCACTGCAGATAATCCAGCCGTTGCCCCAACAATATAGGCCTCCTGTATCGCTGTATTAAATACCCTGTGTGCGCCAAATTTATCGGCCAGGGTAGCCGCTTCCCTGAATACACCGCCCAGCCGGGCGCCCACATCCTGTCCGAATAAAATAGCTTCCGGGTATGCTTCCATCAATTCCTCTACCGCATGCAGGGCCGCGTCTACCATTAATACCTTTTCTGCATGCTTAGGCATACGTTGCCCCTGTTCTTCTTTCACAGGCGTAGGCGCAAACACATGATCGGTTATTGTGCTGCCATCCGGTTCACGCGCTGCCTGCGCTTTTGTAAAATCGTTCAGCACCTGGTCCAACGCTGCAGCCTCTACCTCCTGCAATTCCTGTTCATTGAATCCTTGTTCAAGCAGCAACAGGCGCAATTTAGGAAGGGGGTCTTCCAAACCATGTTGTTGCAGGTCTTCCCTGTTCCTGTAAAATTCTCTTCTAACACCACTGGTATGATGCCCCAGTAATGGAACCCTGGCATGAACCAATACCGGCCGGCGTTCTGCCCGGGCATACTGAATGGCCTGTTCCATGGTTTCATAACTATGTATAAAATCACTGCCATCGCATTGCAATCGTTTCAACCCTTTAAAGCCAAGTGCAAAATCATACACGTCCATCGCCCGGACTTCTGCGGCCGATGCACTGATGCTCCATTGGTTATCCTGTACTAAATAGATGATGGGCAACTGTTTCAATACAGCAAATTGCAATGCCTCACTCACTTCTCCTTCTGTAATACTGCCATCCCCTAAGGAGCAGACAACAACAGGTAATTGCCCGTCCGGCGTTCTGGCAAGTTTATGCTGTGCTGTCTTTTCAAAAAATTGTATCCCCTGCGCCAATCCCGTCGTGGGTATGGCCTGCATGCCGGTAGCACTGCTTTGGTGCATGATAGAGGGGCGGTATTCATTCCTGCTGCTGGGGTGACAATAATAAGAACGGCCGCCCGAAAAAGGGTCATCCTGCTTTGCCAGCAATTGCAGCATCAGTTCATAAGGGGTGAAGCCAGTTGCTAACAGGATACTATCGTCACGGTAATAAGGACTTACCCAATCACAGGACTGCAACTGCAGGCCGGCAGCCAATTGTATGGCTTCATGGCCGCGTGACGTAGAATGCACATATTTACATACCTGCCTGTTGGCCTCGTAGGTATCGCACATGGCTTTGGCAGCAGCCATCAGCTCATAGGCGCGTAATAATAGGGCAGGTGTTGGCATGCATTACTGGTCTTCGTTAAAAACAGCAATGATAGGCTATTTTATTTCCAGCTCAAACATTCTTTGTTCGCCGAAATAACCTTCCAATACATCACCCACTACGCATTCACCCACGCCAGCCGGAGTGCCTGTATACACCAGGTCGCCGATATTCAGCGAGAAGTAATTAGAAATATTTGCCACAATCTGGTCAAATGAAAAGATCATATCGCAGGAATTGCCTGACTGTACTATTTCTTTATTTTTTTGCAACGAAAAGTATATGTCATGCTTCAAAATATCCGAACGAAAAGGAATCCAGGAGCCAATAACGGCCGAATTATCCCATGATTTTGCTTTTTCCCAGGGCAGTCCTTTTTTCTTTAATTCGTTCTGAATATCTCTTGCCGTAAAATCAATACCAACTGTTATGGCATCATAATACTTACCGGCATGCATTTCCGGCACGTATCTGCCATTCTTGGAAATACGCAGCACCAATTCAGCTTCATAGTGAAGCTCATTGGAAAACTCAGGATAGTAAAAGGGAATATTGGATTGCAGTAGTGCTGTTTTGGGCTTCATGAATAGAACTGGCTCTTCCGGAATATCATTACCCAGTTCTTTTGCATGATCGGCATAATTTCTGCCTACGCAAAAAATCTTCATAATTGGTATGTTTAAAAATAGTAATCAAGTGATTGATCACTTGTATTACTTTTCCTCCCTCCCGTTGTTACTGTGAAATACGGGCTTTATTCTATGAACGCCAAATTATTTGTGTAATTCATGGTTTTTTCAAGACCGATGGTTGCAAACGATTCTATGACCTCGCCACACTTTTGGATTTTTTGTTGTATGATAGGCTCCTCTTCGGGTTGCCATTTACCCAGTACAAATTCCACCTGCCTGCCTTTCGGGAAATTGTTCCCGATACCAAAGCGGAGTTTGGGATACTGGTCTGTTCCGATGGTCAGTTGTATATCACGAAGACCATTATGGCCCGCATCACTGCCCGATCCCCGGAGACGCAGTTTATTAATGGGTAATGCCAGATCGTCTACGATCGTAAGGGTGTTGGCAAGCGCTATCTTCTCTTTATCCATCCAATATTTAAACGCCTTGCCGCTCAGGTTCATATAAGTTGTAGGCTTAATACAAATGAACTGCTTTCCTTTCCATTTGATCATCGCCACTTCGGCCAGCCGGTCTGTTTTAAAAAAAGCGCCATGCTTTAATACAAAGGCGTTAATTACATCAAACCCGATATTGTGTCGCGTATGACGATATTCATCACCAAAATTGCCCAACCCTACAATCAGAAATTTACTCATACTAACGTAAAAATACAGAACCGGGGTTTTCTACGTCTATAAAATTTCCCAAAATCGTTTACCGGGTACACATATAAAACCCTTTTTAAATCAAAAACCCGGCAAATAAAGCATGCCGGGTTTTTTTAAGTATAACCGCTACTTAAAATTCAGGTGTTATTTTTTCTTTTCTTCCTTAACAGCAGTTGCTTCTTCCTGCTTCAACTGGCGTGTCATTACTACGGAAGCAATGGGAATACGTGGAGAGTTCAGTATCTCCAGATTATCTGCTTTTACGTCTTCCACACGAATGTTACCATTCAGTTCGAGGTTGGTAATGTCTACATTAATCGTTTCCCTCAGGTCTTTCGGTAAAGCTTTTACTTTTAAAGACTTCATTTTGATGATCAGCTTACCGCCATCTTTCACCCCTGCAGATGTACCTACAAATTTCAATGGTAAGGTTGCTACCACTTTCTTATCGCCTACCAGTTCCAGCAGGTCAACATGGATCAGGGAGTCCTCTACTTTGTCAAACTGCAGGTCTTTCAGGATGCACTTGTAGGTTTTGCCATCCACTTTTACTTCAGCCAGTTGGAATTCACCAGTGTATACTAAAGGCTTGAAAGCCTTTGCAGGAGCCTGAAAATTGATCTCCTGTGCGCCCCCGTAAATTACACCTGGCACGTTCTCCTGAGAGCGAATCTGGCGGGCGGCTTTTTTGCCATGCTCGGTCCTCAGTTGTCCTTCGATTGTAATTG
>CAZDQB010000009.1:157825-161254 GCA_964507525.1 uncultured Sediminibacterium sp. | reverse complement strand
TTCTTTATATCTTAGTTAAACACATTATCTGTCCTACAAGTAGGGTACATCATATCTATCAGTATTTTTCTAACATATCAAATTAATAAAAGCCATAACGTGTGTGCATTGCCGATGATGGGGTATTTGATACTGGTCAACCCCGGTACGTCAGGGCGCACATTGGTTTAAAGTTGAAGTTACATGAAATGTTGAACAAAAATCGTCTGCCCGGAAATGATGAAGAAATACAGTTCAAGCCCCATTTTTGGCAATGCAATGTTGTGGGCAATACTGCTGATTCTATGGCAATGTTCTGTTAGAAATTTGCAAAAAAACTATCAAGAGGAAACTAATCTATAAGGGCAAAATTTGTATTTTTTGATTTCCAAATAAGGATATGATTAGTTATTTCCTCTGGTGGCATCAGTGTGGAAATTGAAAATTGTTCTGAAATTTCCTGCGCTGATTTTTGAATGACATTCATTAATTCTAAAGAAAAATCGGTCAATTCTATTTTTTTAATTTGTTTTAATCCAATATGAATTTTATGAATAAGAATTTCTAACTTCTTTCTTACTATCAATGTTTCGTCGCTTTCACGACTAGCGTTAAGCAAATATGTGAAAAAAAAACAAGCCACTTCATTGGAAACAAATATTGCATGAATGAGCCCGATTAATGGACGAGGATCAGGTCGCCAAGGGGAATAATACTCTAAAATATCTTCTTTATTATTCGTAAAAAGCACAGTATCCTGTACATAGTGCAATTCACAATGACTATACTCATGAATAATATATTCCGCAACATGAATTTCAGGTTCAAATAATAACTCTATTGAAAGAAAAATTGTTTTCTTCAGAGTTACATTGGCAAAATTTGAATATTCTTTTTTAATTTCATTACCAACTGGAATTATATAATCAAGAGACGAAACTAACTTTTCGTATAGCGAGAGGTCAATTAGTTTTATTTTGCCAAAAGCATTTTCAATTTTATTTTTAAATAAATGTCCCAAAAAAATATTATCGCAACAATCTTCAAAATAATTGTCTTCAAAAAGAGCACCATGCTTCTGAAAGATGATCGAAATTTTTTTACAGACTAATTCTTTCTTAAGTCTGAACCAGTATGGAATTTCATTCAGATTAATTAGATAATTGCTATCGCAAATACTGTCAAACTTATCTAGTTTATAATTTAGGGAAGTATTGTTAAGCTTGGATAGTGTGGCACCGCTATCAAAGCTGCAATTCAAAGAAAGATCAAGCTTTGGAAGAATTAAATCGTTACCTCCTATTCCCTTGAATTGTACCTTTGAATTAAATGGAAGTAATAAATAAAATGAATCAAATGCATTTAAAAGAAAATAAACATATGTTTTCTCAATTTCTTCCTTGTTATTTTTATCTAGCGTAGCGTTTAACCTATGAATTAGGCTCCAGAAAAAATCTGTGCCATTTGTGATTAAATCTATTGACTTTAATTTACTAAGAAACTCTAAATAATTTTGACTGGAGTTCTCAAAAAAGTTCACTTTGTCAAGTGATTCAAGTCTGCTCAGAAGTGTCTTGTATTTTAGAATGTGGAATTTACTACTGAGCTCTTTTGCTGTATTTTGAAAAAGATAAGTAATCATCCGATTTTTACTTTTGTATTAGAATAAAAAAAGAACAACTACTTTTTTATAGTTACTATTTCGTAAACCTTATAAAAACTCCAAATACTGAACGGGATTTTAGGTTAATTAGGGTTTATAATCATTTTTTCATTACATATCTTGATGATGTACCTACTATTTTTGCCGTGTACCACATATCTTGATGATGTACCTACTATTTTTATCGTGCAGTGAAGTGTCGGCCCACCTTGTGTTTGATTGTACATTTTTAATGATTTCTGCTGCTTCGGAAATTTTGATAGAATCAATTTTCTCAAAAGACAATGTCTCAAGAGTTCTGTTTTGGCTATTATTTTCCATGATTAATAAAATTTAAATTCTAAGTTAATACTTTTTTTCTAAAAAAGAATTAATTTAAAAGATGATTTAAGCAGATTTGTTTGAAAATTAGCAATGTACAGTACCATATTTCCATTTGATAAAAGCGCGTGTATGCTCCAGTGAGGTTTTGTAACGTTCCATTGTTCCCGGTGCAAAGTCTTTTCCCACCAAAGCTGCCATCTGCTCGTTATGCTGCTGGAAAATTTCCAAGATCATCCGGCCTTTATCTTCACGACCAGTGAGCATATTTCTTATGCTTTCTGCCGTAATCTCTCTATCGTTTTCAAGCAGTACGCGCCGGGCATCAAACACTTTGAGTTTAAGAATGGACAGATGCTCATTCAGTTCTTTTTGCGATTCTGTTTTTCCGATCGAACATTCAAGGTGCGGTATCCATAATTTGGGATCGCATTCACGCGCAGTGGTGATCTCTTTTGGAATACCGTCAACAGTAATGCGCATGTAAATTGGCTGTGGACCGCCTCGATAAAACTTTGGCTTTTTTAAATAAAAAAGCAGGTTGAAATTCTTGCCTAACATAACTCATGATTTCAGGTTAAAATTAAAACCCGAACCATCCTTAGAAAATACATGTTCAAAAACGGAACATGTTAATTTACAGCGCGTTGGAGCATGTTTAGTGAGTCATATTATAAAAAAATAGGTACTCATGAATTACTCACTTCCAATATGGGCTTTTATGAACATTTTGAGCAGTTCCCAAAAACCAAAAAGCCCGTAAACATTGAGTTTGCGGGCTTTTGCTTCATTTTAAATTGATACTCAGCAGAGAGGAAGGGATTCGAACCCTCGATACGGTTTCCCGTATACACACTTTCCAGGCGTGCTCCTTCAACCACTCGGACACCTCTCTGTACTTTTAAAGGACGGCAAAAATAAAGCTTCGGCCGTCAGCTTCCGAATATTTTTTGGGCATTCTCTGTGGTAATGGCCGCTACTTCGTCTACCGGGCACCTTTTAACTTCAGCCAGCTTCTCCAGTACATATTGCAAATAACCGCTCTCATTCCTTTTGCCCCTGAACGGAACAGGAGTTAAATAAGGGGCATCTGTTTCCAATACCAGGTGCTCCAGGCCTATTTTCTCCAGCGTCGCCGGTAATCCCGCATTCTTATAAGTGATCACCCCGCCAATACCTAAGTAAAAACCTATGTCCACAATCTGCTGCGCCGATGATGCACTGCCGCTGAAACAATGGAAAATACCCCTTAGCCCCCTGGCAGCAAAGGGTTTTACCATATCAATGGTTTCCTGCATGGCATTACGGGTATGAATGACGATAGCCATTTGCCTGTCCAATGCCCATTGCATCTGTACCATAAACGCCTCCTGCTGTTCTTTCACAAAGGTTGTATCCCAATAAAAATCGAGTCCTATCTCTCCCACTGCCGCAAATCGCCTTTGATGGAGCCATTCTTCCGCAAT
>CAZDQB010000009.1:118494-157815 GCA_964507525.1 uncultured Sediminibacterium sp. | reverse complement strand
CCAGCTCTTGTTTGTAATTTTCTTTGTCATAACAGGGGTGCAGGCCCATCATTGCTATGCAAACACCCGGATACCTTGCTTCCAGCTGCAGCATGGCATCGATCTCCGTACTGTCAATCGCCGGTAAATAGAATTTAATGACCCCGTAATCCCTGGCACGGCTGATCACGGCATCAATATCATCCCTGAACTCTTCTGAATACAAATGACAATGGGTGTCTATAATGGTCATGCTGCAAAATTCCTGTTGCTGAATAATATGTTAGTGAATGCTTTTGAACTGATACCCCGCGCCTGAAAAATATTCCAGCACTTTCGGCAATGCGTAAGACATTTTTTCCCGGGCCTTGGTACTATCATGAAAAACAATAATGGAACCTGGTCTGGCATGATACAGTACATAAGCAAGACAGGCCTCAGGCGTAAGATTGGTATCGAAATCCCCACTGAGCACATCCCACATAATAATCTGTTTCACACGCTTTATCCCTGGCTCTCTTGTAGTTTCGGGAAGCTGATAGATCAATCGTATTTGCGCCCTGCTGAGTCGGCCATAAGGGGGACGAAAAAGTGGCGACCGGATCAGTTTGCCCGCCTCCGCTATATCGGCCAGGTAGGTTTCGTTGGATGTTTTCCAGCCGTTGAGATGATTATAAGTGTGATTGCCGGTTGTATGCCCCTCGTCCAATATCCTTTGATAGATGGCCGGGTGCGCCGCTACATTTTTGCCTATACAAAAGAAAGTGGCTTTGGCCCCGTACTGCTTCAATTGTTCCAATACAAATGGAGTGGCGGTTTCATGCGGGCCATCATCAAAAGTCAGGTAAATGACTTTCTCCCGCGTTCGAATACGCCAGGCCAATCCCGGATACAATGCCCGTAGCCACCAGGGCGTTTTTACCAGATACATACTGTAAAGATAGCTGTTACACAGCATCTGTTGGCTAACAGCTATCTTTGCGCTCTATGAGTAAAAGAGTACGCGTACGTTTCGCTCCATCGCCTACCGGCGGATTACACTTAGGTGGTGTAAGAACCGTTTTGTTCAATTACCTGTTTGCCAAACAGCATGGCGGCGATTTTATTTTGAGGATTGAAGACACTGACCAGTCGCGCTTTGTTCCCGGCGCTGAGGCATATATTTTCGATACATTGAAATGGTGCGGACTAACACCCGATGAAAGCCCTCTTCATGGCGGTCCCCATGCCCCCTACCGCCAAAGCGAACGCAAAGAGCAGTATCGTCAATATGCAGAACAATTGGTAACAGCAGGGCATGCTTACTATGCTTTTGATACGCCTGCCGAACTGGAAGCCATGCGTAACAATTTTAAAACAACAGAGAACCCTTCGCCGCAATACAATCACCTGTTAAGGGAAAAAATGCGCAATGCCTTAACAATGGATCCCGCTGAAGTAAAACGTTTGCTGAACGAAGGCGTACCGCACGTGATACGTATTAAGATGCCCCTAAATGAGACCATCAGCTTTACCGATATGATCCGTGGCGAAGTATCGTTCAACACTTCGCAGGTGGATGATAAAGTATTGCTGAAAGCAGATGGCATGCCTACTTATCACCTTGCCGTGGTAGTGGATGATTACCAGATGCAGATCAGTCACGCTTTCCGCGGTGAAGAATGGCTTCCCTCCGCTCCCGTTCACTTACTCTTATGGAAATATTTAGGATGGGAAACCGATATGCCGCAGTGGGCACACCTGCCGCTTATCTTAAAACCGGATGGTAATGGTAAGCTGAGCAAAAGAGATGGCGACCGGTTGGGATTTCCTGTATTTGCAATGGACTGGACAGACCCTAAGACCAATGAAACCACGATCGGCTTCCGCGAAAGAGGCTTCTTACCCGAAGCCTTCGTTAACATGCTGGCCATGCTCGGCTGGAATGATGGAACCGACCAGGAAATCTTTTCATTGGAAGACATGGTTCACAAATTCTCTATTGACAGGGTTCACAAGGGTGGCGCCAAGTTTGACTATGAGAAAGCAAAATGGTATAACCACGAACGGATCAAGCGGTCCGAAGCAGCCGTTCTGGAACCTGAGGTGAAACCGCTCTTCGAAAAAAATGGCATTGCCGTATCTGGCCATCCGTTACTTTCAAAAGCAATTGAATTAGTCAAAGAACGCTGTACCCTGCTGCCTGATTTTGTACAACAGGCTGCTTTCTTTTTTCAGTTACCCGCCGTTATTGATACTGACGCCATCAAACCCAAATGGGATGATAAGAAAAATCTTTTCTTTACAGAACTGATCAGGACCTATGAGCTCAGTACTTTATGGGAAGCCGGCGGCCTCGAAACGGCATTCAAGGAACTCGCCGCTGCCAACCAGTTAAAACCGGGTGAGCTGATGCTTCCCTTACGCATTATGCTGGTGGGTGGCAAATTTGGCCCGGGTGTATTTGATATAGCTGCGCTTATTGGCAAAACAGAAACACTCCGGAGAATTGAGTTAACACTGAAGCAGCTGGAAGACCATCATTAAATTTATTTTTGTTACAGTTGCTGGCAAGGGTTGTTGTATGAATTAATAAACGATTGCATGAGTAATAACAAACGTCCCATTCGTGTACTGGTTGCCAAAGTTGGATTGGATGGCCATGACCGCGGCGCCAAAGTGATCGCTTCCGCCCTGCGCGATGCCGGCATGGAAGTGATCTATACCGGTTTGCGTCAAACACCCGAAATGGTTGTCAATGCTGCTTTACAGGAAGACGTGGACGCCATCGGCATCAGCATTCTCAGCGGCGCTCACATGACCGTTTTTCCAAAGATCATTGCCTTATTGAAAGAGAAAAAGATGAACGACGTGCTCCTTACCGGCGGCGGTATTATACCAGAAGAGGATATCAAAATTTTAAACGAAATGGGCGTTGGTACCCTTTTTGCACCCGGAACACCTACCGGTGATATTGCGAGCTATATTACTGCATGGGTAAGAGCGCACCGCTCTTTCTGATCAGCTGCGTTTCACCGGGCATTATCTTTCACCTGTCAAACCACTTTTTAAAAGCCGGGGCTTTTTCCCGGCTGATATCTATGTCAACCTTTACGGGATCTTTCAGTACCACTGATAGTTTCTGGTTGCCGAGCGGCTTTACACTCCTGATGGCATTGATATGAATGATGCTCTGCCGGTTGGTTCTGTAGAACAGCTTGGGGTCTAATAATTTTTCAATATCCTCTAAGGTAGCATAATCGAGTATGTACTTTTCGCCGGAAAAAGTATAGAGATAGTTGAGGTGTTTCCGGGTAAAGCAGGCAATGTCTTTTGTATCAACAGGGATCCAGTTATTTTTCACATTAACAATGAACTTCTCCTTGTAAGCAGATAATGGCGCCGGTTTTTCGATCAACCCCGCCATAATCTGTGTAAGGTTTTTAGCAAGATAATGCCTGTGGTTAACGGTATTGTGGCAATTGTCCAGCTCCTTCCGGTGATATGCATCATCGTGCGCATTCAGCAGGTAATTACCTGGGCGTATTTTGTACGCACAAATAACATATTCATGCTCGGTTGTGAAAACAATTGGACAGTCGGATTTCAAATACCTGAAAAAATCTAAATTCACCTCGCCGCCGGCATGGATATCCATCAGCACAATATCCGGCTCAGGATGAATTTCAAACCATTTTTTCGCTGTTTCAATGCTCGGTAATACTTCTACATTAATATCCTCACCCACCATCCCGGCTATCTTTTCTCCCATCTTTGCAGCAATACCATACCTGTCGTTAATAATAACGGTTTTGATCATTTTCTATTGGTTATTGACGTCTATTAGCAGGTATATCAGCATACTGAAATACACCGTAATCGACGGGCCAAAATACGCAAATAAGCCGTTTTCATGAAAATAGAGAATAAAGTGTAGCAAAAACAAATCAAGATGTACCTGGATGGCAACAGAACGTTACAGCATACCTCTTTCCCGTTTCATTGATCATTTCATACGCCCTGTTCAATATTTAATGCTGTTGAACCATGTTCTCTTTTTTTTCTAAAAAGATGCGGCAATCTTTATACAGGGAATCCAATATCTTATTTAAAAAGATCAGTCCTCCCCATGTGAGTCAGCATGTCAGAAAGCATCCTTTTATCAGGATGCTTTTTTATTGTACCACAAATCCAATCCTTTTACATTTGCTTAAAATAAATTGCCATGTACCAGACCCTGCTCACATCGCTTGAGAATGGAATTTTTACCATCACCATCAATCGGCCCGATAAACTGAATGCTTTGAACCGGCAGGTCATGAGCGACCTCAATACTGTATTGAATGAGGTTTACAGTAACCCGGAGATCAGGTCGGTGATAATCACCGGCGCCGGCGCCAAAGCATTTGTAGCCGGTGCAGACATCAGTGAATTCGTTGGACTGAATGTGACGGAAGGCATGTGGCTGGCTAAAAACGGGCAGGATATTTTTTCCAGGATCGAACAAGCGCCAAAACCCATTATTGCCTGCGTAAACGGATTTGCTTTGGGTGGTGGTTGCGAACTGGCCATGAGCTGTCATTTCAGGATTGCGTCTGATAACGCCAAATTTGGTCAGCCCGAAGTAAACCTGGGCCTGATTCCCGGTTATGGCGGTACCCAGCGCCTGGTTCAATTGATTGGCAAGGGACGTGCACTGGAATTGCTGATGAGCGCCGGCATGATCGATGCAGCTACTGCCTTACAATATGGGCTTGTTAATTATGTGGTGCCGCAGGAAGAGCTGCTTATTAAAGCAACTGCTGTGTTAACAACCATCAATTCAAAAGCTCCAGTTGCTGTGGCCAAATGTATTGAAGCTGCCAACGCCGTATTTGATGAAACTAAAAACGGTTATGCTATTGAAGTAACTGCTTTTGGCGAGTGCTTTGGCACCGCAGATATGAAAGAAGGTACCAGTGCTTTCTTAGAGAAGCGCAAAGCTGATTTTACCGGTAAATAGATCAATGAACAGTACATGGGTTTGATTTCATGTACTGCTCATTGGTTATCTATGGCTGTATTTATTTTAACTGATCAATACGCACAGCATAAGCATAAGGCGCTTTGATTTTGTTGGGGTCATATTCGGGCAACTGCACCACAATATCATTGCCTGATCTGGTATAATTAAGTTTTTCGCCGGTCGACAAAAAACTAATGCCACCTGTTGTTGTGCCGCCTAAGTTTTTCAATACTAATTTACGACTCGATGGATATTTCGGGAAGATGGCATACAATGCATGACTGGCAGCATTATATGTGTAAAAAACTTCTTTCACAGCATAGCCTGGCTCAGGATCCACCGTCAGCTTCATCATGATGTCTTCATGTTTGTTGGCTTTGTAATCTCTCCTGCCTTCGCTCCACTGGGTCGCTGTTTTCCACCTGGACGTGTTGTAGATGGCTTCACCGTTGATCTTCAGCCATTCTCCCATCTGCAATAATCTTTCCTGCATAATGGGTGGGATCTTGCCATGCTCATCCGGACCAATGTCTAATAAGAAATTGCCGCCGCGGCTCACTTTATCCACTAAATGATAGATCAGTGACTGCGTTGAGTTATAATCCCAGGCGTCTTCTTCGCGGTTGTACCCGTAAGAGTAACCCATGCCTCGACTCTCTTCCCATACATGGTCTGCAAAATCAACATCGGGTTGATATTCAGGTGTAAACACGCCACCATGTTTGAAACGGATACCTGCGCCCCAACGGTCATAAGTAACGACCTTATCTTTAACAGGGCTTTCATTGTACACCCAGGCAAGGAATTCTTTTGATTTCCAGGTTTCATCACTTGCATCCCAGTCACCATCTGTCCAGAATACATCGGGCTGGTAAGTATTGATAAGCTCTTTCATCTGTGGCCATACATGTTCCGTGGCATAGCGTTTGGGGTCTGATTTCCACAGCGGGTTAAACCACTCATACAATGAATAGTACATACCCGCATGTACCGATGTTTTGCGTACGGCTTTGAACAGGTCGCCTAACAGATCCCGGTGCGGACCAACATCTTCCGCATTCCAGGGAAAGCCCCAGGTCCTGTTGGCATCTTTGCTGGGCCACAAAGTAAACCCATCGTGGTGTTTGGATGTGAGTACAATGTATTTGGCGCCTGACTGCTCAAACAATTTTGCCCATTCATCCGGCTTGAACAGTTCTGCCTTAAACTGGTCTGCCAGTTGATAATAAGTAAGGTTGCCAAATTTCTGCTGGTGAAAAGCTTTCCTGGCAGAGTCTTTGGTTTGTAACCCCTGCTGGTACCATTCTGCATAATTCCCTTTGGTACACCAGCCCGGAACGGAGTAAACACCCCAGTGTATGAAAATACCAAACTTGCTATTGGTGAACCATTGCGGTACAGGTCTTTTGTCCAACGACTCCCATGTGGGCTGATAGGGTTGTGCTGTTGTAACCAGTGCCATCACCGATAACAGGCAGCAAGCAAATAGTTGTTTCATTTGTATCTGTTTTATGGATCCGAAATTAAAACAACCCCTCCATCAGCTATAAGCAAACGATTAAGCTATTTTATCCATCCTTTCCATCAATATCCAAATAATTCCTCAAGCTTCAGCTTCTTCACTGCACCATATTTTTTCAGGTCATCCTCTTTCACTTTTTTCTCAGAAGCCACCACACAATACGTGTATGGTTTCTTTGAAAGATCGTTTGCATGCAGCTGCCTGAGATCATTCAGAGTGATAGATGGCACCTGCTCATAGTTATCTTTTCGCAGGTCATGATCAACGCCTTTCTTCTGGTTGGCGAGATAGGTAAAGATGATATCATCTTTCGTGATCCGCTCCGTTTCGTAATCCTTAACCAGGCTTTTCTTAGCATTATCTAAATTTTGTTCTGCTTCGGGCAGGCTGGTCAGCAACTCATTCATTCCTGCAATGGCATCATTAAACTTATCGGCCTGGCAACCTACATAGGCAATGAATCCGTAGTTGTCTTCTTTTTTGACTGGTGTTTGCATAATAGCAACAGTAGCATAAGCCAATGCCTTTGACTCCCTGATGGTCTGGAATACGATGGCTCCCATGCCTGTTCCAAAATAATTATTGAAGACATTCACCAGCGTTTCTTTCTTCGGATCATAGGTTTCCAGGTTACGTACCCAAAAGACTTCGGACTGTACCATGTCATAGTCTGCAAACAGTACTTCATTCTGTGTCTGTTTGCTCCTGTTAAATTTAACCGGTGTTTTTGCTGCGGTCCAGCTCGCGGACAATGAATGGATCTTTGTAATGCCCGTTGTAAAATCAGTCAATGGTTTCGGGCCATAATAAATGATCCTGTGTTCATAATCAAACAGGTGATGCAGGATAGCAATAAGGTCTGCAGCTTTCAGGTTATTGATCTCGGCATCTGTGAGCGTATGGTTGAACGGGTTCTTTATACCATAGGTTCCGTAATTACGCAGCGCACTCATGATCATGGACTTGTTCAGCTTGTTATTCGTACGGGTACGCATTAAACGGCTCTTCAATCCTTCCATCGCAGTTTCATCCGCTTTACAATTGTGTATTAAATGCTCCAGCAAACCAACAGCCTTGTCAAAATTCTCCTGCAACCCGTTAAGCGAAACCGTGGTTTCTTCATTACCGCTGGTTGCATTAAAACTACAGGCGAGGTTGTAAAATTCCTTACTGATCTGTTCTGCTGAGTATTTATCCGTTCCCACAAACTGCAGGTATTGCAATGCCAATGGCAACAGCCTGTCGTTCCATCCTCCCATATTGAACCGGTAATTCAGCCGGAACAGGCTGTTATCTTTATTCTGCACATACAATACTTCTGCATGACCGCTTTTTGCTTTTTGTATGTCTTTGTTGAAATCGAGCCATACCGGTTTTACCGCCAGTAATGGTTTGTCGTTGATCATTTTCACAAAGGGCGATTGCTTGCCCACATTGGTCTCCACAGGAGTAATAGCAGGCTTCTCCACTTTCACAACATGCTGCGACTCTCCTTTGCGTTTGTATAAGAGCACATAATCTTTATCTGTAAAGAACCGATTGGCAAAAGCAATCACTTCTTTTTTGGTTACTTTATTCATCTCATCTAACTGCGCCACATCTTCATTCCATTTGACGCCTTTGTTTTTAATAAACCCATCGGTAATTTCCCTGACCCTGTTACCATTGTCTTCCAGGCCCTGCAACTGCAGCAACTTGTAATTCGCCACAATCGCTTTGATCAGTGATTCATCAAAGTCTCCTTTCTTCAGAATATTAATCTGTTCCATCAACAGGTCTTTCACTTCTTCCAGTGTTTGTCCCTGTTTGGGCGAACCAAATATGCTGAATACACCATAGTCCTTATATTGTCTTGTACCTGCACCGGAACGTAATACTTTCTGTTGCTTGTTCAGGTTCAGATCGAGCAGGCCTGCCTTTCCGTTTGACAGGATGGAAGACACCAGGTCAGCCACCAGGGCCTCTCTTGAATCAGCCGGGCCTACCCTGTAGTACAATTGCATGCTCTCTGCACTGGGACCAAAAATATCCTTCACCACGGGACCATCGATCGGTTGCTCAGGTACTGGTTTGTATTCCTGCACCGGTTTCGTTTTCATGTAGGCAAACTGTGCATCGATCATTTTGATCACCCTATCCGGATCCAGGTCGCCAGACATTACAATAGCCATATTATTGGGCACATAGTATTTGTAATAATAATCGCGGATGGCCCTGATGGAAGGGTTTTTCAGATGCTCAATGGTACCGATGGTGGTTTGCTGGCCGTAATTATGTGTAGGGAACAGGTAGTAGTGTGATGCTTCCTGCAGTTTCCAGGCGTCTTCATCAAGGGTGCGGTTTTTCTCTTCATATACCGCTTCAAGCTCTGTATGGAAAATGCGCAATACGGGATTGCGGAAACGTTCTGCCTGCAGGGCAATGAATTTCTCCACCGCATTGGCAGGAATATCTTCTTCATACACGGTCTCTTCTACCCAGGTATGTGCGTTAGTGCCCTGGCCGCCCATGGCTCCCATCATTTTATCGTATTCATTGGCAATAGAGAACTTGGCGGCTTCACCGGAAGTTTTGTCTATCTCTTTATAGATCTCTTTTCGCTTGGCTTCATCTGTGGTTGAATTGTATTGCTCGTACAGAGCGTCTATTTTATCCAGCAGGGGTTTTTCCTTAGCCCAGTCGAGCGTACCGTATTTGTCTGTCCCTTTGAACAGCAGATGCTCCAAATAGTGCGCTAGTCCCGTATGGTCTTTAGGATCTGTATTACTACCTGCCCTTACCGGTACCCTTACAGCAATACGAGGTTCTTTTTTATTAACGGATAATACAACCGTTAACCCGTTTTTCAACGTATAGAACCGGGCTTTCATAGGATCGCTGGTTACATATTTATAGGTGTACCCCGCTGAAACAGCCTGTTTCCATTCATATTTGTGCTGTGCCGCAGCAAACTGGACAACAAAAGCCAGGGCTGTAAATAGTACAGATCTCATCCATTTCATAAATAAAGTTTTAGAGCGATCAAGATAGAAAATTATTATAATGCATGTATGTATAATTTGTTAAACGGCAAGTCTCCCATCTCATGATCTTAAACTACCTTTGCACCGTCAAAATTTTGCGTACAAAACATTACTAAAACAGCCAATCATAAAACCAGCTATATATGGAATTCCGTATCGAAAAAGACACCATGGGTGAAGTACATGTCCCCGCAAATGTTTACTGGGGTGCACAAACCCAGCGCAGTATTGAGAACTTTAAAATTGCGCAGGACATCAATAAAATGCCCAAAGAAATCATTAAGGCTTTTGCTTACCTGAAAAAAGCAGCGGCACTGACCAACTTAGATGCGGGTGTATTACCGGAAGAGAAAGCAAAGTTGATCGGGCAGGTTTGTGATGAGATACTGGCAGACCAGTTAGATGCCCAGTTTCCGCTTGTCGTATGGCAAACAGGCAGTGGCACCCAGAGCAACATGAACGTGAATGAAGTAGTGGCTTACCGTGGGCATGTGATCAAAGGCGGTGCATTGACCGACAAAGAAAAATTCCTGCATCCCAATGATGATGTCAACAAATCACAATCATCCAACGATACTTTCCCAACAGCCATGCATATTGCTGCTTACAAAATATTGGTGGAAGTAACGATCCCCGGCATTAAAAAGCTGAGAGATACATTGGCAGAGAAGAGTAAGGCCTTCATGCATGTGGTAAAGATCGGCCGCACACATTTCATGGATGCAACACCTTTGACAGTGGGACAGGAGATCAGTGGTTATGTAAGCCAGCTCGATCATGGTCTCCGCGCCATCAACAATACCCTTGCACACCTGAGCGAACTGGCATTGGGTGGTACTGCAGTAGGCACTGGCATCAACACACCTAAGGATTATGCGGTGAATGTAGCCAACCATATTGCCGGTTTAACAGGGCTGCCTTTTGTGACTGCTGAAAATAAATTTGAAGCACTCGCGGCGCATGACGCCATCGTTGAAGCACACGGCGCTTTGAAGACAGTAGCAGTTAGCCTGATGAAGATTGCCAATGATATCCGTATGCTCAGTTCGGGGCCGCGTAGTGGCATCGGCGAATTATTCATCCCCGATAATGAACCCGGCTCTTCTATCATGCCCGGTAAAGTGAATCCAACACAGTGTGAAGCATTGACCATGATTGCAGCACAGGTAATGGGTAATGATGTCGCCATCAACATTGGCGGCGCTACCGGTCATTTTGAACTGAATGTATTCAAGCCGGTAATGATCTACAACTTTCTGCACAGCGCCCGCCTGATTGGTGATGGCTGCGTAAGTTTTAATGATAAATGTGCGGTGGGTATTAAACCAATCGAAGCAAATATTAAAAAGCATGTGGACAATAGCCTGATGCTTGTAACCGCCTTGAACACCAAGATCGGCTACTACAAAGCGGCTGAGATTGCACAAAAAGCACACAAGGAAGGAACTACTTTAAAAGAAATGGCAGTGAAACTCGGCTACCTAACTCCTGCTGAATTTGATGAGTGGGTGGTACCGAAAGATATGGTGGGGGAACTGAAATAGTCAGAACACTTTCTTCCCGCCCACATATGTGGCGTTTACTTTTACTTTAAGTATGTCCGTTTCAGACACTTTCATCAGGTCCTGATCCAATACAATGAAATCGGCTTTCTTGCCAGCTTCAAGACTGCCGGTTTCATTTTCCATAAAATTAGCCTTTGCAGCCCAAATGGTCATGCCCCTGATGGTTTCTTCACGGGTTAATGCATTCTCTGTCTGAAAACCATTGGCGGGATAACCCTTGGCATCTTTACGCACGACTGCAGCCAGAAAAGTTTTAAAAGGAGAGATATCTTCTACCGGGAAATCTGTACCCAATGGGATCCACCCGTTTTGTTGCAGTAACTGTTTATACGCATAAGCGCCTTTCAGTCGCCCGGCACCTAACCTGTCGCCCGCCCAGTACATATCACTGGTTCCATGTGTGGGTTGCACGGAGGGGATGACACTGGCTTTACCAAACAGGTCAAAATCTTCTTGACTGATTACCTGTGCATGTTCAATACGCCAGCGTTTATCATTTTTCCCCCGGAGGTATTTGTTGTAAATATGGAGGATTTCGCGGTTGGCGCTGTCGCCAATGGCATGCGTACACATCTGAAAATCTGTTGCTGCCAGCACCTTAGCTAATGAGTCATAATGGTTTTTATTGCGCAATAAAAATCCCTGCCAGTTTGGTTTATCGCTGTAAGGCTGCAGCAGGCAGGCGCCCCGGCTGCCTAATGCGCCATCTGCATACACTTTCACTCCTTTTACAAACAGCTTATCTGTTTTATAAGGACCTTTCGCCAAATACTTTTGAAGATTAACGGGATCATCGCTCAGCATTACATACAGTCGCATGTCTAATTTACCCTCTTTCTGCAAAGCATCAATCGCTTCCACATCACGGTAATTGAGGCCGCAATCGGTGATGGTAGTCAGTCCCTGTTCAAAACAATTCTTCTGCGCCAGCCGTAACCATTGCGTGTAGGTTTCTTTGGAAGGCTCGGGGATCTGCGCATACACTTTGTCGTCTGCATTATCGATGAGTACACCTGTCAGTTTCTCGTCTTTCACTTCAATAGCGCCGCCCGTGATGGTTTGTCCCGCTTTGATACCTGCCAGGTCTAATGCTTTCTGGTTGGCAATGGAAGCATGACCATCTACCCTTGTTAGTACCACTGGCGTAGCAGGGAATAGCCGGTTCAATGCATCATTGGTTGGAAATGTTTTCCCGGGCCAGCGGTTCTGGTCCCAGCCCCTGCCCTGAATCCAGGCAAGGCCGGGATGCTGTGCAGCAAATGTTTTTACCCTGTCCACCGTTTCTTCCCAGGTATTGGTACCAGACAGGTCTACCTGAAAAAGGGAGCGTCCATAGCCCACAAAATGCGCATGTGCGTCAATGAAGCCCGGGTATACGGATTTACCATGCGCATCAATATTTTCAGGGGCGGTATATCTTTTTTGAATTTCATTATTACTACCCACTGCTATGATCCTGCCATCTTTCACAGCCATTGCTTCTGCAACAGTGAAAGCAGTATCAACCGTGTATATCACTGCATGGTGAATAATGGTATCGGCTTTGTGGGTGGTACAGGAAGTCAATGCGAATAAGAATGCAATCAGGGCAAATTTTCTCATAGTAATAATTTAGTGTGGCAGTACTAAAGTTACATAACACTCGGCACTAAAGTGCCCGGGAAAAATCATATATCCATTTTATCATCCCCGGGCTAAAGCCCGGGGCAATATGAAAACATCAATTGATCATATGATGTAGATGCCTCTCAACTTTGCCCCGGGCTTTAGCCCCGGGATACATGAAAATATCTATTAATCAAATGATGTGTATCATATCTCTCAATTTATCCGCAGGCTAAAGCCGGAAACAATGCAAGAACATCAATTGACCATATGATGTAGATGCCTCTCAACTTTGCCCCGGGCTTTAGCCCCGGGATACATGAAAATATCTATTAATCAAATGATGTGTATCATATCTCTCAATTTATCCGCAGGCTAAAGCCGGAAACAATGCAAGAACATCAATTGACCATATGATGTAGATGCCTCTCAACTTTGCCCCGGGCTTTAGCCCCGGGATACATGAAAATATCTATTAATCAAATGATGTGTATCATATCTCTCAATTTATCCGCAGGCTAAAGCCGGAAACAATACAAAAACATCTATTGATCATATTGATGTAGATGCCTCTCAACTTTGCCCCGGGCTTTAGCCCGGGGATGATAAAATGGATATATGATTTTTCTCGGGCACTTTAGTGCCGACACTGCATTTACTGCAACAATTCACATGGCTTGAGGCCAGTGTGTTTTTTGAAGGCAGCAGAAAAATGTGAGATGGAAGAATACCCCAGCAAAGCAGATACATCTGTTACACTCAATCCTTTTTCATACAAAAGATATTTTGCGTGCTCCATGCGCTGCTGCTGGTAGAAATCAAATATGGTAGTGCCAAAGACTTCTTTGAACCCTTTTTTCAGGTAGCATTCATTCATGGCTACCTTGCGGCTTAGTTCCTTAATCGTAATAGGATCGCCAATATGCTTCAGCAGAATATCCCTCGCCTGGTAAATACGATCGCGGCCACTTTCATCGGCTAAGAACTTACAGGCAAAGCCCTCTTCTTTTTCATCAACCAGGCATTCTAAACTGTATAATAACAGCTCATGCACTTTGGCATTTACAAAGATATTTTCCAAAGCACCGGAATAGCTGTGGTTCAGCAATGCATCCAGTGCATTCCGTTTACGGTTGCAGAGGGGGAATATTTTAGTAAAGGCGTGCGGGTGTTTGAACGCCAGCACTTCGTCTTTCCGGTTGCTCAGCTTTACATTATGTACAAATTGTTGCAGGAAGGTGGAGGTAAAATGAAAAGTAAATACGTCTACTGTCTGGTATTTACCGCTGCAGTTCTCCGTGGGACGTTCATGGCAATTGGCGCAGCTTTTTTCAGCACAGTAACGGTTACCGGTGGTACAATAACGAAGTTCCAGGTAATTATCTTCCGGCTTTTTAATGTTATAATGGTACACCATCATACCCGTATCCTCAGCTACCCAGGGGTGCTGTGCATAATATCGCCTGATATTGTACTGGATAGACCCGGGAATATGCTGTTCTTTCTGGTATAAAAGATCCATATCCGGTTCTATACCGCTTTTATGCGCCACCCTTAATATGTCCATTACCTGTAACATGCGGGCACAAAATTAATGTACAAACATCTAATTGACAAGTGGCAACCCGGGGGGAGCGTCATGGGCTTGTCATTTTATACCGGGGCAAGGCTTCCCGGAATGGGGAAAAATAGCCCTTTTTAATCTCAGCCTGACCCCTTATTTTCATTAACTTTGTCCACTTTGCAAAATCAGTTAAAACATAGGATTATCAAGCATTTATGAGTCAGGAACAATTGAACATCAACGAGGCACAGAATAAGAATTATGGTGCCGACAGCATACAGGTATTGGAAGGTTTGGAAGCGGTCCGGAAAAGACCGGCGATGTATATTGGCGACGTGGGGGTAAAAGGCCTCCATCACCTGGTATACGAGGTGGTGGACAACTCGATTGATGAGGCCCTGGCCGGTTACTGTAAGAATATTGCCGTGACCATTCATGAAGATAACTCCATCAGTGTACAGGATGACGGCCGTGGTATCCCAACGGGTATTAATACCAAAGAGCAGAAAAGCGCCCTGGAGATCGTTATGACCGTATTGCATGCAGGCGGTAAGTTCGATAAGAATACCTATAAGGTGTCGGGCGGTTTGCATGGCGTGGGTGTGAGCTGCGTGAATGCGCTCAGTACCGTACTGCAGGTTACCGTTCATCGCGAGGGGAAAATATTTGAACAGGAATACAGAACCGGTATACCGCAATATGACGTGCGCGAGATCGGCACAAGTGATAAAACAGGTACCTTCGTTCATTTCTGGCCCGACACTTCTATATTCCAGGAAACGGTTTACAAAAAAGATATTTTAGAAGGCCGTTTACGCGAACTGGCTTACCTGAACAAACGCATCAGGATCACTTTAACCGACCTGCGTGAAACAGATGAAGCAGGAAATGTTTACAGCAAAAACTTTTACAGTGAAGGCGGTATCGTTGAGTTCGTGGCCATGCTGGATAAGAATGGCAACAGGACGCCCATCATTGCCAGCCCTTTGTATGTAGAAGGACATGATGAAGCCACCAATGTGGCAGTAGAAGTAGCATTGACCTACAACGATGATTTCAAGGAACATATTTTCTCTTACGTTAACAACATCAATACCATTGAAGGCGGTACACATGTAACCGGTTTCAGGCAGGCCCTGACAAGGGTTTTCAAAAGCTATGGCGATAAAGAAGGGCTGTTTGAGAGAGCCAAAGTAACCGTTGAAGGTGATGATTTCCGTGAAGGCCTCAGTGCCATCATTTCAGTAAAAGTTCCGGAGCCGCAGTTTGAAGGCCAGACCAAGACCAAATTAGGTAACAGCGAAGTAAGCGGTGTGGTGCAAACAACCGTGGCGAGGGTACTCGAAGCCTACCTCGAAGAAAACCCCAAGGAAGCCAAGTATGTAATATCCAAGATCATCCTTGCCGCACAGGCAAGGGTCGCCGCCAAAAAGGCGCGCGATATGGTACAGCGCAAAACCGTCTTAAGTGGTGGCGGCTTACCCGGTAAATTAGCCGATTGCAGTGAACGGGATGCTGAAAAATGCGAGTTATACCTTGTAGAGGGAGACTCAGCAGGCGGTACAGCAAAACAGGGCCGCGACAGAAGCTACCAGGCCATTCTCCCGCTCCGGGGTAAAATACTGAATGTAGAGAAGGCGATGGAGCACAAGATCTATGAGAACGAAGAAATCCGCAATATGTACACCGCATTGGGCGTGACTGTTGGTACACCCGATGACCCAAAAGCGCTGAACACTTCAAAACTGCGTTACCATAAACTCATCATCATGACCGAACCCGATCTGCATGGTTCTCATATTGCCACATTGATCCTGACTTTCATTTTCCGTTACATGAAAGAATTAGTGGAACAGGGTTATGTATACATTGCACAGCCGCCTTTATACTTAGTGAAGAAAGGAAAAGAACAGGCTTACGCTTACAATGAGGAACAACGTAAACTCTGGATAGAGAAAATCGGCGGTGGCAAAGACGATAGTGTTACTACGCAACGATACAAAGGTCTGGGTGAGATGAATGCCGACCAGTTATGGGAGACCACCATGGACCCTGCCCGCCGTACCCTGAAACAGGTAACCATTGAAAGCGCCGCCGAAGCCGATCGTATCTTCAGCATGCTCATGGGCGACGAAGTAGCACCACGCCGCGAATTCATTGAAAGTCATGCTAAATATGCAAAATTAGATGTGTAAGTAATTGATAAACATTCATTTATGGATGAAATTGGAAAGAAATGCATCCATTTTACCGGAAAAACATTATTTTAGAATGGCTGAATATTTTATTAACCCACAAATTCAAGTATTATGGACACTTCAAAAATGATCAAAGCATATTGCCTGAAAACCAAAGAAAAAAATGTTCCCATGCAGGACGCTGTGATCACCAAGACTGCCCGCGGTGGTTATATGGCTGCCGGTCATGACGGCAAAGGAAATAAAATGGCAGCCATCCTTGGTGAAGCCAAGGCTTTGCAGGCCATCGCTGATGGCGTTGCCAAAAAAGGATTCTGAGAGCTAACTTAACCTGTCAAAAAAGAAGTTTAGAAATCCGGTTCCGCAAGGGCCGGGTTTTTAGCTGGCAGCCGGGGCAAGCACGCCTTTATGCATCAGTTGCAGGAACCGGTGCATAGCTTCCATGTCCTTAATATCGTCCACTACCAATAAGAAGTTTTTACCCGCCTGCTTTAACCTGGCTTTATTAGTGCCTGTCTGGAGATAAGCCAATACACTTTTAAACAAGGCTGACTCGAAATAAGGCGAATCGGGCCGGTTAATAAAATAGCAACGCAGCGTATGTTCTTTCATGCTCATTTTTTCAAATCCAAAGCCCACCGCCAGCCAACGGCACCTGACCGTAATAAACAGATCTTCCACCTGTGGCGGCATCGGTCCAAACCGGTCGATCATCTCCTGGTGAAAATTAGTAAGCTCCGCTTCTTTTTCGCAACTATCCAGGCGGGTGTATAACGATAATCTTTCGGTAATACTTTCAACATAACTATCTGGTATCAGTATTTCCAGATCGGTATCAATGGTACAATCGCTCACATAATCGTCCTGCTTGCTGATCTCTTCCTTGAACAGCTCTTTGAAAGAAGTCCGTTTCAGTTCGCGTATGGCTTCTTCAAGGATCTTCTGGTACATTTCAAAACCGATATCAGCCATGAACCCGCTCTGTTCTCCACCCAGCAGGTTACCTGCTCCGCGTATATCCAGGTCGCGCATGGCAATCTGGAAACCGCTTCCCAGGTCGCTGAACTGCTCTAATGTCTGCAGTCGTTTGCGCGAGTCGGCGGGCAAAGTACTCAGTGGTGGCGACAGCAAATAACAGAATGCTTTCTTATTGCTGCGTCCTACCCTGCCACGCAACTGGTGCAGGTCGCTCAGGCCAAAATGGTGTGCATTGTTGACGATGATGGTATTGACATTGGGGATGTCTACACCGCTTTCCACGATATTGGTGCATACCAGCACGTCGTATTTTTTATCGATGAAATCCATGATCCTTTCTTCCAGCTCATGCCCTTCCAATTGTCCGTGTGCATAACCCACACTCAGGTCGGGACATAACCCCTGTATCAGCGCACTCATTTCTGCCAGTCCCAATACCCGGTTATGGATAAAGAAAACCTGTCCCCCTCTTTCTGTTTCATAATAAATGGCATCGCGTATAAAGTCGTCGTTAAAGACGTGCACTTCCGTTTGTATCGGCTGCCGGTTAGGCGGCGGTGTATTGATGATACTCAGGTCGCGCGCGCCCATCAGGCTGAACTGCAGTGTTCTTGGAATGGGTGTGGCAGTGAGGGTGAGACAATCTATGTTTGTCTTCAGTGTTTTCAGTTTTTCTTTGTGTGTCACACCAAATTTCTGTTCCTCATCAATGATCATCACGCCCAGGTCTTTGAATTTCACTTCCTTGCCTAACAAACCATGGGTGCCGATAATAATATCCACTTCCCCTTCTTCCAGCCGCTTCAGTGTTTCTTTTTTCTCCTTTGCCGATTTGAACCGGTTGATATAGTCCACTGTTACCGGAAAATCCTTCAACCGGTCGCTGAATGTTTTAAAATGCTGGAATGCAAGGATGGTGGTAGGGACGAGTACAGCAGCCTGCTTGCCATCTACAACCGATTTAAATGCTGCACGGACAGCGACTTCCGTTTTACCAAACCCAACATCACCGCATACCAGCCTGTCCATAGGTGAAGGGCTCTCCATATCTTTTTTCACATCTGCCGTGGCTTTGCTCTGGTCGGGCGTGTCTTCATAAATAAAGGAAGCTTCCAGCTCCGTCTGCATATAATTATCAGGTGTGAATGCAAAACCATGTTGTGCTTTTCTTTGTGCGTATAGTTTGATCAGGTCAAACGCTACTTCCTTTACTTTGGCCTTGGTTTTATCTTTCAGCCTGGCCCATACATCACTGCCTAATTTGTTGATCTTGGGAACTGTTCCTTCTTTACCTGTGTATTTGGATATTTTATGCAGCGAGTTGATATTCACATAAAGGATATCACTGTCTTTGTAAATGATCCGAACAGCTTCCTGCAGCCTGCCATTTACTTCTAATTTCTGCAGGCCGCTATAGGTGCCCACACCATGATCGATATGTGTAACAAAATCGCCCGGTTGCAGGTCGCGCAGTGTTTTTAATGTCAGTGCTTTGTTTTTGTTATAGGCCTGCTTGACCCGGTACTTGTGGTAACGCTGAAACAACTGGTGGTCGGTATAACAAACTAATTTCAGGTCTTCATCAATAAACCCTTCATGAATACTGGTGGCTATTGGTACAAATTTGATCTCGGTGTGCAGATCGGCAAAAATGCTGCTAAGTCTTTCTAACTGCCGCGCCTGTTCGGCAAAAATGTACATATTGTAACCAGCCGCTTCATGTGCTTTCAGGTCTTTGATCAGCAGGTCGAACTGGCGGTTGAAAGCAGGTTGCGGCCTGGTATGAAAACCTATTTCAAAGGCGGAGAGATTGGGCTTGTATCCAAACTCAACAATATGCCGGGACGTTAATTGTGCGGCGATTTGAGCCGCATTAGTGAAATCATCACGTTTCACTTCCTTTACGATCTTCGTATCATCTTCTTCTTCATTTTGCTGCATGCGGTATCCGTCATCCAGCATGGCTATGAAACCATTGAGGTCCGATTCCTGCTGCTTCATCCCTTCTTCGATCACATCCCAGTCCTTCAGCCATACAATGGTATTGGCCGGCAGAAATTCCAGCAGTGATACTTTTTCTCCGCTGTCAAACTGCGTTTCTATATTGGGGATGATGTTTACCTGCATCAATTTCCTTTCACTCAACTGTGTTTCCGGATCAAAAATGCGGATACTGTCCACCTCGTTGCCAAATAGCTCAACCCGGTAAGGTTTTTCATTGCCAAAAGAATAGATATCGAGAATGCCGCCACGTATGGCAAACTGCCCGGGTTCGTACACAAAATCTGTCCGTTCAAATCCATACATCACAAACAATTCCATCAGGCTGTCGGGATTGATGGTATCATTGGTCTTGATACTGATGATATTACTGCTGAGTGTATTGGGCAGGACTACTTTTTCAAACAACGCTTCGGGATAGGTAACTACTATTTTTTTATTGCCGCCCGCCGATAGTTTGGTTAGCGCTTCCGTCCGCAACATCACGTGCGAACTGTTAAGTATTTTAAAATTTTTCCGGTTTTTAAAAGAGGAAGGGAAATAAAAAAGGTCTAATGCGTTGGTGAGGTTCTCCAATGTGTTGTGAAAATAGGCTGCTTCTTCCGGGTCATTCAGAACCACCAAGTGGTTCAGTTCCTGGCAATGCGGGTGCATAAATACGGCGCTTACCACGAACTCGGTACTGCTGCCCTGTAAGTTCCTGAGGAATATTCTTTGCGGATCGGCAAAAGAAAGCCTGTCCGCCAGCTGAAAAAGGTGGGGGTTATTCTGATACTGCTCCAGCAACACATTCAAATTCATAACTGCGCCGCAAAGATAACCTTGTTTGCTAATAAGTAGCCCCCGAATTCACGGTAATATTAACCCTCGTGAGCTTCCTGCGCTCAACCGTAACCAGGGCAATATTGTTGGCAGTATCGAACAGGTTGGCAAAATAGCGGTGGCCATGCTTCACAAATAAAGAATAAGAGCCGGCAGGCAATGCTATCCTGAAGGCACCGGTACTGTCTGTCATAAAAGAAGCAACCCGTTTGGTATAAATGGCCGTATATATTGGAGAAGTGCCTACCCTGGCAACCTGTGCGGTATTGGTGGGTTCATAAACGAATACCGAATCCCGGATGCCTTTGGGTTGGTATGGCGGGGCTCCTTTCATGGGCATGCGGTTACCTGTTTCGAGGAGGAGGAGCCCTTCCAGCCCTTGTTTTATTTGCTGTGATTTCGTGGTTTTCCCTGATGAGCAGGCCATAATTGTTAAACAGAGGCTAAAAACAAAAAAAAGAATCTGCTTCATACTTCAATTTGAACCTTGAAAGTATCTAAATTTAGTCATCATTCTGAAAGAACGGAACAATTCTTTCGGCCGCGCTAAACCTAAAACTGGCTATGTTGAAAAAAATCATCTTCTCTTTGACACTTGTTTTTGGACTGATGGGCATCTCCGGGGCCCAGGTTACTACAAATGGTAGCATACTTGAACAGACTGCCCGCGGATATAAGATCCGTGATTATGATAACTACAACAAGGCATTAGTGATGGCTAAAAAGAAGGGATGGCCATTAACTTTTGCCGGCAGGAATAATGCGAACGCTGTATTAGTAGGCATGGACCTATTCGGCCTCCCCTTATACTATACCACACAAAACAATACCATTGCTGCCGCTACTACAAGGGCCAATCAATTGTGGCCGGGCGGCGCATCGGGACTCAACCTCAGCGGCAGTTCCGCCTATCTGAAAAACAAATTAGGCATTTGGGATGGTGGCCGGCCTTTGGATACACATGTAGAACTTGTTGGCCGTATCACGTGGAAAGAAACCGGTACGTTTACCTATGAGGATCATCCCACCCATACCACCGGCACCATGATTGCCAAGGGTGTGAACCCAAGCGCCAAAGGGATGGTCTATGATTTTCCGGGCATCATTGCTTATAATTTCCAGGGCGATATCAATAAAATTGCTGCAGAGGCGGCAGGTCTGCTGTTATCCAACCACTCTTATTCCAATATAGCCGGCTGGTATTATAATTCCTCGCAAAACAGGTGGGAGTTCTATGGCAGGTATAAGGATACTGCAGATTATAAATTCGGCTATTACAGTGATGAAGCACAAGCACTTGATTCTATCACCTACAATGCCCCCTTTTACCTCATTGTAAAATCTGCGGGCAATAAACGGGATGAGAACGGGCCTGCTGTTGGCACACCTTATTTCCGGTATGATAGTACCGGAACGATGGCTGCCGCAGGTAACAGACCCAATGGAATCAGTAGCAATGACAGCTATGACATTATCTCTACCGACTGCAATGCCAAGAACATTTTAACAGTAGGCGCAGTAGGCGGATTGCCAGGCGGATACAACCAGGCATCCGATGTAGCACTGACCAGCTTCAGCAGCTGGGGGCCAACAGATGATGGCCGTATTAAACCCGACCTGGTCGCAGATGGCGTAAATGTATTATCACCTATTGCAAATTCCACTACCAGCTATGCGGCTTACAGTGGCACTTCCATGTCTTCTCCCAATGCTGCCGGTTCATTGATGCTGTTGCAGGAATATTTTTCCAAACTGAAAAACAGTTCGACCGCATTTATGCGCGCTGCTACATTGAAAGGCTTAGCCATCCATACTACCGATGCAGCAAGCACTACGCCCGGACCCAATTACCAATCTGGCTGGGGCCTGTTGAATGTTGAGAGAGGAGCAGCCGTGATGACGGCTGCAATTACAAGTGGTAATGCCAGCACCAGTGCACATTTATTATACGAGAACACCCTGAACAATGGCGATTCCCTTGTTATTCCCGTTATCGCTTCGGGTAAGGGGCCGCTGAAAGCAACCATCTGCTGGACAGATATAGCTGGTTCTGTAGACCACGTAAATGTGTTGAATAATCCTGCTAAAAAATTAGTCAATGACCTTGATCTGCGTATCAGGGCAACCGGTAAAACCTATATGCCATGGGCACTGAATCCGGCAAACCCCTCTGCCCCCGCAGTGTCCGGTGATAATATTAGTGATAATATGGAGCGGATAGACGTGGACAGCACCATACCAGGAAAAACCTATACCATTGTTGTTAAACACAAGGGTACCCTGGCAAGGGGTTCGCAGGCTTATTCTTTATTAGTCAGTGGTGTGGGAGGCAGTGCCTATTGTGCCTCTGCTCCTGCAAGCAATGCGGGCAGCCGCATTGACAGTGTCAGCTTCCAGACCATTCACCTGGCCAATCCTCCAGGTAATACGACTTATACAGACAATACCAAACTGGTAGCCGATATAGAACCGGCGCAAACCATCTCTATTGCCGTTAAAGCAGGCAGTGCAGACGCAACCAATGCGCAAAAAATTGTGAAGGTATTCATTGACTATAATAACAATGGCAGCTTTGCTGATTCAGGAGAATTGGTGGCTACCAGCGGGCCACTCAATAATGGCGACATCTTTAAGGCCAATATCGTTACACCGGCCAATTTAGTTGTTGGCAGCTTCAGCATCATGCGCATTGTATTACAGGAAACTGCCAATGCCGCTGATGTAAACTCCTGCAGCAATCCTGGTTACCAGAAAGGTGAAACGCAGGATTACAGGGTAAGGGTGGTGAGTGCTTCCAATGATATCGGCCTTAGTGAAGTTGTATCACCAAGCGCCAGTGATTGTGCCAGTACAGAGCAATACCTGACGGTAAAACTCACGAATTATGGAAAAGTGGACCAATCCAATATTCCAGTAACCGTAGATGTAAAGAATAATGGAACAACGGTAGTAACATTGAACGGCACTTACAAAGGGGTGGTGAAGGCAGGCAACGCTGTTAACTTTACCCTGCAAACGCCGTTTGTAACAACTGCCGGTACCAATTATGCCATTACTGCTACGGCTTCACTCACCGGTGATCAGAACCCGGCCAATAACACCCTTACCACTACTGTCAGCATCAGTCCAAAACCAGGCGGCCCCTCAGGTGCCGGCGAAATATGCGGCACCAATAACGCATACCTCAAAGTAAACAACCCTAATCCATCAGCGAATTATTTCTGGTACGTATCGCCTACCGATAATAAACCATTAGCTAATGGCCGCAGTATAACAGCTACTACTATTCCTGCCAACAACACTTTTTACTTGGGTACCGAAATAAACACCACCATTGGCCCCGTTGATAAAATGCAATTCCCGCAAGGTGGCTATAATAACTTTGTCGGCAACTATGTTACGTTCACTAATAAAGTGCCGCTTCTGATAGAAAGCGCCAGGCTTTATATCGGCAACCCTGGTACCATTAAAATGACTGTTGGTACCATTGTAAGTATGAATGCTGATGGTTCGTTTACCTATACCCCTTTGTCAACAATTACATTGAATGTTGTGCCTACCAATCCTACTCCTGCACCGGGAGCTGTGATCGGCAATCCTGCCAATGACTCTGGCGCTGTTTACTTACTGAACCTGCCGGTGATCCCTACCGGTGACCATATCCTGTTAGTGCAGTGCGACCAGGGCGGCGCTACTATTTTCAGGAATAACAATATCACAGGTACCAGCACTTATCCGATCAGTATACCCGGCGTGATGTCCATCACAGGAAACAGCGCCAAAGACACCACTGATCCTAATTTTTATCAGAAGTATTATTATTTCTTCTACAACACAAAGATCAATACCGGCGACTGTGTCAGTGACCGCACCCCGGTTGTGGTAACAGATGCGCCTGCACCGGTGATCAGCCAGGCGGCCGACTCATTAGTATGTAATATTACTACGGGCGTTCAATGGTACCTGAATGATGTGGCCATACCAGGCGCCACCTCGCAGAAATACAAACCGGTCAATTCTGGTACTTACAAAGCAGGAGCAACCGATGCATTTGGATGCCAGAAAATATCCAATGCCATCCAGGTGGCTATTACTGCGCTTCCTCCCGAAGTGCTTGCAAGAGAAATCAAGCTCAGCGTATCGCCCAATCCGAATAATGGCGTATTCAATCTTTCTTTCGAAACGACCGCGAAGGGCGACCTGGGGATTGATATATTCAATGCAGCGGGACAAAGGGTTTATACCCAGTCCTATCCTGGCTTCTCCGGCAAGTTCTCCAAACAAATCATACTCAACAGTACCAGTGATGCAGTATATGTATTGAAAATACAACACGATAAAAAGACTTACACACAGAAAATAATCGTACAACGATAGGGCAATATGCGAATTATCATCACCATACTGCTATCTGGTTTGTCGCTTGCAGCCTTTGCCCAGAAGCAACCTGCCACATGGGGCTACCTGCGCGACAGCATTACACATGAACCCATTGTACTGGCAAGTGTAAAGAACATGAACACCGGTAAAACTGTCATGACCAGTAGTACCGGCAGGTTTAAAATAGACATATCTGTTAACCAGGTATTGTCGTTTGCTGCCGTTGGTTATCATTTTGATACCATTCAGTACACGACCCGTTACCTGTTGCGTGATACACTTGCGCTTATCCTGTCGCCCCTGTTAAGAGACCTGGGGAATGTCACCGTTACTACTCGGGGCCTTACCCAATACCAGTCAGACAGCATGGAAAGAAGGGCTGATTTCTTAAAGGACATCGGCAATCATACCATTCCAACAGTGGCCCAGGCCAATTCAGGGGCGGGTATTGCGTTAAATATCAGCCGATTTTCAAGACATGAGCAACAAAAAAGAAAAGCATTCGCTTTTTATGAGTCCAATGAAAAAGAAGCCTATATCGATTATCGCTTCACCGAGCGGTTGGTTAAACAATACAGCGGGTTAAAAGAAGAAGCCTTACAGGATTTTATGCAACAGTACCGGCCTTACTATGGATGGCTGAGGGCGCATCTTGCAGAAGAAGATATTAAGTATTACATCAACGAGAAGCTGAAATTATATTTTAAGCGCAGGCAGTAACTATCTGCTGCAACTTAAGAACTACTCATACCGAAGGGCAACAATCGGGTTCAGCCGCGCTGCTTTCATTGCAGGGTAAATGCCGGCCGCCAATCCTACTGCAGAACAGATAATGATGCCGGTGATGACCCACATCCAGGGTATTACAAATCCCGTCTTGAGTGCAATGCCAACAATATTGCCAATCAATACGCCTAAGAATATGCCGAATAAAGCGCCTAATAAACTGATGATCATACTTTCAAACAGGAATTGCTGGCGCACATTACTGCTTTTACCGCCAATGGCTTTGATGAGCCCTACTTCTTTGGTACGTTCATTCACGGCTACCAGCATAATGTTCATCAGTCCGATAGCGGCGCCGATCAGGGTAATCAACCCGATGGCTCCTGCGGAGCCAGTGATACTGCTTAAAAAGCCCAGCAGTATTTCCGCTACTTTATCGCTCTTCTCTATGACAAAATTGTCTTCGTCCACCGGCTCTAATTTCCTGATGGCGCGGAATACGGAAGTGGTTTCTCCTATGGCAGCATCCATCGCATTCACATTGTCTACCATCACCCCGATCATGTAAGAAGGATTGGCATTTTGCAGGTGCCTGATATTGGTGTAGGAAGTGACCAGCACATCGTCCTGCCGCATCATGGCGCTGGAGCCCTTGCTTTTGAGTACACCGATCACCCGATAAGGTATACTGCCCACACGGATGATCTTATCAATGCTTCTCTCGGGTTTATCTCCAAACAGTTTTGTTACGAGGTTGCTGCCCAGCAGGCATACGTTGCGGCCGCTTTCAATATCAAGCTGGTTCAGGTTTCGCCCCAGTTCTACCGAATAACCATTTACAACAAGATAGTTTTCATCCCCTCCCCACAGGGTGATCTGTGGATTGGTCTTTTTATCCTCATAGCGGCATTCCTGTGAATTAGGGCCCCGCCTGTAGATACATATCCGGGAAGCTGCAAAATGAAAATCAGCTTTGAAGGCTTCTGCTTCTTCTTTGCGTATCGCCTTGTTGAGATTGGATTTCTTTTCTTTCCGTCCGCGAACCGTTTTTTTAAACTCTCGCCCCCCTCCTCCGCCTACCCTTATCCTTGCGTCTTTATACCGGACACTGAAAGCATTGGCGCCCATGAAAGAAAAGCTTTCCCTGGCACTCTGGTTCATGGCTTCGATGGCGGTAATGATACCTATCAGGGCCATAATACCAAAAGCGATAATGGCCACAGTAATGCCCGTACGCAGTTTATTACTGCGCACCGTACGCCATGCCAACGAAAGAGAGTCAAGGATTGTCATGCAAAAATATTTCAGCAACTATCCAATAAAGATAATTGAGAAAGTCCATCTCTTCTTTAAGAATCAGGAGGAGCGGTTAAAAGTAGAACCAATTCAATACAAGGGAAGGCAGGACCCCCACCAGGATGATCAGCGCA
Source organism: uncultured Sediminibacterium sp. (assembly GCA_964507525.1). Lineage (GTDB taxonomy): Bacteria > Bacteroidota > Bacteroidia > Chitinophagales > Chitinophagaceae > Sediminibacterium. The sequence goes on along the minus strand of CAZDQB010000009.1, from coordinate 131,038 downwards.
GCCAGCAGCAGCAGCCCGTTTTTAAAGCCTGAGGTGATCTCTCCCTCTGTTTCAGCGGCGCCCTCTTTAAAATACATGGCCTGTATCAGGCGGAAATAATAATAAGCGCTGACAGCAGCAAACAGTACTGCAACAATCACCAGCCATAAAGAACCACCTGCTTTTACAGCAGAGGCAAGCATATAGTATTTAGCAAAGAAGCCTGCCGTTAAAGGGATGCCGGAGAGTGATAACAGGAAGATGGTATTGGCCAATGCCAGTGCGGGCTGCTTTTTTGCCAGCCCGTTGAATCCGTCAAAGGTATAATCCTTCATTTTGATCAATACTGCAAAGATGCCGATGGTAGCAAGACTATACGCTACCGTATACAAAAGAATGCCTTCCTTCGCCAGGTCGTTCTCACTGTACAGGGCGAACAGCATAAAACCAGCCTGGGCAATACTTGAATAAGCCAGCATTCGTTTTACACTCTGCTGAAATACGGCAGTGATATTACCGATGAGCAGGGTGGCGATGATGACGAAAGCAACCAATATTTTCCAGGTGGGTCCCAGTACCACGGTATGCCCTTCAAAAAGGCGGATGAATGCAATAAAGCCCGCAGCTTTCACAATGGTGGCCATGAATGAGGTGAACACAGCAGGAGCGCCATCGTATACATCGGGTGTCCAGAAATGAAAGGGGGCAGCAGATACTTTGAAGGCCATGGAGACAAACAGCAGTAACAAGCCCGCTACCTCTAAGAAAGGAGCATTGATGACGCCGGAACTGGGCACAGTCGTTGGCGGCAGCATGGCAAAAGAGCCTGTGGCGCCGTAGATCAGCGCAATACCCATTAGCATGATACCTGTAGAGAATGATCCCATCAGGAAATATTTCAACGAGGCTTCATTGCTTTTAAGGTTGCGTTTATCTGCACCGGTCAAAATGTACAAGGGGATGGTTAATATCTCAATACCGAGGAACAGCATCAGTAATCCGTTGAAAGAAGACAGGATGCTTACGCCGCAAAGGACAAAGAAGATCAATGCAAAATACTCTGCGCCATTCACACCTGCTTTTTCAATATCCCTGCCACTCAGCAATACATAGATCAATGTGGCAGTGAAGGCGATGGAATTGAAGAAGAGTCCGAACTTATCAAAGTTGAGCATGCCGCGCGTATCAACGTGTACACTCCATATACCGTAAGTGTGCAGCAGGTTGGCAATAAGCAGTAACAGCAGACCTGTTGCTGCTATGTATTTAAAAGCAGATCCGTTCTTAGTGAGGATGCCGCTGAACATCATCACCACACCCAATAATGCTGAAAGTATAATCGCGTTCATAATAATATTATTTCAAAATCGCATGCACGGTATCCTTAGTCAGGTCGAGAATAGGCTGAGGATATACGCCGAATGCTATTACAATAACAACCAGTATGGCTAATACCAATTGTATATTTTTATTTGTTTCTCCCGCCTGAGCTGTGGCCGCAGAAGTTTTTCCATAAAATATTTTCTGCACCATGCTCAAAGTATATACGGCCGACAGGATAATGCTGATACAAGCCACTGCAGCTATCCACATGTTGTACCGGAACAGGCCGTTGAACATCAGGAACTCGCCAATAAAGGCATTGGTCAGCGGTAATGCAATATTTGCCAGTGCAAGCACTGTAAACAATATAGCCAATGCAGGCGCTTTCTCTGCCAGCCCTCCCAGCTCACTGAATTTACGGGTGCCAAGTTGTTGTTCTATGGCATCAATCACAATCCACAATCCAATGACATTGATCCCATGGTTGAACATTTGTATCATCACACCTTCCAGTCCCACGCTGTTATGTACAAAGATAGCTGCACACATCAGGCCGATATGCGCAATGGATGAATAGGCAATGAGCCGTTTGATATCATCCTGCCTGATAGCGATCAGTGATGCATATAACATACCTGTTACTGACAGGATAATGATCAGGTGACTAAAATGTGCAGCCGGCTCCGGGAATACAGGTAACAGCCAGCGTATCACTGCAAAGATGCCCATCTTCACCATCACACCGCTCAGTACCATGGTAGTGGCTGTGGGCGATTGCTCGTATGCATCGGGCTGCCAGGTATGGAATGGGAATACCGGCATTTTGATAGCGAATGCAATGAAGAAGAGCCAGAAGACCAACCCCTGCTGCGCAGCGTTAAGCTTCACCTGGTAGAACGACTGCAAGGCAAAAGACTGGTCATTCGTGTGGAAATAAACGACCAGTATTCCCACCAGCATGAGCAGAGAGCCGAGGAAAGTATACACAAAAAATTTAAACGTAACGGCGATCCTTTTCTCTCCGCCCCATATGGAACAAAGAAAGTAAACGGGTATCAATGCCAGCTCCCAGAAAAAATAAAACAACAAAGCATCCGCTGCTACGAATACACCTGTTAATCCTGCCTGGGCGAGCAGCATCAACCCATAAAAACTGCCGGGATTCCTGTACGTGTTTTTCGAAGTTGCGGCAAAGATGGCCGGGAAAGAAACAGCAGTGAGCAGGCACAGCATTTTGCCCATTCCATCCATACTTAACGAGAAGCGGCTGCCCAGACCGGGTAGCCAGGCCGCGTCGTAAGAAAGTTGGTTAGCCGGGTAAAACCAGTTACCGGTTATGGCAACGGCTAATGTAATCAGCGATGTAAACAATGCCCAACCTTTAACGCTGCGCTCTTCTTTGACAAAGAAACTGGCGAGGCCCGTCAGCAACGGGATCAATATGAGTAAAACAGGGATCATCTTAAAATATTTTACTAAAAAAACGCATGATGGCTGCATCATTGAACCACACCAATATAAATACCACCATAGACATTACCATGACCAATATATAATTACCTACCTGGCCGCTTTGCAATAAGCGCAACTGCCTTGAACCATACCCTACTAATTTACCCACACCGTTCACTATGCCATCGATACCGCTTTTTTCAACAATGTTCTTACAGAACCCTGCCAGGGCATTCAATGGACGTACAATAGCAGCATCATACAGTTCATCGATATACCATTTATTTTCCAGCACTTTGGCAATACCGGTATTTTCTTCCTGGCTGAGCTGGTATTTTTTATAGCTGTTCACCGCAAACAGGATCACCAGGATGATAGCCACTGTAGAACCTCCCATGAACAGGTATTCCTGTGAGGCTTCCATATGGTGATGTGCTGCAAGTTTTGCTGACCCTGCAAATATGGGCGCCAGGAAATGTTCTAAGCTGTGCGCATCTGCTGCAAACACTTCAGGTATGCCTACAAAACCTCCTATCACAGAAAGAACAGCCAGTACGATCAAAGGAATGGTCATGGCAGCGGGGCTCTCATGGAGGTGGTGCTGCTGTTCATGTGTACCCCTGAAATTGCCGAGGAAGGTCATGCTGTATAAACGGAACATATAAAAAGCCGTTAGTAAAGCGCCCCCCAATCCTGCAAAATAATACACCGGATTTTTCTCATAGGCCGCCATCAGTATCTCATCTTTTGAGAAGAAGCCAGAGAAGGGTGGAATACCTGCAATAGCCAAGCAAGCCAGCAGGAAAGTGAGATGGGTAACGGGCATGTATTTTTTCAGTCCGCCCATATGGCGTATATCCTGTTCATGGTGCATGGCATGTATTACAGAGCCTGCACCTAAGAATAACAATGCTTTGAAGAAAGCGTGTGTCATTACATGGAACACCGCGCCGGTATAAGCGCCTGCGCCCAGTCCGAGGAACATATATCCCAACTGGCTAACGGTGGAGTAAGCCAGCACTTTTTTAATATCATTTTGCTTCAGCGCTATGGTAGCGGCAAAGATGGCTGTTACCAATCCGATGATGGCAACAAAGGTCTGTGTAGCAGGCGCCAGCGTGTAGAGGATATTACTGCGTGCAATCATATAGATACCTGCTGTTACCATAGTAGCAGCATGGATGAGCGCTGATACAGGTGTTGGGCCGGCCATTGCATCGGGTAACCAGGTGTACAATGGTATCTGTGCACTCTTGCCCATGGCTCCCACGAACAATAACAGGGTGATGGCGGTGATATCAAAGCTGCTCAGTTTGGATACATTGTCAAACACATCGCCATAATTCAGCGTACCCAGCCGGAACAACAGCCAGAATATACCCAGCAGGAAACCCAGGTCGCCAATGCGGTTCATCACAAATGCCTTCTTAGCCGCATAATTATAGTTATCATTTTTGAACCAGTAGCCTATGAGCAGGTAAGAACACAATCCAACACCTTCCCAGCCAATAAACATGATAAGGTAATTAGCCCCGAGTACCAGCAACAGCATAGAGAAGATAAACAGGTTGAGGTAGGCAAAATACCTGCCATAATGCTGGCCCTCTTCTTCGTGCATATAAGCAGTAGAATATAGATGGATCAGGAACCCTACTCCGGTAATGATCAGTAAGAAAATCGTTGATAACTGGTCTACCTGGAATGCAAACGGCACGTTGAAACTCTGAACACTGATAAAGTTGAACAGGGTTGTAATTGTTGCACCATGACTTTTCACGTCAAAGAAGAGCAGCAGGCTTACCACAAAAGAGGCCAGTATAACACCACTGCCGATCGTACCGATCAGTGATTTTGACAGGGACTTTCTTCCCAGTCCATTGATCAGGAAGCCCAGCAGTGGAAATAAAGGAACTAAAAGAACGAGCATTGCTTAGTTTTTCAATCGATTCAAAAAATTAATATCTACCGAATGTGTATTCCTGTACATCATCACAATAATAGCAAGTCCCACACTCACTTCGGCTGCAGCCACCACCATAATAAAGAATACAAATAATTGTCCCTCTATGCCCGTTGTAGTCACCGCACTGGCGGCTAAAGCTGCCGCATGGTGCATTTTGGAAAATGCAACCAATAACAGGTTCACCGCATTCAGCATCAGTTCAATGCACATAAAAACAATAATAGCATTGCGCCGTGTAAGCACCCCAATGATCCCGATGCTGAACAAAGCAAGGCAGAAATAGATATAATACTGTACCGGCATCTTATTTATTTAATTAGTTTATTACTTCCAACATTCCCTGCATTATGCGTTTTGCGTTCTGCATTCCACCTCTCACTTCTTCCCGATCACCACTGCTCCTACCATCGCGCTCAAAAACAATACGCTGCTTATTTCAAATGGTACCACATAATCGCTGAACAAAGCTCTGCCCAGGTTTTTGATCAGCCCGATATCACCGGTGCCCATCAATGCCGTCCTGTTCTGCATATCAGTAGCCTGGCGTACAAGGGATACCAGCACCATCAGGAAACAGCCTCCTGCTATAGCGCCGGCCAATTTCATCCAGATATGTTTCTGTGGTTCTGCTTCGCTGTTCAGGTTCATCAGCATGATCACAAACAAGAACAATACCATGATGGCGCCTGCATATACGATCAGGTTCACAATGGCAAGGAACTGCGCATTCAGTAAAACATAATGGCCGGAAATAGCAAAGAAAACAGCGATCAGCCACAGTACGCTATGTACCGGGTTCTTACTCACAAGCACCATGACAGCACTGAAAAGCGCCAATGCAGTTAAACAAAAGAATAGTATTTGGATGGTCGTCATATTTTAGTTGTTTACGCCTTTTGCTTCAGCAAAAGCTGCAGCTTCAGTCTTAGGATTCGGTATCAGCAAATCTTCTTTTCCGTATATGAATCCCTTACGGGCGTAATTGGCCGGAGCAAATGTTTCGCTAAGATAGATAGCGTCTTTGGGACAAGCCTCTTCACATAAGCCGCAGAAAATGCAGCGCAGCATATTGATCTCGTATTTAGCCGCATATTTTTCTTCGCGGTACAGGTTTTCTTCACCAGGCAGGCGTTCGGCCGCTTCCATGGTGATGGCTTCGGCAGGGCAGGCAACAGCGCAGAGTCCGCATGCCGTACAGCGCTCACGTCCTTCTTCATCCCGGTTCAATACATGCAGGCCGCGAAACACCGGACTAAATGGCCGCTTTACTTCCGGATAACGGACAGTGGGTTGTTTTTTAAAAATATGGCTGAACGTAATTGCCATCCCCTTGACAATAGCGGGCAGGTAAAGCCGCTCCATCAAGGTCATGGGTTTCCGGTCTACCGCCTGTGCTCTGTTTGTTAGTGCCTGCATAACCTATCCCTTTGCGGGAAATTTAATAGTTGCAAAAATATTTTTATAGCCTATTGAGACCAAGTTTTTATACCCCCTAAACATCTTATACTTTTTTACTTTTGATTTTTGACTACTACCCCCCCATTCTCCAAAGTATCACTGCTCCTGTTACCAGCATGTTCACCAGCGCTAATGGTATCATTGTCTTCCACCCTAAGTTCATCAACTGGTCATAGCGGAAACGCGGGATGGTCCAGCGGATCCACATGAAGATGAAAATAAAGATCACGATCTTGGTCAGCAATGCCAGCACCCCGATAATTGCGGCAATATTGGGAGCCAGTGTACTTTCATCCAAGAACGGCACGTCATAGCCGCCAAAAAACAGGCAGGCCATCACCGCGCTGCTCATGATCATGTTAACATACTCAGCAAAAAGATAGAAACCTAATTTCATGGAAGAATATTCCTGGTGGTAGCCAAAGTTCAGTTCGTTCTCAGCTTCAGGTAAGTCGAATGGCGTACGGTTACACTCTGCCAATGCACATACAAAGAATATAAGAAAGCCCAATGGCTGGTAGGCAATATTCCAAAGGTGGCCCTGTGCCATCTGTTCTCCTACAATTGTTTTTAAACTCAGGGAGCCGGACAGCATCAGTACTGCAATCAATGACAGCCCCATGGCCAGTTCATAACTGATCGCCTGTGAAGCGCCACGCAGCGCAGCCATTAAAGAGAACTTGTTATTGGAAGCCCAGCCTCCGATCATGATACCATATACACCCATGCTTACCACGCCGAATATATACAGGATACCAATGTTGATATCGGCAATCTGTAAATCAATCTTTCTGCCGAACAATTCAACATGGCTGCTCCACGGAATCACTGCACAGGTCATGAGGGCTGCAGTCATGGCCAACGCCGGCCCCAGCACAAACAATACTTTATTAGAGGTATTGGGAATGATCTCCTCTTTCATGATCAGTTTTAGTCCGTCGGCAAACGGTTGCAGCAGGCCGAAAGGCCCTGCACGGTTAGGTCCCGGCCTGTCCTGTAATACAGCCGCCACTTTACGTTCTGCAAAAGTGGTGTACAGGGCGATGCCTAAGCTGCCGAAAACGATCACCGCAATCAGCACTAATTTTTCGATCAATAAAGCCCAGTCAATAGCAAGTAGTGTCATGAGTTGGTATTGCAATTAATCTTTCTTTGAATTAAAATCGGTTGAATGTGCCGGTCCTTCTATCAAACTCAATGTAACATTGGGTTTGTTTACGCCACTCACGGCATGGATATCCATCATCAGTTTCGGCTGCCTCCCTCCGTTCACCGCCTCGAATGTTTCTTTGGGTCTGGTAGTTCCCACCGATCCCGCATAATGGCCCTGGGCAATGACCGAGTGCCTGTCTATCTTACGTGGCCCTTCTATGATCCAGTCGCTCGTTTTTTTCTTTTCAAAACGGCAGGTATTACAGATCCAGTCTTCCACTTCTCCCCATTCATCTTTGCGTGCTGTTACACGGTAAACTTCATCGCCCCGGTTCCATAAAGTAACTTTGCCACTGCATGTGGGACAGTCCCTGTGAGCATCCATTGGTTTTAAGAACCATACGCGGTTCTTGAAACGGAAGGTTTTATCTGTTAAAGCGCCAACGGGACAAACATCGATCACATTACCGATGAAATCATTATCCAGGCTCTTCTCAATAAATGTGGCGATATCAGCATGGTCTCCCCTGTCCAGCACACCATGTTCGCGCTTTTTGGTGAGCTGGTCTGCAGTGAACACACAACGGTAGCAGAGAATACAACGTGTCATGTGTAATTGTATATAGGGACCAATATCGTGTTTTTTGAAAGTCCTGCGCTGGAACTCGTAACGGGTAGCTTCTTTGCCATGGTCATAGCTCAGGTCCTGCAGGTGGCATTCACCGGCCTGGTCGCACACCGGGCAATCGAGCGGATGATTCAGCAATAAGAATTCAACCACACCGGCCCTTGCGTCGATCACTCTTTCACTGGTGATGTTTTTCACTTCCATTCCATCCATAACAGTGGTACGGCAGGAAGCTACCAGCTTGGGCATAGGGCGCGGATCTTTTTCAGAACCCTTACTCACTTCCACCAAACAGGTACGGCATTTACCACCGCTGCCTTCCAGCTTGCTGTAATAGCACATGGCAGGAGGTGCCACATCGCCACCTATCCTGCGTGCCGCATTCAGTATCGTGGTTCCCGGGGGAACTTCGATGGTGATGTTGTCGATCGTTACTTTAAAGAGTTGCTGTTCCGGCATATATATAAGTCAAAATTAAAAAGTCAAAAGACAAAAGTCAAAATAGGTTAAGATTAAAAAAGGCAAAAAGTAAGCGCTGTAATTTTTGACTTTTGAATTTTAACTTTTGACTTTCCAATCATCCCACCGGCACATGAACCGGATCAGCATAATGCGCCAGTCCGTAGTTCCGCTGCTGTGCTTCATCAGGATTCAGTACGTGCCATTCAAACTCATCCCTGAAATGTCTGATGGCAGCTGCTACAGGCCAGGCGGCAGCATCGCCCAGCGGACAGATGGTATTACCTTCTATCTTACGCTGGATATCCCACAACAGGTCAATATCGCTCAGCTTGCCGTTTCCGTATTCAATGTTCTTCAATATTTTTTCCATCCAGCCTGTTCCTTCGCGGCAGGGTGAACACTGTCCGCAACTTTCATGGCGGTAGAAACGCGCCAATGACAGTGTATGACGCACCACGCACTGGTCTTCATCCATCACAATAAATCCGCCCGAGCCCATCATGGAGCCAGTAGCAAAACCTCCATCGCTTAGACTTTCATAGTTCATATAACGGGTTTCACCTTTGGCTGTTTTCAGTAGCAGGTTGGCGGGTAAAATTGGCACGGAAGAACCGCCCGGTATGCAGGCTTTCAGCCGCTTGCCGTTGGCAATGCCGCCACAGTATTCATCGGAATAAATAAATTCTTCCACAGAGATGGTCATATCGATCTCGTACACGCCCGGTTTATTGATGTTACCGCAGGCGCTGATGAGTTTGGTACCGGTTGAGCGGCCCACGCCGATCTTTGCATAGGCTTCTCCGCCCATGTTGATGATGGGTACAACCGCGGCGAGTGTTTCCACGTTGTTAACCACGGTCGGCCGCATCCATACACCCTGTACCGCAGGGAAAGGCGGCTTGATGCGGGGATTGCCGCGTTTACCTTCCAATGATTCGATCAATGCAGTTTCTTCGCCACAGATATATGCACCCGCGCCGCGTTGTACATGTATATTACAATCGAAGCCGGTACCTAAAATATTTTTTCCAAGGAAGCCATTGTTCTTTGCTTCCGTAATAGCCTGTTCCAGTATATCAACGATCCAGGCATATTCACCGCGGATATAGATATAGGTATCATTAGAACCCAATGCAAAAGAAGAAACAATCAATCCCTCTATTAACAGGTGCGGAATAAATTCCATCAGGTACCTGTCCTTAAACGTACCAGGCTCACTTTCATCCGCATTACAGACCAGGTGGCGGGGCACTCCTTCGGGCTTGGCAATGAAACTCCATTTCATGCCGGCGGGGAAACCGGCGCCACCGCGGCCGCGCAGGCCGCTTTTCTTCACTTCCTCCACAATGGTTTCAGGCGTCATTGTCTTCAGCGCTTTCTCTACACTACTGTAACCGCCTTCGCGGCGGTATACATCGTAATACCGGATGCCTTCTACGTGTGCTTTTTCTAGTAATACTTTCTTACTCATATGCCCTGCATCCCCGGAGGGACATTTTATGTTATATTGTTATGGAAGCTTTACCGCCTGTCTTGCCAGCAGCTTCCATTCTTTTCCCGCTTTAGTCCAAACCTGCAAAACACCGAGGTGCAATACGCCTTCTTTTCCGTTCTCAAATGTTTTCGCTTTCAAAATATGTCTTGATACCGCAGTATTGTTCCCTTCAAAAAAAACAGTGGCGCTGTCCATTTTAAAACCTTCATAGGTTGCCGGACTCACCATGGCATGATGGATCATTACCTGCTTGTTCTCTATTAGGCCGCTTGAATGCCCATAAGTTACTTTGGGCGATACCAATTTTTCCAAGGCAGCACTGTCACGCGCACTGACATCAGCAAAGATGGCTGTATTCAAGGCATGGATATTATTCAGCACTTCCTGTTCTTTACCTGTTTGGGCACTTACAAAAGCGGTGACCAGTAATGCTGCTATGGCAATGATTTTTTTCATATCAGTTGTTTGCGGCAGCGCTGCTACGGCACTCCTCAATAATAGCGTCTACTTTTTCCTTGGTCAGGTGTTCACGGTAATGTTTACCCAACTGCATCATTGGTGCATACCCACAGGCCCCCAGGCATTCTACCGTTTTCAAAGTGAACATACCGTCGCTGGTAGTCTCTCCCGGTCTGATCCCTAATGTAGCACCGATATATGCAATAATATCATCGCTGCCGTTCAGCATACAGGGGCCGGTCTGGCAAACTTCGAACATATACCTGCCAACAGGTTTCAGGTTGTACATGCTGTAAAAAGTGGCCACCTCATATACTTCAATGGGCGTGATCTGTAACAGTTCAGCTACATAGTCCATCGTTTCTGCACTCAGCCAGCCGCCAAAACTATCCTGCGCCAGGTGCAACACAGGCAACAAGGCGCTTTTCTGTTTCCCTTCCGGATAACGGGCCACGAGCCTGTTGAATTCGGTTAGTTGTTGTTCGTTGAATTTCACCATATTAAAAGTTAAAAGTCAAAAGTTAAAAGTCAAAATACCGACTTCTTCCCTTCCCCTTTTTATTTTTAAATTTTTACTTCTCCCATCACGCATCCATCTCCCCTGCAATCAGGTTCAGGCTGCTCATTGTTACAATGGCATCACTCAGCATGCCGCCGGTAACTAATTCGGGGTAGGCCTGGTAATAGATAAAACAGGGTCTTCTGAAATGCAGGCGGAATGGTGTTCTGCCTCCGTCGCTGATCAGGTAAAAACCAAGTTCGCCATTACCGCCTTCTACGGATTGATAAACTTCTCCCTTTGGCATATCCACTTCGCCCATCACAATTTTAAAGTGCCAGATAAGGGCTTCCATTTTAGTGTATACATCTTCTTTTTTAGGAAGATAGTATTCGGGCACATTGGCATGGTACACTTCTGCTTCTTCACCTTTGAATGCCTGTATCTTCCGGTAAGCCTGTTCAATAATATGTAAGCTCTGCCACATTTCTGCGTTGCGTACTAAGAAGCGGTCGTAGTTATCGCCGGTAGTTCCAACGGGAATGGTGAAGTCGAAATCCTCGTAACTGCTGTAAGGAGCATGCGAGCGTACATCATAATCCACGCCGGTGGCGCGGAGGTTGGGGCCGGTGAATCCATAATTCAGTGCCCTTTCGGCGCTGATGGCGCCGGTGCCCTGGGTGCGTTCCATGAAAATGCGGTTACGGGCGAAAAGGTTTTCAAACTCTTTCAGCACTTTCGGATATTCTTTCAGGAATTTCTCGAGTTTCGTAAACGCTGTATTTGTGAAATTCCTTTCAAAGCCGCCAATACGCCCAATATTAGTAGTAAGGCGGGACCCGCATACTTCTTCATATATCTCATAAATTAATTCGCGGTATTGCATCACATACAGGAAGCCGGTATAAGCGCCGGTATCCACACCTACGATCGAATTACAGATCAGGTGGTCGGAGATACGTGCCAGTTCCATGATGATGACCCGGAGATAATCCACACGCTTGGGTGTTTTCACGCCCAGCAGTTTTTCGCAGGTCAGGTGCCAGCCCATGTTATTGATGGGGCTGCTGCAATAGTTCAGCCGGTCGGTAAGGGTAGTGATCTGGTAGAGGGGTCTGCGTTCGGCTAATTTTTCAAATGCACGGTGAATATAACCCACTGTTGATCAGCAGAAACAATGCGCTCTCCATCCAGTTCCATGATATTCTGGAACACCCCATGCGTAGCCGGGTGCGTAGGACCCACGTTCAGGGTAGTGGTCTGTTTTTCAATGGAACCTTCCGGCAATTTTATATGTTGATTCGATTGCATTAATCCTTTTTGAATTTTGACTTTTGAATTTCGAATTCTGACTTTTAAATTCTGACTTCCTACCCCCTTCCAAACATTTCATCATCCTTATCAATGCGCGTCTGGTCTTCCAGCGGGAATTCTTTTCGCATGGGGAAATAATCCATCTCATCTACATTCAGTATTCTTTTCAGGTTGGGATGGCCCACGAAGTTCACACCAAAAAAATCATAGGTTTCTCTTTCCATCCAGTTGGCGGAGGAGAATAGTTTTGATGCGGTGAATACATCTGGCTGTTCCACTGCAGTAAATACTTTAAACCGGATGCGCACATTTTCCTGCAGGTTATGCAAATGATAAACTACAGCCAATTCGCGGCCTTTC
>CAZDQB010000009.1:34249-118484 GCA_964507525.1 uncultured Sediminibacterium sp. | reverse complement strand
TGACTGCGCAAAGGTCTGTCAGGAATCGGAATTGCAGTTCCGGGTCTTCATACAGGAACTGCATTACTTTCAGGTTGAGTTCTTTGGGCGCTTCAAAACTGAGCAGTCCGTAATTTTCTTCAAAATGGAACACCTGTTCCCCGAATTTTTCGGCCAGTCTTTTCTGAATGTATTCGTTGCTTAATGACATATCTATTGTATTCCGTATCCGTTCATCAATGCTTTGTACTGCTCACTGTTCCTTCTCCTGATGCTTTCCCGACCCACCAGCTCCTGTATCTTCATGAAACCGTCAAGGATTGCTTCGGGGCGGGGAGGGCAGCCGGGTACATATACATCTACCGGTATCACCTGGTCGATTCCCTGTAATACACTGTAAGTATCGAAGATACCGCCGCTGGAAGCGCAGGCGCCTACAGCTATTACCCACCGTGGTTCTGCCATTTGCAGGTATACCTGGCGTAAAACAGGGGCCATTTTCTTGGCAATGGTACCCATTACCATCAGCAGGTCGCACTGGCGGGGAGAGAATCCCACCCTTTCAGAACCGAAACGGGCAAGATCGTAATGTGATCCCATAGTAGCCATGAATTCAATACCGCAGCAGGAAGTGGCAAAGGGTAGCGGCCAGAGTGAGTTTTTACGGGCAAGCCCTACTACACTGCTCAGGTTGGTGCTAAAAAATCCTTCCCCGGAATAACCTTCCGGAGCTTCTCCCATTGCAACAGCATCACTCAGCCTGGCTTCTATCGGGTGAATATTAAATCGTACAGGACGCATATATTAGTAATTAATGACTGAACATTGTCATTAGTAATGTAACATTAAATCGCCGTTTCCGGCTGGTTTGTGTACATACTAATGAAAAATCTTAGTTGTTAATAATGAAAAGCCTGCTAATCTTCCCATATCAATGCTCCTTTCTTAATGATATAAATAAATCCTATAATAAAGAAAGCAACAAACATCAATACTGCTGTAAAGCCGGCCCAGCCCAGTTCCCTGAAGATGACTGCATAGGGATAGAAGAAGATGACTTCCACATCGAATAGTACAAACAGGATGGCAACCAGGAAATATTTGATGGCCATCGGCTGGCGGGCATCGCCGTGGGTTTCAATACCACTGGCAAAAGTTTCTAATTTATCCGTCGTTTTGCGCTTAGGCCCCACCCATTGCGATACGCCGATCATGGTGGCTACAAAGCCGGCTGCAAAGATCAACTGTATCCCGATAGGTAAATAATTGGCGGCATTGGAATCGCCGGCATCTAAGAACAAGGAAAGCCAGTTCATGTTAAAACATTAATTGAGCAGCAAAAATAAGCCAGCAGGAGATATAAAAGAAAAACTCCCCTGTTATGGGGAGCTTTTTCTTTATTTATTTTATTTATTTGGGAGAAGTGCTGGTATTACTGGCGGGTTTGGGCCCACCCTTGGTCGATCCCGTACTGCTGGTTTGTTTATTACTGGGTTTTGCGGGCTGCTTTGATTTATTAAGTGCCTCTGCAATGGTTCCCCTGGTATCGGTAGCATACTTGTTCTCTTCACCTGGTTCTGGATATAAAAGAAGCATTTTATCCGTTACTTCCAGTGCTTTGTCTAATTCTTTTGCTTTGTTCACATAATACTGCAACCTGTAGTAAAGATTCAGGAATATTTGCTTTTTGTTCTTCTCTTTGTCTTTTGCATAGAAAGAATCAAGGTAATCCAATGGTTCCAGTGCCAGTCCCTTTGACGTATCAGGATCTGAACCCAGTGCTGCACGTTTCAGGAAGCTGTAAGGTTGTGGCTTTTCAGGAAACGCTGCTAAGTATTTCTTTGAAAGTTCAATGGCTGAAGGATATTCTTTGGCATTGAGCGCTGTACTGGTGAATTTGTAGTAATCAAATTCGCTCATAGTACCACCTTTGAGGTTAAATTGCTTCTGCAGCCAGTCGAATTGTTCTTTGTACATTTTTGCTTTTTCATACATCGCCGCAGCCTGGCCCATATAATTGATCTTGTTTACTTTGGAAGTATCATTCTGGATGGCTTTTTCCAGGTAACCCACTGTTTTTGCCTCATTTCCGGGGAATTTGGAAAATACTTTCACTGCAAGTTCATAATCTGTAGGCTGAATTTCGCTGGCAGGGGCAGAAGCAAAGAATTTTTCAAGATGTGTTTTTGCCTGTGCAGAATCGCCCAAGCGGTCATAGTTATAAGCGTACTGAACGCTTAAACGTGGCACTGCAGCCAAACCCGCGCTGGCTTCCAGTTCTTTTTCTTTGGCTATACTTTCATTGTACCTTCCTGCACGGAACAGGTATTCTGACAGGAAGAAATCATTTTTTGGATCTTTATCAGCGGTAGCTACGAATTTATCCAGGTAGTCTTTTGCCTGGGCTACATCCTTTTCTGCATAATACTGGTACAATGCAAAATACACTGGTGGAAATGAGGGATCGGCAGCGATCGCTTCTTTATAATTCTGCTCAAGCAGGTCTTTGTTATTCTGGCTTTGATAAATCCTGCCTATTTTATATTTGGCAAGGGCATTTTTAGGATCGCGTGCCAGTGCTTCCTGGTAGGCTTTTACCGCTTCACCGCCATTCTCGCCACCCATTTTCAGGTAGTTGATACCCATATTGATGAGGATATCGGGATTGGTAAGATCAATGGCAGCCGCCTGTTTCAGTTTATCAATGGCATATGCCGGGTCGCCTATTTTACTGTCACCATCTGCATTGGCCCGGCCAATGGCATTGAGGATGGCTGCATTAGGCTTACCCTTGTTTTTGCCCCTTGTTTCTATGGTAGCAGTGATGGCCTGTTCAAATTTCTGTTTGACGGCATTGATATCACCACCTTCGAGTAAATCGAGGTGTCCAATACCAACCAGCAACCAGGCATTGCTGCCTATATCTGCCAGCCCTTTCTGGTACACATCCCTGGCGGCTTTGATATCGTCCTTGGTAAGGTCCCTGTTACGTGAGATGAGGGATTGACCATACCAGTAGATCGTTTGGGGATCTTTTGGATTGGCATCATACGCTTTCTTCAAGATCTCTCTTGCTGTGTTGTTCTTTTCATAGTTGAGGTTCTTGATCCCCTCAGCCAGCTGCGCCATCAAACACTGCCCCAAAAGCAATGCTGTCAACACCAGTGTTACGGTCTTCTTCATTTGTCGGTTTTTATAGTTGTTGTGTTAATCGCTTTCTTTTATCGTGCTCCTCCGTTTATTGAATACCATTTTTGCCGGAACAAGGAATGCCCGCCTGAAAATCAGCTGCCCGCGTTCCAAGCTCAGGAAATTCATCAGACCTGTTCCGAGCCCGGCGGCATTTTCTTTCAGAATATAATACAAGGGACGTGCCAATGGGTATTGACCATAGCTGATACTTGCCTGTGAAGGTTTGGCAAATACATCTTTCTCGGTACATTTAACGCATTCCACTAACCCAAGTCGTATTTTCTTCAAATAAGCCACCTGTTTTGGATCGTAGCTGTCTCCCACCCAGCTAAGTCCCACGAACCCAACCACATCTGTTCTTTTTGATACCAGGTCCACTACTTCCTCGCTATGCTGCGCTGCAACCACATTACTGCCGAATGCAGCTCCTTTCAGCACACTGTCTTGCAAAAACCGTACAGTACTCGTTGCATTTTGTCCGTCCATCACCGCTACCAGCTTCTCTTTACCGCTCAGGATATTCTTCAACCGCTCTATGGTAAAAACACTATCCTTCATTTCCCTGTTCACAATAACAGCTACTGCATCATAGGCCAGCACACCATATTGTGGTGGGAAGGACAGCTTATTATCATAGAACGATGCTTCTTCTTTTGTTAAACCCCTTGCTACAATGATCATCCGCGTACTATCTGACTGCAGGTCGCGAAAACAGGCTGCTTCAGACTTGTATGACACATCGATGGTCGTTTGGGGGAAAGAAGAATGGTGTACCCTGATCTGTTCTTCAATCACCGGTTTAAAACTCTCATCCACACTGATGCGAATGGTTCCTTTTTCAGGCGTGTCTCTTGTATCGGCGCCGGGGTTTGACTGACAGGCCCCCAATACCATTAACACGATTATCCATCCACTATTTAACAGACCTTTCTTCATCTTTAATAATCACGCTTAAACCCTCTATACAACCTGAACCCGCCATACAGCAAACATATCCCGCCAAACAAATACCTGAAGGAGGAATCAACACTGATCAACTCTTCGATATTCAATTTCTTTGCGCCCAACATCACCACTGCCATTCCCAGTATGAGGATAGCCATGGTAAAGTCATATATCCGGCGCATCAAAGTATAACTTTTTTGCCGTTTGTCTCTGAACTCGTTTTCCATTTAACAACAGGTTGAAAACCCAGGGGTGGGCAATTTAGTTAATAATTGAATTTGTGCCGTACAAAACGGCTGCAATTTCAAACAAAATCCTTCTCTCGCAATTAAGATGCTGCGGTTGAGGGATTTCCATAATAATATTTACTACTATTATATTACCTATGTTACCGCTTGTTAGTAAACGGAATCCTGCCCGAACCTTATCTTTGCCGCTATGAATATCCTGATGGTATGTGAAAAAGATGACCATTACACATTAGCACATTCACTAATTATATGATAAGTTTTTATTTTCTATTATCTTAAACAAGGTTACCGCTCATGAGCAAACCGGGCTTACCACAAGGAACCAGAGATTTCAGCGCTGCTGTTGTACGTAAACGCAATCATATTTTCAATACCATCCGTTCTGTATTTGAACTGTACGGTTTTCAGCCTTTGGAAACCCCGGCCATGGAGAACCTGGATACGCTGATGGGTAAATATGGCGAAGAGGGCGATAAACTGATCTTCAAAATACTCAATAACGGGTTGGACAACCCCGCCAAGCATGACCAGGCGAAAACTGATTTTGACAAGGTACTGGCCGGAAAGAATACCAAGGGCATTACGGAAAGAGCCCTGCGTTATGACCTCACCATTCCTTTTGCACGTTATGTTGCCATGAATTACGGACAACTCACGCTGCCTTTCAAACGCTACCAGGTGCAACCTGTATGGCGTGCCGATAGGCCACAGAAGGGCCGTTACCGCGAATTTTACCAATGTGATGCCGATGTGGTGGGCAGCAATAGTTTATTGAATGAAGTAGAGCTTGCCCATATCTACGCCACTGTTTTTGCAAAACTGGGTGTACCCGTAACGATACGCATTAACAGCAGAAAGATATTGGCTGCACTGGCAGAAGTATGTGGCGGCGCCCACAAGATGACCGACATCACCATCGCCATTGATAAATTAGATAAGATTGGCCCCGAAAAAGTAAAAGAAGAACTTGCCCAGCGGGGATTGGATGCACAACAGGTAGCCATCATAGCAGCATATTTAACCATCGAGGGAGACGATGCTGAAAAAATCAGCCGGCTGAAAACCCTGCTCGGTAATAACGAGACCGCAAAGCATGGTATTGCAGAAATTGAACACGTACTCAACTACGCACAGCCACAAACCACCAACGCCAGACTCCAAACCGATTTCACTTTGGCCCGCGGCCTCAACTACTATACCGGTATCATCTTTGAAGTAAAGGCCCTAGATGTTCAGATGGGCAGTATTGGCGGTGGCGGAAGGTATGATGACCTCACCGGTTTGTTCGGCGTTCCCAATGTACCAGGGGTGGGTATCAGCTTTGGGGTGGACAGGATCTACGATGTCATGGAAGAACTGCAACTGTTCCCCGAAACCGTACAGGCAGGTACCAGGGTTTTGTTCTTCAACCTGGGCGGTGCGGAAAGCAGGAAAGCATTTGCGTTGATGCAGCAACTGCGGGAAAAAGGCATTGCCTGTGAGCTGTACCATGAAAATGCCAAATTCGACAAGCAATTCAAATACGCCGAGAAAAAACAAATACCCTTTGCAGTGATCATCGGCAGCAAAGAATTAGAAGAAGGTAACTGCGTTGTTAAGAACCTGCTGGAAGGGAAACAGCAAACCCTGGAACAGTCGCAGTTGGTAAATTTCTTTTCCTGAACCCTGAGCGGGTTGCGCCATAATTCTGGCACAGTATTCGGTAGCTGATAACCGGTTAAAATGCCTGATTATGCGAAAATTATCTCTGTTGCCGGTTGTGGCTGTTCTAATATTTGCAGGTTGCAACAGGAAAACACATCCCTCCGGGAACAACCTTCCGCCCACTGTTATTGTTCCTCCCAAACCTGTGTCGCCCGTACCCAATAATCCGCCCATGCCGGTGGATTCTGCTGCGACGCCTGCGCCGGCCGCCATGGGAAGCCCGATGATCGTGGTGGATGGGTCAGGCAATATTGTTACCTGGAAAAATAAATTGCCGCCCGACATCGCAGCAAAACTTAATTACTCAAAGCTCGCAAGGTCATTTACACCCGATCAGAAAAAAAACCTGGTCTATCGTTTCAAAATGATACCGCCAAAAGTATTGTATGTCCCTGATGGATATGTTTCAAAAAGCGCCAGGGGAAAATATATTATCTACCGGAAAAAATTCTGGTACTGGCAGAAAGCAGATGGATTGTTTTACTTAGATGAAACCTATTACCGCTAAGCTAACAACCTTCGTACACCACTGCAGCGCCCTGGCCAACGCCTACACACATAGTGGCGAGTCCGTATTTCATTTGCCGGCGATGCATTTCATGCAACAGCGTGGCTGATATGCGTGCACCGCTGCAACCCAGCGGGTGCCCTAATGCAATGGACCCGCCATTGACATTTACCTTTTTGCCATCTAATTCAAGCTCACGTATACAGGCAATACTTTGTGAAGCAAATGCCTCATTCAATTCTATGAGGTCAAGGTCGTTCACTTTCAGCCCTGCGCGCAGCAACGCTTTCTGTGAAGCCGGTACGGGTCCTATACCCATGATGGCAGGATCCACGCCGGCAACACCCATGCTCACCACCCTTGCCAAAGGCTGCAGGTTGAATAATTTCACCGCTTCTTCGCTGGCGAGCAACAAGGCAGCAGCGCCATCATTGATACCGGAAGAATTACCCGCAGTAACAGTTCCGTCCTTGGCAAAAGCAGGTTTCAGTCCCGCTAATTTCTCCAGGGATGTTTGTCGCGGATGCTCATCCTGCACAAACCAGTTCACCATATTATCATTCACCATTTCCACTGCAACAATTTCATCATCCCATTTATCCGCGGCCAGTGCGGCTGCATATTTTTCCTGTGATGCCAAAGCAAACAGGTCCTGCTCTTCCCTGCCGATCTCCCATCGCTTTGCTACATGCTCTGCTGTTTCCCCCATGCTGAAAGGATGATACATGGCTGCTAGCTTCTTATTGGTAAACCTCCAGCCGATGGTGGTATCGTGCGTTTCCGTTTTCCTGCTCCATGCCCCCTCGCTTTTCGCAGTAACAAAAGGCGCCCTGGTCATGCTTTCCACACCGCCGGCAATATAGAGCATTCCTTCGCCGCACATGACAGCCCTTGCTGCATCCATGACTGCCTGCAATCCGCTGGCACAAAGCCTGTTAACAGTATTACCCCCGACACTTACCGGTAAGCCCGCTAATAATGCAGCCATACGGGCCACATCGCGGTTGTCCTCTCCTGCCTGGTTGGCTGCACCGGCTATCACGTCTTCTATGTCCCTCACATCAATGCCAGGATTGCGCTGCAGCAATGCAGTGATGACATGGGCCAGCAGGTCATCCGGTCTCGTGTTACTCAGTCTTCCCCCATAACGGCCAATCGGTGTCCTTACAGCATCTATTACATAACAGGTTTTCATACAGGTAATTATTGTTCTAAAAAATATTGAATTGTTGCGCAAGATAGCGTTAGTAACATAAAAATTCCCCCTTCAGGGGGTTAGGGGGTATCTTTGCAGCATGAATACGCAGTTACAAAACATCAGGCACCTGGGTTTAGCCGACCTGGAAACCTATTTTGAACAGATTGGTGAAAAAAAATTCAGGGTGAAACAGGTGCATGAATGGCTCTGGCTCAAACATGCACACAGCTTTGATGACATGACCAACCTGAGCAAAGACCTGCGTACCAAACTGAGCAATGATTTTTCGCTTCCCGCCCTTAAAGTGGATGCTACACAACACAGCAATGATGGTACAGTGAAAAGCCGTTTCATAACATTTGACCACCACCTGGTGGAAGGCGTACTCATCCCTACTGAAGATCGCAAAACAGCCTGCGTTTCTTCGCAGATCGGTTGCAGCCTGAGTTGTAAATTCTGTGCAACGGGCTATATGGAGCGTAAAAGGAACCTTACTTACGATGAGATATATGACCAGGTAGTACTCATCAATGCACAAAGCCTGAAAGAATATAACCAGAAACTAACCAATATTGTTTTCATGGGCATGGGCGAACCACTGCTCAATTACAATAATGTGCTCAAAGCCATTGAAAGGATCACTGCCGAAGACGGACTGTTCATGAGCCCGCGCCGGATTACTGTTTCCACCGCCGGTGTGGCCAAACAGATCAAAAAATTGGGAGATGATAAAGTACGTTTCAAACTGGCGCTGTCGCTGCACGCAGCCAACGATGAGAAACGCAATGAGATCATGCCCATCAACGAATCCAACAATATCAAAGCACTGGTTGAAGCGCTGAATTATTTCTATAAGCAGACAGGCAACGAAATCACATTGGAATACATCCTGTTCAAAGACCTGAACGACAGCCGGAAAGATGCGGAAGAACTGACAAAGATCTATCGCCAGGTTCCGGCAGACCTGATCAATATCATTGAATACAATACCATTGATGCCTTCCAGTTTACGAGGCCGGATGAAGACGGCATCCAGCAGTTTATGGATATCCTTGAATCCAACCACGTGAACGCAAGACTGAGAAGGAGCCGCGGTAAAGATATTGATGCAGCATGCGGACAATTAGCTAATAAAGAGGGTCACTAACGAGGATGCGGGGAGAGGGATGAAAGGCAAAAGTTAATCTCACAAATCTAAGGTCAAAATCGCTCACCCCGCAAAATCTTCACCGAATAGGCGCCTGCTGCGGTGAACAGCAGTAACAGCAAAGTGTAAATAAAACGGGGAATGGCGGTTTATTTATTCAAACATAAGTCCTTAGATGCGGTAGGTGTGTGCAATAATTCCTCCCGGGAATACTTTTGCATCCACCAACTTGAGGTCTAGTGGCCGTGCAACGCCATTGAAGATCGCCAGACCCTCGCCCAAAACCAAGGGATGAGTAACCAAATGGTATTCATCTATCAGCCCCGTCGCTATCAGGCTCCGCATAAATCCGGCACCTCCAATCGCACAGATCGGTTTCCCTGGCTCGGATTTGAGTTTCTTTATCCCATCGGCAAGATCACCGTCGAAAACCCGCGCGTCCGCCCAGGACGCCGCAGCGGGCAACAGCTCTGCATTAGGCAAAATGCTGCTTTTAAATCCATTTTGGGTAAAGACTGCCTTGGGTATCTCGTTCATCGGCGCGGCAAAAGGACCTGTTGCAGTCGGCCAGTAGGAGCCAATCACTTCAAAGGTCTTCCTGCCCATGACAATCAGGCCTGCCTCCCGGATTCGTTCGACGGACCATGCTCTTGAAGCTTCATCCGAGCTCTTGAAAATCCAGTCAGGCTCCGCATTAGGGCCACCGACAAAACCGTCGACAGAGATCGACATCTTCATTATTAACTTACGCATAGTTCAACAATTTGTTTCCAAAACTAAGTCGCCATCTTAGATATAAAAGGGGCTAAAAGCGACAATTCAAGGTGGCGATTACGTCTTAATCCTTTACCTATTTATTCTTCAATGTTAATAGTAGTTCGTCCAACTGTTGTAAGCCCATAGTAAATCCTCCCTGGAAGCCCATCTTCTCTAAGCGGGCAAGAGACTCATTTTTAATAGTAATACTGACTTTTGTCGTTCCGTTTTGTTCGCTGAAATTCAAATCCCAATCAGAACCTGGCAATTCAGGGTTTTCATCTTTGTCTGCAAAAGCATTCGACATTTTGAAATTTGTTTTTGGACTAATGGAAGTAAATTTCTGAATTGACCAATGTTCTTGTCCTTCCGGGCTTACCATAGCATAAAATCTTCGTCCGCCAACTTCAAAATTCATCAATTTTGTTTTTGAGGCCCAGGGCTTAGGTGCCCACCATTGGTCAAGAATTTCTTGTTTGGTAAAAGCATCCCATACCAGCGAAAGGCTGGCGGCAAATTCTCTGTTTACGAATACCGTTTTTGCTGCTTTGTCAACGGTAAAATCAAATAGCAAACTGTTTTTCATTTTTTCTGTTTTTTAATTATTGCTAATACTTTGTCGAGTTGATTAAACCGGGTTTCCCAAATTTTTCTGAATTGGTTAAGCCATTTATCAATCTCTTTCATTTTTTCAATTTCGAGCGAGTAGTAAATTTCTCTGCCCTCTTGTTTCTGTTTCACTAGTTCGCATTCTGTGAGTATGCGAAGGTGTTTAGAAACAGATTGCCGGGTAGTGTTGAAGTTGTCGGCAATGGCGTTTGGTGTCATTGCCTGCAATGCAATTAAGGTAATAATTGCCCGCCTTGTCGGGTCGGCTATTGCCTGAAAAATGTCTCGTCTCATATTGTTGGGTATTTACATTATGCGAAACCGATTGACTGCAAATATATGTGCAACTATTCGGTTTCGCAAATTTTTTTGCAAAAAAATTTTTTCCAAAGAGAGAAAACGGGGAAGTTTGAAGTCGCAGGGTGTCGTTGTCAAGTAAGTCTGCAGATGGGCTATGCTTGTTAGCTTAGAAAACATTCCGCAACGAGTTAAGGATATTAAGAGCATTGACCTCGAACGAGTGTATTATTGCAAAAGATGTGATTCTCATATACTTACGGGCTTGCCCAAATATAAATGGGTGTATTAGTTAGCATAGTGATATTTCTGTACTCTTTTTGTAGCCCGCAGCTGCAGGAATGCCGCATATTGTTATCCTGCTGTCAAAAAACTTTTTAGTGCTGGTACTGGTTGCCCCATAGTAATGCTAAGTTACCCTGGCATTTGCGATTCCTCTTACCCGGCTTTATTTGTTACCTTTGCAGTTCCTGTTGAAAAACAGCAAAACATCATACATGCAAAAACGTACCGACAACTTCAGCAAGTTTGCCAACCAGAAAAAAGGCAGCGCCATTAAAGAAGCTTTCCGCCAGGAAAAGAAAAAGATCAAAGCAGACGCAAGGGCTGCAGGTGAGGAAATGAGAAAGAAAAAGCTCGATAAGATACGCGGAATAGATGCCGACAAGAAGGATGAAAGGCAAAAGGCGAAAGACAAAAATCAACAACCGACATTTAAAAGTAAAAAAACAGGACTCAGAAAACAGGACTCAAAAGATAGCGCAGAACAAAAGATAAAGTATACAAAGCAAAAAGAGCCTGCAACTGGTAGCCAGCCTCCAACCCCTGATCACAGACTGCAAACCACAGACGCTGCACTCATGCCTTTGAACAAGTTCATTGCACATGCCGGTATTTGTGGCAGAAGAGAAGCCGCAGAATTAGTCAAAGAAGGGAAAGTAACGGTGAATGGCGATAAGGTATTTGAGCCGGGTTATAAAGTTACCGGCAAAGACAAAGTGATCGTGAAAGGCAAGCAGGTGTTTTTGCAAAAGAATGCCGTTTATATTTTATTGAACAAGCCCAAAGACTTTATCACTACTTCCAATGACCCACAGGGAAGGAAGACAGTGCTTGACCTGATCAAAGGCGCCACACCTGAACGTGTGTATCCTGTAGGCAGGCTCGACCGCAATACAACAGGCGTATTATTGCTTACCAATGACGGCGAGCTGGCACAAAAATTAACCCACCCTTCTTTCGAAGTAAAAAAGATCTATGAAGTAACATTGGATAAACCGGTTACCAAACAGGACCTGGAAACCATCCTGAGTGGTGTAACCCTCGAAGATGGCTTTGTGGCCGCAGACGCAGCCGGCTATGCCGACCCGAAAAATAAACATATCGTAGGTGTTGAAATACACAGCGGCCGTAACCGCATCGTACGCCGCATTTTTGAACACCTGGGCTATGATGTAAAAGGATTGGACAGGGTTATGTTTGCCAACCTTACCAAGAAAAATGTGGACCGCAGCAAGTGGCGTTTCCTCAACGAGAAAGAAGTGCGCCTGCTGAAGTTCATGAACAACTCGTTCGTTCGCAAAAACAAAAATCAATAACACCGGCAGTTAAGCAGTTATATGAAGCTGGATATCATTTTCGAAAACGATCAGTTCATTGCAGTCAATAAACCCTCGGGCCTGCTGAGTATACCGGACAGGCTGGGACAGGAACTGTCGTTAAAAGACATACTGAAAGAGCGTTATGGCAATGTGTACACCGTTCACCGGTTAGACAAAGACACCAGTGGCATTATTGTGTTTGCCAAAGATGAGAATACACACAAGCAGCTCTCTCAGTTGTTTGAAGGAAGGGATGTGGAGAAGTACTATGTGGGATTGGTCAATGGTACCCTGGTGAATGCATCCGGAAGTATCGATTCGGCCATTATGGAACATCCGGGCAAGGCGGCTAAAATGATGACGCATGTGAAAGGGAAACCTTCCTTAACCGATTATGAAGTACTGGAATCATTCCGCATGTACAGTTGGGTACAGTTCCGCATACATACAGGCCGGACACACCAGATACGCGTGCACATGCAACACATAGGCCACACCATTGCCTGCGATGAACTATACGGCGATCCAAAACCTGTGCTGCTCTCTTCCTTAAAAAAGAAATTCAAGCTGTCTAAGTCAGCCGAAGAAGAGCGGCCGCTGCTGGCAAGATTAGCCCTTCACTCACACCGGATAAAATTTACGCTGAACGGCGAAAACTTTGAACTGGAAGCAGATATCCCGAAAGACCTGCGGGCATTACTGCAACAGCTGAGAAAATGGAAGACCTGAAGGTTTATTCATGCTTATACACCGCGCCGTTCTTCATTACAAATGTCACCTTTCCCATACTGCTTACATCTTTAACAGGATCACCGTCCACAGCTACAATATCTGCCAGTTTATCTTTTTCAATCACACCCAACCGGTCATCGCCTAACAGGTCCGAGGCGCTTAAGGTAGCAGCCCTGATGGCTTCCAGTATTGGCATACCGGCTTCGGTCATATACACAAACTCCATCCAGTTCTTGCCATGTGCATAGACGCCTGCATCGGTTCCGAAAGCAATCTTGACGCCTGCTTTGTATGCTTTGGCAAAAGTAGCCTGGATATAATTTCCGACTACCAACGCTTTGGCCCTTACTATTTCAGGATAGTAACCCGGTTTTTTGGCAGAATCCGCAGACGATTTCCCTGCTATGATCGTTGGTACGAGATAGGTTCCCTTTTGTTTCATCAGCTCTATCACTTCATCATTCATATAGGTCCCATGCTCAATGGAATTGACACCTCCCAATACTGCCCGTTTCATTCCTTCCGCACCATGTGCATGAGCAGCCACTTTAAACCCATAATCTTTGGCAGTGGTTACAATGGCGCGAACTTCTGCTTCCGTGAACTGCGCGCCGCTTCCGTCTTTCGCCATGCTCAGCACACCACCTGTTGCCGTAATCTTGATCAGGTCCGATCCTTCCTTATAACGCTGGCGAACTGCTTTCGCACAATCATCCACCCCGTTCACCACTCCTTCTTTTGGCCCGGGGTCTCCCATCAGGTCCTTGCGGTAATTATTGGTAGGATCTGCATGTCCCCCGGTGGTAGCAATGGCTTTACCTGCCGTATATACCCGCGGGCCTTTTACCCATCCTTTATTAATGGCGTTACGCAACGAGATGTTAGCGCCGGTACCACCCAGGTCTCTTACTGTTGTAAATCCACTCATCAAAGTACGTTCGGCAAACACCACGGATTGAAAAGCATAATCGGATGCATTCCAGGTAAAACCATTGAGGTAATTATTGGGATTGGTCTCGCTCTCCATGTGTACATGCATATCGATCAGCCCGGGCATAACCGTTCTGTTCTTAAGATCAATCACCTGGTCGGGTGCAGCCGCTGTAACATATCCCTGCTGCACATCAGCAATTTTATTGCCTTCAACAATGACCGACATTTCCCTGAGTACCCGGAGATTCTTCACATCAACCAGTTGACCGCAATGAATAATGGTACGTTGCGCAGTCAATACATTCATCAAACAGGCAGCAAAAAGCAGCATCAGCAATTTTCTCATGTGATAATAGTTTACTGAAAGATAAAGAGAACTCCTGAATGATGAAGCGGTAAGATAAAAAAGGCCCCGGTAAAGACCGGGGCCATGGCTAAGTAAAAAGCCTCTCGATGCTTGCTCAATAATCTTATTTATTAGGCTGTGGCGTATAACGCAAATAAGGCTTTACCACTTTCACACCTTTAGGGAATTTTTTAATGGCATCTTCAGTACTCACAGCAGGAACTACAATCACATCTTCACCCTCTTTCCAGTCGGCAGGCGTAGCCACGCTGTAATTGGCAGTCAGCTGTAAAGAATCAACCACGCGCAGTACTTCATGGAAGTTTCTTCCGGTAGAAGCAGGGTAAGTCAAAGTGAGTTTGATCTTCTTATCCGGCCCGATCACAAACAAAGAGCGGACAGTAAATGTTTCAGATGCATTGGGGTGGATCATGCCATAAGCATTGGCAATGCTTTTATCTTCATCGGCTATGATGGGGAAACCTACAGATACCTGTTGTGTTTCATTGATATCATTTACCCAGCCTTTGTGTTTATCCAACGGGTCTACACTCAATGCCAGTACTTTTACGTTACGTTTCTCAAACTCTCCCTGTAACAGGGCGGTTTTACCAAGTTCGGTAGTACATACAGGCGTATAATCGGCCGGGTGCGAGAACAGTATTCCCCAGCTATTGCCTAAAAATTCATGGAAATCGATATCGCCTGCAGTAGTGCTGGCTTTGAAATTCGGAGCAGCATCTCCTAAACGTAAACTCATGGTATTTGATTTTGGATGACAAAAATAGGTTACAAAACTAAGTATTTCCTACCAAATAAGTAGACTGATTAATAAAAAAATAACCTGCGCACGGCCTAAAGGCCTTTTTTTACTGTTCTTGCCTTTTGCAAAGCATCCTTTCCGTACTTGTTCTTTACCCCGTCAATGGCCTGGTAGAGTTTGTTCTTTTTTGCTGCATCATCAAACAAACTGCCCTGCACGGCGTGGTTGGTCAATTCGCTCAGCCTTACCCCCAGTAGCCTGACCGGCCTGTCTTTCCGGTACAACTTATGAAAAAGATCCATAGCAACGGGTATTAATTCATCATCCCGCAGCGTATAATCAATGGTAGTCTGCCGGGAAGTAGTTTCAAAATCGGGGTACCGGATCTTAACAGCTATGCAGCCTGTCAGCTTCCCATCCTGCCTTAATTCATATGCCACTCTTTCGGTCATACGTACCAGTTCCCGAAGCAGGAAATCAACATCCCCCGTATTTTCATCAAAGGTATTTTCGTTTGAGATGGATTTGGCTTCCTGGTAAGGTTGTACAGGGCTATGGTGTATGCCCTGGGATTTTTTCCAGAGGTCAGCGCCGTGTTTGCCTAATTTTTTTTCCAGCACTTCAGCAGGTGTTTCACTGAGATCGTGAATGGTATGGATGCCCATCGATTTCAGCAGCAGGAAGGTCTGCTCACCCACGCCGGAAAATTTATTTACCGGCAGCGGGGCCAGGAACTGTTTTTCCATGCCTGGCTGTACAAACAGGTAGCCATTGGGTTTGGCTTCGTCAGTAGCGATCTTTGCAACCATTTTGTTGGTAGCTAATCCAAATGAGATCGGCAATTGCGTTTTCTCAATGATCTCCTCCCTGAGGTCTATTGTCCACTGATAGGGATCAAAAAAACGATCCATCCCGGTCAGGTCAATATAAAACTCATCAATAGAAGCTTTCTCAAACAAAGGCGCTTTGGCGGCAATGATCTCGGTTACCCACCTTGAATACTTGGTATACATGCTGCGGGTACCTTTTACAAGGATCGCATGCGGACATAATTTCATCGCCATCTTCATAGGCATGGCGCTGTGCACACCAAATTTCCTTGCTTCATAGCTGCAGGCAGCGACCACGCCCCGTTCCCTGCTGCCGCCTACAATGACCGCTTTACCCTTCAGGGAAGAATCGAGCAGCATTTCCACACTCACAAAAAAAGAGTCGAGGTCAAAGTGGGCAATATATCGTTGCGGGGCAGACATAGCGGTACTACTAAATTACACAATCGGGAGACGCGGAGGATCTGATATCCGGGATCCGTGGTATTTTATGAATGACGATAAATGTCCAGCAATCCGTCGGGTAAGGTTACGTGTACTTCTTTTTTATCATGGTCAATGCCATCAAGTGTTTCTTCGTGCAGGGGTATCAACGCTTCGTTGCCATCGAGGCTGATGCGGAGCAGCACCTGGTGGGGTTGTTCTATGACTTCTTCTATCGGCCCCAGTTTTTCATCCTCCGTAATGAGTTGATAACCTAACAATGAAATGGGTGCCGATTTACCTGCCAGTTTCCTGAAATCATCTTCCATTAGCCATACATTACGGGAAGCCAGACGATTGGCTGATTCCTTGGTATCAACACCTTCCAGTTTTACATAGGTCTCTTCATGATCCTTAGCCCTGGCTGATTCCATAAAATAAGGCAGGTAAGCTCCTTTTCTTTCTTCAATAAATAAGGTCTCCACACTTTTCAACGTACTCTTTTTTCCCAAAGCATGTTTCAGTATGACTTCACCTTTCAGTCCAAAACTGGCAACAATACGGCCTATGTTGATGTATTCACTCATGAAATAATGTCTGATTTGATGATCTCTCGTGTCTGATTTGAAAACCGTTTAACATCAATTTCCCTTCAAAACTAAAGAAGCAGGTATTAAAACTCAAAAACAACGAACAATTCTTATATCAGACATCGAAAAATCAGACATCAGACATAAAAAAGCCCCAACATTGCTGTTGGGGCTTTCTGGAATATTGTTGATCCTACTAAGCTTCAGCAGGGCCTTCAGTAGCTTCTTCCTGTTTGCTTTGCACCTTTTTAACTACCGGTGTGTAAGCTTTACGGGCTCTCTGGGCTTTTCTGTGCTCTTCATTACGACGGGAAATGTTTGCTTCATGCTCATTGTGCCATGCCTGGAATTTGGTCATTGCAGCAGCATCATCAAACAGTCCCAGTTTCACACCCCTTAACAGGTGCTTCAGGTACAATACTCCCTTGAAAGAGAGAATGCGGCGAACTGTATCGGTGGGTTGAGCACCTTTGTTCAGCCATTCCAGCGCTTTTTGACGGTCTAACTGGATAGTGGCTGGTACAGTCAGCGGGTTGTAAGTTCCAATCTTCTGGATGAACTTACCATCTCTTGGAGCACGGGCATCGGCAACTACGATAAAGTAGAAAGGCCTTTTTTTGCTACCGTGTCTCTGTAGTCTCATTTTTACTGCCATGTTAAATAGAAATTTAAAGGCGTTAAGAAATTAGGTTGACAAAATAGACTGCAAAAGTAGCCCTAAAATAGTAAAAATCCAAGCTATTCCTTTAAGGCTTTGTTATTATTTAAAAATCAGCGTTTCATGCCCGGAAAACGACCGCCCATCGGCATATTATTCATCATTTTCATCATTTGTTTCATCTGTTCGAACTGCTTCATGAAGGCATTCAGTTCCGTCATATCCTTCCCGCTTCCTTTGGCAATACGCTGCCTGCGGGCCGGGGTCAGGGCATCGGGATTGGCCCTTTCAAATGGGGTCATGGAATTGATCATAGCTTCTATGCCCTTGAAGGAATCATCATTGATATCTACATCCTTGATGGCTTTTCCCACACCTGGGATCATTCCCATCAGGTCTTTCAGGTTACCCATTTTCTTGATCTGCTGCAACTGGTCTAAAAAATCCTGGAAATCGAACTGGTTCTTGCGGATCTTTTTCTCCAACTTCCTGGCCTGGACCTCATCAAACTGCGCCTGCGCTTTCTCTACCAGGGTGGTAATATCTCCCATACCCAGGATCCGCTGTGCCATACGCTCGGGATAGAACACATCCAGTGTGTCCATTTTCTCGCCGCTGCTCACAAACTTGATGGGTTTGTTCACTGTGTACTTGATAGAAAGGGCCGCACCACCACGGGTATCGCCATCTAATTTGGTCAGTACCACACCAGTGAAATCCAGGCGGTCGTTGAAGGCTTTCGCGGTATTGACAGCATCCTGTCCCGTCATCGAATCCACTACAAACAATATCTCAGCCGGATTCACCGCAGCTTTGATATTGGCCACTTCCGTCATCATCACTTCATCAATGGCTAAGCGGCCTGCGGTATCGATGATGACAACATTCTTATTCTTTGACCTGGCCTCTTTGATTGCATTTTGGGCAATCGCAACAACATCTTTATTGTCACGCTCACTGTAAATATCAACCCCTACCTGCTCCGCCAGCACAGTCAGCTGGTCTATCGCAGCAGGACGGTAAATGTCTGCAGCGACCAATAAGGGTGATTTTCCTTTTTTTGTTTTGAGGTAATTCGCCAGCTTACCGGTAAACGTGGTTTTACCGCTGCCCTGCAAACCCGCGATCAGGATCACTGTGGGATTGCCGGTAATATTGAACTGTGCTTCGGTTCCGCCCATCAGTTCGGTCAGTTCATCCTTTACGATCTTTACCATCAATTGCCCCGGGCTGATGGCGTTGATCACTTTCTCGCCAACAGCTTTGTCCTTCACCTTATCGGTAAACTCCTTGGCTATTTTAAAATTCACATCGGCATCAATCAATGCACGACGGATATCTTTGACCGTATTGGCAATATTGAGGTCATTAATGCGGGCCTCCCCTTTGAGGTTCTTAAACGCCGATTCGAGCTTTTCACTGAGTGAATTAAACATGGTACACTGGTTTCACAAATAAAAAAGTGAACCGGTAAGTTCACTTTAAACGAGGTGCAAATATAGTACGAATCTGTTTTACCCGAGGTATACCTTTAAATGTTTGCAGCGGCTGGTACTTCTCAGTTTGGTGATCGCTTTATCCTTGATCTGCCTGACCCGCTCCCGGGTGAGATTAAATCTTTCTCCTATGTCTTCCAAACTCAGCGGATGATCCACCCCTATACCAAAGAAAAAACAGACCACATCTTTCTGCCGCTCCGTCAGTGTTTTCAGGCTGCGTTCTATTTCCATCCGGAGTGATTCATGGTGGACTAATTTTTCGTCTGTTTTTTCTGCATTGGGATTTTCCATCACATCCATCAGGGTACCATCTTCCCCTTCTGCCAGTGGTGTATCCATGCTCACATGCCTGAACCCGACACTCATGGTGGCAGCCACTTCTTCGAGACTGATCTCGAGTATATCTGCCAGCTCCTGTGCGGTGGGTTCCCGCTCAAACTCCTGTTCCAATTGCTGATAAGCTTTACTGATGCGGTTGGTTAGACCAACCTTATTGAGCGGCAGCCGTACAATACGGCTCTGTTCTGCCAGCGCCTGTAAAATGCTTTGCCTGATCCACCATACGGCATAGGAAATAAATTTAAACCCGCGCGTTTCATCAAAGCGCAGGGCAGCTTTGATCAGGCCCAGGTTTCCTTCGTTGATCAGGTCGGGCAGGGTCAAACCCTGGTTCTGGTACTGCTTGGCAACAGACACCACAAAACGTAGGTTGGATTTGATCAAACGATCCAGCGAAAACTGGTCGCCCTGGCGTATACGCATGGCAAGCTGAACTTCTTCTTCGGGACTGATTAAGTCAACCTTCCCTATCTCCTGCAGGTATTTTTCGAGACTTTGTGACTCACGATTGGTGATGGATTTCGTGATTTTGAGTTGACGCATGCTCATAAAAAGCAGTTTAGGGTTTGTATGGTTCTGTGTTGATTTTGTTTCAGGGAAAAATTAGATTCCGTTACAACCCTGTCTTCAAGACAGGTACGATACATGCGTCACCTTCTTTATTACTAAGCAATTTAAGGAATTTTTCGACGTGATCAAAAAAAATATTTGTTACAAAATATTGATAAACAATGTTTTATGTAAAAAATGAAAAATCTTCTGCTATACAGATGATTTTGGGAAACCCTATCGGCAAAAAAACATTTGGCTGCTGTGGATTATTTAATATTATTGCACGCCTACGATTGTTTGTAGTAAAAGAGAATGTAATGAGCAAAAAGCAATTATTTACTTTGGAGTTTCCGGTCAGATGTTCACCAGGCATTTTATTCGAATTCTTAGCCACTCCCGCCGGTTTGCAGGAATGGTTCGCCGATAAAGTTGATGAATGGGAAAATGTATATAGCTTTTCATGGAACGGTGGTTCGCCCGATAAGGCTGACCTGGTAGACCAGGAACAGGATAAGTTCATCCGCTTTCACTGGCACCATAGCGACAATAATGAATATTTTGAGTTCCGCATTGAAAAGACCGAAATATCCAATCAAACTATTTTACTGATCAAAGACTTTGCTGAAAAAAGTGAGATCAAAGACCAGAGCCAGTTATGGGAATACCAGGTAAAAGAATTGTTTCACCGGTTAGGCGCCTGAGCGATCATTATCCCTGTAACATAGCTACGATGGTTGTATAATTTTTTTCAAAGAAAGGTTGTATTGCACCCCACTGTGTCAGTGGGATTTTTTTTGCCAGCTTCATATAAGGCAGGCTTTTCATATCAATGTCCTGCACCTGCCCTGTTAGCGGCAGGTAATTATCCTCTCTGAAATGATGTCGCCACGGATCTGCTCCTATTCCTATGAACCATTCATCCTTAGTCTCTTCGGCTCCTGACCGGAAATAGTGGCCGATGGCTTCCATATACTGCTGCTGAAACTTCCCCGCTAACTGCAGTGTAATGCTGCAATAATGTCCCCACCAGAAAAAGCTTCGCACTGCAAACACATCGTCCGTAGTAAAACAACGCGGATAATCCAGCATAACCCATGGCAATCCCTCATAATATTCTCCCCTGGCAATTTTAGGCGTCAATACAAATGCGCCAGTTGCAGCAAAAGACGGGTAGCCTGCTGTCACTTCCCTGTAATGCGTACTCAGTTCTCCAAACAAATCATACACTTTCCTGATGATGCTGTTCTTTGTTAAAATAAGTTCTGCATTGTTGACCAGTTCTATTTCCTTTGGCGAAAGCATTACTTTTGTATGATTAAGTGTTAGACTATTAAATATAGCCAGGATTTGATAAAAAAGTTAGACATACTTATTGTTCGTTCTTTCATCGGGCCGTTTATTGCTGCGTTCAGCATTTCGCTTTTTGTGCTGACGATGCAGTTCTTCTGGCTGTATATTGATGACTTGGTTGGTAAAGGACTGGATCTTCTTACAGTGCTGAAACTGATCGGATTGGTTACGCTGTTCTGGGTGCCGATGGCATTGCCGCTTGCCCTGCTTTTTTCCTCCATCATGACTTTTGGCAATCTGGGTGAGTCGTTTGAATTGGTGGCCATCAAAGCATCGGGCATTCCTTTGTTGCGTTTTATGAGGCCCTTACTGGTCATCGCCATTTTTATCAGCGGGCTCGCTTTCCTGTTTGCCAATAATATAATTCCTGTCACGCAACTGAAACTGTCTGCACTTAAATATGATATCATCGTTTCCAAACCGGCAATAGATATTAAAGAAGGCGTATTCTATGATAAGATCGATGGGTATGTGATTAAACTGGGTAAGAAAGAGAAGAACGACAGTATCATTCATAATGTGGTACTGTTTGAAAAGAATTACGGCCTGCAGGATAATATGCTGATGGCAGAAAGCGGCGTAATGCGGGTTACGAAGGACAAACGTTTTCTTGAATTCATTTTACAGAATGGCTGGCGCTATCAGGAAAGGGGACAGCGTGGCACCACCAACACAGAATTCATCCGCATGGGTTTTAAAGAATATAAAAAAGTATTTGACCTGAAGAGTTTCAGGATGACCAAAACAGGTGACAGTGCTTTTTATGATCCGAAAATGCTGAGTGTGCGCCAATTGAATCATGCCATCGACTCCCTTCATCACATTGATACTTTTTATACAAAGAAAACACAGTATGAAGTTACCCCTTACCTGCGTTTTGCCAGGTATGCCGATACCGGCTGGGCCAAAGTCGATACCGCTTTCATTAAAAAAAAGGTGAAACGGTTTGATGACCTGCTACCCGATTCCATCAGGCAAAGTATACTGGAAAACGCCGGCAGCCCCGTGAACAACGTTAAGGGGAACCTGGGTGTGCTGGCTACTGATTACGCACAACGTTACAGCTCACTTCACCTGCACGAGATCGAATGGCACAGGAAGTTTACACTTTCTGCCGCCTGCCTGGTACTGTTCCTGATTGGTGCGCCGCTCGGTTCTATCATACGCAAGGGAGGATTAGGAACACCATTGGTGTTTGCCATTATTTTCTTTGTCAGCTTTCACCTGTTCAACACGTTTGGCGAGAAATTTGCGAGGGCTGAACAGCTAAGCCCCGTTATGGGCATGTGGCTATCCACGCTGATACTGATTCCAGTAGGTGTTTTCCTGACTTATAAGGCCATGAGGGATTCACAACTATTTAACCAGGAGTTTTATTATCGCACATTCAAACAATTGCGGCAGTTTTTGGTTAAATTTAAGCGCTCAAAAAAATCTTCGTAAACCATTTTATCATGTCAACAAATAAATCAAGCCGTCGTGATTTCATTAAAAACACCGGCAAAGCCGGCGTTGCTGCAGGTCTGTCATTCAGTGTGCTCCCTTCATTGGTGAAAGGAGCAGCTCCGGTTGACAGCAACGTCTTCTCTCAACATCCTTTACCTTACAGTTATAACGCATTGGAACCTGTAATCGATGCCATGACCATGGAGATACATTACAGCAAACATGCCACCGGCTATGCAAAAAATTTAGCAGAAGCCTGCCTTGCTGAAAAAGTAGATACCAATACTGCAAGATTAGAAGATGTATTGCGCAATATTTCAAAATACTCTGTCAAAATGCGCAACAATGGCGGCGGACACTACAATCATGAACTCTTCTGGCAATGCATGAAGCCGGGCGCAGCTTCACAACCCGATGGCAAACTGGCCGAAGCCATCAACCATAGTTTCGGTTCTTTTGAAGCTTTCAAAACCCAGTTCACCGATGCCGGTAAGAACCGTTTTGGAAGCGGCTGGGCATGGCTGGTACTGAATGCCGATAAAAAATTAGTAGTGGGCTCTACTCCCAACCAGGACAATCCTCTCATGAGTGTCAGTGAGCTTAAAGGAACACCATTACTTGGCCTCGACGTATGGGAGCACGCTTATTACCTCAAATACCAGAACAAACGTCCCGATTATATCAATAACTGGTGGAATATAGTGAACTGGGAATTTGTACAGAAGCGTTTTGAGCAGGGCTGAATATGGCATTCACTTTAAGCAGCATTATGACAACCCGCTGTACATGGTTGCGGAAGAAGTGCCAGTGAATGTAAATGTAAAAAGCCGGAAGATTTCACAGAAGAAAGAATAGTGCAGACATTTGCCACTTATCTTTGTAACAAATCATCTTTTTTTTGCAATCCGCCAGACAAAACTTCCGTGTTCAGCTATGGATCAGCATACTTAGTGTTGTGCTGTTTGCCACCAAGATCATCGCCTATCATTTCACTCATTCTTTAGCCATCCTTACCGATGCGCTGGAAAGTATTGTTAATGTGATAGCCGGAGGTGTGGGGCTGTACAGTTTGTATATAGCTGCCAAACCGCGTGATATAGATCACCCATACGGCCATGGTAAGGCCGAATTTGTATCAGCTGCAGTGGAAGGGGCATTGATCGTTGCTGCCGGTATCATGATCGTTTATGAAACAGCATTGAACCTTATCGAAGACAACCCGGTGCATCGGTTAGACAAAGGCTTATGGCTTGTTGCTATTACTGCAGCAGTCAATTATGCAGCAGGTTTTATCTGCCTCCGCATCAGCAAACAGAACAACTCACTTGCATTGCAAGCCAGTGGCAGGCACCTTCAGATAGATACTTATTCCACGCTTGCTGTTATTGCAGGACTGATCATTATGATGGTGACGCATCTTTTCTGGTTAGACAAAGTGATCGCTTTTTTAATGAGCTTAGTGATCATCTATAATGGTTACACTATTATACGCAGTTCCTTAGCCGGCATCATGGACGAAGCGGATATGGAATTACTGAACCGGTTCATTAAAGTACTGAATGACAACAGGCAGGAGAACTGGATTGACCTGCATAATCTCCGTGTGATCAAATATGGCAGCCTCCTGCACATTGATTGTCATTTTACCCTGCCCTGGTACTTCAACCTTCATGAAGCACACAAAGAAATAGATGCATTGTCTGCACTGATCAAACACCAGTTCGGAGATGCCATTGAATTCTTCGTACACACAGACGGATGCCTGCCCTTCAGTTGCGGCATCTGTACTAAAAAAGACTGCCAGGTACGGCAGCATCCCTTTAAGCAACGGTTGAACTGGACCCTGAAGAATGTTATTTCAGACAAAAAACATCAATTGGTGTAAATTGCGCCCTCATCTGATCATCTAAAAACTGATGCCATGCAGGTTTGGAAAGATTACCAGGAACAGCATAAAGACCGCTTCCTTGACGAGTTATTAGCATTGTTGCGCATCCCCAGCGTAAGTGCCAGAAGTGAACACAAAGCCGATATGATCCGCTGCGCAGACGCTGTGCAACAACGTTTACTGGAGGCGGGTGCCGGTAAAGTAACCATCTATCCAACTGAAGGCCATCCCATTGTTTATGGTGAAAAGACCATTGATCCATCCAAATCCACTGTTTTGGTTTATGGCCATTATGATGTACAACCGCCCGATCCGCTGGAGCTCTGGCACAGTGGCCCTTTTGAACCGGTGATCAGGGATGGTAAAATATTCGCCCGTGGCTCCTGCGATGATAAAGGGCAGTTTTATATGCACGTTAAAGCGCTTGAGACAATGGTAAAGACTAATACTTTACCTGTTAATATAAAATTCCTGATCGAAGGGGAAGAAGAAGTGGGTAGCCCTAATTTAGCCACTTTTGTAAAAGCAAACAAAGCGCTGTTAAAGGCTGATGTGATCCTGATCAGTGATACCTCTATGCTGAGCATGGAAAATCCATCTATTGATATTGGGGTGCGCGGGCTAAGCTATATTGAAGTGGAAGTAACAGGGCCCAACCGCGACCTGCACAGTGGCGTGTACGGTGGCGCTGTAGCCAATCCTGCTACCATGCTGGCAAAGATGATCGCGTCCTGTTATGATGAAAATAACCATATCACCATTCCCGGTTTCTATAATGATGTAGTGGAAGCCACTGCTGAAGAACGTGCAAAGATGGCACAGGCACCTTTCAGTGAAGAAGCATATAAAGCTGATCTCGGTATCAACAGCCTTTGGGGAGAGAAAGGATATACTACCAATGAAAGAACAGGAATCCGTCCCACACTCGAAGTCAATGGCATCTGGGGCGGTTATACCGGTGAAGGCGCTAAAACAGTATTACCGTCCAAAGCTTATGCAAAGATCTCCTGCAGGCTGGTTCCCAATCAATCCTCTGTTAAGATCACAGAAAAAATATTGCATTATTTTAAAAGCATCGCACCTGCCGGCGTTACTGTTAAAGCACAGGAACACCATGGAGGTGAACCATATATGACGCCTATTGATTCCGATGCGTACCGCGCAGCTTCAAAAGCCATTCACGCTACATTCGGCAAAGACCCAATACCGGTTCGCGGCGGGGGCAGCATACCGATCTGCTCGCTGTTCGAAAAAGAATTGGGATTGAAGATCGTATTCATGGGATTTGGGTTAGACAGCGATAACCTTCATAGCCCCAATGAAAAATACGATGTGTTTAATTTCTACAAGGGAATTGAAACCATCCCTTATTTCCATCAATTTTATGCTGAAATGAAGTAAGCAACCTTCAGAAAAGCGTACACTTTTTCTGAAACAATATCTTATGTCTGATACAAAAGAAAAACTAAGGATCGACAAGTACCTCTGGTCCATCCGCCTGTTTAAAACAAGGAGCCAGGCGGCTGATGCATGTGATAAAGGCAAGGTGAAATTACAGGGCAGTGCTGTTAAAGCATCCAGAACAGTAGTTGTGGGCGATGAATATGATGTAAAAACAGAGGCCCGCAAATGGGTCATTAAAATAACAGGGTTACTCGATCACCGGGTGCAATACAGCGAAGCCATTCAATATTATATTGACCTTACTCCTGCCGAAGAACTTGACAGGATTAAGTTTCAGGCTGCTACTTACCAAACCGGCAAAAGATTAAGCAAAATAGGCCGGCCCACCAAAAAGCAACGCAGAGACCTTGGTGATTTTACAGACCCGGACTGACTAATACAAAACAGAACAGTACCATTGATGCCCGGTGTACATAATAAGAAAAATATCAAGTAATTACTAATCAACCATTTAGACGAAATTCATGATCCTGCAGACTTGATCAGCATCACCACCTGACGCACCAGGTGGTGTGGTGGGCCCGGTCAGCATCACAATGCTGCTGCCTGTGCAGTTACTGAATACTTAGTTGATACCGGGTTATAGTGTGGTATTTTTCCCCTGGTTTCAATATAGTCGTCGGGAATGAAGGTTCATTAGGCGAATCAGGGAAATGTTGCGTCTCAAGGCATAAAGCGGTATGTTGGTTGATGGCTTTGCCTGCAGGTGCTTTCAGCGTTCCGTCCAGGAAATTGCCGGAATAGAACTGAAGGCCGGGTTCCATGGTAAACACTTCTAATTTTCTTCCGCTCAGCGAGTCAGCCAGTGTCGCCACCAATGACAATGAATGGTCCTTTTTGTTCAACACGAAATTGTGGTCATAGCCGCCCGGCACATTACCAATACGGGCGCCGATCTTTTCAGCAATAGTAAAATCAAAAGGTGTTCCTTTCACGGCTTTGATCTCACCCGCAGGGATCAGCGTACTATCAACCGGTGTGTACCGGTCTGCATCAACCCATAACTTATGATCGAGTATGGTATTGCTTACATCTCCTGTAAGATTAAAATAAGAATGGTTGGTGAGATTAACAGGCGTTGCTTTGTCGGTCTCCGCATTGTATTCAATCTCCAGCGCATCATCATCTGTAAAACGGTACTGCACATTCACTTTCAATGTGCCGGGATAACCCTCTTCTCCATCCCTGCTCACATAACTCAGTAACAGTGTTGCTGTTGAATCGTTTACTGTTGCTGCGTCCCATACCACTTTATCAAAGCCTTTGTTACCGCCATGCAAATGGTTCTTTCCATTATTGGTAGCTAAAGTATAGCCAACATTGCCCAATTTGAATTTTCCATTGGCAATACGGTTACCATAGCGTCCTATGAGTGCTCCAAAATAAGGCGGATGGGCCAGGTAACCGCTCAAACTATCAAAGCCAAGCACGATACTGGATTTCTCCCCGCTTTTATCAGGGCTTGTCCAGGATGTAACAATACCGCCATAGTTGGTGATCTTTACCTGGTTCCCTTTGCTGTTCGTTAATATAAACAGGAATACTTTCTTTCCATCTGCCTCTCCGAAATCTGTTTTTGTAATCCCCATGCTGGTTTTATGCTCCTCTTTTTTTACTGCATTATTGCATGCTGCAGCAAACATTATTGTCACAGCAATGAATGAAAAGAACCACAATCGTTGTTTCATGATGACTCATTTATTGGTATGTTATTTTAACTCCAGCATCACAACAGCTAAAGGCGGCAGGTTCACCACCAGTTTATCTCCCTCCTTCCTGGCGCCGTTGAATACAGCCGGCTTAATATTACCTGGCTGGTCAAATGTATTAATATCTGTAAATTTTGCCGAAGTAATAATCTGCCCGTTTACTGTTTTCCAGTCAGCACCGCTAATAACCGTCCGAACTGTAATGGTGTTCGTTGCATCTAAGTTCACCAATGAAACATGTATGGCACCGGTTGAATCCTGTGATGCAGATGCATTGACAGCCGGGATCTTCTGGTCTTCCTGTTTATAATCGGGGCTATTGATCTGTAATGGCAGCAATTTGGCATCCTGGTGTACCTTATACAGATCAAACACATGATAGGTTGGCGTAAGCAGCATTTTATTTCCCTGGGTGAGCACCAGTGATTGCAGCACATTTACTGTTTGTGCAAGATTGGCCATGCGAACACGGTCTGCATGGTTATTAAAAATATTCAGCGTGGTACCTGCCACCAATGCATCGCGAAGACTGTTCTGCTGGTACAGGAAAGCCGGATTGGTGCCTGGTTCTACGTTCGTCCATATACCCCATTCGTCAACAACCAATGCCACCCTTTTCTCGGGATCATACTTGTCCATCACGGTCGAATGCTTGCTAACCAGTTCTTCCATCACCAGGCATTTTTTCATGGTGGTGAAATATTCTTTTTCGTCAAAAGCAGTAGCCGATCCCTTGTTACCCCATCCTTTCGGAACGGTATAATAGTGCAGTGTTAAACCCCACATGCCTGTTCCAATGTTTTTCATCAGGACATCTGTCCAGTTGTAATCGCCCGAATTTGGTCCTGCCGCTATCTTACGCAATCTTGCATTAGGGTAGTTTTTGGCAAATGTGGCATAACGCTTGAATTCATTGGCATAATATTCGGGTGTCATATTGCCGCCGCAACCCCAGCTTTCATTGCCTACTCCCCAGAAAGAAACATTCCAGGGTTTGGCCCTGCCGTTTTGTTTGCGCTGTTCGGTAAGGGGACTCAGCCCATCGAAATTCAGGTACTCTACCCATTTGCTCATTTCACTCACCGTACCACTGCCCACATTACCTGTGATGTATGGCTCACAACCGAGCATATCGCACAGCTCAAGAAATTCATGTGTGCCAAAGCTGTTATCTTCTGTCACATTACCCCAATTGGTATTGATCATAGTGGGGCGTTGTTTGCGCGGACCAATACCATCACTCCAATGGTATTCATCGGCAAAGCAACCGCCGGGCCAGCGCAGGTTGGGGATTTTGATCTTTTTGAGTGCCTCCACTATATCGGTGCGGATACGTCCTTTGTTAGGAATGGCTGAATTTTCACCCACCCAGAAGCCATCATAAATACATCGCCCGAGGTGTTCGGAAAAATGACCATAGATATTGCGGCTGACCGTTATTTTAGGATCATTCGCGTTGACATAAATGTTGGCGGAAGACTGGCTGAATGTCTGCGTGGCGGACAATACCAGGACTGGGAAAAAGGCAAGCACCTGCTTCATACAATCATTGTTTTAAATATAAATGCAATATAAGTGTATTTAATACAATTATATTTATTTTTATAAAAAACTTCTATTGGCTTACCGGTCTTAATTACCAGAAAACCGTGTACAATGCTGCCAGTATGCCCAGCACAATTACCGAACCGATCATAAATCCTTGCGTAACACGGAACATAGACCGGTCAACCACGATCGTATGCTTCGCTGTTTCCTTCGATGGCCTCAGCAGGCTGATGAGTATCATGGCCAGTACGATAAAAATAAAAGTGATGGACATCCTGTCTAAGAACGGATAATCAGGGAATACACCATGACTCCAGGAAGGCAGGAATTTCAACAGTATGGAAATGGGGATGGTGAGCAATGTTCCTGTTAATGCCGCAGCCGCCGTGGTTCGTTTCCAGCAAAAACCCAATAAAAAAACGGCGAGCACGCCCGGAGAAATGAACCCTACATACTCCTGTATAAACTGGTATGCCTGGTCAAGCGACCGCAGTGCCGGTGCTACCAGGGCTGCCACAAGCATGGCAACAATGACCGCCCATTTACCGGTTGATACAGTTTGTTTTTCAGTAGCATTTTTACTAAAATATTTTTTATAAATATCCAACGAGAAAATAGTGGATATACTGTTGGCTTTTCCTGCAAGAGAAGCAACAATAGCTGCTGTGAGGGCTGCAAAAGCTACCCCTTTTAACCCGGCAGGCAACAGGTTCATGAGTGTGGGATAAGCATGGTCTGGCTTTGTGGCACCACTGCCATCGGCCATTTCTGCTTGAAATAATCCGTTCTGATGCAGTACAAACATGACAATACCCGGCAACACAGCTATGACCGGCACGAGTAATTTAAGGAACGCGGCGAACAATATGCCGCGGCGCGCCGTGGCCAGGTCGGCCCCCAAAGCGCGTTGGGTAATGTATTGATTACAGCCCCAATAATTCAGGTTATTGATCCACATGCCTCCTATCAGTACCGAAAGGCCGGGCAGGTCTTTATAAAAAGGATTGGACCGGTCAAAGATCATATGAAAATGTTCAGGTGCCTTCGCCTGCAATACAGTAAGCCCCTTCAGTATATTGCCGCCGTATCCATAATGGGTTGACAATAAAGATAAAGCGAGGTAAGTTGTTACCAGCCCTCCGATGATCAGCACCAATACCTGTATCACATCCGTGTACCCGATCACTTTCATACCCCCCAGTGTTACCACCACAGAAAATATACTCAGCCCTGTTACACACCATCCGAAACCAATATTCGATATGGAAGTAATGGCAAGGGCTCCGAGATATATAATGGAAGTAAGGTTCACAAATACATACACCAATAACCAAAATACAGTCATGATAGTGCTTACCTGGTCATTATATCGCCTGGCCAGGAATTGCGGCATGGTGTATATTTTGTTTTTCAGGTATAACGGAATAAAAAAAACGGCTACAATGATAAGCGTGGCAGCTGCCATCCACTCATACGTTGAGATGGCGAGCCCCAATGCAAACCCTGAGCCGGACATGCCAATAAAATGTTCGGCAGAGATATTGGATGCGATCAATGAAGCGCCAATAGCCCACCAGGTTAGCGATCCTTCTGCCAGGAAAAAATCTTTTGAATCGGTTTTGGCAGCTTTCTTTTTATGGTATATGTAGTAACCATAACCGGAAACCACGAAGAAGTAAATAAAAAAAACAATATAGTCAGCAGTCTGCAATCTGTTCATATGGGGCCATTACATTATTAACGGTCAATTTACTCTTTTTATACCGGTTGCCGGCCATAATAGTGCACTACAACGACATCAACGGGTACTGCCGCTGATCTGGTTGG
Source organism: uncultured Sediminibacterium sp. (assembly GCA_964507525.1). GTDB lineage: Bacteria > Bacteroidota > Bacteroidia > Chitinophagales > Chitinophagaceae > Sediminibacterium. The sequence goes on along the minus strand of CAZDQB010000009.1, from coordinate 87,400 downwards.
CGAAGACGCAACATGCTATTGCTGCCTGTTTATTCGTGTAGTTTGACCGCAGATCTTTTAAAACATTAATGTTGCCGGCAGGTATTTGTCTACCAGTTGCTCGTAATACCCGCGCAATTGATTCCAATCGGGTGGTGTTGGGTTCTTGGAATAAAGATCATAGGGATTGAAAAGGTTAACCCATTTGAACATGCTGCGGTCATGATCGTCCATCAGGTGTTCATAAGCATGTTCCTTGTGCTGTGCATAGAAAGAGTGATAGCGCAACATGTACAATGCCGGTTCAGGCAGATAATCTTTCATCATGTGGTAGATGTATTCATCATGCCCCCAGGATAATGTTACCTTTTTAAGACCGCAATTAGGTGTGTACACACCATACTTCGTATTATACCTGTCGTCTTTTGAATCGGGATTGTCGGCAAAAAATTCAGGGTACACAATCTTGTCTGAATGTGCGCAGCCTACCGGGAAAGTGTCACCCACTACAGCCCATTGCGGCTCCCCGAACAGGCAAAGCACTTTGCCCATATCATGCATCAGTCCTGCCAATACCATCCAGTCAGGATGCCCGTCTGCACGGATGGCTTCAGAGGTTTGCAGAAGGTGCTGGAACTGGTCAAGATCAGTATCGGGGTCAGAATCATCTACAAGTTGATTGAGAAAGTCAAATGCATCCCAGACAGGCATTTTTTTCTTATTGAATTGCAGGAAATCATTCCTCTTCTGCATCACAAACTCATACGTCTGGCAGGTATGATTCAGGCGGTAGAATTCTTTTACCGTATCCCTTTCCGGGTTATCATAATTCCTGTAATCATCGGTATGTTTTGCCTGTGCAATAGATGCTGGATCGGGATAGCGCTTCAGCAGGTCCTCTTCCCATTCGTCTAAACTTTTTAAAGGTGCATTCTCCTGTGGCTGGAATGTTTGTGTAAGTGGGGGCATGGCAAGCGTTTTTGGGTTGGTATTCAATCGCCCTGCTAAAATGCACTTTTTTTAACCTTGCTTTAGCCGGGTCTCCTGCTTTTATTTACGAAACCGATTTCGCTTATGCCTAACTTTAACCACTAAGATTTACAGGAACTATGGGAAAGATTAATTTAAGAACCCTCGCAAGCCAGTTGAACCTTTCCGCTTCCACAGTATCGAAAGCATTAATGGATAGTCATGAGATCAGCACTGAAACAAAACAGCGGGTGCATGAAATGGCCAGGGAGTTAAACTATGTTCCCAACTCTTACGCCAGCAGCCTGCGCAGGAAAAAAAGTAAAACGATAGCCGTGGTATTGCCTGAAGTGGCGGACAGTTTTTTTTCCCTTGCCATTAATGGCATTGAGTCGGTAGCCCGGGAAAAAGGATACCATGTACTGATCTATCTCACGCATGAAAGTTTTGCAAGAGAACAGTCCATTTTAAAAGATTTCCAGGGCGGCAGGGTTGATGGCATACTCATGTCTGTTTCAAGAGAAACGCCCAACGGCGATCACATTAAAGAGATAGCTGCCCAGGGTATTCCTGTTGTTTTCTTTGACCGTGTTTGCGAAGAAATGGACACTGCAAAGATTACCACTGATGACTTTGAAAGCAGCTATAAAGCTACGCAACACCTTCTTGAACAGGGTTGTAAACAGATTGCTTATTTATCCATATCGGAAAGCCTTAGCATCAGTAACAAAAGAATGATGGGGTACCGGGAAGCTTTGACCGATCACAATATCAGGCAATATCCTTCCGATATTGTGGCCTGTAACAATGACACTGAACAGCATCTTCTCGCCATAAAAAAAATGATGCAGCAAAAGCGGCGGCCAGACGGGATAGTAGCTTCTGTAGAAAAATTGGCTACCGCTGTTTATATCGCCTGTAAACAGTTAGGGATTTTAATTCCCCGGCAGGTAAAAGTGATCAGTTTCTCTAACCTTGAAACCGCACCCATACTTAACCCTTCGCTCACAACTATTACACAACCGGCATTTGATATGGGCAGAGCAGCAGCAACACTGTTAATGAAAGCGTTGAATAAATCAAATTTCAGCCTGAAACAGGAAAGCTTAGTCATCCCTTCCGTAATTACTGTCAGGGATTCTACAGCACAGGACTAAAGAAATTGAACCCCTTCTTTGTCTAATTTCTCATATTTCTTTTTGTCAAACACGTAATAAAATGCTCCTTTCCGGGATGATTCTTTTTCCTTTTCGTTTAGCTTATTCAGAATATTGAGTGAAAGTATTTTACGTGTAAAATTTCTCTTGTCTAATTCAGTTTCATAGATCGCTTCATATAAACCCTGTAATTGCTGCAGCGTAAACTTGTCGGGCAATAATGCAAACCCAATAGGATGCTGGGCCACTTTCTGCTGCAATCTTTCTTTAGCGAGCCTGATCATTTGTTTATGATCAAATACCATGGCAGGTATTTTGTTCAGGGGGAACCATTTTGCATTGTGTTCCTTCATCAGGACTTCACTGTAATCATCAATTTTTATCAAAGCAAAATAGCCCACTGAAATAACCCTTCCGCCCGGGTCTCGGTTCACATCTCCAAAGCAATACAATTGCTCCATATAGATGGAAGTGAGGCCCGTTAACTGATCCAATATCCTGCTTGCCGCAGCGTCTGCACTTTCTGCTTTGTTTACAAAGCCACCCATCAATGACCATTTCCCCATTTCAGGTTCAAACCCCCGTTTAACAAGTAATGCCTTCAACTCCTTCCCGTCAAAACCAAAAATTATGCAGTCCACAGCCACTAATAACCTGTCATGGTTCCTGTATTGAATAATACTCATGTACTTCCCTGTTTGAATGAACAATCACTTTTATAAAGTGAACATACAAGTATTTTTTGAAATTTATCACCAGAACTTCACGTACAGGGCAGACAACAAAAGCAGTGTAACAATGATCAGTACCACGGTGGCAGGCTTTACTTTAAACATTGCTCTATCCAGTTCAAAAGCATTCGGGTTCTCTTTAGGGCCTGCAAGGCTTATCAATACCATCACCAGCACCGTAAAGAAAAATGACCAGCCCATGCAGATGAGAAATGGTATTTCAAACCCGCCTTTCCCGTTAGGGTAAGCCGTATACAGGAGCGTATCAGTCCCAAACAAGCTTATCGCCAGGTGATTATTGAAAAAAACAGAGGCAAAAAAACCGGTGAGTATGCCTGCAATAGCTGCCGTGCCACTGGTTCTCTTCCAGAACATGCCCAATAGGAACATGGCAAAAATGCCCGGGCTGATAAAACCGGTATATTTCTGAATAAATGTAAACCCGCCTTCACCGCCAATACCCAACAGGTCGTTCCAGGTGAAAAGGATACCTATAATCATTGCTGCAATGATCGTTGCCCTGCCGGTCCAGACCATTTTGGTCTCATCGGCTTCCCTGTTGATGTATTTTTTATAAACATCGAGAGTGAAGATGGTAGAAATACTATTGGCTTTACCCGCCAGTGAAGCTACAATAGCCGCAGTTAATGCTGCGATGGATAAACCTTTTAAACCACTGGGCAGGAAACTTAAGATAGCCGAATAAGCGCCGTCTTTACTCCCATTCACCAATTGCGGAAGGTAGCCATTTTTATATAGCACATAAGCGGCAATCCCTGGAAGCATCACAATAACAGGCATCATCAGTTTTAGCAACCCTGCAAAAAGAATACCGGTCCTCGCTGTTTGTATATTGGCGCCCAAAGCCCTTTGTGTAATGTATTGGTTACATCCCCAGTAGTTCAGGTTTACAATCCACTGTCCTGCAAAATACATGGCAACCCCGGGCAATATCAGGTATTTACTGATCTCAGCCTGCGAAGAAGCTGCTGTCGGTTTTTTAAATATCATGTTAAAATGATCAGGCGCATCTTTGAGCAACATGTTAAAACCGGCGAGCGCATCTTTTCCCAATCCGAATTTTTCGCTCACCATGACAAGTGCCATATAAGTGGTGGCCAATCCGCCAATAATTAAAACGGCCACCTGTATTACATCTGTGTATCCGATCACTTTCATGCCTCCTAATGTAATGATCACTGCAAATACCGCTAATGCAATCATTACCACGTGCAGGTATTCACCTCCTAATAACCCGTTGATGGCCAATGCCCCCAGGTATAAGATAGAGGTAAGGTTTACAAACACATACAGGAATAACCAGAATACTGCCATGATCAGCGCCACGGTTCCATTGTAACGCGTCTTGAGGAATTGGGGCATGGTATATATTTTATTCTTGAGGTAGATGGGCATGAACCATATCGCTATTATGATCAGTGCCAGCGCTGCGATCCATTCATAAGCTGCCACTGCAATACCTGCAAAGAACCCATCGCCGCTCATGCCGATAAATTGTTCTGCGGAAATGTTAGATGCGATCAGCGATGCGCCAATGGCCCACCAGGTAAGCGATCCCTCGGCAAGAAAAAAATCTTTGGTATCTGCCGCTGCTTTTTTCTTCCGCCGGTATATCCAGTAACCATAGGAAGCTACAATGATAAAGTAGACAATAAATACCAATCCATCTTTGAATACAAGTTGGTTGTGCATATGGGCAAGCGTTTTTATTGCGTATTTGATTTGTTCAGCGGAATAGTCTTCAATTACCTGTTCACCTGATAATACACTTCACTCCACTTTAATTCTTTTTTGAACTGCTGTATGTTGGTTTGCTTGCCAATGAATGTAAATTCAATTCCGGCTATATCTGCAAAGTCTTCCAGGTGCTCTGCAGTTAAATTCTGACTATAACAGGTATGATGCGCACCGCCTGCCAATATCCATGCGGCACAGCCTGTATACATATCGGGATATGGTTTCCACAATACCCTTGCTACCGGCAGCTTGGGCAGGTCATGTACTGGCGCCTGCGCTTCCACCTCATTCAACAATAACCGGAACCTGTTACCCATGTCTATCACAGATGCGTTAATGGCCGGTCCTGCTGCCACATTAAACACAAGCCTCACCGGATCAGCTTTACCGCCGATACCTAAAGGATGAATTTCGCAGGACGGTTTTCCATGTGCAATAGAGCTGCATATTTCAAGCATATGTGCACCCAATACCAATGGATTGCCGGGATTAAAATGGTACGTATAGTCTTCCATAAACGAATTACCACCCTGCAACCCTGTCCCCATTACTTTCATGGCCCGCACCAGTGCTGCTGTTTTCCAGTCGCCTTCTCCGCCAAAACCATACCCTGCCGCCATTAACCGTTGCGATGCAATGCCTGGCAATTGAGTCATACCATGCAGGTCTTCAAAAGTATCAGTGAAGCCTTTGTAATTTCCCGCTTCCAAAAAAGCACGTAACCCAATCTCAATTTTTGCAGCTTCCCGCAATGAAGTATGCTGTACATTTCCCTTTACCAATGAAGCTGCCAGTGTATACGTATCAGCATATTCCGTTACAAGATCATCAATCGCTTTATCGCTTACTTCATTGATCACTTTCACCAGGTCGCCAATGCCATAAGTATTCACGGAATAACCGAATTTTAATTCTGCTTCCACTTTGTCGCCTTCTGTTACCGCTACATAACGCATGTTATCGCCGAATCTCACAAATTTTGCACCCTGCCAGTCGTGCCAGCCTGCTGCTGCCCTTGACCATACACTGATCCGCTCAATAACATGCGCATCCTGCCAATGCCCCACTACCACTTTACGCTGCAGCCGCATACGGCTCATGATGAACCCGAATTCCCTGTCGCCATGCGCCGACTGGTTGAGGTTCATAAAATCCATATCAATATCATTCCATGGTATGTCCCTGTTGAACTGGGTATGCAGGTGCAATAATGGTTTGTGCAGAATCTTCAGCCCGCCAATCCACATTTTTGCGGGTGAGAAAGTATGCATCCAGGCAATGATGCCTATACATTTGGGGGACTGGTTCGCTGCTGCACACAATGCATGTATTTCTTCCGTTGTTTTAAGCACCGGTTTGAAAACAACAGTTACAGGTATGGATGCGGATGCATGTAATGACAGGGCAACCTGCTGTGCATGTGCTGCTACTTTTTCCAGCGTCTCTTCTCCGTACAAATGCTGGCTGCCTGTTGCAAACCACACTTCCAGCTCTTTTAAATTCATCATCGGGAATATTCTTGTTTATTGGTTTAACGATATATAATTTATTTTTTCGGGGAACCAAATCATCATCTCACCCTTACCCCTGTTAGCCCAGGCATAATAGGGGATGGCAGTAAAAGGCCTGTCAACTGTTGATACACGCTGTTCTTTTTCAATGACCACTTTCGGAACCATTCCTTTCAATATTGTTATGCCATTCAACATGTTTGGTTCAGCCGCCGTAGTGAGCGTTGTGTTGACAGGGAGGATGATATTATCTGTTTTTCCATCATTGTCTGCCCATTCTGCACAATAAACAATCGGGCCTCGTTGCAAAGCAACTTTATCAACGTCATCGCTGACCCTTTGATCTGCCACTACCCGTCTTACTTCCATGGGAAGGTCTACTGTGATCACATCATTTTTTTTCCATTTCCGGCTGATCAATGCATAACCATTTTGCAATATGTAATCGACTATCTGGCCATTTACTTTTATGATGGTCTTCGCTGTTGATATTTGCTGGAAACGATACAGGTCAGACGGAATGGCTTTGTTCTGCGCCCATCCTGGTATGCGTACCAGTACATTAAAATCGAGTGGTGATTTTGGTTCGATCTTAAATGTTAACCCTCCTTCCCATGGATAATTATTTTGCTGGGTTACCTGCACAGGCGTATTACGAATGGTAAGGTCAGCACTGCCGCTGATGAAAAGATTGACAAACAGGTCATTGCCTTTCTGTGCATAGATATAACCGGGAATAGCAGGGATCAGCCTCGTAAGATTGGTAGGACAGCAGGAACATTCAAACCAACCCGATCTTGCCGCTTCCAGATCTCCGTGCCTGAACCGGCCCGTTACCTGCATAGCATTGGTGTAGAAGAATGATTTTCCATCTAATCCAATTCCTGATATCAGTCCGTTATACAATGTTTTCTCCAGTACATCTATATACTTCGCGTTACCATGCAACAGGAACATGCGATGATTCCAGTACACATTGGCAATAGCCGCACAGGTTTCATTGTACGCAGTAGCATTGGGCAATTCATAATTATTACCGAATCTTTCCCCATCACCATGAGCGCCGATACCACCCTGCACATATATTTTCTTCTCCACCACATTATCCCATATCCTGTCAATGGCATGCAGTAATGCCGTATCGCCTGTAAGCGCAGCAATGTCAGCGACTGCTGCATACAGGTAACCCGCCCGGACAGCATGTCCTTCCGCTTCGTCCTGTTGTGTTACCGGTTTATTATCCTGCCAGTAGGCGCCGTTCTTCCAGGGATCATTGCTTTTAGGATCGTATCCTGAATAATGCCCCCGTTCTTCCACAAAAAATTTAGCTGTATTGAGGTATTCTTTTTTACCGGTGATGCGGTATAATTTTACCAGCCCCATTTCTACGATCTCATGCCCGGGAGCCACTTGCTTCTTATCCGGTCCAAATACAGCGCAAACCAGGTCGGCATTTTTTAATGCGATCGATAAGAGGTTATTCTTCCGCGTAGCCATATAATGTGCGGCTGCTGCTTCATACAAATGCCCGGCGTTGTATAATTCATGACTCAGCTCTCTTTCTTTTTCCCATCTTTCTTTTCCCGCCCATCCGTGGGCCGCTGCCGGATTAATGGTACGCGCTGTGTACAAGTACCCGTCCGGCTCCTGGGCCAGTTGTATAATATTGATCAGCGAATCAACATAAGCTGCCAGTTTTGCATCGGGATGTATGGCTAATGAAAAAGAAGCGCCTTCAATTGTTTTGTAAATATCCGTGTCATCAAAGGGATACCTGGTGCAGAACTTCCCTTTCTTCTGTGCGGCCATTACAAAATTTTCTACGCGTCCCGTACTCTCACAACGGGCAAATGACGCGGGGATCGTAACGGTTCTGTTGGTCTCTATTCTCGGCAACCAGAAATGATCGGACAATTTTACCCTGGTAAAATCAACTGCCTGGATCGGGTAATCTTTCTGCTGACCGAAAAGGGCAAGCGAAGAAAGGAGCGAGCATAAGAAAGCAATTCTTTTCATTATAATTGGCTTTATTGAAATAATATGTTGTAATACCTGGTGTATTCACTTATAACCGGCATCCCTTATGCTTCATAAAAATCACTGCCCGTAATAACTATCCGGACCATGTTTTCTTTCAAAGTGTTTCCTGATCAACGCTTCTTTTAACCTGGGCACATCCGCCCTGATCTGTTCTGTTAAAAACGCCATCTGGGCCACACTTTCAAGCACTGCACTGTTGTACACGGCTTTGTCAGGCGTCTTTCCCCAGGTGAACGGGGCATGATTACCTACCAGTATCATTTCCATATCCTGGTAACTCAATCCTCTTTCTTTTAAACAATGGATGATCTGGAACCCTGTCTCATATTCATAATCGCCTTTGATCATAGCATCACTCATTGGCGGCGCGCAGGGGATATCGGTTGTATTATGATCGGCATGGGTTGTTCCATAAATGGGGATATCGCGCTGACTCTGCGCCCATGCTGTTGCATAAGTGGAATGCGTATGCACGATACCGCCAATCGTTTCCCAATGCCTGTACAATACAGCATGCGTTTTGGTATCGGATGAGGGGCGAAGTGTTCCTGATACCACTTTGCCATCGAAATCTACTATAACCATTTTTTCCGGCGATATTTGTTCATACGGCACCCCGCTCGGCTTGATGGCAAATACGCCAAGATCCCGGTCCGCCGCACTCACATTGCCGAATGTAAATAATACCAGGCCGAGTTTCGGTAATTGCATATTGGCTTCATATGCCACCTGTTGTATGTGTTCGTATCTCATTGCTCCATGAATTTGCCTAATGATTTGTATCTTTTATAGCGTACCGCATACCTGTTCGCATTCGCTGCAACAGGATGATAGCTGTCATCAAACCCCTGCCCCATGGCCTGCATGGCGTCTTCCACTTTTTCATACAGGCCTGCTGCTGTTGCCGCAAACATGGCAGCGCCGATAGCGCAGGTCTGTTCACTTCTATGAATACGGATGGGCATGTTCATCACATCGGCCATCACCTGCATGATATAAGGCGATTTCCTGGCAACCCCACCCAATCCGATCAACCCTTTTACAGGAATGCCCTCCTCTCTGAACCTGTCAACAATTGCCCTCGCACCAAAACAGGTAGCTTCCACCAATGCTTTAAAGAGCTGTGGCGCACCGGTTCCAAGATTGAGGCCGGTAAATGCAGCAGTAAGCAACTGGTTGGCATCGGGTGTTCTTCTGCCGTTTAACCAATCTACTGCCAGTTCATCTGTTTCTTCCAAAGGAAGTGCGGCAGCCTGTTGTGATAAAGTGCTGATTATTTTATCGCTCACTTCCTTCTTCAATAAAATGGCAGTTGCTTCATCGATCATCGATGAGCCTGACAATAACTGCAGCGGCCAGGAAAGCAGTGTCTTATACCAGGCATACGAATCGCCAAAAGCAGATTGCCCGGCTTCCATGCCCATCATACCGGGTATGATTGAACCCGGTACCTGTCCGCAAATACCTTTCACCAATTTTCCCCTCATCTCTTCTAAGGGCGCAACCAGCATATCGCAGGTAGACGTGCCCATTACTTTGCTTAGAAAATAAGGCTCAATTTGCCCGCCTACCGCACCCATGTGACAATCGAATGCCCCAACGCCTACTACTACCTCCGGGGAAAGGCCCAGTTGTTCAGCCCAAGCTTTGCTCAACCGGCCCGCTGGCGCTGCAGCGGTATATGTTTGACTAAATAAACGTGCTGTAAACCCCGCTAACAACGGGTCTAAAGAAGAGAAGAAGGTATCAGGGGGCAACCCGCCAAATTCGGCAGCCCAGAGTGACTTATGGCCGGCCGAACATACACCGCGTTTGAGTGAGCTGATATCATTACCGCCTGTTAACACAAAGGGGATCCAATCGCAATGCTCTACCCAGGAGTAACATGCTTTTCTTACCATCTCATCTTCCCGCAACACATGCAACAACTTGGCCCAAAACCATTCGCTACTGTAAATGCCACCGACGAATTGCAGGTAATTGGTATCGAATCCGGCGGCATGTACATTGATCTCAGCTGCTTCACGGGTTGAAGTGTGGTCTTTCCACAACACGAACATGGCATTGGGATTGTTTTCAAAACCGGGTAACAGGGCTAAGGGAGTGCCGGCATGGTCAACCGCCACGGGGGTAGAACCGGTGGTATCTACCGCAATCCCTTTAACCGCCGCCGCAACAGCAGGACCGGCCTGCTTCAGGCATTCCCTGATCGTATATTCCAGGCCTTCCAGGTAATCCAGCGGATGTTGCCTGAACCGGTTCTGTTCCGGGTCGCAATACAAGCCATCCCGCCAGCGGGGATAGTAAAATAAGGCAGCAGCCACTTCGGTGCCATCTCCGGCATTTACAATTACTGAGCGTACAGAATCCGTTCCAAAATCAACCCCTATAACGTAAGAATAATGATGTACCATTTATATATGTCAGGCAATGAAATAAATGTAATGTACACACTTTTTAAAAATAAGTGTACTTTATACCCTTATTTTTTTAACCTGAAAAAAACCATCTTTAATGCCGTTGCCGCTGTCAGAAGAGTTTGTCCAGGACTTTATCAGTAAAGTTCTGAATAAAGAACAGCACACCCGGTAAATAATCAAACTCTGCTGGTTCATGGAAGCTGGTAACGACAACTGATTTCATGCCTGCACACTGTGCTGCTTCCACACCTTTTGTAGCGTCTTCAAAGACGATGCAATCTTCATAAGCAACCCCAAGCTGGTCGGCACATTTGGTAAATGTTTCCGGGTCTGGCTTGCTGATTTTTACGTCATCTGCGCTTACGATAGCATCAAAATAATGGCGGATACCAAGTCCATCTAACACAAAATCAATATTATACATAATAGCCGCAGAGCCTATGGCCATTTTGATCCCTGCCTGCTTAGCTTTTTCCATGAACTCTTTTAAGCCGGGCAGCAATTGCAAATGCGGCCTGTAGGTTTCCTGGTAAGCCTTTTCTTTGGCGTAGCCCATCTCTTTCTTCTCTGCATCAGTAAACCTGCCCGGAAAGATCCTTTCCAGCAGCTCGTCGTTCTTTCCGTAACATTCCCGTTTCATCTCTTCTATGCTGAGGTTAGCGCCAAGGTTATTGACGATCTCACGCCATGCTGTTACATGGTAAGCCATGTCATCAACCATCGTCCCGTTCATGTCAAACAAAAAAGCCTTTTTCATTGATTCTCTGCGATTGTTTTAGGTATTATAAGAAAAATAAAGGAGCAGGCAAAAGGGTGCGCAAAAGTACTATTAAGTGAGGAAGTTCTGACTTTAAACTATTTTCGCCTGATGAAAATTGATATGCTCACCGTTCTTCCGGAGTTACTCGAAAGTCCTTTTTCGCACAGCATGATGAAGCGTGCGCAGGAAAAAGGGCTTTTAGAAGTGCACCTGTACCAGTTACGCAAATGGGCGGTTAATAAATACGGGATGGTGGATGATTATCAATACGGCGGCGGCGCCGGCATGGTCATGATGTGCGAGCCGCTGGCCAATGCTATTGACGAATTGCAGGCAGAAAAAAAATACGATGAGATCATTTACATGACCCCCGATGGAGAACGCTTGAACCAGAAAGCAGCGAACCAGCTGTCCCTCAAAGAAAATATATTGATCATCTGCGGCCATTATAAAGGCATCGATGAACGCATCAGGTTGCAGTATGTTACAAAAGAGATCTCTATTGGCGATTATGTACTCAGCGGCGGCGAGCTGGCTGCCGCAGTGCTGGTAGATGCCATTGGCCGTTTATTGCCTGGCGTATTGAATGATGAGACTTCTGCGCTGACCGATTCCTTCCAGGACAATTTATTAGCCCCTCCGGTTTATACCAGGCCTGCGGATTTTCGCGGACTAAAAGTACCTGAGATCCTGCTGCAGGGCGATCCGAAAAAAGTAACGGAATGGCGATATGAGCAATCGTTGCTGCGCACAAAAGAAAAAAGGCCCGATCTGCTGGACGAATAAACAATAGCTGCCTTTAAAATGATGCTATAACCGCCTATCCCGGAATAACAACGCTTGGATTTTCTTTAACAGTTGTTCCGGGAATATTGTGCTACCATTATCTTAGTTAATTACTTCCCGTTATTCACCCTGCACCTTTTTTACATGAGATTACTACTTGCCATGTGGCTATTCCTTACCTGTTTGCAAACCATGGGACAGCAAAAAGACGGCGAAGCTTTCCAAAAAGAGTACCAGGTACATCTCTCTAAAACAAAAGACCCTATTAAAATTGACGGGGAATTGGATGAAGCCGTATGGAGCAACGCAGCAACTGTTTCTTCTTTCTGGAAAAAATTCCCGACCGATGAAGGTAAAGCCAAAAGAAAAACGGAAGCAAAAGTGACTTACGATGATAAATTCCTCTACGTTGCTTTTACGGCATATGACAGTGGCAAGGTTTTCATTCAAAGCCTGAAAAGAGATGTTGGACACGACGGCAATGATTGTGTGGCATTGATCTTAGACCCTGTTAACCAGCGCACCAATGGCTTTTTCTTTGTAGTGAATGCTTTTAATGCACAATCCGAGGACCAAATCAACGGTAATGGGGATCGTATCAGCTTCAGTTGGGATAACAAATGGTATTCTGCCACCAAACGCTATGCAGACAGGTGGACCGTTGAGATGGCCATCCCTTTTAAAACACTGCGATATACAGCAGATAAGCTGGTCTGGGGAATTAATTTTCTGCGGGTAGATACCAAGACCAATGAATACAGCATGTGGACCCATGTGCCGATCAACTTCCGCTCCTATGACCTGGGGTATACCGGCGCCCTCGTTTGGCCCGAAGCACCTCCCAAACCAGGCAGCAACAGTGTCCTGATACCCTATATCACAGGCGGCTTACAAGAGGATAAGGACAATAATAAATCCCTGAAAGCTACCGGTAACGCCGGGTTTGACAGCAAAGTGGCTTTGTCTTCTTCGCTGAACCTCGACATGACCGTGAACCCGGATTTTTCACAGATAGAAGTAGACAAACAGGTAACCAACCTCACCCGCTTCAATATTTTTCTGCCCGAAAAAAGAACCTTTTTTCTTGAGAATGCCAACCTCTTTTCGTCTTATGGCATACCACCCGTCCGCCCTTTTTATTCGCGCAGCATTGGCCTGGACAAAAATGGCAACCGGATACCCATTCTGTTCGGGGCGCGCCTCACAGGGAACCTGTCTAAATCCACCCGCATTGGTTTATTCAGCATGCAAACAGGAAGTAAGGGAGATTATTCACCGGAAAACTACGCAGCAGCAACCATTAACAAGTCAGTATTAAAGCGCTCAACCCTGAACGTTTATTTTTTAAACCGCGAGGGCTTCCTCTCCGATTCGGCCAAACAAAGCGACCCGCTGGCAGCCTATGGAAGAAATGCAGGGGCCGAATTCAATTTCAGCAACCTGAAAGGCACCTGGAACGGCTGGACGGGTTACCACCAGTCGTTCAAGCCCGGCATCAGCAAAGACAACAGGTTTATTGACTTTGGCAGCAGTTATAACGGGCGTCATTTTAATGCCATGATCGACATGGGGAGTGTTGGCACGAATTATTACACAGACATGGGCTACATGGAAAGGATAGAAAATCACGACGCAGCAAGGGATACCACGATCCGAATGGGATATAAACAAGCTTTTAGTGAAATCTCTTACCGTATTATACCGAAAAAAGGAAAAGTCAGTTCTTATCAGTTGGCGCTCGATAACTTTTTCGTTATCAATCCCGACAATTCTTTCAATGAACGCAACCATGCCCTGAACTTCAATGTGATGTTCTGGAACACGGCAAACTTTTTTGTCAGCCTGAATAATTATGAAGTGAATTTGTTGTTCCCTGTTTCCTTCACCGGCAAAACGCCTTTACCGAAAGAGGATTACAGGTACAGCCAGTTTTCCGTAGGCTATCAGTCAGATTTCAGGAAGCCATTTAATTATGCTATCACGGTCAGTGATGGCAGTTTCTATAACGGCACCTATCAAAGTATTAACGGCAGTATCACTATCCGCAAACAACCCCATCTGAACATTGACCTGCGTGCTGAATATGATAAGCTGTCATTCCCCGACCCTTACGGCACAACAGAGTTATTGCTTATTGCACCGAAAGTGGAGATCAATTTCTCCACCCAGCTTTTCTGGACCACTTTTTTCCAGTATAACACCCAGCGGAACAATTTCAATATCAACAGCCGCTTTCAATACCGTTTCAAGCCCATGAGCGATTTCTTCCTTGTCTATACCGATAATTACTATACCGACCCCTTGTTAAAGAACAGGAACAGGGCCATTGTATTTAAAATGAATTACTGGCTGAACCTGTAACCTGGTACCTGCCCGTGCGTGCCATAATTTGCTGCCCGAGAAATGGAATTGCAGCGCAGATGGCCTTACTTTATACCCAAATTACTGTATACGAATGACAAGTACTCCTTTGTTTCGAATAACCGGCAACCTGGTAGATGTTTGGAAAAAAGCCATTTACCCGGCAGAGATGACTATTGAGGATGGAAAAATAAAATCCATCAAACCAATAGACCATGGTTCATTGACCGGGGAAGCTTATATCCTTCCTGGTTTTATTGACAGCCATGTACATATCGAAAGCAGCATGCTGACCCCTTCCGAATTCGCCCGCCTGGCAGTGGTGCATGGTACAGTAGGCACTGTAAGCGATCCGCATGAAATAGCCAATGTGTGCGGAATGGAAGGCATCGCATTTATGATAGCGAATGGAAAGCAGGTGCCTTTCAAATTTAATTTCGGCGCACCAAGCTGTGTACCTGCCACAGTTTTTGAAACAGCCGGCGCCTCGCTTAACAGTGAAGAGGTAATACAACTACTGGCGAAAGAAGAGATCAGGTACCTGAGTGAAATGATGAATTTTCCCGGAGTATTACTTAAGGACGAAGAAGTAATGAAAAAAATCGCTGCCGCACATGCAGCAGGCAAGCCTGTCGATGGTCATGCCCCCGGTCTGCGTGGCGATCAGGCGAAACAATATATTGAAGCAGGTATTTCTACAGACCATGAATGTTTTACGATTGACGAAGCGCTTGACAAGCTTGAACACGGCATGAAGATCATCATCCGCGAAGGCAGCGCTGCTAAAAACTTCGAAGCATTGATCGAACTGCTCGAAGACCATCCGAAAATGATCATGTTCTGCAGTGACGACAAGCATCCGGACAGCCTTGTAGCCGGCCATATTAACCAATTATGCGCCAGGGCAGTAGCCAAAGGCATGGACCTGTTCCATGTTTTACGTGCCGCCTGCATCAACCCTGTGCTGCATTACGACCTTCCTATTGGCTTATTGCGTGAAGGAGATGATGCAGACTTTATCCTGGCGGAAGACCTTACACACTTTAACATTTTGCAGACCTATATCAATGGCCGGTTGGTGGCCGAAAAAGATAAGAGCCTTATTAATGCTGCTCCTGCTATTCCAATCAACCGATTTGATTGCCAGCCGGTAACCATCCGGGACCTGAAAATAAAAAAGGATGAATACCCCTCACATGACGGCATTATTCCTGTGATTGAAGCCATGGACGGCCAGCTCATTACCAACCGGCTGTTGCTGAAAGGAAAACTGGCAAACGGAGAATGGGTGAGTGATACCGGTAATGACCTGCTTAAAATGGTTGTTGTGAACCGTTACCACCAGGCGCCTGTGTCGAAATGCTTTATCAAAAATTTTAACTTCAAACAGGGCGCCATTGCTTCTTCAGTGGCACACGACAGTCACAATATTGTTGCCGTTGGTGCAGATGATGAAAGCCTGGCACGCGCTATCAATCTAGTGATTGCAGCGCAGGGCGGTGTGAGCTGTGTTTCCTCTTCGGATGAGAAAATGCTGGAATTACCTGTAGCAGGTTTAATGAGCACAGCAGATGGATATGTTGTAGCAGATACCTATACAACCATTGATGCCATGGCAAAAGGTCTCGGCTCTTCCTTAGCCGCTCCTTTCATGACACTTAGTTTTATGGCGCTTTTAGTAATACCTCACCTGAAACTGAGCGACAAAGGTTTATTTGACGGAGATGCGTTTGCCTTGATTTCATGATAAAAAATAATGCTATGAGAGGAGCTGCCTGTCTTTTTATTTCTCTTTTGTGCTTATTAACAGGGGCTGTTATCTATTTACTGTACAAACCTTCCAGCTATTTTATCCAGGCATTATTCTCCGCACAAACTGTATCAATACTCCGGGAAAAACTGTCCTGGGCTATGACTATTTTTCCGGATACTCTTTTTATCAAGCACCACTTGCCTGATATGCTATGGTACCAGTCTCTTCTCTTTATTGTTCTTTACCTCTACCATATTAAAAAAATATTCCATCCTGGCATCATTTATTATTTTATCCTCCTATTGCCTTTCATACTGGAAGTTTTGCAATTCGTACACCTGATTCCGGGAACATTTGACTGGATAGACATTTTCTTGTACATCGTCCTTTTATTTCTGAATTATTATATATATATTGAGAAAAAGAAACCTGATGAAAACTAAAATAGCTGCTACTGCGTTTGAACTGGTTGTTCCGGTCGTTTTTATTTTTTTTGCAGTATCCAGCGCAGGTCCTGCAAAGATTGCAACGGAACAGGGAACTGTAAAACTGAATGCGAAAAAAGAAGATATCTTTACAAAAACATCATTGTTATCTTACCTGAGACAGACCAAGTCTCCAACAATTGTATTACGTGTGCCCCAACAAGTGGACAGGCTTTTAGAAGAGAACCGTTATTCAAAAAGCCAGATTTACAATACTATTGAAAAAGAATTAGCAAAAGCTGACTTTATTGTAAGGGACAGGGGGCTGTATCAAAAAGTGCTTGATCAGAATTTATCCACTGATTATTCAAAAATAAAGGAACTGACTGATACAGATCTGATCCTTGAACTTGTTGCATCAGATGAAGAAAAATACTACACTAATAAATACACTAATTACAAAGGAAAAGAAAAGATAACAGATGGTTCAATAACTATTTCCGGACAAAAAGTGGAATTTAAGCTCATCAAAGTAAAAGAGAATGACCTGGTAGGTTCTTATACATTTCATTTTACCCCTTGTACAAACGGATGCGTTTATAATATAGATCATTTCGGAACATTGTACAATGTTTCCACTTCAAGTAAGGTTGTAAAACCTTATGAATTCGTTTCATCAGACAGACTTGAGGAATTCTTTAAGAACTGTGCAAAATTGCTGATCCGGGAATTAAGATCATAAAACTTAAATTTCCAATTACAACTGATAGATTTTAGTTTTGGTCTATGATAGTGAACCTGAGCCAAGAACACAGCTTAGTCAGCAACTGGATAGCTGAACTGAGGAATGTAGACGTGCAAGGCGACCGTATGCGCTTTCGTCGCAATCTCGAAAGGATCGGTGAGGTTGCTGCTTATGAAATCAGCAAACAGTTGCCATGGAAGCAGGTTGATACGCCTACTCCTTTGGGTACGCATGAGAGCATGGTACTGGATCAACAACCTGTTTTGGCCACTATCCTTCGCGCAGGTCTTCCCATGCACAATGGCTTGTTGAATTATTTTGACAAGGCAGACAATGCTTTTATCTCTGCATACCGCAAACATCACCGCGATGGTTCTTTTGAGATCAGCCTTGAGTACCTGAGCAGCCCATCGATCGAAGACCGCATCGTCATCATCAGCGACCCTATGCTTGCAACAGGTGCTTCATTGGTTAAAGCGATTGAGTTCATGAAAAAAGAAGGCGATCCTAAAGAGATGCACCTTGTTATTGCCATTGCCTGTACAGTAGGCATTGAATTCGTACGCCGCGAATGTGGCGAAGCTATTAAAATCTGGTGCGGGGATATTGATGACGAATTGACTGCCAAGGGTTATATCGTACCAGGTTTGGGCGATGCCGGTGACCTTGCTTTTGGAATCAAAACCCAGTCCTGAAACAACAGTCCCCTAATATTTACACAGACGGGCAACCGGGGTCATTATATTGGCGTAAATTCGATGTCTTGATTATGACCAGCCTACCCAAAATAACCTGCGTTTTTTTCATTAGCCTGCTGAGTGTTGCTGCTTCAGCGCAGGATCCTCATTTTTCGCAGTTCTTTTCTTCACCGCTGACACTCAACCCGGCTTTCACCGGAAAATTCTTTGGCAGCTTCCGTGTAGCCGGCAATTACCGTAACCAATGGCCCAGTATCAATAATGCGTATACAACGGCAACTGCATCCATTGACTTTCATGTATTACAGGACAAAATAGCGAATAATGATACGTGGGGACTGGGGCTTGTTGGTTATAATGACAACAGTTCGAACGGCGCGGTGAAGTTTAATCATGCTTCCTTCTCTACCGCCTACCATAAAGGGCTGGATGAAGATGGCTTTCATCAATTGGGAGCCGGGTTCCAGGTCACTTACGCCAATATGCTTATCAATACCAGTAACCTCAAATTTGAAGACCAGTTAACCAATGCGGGGTTTACCGGCGTTACTTCCGAAGTATTCAATAATTCCATACTCAAATCGAGCTATGTGGATGTGAATGCAGGTATCTTATACAACGGCAGCACTAATGACCGGAACAATTTTTATTTTGGCATCAGTATGTACCATATTAACCGGCCCAGGCAGGATTTTACGGGCGCCGAATATGTTTTAAATCCACGGACTACCTTTCATGCAGGTGGTTATTTCCCTGTTGGAACCAGCACCACTTTACACTTAAGCGCCTTACAGATGTTGCAGGGAGGGGCTTCCGAAACCTTGTTTGGCGGTGCACTTCAGTTCAGTGCCAATCCCGATGATCCGAGGTCAACCAGTCTCTATGCAGGCAGCTGGCTTCGTTTCAAAGATGCCATTATTCCTTATCTCGGTTTGGAATTCAATGATTTCCGTATTGGTGTAACCTATGACTATAATACCTCCTCCCTGAAAACTGCATCACAAAGCAGGGGCGGCATAGAAATATCACTGATCTATACCCGCAAACCTTCCACCGAAAGGCCCATCAGTTGTCCTAAATTCTGATAACAAAGGACCTTACCTGTCCTGCCTGGTGGTTTTCCCGCTTACATAAGGATTACCTTCCAGGATAAACCGGTAGGGCAAGAATGCATCGTCTCCTGCATAGCCAACGCCAATCCGTGGTGTGGCGAGTATTTGTGAGGCTTTAACGGTTATACCCCCTTCTGCAATAAAGATCAGGTCATCCAATAAAGACAGTCCGCTGTGCCTGGTAGCAATCCCCAATGCTTTTGCCACATTCCCCGGACCTCTTGTCAATGAGTAATCGGCCTTTTTCTTACCCGTACGTAACAACATCGTATCGATACCAAGCAAAGGTTCAACAGCCCTGATCAATACAGCATGTGGCATATCTGCGTCATTGGTAACCACATTGAACAGGTGATGAATCCCATAACATAAATACACATAGGCCAGTCCGCCTGGCTCATACATAATGCCCGTTCTATTCGTCCGCCTGCCCTTCCAGGCATGGGAAGCCCTGTCGGTCACACCGTTGTAAGCTTCTGTTTCTACAATCCTGCCTGCAGTAACGGCATGATCAAATGAAGTCACCAATATTTTTCCTATCAGGCTTTTTGCAACAGACACAACATTTTTCCGCCGGTAAAAATGCAAGGGCAATTTGGAGGAGTGATAGGGCGTTATAGCTTTCATGAACGTAAACTTACTGAATACCTTAACTTAGTCCTCCTAAATCCCCCTGCGTGCTCAAAGAAATGATCATTGCCATACAGGCCTACGCGCATGCCCACAGTTTTATCAAAAAACATAAACTGTGGAAATGGATACTGATACCCGGCATCCTGTATACCATCCTATTCATGATCGGTATGTATTATTTCAGCCATACTTCCAGTAATTTCATTGAATGGATGGCATTAAAAACCGGGTTAAAAAGCTGGTTGGACAGGCTCAATAACGGGTTTCTCGGTTTTTTATTTACCATGGGCAGCCTGCTGCTCTGGCTGCTATTGATGTTATTTTATTTTTCGCTGTTCAAATATATTTTCCTTATCGTAGGATCTCCTTTATTTGCCTATCTGAGCGAGAAAACAGAAGCAATTATGGAAGGCAAAAAGGATTTCCCTTTCAGTTTTAAGCAACTGACGAAAGATATCCTGCGTGGTATTTCTATTGCCGCCCGGAACAGCCTGTGGCAAACAGTGTACACACTTTCTCTCCTGTTGCTCTCCCTGATACCGCTATTCGGCTGGCTTACGCCGATACTCGCCATATTGGTAGAATGTTACTACTATGGTTTTTCCATGCTTGACTACAGTATGGAACGTCATAAAAAAACACCGGCTCAAAGCATCCATTATATTGGCCGCCACAAGGGGCTGGCCATAGGCAATGGTCTTGTATTTTTTCTCATGCACTTGCTGCCCTTATTAGGCTGGATACTTGCACCGGCATATGCCGTAGTAGCTGCCACCCTAAGCATCTATCCATCAAAGGAATCACATGAACCCAGGTAAAGTTTATCTTATTCCAACCGTATTATATGAAGAGTCACTGGAAACCATCCCTGCTTATATCCTGGATGCCGTAAAAGAATGCCAGGTATTTTTTGTAGAGAATGAAAAAACGGCCCGGCGATTCCTTAAAAAGTTATGGAAGGAAATGGTAATTGACCAGTACCAGTGGTTTGCGATCCATAAAGCAGAACAGGAAGTGAAACAGCAATTCCTGCAAACTTTACAATCGGGGAAAAATATCGGCATTATCAGTGAGGCAGGATGCCCCGGTATTGCCGACCCCGGACAACTGCTGGTTGAAGCAGCGCAACAACAAAACATACTTATCAGGCCATTGACAGGCCCAAGTTCTATCTTATTGGCGCTGATGGCCAGCGGTATGAACGGACAGTGTTTCCAGTTTCATGGCTACCTGCCTATTGATGCTGCAGAAAGGAAAAAGAAATTAAAAGAGTTAGAAGGTGACTCGCACAGGAGAAACTGTACCCAGCTATTTATTGAGACTCCTTACAGAAACAACGCATTGATCAAAGACCTCCTGCATGTTTGTCGCGATGAGACCCGCATCTGCATCGCAGTGGACATCACTGCGCCATCAGAAAGTATCAGAACGAAGTCCGTTCAACAATGGAAGCAGGAAATTCCGGACATTCATAAACGCCTCGCTATTTTCCTGCTCCATGCTTCCTAATGTTCTAATTATTTGGGTGAGATGATCGTTTCTCCGGAAGAACCCCTCACCTCATAAATGCTGTCCACGATATACCCCTGCATGCCGCGCCATGGAAGTGAACCAAAATATCTTTTATAATGCAACTCTACTTCGCGGCCGGAACTGTTTAACAATTGATCTGCTACCCGTTTATCGGTCACACTGAACTCAAATTCATTGCTCTGTACATTTGCCCTGAAACCGCTTTGAATGATCTTTCCCTCATAGGTTTTAAACAGGATGCCCTTCAGTTGAAACGTATTCAGTTGCCCGGCTTTGGTACCGGTGGCAAATACAAAATAAAAACGTCCGTAAATAGATGCGCCCAGTACAAGCAGCAGGATAATCAGGATATTGCGGAAAATTTTTCCTTTTGTCGTCATACTATAAACCGTATTTATCTACAAGATAAATTAATGCTGCCATATTTACTGCCCCCAACAACAGTTCCCTTTTATTTACATTTTCAAAGACATCACTACGGGCATGGTGAATGTCAAAATAACGCTGCGGGTCGGGAAGTAATTCTCCTATCGGTATTCCAAAATCGTGGCTCAGGGGACTTACATCCATGCCACCACCTCCATCACTGATTTCTTCCGTACCATATGGTTTAAGCAGGGGCAGCCAGCGCTGCATTTTGGCCAGTTGTTCTTTACCGGCAGCAATAGAGAAACCACGGGGTGTAAATCCGCCCGCATCACTTTCCAAAGCAAACACATGCTGCTCTCCTTTGGCTTTGGCCTCGGCGGCATATTTCATGCCACCCCTTAGGCCGTTTTCCTCATTGGCAAATAAAACAAACCGGATGGTATGTTTGGGCTGATAGCCAATCGCTTTCAGGGCCCTCATAATTTCAATCGTATGCACAACCCCGGCACCATCATCATGCGCGCCTTCGTTTACATCCCAGCTGTCCAGGTGCCCGCCGACAGTAATGATCTGATCGGGATAAGTGCTGCCTTTTAGTTCTCCTATTACATTATGTCCGATGGTATCTGGCAGGAAATGTCCGTAAGTGGTTACTGCCGCCTTCAATGCCTGGCTATGGCTCAACGTCCACAGGTAGTCCGCATCCCTGGGTCCTAACGCTACAGCAGGTATTTTAGGGAAAGAATCATTATAAACCATGGCACCTGTATGCGGATCATTGGCGGTGGATTCAGAAAGTGAACGGATCATGACCGCCACTGCACCATATTGGGCTGCGCGACTGGGGCCTGACCTTCTGTAGATACCCGTTTGCCCATAGGAAATAAAAGGTTTGATATTGGTGGGATCAAATCCCTGATTATAATAGACGATCTTTCCTTTAATTTCATCTTTCCTTCTTTCCAGCTCTGCAAAATCAGCTACCGCCATCACTTCAGCGGTTACCGTCTTCCCATTACCCAACGAGTTGCCCAATGCCAGTACGTCTAATTTTCGGGCGGTCTTCTGTTTACCTGTTTCTATAATTACTGCCTGGTCTTTACCGCCCCTTACCCAATGCGGCACCATACATTTCTGCAGGTACACTTTATCGGCCCCGTTCTGTTCCATACTTACTTTTCCCCACTGCACTGCTTTGGCAAACTGGAGTGAGCCGGCAAGGCGCCCTCCTACTTTTTTGGTCAGCTGGTAAAGCAGGTCATAAGCTTTACCGTTACGCAATATTTAATATGAGATCTTCCTGATCGTTGCAGAATCATCGCCCGATTGTGCGATAGCAGCGAATGGCAACAGGAAAAAAGCGATAGTGATTTTCTTCATATGGGTTAAAGTTAACCAATTGTCATGTTATAGCAAGTTGGGATGAACGGAATAAATCGAATGAGGAAATAATTGTTACTTGCAGGAGAATTGGGGAGGAAGGACCTGGGATTTGTTTTATTTATACTCAAAAAGAAGATATGCGTATAGGGATCGTTTGCTATCCAACATTTGGAGGTAGCGGAGTGCTGGCAACTGAACTGGGAAAGGCACTGGCCGATGAAGGGCACCAGGTACATTTTATTACATACCAACAGCCTGTACGGCTGAATGTTTTTAATGCCAATATCTTTTACCATGAAGTAAGGGTACCCGCCTACCCTCTCTTCGATTATTCCCCTTATGAAGTAGCTTTGGCCAGTACAATGGTTGATGTGATCATGAATCACGACCTGGATCTGCTGCATGTGCATTATGCCATTCCTCACGCTTCAGCTGCCTATATGGCCAAACAGATCGTAAAACAAAAGAATGGCAGGAATGTTCCTGTGATCACTACACTGCATGGCACCGACATCACTTTGGTTGGTAAGGATAAAACCTATGAACCGGTGGTTACCTTCTCTATCAATGAAAGCGATGCGATTACAGCAGTATCACAGAACCTGAAGGATGAAACCTATAAATACTTCGCCATTCATAAAGAGATTGAAGTGATCCACAATTTTGTTGATGTTAGCCGCTTCAATAAAAAACCTATTGATGCTTTCAGAAAAGTAATCGCACCCAATGGAGAAAAAATACTGATCCACGCCTCTAACTTCAGAAAGGTGAAACGGGTAGATGACGTGATAAAAATATTTGCTGCTGTACGTAAGGAAATGCCCGCTAAATTACTGATGGTGGGCGACGGCCCCGAAAGACCCGTTACAGAAGAATTAACAAGGGAACTGGGTATGGAAGACGACGTTCGTTTTTTAGGAAAACAGGAACAGATGGAGGATATCCTTGCAGTTAGTGATGTGTTCCTGCTACCCTCCGAATATGAAAGTTTTGGTCTGGCTGCGTTAGAAGCAATGGCTGCAAAAGCTGTTGTGATCAGCACCAATGCAGGGGGTCTCACAGAGATCAACATACAAGCCAAAACCGGCTTCATGGCCAATGTTGGCGACGTTGCCACCATGAGCCGCTATGCCATCGGGTTATTGAGTGATGAAAATCAATTAGCAATCTTCAAGGAAGCTGCTTATGAGCAGGCCTGCAGGTTTGATATCAAAAATATCATCCCCCTTTATGAAAAATTGTACAGCAGGTTTTGCAGGATGGGGCCATGTTAGGTTGATCTTTTGAGTACCTGGTTGATGCTTTGCAGGATCATTTTACAGGTTTCGGTCAATTCATCATCAGTCATGATTAATGGCGGGGCAATGCGTAACCTGTCGGGTGCAAAGAGGAACCAGTCTGTGATGAGTCCGTTCTTTACACATTGATGAACAATGGATTGATTCAGTTCAGTTGTAGCAAACTGTAACGACATCCATAAGCCGGCAGTACGACTGTTGCAGATGGCCGGATGCCGGATATTTTCTTTAAGGATATTTTCTTTCCTTTTTACTGCTTCAATATAATCGCCCTCTAACAACACTTCGAATGCGGCTTTACCTGCTGCGCAGGAAACAGGATGACCGCCGAAAGTGGTAATATGCCCCAATACAGGATCATGTGTCAGCGCATTCATTATTTTTTTGCCGGCAATGAATGCCCCCAATGGCATACCGCCTCCCAATGCTTTTCCCAGCAGCAATATATCGGGCACCACGTCAAACTGTTCAAATGCCCAGAGGTAACCCGTTCTGCCAAAGCCGGCCTGTATCTCATCTAATACTAGCAACACCCCATGTTCACTGCACTTTTTACGAATGGCCTGCAGCCAGTTTTTTGACGGGGAGATGATCCCGCTTTCAGCTTGTACGGTTTCGAGTATCACGCAGGCAGTAGCGTTATCAATAGCATCAACAGCCTCGTTACTGTTATAATGATAATGATGGATATCGGGCAAAAGCGGGCGAAACGCATTGCGCCAGTATTCGCCGCCCATGACACTCAAAGCGCCCTGTGTACTTCCATGATATGCCTGATTAAAAGCGATGATTTTTGAGCGGTTTGTAACACGTTTGGCTAATTTCATCGCGCCTTCTGTAGCTTCGGCGCCGCTGTTGGTAAAGTATACGCTGTTCAAAGAACCGGGTAAATGATCTGTCAGCAGTTTGGCATAACTTACCTGTGGCGCTTCAATAAATTCGCCGTACACAATCAGGTGCATGTATTCAGCAGCCTGCACCTGTACTGCCTTTACAACAGCAGGGTGACTGTGCCCGATGTTACAAACACTGAATCCTGAGATCAGATCTACATATTCTTTTCCATCCACATCCCACAGGTGAATTCCTGAAGCCTTCACCATTTCAATGCCAATGGGTGTATCAGAAGTCTGGGCAACATGGTGTAAGAATAGTTGTCTGTTTGAGATTACGCTCATCTTTTTTAGCTTTCCTGGGATTAAAATTAGAAATTTGAAACCTGAAACCTGAAACTTTATGGCAATCATACTTTCTGTTCTCGGCAAACACCCTCAATTCGGCGAAAACTGTTTTATAGCCCCCAATGCCACAATTGTAGGTGATGTAGCGATGGGAGACGATTGCAGTATCTGGTTTAATGCAGTCGTACGCGGCGATGTTCATTATATCCGGATGGGCAATAAAGTAAATGTACAGGATGGCGCAGTCATTCATTGCACTTACCAGAAGAACCCAACTACTATTGGCAACAATGTATCTGTTGGCCACAATGCACTGGTACATGGATGTACCATTCATGATAATGTGTTGATCGGTATGGGTTCCATCGTAATGGACCGCTGTGAAGTGCACAGTAATTCCATTATTGCCGCCGGCGCCGTTTTATTGGAAGGAACCGTTGTGGAAGCCGGAAGCATTTATGCCGGCGTGCCCGCAAGAAAAGTGAAAGATATCTCCAAAGAACTCATCAGCGGCGAAATAGACCGGATTGCCAATAATTATATCAAATATGCTTCCTGGTTCAGCGAGTACAATGAAAATCCCGGCCTGCCCGCCAATAGCTGACATTGTTCAGTTAATAAAGCCTGTCCTCCATCGTATCTAAGATATTTACATAGCTGATATATCTTTCTGCAGCAATGGTTCCTGCTGCCACTGCAGCTTTCACCGCACAGCCGGGTTCCTCAAGGTGCATACAGTTATTGAACTGGCAATCATTGATAATTGCGCACATTTCGGGAAAATAATGCGAGAGTTCCTGCTTGGTGATGTCTACCAGCCCGAATTCACGAACACCGGGCGTATCAATGATATAACCGCCATGATCAAGGTCAAACATTTCTGCAAATGTGGTCGTATGCAGGCCTTTGCCGCTCCAGCCGCTCACTTCCTGTGTGCGCAGGTTGAACTGCGGAAAAACAGCATTGATGAAAGTGGATTTGCCAACACCGCTATGCCCGCTCAATAAAGTGGTTTTATCTTTCAGCAAGGCCTTGATCTCTTCAATCCCCTCTTGTTTATGTACACTGGCCAATATCACTGTATAGCCGACCTGTTCATACATCTCTTTCAACACATCAAATTTCTCTTTCTCTTTTTTCCGGTAGATATCAGATTTATTGAAAACAATGATAGCCGGAATATGGTATGCTTCGCAGGAGATGAGAAAGCGGTCGATAAAACCCTGTGATGTCTTAGGATCTTTCAGTGTGGCAACTAAGATGCTCTGGTCAAGATTGGACGCTACAATATGGTGTTGCCGTTTATTGTGTGGCGATACCCTTGCCACATAATTCCTCCTGTCGTGTATTGCCGTAATAATAGCCGATTCTTCCTGTACTGCCTCGATATCCATTTCCACTTCATCACCTACCGCAACAGGATTGGTAGAGGTGATCTCCTCTATTTTAAAAATGCCTTTGATACGGGCATTATAGAGGCTCCCATCCTCCCCTTTCACCACGTACCAGCTGCCGGTAGATTTGTATACACGTGCCCTCATGCACAACGAAGATAGTAAGCCGGGGGTGATGAAATTCAATATCTTTGCACCCTATGGCAAAATTTGCGCACGACGAGGTGGTACCTTACCAGGAAAGCGGGCTGGAGAAAAAGCAACAGGTAGCGGAAATGTTCAACAGCATTGCCTTCCGGTACGATTTTTTGAATCGTTTTCTCAGTGCGGGGATCGATGTGCAATGGCGGAAAAAGGCTATCAGGCAATTGCAGGACCTGCATCCCAAACAGCTATTGGATGTGGCAACCGGCACCGGCGATGTGGCCATCATGACCTACCAGTTATTACACCCCGAAAAGATCACAGGCATTGACATTTCAGAGGGCATGCTTGAACTGGGCAGGAAGAAGCTGCAAAAATTACATTTAACAGATCATATTGATTTACAACGCGGGGATAGTGAAACCATTCAGTTTGAAAACAATAGCTTTGATGCCATCACCGTAGCCTTCGGGGTACGTAACTTTCAGAACCTGGAAAAAGGATTGAAAGAAATGTACCGTGTATTGCGCCCAGGTGGTAAATTAGTGGTACTGGAATTTTCAAAACCAACACAGGTGATTGTCAAGACGCTGTTCAACCTGTACATGAATGTGATCACACCTGTATTTGGAAAACTGTTCGCTAAAAACAAAGACGCTTATACTTACCTGAACCATAGTGTTCAGGCATTTCCTGAGGGACAAACCTTTTTAAACATCATGCATGAAGCAGGATTTACACAACCTTATTTGAAAAAGCTTACCTTAGGAATATGCACTATCTATTGCGGAAGCAAATAGTCCTGCTCATTGCCTTTTTTTGCAGCGCCCTGTCTATACAGGCGCAAAAAGAACTGTATCGTCGCAATCATGATGATCTGCCTTATTATTTTGGTATGACGCTCGGGTATAATACCTCTTACCTGCATGTAAGCAAGTCGCCCAATTTTTTAGCAAGTGATAGCATACTGTCTGTCCTGCCTGGTTCCAGTGGTGGTATTGCCATGGGTTTATTGGCAACATTGCGCCTGACCGACCATTTCCAGTTCCGGGCCAATCCGCAATTGGTCATCGGAGACGCCAGATACATATCCTACACACTGGGAAAAACAAAGCCCGGCGAATCGGTCTTCCAGAAACAGGTATTGCCCTCTACCCTGGTCAGCTTCCCGTTCCAGTTCAAATTCAATTCAGACAGGATTGGCAATTTCAGGACTTACCTGATGGCCGGAGTTAAATTTGATATGGACCTGTCCAGCAATTCTGCCGCCCGTAATGCAGATGATATGATTAAGCTGAAGCGGAACGATTTTGGCCTTGAAACTGGTATCGGCTTTAACTTTTACCTGCCATTTGTAACGGTATCTCCCGAAATCAAAATCAGTTACGGATTATCCAATATCCATCAGCCCGACCCCGCCCTGAAATACTCCAATGTGTTAGACAAGATCCAGTCACGGATGATCGTCTTCTCTATTCACCTGGAAGATTAGGATATCCTCACAGATTTGATAAATTGCAGCCTCAATTGTATCCGTCTATGACTAATCAGCAATATATCATCAAGGACACCTGTATCGTAAACGAAGGCCAAAGAACCTATGGCGATGTATTGGTCGCTGATGGAAGGATTCAGAAAGCCGGTGGCACTATTGCTGTTGCCGGGAATGTAAAGGAAGTCAATGGAAAAGACCGGTTCTTACTGCCCGGCGCTATTGACGACCAGGTACATTTTCGCGAGCCCGGCCTTACACACAAAGCCTCTATTTATACAGAAGCCAAAGCAGCGGTGGCCGGTGGCGTCACCAGCTTTATGGAAATGCCCAATACCAACCCGCCTTCCTTTACCCATGAACTGCTGGAGCAGAAATATGAGATCGGACGGCAAACTGCATTAGCCAACTATTCTTTTTACATGGGCACTTCAAACGACAACCTGGAAGAGGTCTTGAAGACCAACGATAGAAAAAGTGATATCTGCGGCATAAAAATATTCATGGGCTCTTCTACAGGAAACCTGCTGGTCAACAACCCGTTGCTGCTTGATAAGGTCTTTGCAGGAAGTGAACTGCTGATTGCCACCCATTGTGAAGAGGAAACCATGATCAGGGCCAATCTTCAGTCGCTCAAACAAAAAAAGGCAAAACTGGAACCATCCGATCACCCCGTCATCCGCAATGAAGAAGAATGTTTTGAATCCTCTTTCAAAGCCATTCAGTATGCTAAAAAACACAACAGCCGTTTACATATCCTGCATATCTCTACGGCAAAAGAATTGCAGTTGTTCACCAACATGATCCCACTGGTGGATAAGCGTATCACCGCTGAAGTATGTGTGCATCACCTGCATTTTACCAGTGATGACTACAGCAGGCTGGGCAACCGGATCAAATGTAATCCGGCTATCAAAGCACCATACAATAAAGAAGCGTTGTGGCAGGGACTGCTCGATGACCGTCTCGATGTAATTGCCACCGATCACGCCCCGCATACCTGGGCTGAAAAGCAGGAGGATTATGAACACGCACATGCAGGACTTCCATTGGTGCAGCATTCATTAGGACTGATGCTGTACTATGTGAAAGAAGGCCGGATCAGTCTCGAAAAAGTGGTGGACAAAATGAGTCATGCTGTAGCTAAATGTTTCCAGGTAAAAGACAGGGGATTTATACGGGAGGGATACTATGCCGACCTGGTACTGGTAAACATGAATGAATCCAATACCATCGCCCGGAATAATATCCTGTACAAATGCGGCTGGAGCCCGTTGGAAGGCCTCACACTCCCCGCAACCATTACCCATACTTTTGTAAATGGACACTTAGTTTATGGAAATGGCAGCTTTGATGAATCTAAGATGGGAATGCGGTTAAAATTTGACAGATAATAGTTAGTTTGTGGTTCTCTACAAATGACACAATAAACATAATCTTGCCTATGCAGGTAGACAAAACCACCCTCTCCGACCTCTCCATTTTCCACAGTGAAGAAGAGTCATCCGTTTTCCATTACCTGAACCATACCCAAACCAATAGCGGACGCGAATACCTGAAACAATTAATGGGCAACCCGTTAGATTCGGTTGATGACATCAGGGATACGCAGCAAACCATTCAGCAATTGATGGCTGTGGCAGATGCATGGCCAGTTACAGTTACCAACGGCACGATGATGGTGATTGATAAATTCTACGAGTCTCAGATCAATGCATACCCCCACCACCCTAACCGCATAAATAGTTTCATTTATAAATTACTCAACGCACCTGATTACTCTCTAACAAGGTACACCATTGGCCATTGCATTGATTTTGTAAAAGGATTGCAACAGGTGGTTTCATTACTGAAACAGCAGCCAATGAGCAGGCTATTACAAACCTGGACAGGGCGTATAGAATTGCTGCTGAACAAAGAAGTAGTGACCTATATGCTGCAAAGCGACAAAAAAAACCTGGCACCCCATAGTATACTTATTTACGGTGTGTTCATGCGCCGTCATTTTAAAAACGCAGCTTTTGACCTGATGGATATCTACAGCAGGCTAGATGCTTACCTCGGACTGGCAATAGCCTGCAGGAAGTACGGGTTCTGTTTTCCTGACGTAGCGCTATCGCCACAGCCGTATCTAAAAGCAAAGGAATTGTTTCATCCTTTGTTACAGGTACCCGTTAGTTACGATACGCAGTTGTCTGTCGACAAAAACTTTCTTTTCCTCACCGGCGCCAATATGGCCGGCAAAAGCACTTTTATCAAAGCAGTCGGCGTAAGTGTCTATTTAGCCCACCTGGGCATGGGTGTGCCGGCCAAAGAAATGCAATTGAGCCTGTTCGATGGGTTGCTGAGCAATATACAGGTGGAAGACAACATCATCAAAGGCGAAAGCTATTTCTTTAACGAAGTGCAGCGCATCCGCAAAACCCTGGAAAAGATCAGCGACGGCAAAAACTGGCTGATACTGATAGATGAACTCTTCAAAGGCACCAATATGCAGGATGCGATGAAATGCAGCACCACTGTCATTGAAGGGCTGCGAAAAATGAAAAATGCATTGTTCATCCTATCCACCCATCTTTACGAGATCGGTGAATCCCTTCAGCAATACCCTAACATACAATTCCGCTATTTTGAAACCAGCGTATCGGATGATCAATTAGTATTCAGTTACCAGCTCAAAGAAGGCATCAGCAATGACCGGTTGGGTTACCTTATCCTGCGCAAAGAGGGAGTGGTGCAGATGCTGGAGCAATTATAAACCTGCCCACCAGGTATAAATACCTGATTTAGTTTACTCTTGTGGAAGTTGCTTAATTTCCTCTTTTTAACATGGGCCTTATTGTGAGGCGTGAAATCTATTTTTATGCTCGTAAAAACTTTTGGCAGTGCAATATCCGGTGTAGATGCTATTACCATCACTATTGAAGTGAATGTAAGTATGGGTCAGAGTTACAGTATTGTGGGGCTGCCCGATAATGCGGTCAGGGAAAGCTTGAAACGTACCGAAAGTGCCATCAAGAGCAATGACTGTCACATGCCGCGTACCAAGGTGATCGTTAACCTTGCCCCTGCAGATATCAAAAAGACCGGTTCGGCTTTTGACCTGCCCATTGCTGTTGGCATATTGGGCGCCAGTGAACAGCTGGAACATGTGGAAGCATTGAAATCATACGTGATCATGGGCGAACTGGGACTCGATGGCAGTGTGCGGCCCATCAAAGGGGCATTACCCATCGCCATCCAGGCACGAAGGGAAGGGTTCAAAGGATTGATCGTACCCAAAACCAATGCTAAGGAAGCCGGGATGGTCAATAACCTTTTAGTGTATGGGGTTTCACATTTGAATGAAGTGATCGGTTTTTTCAAAGATGAGCAGTCGCTGCAACCTGTCGTTGTTAACACGAGGGAAGACTTTTTCAACGACCAATATACTTTTGATATTGATTTCAATGATGTAAAGGGACAGGAAAATATCAAGCGTGCATTGGAGATCGCTGCTGCAGGCGGGCATAATGCCATCCTTATCGGCCCGCCAGGCTCCGGCAAAACCATGTTAGCCAAACGCCTGCCAACCATATTGCCGCCATTGAGCCTGCAGGAAGCATTAGAGACAACAAAGGTCTACAGCATAGCCGGCAAATTACCCGAAAACAGTTGCTTAGTGAGTAAGCGCCCTTTTCGTTCCCCTCACCATACCATCAGCGATGTGGCACTGGTAGGCGGCGGCGGTGTGCCGCAACCCGGAGAGATTTCACTGGCGCATAACGGCGTTTTGTTCTTAGACGAATTACCGGAATTTAAACGTACCGTACTCGAAGTAATGCGGCAGCCTATGGAAGAAAGAAAGGTCAGCATCTCACGCGCAAAGACTGCATTGGATTTCCCAGCCAATTTTATGTTGATCGCTTCGATGAATCCCTGCATGTGTGGTTTCTATAACCATCCAACGCGTGACTGTACCTGTCCTCCCGGGTCTGTTCATAAATACCTTAACAAAGTTTCCGGCCCTTTGCTCGACCGCATCGACCTGCATGTAGAAGTGACCCCGGTTGTTTTTAATGAATTAAGCAACAAAACAATGGGTGAACCATCCGCTGTTATCCGGGAGCGGGTGATCAAAGCAAGGGATATCCAGACCGAACGCTACAAAGTACATCCGGGTATTTATGCCAATGCGCAAATGAGCAGCAAACAACTCCGCGACATTTGCACAATTAGTACGGTTGGTGAAAATCTGCTGAAAAAGGCCATGGAAAAACTGAACCTCAGCGCCCGTGCCTATGACCGCATTCTTAAAGTGAGTAGAACCATTGCAGACATTGAAGGCAGTAATGATATCAGGCCCGAACATTTGGCAGAAGCCATTCAATACAGGAGCCTTGATCGTGAAGGATGGGCAGGATAAAACACTCAATTAGGAAGAAATGATTGAGAATGCCTGTACAAGTCCTTTTTACATAGGGATACACTGTAAAAAGTTACAGTTTTTTAAATTACCAATTTGCCATAACGTGAAGGTGAATCATACAAAATACTACTGACCTGTTTGCAGTCAGGATTTGGCCGATCACTGAACTTTCACAGCAGAGATTGTATAACTGCAGGAACAAGAATTACTGAAACTGCCATAGTTCGGGATATATATTCCCGAGATTGAACCGGTTAATTTACTGCCGTCGGTACTGATTTGAAGTGTTCCGCTAACAGGGCCACTTCCATTATTACTGTTGGGCCCCCCAATATTGTTTACGTGCAGTCCCGCAGTATCGTTATTGTTGATAATCTGTGTCAGCTGATTAGGGTTGGCACTCAATATCTGCGCAGTTAAAAAACCAGCCCAGTGCGAAACACTGTCTATATAAATGGCAGTGGCAGCAGCAAATCCGCTGCCAGCATACACAGGATTTATAACGAAATTAATGGTTTTGGTATAAAAGGCACAGGTTCCACCCGATCCGCTGATCCCTTTACCTGCTGGAACGGCTTTGCCTATGAAGATCAAAAGCGGTGCGTTTGAAACAGTTTCTTTGGCAATAAAAGATTTTACATAAGGGTCATTGGGCACGGTAATTTTAGTAACTGGATTACTACCATCCGAATCAAGAGAAAGGGTAACCGATATACTTGAAGAACCCATAAAAAGCGCATTACTGATAGCCGTTCCGGGTTGCCAGCCACTTAGAGAATTGGTAGTTAACGAATCTTTCTGAACATACACTGGGGTTCGGGAACTATCTATATAAGTAATCAGTATGTAACTGTGATTAACTCCCTGCAGGCCGCTTCCTTGGAGATTCAGGTTCAAATAACCGGTTGAACCAACCAATGCACCCTTATACGTAATACTGGTAACTGTGGAGGAAGAACCCTGATTGCTTGAAGAAGTAGAAGATGAATCCGGAGATTTGGAGCAACTACTCAAAAAAATAAACAGGAGGCAAAAAATAAAATTGGGTTTTAAAAAAGAGCGTTTCATAACAAACCGATTTGAGATAATACAAAAAATTATTACGGTATTCTAAGAAGCTTTTTGGGCTAATTACTTGAAATAATGTATTAAAGGGTATTATAGAATGAAGTTAGAAAGTTCAGTCGTTGAATAATTAAGGACAAAAAAACACTTTTCAACTGACTTCCAGTGACAAGTTATAGAAAATTTGCTGAATAGAAATCGATTATCTAATCAGAGCAAAGCCTGAGTCTCAGCACCCGTGCCTATAATCGCATGCCCAAAGTAAGCCGCACCATTGCCAATCTCGCGACAAGTGATGCAATCAAACCGGAACACTTAGCCGAAGCCATTCATTATAGGAGTTTAGACAGGGAGGGGGGGCAGGATGACGTATACACTATACATGAGTGCCAATTACATCTAACCCGCAGGGTCCTCATTTAGAGACATCTGCGGAGAATTACAAAAAAAGGACACTGTGCAGAGAATGGAAACACCATACAAAAAATGCCCGGAAATAGACATTGGTCTTTTCAACTTTTCTTGGTTACATTGAATTATGGGATTTTGACATCATTGAAAATAGGGTATTTTTCCCCTTTTTTAACTCTGGAAGATTGCCTAGGTTTATCTTAACCAAAATCTGCAGTATGGGAATAATCAATCACACATTTCAAAATCAAACAACCCTCAAAACAGTAAAATTAGTAACTTATGGGGTCTTGATCTTTCTACTCCTGTATTCATGTCGGAAGACAGAAACGAAAGTTACTACCCAGGTTAACAATTCAGCAATCGTCAACGCTTTTTTAAGTCTACCCAATGATGCAGACCCGCTGATAGTCAGGCTAACTGATGAGTTGAGAAAAAAAGATGCGGCAGAGCCTTTCATTGAAAGATTAATCGCCACCGCCGGGATGCCCCAATGGGATTATTCCGAATTAAAATTACCCTCAGGAACGCCAATCTATGGTAGTATAGTTATTAATACAGCAGGCACGCGACAAAAGATTCTGAGCGAACATAATGCAAATGACACGACCGTCTTGATACCTTTTATTCATAATGGTGTCAAACGTGTTAACTCTTTCCTTGCTATTCACCTTGCAGATTCGATACGCATTGGTCTCTTCCAGGGTAAGGACTTTGCTAAGTTTGGGTATGCAGAAAATAGCAAAAAGCCAACTGCAAAAGCCGTTGCTATTAGATGTATGCTTTTCGATCATAAGATATTCAAGCATGACACCTATAGGGTCAAAGATAAGCAACTCGCCTTGTCCTTTTCAGGGGGCAGGGACATCTCCGGGCTTTTTACCTTCAAGAAAGATGAAGTCTCAAACAATACATTGAAAGCAAAACCTAATCTTACTATATCCATCACAACTTGCGAAGGTGGGTCTTGGGT
The DNA here is from genome assembly GCA_964507525.1 of uncultured Sediminibacterium sp. Classification (GTDB taxonomy): domain Bacteria; phylum Bacteroidota; class Bacteroidia; order Chitinophagales; family Chitinophagaceae; genus Sediminibacterium. Next base: position 51,911 of record CAZDQB010000009.1, on the reverse strand, counting down.
AGTCGATCCGAATGCCTCTTGGAACACCTACACACAGGATCACCCCCCATTAATAAATGTTGGAGGAAACTGTACCACACAATGGTTTTATTTCCAGGACCCTGTGAACCAAATTCCTAATTTTGGCCCTGGTCCAATATTATCGACAGGAGGCGGAGGTGGCGTGGCAAGTACACCCGCCCTATATGCTGAGGCAGACAGGGTGCCCGAAGCCTGGGAGGCAACTGATGAAAATGGATTTTACTACGCACGCAGGGACGCACTGAAAGCCTTATTAGATCAAGAAGCATTCCATATCATACCTTGCGATAAATTAAATTTAATGCCATTGGATGATGGACCTACAGGTCATGGCGTGATGTTCAAAAGGATTGCACAGAATGAAGTATCGAGCCCAATTCGAGCACGTTTGGACAGTATAGCGAATGTAGCTCCATCCAATATATTCAGTTCATTCAAAGTGCAATCGATAAACAATGCGTATGGCCCTGTTGTCAACTGCGACTATTTTGCAGTTCATATCAGTGCTTTGCCGACAAATATCAGCGCGGAGGCCCTGGTTGAGTTTTTTTAGAAAATATACCCTTAATTTTATCGATGCCTCACTAGGGGTTTCGTTTTCACCCTATGCACAAGGATCATTTACTGATGCCAATAAATTTTACTCGCCCTTTGGACAGTCTATTGGAACACTTGTGCATCTCAATTTACTCAATGATGGAACAGTAGTTTTATCGAATTACTTCCGGTGGTCTTCTCCATTTTCTTGTCGTTTCACCTATTCAACTATATCTTCACCATTAGATGGCAATCATCCTGTTTCAGGTAATAGGGAATTCGGCATTTTTGAAAACCCGGGCGGAAACGGTTACACATTTTATACCTCTGGAGTTGACCGAACTACAGATTGGTTTTTTGGCGTCGGTAACATACTAGATTGGGGGTTCAACGCTGCTGACGCGTTATGGACGAATGTGCAGGATAAAATGGTTCAGTTTATTAACAACAATGGCGGCCAAGCAGTTAAATATGCTCCTGTCATAGCACGACCTAAATGGAACCAAGTGGAAAGATACTTGCGGGGGGAGATAACTTTTACATTGCTTAAAAAACTACTGGGATGCTAAAAAAATCTTATACTAAACCCGCTCGATTTGCCTCAGCCGTAATGGCTTATTTTCTTATTGTAATTGCTGTTACAATGATATGGTATTCCCTTACAAAAGAATTTTTGTTGAAATTGGACTCAATACCCGAGCAACAACGCCAAGGATACGATAATCCCTTCCTGTCGTTATTAGCCGTGACATTCGGATTTTTACTGGTAGCCTTTATCGTATATGAAATTATAATCACCTTACTTTCTACATTATCGTCCTCAATGGTTTTGAAAGTATTAGCAGGTATCCTCGCAGGTATTTTTCCAGTAGTCTGTATTCAACTCATGACGTTTGGAATTTCACTTTCTGATCCAGGTATGCTTACTGAATTTTTAGCAATGGGGATCGGTGGTGGCTTGATTCCAGTAGTTAAAAAACTAATGTTTAGCTTTTTAAAAGCAAAAACATCATAGAGCTAATTTTCAATACAGGCAATACAATTACAAATTTAATAAAAGAGGCCGTCTCAATGTAATTCCAGGGCAAACGCATCTAAATTTGTTTAAAGAGAAGGTGGGCTAAGAAAGTTTCATCCCACCCACAAAGTAATCGTTTGTTTTTGATGCTTCTTTTTTTACTGTTTTCATTTTTCAACAGGTTGAGGGCTATTTTGGTAATGAGGCTAAAATTCTCTGCGGCATTGCCCGCCTGTTTGGTACTGTAATCTTCTTTAAATACGACGTCTAAGTACCAGTGTAATTTATTTTCTATTCCCCAATGCCCTCTGATGATTTCATTAAAATGCTTCGGTGTCGTACATAGGCTCGATATGTAAAATCGTTGTTCCAGTTGGCTTTCACCGCTTTGCTTATCCGTCCTTTTGGTTTCTATACTGATAAGGGATTGTAATTTTTTCCAGTTCCCGGCTTTGTGTATCCAGTCCATATCAGTAATGACTTTACAGGTTCTTTTTTCTATCCTTCCATGTGCCATTTCTATAGATGTATCGGCTACAATCTGGGGTGTTTGGGCAAAAGCATCTTTAATATCATCTAATAAATGAGCCTGGTTATCTTTCACGGCCAGCACATAATCTGCTTCTCTGCCCACTATTTTTTCTGCGATGGCCGTTTGGCAGCCCATAGCGTCGATGGTAATAATGCTGCCTTCCAGCAGCAATAAATCCAGCAAGGCCGGGATGGCCGTTATCTCATTGCTCTTATCGTCTGTTTTGACTTGTCCCATTACCATATTATTGGCATTGCTCCAGGCACTTGCCATCTGTATGATGGATTTCTTACCATCTGCCCCGGCATTGCAAAGGCGTTTTCCATCTATGCTTATCACTTTGCCATTGTTGATGCCTGCTATACTTTGAACCCAGGCAAGAAAACATTCCTGTAACTCTTTGGTATCCAACGCCGAAAACACCCTGTTAATTGTATCGTGGGAAGGAATGCCATGGGGTAATGCCAAAAAACTTTTTAACCAGTTCTCCTTACTGATCCCGTACAGTTCTATCTCTTCCCAATCATTGCAGCCACTTAGAACAGCACAGATCGTAAGGGCTAATATATCTTTTAATGAGTGTAGTTTGGTCCGTTCTACATGCGGATCTGCCAAATCATCGAAGAATGAAAGTACGCTTCCCATATTGTTTTAACCCTAAAACGTATTTTTTTCTCTTATCGCATGCAAAATTAAAATTTAGATGCGTTTGCCCTGAATGTGATAATTGAGGCGGTTTCTTTTTAGGGTTACTGCGTCATATATATTTTGCGGATAAAGTAGATTTTCAAAATAATGTGGAGTTAATCAGGCGGCTTTCTTTCTCAGGTTGTGCGCCATGGATTTAATCAATGATGGAACGGTCGTATTATCAGACTATTATCGGTCATCTTCGCCATTTAAATGTCGCTTTACATATTCCACCATTTCTTCACCATTGGATTTCGCACATCCGGTTTCCGGCAATAGAGAGTTTGGAATTTTTGCTAACCCAAATAACAACGGATACATTTTTTATACTATGGGTGTAGACAGATCCACAGACTTGATTATGAGTTCGTTAAATGCAGCCGGCACTGGTTTTGCATTTGCTGACCAGTTGTGGTCGAATATTCAACAAAAGATGGTTCAGTATGTCAACAACAATGGCGGTCAAGCTTATTCTTATACTCCTGTAAAGGCCCGGCCGCAATGGAATCATGTACAACGATATTTACGTGGAGAAATTACGTTTACTTTACTTAAAAAAATATTAGGATTCTAACAAAAAAAATAGCCTGATGTGGAGGGTGATAGCGTCTTTCCTCACATATATAATACTTTCCGTTGCTTCGGGACTAATGTGTTGGGCTATTACCAATGGATTGATTGCAAAACTAAGTTCAATTCCAGAAACCACCAGGCGCGACTATGTGAATCCATTGCCATTCTACTTTGGCGTGTTTCTTTTGTACTTGTTTCTGACTACCATTACATATAAGTTAATAATTTGGAGGATTCCTAAAATCCGCAGAAATGCGATGGCCAAAATTTGGATTGGAGTTTTTACGGGACTACTTCCAATAACAGTATTGTTTTTAATGACTTATGGTATTCCGTTAACTAATCCGGCAGCGATGCTGTATTTTTTATTAGTTGCAATTGCAGGCGGCCTAATTCCAATTGTAGAAAGAAAACTTGACGAAGCTTTCGGCTAATACTGCCCTGTACTCAGCAATACCAATGTGCAGGCTTCCATTGGTAAGATGTCATTATCTTTTGCCAATGTTTCCAACGCTTCATTCTCCGCACCAGGGTTAAAAATGACACGCCTGGGTTTTAATTGCAGAATATAATCGTAGTATTCTTTTTGCCTTTCGGGATTCAGGTAAATGGTTACGGTGTCTACTTCTTTTTCCTCGGGATGTCCGGTAATAATAGGGGTGTCGCCGATGGTGCCGCTTTTATTGCCAATCGCTGTTACAGGGTGCCCATGTGCACGCAGCCTGTCTACAGCAAGGTAACTGTACCGTTGCGGATTATCTGAAGCGCCGATCACGACTGTTTTTTTTGTACTCATACACTAAAGATACTAACTATGGCCCGATCGGGGAGATGCCGGCACTTTACCACAAGCGATTGCTTCTCCGGGGCATCTTACTGATAATATCGGCAAAAGCCGCTGCAACATTGCTGAATTGAAACTGGAACCCTTGCTCTCTCAGCCTGGCAGGCAAGACCCAGCTGCTGTCCAGCACCAATGATGCTTCAGTTCCTATCAATAGGCCTCCTATCTTTATCATCCATTCAAAAGACGGGAGTCCGAATTTCACGCCGCAGGCTGTTCGCAGCGCCTCCATAAACACAGCATTAGTAATGGGGCCCGGGGCTGCTACATTAAAGGCACCTTCCAGTTCCTGGTGCTCCCATAAAAATTCAATCACCCTGCATACATCTGCTATATGCACCCAGCTGCACATCTGCCTGCCACTGCCCTGCCTGCCACCTAAACCAAACCTGACTAAGTTGCAATAAGGTATCATCACCCCCCCGTGCGCTCCTAAGACGACCGGCATTCGCAGGACCGCTTTCCGTGTAGCAGGTGTATGCATGTTAAAAAATGTCTCCTCCCATATCCTGCTTACACGGGTACTGAAATTATCACGTAACGCATTGGTATATTCATCCTGCGGCCCCTCTGCCATATGCTGGTAGATCGTAGCGGATGCCGCATTCAGCCATAGTTTCGGCGGATGCTGAACCTGGCTTATTGCAAGGCCGATCGCGGTTGTAGCATGAACCCTGCTATCAATCAGCTCTTTTTTAGTGGCTTCGGTATACCGGCAGTTGATGCTTTTTCCGGCCAGGTTAATGACCATATCACAACCCTCCATTTCTTCCACCCAGGCTGCCACTTCCCTCCCATTCCATGGAACAACACGAATGTTTTTGCCAGGTATTGCTGCAGAAGGTGTATTTATGCTACCGGGTGGTTCGTGCTTGCTCCTGCTGAGTATGACAATGGTATTGTCAGTCCCGAAGTACTCCGTCACAGCCCTGCCAATAAACCCCATTCCTCCTGCGATAACGATCTTTTTATTTCTCATCATACACTTGTGTCTTTTTGTAACTAAGCTTGTTGGGTTAGTAACGTACAATTAACACTTTTGTTCTGTTCACCTTCAGAACCCTTTAAAGGATTCATTATCTTTCACCTGTGAAAGCCCGGTTATCTCTTTTGCTTATTCAATAATATGCCATGAAACAATTCTTCCTGATCACAAGTTTGCTCTTTTGTATGACAACCCATTCACAGCAACGCATTTTTTTATACCCTTCAGAAGAAGGCATTGTGCATAAAGGCTTTGATACAAGCGCACCTTTTATGGATTATTTCCCTGCTAAGAACGGGGCTGGCAGCAGGACTGCAGTCCTGATCTGCCCGGGTGGCAGTTACATGCACTTAGCCTGGGATAAGGAAGGCACCATACCCGCCCGGATCTTCAATAACAAAGGGATAGATGCCTTCGTGTTAAAATACCGGCTGAACAATGCCAAACAAGAGGGGCATCATTACCCGGCACAATACAATGATGTGACCACGGCTTTACGCATCATACGCGTACGGGCAGCCGGATGGGGTATTGACCCGGAGAAGACAGGTGTGATGGGCTTTTCAGCAGGCGGGCATTTAGCATCAACTGCAGGCACCATTTTACAAAAGGGAAATCCGGATGCTGCCAACCCGCTCGAGCGGACCGGTACACGCCCCTCTTTTTTGATCCTTGTTTATCCCGTTATTACCATGGATGATGCATTTACACACAGGGGAAGCAGGGAAATGGTTACGGGCAGCACGCATCCCGATACGTCCTTACTCAATGCTTTATCAACAGAGAAGCGGGTCACCCCTCAAACACCGCCCACATTGCTTATTCATGCCGATGACGACCGTGCGGTTCCGCCCCAGAACAGCCTTTGGTTCTATGAGGCATTAAAGAAGAATAAAGTGCCCGCATCATTGATGATTTATGATCATGGGGGACATGGTTTTGGAACTGCGCCAACCGACCCGGTACTCAGCCAATGGCCCCAACTCTGCATACAATGGATGGCAGGATTGGGATTCAGGTAAGCAGTTCCTGATAAAAAAACACATCACTCATTTCAGAAAACATCTGTTTTTTTTAAAATTATTTTCTAACTTTCGTTCATCATCATTTACAACAAACAAACTAACTAACACCATCATGGCAAAATCAAGTAAAAAGAAGGCCGCGAAAAAAGCAGCAAAGAAGGCCGCTCCAAAGAAAGCTGCCAAGAAAACAGTAAAGAAAGCAGCACCTAAAAAAGCAGTTAAAAAAGTTGCGAAGAAAAAGACTGCACCGAAGAAAAAAACTGCAGTTAAAAAAGCTGTGAAGAAAGCGGCAGCAAAAAAAGCAGCGCCTAAGAAAAAAGTAGCTGCGAAAAAAGCAGCAAAAAAAGCAGTTAAAAAAGCAGCACCTAAAAAAGCAGCGAAACCCGCTCCTAAAAAGGCAGCACCGAAGAAAGCAGCAGCAAAAAAAGTAGCACCTAAAAAGAAAATAGCTGCGAAAAAACCAGCGCCAGCACCGGTTCCGGCCCCTGCACCGGCAGCCACTCTTTTTGAAACGCCTGCCACTCCGGAAACACCAGCTGCGTCTTAATAAAAGACAGTAACGCTATTGACAACTCCTGTGATTGTTTAGTAAAATGATGACAGGAGTTTTTTTATTCACTATATTCCATTGTGTTTATCTTATCAGCCAAATCAACACTTATGCGATCGCTATTTGTACCATTATTTTGTTTATGTACATTTTTATTGCCGGCACAGTCCGGTTCAAAAATTGCCGACAAAACAAAAAACATGAAGCGGCATGAAGGTTATTTCACTTTCTGGTGGGATGCTTCCAATGGAAAAATATGGCTACTGGTTGACAAGCTCGACAAAGAATTCCTTTATGTTAATTCCCTGCCAGCCGGACTGGGATCGAACGATATTGGCTTAGACAGGGGTCAGATCGGCTCCAGCCGTATTGTCTATTTTACCAAAGTGGGGAAAAAACTGTTGCTTATACAACCCAACTACAGTTATCGTGCTCTCTCTGCCGACCCCAAAGAACAGCGTGCAGTAACAGAATCCTTTGCCCAGTCTGCCATTGCCGGCTTCACAATTGATGAAGCGGAAGAAGATAAGGTATTGGTTGATGCTACTTCCTTTTTTGTCAGGGATGCACACGGCATTGCAGACAGGATAAAAAGCATGCGCCAGGGCACTTATACATTCAATGAATCCCGTTCTGCCATATACTTACCTAATACGCGTAACTTCCCTCTAAACAGTGAATTTGAAGCCACTATCAGTTTTACAGGTGGCAGTGACGCAGGCCGTTTTGTAACAACTGTTACGCCATCTGCCGAAGCCATAACGGTTCGGATGCACCATTCTTTTGTGCAGTTGCCAGACAATACGTACAAGCCCCGCCGTTATGATATCCGCAGTGGTTATTTTGGTATTTCCTATTTTGATTACAGCAGCCCTCTCTCTGAGCCGATAGAGCAGCTTTTCATAGCCCGTCACAGGCTCGAAAAAAAATCTCCTGCTGCCCCTTTGAGTGAACCCGTCAAACCCATTGTCTATTATCTCGATAACGGCACTCCGGAACCCATCCGCTCTGCCTTACTTGATGGTACCCGCTGGTGGAACCAGGCTTTTGAAGCTGCAGGATATAAAGATGCATTTATTGTAAAAGTATTACCCGATACCGCTGATGCAATGGACATCCGGTACAATATGATCAACTGGGTGCACCGCTCCACGCGTGGATGGAGCTATGGCGCCTCCGTTACTGATCCGCGTACGGGTGAGATCATCAAGGGGCAGGTAACTTTAGGCTCACTGCGTGTACGGCAGGATTACCTCATTTTCACCGGGCTCCTGTCGCCTTACGAAACAGGCAAGCCGGTACCCGAAACGATGAAAAAGGCAGCCCTGCAGCGTCTGAGGCAGCTGGCAGCGCATGAAGTGGGACATACTTTAGGATTGCAACACAACTATGCATCCAGTTTCAATGATTGTGCATCGGTGATGGACTACCCGCATCCTAATGTATCCATCAACAGCAAAGGCGATATTGATTTTGCGCAGGTGTATACCAATGAAATAGGGGAATGGGATAAACGCGCTATCATTTATGGCTACCAGGATTTTGCACCCGGCACCAATGAAAGCGATGCACTGCATGCAATACTGGAAGAAAACACCAAAAAAGGATTGCTCTTTATTGCCGATGCAGATGCGCGCGCAGCCGGAGGATTGCATCCATACGCCCATTTGTGGGATAACGGGAAAGATGCCACAGATGAATTAAAAAATGTACTGCAGGTACGACGGAAAGCAATGGAACAATTTTCTGAACAGGCAATTCGTGAGCATACACCTTTAGCAAGGCTGGAAGATGTGCTGCTACCCGTTTATAACTATCACCGCTATCAATTCGAAGCTGCCTGCAAACTGATCGGCGGAATGAATTACAGTTACAGCGTCCGTGGCGATCAGCAGGCCAAACCGCAGATATTATCCAACGCAACACAACAAAAAGCTTTACACGCTGCACTGGATTGTTTATCGCCCGACATATTAACCCTGCCCGACAGGATCATCCAGCTCATCCCACCCCGGCCGCCTTTGTATTACGGCGTAGGAGAACTCTTTGCCAAAAGAACAGGCATGAGCTTTGATCCTGTTGCAGCTGCCGAAGCATTAACAGATTATGAGCTGGGGTTCCTGTTCAATACAGAAAGGGCTAACCGCCTGGAACAATTCAAAGCACAGGCCAATACGATTGGCTGGAGTGATGTGCTGGATGCTATTATTGAGAAAACATGGAAAGCGCCGCTGCAGAAGGGATTGAAAGGAGTCATACAATTACAGACCCAGCAAATGGTATTAACCTGGATGCTCGGACTAAGCCAGAACGACAATGCCAATTATATTGTAAAATCAATTTGTTTCGACAGGCTGCAGAACTTAAAACAATATGCAGCCATCCAGGCCAAAAGCAACCCTTCGCAAAAGGCGCATTATACCTATGCCATAGAACGAATCAATAAACCAAAGGATATTATCTTACCGCAACACAAGGAAATTGCCCCAGGCGCGCCCATCGGTTGTGAAGAACAATAAGGGGAATACAGAATTAAAAAAATGAATACACTCATCCCATAAATCTATAAATCAGCGATCCTTAAATCCTACATCATCTATCCATACTTTCTTACACCAGCATCCGCAAAGGCTCTTCCAATAAGGATTTCAGCGTTTGCAGGAAAGCTGATCCGGTAGCACCGTCTACAACGCGATGATCGCAGCTTAATGTTACCTTCATGATATTGCCAGGTACTACCTGTCCGTTTTTAACCACCGGCACCTGCGAAATTCCTCCTACTGCAAGGATACAGGCATCAGGCGGATTGATGATAGCAGTGAATTCGTCAATACCGAACATACCCAGGTTAGAAATGGTGAAAGTGCTTCCTTCCCAGTCTGCGGGTTGTAATTTTTTATCTTTAGCTTTTTTAGCGTATTCTTTTACTTCGGCGCCAATCTGGCTTAATGATTTGCCATCTGCAAAACGAACCACCGGCACCAGTAGCCCTTCTTCTACTGCAACAGCTACGCCAATATTGATATGATGGTTGTAACGAATGGTATCGCCCAGCCAGCTGCTGTTCACTTTAGGATGTTGTTTCAATGCCAGTGCAGTTGCTTTCAGCACCATATCATTAAAGCTGATCTTAACAGGTGCCGTCTCATTAATCTTAGTACGGGCTGCCACGGCAGCATCCATATCAATGGCCATGGTGAGGTAGAAATGCGGCGCAGTAAACAGGCTTTCACTCAGGCGGCGCGCAATTACTTTACGCATCTGTGAAACCGGTATATCTTCAAAGCTAACCTGGCCGGCAGGAGCAGCGGCAACAGCAGCTGTTTTGCCTGCACTTGCAGCCGGTGCTGCAGATGGTACATAATTATCTATATCACTCTTAGTGATCCTTCCGTTATCGCCGGAGCCCTTTACATAACGCAGGTCTATCCCTTTTTCAGCAGCCATCTTTTTTGCCAAAGGAGAAGCAAAAACCCTTCCTTCATTAACAACAGCAGGGGCCTGGACAACTGCAGGAGCTGCTGTAGTAGTAACTGCTGCTGTAGCTGTCACCGGAGCTGCTGCCGGCTGGCTGGCTGCCGTCGGTTGTCCGCCATGTTTAACAGCAGCAACAATCGTATCCACATCCAATCCCTGTTTACCAATGATACAAAGCAGGTCATTCACCTGGATCTTTTCACCGGCCTTGGCGCCCTGGTACAACAAAATACCGTCTTTATAGCTTTCCAGTTCCATGGTGGCTTTATCGGTTTCGATATCAGCCAGCACTTCTCCTTTCTTTACCGCATCGCCAACATTTTTATGCCATCCGGCAATCACACCTTCTGTCATGGTATCGCTCAGTCGGGGCATTAATACCACTTCTTCCATCGCAGCCACATCAACAGCTGGTGCAGCCGCTGGCTGGCTGGCTGGCGGGGCTACAGGGGTCGCTTCTTTTGGTTCCGGCTTTGCTCCACCGCCGCCTGAATGTTGTGCCACCAGGGCCGATACATCTTCTCCAGCTTTACCAAAAATAGCCAGCAGGTCATTCACCTGCAGTTTGCCTCCATTGGGTGTTCCTATATGTAATAAAACGCCATCCTGGTAGCTCTCCAGCTCCATGGTAGCTTTATCGGTTTCAATTTCAGCTAATACATCACCCTTCTTCACGGTATCACCAACTTTTTTATGCCAGGCGGCAATAACACCGTCGGTCATGGTGTCACTCAGGCGGGGCATTAAGATCACTTCAGCCATAGTAGTTCGATTGCTCTTTTAAATGAGCGGTGAAATTAAGGTAAAAATGAGAATCATACAGCAAAAAAGCTTACTGTCCCTGTGCCAGGCTGTACGCTTTTTTATCTCCCCAGGCATTCAATAATTCGGTTGAGCATATTTTGAAGTCCTGCGAGAGTCTTTTATATAGTTCCAGTATGTCTGTCTGTGTTACCGCTATCTCTCCAATACTTTCAAAACGGCAGCCATATTGGTTGACCAAGTTAGTAAAAGATGAACCCTTGGGCCATACCTGGGTACCACGATTACTGATTGTCACCAATTTGAATAGGTCCAGCGTGTGTTTCAGGCATTTTTCAGCTACGGCGTTAGGTTGTTCGTTGCTTTCAATGAACATGTCTACGCCCACAATATGTTCCCCTAATATTTCTTTACTTTCCAGCATCGGGTTTTTAGCCAGTTTAAACACGGTAGGCGTCACTTTCTGGTTGACCAGGGCGGGTTTGGGGTTATTGGCAGGTTTTTTACCAAAATTGCGGATAATGATCGCTGCAAATTCAGCGGTGTTCAGTGAAGCGGTTGATTTATCACCAAAATCTCCTGTATGCACACCGCTTTCTAAAGTATATAAAAGCGCATTCTCAATCATGGCGGCAGTTTCCATGAGTCCCAGGTGCCGCAACATGCCAAAACCACTTAACAACAAAGCGGTAGGGTTGGCTATATTTTTTCCTGCTATATCAGGCGCCGTTCCATGTACTGCCTCGAAAATGGAAATATGATCTCCAATATTGGCCGATGGAGCAAAACCCAAGCCTCCTACAAGTCCGGCACAAAGGTCACTGACAATATCACCCTGCAGATTGGTTAATACAACCACATCGAACAGGTCAGGGCGACTTACCAATTTCATACAAAGATCATCTACAATTACATCATCTGCTTTCAGCTCCGGGTAATCTTTGGCCACTTCATAGAACACTTCCAGAAACAGGCCGTCGGTGATCTTCATGATATTGGCTTTATGGCCACAGGTAATGCGCCTGGCCCCTTTCTTTTTGGCCATTTCAAAAGCGTATTTGATCACCTGCATGCTACCCGGACGGGTAATAAAGCGGCGGCTCAGCGCCACATCATGCGTTAACATGTGTTCTACACCGCCATAAGTATCTTCGATATTTTCCCGGACAATGGTAATATCAATAGGAATACCTGCCTTGCTGAACACGGTATCTACACCGTGCAGTGTTTGGAAAGTCCTTTTATTGGCATAGGTGTTCCAGGTTTTGCGGGCTGTGACGTTCACACTCTTTACGCCTTTTCCCTTGGGTGTTTCCATGGGGCCTTTGAAGAGAATGCCCAATGATTCGATCGACTGCTGCGCTTCGGGGGTCATACCATTACTGTAACCTCTGTCAAAGACCCATTTCCCCATATCTACAAATTCGTACTCCAGCGGCACTTTGGCGGCTTTAAAAATGGTCAGAACAGCATCCATGATTTCCGGACCTATCCCATCCCCTTTTGCTACGGCGATCTTAGTCATATTCACGTTTTAAGGTGCCGCAAAATTAAGCTATGCAAGCAAATAACCGTATTAAAATGAAGGTGATTAATCGTTTTTTAGTCCTTAATTGATGGGTATGGGAAATTTCATTCTGCCCATTTTTGCAATATTCCTACCCCACAATTCGTTATTTTTACTGAAAGCAAGCAATCGAATTATGGTATCAAAAATTTCGGAAGGTGTCGAGATCAGTGTGGAGACCTTTTACCAGGCCGATTATAGCAACCCGCTGAACAGTGAATATATGTTCGCTTACCGTATTACTATTGAAAACCACAATAACTTCACCGTTAAGCTCCTGCGTCGTCACTGGATGATTTTTGACAGCAATGGCGAGCACCGCGAAGTGGAGGGAGAAGGCGTAGTGGGTGTTCAGCCCATTTTAAAACCAGGGGAACACTACCAGTATGTGAGTGGCTGCAACCTCAGGACTGAAATGGGCAAAATGCATGGCACTTACCAAATGGAAAACGAGCACAGCAAACAGCTCTTCTCTGTGAATATTCCTGCCTTTGATATGATTGTTCCTGCCAAACTGAATTGATTGATTCCGTGGCTCACGGCTTATATTTCGCTTCCTCAAACACATGTCTTGCAGGTGTTTTCATCAAAGCATCCAGCGATAATCCATTTTGTTTATCCATCCACCTGCTTACGATCTGCATACCCACAAACTGGCCAATATTGCCCGGGGATGCTTCACCGAGTGCAGCCGTATTGGGGCCATCCGTCATATAGTCCCTTGTCATATTAGGGTCTGTATTGTATAACAGATTATTCTGAACAAAAAAACTCCATATCACCTGTTCATTACGACGGCAATCATCCAACTGTTTTTGTGTATAGCCGGTTTTAATACTGTCTGCTGCTGCTGGCATCAGCTGGTGGAGTATATATAACCGTTTACCGGATTCTACCATCTGTTCTATCAACGGTCTGCCCATACTTTTATCAGGATACATATCATCAATGATGTTTTTCATACAGTTAACAGCAATGTACCCAGGCTCAAATTTCCTGGAGATAAAAGCCGGGTATAATTGTTGCCCCTGTTCACTTTGGTACAACGGATAATCGCGGCCCATATACAATTGCAGGCCTACTGCCAATGCATCCCGCGTGAGGATTGTGCCATAACTATTCATAGGGCCAATAAAAGTGATAAGCTTCGCAGGTAGTTGATAGGAAGGAAAATAGTAATGCGCAAACTGCAATCCCCGGCTCACTTCCCGTTCTATACCTGCAATGTTTGAGAATTTTTTTACTGCTGCATCTGCAAGGCTTTTGTAGCTATGGATAAAAAAGGGAACGTCTTTAGCCACACTGTCAGGCGTGGTACCCAGTATATTAAAAAGAAAATCCTGTGCAAAACCGGGATGTTTTGCAGCCAGTTGCTGCAATCCCCGATCGAGATGCAGGGTATCCAGGCCAAAAAAATCGGTTTCAAACCTTTCTACGGCCAGATGAACCTTTACATTGGCTACATCCGGTATGTTCTTCTTGTTTTTGCAACTTAGAGCCACCAGTACAAGGCTTCCCAATAACAATCTACGCATCATTGCTGAATAGAATTTGAAGCAAAGATGGCCAAAAACAGTATGCGATGTTTAATTCCGAAAAGTTCAGGAACTTTGCACCATGAAGATCTGCCTCGCACAACAGAATTACCATATCGGCAATTTCGAAAGCAATACCCGTAAAATCATTGAGGGCATTCAAAAAGCCAAAGCACAGGGGGCCGATCTGGTGCTATTCAGTGAAATGAGCATCTGCGGATATCCAGCCAGGGATTTTGTGGAGTTCAGCGATTTTATCAATAAATGTTACGCCGCCATTGATACCATTAAAGAACACGCCGACACCATTGGCGTGCTGGTAGGCAGTCCCGCCAGAAATACACAGCACAAAGGCAAAAGCCTTTTCAATGCTGCCTTCTTTCTCTACGAAAAAGAGATCAAAGCCGAGATTCACAAAACACTGTTGCCTACGTATGATGTGTTTGATGAGTACCGCTATTTTGAGCCTTCTTTCGAATGGAAAGTGGTTCCGTTCAAGGGTAAACATTTGGCCATTACCATTTGTGAAGATATCTGGAACCTGGGCGATAGTCCCCTGTACCGCATTTGTCCCATGGATCGCCTGATGGAGCAGCATCCCGATATCATGCTCAATATCAGTGCCTCCCCTTTTGATTATACGCACGATGAGGACCGCAAGGCCGTGATCAAATCAAACGTGGTCAAATACAAACTGCCCATGTTTTATTGTAATGCTGTTGGCAGCCAGACTGAGATCGTATTTGACGGCGCCTCACTCGTATTTGATAAGGATGCCAATCTATGCAAAGCGTTACCGATGTTTGAAGAGGCATTGGAAACGGTAACAGTTAATGATGACGGCTCTATTGCGGCGGACATACTCGAACCTGCCGGACGCGTTCCTGATAAAGAACTCAATCCCGCTGCATTAGAACCCGAATTAAATATCCAACAGGTATACGATGCACTAATCATGGGCATCCGGGATTATTTCAGCAAGATGGGTTTTACCAAAGCCATTCTTGGTTCTTCCGGAGGAATTGACTCCGCTGTTACATTAGCATTGGCATGTGATGCATTGGGAGCAGAAAATGTCAGGGCAGTATTGATGCCTTCGCCGTATTCTACCGAGCATTCTGTCGACGATGCAGTACAGTTGAGCAAAAACCTTGGCAACCCGTATGATATTGTCCGGATCAATGATGTTTACCAGGCTTTCATGCACACACTACAACCCGTTTTCAACGGACTACCTTTTTCATTAGCAGAAGAAAACATACAAAGCCGCAGCCGCGGTAACTTCCTCATGGCCATGGCAAATAAATTCGGCTATATTTTATTGAATACTTCCAATAAAAGTGAGCTGGCTACCGGTTACGGAACCCTTTATGGTGATATGGCAGGTGGGCTGGGCGTTTTGGGAGACTGTTATAAGTTACAGGTATATGCGTTGGCACATTATATCAACCAGGCTAAAGCGATCATTCCGGAAAATATTATTACCAAAGCCCCCAGTGCAGAATTAAGACCCAACCAGAAAGACAGTGATAGTCTTCCCGACTATGCCGTACTCGACCAGGTTTTATACCAATACATTGAAAAGAGAATGGGGCCTGCAGAGATCAAAGCACAGGGTTATGATGCAGCACTGGTCGACCGCGCGCTGAAGATGGTCAATACCAACGAATATAAACGCAACCAGTTCTGTCCCATCATCCGCATCTCACCAAAAGCATTTGGCGTAGGAAGAAGGGTGCCGATCGTTGGAAAATACCTCAGCTAAACAACAAACCACAGCGCTATTCATGTATGACCATCAGCGGCACATCGCTATGAAAGGCCAGCATTTTGGTATGGCTCTTCCTGAATAAGCTTTCAAACCAGCCATGCCTTTTTGGGATGGTGATAATGATGTCCACTTGTTTTTCGCGTGCAAAAGCATTGATCGCTTCGGTAAAATCGGGACTATCCACAAAATGATACTCAGGATTGCAGCCCTGCAGCAAAATGTCGAGCATCAGGCTTTCAAAGGGCACTTCACTGTTGTATGCTTTGTTGTTATGATCAACATTGAGTACGAATAATTTTGCGCCTGTTGCTGCCAGCAGGTTTTTGATAGGTTGTACCGGTGTTGTTTCCACTACTTTTTTATAGTCACACGCAAGCAACACTTCTTTTATTTGTGTAAATGATGCGTTCGCGGGCACAATAATCACTGGTACCGTACTGTGTTTGGCCACACTGATGGTATTGCTGCCGACCAGGTTTTCTTCAAGGGCGCCTCCTCCTGTGATGCCCATCACTATCAGGTCTGCACCAACCTTTTTACAGACTTCATCTAACCCGGCAGCAAGCAGGCTAAATTCGCTCAGTGTATCAATCGGGATATGATCAGCAACAGTTGCCTCCAGTTGTGATTTGAACTGCTCAAGGCCTTCTTCACTGTTTTTCTTCAGCAGGTCAATATCTAACAGCTGGATCGCTGGTGCCATCGGGTCAATTCCTACCGGGGCCTGGTAGGAATTATATAATACTATCTTTTTAGCCCCTGCCTGCTTCGCCAGCCCAACTGCATATACCGCAGCATTTTTTGCCGTAGCAGAAAAATCTGTTGGAACGAGAATCGTATGCATACAATTGATTTATATCAATACAACATTCGAAGGCACTTATAGGTTCTCAATAATACCGGCAATGCCCTGTCCCCCTCCCACACATGCTGTAACCATACCATATTTTTTATTCAGCCGCTTCATGTCGTTGATGAGCTGAACGGTAAGTTTGCAACCTGTACAACCCAATGGATGCCCCAATGCAATAGCCCCCCCATTGCTGTTCACAATTTCCGGGTTCAGTTGTAACTCGCGTATCACGGCTAATGACTGGGATGCAAATGCCTCATTGAGTTCTATCAAATCAATATCGTTCAGCGTCATATTGGCCTGCTTCAATACTTTTGGGACTGCCGCCACAGGGCCAATACCCATAATGCGCGGATGCACGCCTGCAGAAGCACAGTTCACTAAACGACCTATTGGTTTTAATCCCAGTTCCACTACCATCCTTTCACCCATCACAATCACAAAAGCAGCGCCATCACTGGTCTGTGACGAGTTACCCGCCGTGACACTACCGCCAAGTGCAAAAGCCGGTTTCAGTTTCGCCAATGCTTCTATGTTTGTATCGGCCCGTACACCTTCATCCGTGTCAACCACATAAGAGCGGGTGGCTTTTTTCCCTTTCTCATTCAGGTAAGTCTCTGCTACGGTTATGGGCAGGATACCGGATTTAAAATATCCTTCCTGTATCGCTTTCATGGCTTTCTGGTGCGACTGATAGGCAAATGCATCCTGTTCATCACGGCCTACTTTAAACTCTTTTGCAACCGCTTCAGCTGTAAGGCCCATACTCAGGTAATAATCAGGCTCTTCTTTAGCTATTGAATAGGCAGGTACTGTTTTCCAGCCCGCTGTTGGTACCAAGCTCATGCTTTCCGTACCGCCGGCAATGATACAATCGGCCATGCCGGTCCTGATCTTGGCAGTGGCAATTGCAATACTTTCC
>CAZDQB010000009.1:0-34239 GCA_964507525.1 uncultured Sediminibacterium sp. | reverse complement strand
GCACAATACCTGTTAATGGTAAACCCGGCAATATCAATACCCAAAGCGCGCGCCGAAATCATCCGGCCAACCTGTAGTCCCTGTTCGGCTTCGGGCACTGCATTACCTACGATCACATCATCCACTCGTTTCGCTTCCAGCTGCGGAACCGATGCCATCAGGCCCTTGATCACATCTACCGCCAGGTCATCGGGCCTGTAAAAACGAAACCCGCCTTTTTTACTTTTTGTTACCGCAGTACGGTACCCGGCAACGATATAAGCTTCCTGCATGACAATCATTTTTAACGTTACCAAATGTACGAAAATTTTAAATATGGTTGTTTATGCAACTAAAATTGCGTCTCGCGATTCGGGCTTATCTTCGCAGCGCTATGTTTTACCCGCTGATCCGTGATATATTATTCCGTTTTCCTCCTGAGGATGTACATTATTTTTCCATGAACCTGTTGCGGACTGCCAATAAAATAAGGCCGGTTAAACAGCTCATACAGCAGGGATTCCGCGTTTCAGCGCCATCACTTGAAAAAGAAGTGTTCGGGTTGCGGTTCCATAACCCGGTGGGACTTGGCGCGGGGTTTGACAAGAATGCAGTGTACCTCAATGAATTGGAGGCACTCGGATTTGGCTTTGTGGAAATTGGCACGGTTACCCCATTGGCCCAGGCCGGGAACGATAAACCCAGGCTTTTTCGCCTGCCGCAAGACAAAGCCCTGATCAACAGAATGGGGTTCAACAATGACGGAGTGAAAGCGGTAGCGGCAAGATTGAAAAAAAGGAAGGGTACTTCGTTGGTCATAGGCGGCAATATTGGAAAAAATAAGGTTACCCCAAATGAGGATGCATGGAAGGATTACAGTACCTGTTTTGAAACGTTGTTCGATTGTGTAGACTATTTCGTGGTCAATGTGAGCTCGCCCAATACACCCCGATTACGCGAATTGCAGGAGAAAGATTCATTGAAAAAAATCCTGGGTGCTTTACAAAACAGTAATCAATCCAAACAAAACCCCAAACCATTATTACTCAAAATTGCTTCTGATCTTACATGGGAACAATTGGACGATATTGTTTCGCTCGCATTTGAGGTCAGTCTCAGCGGGCTGGTAGCTACAAATACTACCATCGGCAGAACTAACCTCAAAACCTGCGACGCACAACTTGCGAAAATAGGTGCCGGTGGCTTAAGTGGCGCCCCCGTAAGAGAACGCGCTACTGAAGTAGTGCAATACATTACTCATCAGACAGGAGGCAAAATGCCTATTATTGCCAGTGGCGGTATTTTCAGCGGGGCAGATGCACAGGAAAAATTCAATGCCGGTGCTTCATTGGTGCAGGTATGGACGGGCTTTATTTATGAAGGACCCTCTATTGTAAAAAATATCTGCCGTGATTTACCAGGCTAATAAATTTTTTGCGATGAAACAGCAGCCTCTTTATACAGCGTTTGTTCATGCATGGAATGGGTTAAAGTTTTTTTTCCGGAACGATCGCAACGGGAAAATTCATTTATTGGCAGCAGTAGTTACGGTCATCACTGGCATGGTCCTTGGTTTGTCTGCAACCGAGTGGTGCCTGGTGTTATTATGCAACGCCATTGTCATCAGTTTTGAGATGATCAATCATGCACTGGAGCATTTGTGCAATGCTGTGCACGCGGATATGCACCCGCTGATCAAAACAACCAAAGACGTGGCAGCCGCTGCTGTGCTTTGGTCGGCCATCATCAGTGCCGTCATCGGTTTAGTCATTTTCCTGCCAAAGATCGGCTCCTGGTTATAATACCTTAGTGTTTTCCGGATAGGGGTGGTTCTAGAAGTCAAACCCTAAAGAGAAATACCATACCGGTTTCCCTTTGAATACGCCTTTCATAGGCCAGCCTGCATCTAATTTCATGAAATAGCCCAGCAACGTACTGCGTACGCCAAAGCCATAGCCCCCCGCAAATGGTCCCAAGCCTCCGGCATCAATACGTACCACCGGTGAAGGAAGTGCATTGCCGCTGTTATCATAATTGTAGTAAACCTCTCCGGGTCTTTTGATGCTGTTGTATTTCCCATTCCAGGCTGTACCCAGGTCAACAAACTGTACCACCTGGAAATTGCGCAGGAACGCATTGTTGATGGGCCTGTTGATCAGGCTGGCAAATACAGGGAAACGGAATTCATTATTGATCACAAAGGCATTATTACCATTGGCTACATTCTGGTTATACCCCCTCATATTTACCGCCAGTGACTGGAATGCATAAGATGCATCCAAAGCCGGTTTGTTGATATTGTTGAATTTCGGGCCTATCCATCCATCCACACCACCTAAGTAGTAAATAATTTTTTGTCCGCCCCATGAAAAATCAGCTGCCGCACGTGCCGCCCAGATAAAGTTGCGGTATATCTTGTAATAATGACGGGCATCAAAGCCAAAATTGAAAGTGGGCTTGCCGCCATTGTTAACCGCAGCCTTCACTAACGGTACATTGATATCAAGGAATATTTTATACCGCAATCCATTCCAGATATTCTGTGTCGGGTTAATCGTGTTATCGTGCACGTACTCAAGCCGGCCTACTGCAAATTTTGCCAGGGTATCTTTTGCAATAAGTGCATAAGGATCTCCTGCCCTTACAACACCCTTGTCCGTCCGCAGTCCCAGCGTTGCACGCAGGCTCTTCACTTCATTAATGGCATAAGAAAGATTTAGCTGGTATAAGTTCGTTATCGTCTTATAATTGACAACATCGATCAATTGTCCGGATGGCGTAGTAATGATCATCTGTGCAGGCTTGGTCAGGTTACTCCTGTAATAGGTAAGTCCCCAATCCAATCGCTTACGCAGGTTTTGGAACGAAAAGAAAATGTCTTTATCTGCCAGGTTTGTCCCAAAACGCAAACCACCCAGGAACTTAATATCTTCCATCACATCACTTGCCCCCAATTGCAAATTGAAGTTCAGGTCGTTTCCGTTATTCAGTTGAATAGGACCAACACCGCCTGCATAGGGCTGGTAGCGGTTGATCATTAGTTTATTGGTGAACCCGCTGATAAAGTAATCACTTGCAAACTTCAACCTGTAATCAAATAGTCTTGACCTCGTAAGTATGGAAGTCTTTTCCGGTACAATCTCTCCCCTGTTCAGCCGGAGCAGGTTGCTGTCGGGCTTTTCATCTGCAAATTCATTCTGGAAGAAATCTTTCCCTTTTTGCGTGGTTGTGTCTGTTCCTGTTTTTTTATTGTAAATAATCGCTTTCCCTTCCGATACTTTTTTCTCATCCATCAGTTTCTTCATGTATTCGGTGGGCCGGGCATTCACATTTCGTTTGTTCAACGCCCCCTCATCTACTTTCAGCTTATAAAGGAACTTATAATCTCCCTCCCTGCGCACTTCGCTCACCTGCCCGTTATCGCCCGCAATCCTCGTTTCTAATAATGAGCTCTGGTAATTGGTAATTGGGAAAGTATAAGTGGAATCTTTATATACCTGGAAATAGCTCACACTATCAGGTTCCTGTTTTTGCCAGGCCCGTAAGGTTGAATCAAATTCTTTGGGTACAGGGTTGCGTAATATCTCGTCTCCGATATAATACAAAGTGTCAAGGCCATTCCGTTTGGTTGCAAAGAATCCAGCCCACCGGTTAGCAATACCATTCTCATCTGATACATAAGTGAAGTGATTGGTATTGTATTGCATGGGGTATTTTGCGTTACCCTGCTTCACATTGGTGAGTTGCGTGATCTGTTTTTCTTTGCTGTTGTTCAGGATATCAACCAGGAAAATATTGTACCGGTAGTTACTGGGTAACACGGTATCTGAACCGGGCGTTGTTGGTGACGGACGGTTTGAAGCAAAGAGTATCCCGGACCTGTTGGGGAAAGAAACAAATGTCGGATTCAGATCGTCATACACATCATTGGTGATCTGTTCTGTTTTCTGTTGTTCTATTTTATAGGTAAAAATATCTGTATGTCCGTTCTTCACCGCACTTAAGACCAGCGAATTGGCATCCAGCATGAAAGACGCATCGAGCACCTGGTCAAAGCCGGTGATCTCCTGTTGGAAACGTTTATACCTTGCGATCAGGTCATAGACAAACATTTTAGTCTTCCCTCCTTCCCAATAGATCACCAATAGTCTTGTTCCTTTTCCATCCCAGGCAAGAATGGGATAATTGGGATTGATGTCTCCCTGGTTGGTCCTCACGCCGCTCTTCAGCAATACTTTGGATTGATAGAAATTCTCTACCAGTTTTACGCTGTAAATACCTTTTTTAAATTCAACCACGCCGTAAGTAGTGCTTCGTGGATTGGGATTAGCCTGGAAACGGAAATAATCATTCTTCGAAATATCTTCCGAGATATTCAATTGTCCTTTTGGAGCATTACGCCGCTGACGGATATCTCTCACATAACGATCCTGCTGAAACTGCATAAAATCCGATAACACATCTTTGAATTTCCGTTTACATACCCGCAGGCAGGCGTTGTTGAGGTTCTTATAAATACGTGCCAGGTATAACAGGTAAGAAATGTTTTCCTTGCGGTACTTTTCGCCTATATAATTCCAGAATGCATGCCCGGCCAATACCGGTTTATCAAATGCAAACTGGTAAAAAGAGGAATAGCTTCCGCCCAGTATGGCGCTCTTTAATTCATCATCTTTTTCTGTACTCCAGGGCTCAGCAGCATACGATACATAGCCGTCTATCAGCCATTTGGGCAGATCGAGCAATGCCTGGTTACTGGCAAACTCTCCTATATCATCTCCAAACAATAAATTATCAGTGAGTGTACGTGCAATCCCTTCGCGTATTTGTCGTTTGAGGTGCTTGTGGTCGCCATCAAAATACACCACTATTTTATTATTCACTAATTTGGTCAGTCCGCCTGCACTTTGCCAGTCGCTCCCCAATCCAATATTACTGCTCTTATAATCATTATAGTTATTGTACACCACGATATTGGCTCTCCGCTGCAGGGAATATTCCGTAAAATTTTCAATGGAGCGGAGTTCTTCTTCTGCAACCTGTGCCACAAATTTTCCCAGCTCAACGCCATTTTGTGCGATATAGGTATTGAAATTGGGTGACTGGTAAAACTTCCATACAAATTTTTTGTGTTGTACGCGGTTTTTACCGAACTCCACAGTATTTACCTGGGCAGTTAAAAATAAAGGCGAGAAAAAAAGGGCAAAATTCAACCATTTAGCAATTCGATTCCGTTGCATATCCGAACTTTAGTGTTTTAAAATTAGTCATTTACCATTAAACCCCTCACAAAAACGTTTATGATCAAGGTAAAGGTTCTTACATTCAGCCCTATCCAGGAGAACACTTATGTGTTGTATACCGAACAGGGCAAAGCTATTATAATTGATCCCGGATGTTACTTTACCGCTGAACAGGAAACGTTAAAAAAATTTATAGAAGATACGCAACTCCAGCCGATGCAGTTGCTCAACACACATTGTCACCTTGATCATGTTTTTGGCAACAGATGGGTGCATGAGACGTACAGGCTTGAATTATTCCTCCATGCCGATGAAGAAAAAGTGCTAAAA
The DNA here is from genome assembly GCA_964507525.1 of uncultured Sediminibacterium sp. GTDB lineage: Bacteria > Bacteroidota > Bacteroidia > Chitinophagales > Chitinophagaceae > Sediminibacterium. The sequence goes on along the minus strand of CAZDQB010000009.1, from coordinate 28,687 downwards.
ATAGCGCCCGCCTCGGGAGACTTATGGGGGCTGCCATTCAGCAATTATACAGGCCCGCTTCATTTTTTGGCACATGGCGATGAAGTGCGGCTGGGCAACGATAAGCTTCGTGTGATCCTTGTTCCCGGCCATTCTCCCGGCAGCATTTGTTTTTACTGCGAAGCGCAGCAGTTCCTGATAGGAGGCGATACGCTTTTTCTCGAAAGCATTGGCCGTACAGATATTCCCTTTGGCAACCATGAAACACTGCGCAACAGTATCCGCGAACAACTATTTGCCCTGCCCGATGAAGTGACTGTTTATCCTGGTCATGGACATAGCACCACCATTGGTCATGAAAAGAGATATAATCCATTTATGATGGCTGATGGCTGATGGGCTGATGGCCGATTTGCAGAACAATATAGTTTATGGCTACTGCTCTTCTTTCTTCATCGCCCTGGTATAAGCTGTAATGAATATGGCGCCCAGGTTTTTATGCGGCGGAACATAATCTTCGAATTTTTCTTTTGCACTGCCGCTGAAGCGTACTTCGAGGCTTTTCCATAATTCGTCCCAGACAAGGTCCTTACCCTGGCGTAATTTTTCGCTGATTACGTCTATCAGTCCCTGGTTAACAATGCCCGTGCCCACTTGTTTGGAGGAAATGATATGAGCACCCGGGCAAATACTAAGCACATCGTTCAGTTTCTGGTAACCGCCGCAGCTACCCAATAAGATCAGTTTGGCAGAGCTGGCCAACTGGTCAATGGTCTGTTTAAGGTAATAACTATGCCCGCGATGAATCACTACAGTAGGTTCAAGGTCGTTATTGGCTAAATACCTGTTGAGGCTATCCTGGGCTTTTGCATCCAGTTCTTTCTTTTCATCCAATGGCAGGTTGGCATATATGGTAACCGGTGTGCCTTTGACAGAACTCACTTCCACCCAATTCGGTTTTCGGATGGTTTTCCAATTGGCATTCCTGAATTTATTGAGGAAGCTGTTGAATACCACATTACCGTCTTTATCGCCATAAAAGAATTGCTGCATGATGATCCTGCCGCTTGAGTCTTTCAACAGTTTTACAGGCATATAATACACCGGATCAATTCCCAGGGTGGAGGAGAGGTCCACCTTGCTGGAAGGGTTCATAGAAAGGAAGATGGTATTCAGCAGGTTATAAATGGCAATACCTCTCTGATCCTGTCTTCGTTCATTTTCGGCCAGGTTCTGCTGCACCTCATCCAGGATCAGCCTGCGCAGGTCTTTGTTGTAAATACTGGCATAGGAATCGGCCACATCAACCGGGTCTTCAAGCGTTTTTGTTCGCTCAAGTCCGGCTGCAAAATTCCGCATCAGGTTTTCCGAAGCCGTTTTATTCATCCGCTTCAGAAAATCATCAAGGGTATTATAAGCCGCGGACATTTTAATAAACTTCTTGTAAAAATCATAATGTACCAGCGCTAATAAGGTATCCGAGCTGGGATATTTCATGCGTTGAAATATGCGGGGATATACACCACTTACAAAACTGGAGGTATAAATTTCTTCCTCACCCAAAACAGTAAGGTAATAGAGTTCAGTTGCGTTCAATGGTTCCAGTATTTTGAAACGGACATTCTCATTCGAAACATCATGTAATGCATTGATCTCATTGATATAACGTTCAATGGCTTTGAAGCGCAGCCGCTCGGTCAGCACATCCGCCACCATCGGCGTATCGCCCTGCCTGATGCGGGCTGCATAACTGATCCTTGTCCTGACTAATAATTTATAATACCCGTCGGTAGAATCATTCGTTGCATAAGGCCTGATAGAATCCATGCTGAGCCTGTTATGGTACAGCTCATCTAAGAAAGGAAAATATATCCTGCCCGATTTGGAGAGCGCCAATTTACTGATCAGCTTTACAAGCGGATGATCATTGGAACGGATCTTTTTACCCAATGCATCAGGTGCAGCAGCATAATTGTACAGGTCCTGCTGGTTGTGGAGCGCAGCCCTTACGATCAGGCTGTCGGCATACGAATTATCAGGGAATCTGCTCAATACCCTTAAAACGTGGTCAGGATCGCGCTGACATGCTTTTAATACCAATATATCCTTTGATTTGGCAATGCCGGCATTTTCTTTCAGGGCGAAATTGTCCATCAGCACATTCCCCACTTCGAGCGCATTGTCCTCAATCACCGGAACAATGGATTCCCCTTTTATCTCAAGTTTCATTGCATCATGGTATGCTTTCACCAGCGCAGGGAACATGACACTTTTAATACCTTTTGCCTGGTAAAGGGAAATAAACCCGGTAAGCATTTCATTAATGCCCCGCAGCCATTTGAACTTGGCATTGGTATCAAGCTCCTTACTCAATTCTATTTCGGCACGCATATTATTAATGGTGACGCGGATAGACTTGTTAATGGCCGTATTCAAACGGGCATCTGAAGTAATAGGGAAGTCTGAGTCTTTCTTACTATGTAGTTTTGTGATGGTCTGCAGCGAACCGATGATCTTGTCATGGTGCAACTGCCTCATCGGAGGGATGGGAGGCATCGTTAACTCTTTCTGGGCAGAAACGACTGCGATAACCAGGAAACTACATGCTAACAGGTAAAATTTCTTCATTTTCATAGGGTATCACAAAAATACTGCCAAAAAGGGATATTTGCAGCCAGAGGCTCCCTGCATTGAAGTACAGGCTTCCTTTTTTCCTTAACAATTACATAATAAGCATTAATTCTCAACTTACGCCCGTTTAAAATTAATTTTGCGTAAATATTATGTTAACACATGGAAGTTAAACCCAAGCAGATTCTGATTGCAGACGATGAGCAGGATATATTAGAGATCATCAGTTATAACCTTATTAAAGAGGGCTACGAGGTTTATACTGCCAAGGACGGCAACGAGGCACTGGAACGTGCGCGGCAGCTTCATCCTGACCTGATTATTCTCGATATCATGATGCCCAAAAAGACAGGTGTTGAAGTATGCGAGATACTCCGTTCCCAACCTTTGTTCCAGGATACACTTATCATCTTTCTGACTGCGCTCAGCGATGAAACTTCCCAGATCAAAGGCCTTGAGACAGGCGCAGATGATTATGTGAGCAAGCCAATCAGTCCAAAGGTATTGGTAAGCCGTGTGAACGCCTTATTCAGAAGGGTTAACAACAAAGAAAACGGTAAGACCATCCAGGTGGGAAATGTTAATATTGATCCGGTCAAATTCATGGTAACTGTAGACAGCCAGGAAGTGGTGCTGGCTAAAAAAGAATTCGAACTCATACACCTGCTCGCTTCAAGACCCGGACGTGTTTTCCTGCGCAATGAAATACTGTCGCAGATATGGGGCAATGACGTCATTGTTGGCGACCGCACCATTGACGTGCATATCCGCAAAGTGAGACAGAAACTGGGGATTGATTGTATTACCACCGTAAAGGGAGTAGGTTACAAGTTCGAAGTATAGCAAATGGGGTTAAGTTTGTGGTCTGTAACCCGTTCACAAATGTTTAAAACAAAAAACCTTTCTCCACAGCAGTTGTCCGCATTTACGGCACTCATTCTCTCCGTGCCGATCGCATTGGGTATATGGATCATACGTCCCGACTGGACAATTGCACTGATATCCTTCGGGATTACTTTTATTGGCAGTTACCTGTTGATCCGTTTTGTGCTGGAATCTTTTATTTACAGGAAGATCAAGCTCATTTATAAATTCATATACCAGACCAAGGCCAGTAAACGCGAAGAGACTTATTATAAGTATATACTGCCACAAAAAGGAATAGATGAAGTGAGGGAAGATGTGGAGAAATGGGCAGAGCAGCGAAGCGCGGAAATTGAACTATTAAAAAGGAATGAGGCTTACCGTAAAGAGTTTTTACAAAACCTGGCCCACGAATTCAAGACACCCATCTTCGCCATCCAGGGTTATGTGGACACTTTATTAAATGGTGCCCTCGAAGACCCTGGGGTAAGTAAACGTTTTTTAGAGAATGCGGCGCGTAATGTGGACAGGATGGTGAACCTGGCACAGGATCTTGATGAGATATCGCGCCTCGAAAGCGGCGAACAGCCTTTGTATAAAGAGAACTTTATTATCCAGGACCTGATCAGGGAAGTGTACGAAACACTATCGATTAAAACCACTGCACGCAATATCAAATGCACGATTAAAAAAGGATGCGAATACCCCATCACCGTTTTTGCCGATAAAGAAAAGATCAGACAGGTCATCAATAACCTTGTAGAGAATGCCACCAAATACGGTAAACGGGATGGCAGTATTGTAGCCAGCGTTTATAAAACCGACGGCCGGCATGTACTGATCGAATTCAGCGATGATGGCATTGGCATAGCCGAGGAACACCTATCACGCATCTTTGAACGGTTTTACAGGACCGACCGCGGCCGTAGCCGTGATGGCGGCGGAACCGGGCTCGGACTCGCCATCTGCAAACACATCATTGAAGCACATGAACAAACCATGCATGTACGCAGTAAATTAGATGTGGGCACTACGATCGGGTTTACCCTGGATTCGCGAAAGGACTGAGGAAGAAAAAGCCCCGATAGACATCGGGGCGCACATGAGAAAATCTGCCTGTTTGTTTAATTGCTACGAACCCATTTGAACAACGATGCAAAAATGCCCCGCAAATGTTAAGCAGTTATGAAGCCAGTGCAACCAAAATGTTATTTAGCACGCGTAAAATCTTTTGTACATTAACGATATAGTAATACAAAAAAGTTGAAAATATCAATGTTATCTAATCATTAACTTTTCGTATCACCCTCCGCATCCATAGCATAAGCCTATTTTTGCGTAAATTTTAATCGTTATGGGTATCAACACCTTCGGGCGCTTATTCATGCCAAAGAACAAAGTCTTTTATGAGTTATTTGAGGATGTAGCTGAAAAAGGACATGAAATGGGCGTTAAACTGAAAGAAATGGTGAGTGAGCCTGATAGTAACCGCAGAGCATCCATACTTGCCCAGATTGAGGACCTGGAACACAAAAACGACGATAATACCCACCGCATTTTTACAGAATTAGGCAGAAATTTTATCACCCCCTTTGACCGGGAGGACATCCACTACCTGGCCACAGCCCTTGATGATATTGCAGATTATATTTTCGCCTCTGCCAAAAAGATTAACTTCTATAATGTAAACCCCAACGATACGGGCATTCAGAAAATGGCTGACCTGATCTTACAGGGCACTGTTGAGATCAAAAAAGCGGTACTGGGCCTGCGCGACATGAAACACCTGCGCGAAATGACCGAAGCCATGGTTAAGGTCAACAGTATTGAGAACCAGGCTGACGATGTGTTTGACATGAGCATTGAAATGCTGTTCCAGCAGGAAAACGATTTTAAAGAAGTGATCAAAAAACGGGAGATCTACCAGGTGATGGAGATTGCAACCGATAAATGTGAAGATGCCGCCAATGTAATCGAATCCATCATTATCAAATACGCTTAGTTCGTGGGGCATCAGTGACAAAAAGCTCACGTCTCACGTCTCACGAAAAGGAAATTTATGGTAACGCTATTAATCGTCATTATCGCATTAGCTTTTATTTTTGATTATATTAATGGATTTCACGACGCGGCCAATTCCATTGCTACTATTGTTTCTACCAAGGTACTCACTCCTTTCCAGGCAGTTCTCTGGGCTGCCCTTTTTAATTTCGGTGCATTTTTCATCTCCAAATACCTGATCGGCGGCTTCGGCATTGCCGATACCATTGCCAAAAGTGTCACCCTCCAAAAAGGAGACCACCTGGCACTGTATGTACTTTTTGCCGGGCTCCTGGCTGCCATTGCCTGGAACCTCATCACCTGGTGGTTCGGCATCCCCTCCAGTTCCTCCCATGCATTAATCGGGGGATTGATCGGCGCCGCAGTTGCGCACTACCAAACTTTCAGCGTCATCGTAACACATAAGGTAATACCTATCATTTCATTCATTGTACTGGCGCCGTTAATAGGTATGGTCATTGCTTTTATCATTACTATTCTCATCGTCCATCTCTGTAAAAGGGCTAACCCCTATAAAGCAGAGAAATGGTTCAAGCGGCTGCAGCTGCTTTCTTCCGCAGCTTTCAGCTTAGGACATGGCGGTAATGATGCGCAAAAAGTGATGGGACTGATCGGTGCAGCGATGGTGACCAGTAATTATATTCCCGACCTGAAATCGATACCTGACTGGGTTCCCTTATCCTGCTTTTTAGCCATTGGACTGGGTACGATGAGCGGCGGCTGGAAGATTGTAAAAACCATGGGTACCCGCATCACAAAAGTAACACCCTTAGAAGGCGTGGCCGCAGAAACGGCAGGCGCCATCACCCTTTTCCTTACCGAACATTTTAAAATACCTGTCAGCACCACACATACCATTACGGGTTCCATCATTGGTGTAGGCGCTACCAAGCGTCTGAGCGCTGTTCGCTGGGGTGTAACCATTAACCTGATCTGGGCCTGGATCCTGACCATCCCCGTATCTGCCGCCCTGGCCGCTGCATTTTTCTATATCTTAAAATTATTTATTTAGTATCGTCCGCTTACATTTACTTTGCCGCACTAACTTTGCAACATGGCTAAAATTCTTGTTACAGGTGGTTGCGGTTATATTGGCTCGCACACCATTGCAGACCTGATTGAGCATGGGTTTGACGTAATTTCAATAGATGATAATTCCCGCTCCACCTCTTATGCAATAAGAGGTATTGAGCAGATCACCGGGAAAAAGATCAAGAACTACCATGTTGACCTGAAAAATTTTGATGAAACGCTCGCCGTTTTCCAGGAGAATCCGGGCATTACCGGCGTTATCCATTTTGCCGCTTATAAAGCAGTAGGCGAGTCGGTGGAGCAGCCCCTGATGTATTATGAAAACAACCTTTTCTCCCTCATCAACCTGCTGAAGTGCGTGAACGAATTCAATATCCCGCATTTTGTATTCTCTTCTTCCTGTACAGTATATGGCAGTCCCGATAGCACCCCGGTAACCGAACAATCCCCCATCAAAAAAGCCGAATCTCCTTATGGAGCTACTAAACAGATGGGTGAAGAAATACTGTGCGATTTTGCAAAGAGCAAACTGACCAATGCCATCCTGTTACGTTATTTCAATCCAACAGGCGCCCACCCCACAACACTGCTTGGCGAACTGCCTTTGGGCAAGCCGCAGAACTTAGTACCGGCCATCACCCAAACAGCGATCGGCAAGCTGCCTAAAATGATGGTCTATGGCAATGATTACCCCACCAGGGATGGCAGTTGTATCCGCGACTTCATCCATGTATGTGATATTGCGCATGCGCATACCCTGGCCATCCAATACCTTGCTGCCGGAAAAAATAAAACCTCCTGTGATGTCTTCAATCTCGGCACCGGCAACGGCGTAACCGTACTCGAAGCCATCCACACTTTTGAACAAGTGAGCGGTGTCAGGCTCAATTATGAAATAGGACCCCGCCGTCCCGGCGATATCATGGCCATCTATGCCAACAACAATTACGCAGTAACAGAACTCGGCTGGAACATCCAATACGACATTAAAGACATGATGAAGACTGCCTGGGAATGGGAATTGAAAATAAAGGCAGCTGAAGATAAGGTGAAGAATAATTGAAGATGGCTGATGGAATAATCGCTGATGGCTGATTTAAAGGACAAAAAATCAGAAATCCCAACATCAGCCATCAGACATTTATTATTGTATCAACATCTTCTCTGCATTCTCCGCTACCTGGAGTGCTTCTATGAACTCGTCAATTTCTCCACTGTTCACTACGGCATCGAGGTTATAGGAAGTGAGACCAATACGATGATCGGTAACCCTTCCCTGGGGCCAGTTATAGGTTCTGATCTTGGCGCTCCGGTCACCCGTGCTTACCAATGTCTTCCTGTGGCGCGCAATTTCTTCTTCCTGCTTGCGCACCTGTTCTTCATACAGTTTGGTACGCAACATGGTCATGGCTTTTTCGCGGTTACCCAGCTGGGAACGCTCTGTCTGGCAAACCACCACCACACCGGTAGGAATATGCGTTAAGAAAACCTTGGTTTCCACTTTGTTTACGTTTTGTCCGCCTGCACCGCCACTGCGCGCTGTTTCCATTTTAACGTCGCTTTCCTTCAACTCAAAATCTACTTCTTCTGCTTCAGGCATCACAGCTACAGTTGCGGCCGATGTGTGTACGCGGCCCTGTGTTTCTGTATTGGGCACGCGTTGTACCCGATGTACGCCGCTTTCAAATTTCAATGTGCCATAGACGTCTTCGCCCGATACTTCAACTACCACTTCTTTATATCCACCCACCGTGCCTTCACTTTCACTGACGATAGCTGTCTTCCATCCTTTTTTGTTGCAATAACGCAGGTACATGCCCAGCAGGTCGCCTGCAAATAAACTGGCTTCATCACCACCTGTTCCCGCACGTATCTCAAGGATGGCATTTTTATCATCCTGCGGGTCTTTGGGTATTAAGAGTTTGGTCAGTTCTTTCTCCAGTGCAGTTTTCTTTTCTTCCAATCCGGGCAATTCCATCTTAGCCAGTTCGCGCATATCTTCATCATTGCCGGTCAGGCTTTCTTTTGCAAAATCATAATCGGCTACTACCCTTTTGTATTCCTCATAAGGTTTTACGATCTTCTCCAAAGAGCGGTACTCTTTGCTGTAAGCGCCAAACTGCTTCTGGTTATTAATGATCTCCGGGTTGGTCAATGCCAAACCAACCTGTTCAAAACGGGCTTTAATGGCATCCAGCTTATCCTGCATATCCGCTATTTTTTAGGTGTGCAAAATTACAGGAATAGTTTGGTGTTTGTGGTTTGAGGTCTGTGGTTTGTTTGAAATAGCCGGTATCTGTACAATCATTCAAAGATTGCTATCTTTCCATACAATCCATGCTTATGCGATACCTTTTGGGGCTGGTGTTATCTTTCTCACTCTCGGTTATGTATGGCCAGCAGGCTGATATCCTCATCAAAAATGGCAAGATCATCGACGGCACAGGTAATCCCTGGTTTTACGGGGATGTAGCTGTCAGGGATGGTAAGATCATCAGGATAGGCAGACTTTCGCAATGGCAGGCAGGTAAGGTGATCGATGCCGCCGGGTTGGTCATTGCCCCCGGCTTTATTGACGTACATACGCATATTGAAGACGATGAGCAAAAAGAGCCCCTCGCCGCAAATTTTATTTATGACGGCGTAACTACTGTCATCACTGGCAATTGCGGCCTGTCGAAAGTAGTATTGGGAGCTTATTTTGCCATGCTCGACAGCCTGCACCTTTCCATCAATACAGCTTCCCTGATCGGCCATAATGATGTGCGGAAAACGGTACTCGGCACTGCCAACCGTTCTCCCAATGAAACAGAAATGAAGCAGATGGAAGCGATTGTGGAACAGGCCATGAAAGACGGGGCGGTTGGTTTGTCAACCGGGCTGATCTACATACCCGGCACTTATGCCAAAACAGATGAAATAGTGCGTTTAGCCAAAGTAGCTGCCCGTTATAATGGCGTATATGCCAGCCATATACGCGATGAGGCCGACAGCGTGGTGCCGGCCATTGAAGAAGCCCTGCAAATAGGCCGGGAAGCAAAAATACCAGTGGAGATATCACATTTCAAACTCAGCGGCCAGCAAAACTGGGGCAGAAGCAGCGAAACACTGCCTTTGGTTATCAAAGCACGTGAAACCGGGTTGGATGTGACCATCGACCAATATCCTTATACTGCAAGCAGTACCTCATTAAGTACCTTATTGCCCGATTGGATATTGGCAGACGGGCATGACTCCATCAAAGCAAGGTTAGCCAGGCCAGCTGTCAGGAAAGAGGTCATCAATTATATGCTGCAACGTTTACAAAAAAGAAAACTGAACCATTTCAGCTACCCGGTAGTAGCAAGCTTCAAAGCCGACAGTACCCTGAATGGAAAAAGTATTGAAGAAGTGAACCTTATCAAAGGCAACAAACACAAAGCCATAGAAGAGGCAGGTACCATTATTCAAATGATGGAGCAGGGTGACGCCGGTATGGTATTTCATGGAATGAGTGATAAAGATGTGAATGCGATCATGAAGTATCCTTTTAATATGTTTGCATCCGATGCCAGTATCAGGGTATTTGGTCAGGGCAATCCGCACCCGCGTGGCTACGGCACCAATGCAAGGATACTGGGCAAATATGTACGCGAGGAAAAAATAATCTCCTTAGAAGAGGCCATCCGCAGGATGACTTCATTGCCGGCACAAAAATTCCAATTAAACAACCGCGGCCTCCTGCGTGAAGGTTTTGCGGCTGATATTGTTGTATTCGATGAAAACCAGGTACATGACCTTGCTACTTATAATCAACCGCACCAGTACTCAACCGGCTTTAAGTATGTGCTGGTCAACGGCCGGCTGACGCTCGAAGAAGGCAAACACAACGGCACAGGGGCCGGCATCACTTTAAAAAAGAATAACAGGCTATGATAAAAAAGCTGATTTGCTGTCTATTACTCCCTTTTAGTTTACACGCACAGCGTTACCAGAAATTACACAACAACGCAATCGTCATTGACACCCACAATGATGTGCTCACCCAGGCCATTGAAAAGCATGTCCGCTTTGATGCAGACATGAAAGGATACGCCCATTCCGATCTCGCGCGTATGAAACAGGGTGGTATTGATGTACAGGTGTTCTCTGTCTGGTGCGACGGGTCTTTCGGCACAGGCAAAGCCTTTGCAAGGGCCAATCGCGAAATTGATACCTTGTATGCATGGGTGGAAAGAAATCCTGCGGCCATGATGATAGTAAAGACACCTAGAGACCTGGAGCAGGCCGTAAAGCAAAAAAAATTAGGCTGTATGATGGGCGTGGAAGGCGGCCACATGATAGAAGATAAATTAAACAACCTTGATAGCCTTTTTAAAAGAGGAGTGTGTTATATGACACTCACCTGGAACAATTCCACCCCATGGGCGAGTTCCGCAATGGATGAATCGGCCGCTAAAGCTCCTTCACCTGGTATCCACAAAGGATTGAGCGATTTTGGCAAACAGGTGGTCCGGCATATGAACGAATTGGGAATGATTGTTGACCTCTCACATGTGGGAGAACAAACATTTTGGGATGCTATCAAAACCTCCACTAAACCTGTCATTGCATCCCATAGTTGCGCTTATACCTTATGCCCTGTGTTCCGGAACCTGAAGGATGACCAGATTAAAGCCATTGGTGAAAACGGCGGCGTGATCCATTTGAACTTTTTTTCAGGCTTTGTTGACAGCGCTTTTCAGCGACGCGATGATGCTTTTAAGGAAAAATATAAAGCAGAAAGAGATACACTGTTGACCATGAGTCCTGAACCCTATTTTACCGATTCTTATCTTGCTGAAAAGTATGCCGATGAAGTGAATGCCATCCGGCCACCGTTAAGCCTGTTAATGGATCATGTTGATTATATTGTCAAACTCATAGGCGTTGACCACGTGGGTCTCGGCTCCGACTTTGATGGCATCACTTCCGCGCCACAGCAATTAGACGATGTAACCTCCTATCCGCTCATCACAAAAGCTTTACTGGAAAGAGGTTATAGCGGCAAAGACATACGCAAGATATTAGGCGGTAATTTCCTGCGGGTATTCAGGGAAAATACTGTAAAGAAAGAACGGTGACGCCCCTTGCATACCCGCATTCTTTGATCAGGCATTCTCCAATGCTGCAATGTTGAACTTTTTCATTTTCATATAACATTGCAAAACATTTTGAGCTTTGTCAGGGTTGCTTAACAAAGTGGGTAAAATTGTTGGGACAATTTGCCAGGAAACACCAAACTTGTCTTTCAGCCAACCACAATTTCCTTCGCTTCCGCCGTCTGCGGTCAGTGTTTCCCAATAGTAATCAATCTCTTCCTGGGTTTCACAGTCCACTACAAAAGACACGGCCTCACTGAACTTGAATTGAGGCCCTGCGTTAAGTCCTATAAAACGCTTGCCATTTAATTCAAAGGTTACCACCATTTGGTTGTCGGCTGTGATCTTTGAATTTTTAAAAATCTTGCAGTAAAATGCTGCTGCTGCCTGGGCTTGTCCATCAAACCACAAGCAGGGATAAATTTGATTGTTCATTTTTTATTTGTTTTAAATTACAAGGCAAAAATATCTCGGCCTGCAACTGCGAAATAGAACAAAACCGACAATCTCCTATAAGCTCATTTAATACTTCAATAATTTCTGAACACAGTTGTCCAGCCTGCTGTTGGCCAGGAAATTCTTTTCCAGTTCCATATTAAAAGGTACAGGTGTATCCAATGAAGCGCAACGCATTACCGGAGCGTCCAATAACTCAAAACAATGTTCCCCGATCCAGGCGCTTATTTCTCCACCAATACCTCCGGTTAATATGTCTTCATGCAGCAACAATACTTTCCCTGTCTTAGCCACCGCAGCTTTGATGGCATCATGATCCAACGGCAATAATGTTCTGAGGTCAATGATGTGCAATGAAATATTTTTATGTTGCTGCTGGTATTCCATGGCCCAATGTACGCCCGCGCCATAGGTAATGATGGTCATATCATTTCCTTCCCGTATCGTTTTTGCTTTGCCAATTGTTACTTCGTATGCCATCTCAGGTAAGGTTCCGCTTACACTCCGGTACAAGACCTTGTGTTCAAAATACAGCACAGGATTGGGATCATTAATAGCCGCGATCAGCAAACCTTTTGCATCATGCGGTGTAGACGGGTACACTACTTTTAATCCGGGCACATGTGTAAACCAGGCTTCATTGCTCTGTGAATGAAAAGGGCCGGCGCCTACCCCACCCCCGGTTGGCATACGTATAACAACATCAGCGTTTTGTCCCCATCGGTAATGTATCTTGGCTAAGTTATTCACTACCTGGTTAAAGCCCGCAGTTACAAAATCGGCAAACTGCATTTCCACCACACTCTTAAATCCTTCTAAGCTCAGGCCAAGCGCCGCCCCTATAATCGCACTCTCACATAACGGCGTATTGCGTACCCGCTCTTTACCAAACTGTGTTACAAACCCCTCCGTTATTTTAAAAGCGCCGCCATACGCTGCAATATCCTGTCCCATGAGTACCAGGTTACCATGATGTTGCATGCTTTGTTCCAACCCCTCTTTGACGCCGTCGATGAAACGCTTCTCGTGAGGCGTTTTCCGTGAGGCGTGGGTCATGAGACCGGGATCATCGGCAGATTCAAGGTTCACGATTGGCTGCTCGCGATTAACAACAGGCGGCTTTGCATATACATCATTCAATTCTTCAGTTGTATCAGGCAGCAGTGGCCTGGAATCAAAGGCAAGTTTTAATTCGCTCTCTATATAGTCCCTGAATTCGTGGCGTATATCGGCTAATTGCATTTCCGTGATCACGTTTTCTGCAAGGAGAAAGTGTTCATAATTCTTTACCGGGTCTTTTTTGCCCCAGGCTTCAAACAGTTCGCCAGGTATATATTTGGTACCACTGGCTTCCTCATGCCCGCGCATGCGGAAGGTCATGCATTCTACCAGGTAGGGCCGTTGGTGCTGCATACAGTATTCGCGAACACCTTTGATGGTATCATATACTTCAAGAATATTGTTCCCGTCAATACGCACGCCTTCCATGCCATAGCCTTTTGCTTTATCGGCTAACCTTTCGCAGCGGTATTGTTCAGTGACAGGTGTACTCAATCCATAGCCGTTGTTCTCTATCACAAAAATCACAGGCAGATCCCATACCGCAGCCACATTCAGCGCTTCATGAAAATCGCCCTCACTGGTGCCGCCGTCACCGGAGTAAGCCAGCGACACTTTATTTTCTTTGCGTAGTTTGGCGGCCAGTGCCACGCCATCTGCCAATGCCAGTTGTGGGCCCAGGTGGGAGATCATCCCGCAGATATAGTGAGGCTTACTTCCAAAATGGAAACTGCGCTCCCTGCCCTTGCTATAAGCATCCTTGTTCCCCTGCCATTGCATAAATAATTTGTGCAGCGACATTTGCCGCGAAGTGAATACCCCCAGGTTACGGTGCAAAGGCATGATCCATTCATCTTTATGCAAAGCCAGCGTACTGCCTACTGCAATGGCTTCCTGACCAATGCCGCTGAACCATTTGCTGATCTTGCCCTGGCGAAGCAATACCAGCATCTTCTCTTCAATCATCCTCGGAAGCAAAAGATTCCTGTACACATACACCAATTCATCATTGGTCAGGTCTCTCCGTTTAAATTCCATTGACAGTGTTTATTGGTTTATAGGCCTAAGTTAATAGTATTACTGAAATAAAGCATCGTATATCTCTGCCCTGTATTGCACAAAAAAAGCCACCCCTAAGGGTAGCTTTTTTATTCTTTCATTTGTTTGTATTAATCCCTGCTTCCCAGTTTGCTTAATAACTTCAGTATCTCAATGTACAACCACACAATAGTTACCAGCAGGCCAAAAGCACCATACCATTCCATGAATTTGGGTGCACCTCTTTCTGCTCCCTGTTCTATCATGTCAAAATCAAGGATCAGGTTCAATGCGGCGATAGCTACCACAAATAAACTGATACCGATGCTCAGCAGGCTGCTGTCATACATAAAGCCTACGTTTACACCGAACATGCGAAGCACTATTGTGATCAGGTAGAATATACCAATGCCTACTGTAGAAGCTATGATGACCGATTTGAATTTTTCTGTTGCTTTGATGATACGGAAATTATACAATAGGAACATAGCTAAGGCCACGCCAAAAGTCAGTCCCACTGCCTGCATGATCAGGCCGGGATATTTCGTGGCAAAAGCTGCATTCATTACTGCAGAGATCCCACCTATGAACAAACCTTCCAGCAAACCATACGCAGGGGCCAGGTAAGGTGCCCAAGTGGGTTTGAATGAAATGGCAATGGCAGTGATCAGTCCGCCTATAGCCCCAACCATCATCCATACCATCATGGTATCCTGCTTGTACTCGCCAAACAGGTGCCAGCTATAAGCGGCGCCCGCGATCACCATCAGCATCAGGAATCCAAACTTATTAATAGTCCCTCTTACGCTCATGGTGCCTTGCGCAGCAGCTTCCATGCTCATGCTTTTATCGAACATCTTCTCCGTAAGTGTAGGGTTACCAGATTTAAAAATTGCCATAATTGTATTGTTTTTACTTTCTCAAAAATACGAAAACTCTTTTTGCCGCACGATTAGAAAAAAAGAAGCAGTAAATTTTAACTTTCTCAAAACCTTCAACAGGTTACAAACCCAATACCGGCTTTTTTAAACCGGGATAATGATCCACCGTTTCAAAAACATAGGCAGGATTCTGTTTGAGGATGCTGATGAATTTTGCCAATGAGTCTGTGTCATACGTGCGTTGGAACATACGGTCGTGGGTGAGGATGACAAGATGATTTTTTATATGCGTTCTGTTTTTGGCAAAAGCACTGTCCACCTGTGCCGCCAGTTTTTCAGGATGCTGGATGGGGCGGGCATTTTTATGGTTGAAATTCCACTCCAGGTCCCATCCTATCACATTGTAACCTGCACTGTCAAGCAACCGGGTTACCGGCTTTACAAGGGAAGAAGCTTTTAATTCGCCCTCTCTTACCCAGGCACTGTTACCGGGCAGCCTGATGATCCGGTAGGGTACATGCATCAGGGTCTGTGCTCTTTCAAAATCAGCCTGGGCGTCTTCGGCGTGATGGTAAAAAAAACGGTATTTATCCCAGGCATGGGAATAGCTGTGGTTGGTCAGCAGGAACTGCGGATAGCTGTCACGGATCATCGCAACGATCTGTTTTCCGTCCGTTTTCCTTTCCGTATGCAGGCCCACCATGAAAAAGCTGGCTTTGACCCCCAGCTGTTTGCAGCACTGGTAACAGGCTACTGTTCCGGGCTGTGGACCATCATCAAAAGTGAGATAAATATATTTTTTTGTACTGTCGTAATGCAGCGGCTGCCAGTTGGCCAGGGGATTCACTGTGGCTGTGCCTGCAGTATCTTTCCCTTTAACAGGAATATGCCCCTGCTGGGGTTTTGCATGGGTTGTATCCTGGCAACCCATCATATAACTACAAATGGCTATCCATACCGTACTGATCATGATCCAGTCTTTTTTGGCCAGCATTACTACTTTTTTAGCGGGGATAAAGATATAGATAACCTTCCTTTGTTATCCAAACTTCAGTTTATAGTACCTTTGCACTCTATAATACCTTAATACCAGTTTTTCGATGACTAGAAAAGAAGAGCTTCTGCAGGATGTAGTGATCAAATTTGCCGGTGATAGTGGGGATGGGATGCAGTTAACCGGACAACAATTCACCAACAACACAGCCCTGCTGGGCATTGACCTTGCTACTTTCCCCGATTTTCCGGCCGAGATCCGCGCTCCTATCGGCACTTTGCCCGGTGTCAGTGGTTTCCAGCTTCGTTTTTCGAGTGACAGGGTCTTTACACCTGGCGACCATTGCGATGTATTAGTGGCGATGAATGCGGCCGCCTTAAAAGTAAACCTGAAGAGCATCAAACCGGGTGGTAAGATCATTGCCAATATCGATGGATTTGACAATAAAAACCTTCGCCTGGCCAATTATCCCGATGGCGTGAATCCGTTGGAGGATAGCAGCTTAGACGGGTATGAACTCACGAAAGTAGACGTAACCAAGCTTACGCGTGAATCACTCAAAGATTTCCATGACCTCGGTACCAAAGAAAGGGATCGCGCCAAAAACATGTTCGTATTGGGACTGATCTACTGGATGTATAACCGCAGCCTTGACAGTACGATCGAATTCCTGACCGAAAAATTCGGCAAAAAGCCAACCATCCTGCAAAGCAATATCAGGGTATTACAGGCAGGCTATAATTATGGCGATACTACCGAAGCCTTTACAACAAGGTTCAAGGTAGAAAAAGCCAAAATGAAACCCGGCCTGTATCGCAGTATCATGGGTAACCAGGCGCTCTCTATGGGATTGATTGCTGCCAGCGAGAAAAGCGGGCTTCCTATTTTCCTGGGAACCTATCCTATCACGCCGGCATCTGATATACTGCATGAACTCAGTAAACATAAAGCATTCGGTGTAAGAACATTCCAGGCAGAAGATGAAATTGCCGGTATCACAGCCGCTATCGGCGCCAGCTATGGTGGTTCTATAGGTATTACCACTACATCAGGACCCGGCATGGCGTTGAAAACAGAAGCCATGGGCCTGGCTGTGATGCTGGAGATACCATTGCTGATCATCAATATCCAGCGTGGCGGTCCCTCTACCGGTCTGCCTACCAAAACAGAACAGAGCGATCTGATGCAGGCTTATTATGGCAGGAACGGCGAGTGCCCCATGCCTGTTATTGCTTCCGCTACGCCAAGCGATTGTTTTGATGTGGCTTACGAAGCTGTACGCATTGCAGTACAGCACATGACCCCGGTTATTTTATTGAGTGACGGATATATTGCCAATGGTGCAGAACCCTGGAAATTCCCGGTAGCCGCTGACCTGAAACCGATCAAGGTGACCTTCAAAAAAGGACTCGATGATGATGAAGCAAAATTCCTGCCTTATAAGCGTGATGAAAAATTAGTACGCCCCTGGGCTGTACCGGGCACTGCGGGACTGGAACACCGTATCGGCGGCCTGGAGAAACAGGATGTAACCGGTAATGTGAGCTATGACCAGGACAATCACCAGCACATGGTGATGACAAGGCAGGCAAAAGTTGATAAGATAGCCGATTATATTCCGCTGCAAACACTTGACAGCGGTCCGGAGAAAGGCAAGGTATTGGTACTCGGATGGGGCTCTACTTATGGCGCCATTAAAAGTGCCGTGATGGAGTTACAGGAAGAGGGACATGCAGTCAGCCACGCACATATCCGTTACCTGCGTCCCTTCCCTAAAAACTTAGGCGATATCATTAAGAACTTCGACAAAGTATTGATACCCGAGATCAATAATGGCCAGTTAATTCGCATCATCCGTGATGAATTCTTTGTGGATGCCAAAGGTTATAACAAGATCATGGGTGTGCCCATTACCAAGGGCGAGCTGGTTGATGCAATAGAGAAGATGTTGTAAAAGGGTCTTATTGCATCAGGCAGTATGTATCAGTTTCGTGCTGATCTTCTGGATATCGGCAGCTACTTTGTAAACAAAATAGAACTGGTCTGCAATTGATTTGAGTTGGGATAGTTTTTTCCTGGTAGCTGATTCCATTTGTCCCTGTTTGAGTTCTTCCTGTCTTTCCCGCATCAGGGCATTGATCTTCTGGTCTAAGAAATGTGCACCGGCACTGTCGGGCGACTGCGTATCATGACCGGCCTCTTCCCCATCAATCAGCTGCAACGATTTTTTAAGGCCGAACATAACAGCCGACACCAGCGGTTGATAGTCTTCCATCACAAACTCTGGCTGCAAAGAATCGGCATAATAAGACAGGGTGGCAATATGCGATACCAGCATATGATTGGCTACTACAAACTGGTGTACCTGCGGACTGATCTTCTGTTTATTCTTAGGTTCGGAAAGCATGCGTGTAAAAGCATCCGACAGGTTGGCCAATGATACCCAGCTGTTTTTACGAGCCACACGGCTGGCAGCATTGTCTAAAGGTTTCCCGGTGAATGTTGCAGCAACTACCTGAAAATAATTGATATTATCCCTGAGTACATTGCGCATGAACTGGCTGATCTGTTCATGTTCCCATACCGGCGCCAGCAGGTAGCCAAACAGAAGGGCAATGACAGAACCAATGATGGTATCAGCAATGCGGTCGGTAAAAATCATCCTGAAGTCTTTGGGATCCAGCAGATGAAACATCAGCAACAGGTAGAGTGTCATCATGATCACCCCCACTAAATAACGTTTGCGCATAAAGCTGTACGTGCCAATCATACTCAGCGCCATGATGATGATGAGTGCAGTCTTGTCTTTTACCAGGTATAACACGATCACCCCCAATACAGCTCCCGTGATGGTGCCCGCCAAACGTTCAAAATTTCTTTTTCGTGTAAGACTGTAAGCAGGTTTCAGAATTACAATAACAGTAAGCAATAACCAGTAGCTATGCCCCAATGGAAGCAACTGCGCTACTAAATAGGCAAACACCGCTGCAGCTGTAATACGAAGTGAGTGGCGGAAAATATTGGAACGGAAAGAAAGATTGTCCCAGATCAGCTTGGGATCTATACCCTGGTGCGAAATAAAATCTTCGGGGTTGGGCGCCTGTATCTTTTTTCTGCGCAGTTTGCTGTCGTACGAAGTGTAATGATGTAAGGTGCGTATGCGCGCTGCGATATCATCGATGCTGTCGAGTATGTGTTTCAGGCTGATAAATCCTTCGATATTGGAGGGGTTGAGCGCAGAGAGCCTGAGCTTCTGCAGGTGTTCCCGCTCTACGATCAGTTCTTCATCAATCCGTTCATTGTATCCCGATGCCCTTCCGCTTTTCAACGCAATGCCGATCTCATCCAGTTCATCAGCCAAAGACATGATCAGTTGTTTGTACTCGGCCAGTATACCCGTCTCATTAAAAAAGCGATGCAGTTTTTCATATTGCTGGTGCGAGGTCATGGCTCTTTCAAAAAGATCAGCCACGTCTAAGAACACCATCATTAATACACGGCCTGTATGCGTTGATTCTTTAACGATACTCCGCGTTTTGAAGATCAGTTCTGCCACTAAGTTCTGCTTTTCCTGCACATCGATCTGCCTGGTGAGCAGTTGCCGGTAGCGGCTGTCATAATCCACTTCCTGGTCATAAAAAGCGGCTTTGGCACGCAGGTATTCAGCAGCCGACATGACATACTCTCCCAATGCCTGCTGCATCAGCTTATAAGGCCGTATATTATACAATATCAGACTCAGCAAAATATACCAGGCACCGCCTGCCAGCACGTACAACGCGTCATACACAATGTTCCCCCCTGTTACTTCGTGGCCGGATTGTATCACCATCACGAGGAGGGCTGCAATGCCAATGGCAGACGCCCTGGCCCCGTACACACCAATCATGGAAAAAAGAAAACAGGATACTGCAAGCACCAGAAAGAACAACCATTGGACAGGTAAAGTGATTTCCGTGATCAGTGCTACTGCAAAAATGATCAGGTTACAGGCAATCAAGCCATTCTTCCGGTGATGAATGGGGCCCGGGATATCCGTGATATTGACAGACAATGCGCCCAGTGCAATTGTCATACCAACCGCCAGCTGATTATAATACCCAAGGATCAATACGGGCACGAGGATTGCCACTGTTACACGTACGCCTTCACTCAGGTATTGGCTATTGATAAAACTACGGTATTGCTTCAGGTAATCCATCTGTATTAAAGATACTTAAAGTAAGCATGATTGCTGAATGTTAAATGACCATTCACTTCCACTTAATTTGATATTTTTGCTGTTGCTTTTTAAAAACATATACTATGAGGAAAATCTTTATGCTCGGTTCAGTTATTGTACTGTTATCGGTTGTTTTGTTATCCTGTTTCGTCAACACCGGATGGCTCTGGGTATTGTTGCTGGTATTACCGCCTGTTGTAATGGGCATTTATGATATG
This sequence comes from uncultured Sediminibacterium sp., assembly GCA_964507525.1. Classification (GTDB taxonomy): domain Bacteria; phylum Bacteroidota; class Bacteroidia; order Chitinophagales; family Chitinophagaceae; genus Sediminibacterium. The sequence goes on along the minus strand of CAZDQB010000009.1, from coordinate 8,132 downwards.
ATACAGGTCAAACACTCCATTATGCGCACCTATCCTGTAGTAGGGAGGATGCGTTTCTGGATGGAAGACCTTCGTCCAAAATTATACCAATACTTTGTTGAATCGGATATTGATGGCCGCCCCATCAACCGTATCGACCGTTCCACTATTTACCAGCGCGCCAAACTGCAAACCGATACCATGCCTTTCGGAACGCAACTGGATGTATATGCAGAAGGTTATGAGTGGATGAGCCACTCCATCGCCCCTAAAGATTTTCACCAGCTGAACCACCAGCCCCGCGTGCTGATAGGCAATAAAGATTGCAAGCAACCTTATTCCTGCAGCGTCTTTAATGTATCTGCCATGAGTTTCGGTTCTTTGAGTCCCAATGCCATCGAAGCACTTAATGCCGGCGCTAAAATCGGCGGCTTTGCGCATAATACAGGTGAAGGTGGTATCAGTCCCTATCACCTTAAACACGGTGGCGATATCATCTGGCAGATCGGTACCGGTTATTTTGGTTGCCGTGATAAGCAGGGTCGTTTTTCCGATGAGGGTTTTCTGCGCAATGCTTTACGTCCCGAAGTAAAAATGATCGAACTGAAAATTTCACAGGGCGCCAAACCAGGGCATGGCGGTATTCTTCCGGGTAAAAAGAACACGCCTGAGATTGCTGCCATACGCGACGTGGAACCTTATACCACTATCTACTCGCCTACTTATCACAGTGCTTTCAGTACACCAAAAGAATTAATGCTGTTCATACAACACCTGCGTCATTTGTGCGAAGGCAAACCTGTTGGTTTTAAATTGTGTGTGGGCCGAAAAAGTGAATTCATCGGTATTTGCAAAGCAATGATAGCACTGGATATTTATCCAGATTTTATTACTGTAGATGGTGCAGAAGGCGGTACCGGCGCAGCGCCGCAGGAGTTCTCCAACTATGTAGGCGCTCCATTGCTGGATGGATTGGCATTTGTTCATAATATGCTCAGCGGCTTCGGTATTCGCGAACACGTTAAAGTCATCGCTTCCGGAAAAATACTATCGGGCTTCCACCTCGTGCGCGCTTTTGCTTTAGGTGCTGATGCCTGCAATAGTGCAAGGGCTATGATGATGGCCATCGGGTGCATACAGGCTTTGCAGTGTAATACCAATAAATGTCCTACAGGCGTTGCCACGCAGGATCCCAGCCTTTCTGTAGGATTAGTGGTGGCCGATAAAAAACAAAGGGTGGCCAATTACCATGCCGGTACCGTTAACAGTTTTGTGGAATTATTGGGCGCCGCAGGTATTGATGATTACAAAAAATTAACCCGTTCACATATCTACCGTCGCGTTTTCATGAATGAGGTGAGAACTTTGGAGGACATATTCCCTTCGCTTGAGCCCGGCTGCCTGCGTAATGGCAATATGCCCGAAAAATACCGGCAGGATTATGAGCGGGCAAGTATGGAAACATGGGGGAACCAATAATATATTAACCCTCCAATCGTTCGAAGTGGGTGGAGCCCTGGTGTGGATCTGTAACGTTTAACAGGTTCAGCCAGTCTGAATTTAAAAGTAATACCTGGTATTCAGTTGCTTCGTCCTTTTCGGCATCAATCATATTTAGATACAGGTCGTTTTCATTCTTGAAAAACAGGTTATATTCTATTTCTTTTTTTGTCATTTGGTATTCATCCGGGCTTACTTCCACTTTCCCTGTTCCTCCCATACAGGGAGTTGCACAGAAGTACAGCGATGTTTGTTTATCATCCCGCACCCACATACCCATGATCAATGATTCCGCTTCCTGTAATCCGTCTATTTGTCCCTGTGTCATAGTGCTTTTTTTTATTCCGGAAATTGCTTTGAAACAATTAAATTAACCAATTATATTCAAAACCCATATGGATAACCTGTTAAACGTATGATGAACAGTAAAGGTTGCAGCTTTCTTAAAAAAACAGCATTACCGTTCAATGAGTAACAAACAAATGCAATGCTGGTATAATGAATCAAACTTCTTGACTATGGATATTGAACAATTAAGGGAGTATGCTTTAAGCAAACCGGGCACCGAGGAAACTTTGCCTTTTGGACCAGATACTTTGGTGTATAAGGTCAGCGGCAAAATGTTCTTATTAGCCGGACTTGATAATGATCCTTTACAATTCAACGTAAAGTGTGATCCCGACACTGCTGTTGAATTACGTGAACAATATCCCGGTACTGTGTTACCAGGTTATCACATGAATAAGAAACATTGGAATACCATTGTAGTGGATGGGGTGTTGACAGTAAAACAATTAAAGCAGTTGATTGATGATTCTTACCTGTTGGTAAAGAAGAAGCCATAAAGCATGAACAATCCACTCAAGTCTCACGAAATTCTTTCGCATAGTATTTGCAGATCTCCGTTAATCCACACACTTCACATTTGGGATTCCTGGCTAAGCAGGTGTACCTGCCATGCAGGATCAGCCAGTGATGGGCTTTATGTATCAGTTCCTGTGGGATATGCTTAATGAGTTCTTTTTCCACGGCCAATGGTGTTGTTGCTTTTTCGCTAACCAATGCCAGGCGTTTGCTGACCCGGAAAACATGTGTGTCCACCGCCATATTGGGTTGTGCATCGATGACACTGGTGATGACATTGGCTGTCTTTCTTCCAACACCCGGTAGTTTTACTAATTCCTCCACTGTCATCGGTACGGTACCATTGAATTGATCCATCAGCATATTGGCCATGCCGATCAGGTGTTTGGTTTTATTGTTGGGATAGGAAATGCTTTTGATCAGCGGGAACAGCTCATCAAATGTGCCTTTTGCCATTTTCTGCGGGGTGGGGTACCTTCTGAAAATTTCAGGTGTGGTCATATTCACCCGTTTATCTGTACACTGGGCGGACAATATCACCGCTACCAATAATTCAAACGGGTTATCATACGTCAATTCTGTCTCAGCAACGGGTATGTGCTGCTGAAAATAGTCAATAACAAACCGGTATCTTTCTTTTTTGGTCACTCCTCACGCCTCCTCTTCGCTTCTTTCGCATATTTAAGCACAGCTTTGACCGACAGCTTCGACGGTGATTTCAGTTTCAGCCTGTTCAGTTGTTTGATACTGCGCCGCAATACCTGCAACCTTTCCATCAATTCAATATTATGCGCTTCTAAAGCCTGCTCAATGGCCGCCGCCATCGTGGATGAACATTCTTTATACAGGTACAATATCAAATCCTCTTCCCTGAATTTTTTCATAGTTTATAACAGCATAGTGATAAGCCGACACAACCTGTTATTAACGGTATTCAGGAAAGAATATTGCAGGAAGTAGCAGGGAACATAAAAAGTTTCAGCTTATTTCTTTGCAGCCAGAGAGTCTTCTATGATGAAAATATCTTCCCCGTCCTTTTTCATCAGGTAACGTTCGCGGGCGAATTTTTCAAGTGCGGCGGGATCGTTTTGCAGGTCCACCAGTTCTTTATGGGTCTTTGCGATCTCCTGCTCGTAATAGCGCTTTTTTTCTTCCAATTTTTTCAGTTCAGTCCGCCGCTCGCGCTGCTGAAAAAAATCGCGCTGATCAAAAAACAGCATCCATACGACAAAAAAGCCGGTGACCAGGAGGTACCTGTTGGTGAGGATGGAAGCTGCTTTTTTCACAGACCAAAGCTAAAAGAAATGTCTGATGTATCCATATCTGATGCCTGATTTGATTTAATCATTTTAAAAATTTTAAAATCAAATCAGACATTGATACATCAGACATCGGATATCCTTTCTATTTCTTACCGAATTTGATCTTTCCTTTAGGATAGATACCGGTTTCACCCAACATTTCCTCAATACGGATCAGCTGGTTGTACTTGGCCATACGGTCGGTACGGGAAGCCGAACCGGTTTTGATCTGTCCGCAATTCAATGCCACAGCCAGGTCGGCAATAGTGGTATCTTCTGTTTCACCGCTTCTGTGACTCATAATGGTATTGTAACCATTGTGTTGCGCCAGCGTAACGGCGTTGATGGTTTCAGTAACCGTACCAATCTGGTTTACTTTTACAAGCAGACCATTGGCAATGCTCTTATCAATACCGGTCTGTAAACGCTCCACATTGGTAACGAACAGGTCATCACCCACCAGTTGACACTTGCTGCCCACAGCCTGTGTAAGGGCTTTCCAGCCATTCCAGTCGTCTTCTGCCATACCATCTTCGATAGAGACAATGGGATATTGTTTCACCCATTTTTCCCAGAATTTAACCAGCTCATCACTGCTTACAGCTTTTCCGCTGCTCTTATGAAATACATATTTTTTCTTTTTCGAATCCCACAGTTCACTGTTGGCGGCATCCATGGCAATCACTATCTGAGAACCTGTTTTAAAACCGGATGCGGTAATGGATTCCAATACAGTTTCAATCGCTTCTTCATTGCTTTGGATATTGGGGGCAAAACCACCTTCATCACCCACATTGGTGCTGTATCCTTTTTTCTTCAATACGCCTTTCAGGGTATGGAATATCTCAACACCCCAACGCAGTCCTTCACTGAAAGAAGGAGCGCCAACAGGCATGATCATGAATTCCTGGAAATCAATCTTATTATCTGCGTGAGCGCCGCCATTCAGGATATTCATCATAGGAATGGGCAGTGTTTTGGCATTGGTACCGCCGATATAACGGAACAAAGGCAGCGAAGCTTCTTCCGCAGCAGCTTTGGCTACCGCCATACTTACTGCAAGGATCGCATTGGCACCTAATTTACCTTTGTTGGGCGTACCGTCTAATGCTATCATGGCTTCGTCGATAGCGGCCTGCTGGCTTACATCAAAACCAACAATAGCTTCCGCTATTACGTCATTCACATTTTTTACTGCTTTTAACACGCCTTTACCGGCATATTTCTTTTTATCGTTATCACGCAGCTCCACTGCTTCGTGAATACCGGTACTGGCACCGCTCGGAACGGCTGCACGGCCTAAAGCGCCGTCGTCTGTTAGTACGTCTACTTCTACAGTAGGATTACCGCGGCTATCCAGTATCTGTCTTGCGTGAACCTCAATAATGTAACTCATGGTCGATTGCTTGTTTTATGATTATTTGGTTGTTAAAAGCGTGTTTGACGCCGCAATTTACGGATTTGATTGTTTTAGCAGGTTAAACTCCTGAATACATCTTCTAAGCTTTTTCCACCGGCCTGCAGGTTCTCCAGCGTATCATCTGCCACAATCAAACCCTTATGGATGATGATGACCCGGTTACAGATGGCCTGCACTTCCTGCAGGATATGGGACGAAAACAATACTGTTTTGGTCTGCCCCTGCTCCCTGATCAGGTTACGGATCTCTATGATCTGGTTGGGATCGAGTCCGCTGGTAGGCTCATCCAATACCAATACTTCCGGGTTATGAACCAGGGCCGCGGCTAATCCCACCCGCTGTTTATACCCCTTTGATAATTGCCCGATCTTTTTACTGCTCTCGGCGGTCAGCCCGGTTAGCGCAATAACACGGTCAATCTCCTGTTTCCTGTTGTCAACCTGGTGTACACCTGCTATAAAATCAAGGTATTCGCGTACATACATTTCAACATATAGCGGGTTGGCTTCGGGTAAGTACCCGATCTTCTTTTTCACTGCAAGTGGCTGCAATTGTACGTCTGATCCACCCACAACGGCCGTACCCCCATCTGGCTGAAGGTATCCGGTGATCATTTTCATCGTAGTGCTTTTACCGGCACCATTGGGTCCCAGGAATCCCACGATCTCACCCCTTCCCGCTTTAAAAGAAATATGATCTACCGCTTTTTGTGTGCCGTACTGCTTGAACAGCTGGTTGACTTCAATTGACATGGCTCAAAAATACCGTAATGCAATCAATTAGCATCATCTTCGGGCAGGCGGTCATATGCTCCCCTAAAAGCATAATAGCCAAAGATGACAAGGCCGATCGCAATAGGAATAAAGACCACCACAAATACACCCCACTGGATCTTGGTGTCGATACCCGGCTTTTTTACGATCTCATCAGCAGCCACTTTGATGAGAAAATAAACCGTCAGCGGGCCTAACAGCATCCAGACAATGCCTGCCAGTCTTTTTAGCTGATTCATATGCTTGTTATTATTCGTTGATAAAATTTCATTAATCATTCACATTGGGATCTATCCTGTTGCTGATGTATAGAGCACCAATCACCAGGCAAACGGCAGCCACTATGATGGGATACATTAAGCCTGCCATTTTATCGGCCGTATAGATCGTAGTCAGCAATGTTGCAATGAAAGGGGTTAGTCCTCCAAATACCCCGTTACCAATATGATAAGGCAATGACATGGAAGTATACCTGATTTTGGTAGGGAACATTTCCACTAAGAAAGCCGCAATCGGGCCATACACCATCGTCACATAAAGGATCATGATGAATACCACCAGCACCATCTGCCAGTAATCACTATTGCCAACGACTTTAGCTACTTTCACTTCTGGTTTGTGTGTTAGCTTTCCCGGCAGTTGGTAGGCCGTATCCTTTGTAGTAGTTGTCATTACCATACCATCTTCATAATAAACAATACGTGCAACCGTCCGCACCATGTCCTGCGTTCCTGCAATGGGTATCATGGTCGTTTTGGTTTCCTGCCGCGATATTATTTCTGTTTTTATTTTTTCATCTGTCAGGAACACCAATTTATTAAACAGGTGCTTGTAAGTGATCACCGCCAGTAACATACCGCCCAGCATGATCCACTTACGGCCTATTTTATCACTTAAACTTCCAAACACGACAAAAAAAGGTGTGGCAAACAGGATGGCCCATATCAATAAAGTACGCGACTGGTCAAAATCAACCTTGCACACGTTTTCAATGAAGGACTGTGCATAGAACTGCCCGGTGTACCATACAACGCCCTGTCCCATGGTAGCCCCGAACAATGCCAGCAATACCATTTTCAGGTTTGTTTGATGACCAAAGCTTTCCTTCAATGGGTTTACAGAAGTTTTCCCTTCCGCTTTCAGTTTAGAGAACAGCGGCGATTCTTTCATCTTGAGCCGGATGTAGATGGATACGATCACCAGTACAATAGAAACAATAAAAGGGATACGCCAGCCCCAGTCGTTGAACTTGGCGATAGATTTTGCGCTGTCGGCATCTAAACTATGCCTGGTTAAAAGGATCACTCCCAAAGACACAAACAAACCCAGCGTGGCGGTGGTCTGTATCCACGAAGTGAAATAACCTCTTTTGTTTGCCGGTGCATGTTCAGCAACATAAGTGGCTGCACCGCCATATTCACCACCCAGTGCCAGCCCCTGTAACAATCGTAACAGCAACACAATGATTGGCGCGGCAAAACCTATGGTTTCATAACCGGGTACTAAGCCAATGGCAAAAGTGGAACCGCCCATTAATACCAAGGTGAGCAGGAAAGTATATTTCCTTCCGATCAGGTCACCTAAGCGGCCGAATACTAAAGCGCCAAAAGGGCGTACAATGAAACCGGCTGCAAAAGTGGCAAGTGTGGAAAGCAGGGCTGCTGTGGGATTGGTCTTGGGAAAAAACTGGCTCGCGATGACTGTTGCAAGGCTGCCGAAAATGTAAAAATCATACCATTCTATCAAGGTTCCTACTGATGAAGCGGCGATGACACGCCAGATACCTTTTGTTTCTTTCATATTGTTTGCAATCTGCCATCAACTTACTGCAAAGCATTCATTTATCCAAATATGCCCCGCTCTGAAGAGCGGGGCAAGAGAGTGAGGGAGCGGGAATCAAAGATTTTCATGTTGCGCTGTTCCTCATGTTGCGCTGCTTTTGCGGTTTTGTTCTACTCCTCATTTTGCCCCGCTCTTAATCTTGCTTCCCACTTGATCTATCCTACTCTTGATTTTGTTCTTCATTTTTGCCCCGCTCTGAAGAGCGGGGCAAAAGAGAGGGCGGGGCAAGAGGGATCCTTATATTGCTCCATTCTTCATGTTATACTGCTCCTCATTTTGACCTGCTCTTTTGCTCCACTCTTAATCTTGCTCCCCATTTGCTCCGCTCTTCATTTTTGCTCCGTTCTTCATTTTTGCTCCGCTCTTCATTCTTGCTCCGTTCTTCATTTTTGCTCCGCTCTTCATTTTTGCTCCGCTCTTCATTTTTGCTCCGCTCTTCATTTTTGCTCCGCT
>CAZDQB010000008.1:0-181378 GCA_964507525.1 uncultured Sediminibacterium sp. | reverse complement strand
CACGGAGCAGCTGTATTTTCAGCTTCTCATTAAGATCGGTTGGCCCTGTGTATTCCAGTACCCAGTAAATGCCTGTGGTTTTTTTCTGGACAGGGTAAGCCAGTGATTTTAATCCCCATGGATTACTGTCAACAGTTGCACCGCCATTTTCAGCGATGAAATCTGCATACTTTTTCTGAGAAGCTTTGAAGTCTTCTTCAGACAGTACAGGGGTAAAAATCACCATCAATTCGTAATTACTCATTACCTGAATTTTTAGGTTATAAATTGGTTTTTCCCAGTGGATTCCCGCAGTACGGGAAAATCTGCCAAAACAGATTTGGGGCTGCAAAGGTAAGGGGAAATGATGGAAAAACTGCATAATGGAGAGGAAAATGTCTGATGGCTGATTTGAGGATGGCTGATTTATTAAATCAGCCATCAGACATCATCAAATCCTACATCTCAAATCAGCCATTTCCGTTCATTTTTTAAGCAGCACCAGGTATGTTGGAAAATGGTCGCTATATCCGCCCCGGTAAGTATTCCCATCCCAGGTACGCATCGGGTACCCTTTGAACCTGCCTGTATTTTCCATCATATAAGGTCGATTGAATATGTGTTGCGTATGCAGAAAGAACCCTTTCTGCTGTTTGTCTAACCAGGACTGGGAAAGGATGATCTGGTCGAACAATCCCCAGCTATCCCGGTTGGCCAGCGTTCCGATGCCTTTCCGGTACAGTTTTGTCCAGGGATTGAACAACTCGCCCGGCGCTAACGCTAACCGGTTGCCCCTGGCTTTCAGCACTCGGCTGATACTGGTATTATCCGGGTCATCATTCAGGTCGCCCATGACGATGATCTTGGCCTCCGGATCTGTTAGCAGGACCTGGTCAAGGTGCTGCCGGCAAACAGCTGCGGCGGCTTCCCTTGCGGGAGAGCTTCTTTCTTCACCACCCCGCCTGCTGGGCCAGTGGTTGACATAAATGTGTACAGGCTCATCGTCCAATAATCCTTTGACATATAAAATATCGCGGGTGAAGCGATGTTCTTTACTGCGCCCGGGTACATGGACGGATAATGGTTCACTCACTAATGGTTTAAAATACTTTGGGTTGTACAACAAAGCCACATCAATGCCACGGCTGTCTTTCGAATCATAGTGGAGGTACTGGTACCGGCGGTGCCTGAGTAAGGGCTGCCTGACAAGGTCATTAAGTACGGTATCATTCTCAATCTCTGCCACACCCAGCAAAGCGGCGCCATCCGGCGAAAGATCAGTACCCATGCTACTGATCACAGTGGCCAGTTTATTTAGCTTATCATGGTAAACAGCAGCCGTGTAATGTTTGTCGCCCGCCGGCGTAAACTCATCGTCATTGACCACCGGGTTGTCAGTGGTATCATATAAATTTTCAAGATTGTAAAAAGCAACAATACATACTTTATACCTGCTGAGCTGCGCACAGGTTACCAATGCAGTAAACAGCAGAAGGCAACAGCATAACATCTTTCTCATCACAACATATTTGACCTAAACCTACGGGAATGACATTTCTGATAGAGTAGGTATTTACCGCAAAAATGATCAACGGCGTTCTGACCGGAGTGATGGCATTTAGTTTTATCCGGTACCTGCTGTGCAAACGCGGAGCAGGCATATTCTTTCATTATTAAAACCGGTTGTTATGCGGAGAAATTTAGGGTTATTGGGCTTGCTGTGTATGACAGGCATGGTAGCGGGACAGGAAACAAGACTGTACGACAGTACGCAGGCGGGCCAGTGGAACGATCACATGGGAGCAGACATTCCTGTGTTACTGCTGCATGAACACGACAGGAATGAAAACGGCGGACAGTACATCGCCCCGCTGTTAACAGCCAACAGGGATCCGTTTTATATGGCCGCCAGTTTTCACTTCAGTGCTTTGCGTTTCCGGATACGCGGGTACGATGCTGCTTTTTTTGAGACAGGGATCAATGGGTTGCCGATGAATGCACCGGACGATGGTCATACGCCATGGCGGCTCTGGGGCGGATTAAATGATGTGATGCGGAACACGGTTGTATCACATGGTTTGCGAAACAGTGATTTTTCATTCGGGACGATAGGGCATGCAGTCTCTGTTGATACAAGGGCTTCACGGCAGCGCAGACAGACACAATTTGGTTATGCGGCTTCCAATCGTTCCTACGTGCATCGCTGGTCATTTACACACAGCACCGGGATGCGAAAAAACGGGTGGGCATTTTCATTCAGCGGCAGCAGGCGTTTTGCAGCAGAAGGATATACACCGGGTACCTTTTACGACGGATGGAGTTATTTTATCGCAGCAGATAAAAAACTGGGCGATCAGCAATTGCTGTCCGTCACCCTCTTGGGCGCTCCGTTGAAAAACGGACGGCAGGGGCCGGTATTGCATGAATCGGTTGCACTGTTCGGGGAAGGGTACAATCCGTATTGGGGGTATCAATCCGGCAAAAAAAGGAATGCCAATACAGGCAGTATACACCAGCCTGTTGTCCTCATCACACATGAGCTGCACCTGCATCATCGCAGCAGGTTATTGACCAGCGCGGGCATGGTAATGGGAGATCAGAGCAGTACAGGGCTGGACTGGTACCGTGCCGCAGATCCCAGGCCTGACTATTATCGTTACCTGCCATCTTTTCAAACAGATGCACTGGCGGGTGAAACGATTGCAGCAGCCATGAAGCAGGATGTACAGCTGCAGCAGGTCAACTGGCAAAAAATGTATGATGTGAACAGGAAGAGCGTGGAAACCATACATGATGCCAATGGTGTCAAAGGCAGTTCCATCAGGGGATTGCGATCGCATTATATTGTTGAGGAAAGAGTAAGCAGGTTGCAGTGGTTTAACCTGAACAGCATTTATAATACCATGCCTGCGCAACATGTTGCTGTAACTGCGGGCATTAATTTCCAGTTGCAGCAGCAACGTTACTTTAAAAGAATACAGGATTTGCTGGGCGGCGAATTTTACGTTAACTGGAACCAGTTCGCGGAACGTGATTTTCCAAACGACAGGCATGCATGGCAGCATGACCTGGATCATCCCGACAGGATATTGAGGTATGGCGATCAATTCGGGTATGATTATACCATCCGTATCAAACATATTGCCGGCTGGGCACAAGTGGCGGTGACAAAAAACAAAGCTGATTTTTTTGCTGCAGCTGCCTGTTCAAATACGCAATATACCCGCGAGGGACATGTAAGGCATGGATTATTTCCGGGCACTTCTTTTGGGAAAACACCTCCCGTCAGTTTTACCAACCATGCATTCAAAGCAGGGGTTACGTATAAACTCAATGGCAGGAAATATGTATACCTGCATACTGCATTACGCTCAAAAGCGCCCCTGGCAACTGATGTATTCATTTCTCCACGGACAAGGGATACACAACAGGAGCAGCTGCTGAATGAAAAAATAACAGCAGCAGAGATCGGGTATGTGCTGAATGCACCCGCTATCAAACTCAGACTGTCGGGCTATGTCACCAGTTTTACTGATGGCATACGCGTGCTTACCTTTTATCATGATGAGTATCGTACGCTTGTTAATTATGCCATCAGTAATATGCACAAACTGCATTATGGGATAGAATCCGGAGCAGAGGTTAAACTGGCTGCAAGATGGTCTGCCGCTATAGCCATGGCGGTGGGCAGGTATTATTACAACAGCAGGCAGGAAGTGGCGGTGAGCCAGGACAACGATGACTATATTGTAACAAAGAACCTGCTCTATACTAAAAATTTCAGCATACCCGGCACACCGCAGGAAGCGTATCATGTGGAATGCCGTTACCAGTCACCTGCTTATTTTTTTCTAAATATCTCCGCTAATTATTTCAGGCAACAATGGCTCGATTTTAATCCCGTGCGGAGAAGCTACCAGGCTTTGCAGGGAGTAACGGGACACAGCGGCCAATGGAATGCCATCATACAGCAAACCAGGCTGCCACCCTGTTTCACCCTTGATCTTTTCACTGGCAGATCGTGGCGCCTGGCAACGAAGCAAAAAAATGTTTACAGGACTTTATTGCTGAACACCGGTATTGCCAACCTCCTCAATAACCGGGGGATGGTTACCGGAGGCTATGAACAAATGCGATTTGATACGGACACGAAAGACATCAATAAGTTCCCACCTAAATTTTACTATGCGTATGGTCTCAATTTTTTTGCAGGGCTTACCCTGCGTTTATAAATTATTACAATCATGGTGAAAACAAAATATATGCAACTACCTGTAATGACAGTAGTGCTACTGCCCCTCTTGGCGGCTGTTACCAATTGCAACAAACCATTTGATGAGCCACCGGTTTATACGGTGCCGTCAATAACGGCTAACACAACCATCAGGACATTGCGAAATCTGCATGCTCCGGGCGGACTTGAACAGATCATGGATGATGCTATTGCGGAAGGTGTTGTGATTGCTGATGACAGGGAAGACAATTTTTATAAATCCTTAGTGATCCAGGACAGTACCGGCGGCATTACAGTACGCATGGATGGCTACGCTTTATTCAATACCTACCCTGTTGGAAGCAGGATATTTATCAGGCTGAAAGGGTTATGGCTGGGAGAGTATGGAAGAATGGTGCAATTGGGTGGTGGCGTTGACAGGAAAGACCCTGCAGCGCCGGTTTTAACAGCCATCGCCCCGTCGCTCTTTAACCGGTATATAGTGAGGAGCGGCACATATCATGCGATAGAGCCGATGGTTGTTACGATGGATCAATTAACAGATTCCTTGCAGAGCCGGCTGATCAGGATAGAACAGGTAGAATTTTCTCCTGCTGATACAGGCAGGCCTTATGCAGATGTGATCAATAAGCAGGCAGTGAACCATACCATGAAAGCCTGTGGTGGGGGCAGTGTATATATCAGGACAAGCGCCTTTGCAAAATTTGCGGGTATGCATACGCCGGGAGGAAACGGTAGTATCACTGGAATATACAGCGTGTTTAAAACAGAAAAACAATTGATCATCAGAGATACAGCAGATGTGCAGTTAGGAGGTCTCCGGTGTGTTGTTTCAGGACCTCGTTTGTTGTTCAGCGAGGACTTCGAAGATATCACTATTGATACCGACCTTGCTTTGACAGGATGGAAAAATATTGCTGAGGCAGGAGATAGTAAATTCCGGGGTAAACGACTCGCCGGCAATAGTTATGCAGAAGTATCGGCTTTTGCCACCGGCCAGCCGAATGTAATCACCTGGCTTATTACCGCGGCCATCAGCCTTGGCAATAGGGTTAATGCGCAGTTGAATGTTAAGACCAAAGACGGATTTGATAACGGGGCAGTATTACAGGTAATGGTCTCTACCAATTACGACGGGGGCAATACACCCTGGAAGGCCAAGTGGACGCCCCTTAATGCCAATATTTCCAAGGGATCGGTTTCAGGCATAGCCCCGGGCTGGGCCAATTCCGGTAATATCAGCCTCAAAAGTTATTCAGGTAGTAATATCTATATCGCATTTCGTTATAACGGAGCCGATCCTGCCAATACCGATGGAAAACGCACTACTACGTTCAGGGTTGATGATATCAGCATTTCCGGCAATTGACCGGGGATTGGGGAATTTAGGATTTGGCGATGTAGGATTTGGTGATTTTGGGCATTAAATACCAAAAACTCAAATCCTACATCTTACATCACCAAATCCTGCATCCAAATAATGTCATCCTGTCAGTAAACCTTTATTTGGTATTTTCTTTGTTCTTTTGCACCTCAAAAAGAAAACAGCAATATGCAAAAAGGTCAGATACGTGTACATACTGAGAACATCTTCCCCATTATTAAGAAATTTCTTTATAGTGACCACGAGATATTTTTACGTGAGCTGGTGAGTAATGCGGTAGATGCCTCGCAGAAATTAAAGACCCTTTCTTCTATTGGTGAAGCCAAAGGAGAACTGGGTGAACTGAGAATTGATGTGGTATTGGATGCCAAAGAAAAAACCCTGAGCATTATTGACCGTGGCGTGGGTATGACCAGTGAGGAGGTTGATAAATATATTAACCAGGTGGCATTCAGCGGTGCGGAAGAATTTGTCAGCAAGTACAAAGACGCCAATATCATTGGTCATTTCGGGCTTGGTTTTTACAGTGCTTTCATGGTGAGTGATAAAGTGGAAATCTATTCGAAGAGCTTTAAAGAAGAAAGCGGTGTTTTCTGGAGTTGTGACGGCAGCCCGGAATTTGAATTATACAATGTAGATTATAACGATCGCGGTACCAAGATCGTGTTGCACATCAACGAAGAGAGCGCCGAGTTTCTCGAAGCAGGCCGTATCAAAGGCATCCTCGAAAGGTTCTGTAAATTCCTGCCCGTAGCCATTTATTTTTCTGAGGCCGGTGAAAAGAAAGAAGGGGAGGAGAAATCCATCAATAATACGGACCCCATCTGGGTAAAAAAGCCTTCCGAACTGAGCAAGGAAGATTATGAAAAATTCTACAGGGAACTGTATCCATTTGGCGAAACACCTTTGTTCTGGATACACCTGAATGTGGATTATCCTTTCAACCTAACCGGTGTACTCTATTTCCCCAAAATCAAACAGAGTTACGAAATACAGAAAGATAAGATACAGTTATACTGCAATCAGGTATTCGTAACCGATGAGGTCAAAGATATTGTGCCCGAGTTCCTGATGTTGCTGCATGGTGTGATTGATAGTCCGGATATTCCCCTGAATGTGAGCCGCAGCTACCTGCAGGGCGATCCGAATGTTAAAAAGATCAATGCACACATCACGAAAAAAGTAGCAGATAAGTTAGAAGAGATATTCCGCAACGAAAGGACTTCATTTGAAGAGAAGTGGGAGAGCCTGGGCCTGTTTGTGAAATACGGTATGATGACAGATGATAAGTTCCTGGAGAAGGCGAACAAGTTCCTGGTAATGGAAGATGTAGCCGGCAAGTTCTACACCCTGGAAGAATACAAGACCGCAACAGAAACATTGCAGAAAAATAAAGAAGGCAAACAGGTGATCCTGTACACTACCAACCCGGTGCAACAGGATGCTTATGTGCAGGCCTGCAAGGAAAAAGGATACATTGTAGTGAAGATGGAAACATTGGTCGATGCAGCATTCATCAACAATATGGAGATGAAATGGGAGAATGTAACTTTTGTGCGTGTGGATGCAGACATCATAGACAACCTGATTGATAAACAGGAAAGCAGCGACAGCGTACTGAGCAAAGAGGAAGAAAGCAAGCTGAAAGAATTATTCTCTCTGCAGATTGCAGATCTTACAGTAACAACCGAAGTGAAGGGCTTGAGCGCCGGTACAGCACCGGTGGTAGCTACCCGCCCTGAATTTATGCGCCGGATGAAAGACATGGCCGGAGTAGGCGGAGGCATGACGGCTTTCTATGCACAAATGCCTGATGAGGTTACGCTCACAGTCAACGGGAACCATCCTATTTACCAGGCACTGCTGAAAGAAAGCGATACTGAAGTACAGCAAAAGCAGGTGAGGAACCTGGCCGACCTGGCCCTGTTATCACAGGGGTTATTAAAGGGTAATGATCTTACCAGCTTTATTAACCGCAGTGTGGAACTGATGCAGGGATAAAATAACAATAATTGATTGTAAAAGCTGTTTGCTGTAAAAGGTGAGCAGCTTTTTTTATTAATTTCATCCAATGCAGGAAGCGCCGGGATCAAAAAATATCATACTACGCATCAAACAGGTTATCAGGGAAACAGCTGATACCAAATCATTCTTACTGGAGCCGGTTAATCATGAGCCCCTGCACTATACATCCGGGCAGTTTTTAACCTTGCTGTTCCATAAAAGAAACGGTGAAGAAGCCAGAAGAAATTATTCCATTGCATCGGCAGATGTCCTTTCCGAACCACTGGCTATTACAGTAAAACGGATTGCCAATGGCGAATATTCGCGCTGGCTGGTAGATAAAGCGAAAGAAGGCGATGAATTGGTAACCATTGGCGCATCCGGGTTTTTTACCTTACCTGGCTACCTGCAGGAACATACAGTATTGTTTTTCTTCGCAGCAGGAAGCGGCATAGTACCTGTTTTCTCCCTGATCAAAACAGCACTGCATCAACACCGGCAGGTACCTGTTGTGTTGATCTATAGTAACACTTCTCCATCCAATACGATCTTCTACCAACAGCTGCAGGTGTTGCAGCAACAATTTGCAGGCAGGCTGCAGGTTATTTTCCTGTTCAGTACCGCCGCGGATCTTTCTAAAGCAAGGTTGAATGTTGACCTCCTGCAACGATTGATTAAACAGCATGCAACCGGGCCAGCGGGAGACCAGCTATTTTATTTATGTGGCCCTTTTGATTACATGCGGATGATAACGATTGCATTGCAGGGTAATGGCATACCAGCGGCCAATATCCGGAAAGAAATATTTAATATTGAAAAACCTGCGCAAAAAATAGCTCCGCCAGACCATGATGCACATGGTATTCATGTAACGCTGGCACAACAGGAATATGATTTTCATGCACAGTACCCCGCTACTATTTTACAGTCGGCCAAGGCACTGGGTATTCCATTACCCTATAGTTGCGAAAGCGGCCAGTGCGGTACCTGCGCGGCAACCTGTGTAAAAGGAAAGGTATGGATGTGGCACAACGATGTACTTTTAGATGAAGAAATAGCCAGGGGGCGTGTATTGACCTGCACTGGTTATGCAGTTGAGGGAGATGTAGTGCTTACGTATGGCGATTAAGCGGATACAGCCAGCCTGAAATCAATCATCTTCAATTGTAATTTCTTTTCCCCGTTCCATTCATTTTCATCGATGGTAAAAACAATATCCACCGGTGCATTCATCTGGAGCAGATGGAATTTATCGGCCATATTGAAACCAATACCGGTAAATGATATGTTGTGCTGCTTTACGACAAAACGGATATGTTGTTCTTTTACAATTTTAGAAAACCCTGTGTCGGTTACATTGCGCGCAATGAATACCGGGCGCGTGTTGTCAGGCCCGAAGGGCTCCATCTGGTGGAGGATACTGTGGAAGGAAGGGGTGATTTCTGAAAAACTGATGGTTGCATCAATCAGGATCTCAGGGATCAGTAAATTGTCTGTGATCTGCTCGCTAACCACTCTTTCAAAAGCATCAGCGAAAGCCTGCACATTTTCAGGAAGTAAAGTCATGCCGGCAGCGGCAAAGTGTCCGCCATAACCCAACAAATGTTCCCTGCAGGCATAAATCGCTTCATATAGATTAAAACCCGCTACGCTTCTTGCGCTGCCTGCCACATAATCGCCACTACGCGTTAATACAACGGTTGGCCGGTAATATTTTTCAATCAGCCTGCTGGCTACAATGCCTACCACGCCTTTGTGCCAGTGCTCCTGGTAAACAACGGTTGTTTTGCGGGTGCCGTTTTTTTTATCACTTTCTATCAGCGCCAATGCTTCTTCAGTAATGGAACTGTCTGCTTCGCGGCGGTCGGCATTATCGCTGTGCAGCATCTCTGCAAAAGTGAGGGCATTAGTGTATTCCTTTTCAATAAAAAGCTGCACCGCTTTGCTGGCATCATCCATTCGTCCTGCTGCATTCACACGCGGCGCTATGACAAACACAAGATTGGTAATGGACATGTGTTTTTGAATGCCGGCCAGCTGCATCAATGCTTTGATACCCGGACAGGGATCTTCATTTACTTTTTTCAACCCGTAATAGGCCAATGTTCTGTTCTCACCGGTAATGGGTACAATGTCTGCTGCAATGGCCGTGGCCACCAGATCAAGATAGGAGAGATAGGTATGATCGGGCAAAGAAAGTTTTTCACTGAGAGCCATCATCAGTTTGAAACCAACACCGCAACCGCATAATTCTTTATAAGGATAATGACAGCCAGCCTGTTTGGGATTGAGTATGGCAACAGCAGGAGGTAATTCATTGCCGGGCAAATGGTGGTCACATACGATGAAGTCAATGTCAAGGGTTTGTGCATACCCGAGCAGATCGACCGATTTAATACCGCAATCTAATGAAATGACCAGTGTGAAGCCATTCTCTTTGGCAAAATCAATACCCAATTGCGAAACACCATACCCCTCACGGTAACGGTGGGGAATATAAAAATCGATATTATCGCAGATGCTTTTAAGAAACTGGAACATGCTGGCAACAGCGGTTGTTCCATCTACATCATAATCGCCAAATACCAATATTTTTTCCCGTTGTTCAATGGCTTGTACAATCCTGCCCACTGCTTTGTCCATGTCCTTCATCAGCCAGGGACTGTGAAGGTCTGCCAGGCTGGGGCGGAAATATTGCTTCGCTTTTTCAAAATCATCCAGGCCCCGTTGCACAAGAATACTGCAGAGCGTTTTGTTGATTTTTAAAACCTCCCTCAGGCTATTTGTTTTTGCCTCATCGGGAACTGATATGTGCCAGCGTTTCTGCATCAGTAGTTACGGTCGGTGGTATAACGAACCAGTTCTTCCAATGCCTGGCGCACATCGGAATCGGGGAAGTCATGCAGGATAGCAAGGGCTTCGTCACGGAATGTCAGCATCTTTTCAGTGGCATACCGGATTCCGCCATATTGGGTTACCGCATCAATGACTGTTTGCACTTTGTCTTTCTGCTGGTTTTCATTTTTGATGATGTAAATCAATTTCCGCTTCAGTTCAGCAGGGCAGTGATTAAGGGTATAGATCAACGGAAGGGTTAATTTTTTCTCTTTGATATCATTGCCGGTGGGTTTGCCAATATCCTGACTGCCATAATCGAACAGGTCATCCTTGATCTGGAAAGCCATACCCACTTTTTCGCCAAACAAACGCATTTTTTCTACCTGGCCGGCCGATTCAAAAGTGGTAGCAGCGCCTGCGGCACAGGCCGAAGCAAGCAGGGAAGCTGTTTTGCCGTTAATGATTTCATAATATACGGCTTCGTCGAGGTTCAGTTTGCGCGACTTTTCCATCTGCAGCAGCTCGCCTTCACTCATCAGTTTAACGGCTTCTGAAAGTATTTCCAATACCTGGTGGTCCTTATTATTCAGTGACAGCAGGAGACCTTTTGATAACAGGTAATCGCCAACTAATACTGCAATTTTATTTTTCCAGAGTGCATTGATAGAAAAAAAACCACGCCTTTCCAGGGTATCATCCACCACATCATCGTGTACAAGTGTAGCGGTATGCAGTAATTCAACAAGCGAGGCTGCCCTGTAGCTGCTGTCATTGACGGCCCCGCCTAATTTGGCGCTGAGCAGCACAAACATGGGCCTTAACTGTTTACCCTTACGTTTAACAATATACTGCATGATCCTGTCAAGAAATGCCACCCTGCTCTTTACCGCCTCCCTGAAATGGGCTTCGAACCTGACCAATTCATCTGATATGACCTGTTTTGCTAGATTCATTTGTAAAATATGCTGCAATATAGCTGGATAGATACAATAAGTGGCAGGAAAGCAGCGTTATTTGCCTTGTGGCGGTCTCTGAGCCTTGTATGATATAAGTTGTCCCCTTTTAATAAAAAAAACTTGTTAAAAGTTGGTCGATTGTTTCATACCGTATATTTTTGTCATGTTTATTGACACTTTAAATTCTTATCTTAAATAACAATTAATATCTTATGGCAAGCAAAAAGTCACTTTTAGCCGCAGCTCTGATTGTACTGATACAGTCGATCGGTCTGGCTCAGACAAACTGGGGTGGGGATTGGAAAGACACATCTAAAATAGCTGTGAAAAACCTTCCTCAGCACAACGAGTTTTTAAACAACCAGTATCCTTATCCGGCCAAACCCCGCAATCAGTGGGAATTAGGTTTTGGTGCAGGACCTTCTTTTATCATCGGCGACGTTAATTCTAAAGTTGGTTTTGGCGGTACGGTAAGTTTACGTAAAGCAATTAACCACACTTTCTCTTATCGTTTTAACTATACTGGGATGCTGAATTCCGGCACACCTACTGTTTACGGAACATCAGTTGGTCAGTATGCATATAAGAGCCAGACCCATGCTTTGGGCGCTGATCTGATTGTTTCACTGAACACTGCCAGCTACTACAGGGGCAATCCTAAAACCAATGTTTACCTGTTGGGTGGTTACAGCCTGATCGGTCACAGGGTGATGTACAAAGCTCCTGTTGGGCCTTTCGCTCAGCCGGGCGGATACAATATCTTCTACGGTATTAACAACCCTAACTCCCAGAATGGCCTGATTAATACATGGTTTGGCAAGAACATCAACGGCAGACAAAGCTGGGCTATCCTGCATACTTTGAATATAGGTGCCGGTTTTGCTTTCAAGGTAAGCGAGCAGGTGAACCTGGGCCTTGAGCAGAAATTCTATTTCACTGCTCCTGGTTATGATTACTTAGATGGCTATAAAGCTGCTAATAATAATGATTTCTTCTCTCTGACCACTGCGAGGCTGAACATCAACATTGGCAACAAATCCAAGAGAGTGGCTCCATTGTGGTGGCTCAACCCCAACAACTTCGTTTACAGCGAGTTGAATGCTCCTCAGCATATGAAGTTGCCAAAAACAATCTTACCTGATGCTGATGGCGATGGCGTAACTGACCAGTTTGACCTGGAGCCTAACACTCCAAAAGGTGCTGCTGTTGATTCTCATGGCCGCGCATTGGATACTGATGGCGATGGTGTTCCTGATTACAGAGACAAAGAAAAACTGACTCCTCAGAACTGTTTCCCTGTTGATAACGACGGTATTGGTAAATGTCCAGAGCCTGCATGCTGCAAAGAGATCAAAGATATGATGGCTAATATGCAAGCTAAACCTACCTGCAGTATCAGTGGTTTACCAAGCATCCAGTTCAAAGGAAATGCAAAACTGTCTAAAGACGCACAGGCTTTACTGGCTGATGCGGCTGCTAAGATCCATGCAAATCCAAACTGTAAAGTAAAAGTGATCGGTTACGGCGCTTCAAGCAAAGCCGCTCAGCAATTAAGCTGGGAGCGTGTGAATGCTGTAATCAAATACCTGGTTGAAAAACAAGGTGTTGCTGAAAGCAGGTTCATCTTTACTTACGGTCAGAGTGGTGATGCTAACACTGTAGATTTACAGGGTACAACTGAAGAAGGTCCTAACACTGTACCAGCTCCGCATCCAAACCTGAAAAGCAAACATTAATCTCAAAACCCAATGGGTTCCCACAGATTAAAACAATAATAAAAGCCCCATGTACTTTTGCACATGGGGCTTTTCCTTTTAAGGGGTCAGTGGGCTTTATTGCACGCTAGGGATTCAGAAGATTAAAGTGCAGTTCGCCGAAGTTTTGCAGGGATGACAACTTCAGATCGGCAGCCCCCCATTTTTCTTCTTTCTGTTGTGTGGCATGTGGCACAATAACGCATTTCATGCGTGCTGCCTTGGCGGCAATCAGGCCATTGAATGAATCTTCGAAACAAATGCACGCAACTGGTTCACTATTGAGTTCCCGGGCACAATCAAGGTACACCTGCGGATGTGGTTTGCCGTATAAAAGATGCTCTGCAGAAGAAGTAGCCTGCAGGAAACCCCGAATGCCTGCCATCTCAACCACCAGGTCGATCAGTTCAGGAGGAGAAGAGGTAGCCAGTCCTACTTTGAACTGTTTCTTTCGGAAAAAATCGAAGATATAGGGAACTCCCGGCATGATTTTCCCTTTCTGCGCTATCTTATGCAATACCGTCTCCACTATTTTCTTTTCCGCTCTTTCCGGTTCTTCCGCTTTGATACCATATTGCCCGAACCACCATTGTACAAACTCTTTGGTACGTAAACCGGTCGTGGTTTTGTATTGTTCTTCAGTGAGGCGTATACCGTATGAGCCAAATACTTCTGTTGCGGCTTCATTC
Source organism: uncultured Sediminibacterium sp. (assembly GCA_964507525.1). GTDB lineage: Bacteria > Bacteroidota > Bacteroidia > Chitinophagales > Chitinophagaceae > Sediminibacterium. The sequence goes on along the minus strand of CAZDQB010000008.1, from coordinate 167,540 downwards.
CACAAGGGTTCGCTGTCAACCAGTAATCCGTCGATATCAAATATGACTGTCGTGAGTTGCATGCTTAATTTTTGATGATGGCAAAAGTATCGGTACCCGGGCAGACATAGTTATTTCCGGCCTGTTTATTTTTTAACAATAGCAGTAGTGTCTACCAATAAATTAATAGCTCCTTGCCAGCCGGAAACCGGTATTGTTATTGGTAAAACCTGCTTCATGACCTTCGCGGTTGGATAACCTTGACGACCAGGATGATTGCATAAAAGAGCCGCCGCGTATCACTTTCTGCGCAGCAGTTTCAGGGCCCTTGGGATTGATGTGTGTACTGTGAAAGAAATAGTCAGCAGTGTAAAAATCATGGCACCATTCAGCCACATTGCCACTCATATCATACAGACCGAGTGCATTTGGCTTTTTGGCGCCAACAACGGCTGTTTTGTTTGCGTTTTCCTTACACCAGGCTACTTCATTTACCTCTTTACTGCCAGCATAGATCAGGGTCTTATCTTCTGAATTACCCCCTCGTGCTGCAAATTCCCATTCTGCTTCGTAGGGTAGCCGGTATTTTTTCCCGGACAGGCGGTTGAGCTTCCGGATAAATTCCTCCGCTGCATCCCAGCTTACCATTTCAACCGGGCAATCGGGGCAATCACTGAAAAAACTGGGGTTATCGCCTTCCATGATCGCTTCCCATATTTGCTGCGTCAACTCAAACCTGCTTATATAAAAGTCATCAACTGTTACACTAATAGCCGGCATTTCATCACTGGCGCAATCTGCTCTCAACTGGCTGGTACACCCCATTGTAAACATGCCACCATTTACCAAGATCATGCTGCTGTCGATTGCATGGATGGCTGATACAAGGGAGACGGCGCTGCTATTATTGGTTACATAATAACGAGCTCCTTTCAGAAGTGCCAGCACATTGGCCTTGTCGCCAAATTTGGTCAGCAGAAACCGCATTTGTTTATTTTTTTCAAATGCTGTTAAATTGCCTGGAAAGAACCGGGCCTCCCTGTTAAGGAACAGTTTGAGTACGCCTGGGTCGCCATTCATGCAGGCATGGGTTAACGGCGTGGCATAGATATTTGTATTTTCCGAAAAACGGGTGCCGAAATTATCAGGACTTATACCATTATCGAAGAGGTAGCGGAAAACCGATGTGTCGCTTCTTACGTCTAATGCATAATCTAAAAGATGTTTACCGGCAATCACCGCATTTTCCAAGTCGCCTTTAGGAATAAAAAAGGGAATGTCAGTAACGCGGGAGGCTTTAAAGGCGATCTCTACAGTGTTACTCATCGGTTGTTTACCGGCCAGTACAGCAGGCAGGAAATGATGCAGCTCATCTTTTGTGATCCTGTCTTCATTGGCTTTTATTTCTTTCAGAAAGCGGTCTCTTCTTTCCTTCATATTGTACACTGCGCCCGAATCCGAATAATTTTTTATGTTGTCAACAACCGATGCCCTGTCCGACAAAAAAAGCGCTTGTGCTTTCATGACTTCAGTGGTGATTGGAATTTCTCCGCCTTTGACTTTGTCTATTAGTTGCCGTAGTGCTATTTTATCTGCCAGGGTTTGTTGCATCAATACTTTTAAATTGCCTTCGGCTTCATTCAACAGGCCAGCCCGCCGCAATTTCAAAACTGCTGCTGCTTCTTTTCTTTCTTCATCCCGCTGCAAAAGGCTTTTATCGTGCTGCATTCTTTTTGCAACTGGTTCTTTTGCTTTGCCCGCTTCATCATCTATTTCCGGAAATGCAACAACAATGTTGCGATCTGCATCTTTGTCGCCCACTGTAAAAGCAGTATCATATTGATTCCCCTGCCTGTCGCTCAATGCAATACGCAATGATGCTGAATGGGTCAGGGGTATTTTTCTTGACATACCTGCCGGGATCCGCTCAAGTTCTTTGCCATTGATATTGACGGTAATGGCAGACGACTTATTTGCTTTTAAAATGAGATAGGTGAAGGTATTAAGTGATGATCTGGATGGTCTGCTGTTTAGCTGGGCAAAGGAAGTACTGCAGGCAAAGCCCCAATAAAAGAATAGCAATATGTAGCATAATGCTGGTTTCATACGACCCGGAAGTTGATGAAATAGCTCAGTTCTCTTTTTTTGTAAATAATGCCTTTAATTCACTGGCATCATCCGGTTTCATTTTCCCGGCCAGTATCAACCTGATCTGTCTTCTTCTCAGGGCGCCCTCATACAGGCTCATTTCTGCCTCAGTTTCAGGTAACAGGGCAGGGATCTGGCGTGGCTTGCCATTCGGATCCAATGCTACAAAAGTGAAGAAAGCCTCATTGCTTTCATATTTATACTGATGCAACAGATCCTCTCCCCATACCCTCAGGTGTATTTCCATGGAAGTATTAAAAGCACGGCAAACCTGTGCTTCAATATGTACCACATTCCCCAGTTTAATAGGGTTTTTAAAACTTAGGTTGTCCACAGAAACGGTCATGCTGGGCGTATTGCAATGCTTGCCGGCAGCAATGCCTGCTGCAATATCCATCCAGTACATCAAGCGGCCCCCCATCAGGTTCCCAAATGTGTTGGTATCATTGGGTAATACCAGTTCATTCATGATTGTAAAGCTTTCACTTGATTTTTTTTCTTCCATATATAGGCGGGTTTGGCCGTAAAGATAGGGGGTTAAGATTTGTGGGCTGTGGTTTGGAATTTGCGGGTTAAATAATGCATTGTTCCAGTTTTTTCAGGTAGTTGTCATCAACATCGGCCCCGATACCGGGGTCATCCGTAAGATGAAGGTGCATACCATCCGCATAAGTTACACCTCCGGTAACGGGGTCTTCGAGGTGACCGAGGAGACAGGTATCCAGGTCGTAGAACTTAATATTGTCATGGGCCATGGCAAAATGCAGTTTGGCAGTCAGGGCTAAGCGGCTTTCGAGCATGCCGCCCATCATACAGGCAATATGATGTTGCGCCGCCGCCTGGTTGATCCTTAGCGCTTCCCGGATGCCCCCGCTTTTGGCAAATTTAATATTGATATAATGACAGGCATTGTGGCGTAGCAGGCGTTGGGCATCGTGGTGGGTGAACACACTTTCATCGGCCATAATGGGAATGGGAGACAGCCTGCAGAGTTCGGGCAATAACTCATCGTTCCATTTTCGCATGGGCTGTTCACAGAATTCAATGTGAAAAGAACCGAGGGTAGTGAGTGCAAAGACAGCTTCTTCATAGCTCCATCCCTGGTTGGCATCGATCCTTATTGTTACCTCATTACCAACAGCTTTCCTGATCTGCCTGATCCGTTCAACATCATCGGTTGCTTTTTTACCCAGTTTTATTTTCAGGATACCCACACCTTTTGCAAGGTATTCAACTGCTGTTGCAGCCATTTTCTCCGGGGTATCAATACCAATGGTAAGATCGCTCTCAATTGCTTTTTTCTGACCACCTAAGTATTGGTACAAAGGCTGGTTGGCCGCTTTGGCGGCCATGTCGTAAAGCGCCAGGTCAAATGCGCTCTTGGCGGTATAGTTGCCAGCGGTGAACAGGTCCAGCTCCTCTAACCGGTCTTCGATCAGGTTGGCCGGTTTATGCTTCCATATAGTGGCAAAATCCTTCGCCATCTCAAAGCAGGTGGCCTGGGTTTCGCCTGTGATCACAGGAAATGCGGAACATTCACCCACGCCTGTAATGCCTTCATCGGTATGGATGCGGATAAAAATGTTCTGGGCAGTATGCATGGTTCCCGTAGCAATTGTAAAGGGTACCATGGGGATGCTGTATTTGTATATTTCGGTCCGGGTAATGTGCATATGCGAATGTCAGGAAAATAGCTTAACAATCGTTTGTGTTATACCAGATACCAGCCGTTTGTAAAATAATTCACAGTTTGGGGTAAAAGCTTTTTTTACTTAGCGTATAGCATCCGATATTCGCAGTACGAACGAACGTTAGCACATGAACTTATCCTTTGATAATACCGAGAATGCATTTGCATACAAGACTGATAAAGACCTGAAAGGAGCCAGGTTTCTGTTCAGAACCATGGGCTATCCCTGGTTTGTACAACTCGGCACAAGACTGACCCCTTTTATCATGAAGACAGGGCTGCCTGTGCATGGCCTGATACGTAAAACCATCTTCAAACAGTTTGTTGGGGGGGAGACATTGGAAGAGACTGCCACTGTAGGCGCTACATTGGGTAAGTATGGTGTTTCAGTGATATTGGATTATGGCGTGGAAGGAAAGGAAGGAGAAGATAGTTTTGACCATGCCACCGATGAATTCATCCGGGTGATCAGCTATGCAGCCACACAGCATAATATTCCTTTCATCAGTATTAAAGTGACCGGCCTGGCAAGGTTTAAATTATTGCAGACGCTCAATGAAGCGCCACGGCTGCGCAGCGGCATTCATGATCATGAAGCTGAGACCAATGAGTGGGACAGGGTCCGGGAAAGAATGTATGCGATTTGTGAAGTGGCCGCTGAAAAAAATATCGGTGTACTGGTTGATGCGGAAGAGAGCTGGATACAGGATCCGATTGACAGGCTGACCATGGAGATGATGGAAATCTTTAACAAGGAAAAAGCGATTGTATATAATACCATCCAGTTATACCGCCACGACCGGCTTCATTTTCTCAAACTCTCTCACCAGATTGCGCAACAGCAGGGTTTTATGCTGGGTGTGAAATTAGTACGGGGGGCTTATATGGAAAAAGAAAGGACAAGAGCGGCTGACAGGGGGTATGCTTCGCCCATTCAACCTGATAAAGAAAGCACCGACCACGATTATAATGAGGCAATCAAATATTGTATAGTGCACCTTGATAAGATCGCCATTATCATCGCTTCCCATAATGAAGCAAGTAACCTGTATACGGTTGACCTGCTGAATGAGAAGGGACTGTCACATAAACATCCGCATATTCATTTCTCGCAATTGTATGGCATGAGTGATAATATCACGTTTAACCTTGCCAAAGACGGGTTAAGTGTGAGCAAATACCTTCCGTTTGGCCCCATCCGCGACGTGATACCCTACCTGATGCGGCGGGCGCAGGAGAACAGCAGCGTAAGCGGGCAAACGGGCAGGGAACTGAGTCTGATCACCAGGGAACTGGCACGCAGGAAAGGGAAAGAGATACACAGTTTCTCCCCAACTGTTTAAATCATTCTTTTTATCATCCCCGGCAGTACCTTATTTTGCAGGTTATGCAACAGTACCATCAGCTTCTGCAATATATTTTAGACCACGGGACAGCCAAGAACGATCGTACCGGTACGGGTACCATCAGTTGTTTTGGCTATCAAATGCGGTTCGATCTGCAGGCGGGTTTTCCATTGGTGACAACAAAGAAACTCCATCTTAAAAGTATTATCTACGAACTGTTGTGGTTTTTGCAGGGCGATACGAATACAAAATACCTGAATGAGCACGGTGTCAGCATCTGGAATGAATGGGCCGATGCAAATGGTAACCTTGGGCCCGTATATGGTAAACAATGGCGTGGCTGGGAGGGTGCAGACGGAACTGTAACAGACCAGGTAACAGATGTTGTGAACCAGATCAAAAAAAATCCGGATAGCCGCCGCCTGATTATAAGCGCCTGGAATGTGGCAGAACTACCTAAAATGGCCCTGATGCCCTGCCACTCCCTGTTCCAGTTCTATGTGGCGGATGGAAAATTGAGTTGCCAGCTTTACCAGCGCAGCGCCGATGTTTTTTTGGGTGTGCCTTTTAATATTGCTTCCTATGCGTTACTGACCATGATGATGGCACAGGTATGCGGACTTGCTTATGGAGATTTTGTTCACAGTTTTGGCGATGTGCATTTGTACAATAACCATATTGAACAGGCTAAGCTACAGTTAAGCAGAAACCCTTATCCACTGCCAACCATGAAAATGAATCCGGCAGTAAAAGATATTTTTGGTTTTCAATATGAGGACTTTACCCTGGAAAATTACCAGCACCATCCGCATATCAAAGCACCTGTGGCAGTGTAGGATGGAGGATGAACGTTATACTTTTAAAATTGTTTTTTCATGATTGTTTCACTTGTCGCGGCAGCTTCCGAAAACAATGCAATTGGTCGTAACAACCGCCTGCTGTGGCATTTGCCCAATGACATGAAATTCTTTAAAGGAGTAACCTGGGCCATGCCGGTGGTAATGGGGAGAAAAACCTTCGAATCTATGTCCGGAAAACCTTTGCAGGGAAGGCTGAATATTGTTATTACAAGACAGCATGACTGGCATGTCGAAGGAGTGATAACGGTGCATTCATTGGATGAAGCCATTGCTGCAGCATCATCGGCGGACTATAAAGAACTATTTGTGATCGGCGGGGGAGAAATATACAGGGAAGCGATGACGAAAGCAGATAAGTTATACCTTACCCGTGTGCATACTGTGATAGAGGGAGATGCCTTCTTTCCTGTGATCGACGAACATAGCTGGCGCCTGGTTAAGGATGAGCGGTTTGAAACCGATCAGAAGCATGCATATCCATATAGCTTTCAGTTATGGGAAAGGAAATAAAATTTAAACCATAGGGTGATGGCATTTATTGATATCGCGTATGCTGTAACAGTTCCTTTTTTATTATTGATCACCTGGCTGGGCACGTTACAATGGAAGCGATATGCTTTGGCATTATTAGCCGTCTCCAATTTACTGCTGATCCTGCACTCCATTTTCCTGGTCAGGCAAATTGCAGGCGCGGTACTGTTGGCAAAAAAGATGACTGCACAATTAGGATTTCCATTGTACACCATACCTTATGATCTGAATAGGTATACAGCAGGCCTGTGCCTGACGATTCTCCTGCCAATCGTATTTCTTTTCAGGGCCTGGCGTGCCAGCCCATGGATAACTTTGTGCATGCTGCTGCTGGTATATTGGAACAACCCTGTTACGCTTTGGCATACTTACGATCTCTTTTTCAACATATTAAACTACCTGTGTTTACTGTGTGCAGGTTATGCTTTACTTTGGCTGAGGAACACACTGCCCCGGTCGCATAAAAACAATGATGATGTATTCGCCAATAAAACTGGGAGTTAAATACCTGCAATATTATATCACGTCATCAAACGGGAAAGGGCATGGTGTGCATTCCCCTTTTGTATTTGACTTTATTACAAAAGTATTGAATGATGACAGGCAGTTTTATGCGTTCAGGCAGATAGAACATTTGAGACATGTATTATTGGCTGATACGCGGACCCTGGCAATGGAAGATTTTGGCGCCGGGTCACGCGTGGAAAATACTAATACGAGGATGGTAAAAGAGATTGCCCGTTCTTCATTGAAACCGGTGAAATTCGGCCAGTTGTTGTTCCGGATAGTAGATCATTATGCGCCCGGTACAATACTTGAACTGGGTACTTCACTGGGTATTACTACAGCCTACCTGGCAACTGCAAGGACAAGTGCAAAAGTGATCACTATGGAAGGCGCCACTGCTGTTGCCGAAGTGGCGCGCAGTAATTTTAAGAAACTGGGTATCGCTAATATTCTTATCGCAGAGGGAAATTTTGACCATACGCTGGCCACGGCTTTGGATGCTATTGGCAGGCTCGACTTTGCCTTTATTGATGGCAACCACCGTTACGAACCAACCATGCGCTACTTCAGGCAGCTGTTACCCAGTTTGCATGAACACAGTATGCTCATTTTCGATGATATTCACTGGAGTGGGGAAATGGAACAGGCATGGGAAGCCATCAAACAGGATGCATCGGTAATGCTTAGCATTGACCTGTTTTTTATTGGCCTGGTATTTTTCAGGAAAGAACAGAAAGAAAAACAACATTTTAGTATCCGGTTTTGATATTGTTTTATTAAATCTGCTGCCGTTGATCGACAGAGTTGTTCACAATCCGGAAATTTCACTTAAATTGAATGCATGATTATTGGCGTACTCAAAGAACAGCACGGCGATAAAAGGGTTTCACTCTTACCTGAACAGGCAGAAACGCTGGTTAAAAAAAATGTGCAGGTGATCATAGAACCCAATGCGGGTTCAGCTGCTTTCGCTGCAGATGAAGCTTATATAGCCAGACAATGTACAACCGCCCCGAGGAAAGAGGTACTGCAGCAATCTGATATTGTTTTGTCCATTCATCCCCTCACCGGTGAAGACGTTACGCAGTTGAAACCTGCAAGCATTGTAATAGGTGTGTTCCAGCCCCTGTTTAATTACAGGCAGATGAAACTATGGGCAGACAGATCGGTTACAGCGTTCAGTCTTGATATGATTCCCCGCACCACCCGTGCGCAAAGCATGGATGTATTGAGCAGCCAGGCGAACATAGCAGGTTACCGGGCCGTTTTGACGGCAGCAACTTTATTTCCGCGGTATTTTCCCATGTTCATGACGGCTGCAGGCAGTATTGCACCGGCTAAAGTATTGATATTGGGTGCAGGTGTAGCGGGCCTGCAGGCAATTGCCACTGCAAGACGGTTAGGAGCAGTGGTGGAAGTATCAGATACCAGGCCTGCAGTAAAAGAAGAAGTAATGAGCCTTGGCGCCAGGTTCATTGAAGTGGATGGCGCTGCTGATGCTTCCAAAGCAGGTGGCTACGCTGTAGAACAATCTGACGAATACAAACAAAGACAACAACAAAGATTAGCGGAATCCGTTGCCAAATCAGATATCATCATTACCACCGCACAAATACCAGGTAAACAGGCGCCATTACTTATTTCAGCAACAATGCTCAATACAATGAAGCCGGGAAGTGTGGTTATTGACCTGGCTGCTGCCACAGGAGGCAATGTGTTTGCAACAAAAAATAATGAAACCATTGTTCATAATGGTGTAACGATTGTAGGTAACAGTAACCTGGCCGCAGACATGCCCTCAGATGCCAGTAAACTGTATGGAAAGAACGTCCTGAATTTCCTGGCGCTGATGATTGACAAGGATGCAAAGCTCGTATTGAATTTTGAGGATGATATTGTAAAAGGAAGCTGCATGACCCATGAAGGCGCCGTAGTGAATGAAAGGGTGAATGGTTTATTGGCCAGTGGTTTAGCAGAAGCAATTAAATAATAAAATCTTATGGAGAGCATAGTAAGCTGGATACATGACAATATTGAGATCATTTATATCGTGATCTTATCCGTCTTCCTGGGAATAGAAGTGATAGGAAGGGTCCCCAGTGTATTGCACACACCATTGATGAGTGGCGCCAATGCCATTCATGGCGTGGTAATCATCGGCGCCATCATTGTGATGGGAAGGGTTGCACCTGAAAACTATATGGCATTAGGCATTGGGTTTTTAGCGGTGATACTGGGAACCCTGAATGTCGTGGGAGGCTTTATGGTAACGGACAGAATGCTTGAAATGTTTAAGAAGAAAAAATAATTATGGGATTGAGCCTGCTTACGCTTATTTACTTAATTGGTTCGGTGACATTCATCGCCGGGCTTAAAATGTTATCACATCCGGAAACAGCAAGAAGGGGAAACTTAGTGGCGGCTGTTGGTATGACAGCAGCCATTTTCGGAACCATTTTTCTTTATGAAGAGAATGGTGCCAGGCTGCATAATTATGGCTGGATATTCAGCGGCTTAGTCATTGGTACGGTTGTGGGTATGCTGGCTGCTAAAAAAGTAAAAATGACTGCCATGCCAGAAATGGTGAGTCTTTTTAACGGCATGGGCGGTGCCTGTGCTGCCCTGATATCCATCAATGAATATGGGCATATTATCAAAACGGGCGAACCCATCATTCATGGCACATTGATCACCATTTGCCTCGGATTGATCATTGGCTCTATCTCTTTTGCCGGAAGTATTATTGCATGGGGGAAACTCAACGGCCGGATCAAAGATCTTGCATTTAAAGGGCAACAGGTTTTCAATACCATATTGTTAGCGTTGACTTTAGTAGCGGCAGGGTACCTTGTGTTTAACCTGGGCCCATCCAATTACCTGTTGTTTTACCTGGTTTTTATTGCGGCGCTTGTATATGGCATTCTGTTTGTGCTTCCAATCGGTGGTGCGGACATGCCCGTAGTCATTTCATTGCTCAATTCTTTTACCGGCGTAGCGGCTGCCTGTGGCGGTTTCCTGTACCATAACCAGGTGATGCTGACAGGTGGTATTCTTGTTGGCGCAGCAGGAACGTTGCTTACCATGCTTATGTGCAAAGCGATGAACCGAAGTCTCACGAATGTTTTAATTGGTTCATTCGGTGCTGCATCAGTTGCGGGCAACGGTACTAAAGGTGAGCAGGGGAGCTATAAAGAAATATCGCTTTCCGATGCAGCCGTTTGTATGAGCTATGCCGGCAAAGTGATGATTGTACCGGGTTATGGATTGGCCGTGGCACAGGCGCAGCATGTTTGCCACGAACTGGAAAAATTGCTGGAAGAAAAAGGAGTGGAGGTGAAATATGCCATTCATCCTGTTGCCGGAAGAATGCCGGGTCACATGAATGTATTACTGGCAGAGGCGGATGTAAGCTATGACAAGCTGCTCGAAATGGAGCAGGCCAATGACGAGTTTAAATCAACCGATGTGGTATTGATACTTGGCGCCAATGATGTAGTAAACCCCGCTGCCAAAACAGATCCCGCATCACCTATTTATGGTATGCCGATCCTCGAAGTTGAATTGGCCAAAACAGTCATCGTTAACAAACGAAGCATGAAACCGGGGTACGCGGGCATCGAAAATGAATTGTTCTTTCAGCCAAAGACATCCATGCTTTTCGGAGATGCAAAAGCAGCTTTACAGAAATTGGTAGCTGAAATCAAGACAGTGTAACAGCCTGGTAAAAAATAAATGTCTTTACTTCGCTTTGTCAACCACAAACCATACATCATAAACATTTATTTTGGCTCTTCCTGATCTGTTATTGCAATCCCTTGAAAATGTCAAAGGTTTCGATAGAAAAGCTTTTGAACGGGTACATGCTTCAGGTGAGCAGCTGACTTCCATACGTTTAAATCCGTTCAAGCCAACGGGGGAGACCTATTTACAAGGTGTAGATCATCCTGTTCCATGGTGTCCGCAGGGAAGGTACCTGCAAAGCCGCCCCTCTTTCACATTGGATCCTGCTTTTCATGCGGGCGCTTATTATGTGCAGGAGGCAAGCAGTATGTTTTTGTGGCATGCATTACAACAAGTGATTGGTGAGACTGGCAAACAGAAAGTGCTGGATCTATGCGCTGCTCCCGGGGGGAAGAGCACTTTACTGGCTGCTTATTTTCCGGATGGATTGGTGGTGGCCAATGAAGTGATCAAACCAAGGGCTGCTGTGTTGGTAGAAAACAGCACCAAATGGGGAGCCGGGAATGTAATAGTTACCAATAATGACCCTGCACATTTTCAATCATTGCCGGGGTATTTTGATGTTATGGTAGTTGATGCGCCATGCAGCGGCAGCGGGCTGTTCAGAAAAGATCCGGAAGCTGTTGCAACATGGAGTGAAGCTAATGTACAACTTTGCAGCCAGCGACAGCAGCGGATATTGGCCGATGTATTACCGGCTTTAAAGGAAGACGGGGTATTGATTTATTCAACCTGTTCTTATTCGGCGGAAGAAGATGAAGCCATTGCCGACTGGCTGGTTGGGGAAATGGGAATGAAGAACTTGTCATTAAGCGTTCCCGGGGACTGGGGTATTATAACAACCAGCTCGCCTGTACACCATGCATCGGGGTATCGGTTTTACCCTGATAAAGTCAGGGGTGAAGGATTTTACCTGGCAGTTTTTCAGCAAAAAGCAGCTCCGGAAAACCGGCGGATGAAGGAGCAGGTGTTGTTGTTGCCTTCAAAACAGGAAATACAACTCCTTTCAGCTTTGATGCCATTGCCAGATCAGCTGTCAGCGTTTAAACAGGCAACTGCTATCCGGGCCATTCCCGGGCAATGGCTGAGCGATCTGAGCGTATTGGCCAATTATTTGTATATTAAAAAAGCAGGCACAGAAATAGGCAGTGTCAAAGGAAAAGATGTGATACCAGCCCATGAACTGGCATTAAGTTTGTTGCCATTAAGTCATTTTCCCGCTGTCGAATTAAAAAAAGAGGACGCATTGCAATATCTTCGGCGAAAACATATAGAGGTACCGGCACCCAAGGGATGGAACCTCGTTCGGTACAACGGATTACCATTGGGCTGGATGAAAGTGTTACCGAACCGTATCAATAACTATTACCCTGCTGAATGGAGAATATTAAAAGATTAGATTTGCAACTTTGCAACCCCCGATATTTATGAAGAATCTTAGCTGGCTCATCGCTTGTTTGCTTACCTTATCAGTAACCGCCCAGGAAAAAATAGTGGCATTGGGCAAAGCCCCTAATATCTATATTAAACATAAGGTTGTTGAAGGAGAAGCATTGTTAACCATTGCCAACCAATATGGAGGCACTTCTGCACAATTGGCGAAATTTAACGGCCTTAAAACTGGTGCGATATTAAAAAAAGGTATCATTCTTAAAATACCGCTGACCAGGAATAACCTGGCACAGGGGCCATCGGCTACTTTTAATGAGCCTGTCTATCATACCATCGCAAGGGGAGATAATCTCTTTCATATCAGCCAGTCATTTCACAACGTCAATATCCAATCGTTGCGTGATTGGAATAACCTTAAAAAGGATGTTGTGAGGGACGGCCAGCTTCTGATTGTCGGATACATCAAAGGGGGAAAGAAAGGAGGCAATAGCAATGGGGCCGCTACAACTCAAAAACAAACACCACAGGAGGTGAAGCCGTAAATAAAAACGCCGGCAACTGCAGCAACTCCTGCTAATACCGCAGCCAAAGCAACGGATGCAGGAGAATTGAAATACGTGCCGAAACAGGGCGATGAAGGCTATTTTGCGATCCCTTTTGCACAGCATGACCATACACAGGCGCAGCAATTCCGGTCGGGCGATATAGCCATCTTTAAGACAATCAGCGGATGGACAGACAGGAAGTATTATGTATTGATGAATGATGTCACGCCCGGCACCGTTGTACGTATTACGGCCCCGGGGAATAAAAGTATTTGTGCCAAGGTATTGGGTGCGCTTGTTGAAACAAAAGGGGCAGCAGGCCTGTTATTAAGGATGAGTAATTCTGCAGCAATGGCATTAGATATTGTGGATGGGAAATCTACGGTGTCTGTCACTTATTTTGAATAAAATAACAATGCGCAATAAAAAAATAATTTTCCGCCTGCTATGCTGTCTGCTTGTTGTATGCAGCAATGACCGCCTGTTTGCACAGGAGGGAACGCTAACCCCTGTTGCTTTTGAAGCATACCTGACAGCTAACAAGCCGCAATTACTCGATGTACGCACGGCAGCAGAATACCAGACCGGGCACCTTAAAAATGCCCTCCAGGCCGATTGGCTGAATAAGGAACAATTTGCCGACCGCGTGAAATACTTAGATAAGGAGAAACCTTTGTTGGTGTATTGTGCATCCGGAGCAAGAAGTGCACAAGCAGCCAGATGGCTCATTGAAAATGGATTCACTAATGTACAGAACATGAAAGGCGGGTTCACCTCCTGGAAGCTGGAAGGCAGAACAGTAGATGCTGCGGCTCCTGTAACACAGATGACAACTGATGCTTACCGGGCGGTTGTAAATACAGCTGAAACCGTGCTGGTCGATTTTGGCGCTGCATGGTGCCCTCCCTGCCGGAAAATGGACCCGGTATTGGCACAGTTAGTGTCTGAATTAAAGGATCGATTCAAACTTGTAAAAATAGATGGCGGCATTCACACAGATGTCATGAAGTCACTGCAGGTAGACGGTATTCCTTTTTTTATTATCTACAAAAAAGGCAGGGAAACCTGGCGCAGGCAGGGGGTAGTGGCATTCAATGAATTGAAAAGTAAACTGATGGAATGACATTCAGCCTGCTTTCATCCGGTAACCTCTTAAGAAATCTTCTGTCAGCATCCTTTTTTTTCCTTCCAGTTGCAAATCAAGTACGTGAATAAACCCATCGGCACAGGCAAACTTTAAAAAAGTCTTACTATCGCTTATCACCGATCCCGGCGTGCTGCTGTGCCCTGTTATTTCTTTTGTGCTTTCGAATACTTTTAAAATTTTTCCGTCCAATATTGCGAGTGCGCCCGGAAATGGAGAGAGGCCCCGGATTAAATTATGAATGTCTGAAGCGCTTTTATGCCAGTCGATCTTACAGGTCTCGGTAAATAACTTAGGCGCGTGTTTTAAACTTGCAGCTGCCGGCTGACCGATAGCAGGCTGTCTGATCTCCTGCAGCGAACCATTTGCCAGGCCTTGCAAGGTTTCAACCAATAATGCAGCACCGATCATTTTCATCCGGTCATGCACTTCGCCTGCTGTTTCATTTTCGCCAATTGTAAAACTTTTTTGCAGGAGGATATTGCCAGTATCTATTTCGTGTTGCAGTTTAAATGTAGTTACCCCGGTCTCATTTTCACCATTGATCACTGCCCAGTTAATGGGGGCAGCGCCGCGGTATTGTGGTAATAAAGAACCGTGCACATTAATGGTGCCCAAAGGGGGCATATTCCAGACCAGTTCAGGCAGCATGCGAAAGGCAACCACCACCTGCAGGTCTGCTTTCAATGATCTTAACTGCTCAATGAATGCGGGGCTCTTCAGCTTTTCCGGTTGCAGTACCGGCAGGTTGTTTGCGACGGCATATTTCTTTACTGCACTTTGTGTCAGCTGCATCCCGCGGCCGGCAGGTTTATCCGGAGCAGTGACCACGCCAACAACATGGCAACCTGCCTGCAGCAAAGCATCAAGCGATGCAACCGCAAATTCAGGCGTGCCCATAAATACGATACGCAACTCCTGTAAAGTAAGACCCGTCCTGTTGGCGGGCAAGCGTGAGGCATGGATTGTCATGCTGCAAATGTAGGCCTTAGTTGATGCAGCCCCTTACACTAAAAGTCAGCATAGAGTAAATATTTCTTCCTGATCTTTTTAAACGCAGCCAGTCCCGGTTCCCAGCTTGCCCTGATTTGTTTTTCTGTCTTACCTGCTTTAACCTGTTCCATCAGTGTGTTGTTACCGGCTAACTTGTTGAAAAAATAATCTGTTGGCTTACCGCTCTTAGGTCTGATGAAAAAGTTTTCTTTATCAGGGAATAACTGATAGGCTTCCAGCATGTATTTGATCTGTACTTTTCCTGCTATCGCTTTTACTGCCTGTTCATTGCTGCCATATAAGTTCCATCCATAAGATAGCTGGTCTTTTAATTTTGGTTCTTTAGCGCCATCGCGGCTGGTTGGCGTAAATGCATACAGGTGTTTGGGTAAAGAGGGGTGGCCGAATAACGCAAAAGGATGATCGGTCCCCCGTCCTTCACTCAGCACAGTTCCTTCAAACAGGCAGGTACTGCCATACCAGTAAACGGACGCCATATCGGGCAGGTTAGGCGAAGGTTTGACGGGTAGTATGTATTTGCTTTTGTGTGTGTAGCCGGCGCATTTGATCACCTGGAAATGAAACAGGGTATCAGGCGGTGAATTCTTTGCGTGCTGGTAATAGGCGTATTGTTCATTTGCTTTTGGCGATAGCCATTTTTCACCTGCGATCATCATGGCATACTCTGCAATGGTCATTCCATACACCATCGGGACGGGTTGCATGCCTACAAAGCTTTTATATATTGTATCGAGTACAGGACCATCGACATAAAAACCATTGGGATTGGGGCGGTCAAGAATCAGCAGTGGTTTGCCGTTTTCAAATGCAGCTTCCATGAATTCCTGCAGTGATGAAATGAATGTATAGAACCGGGTGCCTACATCCTGTATGTCGAACAACAGGATGTCCACATCTGCCAGGTCTTCAGCAGATGGTTTTCTCTTTTTGCCATAGAGAGAGATGACTGGGATGCCTGTAGCCGGGTCTGTATAGTTGTCAACCTTCTCACCTGCATCTGCCGTTCCGCGAAACCCATGCTCCGGGCCGAAAGCTTTGGTGATCCGGATACCTAATTTCAGCAGTGTATCAACGAGGTGTTTGTTACCAACGGTTGCCGTATGATTTGCAAATATGCCAACCCTCCTGCCTTTTAACAGCGGCACATAGACTTCGGTACGATATGCCGCCGGCACAACCGGCTGTGCAGTACAGCAGCAGCAACTAAAAAACCCCAATAATACAATCAATATTATTTTCATATAAGCCGCATTAACGGTGGTAAGTTAACCAAAAATTCTTGCCCTGACCTGGTGATAGAATTGTACTTTTGCGGATTCTTTTCATTACAAAAATTAAACATGCAACAAGTTAAAAAAGGTGATACTGTAAAAGTGCATTATCA
The DNA here is from genome assembly GCA_964507525.1 of uncultured Sediminibacterium sp. Lineage (GTDB taxonomy): Bacteria > Bacteroidota > Bacteroidia > Chitinophagales > Chitinophagaceae > Sediminibacterium. Next base: position 151,259 of record CAZDQB010000008.1, on the reverse strand, counting down.
CGGTAAGTTGACCAATGGTACTACTTTTGATTCTTCTGAGGGTCGCGAACCCCTGGAATTTGAAATAGGCAGTGGTATGGTGATCCCTGGTTTTGATAATGGCGTTACAGGTATGATAATAGGTGAGAAGAAAACAGTGCATATTCCTGCCGATGAAGCATATGGTCCCAAACAGGAAGAAATGATCATGGAATTTCCGAAAGAACGTTTTCCTGACGATATGGTTCCGGAAGTTGGTATGCAATTGAATATGAGCAATGGCTCTGGTCAGAATTTCCCTGTGGTTATTACAGAAGTAAAAGAAGCAGTAGTGGTATTGGATGCCAATCATCCGCTGGCTGGCGAAGACCTTATATTTGACCTGGAACTGGTTTCAATTGACGGAGGCGCTCCATTGATCATCATGCCTTAATAAAATAAGTGTGTAGTCTGTGGTCTGTTGTTTCGACCACAGATTACAGGCTTTTACTTCCTTCTCAGCCACCATCCCAACCAAATCCCCGTCAGTCCCCAACTTACTACTGCATCGACCAGGTAGGCCCTGATATCTTTGGTCTGGTACCAGATATGGTAAGTATAAGCAATATTGATGAATGCTATCAGGCCGATAAATAAAGAAGCAAGCAGGATGGTACTGAATGACGGGCTGTTCAGCTTAGCGAATATCCAGCAGGCAAGCCATACCATAATAATGTTGACGATAAAGCCCCGGGCCATATTACTGCCCATATCGATGTTCATGGCTTTATGATAAGATACCTGTGCCCATGGTTTGCCCGCAGCTGCTGCTGACAATTTTTTCTGTTCTTCCATCGAAAGGCCGCGCGGCATTCCGGGAAGTATGTATTGCCCGTCATCTGAGAATTGGGTACTGAGGTAACTTAGGATACTGTCCTGCTTTGGGGTGTACTCATTACCCGGGCGATGCAGTTCTGTAACGCCCCAGGAAAGGAACTGCCAGAGAAAGATAATAACTGCGCCAACTAAAGCGCCAATAATGGATTTTTTCATAAGTTTTTTTTGTATGAGGGAACAAAATAAAAAACAGCATTGGGTTTTGCAATAGCTGTCTCAACTTCAGGTGCTTTATCTTGCAACTATTAAATGAACAATCATATGTTGACGGGCTATACTTACACAGTGACAGAAAGATTGATGCGGTATGTACAGGTTGATACACAAAGCAACCCGCAAAGCGATACCTGCCCGAGCAGCAGTAAACAAAAACATTTATCGGAACTTCTTGCAAAGGAACTGAGGAATATGGGTATTACAGAAGCAGTGGCAGATGAATATGGCTATGTGTACGCCACTATACCTGCCAACACGGATAAGCAGGCGCCTGTCATTTGTTTCTGCAGTCATGTTGATACAGCGCCTGATTGCAGTGGCACGAATGTAAAACCCATTTTGCATGCAAACTATACCGGAGAAGATATTGTATTGCCTGATGATCTCTCACAGATCATCAGTGCCGATCATTATCCTTACCTGAAAGCGCATATTGGCAGTGATGTTATAACAGCCAGCGGATTAACACTGCTGGGGGCTGATGATAAAAGCGGCATTGCCGTGATCATGGATATGGCTCATTACATAATCACGCATCAGCATGTTAAACATGGTGTTATCAAATTGCTGTTTACACCTGATGAGGAAGTAGGACGGGGAACGGCCAGGCTGGACATGGACAAATTAGGTGCTGACTATGCGTACACGCTTGATGGCGGAGCATGCGGCACTTTTGAAGATGAAACTTTCAGCGCAGACGGCGTGAAGATCACGATACACGGAGTCATTGCGCATCCGGGCGCGGCAAAAGGCAAAATGGTGAATGCTTTGAAGATAGCGGGAGAAATACTGGCGGCATTGCCTGCAACTGAATGGAGTCCTGAAGCCACTGAAAAAAGAGAAGGGTTCGTTCACCCGGCAGGCATGGAAGGCGTGGCTGAAAAAGCGGTCCTTGAATTTATCATCCGTGATTTTGATACAGCTCAACTTGCAGTGTACGAAGCGCGGCTGAAAACGATTGCGGCGGATATTGTAAACAAATATCCTAAAGCTTCCATGGACTTTGAAGTAACGGAACAATACCGCAACATGAAGGAAATACTGGATCTGCATCCACAGGTTAGTGCGTATGCAGCGGAAGCGTATCAACGTGCCGGACTTACTGTTATCAAAGAACCCATTCGTGGCGGTACCGACGGAAGCCGGCTTAGTTTTATGGGATTGCCCTGTCCCAATATTTTCACAGGCATGCAGGCCATACACAGCAAACATGAATGGATTGGAGTAAGGGATATGGAAAAAGCTGTGGAAGTGCTGGTAAACCTTGTACAGGTGTGGGAAGAGAGGGGGCTCAGATGAACACCCGTACTTCTGCTGAATAGGTTTCTTTGAATTCTTTGGGTGTACAACCTTTCTTCTTTTTAAAGATGCGGTTGAAATTGGAAATATTATTGAAGCCGCTCTCGTAGGCAATCTCGGCAACGGATTGTGTTGTTTCTATGAGCATACGGGATGCATGCCCCAAACGTATCTCGTTCATACTTTCTACAAAAGTCATACCTGTTCTCGCCTTAAAGAAACGGCTGAAAGCAGACTCAGCCATATTGGTGAGGGTTGCAACTTCAGATAAAGGAACCTGTTTATGGAAATGCAGGTTCATGTATTCCATCACGCGTTCAATCCGGCGGCTGTTATAGGAAACAGGCTCGTTGTTGAAAGTGGAATTGGAAAGGATCTGTGGATGCCTTGATATGGAAAGCTCATGCAGGATAGACATCAGTTCCAATACTGAATCAAACCCATCTCTTTTATGCAAACGCAGGATGCGGGAAGAAAGCCACTGTGCTGTTTCATACGAGAATAAGATCCCCCGTTGTGATTTCTTCAGCATGTTTCGGATAAAAACAAGTTGGTTGCGATGCAGGAATTTTTCATCGAACAGGTCTTTGTGAAACTGGATGGTCACTTCGGTGATATCATTACTCCTGCATTTATGCTGAAACCAGCCGTGTTGCAGATTGGGGCCTACGAGTACCAGCTCCAGGTCGTCAATTTCTTCCACATGATCTCCTACGACACGTTTTACTCCTTTGCCGTTCTTGATAAAGTTCAATTCAAACTCATCATGGTAATGAATGGGAAAATCAAATTCGGTCTTATTAGTCCGGTGGAAGACGGCAAAACAATCTGCCTGGCTGAGAGGAGTAATCTCCTGTAAGATATTTTTTTGTGTTGACAAGCGTATGGGTTTTATGGCAAGTATCAGATAACTCCTGTAATATCGTCATTTTCTAAAAAATCGATACAAGAAAAAGACAAAATAGTATTATGAAACCTTTTACTATGGAAATAGATTTGAATAAGGGACTTCTTAGATAGGGACAAGCTAATGGCTTTATTCGCTGCAAATGACTGGCTGAAAAAAAGATTAATAAAAATTGGATACCGGATCACGGGGTGATGTGGAATGGATAAGATTGCAGAAATTACAGCATGAAACTAACGGCGCCCGATGCCAGTATTATTGGCCTGTACCTGGTTACTATGTTGGTAATAGGGTGGGTTTTACGGAAAAAAGCCGGCGTAAATAAAGAGCATTACCTGATGGGGGGTAAAAAACTACCCTGGTATATGCTTGGTGTGAGCGATGCATCGGATATGTTTGATATCAGTGGCACCATGTGGATGGTGGCCCTTTGTTTTGTTTATGGGCTGAAAAGTATCTGGATCCCCTGGCTCTGGCCGGTTTTTAACCAGGTGATACTGATGATGTTTCTATCAAAATGGTTGAGACGGTCCAATGCTACGACCGGTGCGGAATGGCTGACAACAAGGTTCGGGAAAGAAGGCAGAAGTGTACAGGCATCGCATCACGTTGTAGTGGCATTTGCCCTGTTGAGCTGCTTTGGGTTTTTAGTATATGGGTTTGTTGGATTGGGCAAATTCATTGAAATGTTTGTCCCCTGGAACGAAGTAAAAATGTATATACCGTTTACCATATCGAAACAGCATGTGGCCCATTTTTATGGCATTATATTCACATTTTTTGCCATGTTCTATGCCATTCTGGGGGGTATGAGGGGTATTGTACTGGGAGATATGATCAAATACGGCATCATGACTATTGCCTGTATTGCCATTGCGGTTATTGCTATGCAACACCTGGATAAAAGGCCCCTGACGGTTCCAAAGGGATGGCTCGATCCTTTTTTTGGCTGGAAACTTAACCTTGACTGGAGCCGTATTATCCCGGATGCGAACAAAAAAATACGAGATGACGGGTTTGGCTTGTTCGGGTGCTTCTTTATGATGATGCTTTTCAAAGGCGTTTTTGCAAGCCTGGCAGGGCCGGCACCGAATTATGATATGCAAAAGATACTGGCTACACGCACACCCGGTGAGGCGTCTAAAATGAGCGGCCTTGTGTCCCTTATCCTGCTGCCGGTACGGTATGCCATGGTGATCGGGCTCACAGTACTGGGATTGCTTTACTACCGGCAGATGGACCTCGGCGCTGCCGGTGCAACTGATTTTGAAAAGGTATTGCCATCAGCGATCAATAATTTTTTGCCGCCGGGTATTCTTGGCCTTGCACTAACAGGTTTGCTGGGTGCGTTTATGGGAACTTTTTCCGGAACACTTAATGCGGCACAAGCCTATATCGTGAATGATATTTATCTCAAATATGTGAATCCTGCAGCATCAAATAAAAAGATTATTCGCATCAATTATATAACTGGTATACTGGTAGCGGTGACAGGAGTGGTGCTTGGTTTTTTTACTACCAGTGTCAATACTGTTTTACAATGGATCGTAAGTGCTTTATATGGAGGATATATAGCGGCCAATATGCTCAAATGGTACTGGTGGCGGTTTAATGCGAATGGCTTTTTCTGGGGTATGATGAGTGGCATTATTGCAGCGCTTGTATTTCCGTATGTACTGGACGGACTGCCGCTGTATCATTGGCCCCTGTTATTCCTTATTTCACTGGCAGGCTGTCTGGCAGGCACTTACACCGCACCACCAACGGAAGAAAAAGTATTAAAAGAATTTTATAGAACAGTAAAACCCTGGGGTTTCTGGCAGCCGGTTCATCAGCAGGTGGTGGCTGAAGATCCTCTTTTTGAGGCGAATAAAAGATTCGGACTGGATATGTTTAATGTGGTGCTGGGTATTATTGCACAGCTATGCCTCACCATTTTGCCAATGTACCTGGTACTATCGATGAAACTGCCTTTATTGGTAACTGTTGCTATACTATTGTTGATTGTGCTGGTGCTGAAACGCACATGGTGGGACAAGCTTGAGCATTAAAAAATTAACTGACAATACTTAAATACGATGCTATGCCAGACTCTTCTTCCGTTCATATTAACGCAGGCGGTAAAGCAGCACAAACATTTGATGCTATTGTAATTGGTTCTGGTATCAGTGGTGGATGGGCCGCGAAAGAACTATGTGATCATGGACTCAGGACCTTGTTACTGGAGCGGGGCCGCGATGTTGTACACCTGAAGGATTATCCTACGGCGACAAAAAATCCATGGGACTTTCCGCACCGTGGCCGGCTTCCGGCAGCATTGCTCAAAGAGAACCCGGTCGTGGGAAGGTGCTATGCATTCAGCGAGGCGAGTGAACATTTTTTTGTAAAGGATACGCAACATCCTTACATACAGGAAAAACCGTTCGACTGGATAAGGGGTTACCAGGTAGGCGGCAAATCACTTTTGTGGGCGAGACAAACCCAACGGTGGAGCCGGTTTGATTTTGAAGGACCGGCCAGGGATGGTTTCGCGGTGGACTGGCCGATACGGTATGAAGACCTGGCGCCCTGGTATTCACATGTAGAAAGGTTTGCTGGTATCAGCGGCAATAAAGACGGCCTGGAAACATTGCCCGATGGTGAATTCCTGCCGCCCTGGGAAATGAATTGCGTTGAAAAAGAACTGCAGCAGAAGATCATCTCACAATACAAAGACCGCTATGTGGTACAGGGCCGTTGTGCACACCTGACAAAGCCTAATGAAATACATATACAACAGGGGCGCGGCAAGTGCCAGGCAAGGAATTTATGTGAAAGAGGATGCCCTTTTGGCGGCTATTTCAGTTCTAATTCATCCACCATTCCCTGGGCGCAGAAAACAGGGAACCTGACACTAAAGACAGGTGCTGTGGTGCATTCCATTATCTATGATGATAAACTTGGAAAAGCTACCGGTGTGCGGGTAATTGATGCAGCAACAAAACAGGTAACGGAGTTTTTTGCCAGGATCATTTTTGTCAATGCTGCCTGTCTGAATACGAACCTTATTTTACTGAATTCCACTTCCAGCCGCTTTCAGCAAGGACTGGGCAATGATAACGGATTGCTGGGAAAATACATTGCCTTTCATAATTACCGCGGAAGCCTCACTGCATCTTATGAGGGGCCACAGGATAAATATTATTATGGCAGGAGACCTACCCAGGCCATGATGCCCAACTTCCGGAATGTGTACCGGCAGGAAATGAACTTCCTGCGGGGTTATATGGTCCATTTTAGTGCAGGCAGGGGAAGAGCAGGCGCAGAAGGTATTGGCAGTGATTACAAAACTGCCATTACTGAGGCAGGTGGCTGGGGAATCTATATGATGATGCAGGGGGAAACAATACCCAAAGAGAACAATCACGTGCGCTTAAGTAAAGAACATACAGATGAATGGGGGATACCGCAATTGATCACTTCGGTTGGGTATGATGAGAATGATGAAAAAGTGTTAAAAGATTTTCTTGAGCAGGGTGCGGAGATGCTGGCAAAAGCCGGCGCTGCCAATATCCGTCCGAATGATACCAAGCAGGCGCCGGGACTTGATATTCATGAAATGGGCGGTGTCAGGATGGGGAGGGACCCAAAGACTTCCATGCTCAATGCCTGGAACCAGTTCCACAATTGTAAAAATGTATTTGTAACTGATGGGGCCTGCATGACATCTACCAGTACACAAAACCCTTCACTCACATTCATGGCTATCACTGCAAGGGCCGCCAATCATGCAGTAGAAGAATTGAAGCGGGGTAATTTGTAAATTGTAACAGCAATATCATTCAAACATAAAACAACAACGAGCATGCCTAACGATTCACTGCATATCAACAACAAAGCCACTGCACAGCATACATTCGACGCCATTGTAATAGGATCGGGTATCAGCGGCGGATGGGCTGCAAAAGAATTAACTGAGAAGGGATTGAAAGTATTGATGCTGGAAAGAGGAAGACCCTTTGAGCACATTAAAGACTATAAGACGGCCAACCTCGACCCCTGGCAGTTTGAGCATCGGGGCCGCACTACCGCGGAACAAAGAAAAAAATACCCGGTGATACACAGGGGCTGGGCGGCAAGTGAGGCGGTGATGGATTCCTGGGTAAATGAAGAAGATTGTCCCTATACAGAGGTCAAACCCTTTACCTGGTGGCGGAGTTACCAGATGGGCGGCCGGTCATTTTTATGGGGCAGGCAAAGTTACCGCTGGAGCGATCTTGATTTTGAAGCCAATGCCAAAGAAGGAGTGGGAACAGACTGGCCTATCCGCTATAAAGACCTGGCACCCTGGTATGATTATGCAGAAACATTTGCAGGCATCAGCGGATCAATAGAAGGACTGCCACAACTACCCGATGGCAAATTCCTGCCGCCGATGGATCTTAACTGCGTTGAAAAAGATGTGGCCGAGAGGATCAAGAAACAATTCAAAGGACAACGGCACCTGATCATAGGCCGGGTAGCTAATTTAACAGCGCCTATCCCGGGAAGAACCCAATGCCAGTTCCGCAACCGTTGTTGGGAAGGATGCCCGTTTGGCGGCTACTTTAGTACGCAATCTTCAACGTTGCCGGCTGCTATGAAGACCGGCAACCTTACTGTGCGGCCTTATTCCATTGTTACCAAACTCATTTATGATAAAGACAGTAAAAAGGCAAAGGGAGTGGAAGTATTGGATGCAGAGACCAACCAGACCTATTCCTTTTATGCAAAGATTGTTTTCCTGAATGCTTCTGCTTTGAATTCCACCTGGGTGTTGTTTAATACGGCCACTGATATATGGCCGGGAGGATTGGGAAGCAGCAGTGATGAACTGGGGCATAATGTAATGGATCATCATTATAACCTGGGAGCATCAGGTACTGTGCCGGGATATGAAGACCAGTACTATTATGGAAGACGGGCCAATGGGTTTTATATTCCGCGGTTCACAAATATTGGCAGTGATAAAAGGGAGTACCTGCGTGGTTTTGGATACCAGGGAGGTGCAAGCCGTTCAGGGTGGAGTAAGGACGTGGCGGAACTCAATATAGGAGCGGCATTGAAAGAAGAACTGACAGAACCGGGTGGCTGGAATATTGGCGCTACAGGCTTCGGAGAGATATTGCCTTATCATGAAAATAAAATAACACTCGATCATAACCGGAAGGATAAATGGGGATTGCCGGTATTATCGATGGACTGTGAACTGAAAGATAATGAATTAAAGATGCGCAAGGATATTGTAGCTGAACTGAAGCAGATGCTTGAAGCGACAGGCGTGCAAAATATCAGGACATGGGATAATGGCCATGCAATCGGTCATGGGATACATGAAATGGGTACGGCGAGAATGGGGAAGGACCCAAAAACATCTGTGCTGAATGCCTACAACCAGGTATGGGATGCCAAGAATGTATTTGTGACTGATGGTGCGTGCATGGCATCGTCTGCCTGCCAGAACCCATCATTAACTTATATGGCACTCACTGCAAGGGCGGCGGATCATGCGGTTGCAGAATTGAAGAAAGGGAATCTGTAAATGAATTTTGGAATTTGTTAGTGTAAATAATACACATTTTATAAGTCAAAATAATACAACAAATTGTTAACAAATGCCTGTCGGTATTTAACATTTAATTTTAAATTCGTATCGCGTCTTATAAATTTTCTTACTAACAACTCCAAAATGCTATGCCAACGAGAAAAAAACTGCTCGCGAGGAGTGCATTGCTTGCACTGCCCCTCCTTTTCATTTCATTCTGCGCCATTGCGCAAAAAACGGTCACCGGAAAAGTGACCGGTAAAACCAACCAGCCGCTTCCCGGCGCTACTGTTCAGGTAAAAGGTGCTACTACAGTAACAGTTTCTAATGGGGACGGTATTTTTAGTATCAGGGTACCGAACGAAAAAAGCACCCTGGTTGTATCTGTCATCGGCTATGAAACAGTGGAGGTTCCCGTCAATGGGAGAAACAATCTCACTGTATCGCTTGCAGAAACAACCAGTCAATTGAACGAAATACTTGTAACAGGGTATTCTGCTCAAAGAAAAAAAGATATAACAGGTGCTGTTTCCGTGATCAAAGTATCAGACCTTGTATCAGTTCCTTCCGGAAATGCCCAGCAACAATTACAGGGCAGAGCTTCCGGTGTTACTGTTACAGCTTCTGGTCAGCCCGGTGATGGCGCCAGTGTCCGTATCCGCGGTTTTGGTTCCATATCTGCCGGTAATGATCCGCTTTATATAGTGGATGGTATACCACTGACGAACCTGGGAGATGTCAATTCTAATGACATCGAAACCATCCAGGTACTGAAAGATGCTGCCGCTGCATCTCAATATGGTTCCCGTGCAGCGAATGGTGTATTGGTGATCACTACCAAGAAAGGACGGTCCGGTGCACTTAAAGTAACTTATGATGCTTATTATGGTACGCAGACAAGAGGTAAGGGATTTGATATATTGAGTCCCCAGGGCAATGCTGATCTTACCTGGTTGGCCCTTAAAAACTCCGGTCAGGTTTCAGCAAATGGAAATCCCAAGCATCCGCAATATGGTAACGGGCCTACACCCGTATTACCGGATTATTTATTAGCTGGTTCTTTAAGTGGTGTAAAAACAGGAGATCCAGCCGCAGATCCTTCCAAATACTTTCTGAACCTGGCAGATCCCAATAGCTCTTACCTGATCGTACCAGCTAACAAAACCGGAACCAATTGGTATAATGAAGTATTTAGCGCTGCTCCTATTATGAACCATAATGTAGGTTTGTCAGGTGGTAACGAAAAAAGCAAATTCTATCTTGGTCTCAATTATTTTGACCAGAAAGGTACTGTAATGACCACTTTTTATAAACGATACACCATACGCGCCAATTCTGAATTCAATATCAAAGACAAAGTGAGGATTGGCGAAAATCTGCAGTTGTCCTATAGCAATAATATTAAGATCGGTAACCAGAGTGAGGGTAATGAGATCTCGCTTTCTTACAGGATACAGCCAATTGTACCTGTGTATGATCTGGCAGGTAATTTTGCGGGACAAAAAGGCGCGGGCTTAGGTAATGCCCTCAATCCTGTTGCTTACAGGGTGCGTGCCAGGGACAACCGCAACAACGACTACAAGATCATTGGCAACGTTTATATGGAGGCTGATTTCCTTCGCCATTTCACCATTCGTACCAGTTTCGGTGGTGAGCAATACATGAACACTTATTGGTGGTATGGTTTCAAGACCTATGAAAACTCAGAAAATAACAGTACCAATGAATACAATGAAGGCTCCAGCCAATCCCGCAGCTGGACATGGACCAACCAGATCTCCTATAAAAATACATTCAACCAGGTACACAGTGTAGCAGCACTGGCTGGTGTGGAAGCGATTGATTCATGGGGTCGTTACATTCATGCCAAACGCCTCGGCTATTTTGTAGATGCTCCTGATTTCAGGGCGTTAAATACCGGCTCCGGTGTACAAACAAATGACGGTGCTCCTTCTCCTCAGCGTTCATTGTTTTCTGTATTTGCCAAAGCGGCGTATGCTTATAATGATAAGTACCTTGTAGACGCCACCATCAGGCGTGACGGATCCTCTGTATTTGGCCAAAATTACCGGTATGGTATTTTCCCGGCGTTTTCTGCCGCCTGGCGGATGTCCAATGAACGTTTCATGCAAAATGTAAAATGGGTTACTGATATGAAAGTAAGGGCCAGTTGGGGACGAATGGGTAACCAGAATATTAACCCCGATAATGCTTTCTCCACTTTTGGTGGCGGCCTTGGAACTTCTTATTATGATATTAACGGTACAAGTAATTCTGTGGTGCAGGGATTCCAGCAGTTGCGTATCGGTAATCCGAATGGTAAATGGGAGACCAACACCACTTCTAATATAGGCTTTGACGCAACGCTGTTTAAAGGAAACCTGGAACTTGTTTTTGATGTATATAACAAGAAAACAACTGACCTGCTGTTCGTAGCGCCATTGGTGTCAACAACCCAGGGTACTGCGACGCCTCCTGCTGTCAATATTGCGTCTATGAAAAATACGGGCGTTGATCTGGGGCTGACTTACAAGGGAGATATAATGAGCCATAAGTTGCGGTACACACTGACCGGTACTTTTACTACTTATAATAATTCCATTACTGCCCTAGCAGAAGGAGTAGATTATTTTAATGATGGTTATTACAGACAAGGTAATTTTGCACGTAACCAGATAGGTCATCCCGTTTCTGCATTCTATGGCTACCAGGTAGTAGGGTTCTTCCAGGATGCCAATGATGTAGCCAAATCGCCAAAACAAAAAGATGCAGCCCCGGGCAGGTATAAATATGCAGACATCAATGGAGATGGTGTGATTGATGATAAAGACAGGACCTTTCTCGGCAATCCCAATCCAAAATTCACTTATGGACTGAATGTGAATCTTGGTTATGGTGATTTCGATCTGGGCATGTTCTTCTATGGTGTTGCTGGTAAAGATGTGATAAATTATACCGGTTGGTGGACTGATTATTTTGCTTCTTTCCAGGGAGCTAAATCAACAGCATCATTGTATGACGCCTGGACTCCAACACATACAAATGCAAGATTGCCGATCGTAGAAAATAGTTCTAATTTCAGTAACCAGGCTGTTTTCAATTCCTCTCTATTGGAAAAGGGTTCTTATCTGCGTTTAAAAACACTTGTTCTGGGCTATACCCTGCAGAAGAAAGCATTGGGCAATACAGGTATTGAAAAGCTTCGCTTCTATGTTCAGGCTGCCAACCTGTTTACTATTACCAAGTACAGAGGGCTGGATCCTGAATTTGTGGGTGGTGATACCGCTTTTGGTATAGATTATGGAAACTACCCTAATCAGAAACAATTCCTGGTAGGAGTAAATGTGACTTTTTAAACTAATTTAAATTTTTCAGTATGAGAAACAGAATACTAACAACCTTATTAATTATCACCGGAATCGGGGTATTTTTTTCCTGTGGTAAGACCTTCCTGGAGCACAAGCCCCTGGGAGCCTTGGCTGAAACCGTATTAGCCAATCAAGCCGGGGCTGAGGGATTGCTGATAGGTGCTTACTCCCTGCTTGATGGCCGTGGTGCAGGTGGTAACTGGGATGCTTCAGGTTCTAACTGGGTCTATGGAAGTGTTGTGGGCGGTGACGCACATAAAGGTTCCGACGCCGGTGACCAGGCCGATATCGTTCCAATGGAACAATATGCCCCTACCTCAACCAATGGCTATTTTAATGACAAATGGAAAACTGTTTATGAAGGGGTTGCCCGGTGCAACAATACCCTGAAGATTTTAGCCAAAGCAACAGATATTTCTCCAGCAGATGTAAAGCGGATTACAGGAGAAGCCCGTTTTTTAAGAGGACATTATCATTTTGAAGCCAAAAAAATGTGGGGTAATGTACCTTATGTAGATGAAAAAAATACAGTTTTAAAACTGCCTAATGACAAGGATATCTGGGCGAATATTGAAGCTGATTTTCAATTTGCTTATGACAACCTGCCTGAGGTACAGGCCAATAAAGGACGTGCTAACAAATGGGCTGCAGGCGCTTACTTAGCTAAAACAAAACTCTTCCGTAAGGATTATGCCGGTGCCAAACCAATTCTTGAAGCAATAATTGCCAATGGAAAAACTGCTGCAGGCGTCAAATATGCCTTGAATGCAAAATTCCATGACTCTTTTGATGCAGATACCAAGAATAGCCCCGAAGCAGTATTTTCTGTGCAATATTCTGTGAACGATGGTGCCAATGGAGAAAATGGCGGCTGGGGCGATGTGTTGAACTTCCCGTATACAGGTGGTCCTGGCGGCTGCTGCGGATTCTTTCAACCCACGCAGGATCTTGTGAATTCTTACCAGACTGATGCTGTTACAGGACTGCCCATCAGCGTTGAAAACACTTACCCCGCGGGCGGTTATAACGTGCTCAGGACAGTTAAAAACGATGAAGGTCTGAACAGCCCTGATCCTTTTACTCCTGATGCCGGTTCACTTGACCCAAGGCTCGATTGGACTGTAGGCAGACGTGGTATTCCTTACCTGGACTGGGGTCCGCACCCCGGCCAGCAATGGGTTCGTGACCAGGCATATTCCGGACCTTATGCGCCCATAAAAAATACCTACAAAAAATCCCAGGAAGGAGTATTGACAGATAAATCTTTCTGGACCTCCGGTGTAACTGCCAATAACTATACATTGATTCGTTTTGCAGACGTATTACTTTGGGCTGCAGAATGCGAAGTGGAAGTTGGTTCACTTGGACAGGCAATGCTCTATGTAAACCAGGTTCGCCAGCGTGCTGCCAATCCTGCTGGATTTGTGAAAAAGCCAGATGGTTCTAATGCAGCCAATTATAATGTTGGACTTTATACTGTATTCCCTGACCAGGCAACTGCCAGGAAGATCGTTCATTTTGAAAGAAAGCTTGAAATGGCCATGGAAGGCCACCGCTTTTTTGACTTGGTTAGATGGGGCGAAGCGCAGTCAACACTGCAGGCTTACGTAAATTATGAATCTACTTTGCGGACATTCCTGAAAAATGTTACGTTTAAACCAACCAGCATTTACTTCCCTATTCCGCAAGCCCAGATTGACCAGAGTTCATCGGGTGGTACAATTACATTGAAACAGAATCCGGGATATTAATCGATACATTCAAATACGCCTAATATAAAAAGAGGTAGGGTAAAACCTACTTCTTTTTTTTTAGTATGCTGTTGCTTTTTTCATTACATTGACAATTGTTCCGGAACTAAATTTATTTGTGTATGCTCAGATCAATGACCTGTTTACTGTCATTTGTTTTTTTGCTTTCCTGTACATTGAGACCAACAAAATTTGACACAATTTCATCCGATCATTCAGGTATCCATTTTAATAATAAGATACAGGAAACCGATAGTGTTAATGTACTCGATCAGGAGAATGTTTACAATGGAGGCGGTGTTGGCATTGGCGATTTTAACAACGATGGATTGCAGGATATCTACTTCACAGGAAACCTTGTTTCCAATAAACTCTATTTGAACAAGGGCGATTTTAAATTTGATGATGTTACTGTCGCCGCCGGCGTTACAGGTGAAGGTAAATGGTGCAGGGGAGTAGCAGTGGTTGATATTAACAATGATGGCTGGCAGGATATATATGTTTGTGCCACACTCCTGAAAGATCCGGTCAAACGGACCAACCTTTTATATATCAATCAGGGGGTTGATAAAAATGGCGTTCCGCATTTTAAGGAAATGGCCCGGGAATATGGTTTGGCAGACACAAGCCATTGTACACAGGCTGTTTTTTTCGATTATGATAATGATGGCGACCTTGATGTTTATATCGTTAACAATGAAATTATAAAAGGGGATTATCCTAACAGGTTTCGGCCTATTATGAAAGATGGAAGCCACCCCAGTACCGACCGCCTTTACAGGAATGACTGGGATTCAAAATTGAACCATCCCGTGTTTACCAATGTTTCTAAAGAAGCAGGTATTCTTACAGAGGGGTATGGCCATGCCGCAACTGTTGTAGACATCAATAAAGATGGGTGGAAGGATATTTATGTAACCAATGATTATCTCTCCAATGATTTGTTATGGATCAATAACCACGATGGAACCTTCACTAATAAAATGTCTGCTTATTTCAAACATACTTCTGCCAATGCGATGGGCAATGATGTTGTAGATATTAACAATGATGGTTTGGCAGATGTTATTGCATTGGACATGAATCCTGAAGATAATTACAGAAAAAAAATGATGCTGAATGCCAACAGTTACCAGACCTATCAGAACAGTGATCGTTTTGGGTATGGGTATCAGTATGTACGCAATACGCTGCAATTGAATCGCGGCCCCCGCATACAAAATGATTCAGTTGGTGATCCGGTATTTAGTGAAATATCTTTTTTTAGTGGTATTGCTGAAACGGACTGGAGTTGGGCACCGGTAGTAGCCGACTTTGATAACGATGGCAATCGTGATCTGATTGTTACAAATGGTTTTCCGAAAGATGTAACAGATCATGATTTTATCAGTTTCAGAAATATGGCCTATAATGTTGCCAGCAAGAAACAGTTATTAGAGCAGATACCCGAAATTAAGCTGCGTAAATATGCTTTTAAAAATAATGGCGACCTTACTTTCAGTAATGTATCAGAAGAATGGGGCATGAAAAAACCGGCTTTTTCAAATGGAGCGGCTTATGTTGATCTTGATAATGACGGTGACCTCGATCTTGTCATCAATAATATTAATGATGAAGCGACGGTATTAAAAAATAATAGTTTCGATAAAAATAAAAATACAAATAATTATCTGAGGGTGAAGCTGGAGGGCGACAGCTTGAATAAAGGAGGATTTGGTGCCATTCTTGAACTCCATTATGAACATGGTAAACAACAGGTATGGGAATACACGCCTTACAGGGGATATCTTTCTACGGTTGAAAATATAGCGCATTTTGGCCTGGGCAGTACCGGTATCGTTGACTCTGTTTTTATTAAATGGCCGGATGGTAAAACCCAATTGCTGCAACAGGTGCCGGTGAACCGGGTGTTGACTTTAAAATATAAGGATGCTGCAGCATCGCAGCCGTCACCGGTAAACCTGCCCGCTACGGCTTCGTTGTTTAAAGAGGTTACAGGGCTTATCCATCCGGCATTTGTTCACGAAGAACGTGATTTTATCGATTTTAACATACAAAAACTACTGCCACATAAACTGTCAGAATACGGGCCCGGACTTGCTGTGGGAGATATTGACGGTAACGGGTTGGATGATATTATTGTTGGAGGATCTTTTGAACATAGTGCGGTAATGTTATTGCAGCAAAAAGACGGAGGGTTTGTACAGAAAAAATTATTACCCAATGCCGGAAATGCCACAAAGCGATGGGAGGACCTTGGCTTGTTGTTGTTTGACGCAGATGGCGATGGCGATCTGGATCTGTATATATCAAGCGGTGGGTATGAAAATGACCGCAATACAGTCTTCTACCAGGACAGATTTTTTATAAATGATGGGAAGGGTAATTTTACTATGGATGCTGGTGCATTACCGCAAAATTTTACCAGTAAATTTTGTGTGAGGGCGATAGATTATGATAAGGATGGAGATCTCGATTTGTTTGTTGCGGGACGGGTGGATCCCTGGAACTATCCTAAACCTGTGTCAAGTTTTATTTTCCGAAATGATTCGGAGAATGGTAAGGTGAAATTCACTGATGTAACCAATACAGTAGCAAAGGACCTGGTAAATATCGGGATGGTTTGCGATGCAGTATTTACTGATTTTGACAATGATGGCTGGCCCGATATGATATTAGCTGGTGAATGGATGCCTGTAACTTTTTTGAAAAATGATAAAGGTGTTTTTAGAAACGTTACGGCAAATAGTGGTGTCGATAACAAGAAAGGGTGGTGGAATACAATTGTTCCCGGGGATTTTGATAATGATGGTGATATTGATTATATCGTTGGCAACCTCGGTTTAAACTCTTTTTACAGAGCAAGTGATCAATACCCGGTTCGCATTACAGCGGCT
This sequence comes from uncultured Sediminibacterium sp., assembly GCA_964507525.1. Classification (GTDB taxonomy): domain Bacteria; phylum Bacteroidota; class Bacteroidia; order Chitinophagales; family Chitinophagaceae; genus Sediminibacterium. Next base: position 134,403 of record CAZDQB010000008.1, on the reverse strand, counting down.
GATTTTGATAATAATGGCAGTTTTGATGCCATACCCTCTTTGTTTTTGCCGGATAGAGATGGTGTTAAAAAAGAGTTCCCGGCACAAACGAGGGACGATATGGTGAAACAGATCATTGGAGCCCGTAGCAAGTTCCAGAATTACAAAAGTTACGCAACAGCCACTATGGACAAGGTATTAACGAAAGAACAGCAGAGTAAAGCGCTCAGATTAGAAGCTAATGAGCTGCAATCGATGTATCTGCATAACGATGGGAATGGTAAATTTACAATGATGCCATTGCCTAAAGAAGCGCAGTTTTCTGTATTAAACGGTATGATAGTGGAAGACTTTGATGGTGACGGTAACCTGGATGTGGTCATCAATGGTAACGATTATGGAACCGAAGTATCTGTAGGCAGGTATGATGCATTGAATGGGTTGTTTTTAAAAGGAGATGGAGCTGGTCACTTTACACCGCTGCAGATACTACAAAGCGGGATATATATTCCGGGCAATGGAAAAGCATTGGTTAAACTCAAAAACGCTTCCGGGCATTGCCTGCTGGCAGCAAGCGAAAACCGGGGACCGCTCAGGTTATTTGAGTTAAGGGAAAACCAACAATTGATACCTGTGAAAAAAGATGATGTTGCAGCAATGATCCGGCTTAAAAACGGAAAGACCAGGAGACAGGAATTGTATTATGGCGCTTCTTTTCTTTCACAATCGGCAAGATATATTCAAACAAGCCCATTAACTGTTGCTGTCAGTATTGTAAATGCAAAAGGGCAAACAAATACAATTTCTGTAAAATGAAAAGGGTGAAATAATTGTTTATTCATTTAACACTATTCGGAATAAAACCATAAACTTTATGAGACGCTTGCTGCTTTTTATCTCAGTATATATTGCATTAGTTGGTTGTCAGCCTCCCAAGATGCCAACTGTACCGGATGCAACAATATTGCATCAAAACCAGGACCAGCTGACCCAGATCATTATTTATGATGTGTTCACCCCCCCGGTGAGTAGTCGTATTTATTTATATTCCTCCCTTGCCTCTTTTGAAGCCATCCGTTTTTCCAAACCTGGTGTGCCCTCCATTACAGCAAAGCTGAAAGGATTCAGGCCTATGCCGGAACCGGAGAAGGATAAAAAATACAATTATGCACTGGCTGCTACCAAAGCTTTTTTTAACGTAGTTCACAAAGTGGTTTTTTCACTTGATTCACTGAAAAAATACGAAGACGCTACATTCGACAGGTTCAAAGCATCTACTGATGCGGAAACCTATACCCGCTCACTTGCATTTGGAGAGGCGGTGGCTAAAACAGTACTGGCCACTGCTGCAGTAGATGGTTATATAAAATCAAGGGGTAAACCCAAATTCCTGGGCAGCAACGATCCCGGCAAATGGCGCCCTACGCCGCCTGATTACATGGATGGTGTGGAATGGTGCTGGAATACCATGAAACCAATGGTCATGGATACCTGTTCTCAATTCTCCCCACCACTGCCACCTGTATACAGTACAGATACTAACAGCAAATTCTTTAAGGAAGTAAAAGAAGTCTATGATATTGCGAAAGGGCTGACGGAAGAACAAAAAACGATAGCCCGTTACTGGGATGATAACCCCTTTGTAGTAGAACATTCCGGGCACATGATGTTTGCAAATAAAAAAATTACCCCGGGTGGTCACTGGATGGGTATTGCAGCCATCGCAGCACAACAAACCAAAGCAGATGCAGTTAAGACAGCGCAAACCTATGCACTTACCGCCATTGCATTGTACGACGCGTTTATTTCCTGCTGGGACGAAAAATACCGCAGCAATGTAATCAGGCCGGTAACGGTGATCAATGAATATATCGATAAAAGCTGGTCGTCTTTTCTGCAAACACCGCCTTTTCCGGAGTACACCAGCGGGCACAGTACCATTACGGCATCAGCGGCAACTGTGATGACAGCATTGTATGGCGATCATTTTGCTTTCCAGGACACCAGCGACTTGCGGTATATAGGCATGCAGCGGCATTTTAATTCTTTTCATGAAGCAGCTGCAGAAGCTTCCATCAGCAGGGTATACGGGGGGATACACTACCGCAATAGTGTGGACAGGGGCGCTGACGCTGGAAAAAAAGTAGGGGCATTGATTGTAGACAGGGTACTAAAATAACCCCTCATCCTATTCATGACAGCGTAAAGCAATCATGATCGTTGCAAAATAATGTATGTGCTGTTATGCGCATATGGGTGAAGTCAGGTATGACATCCATAGCACCCTCCTGGCGCAATGCTGCGACTGCAAAGGCATTGCCAATACCGATCGCGTGCATGCCGGCAGCTACAGCTGCCTGTATGCCACCGGTTGCATCTTCAAAGACAAGGCATTGAGCGGGAGCAATACCCAACAGTTCGCTCATCTTCAGGTAAGGCTCCGGATCAGGCTTACCCTTGCTGACGTCATTTGCAGTTATGAAAGATGTAAAGTAATGCTGTAACTGGTGCTTGTCAAGCATCTTCAGCATACGGCTTTTATGGGAACTGGTTACAACACCTGTCGTAATGCCCAGATCATGGAGGCCGTGAATAAAGTCAATCACACCCGGTATAGCGTTGGGTTTCATCTCACTGTCAAACACGTTAGCCGATTCCCTGATGGCTTCTTTTGTTGCCGCAGATGCATGGGGAAACAGGTCGCGGATGGTTTCAGTACCCTTTATGCCGTGAATGTGCCGGCGGATAAGCTCATCTGTTAACATAACTCCTTCCTGTGCAGCCCAATGATGCCAGAATTTCTCAATGGCAGGATTCGAATCAATAATGACTCCGTCGAGATCGAAGATGATAGCTTTAAGAATGTCAGGCATATAAACTGTTTAGTGATTATTATTATACTGATTTACCACCCACCCTGTAATCCTTCCTGCAACGCTTTCTGGTACTTGCTAAGGTTAAATGAATAAAGGTAAGGTGCTTTATGTGCCCCGCCTTTCCTGGTCTCTTTTAACCGGCGCAGGATGCCGTAACTGTTCATGCGACGCTGAAAATTCCTCCGGTCCAATTGCTTGTCAAGAATGGTCTCATACAGTTTTTGCAATTCGGGCATGGTAAATTTCTGCGGCAGTAAATTATATCCAATGGGCTGGTGGTGTATTTGTAACCGCAATGCCTCAAGGGCTTTGTCTAATATCTGTTTGTGATCCATGAAAAGCTCCTCAATGTCATGCAGGTGCTGCCATTCGCAGGCTATCGAAGTATTATCGGGCGTAGGTATGACATGTGAAAATTCCACTAAGGCATAAAAACCTACCGTTACGAACCGTTGTAATAGCCAGTTATCTTTTGCCACATGGTACCCGGCGCTCTTTAAGCGCTTTGTATGGTATTTTTTATCAGAACGCCCCGGATCGCCGAAGACATGGAATTGCTGGAGAAAAATATTGTTGATGCCGGTCCGCTCTTTCAACACCCTGGAGGCAGCATCTTCCAGCGATTCAGCTTTGTACACAAACCCGCCCGGCAGCGCCCATTGATCCATATGATCCATTTTCAGGAGCAGCACTTTGAGCTGGTTCTCATGAAAACCGAAGATGACGCAGTCCATGGACAGCCCCGGATGAAACAGTCTGCCTCCTTTCTCAATAAACTCCATAGTGTTTTTTAATGGCTTCATGACAGGTCGAAAATAAGCGAAAATAAACGGCCTGGCAATTTTGGATTTGAACAGAAAATAAGTATCATTGTGTCATAACGACGCAATGATATGAAACGACTTGCCAAACACCCCAACATCAGGCTGGGGCTTGCAGTAGGTGTACTGCTCGCCTCCATCGCCTGGAACACTACTACACCAGTTAACAAAAAAAAACAAGAAACTTACCGCGACCTGAACAAGAACGGGAAGATGGATGTGTATGAAGACCGAGCACAACCCATCGAAGCCCGTATCAAAGACCTGCTGTCCCAGATGACATTAGAAGAGAAAGCAGGTATGATGTTCATTAACGGATCCCGCATCAATGAAGATGGTTCATTGGATGAAAAACCCGGCAAGGGCATGTTCGCTTTTGCACCTACTGCGCCGGGACTGATGAGGGACAAAAAAATGAACCATTTCAATCTTTGGCAGGTGCCGGGCGTTGAAGCCCTGGCTACCTGGTACAATAATGTCCAGAAGCTGGCCGAAAGCAGCAGGCTGGGTATACCGGTGACCATTGCATCTGACCCGCGCCATGCATTCAGCAGTAATATTTTTGCCATGTCCGCAAATGGCTTTTCACTTTGGTGCGAACCATTGGGTTTTGCAGCCATCGGCGACGCAGCTTTTACCAGAACATTTGCAGATGTGGTGCGGCAGGAATATATCGCCACAGGCATCCGCGAAGCATTACACCCGATGGCCGATCTTGCTACCGAGCCGCGCTGGCCCCGCATCAGCGGCACTTTTGGTGAAGACGCGGCATTGTCTGCAAAAATGACTAAGGCCTATGTGGAAGGATTGCAGGGCAAAAAGCTGGGCAGTACCAGTGTGGCTGCCATGACCAAACATTTCTCAGGCGGCGGCCCGCAGAAAGAGGGCCTCGACCCGCATTTTGAATTTCAGAAAGGACAGATCTATCCCGGTAAAAATTTCAACTACCACCTGATACCTTTTGAAGCTGCATTCGAAGCGAATACCGCTGCCATTATGCCTTATTATGGTGTGCCTACAGACCAGACGAACGAAAATGTAGGCTTCTCTTATAACAAAGCGATTATCACAGGCCTCTTGCGTAATAAATACCATTATGATGGTGTGGTCTGTACCGATTGGGGCCTGATCAGTGATGCAAAAATGGGTGCTTTTGTATGGCCCGCACGCGCCTGGGGCGTAGAGCAATTATCAAAAGAAGAACGGGTGCTGAAGATCATCAACGCAGGTGTTGATCAATTTGGAGGTGAGAACCTTCCTGAGATCATTGTACAACTGGTGAAGGATGGCAAGCTGACTGAAAGCAGGATCGATGAATCGGTGAGAAGATTGCTGCGTCAAAAATTTCAGCTTGGACTCTTTGATAACCCCTACATTGATGCAGAGAAAGCGACGTCGATCGTCGGTAATGCTGCTTTCCGTAAACTGGGTGAGGAGTCGCAGCGGAGGTCTGTGACATTACTGAAGAACGAAGCAAAAATATTGCCTTTAGCTACAGGAAAATTAAAGATCTATGTGCAGCATATTGACCCTAAAGTAGCAGCGCAATATGGTACTGTGGTGGACAAACCTGAACAGGCCGACCTGGCCATCATCAGGCTGAATACACCCTGGGTGCCTGTAGAAACACCCAATTTTATGGCGAAGATGTTTCACCATGGCGACCTTGATTTTAAAGGCACACAGAAGGATAGTATCCTGCAATTACTGCATACCGTACCTACCATTGTAGATATTTATCTCGACAGGCCCGCTGTCATACCAGAGATCAGCGCCCAGGCCAAAGGATTGCTGGCCGATTTTGGTGCAAGTGATGCGGCCGTATTGGATGTGATCTTCGGCAAATACAAACCGGGGGGCAAACTGCCTTTTGAATTGCCTTCATCCATGGAAGCGGTGCGTAACCAGAAAGAAGACCTGCCTTATGATTCAAAAAATCCATTGTATCAATTCGGCTATGGCCTGGGTTATTAACCACAACTATTTTTAGTTACATTACAATACCATAAATAACATATATGAACAACAGAAGATCCTTTCTCAAACATACATCAGCATTGGCACTGGGTGGCCTGTTGCTGAACAAAGAATCACTTGCTGCCGAATTGTTCCTGAAAAAAAGATTTCCGGCAGAAGGGCTGCAATTGTTTACCCTTTTTGGTGTGATAGACCAGGATGTTACAGGTACGCTCAAACAGGTAGCAGCAGTGGGTTACAAGGAAATTGAATCTGCATTTAGCAGAAAAGGCGGTTATTATGGAATGAAACCAAAAGAGTTTGCTGCTATATTAAAAGACATGGGCATGACCTGGCGTTCACACCATGTGCTGGGTGCTCCTTTTAAATTACCTCCCGGCGCCAAGCTGCCAATGGGCGCCGATGGTAAACCCATTACTATTCCGCAGATCAAAAACCTGAGGGATAATTACCAGGAACTGGTAGACGAAGCGGCAGAAGGCGGCGTTACTTACTTAGTTTGCGCCAGTACGCCCATTGGTACAACAGACGAATTAAATGCATCGATAGAAGTGCTGAACAAAACTGCAGAAGCTGCAAAAAAAGCGGGCCTTTTGTTTGCATACCATAACCACGATGCTGAATTCAAAGACCACAACGGTATTATTCCTTATGACCTGATGCTGTCGCAGACAGATCCCGATAAAATGAAGATGGAACTCGACCTGGCCTGGGCCATCAAGGCGGGCAAAGACCCGGTTGCTTTATTCAAACAGCATCCCGGCCGTTTTCATTTGTGGCATGTAAAAGACTTAGATAAAGGATATGAGCATATATTGGAAGTAGGGCAGGGAACCATTGAATTTAAACGTATTTTTGATCATGCCGGTACTGCCGGAATGAAATACTTCTTCATCGAACAGGATGGAGCGCCCAAGCCTTTTGAGAATATCGCTACCAGTTATAAATATATACACCAGTTACTGCATTAATCAAACCTGCTTTCCATGCACCAGATCAAGCACCTGTTATTCCTGCTCTCTATTGTTGCAACAGGCAACGTACAGCTTTGTGCCCAATCAACCTACCAGGCGAAAGCCCGGGCATTGGTTGCGAAAATGACAGTAGAAGAAAAAATAGGTCAATTGAACCTGTTGACGCCCGGCGGCAATGTACCAACCGGTGCAGTGGTCAGCAACGATGTGGAAGGCAAGATTGCGAAAGGGCAGGTAGGCGGCCTTTTTGGAATCATGACACCCGAAAAAGTACGCCAGGCCCAGACCATTGCAGTGAAGCAGTCACGTTTGCATATACCCCTGCTTTTTGGATTGGATGTGATACACGGGCACAGAACTATCTTTCCTATTCCATTGGGACTGGCAGCTAGCTGGGATACAGTACTGGTGCAGCAGAGTGCGCGCATTGCTGCAACTGAAGCTACAGCAGACGGACTGAACTGGGCTTTCTCTCCCATGGTGGATATTGCGCGCGACCCTCGCTGGGGAAGGGTTGCAGAAGGTGCAGGCGAGGATCCATACCTTGGTTCACTGATGGCAAAAGCGATGGTGAAGGGGTATCAGGGTAATGACCTGTCCAGCAATAATACCCTCATGGCCTGTGTTAAACATTTTGCATTGTACGGCGCTGCCGAAGCAGGAAGAGATTACAACACGGTGGACATGAGCCCGGTTAAAATGTATGAATATTACCTGCTGCCCTATAAAGCTGCAGTAGACGCAGGTGTAGGTAGTGTCATGAGTTCTTTCAATGAAATAAATGGAGTACCTGCTACGGCCAATCAATGGCTGCTGACCGATCTGTTGCGTAAACAATGGGGTTTTAAAGGATTGGTCGTATCTGATTATACTTCTGTCAATGAAATGATCGCGCATGGTATTGGCGACCTGAAGACCGTGTCCGCAAGAGCACTCAGTGCCGGACTGGATATGGATATGGTGGGAGAGGGATTCCTCACCACTTTGCCGCAATCGCTTAAAGAAGGCAAAGCATCCATGCAGGACATTGATGCAGCATGTACCCGTATCATTGAAGCAAAATATAAACTGGGTCTTTTTGATGATCCTTACCGTTATGTAGACGAATCAAGACCTGCAAAAGACATACTCACGCCAGAAAACAGGAAGGCCGCACGTGCCATTGCCGCTCATTCTTTTGTATTGCTGAAGAACCATGCACAAATACTGCCGCTGCAAAGGAAAGGCACCATAGCATTGATCGGCCCCCTGGCAGACAATAAAAAAGAAATGCTGGGTACATGGGTGGTGGCCGGCGATCCAATGAAATCCGTCACAGTGCTGGAAGGCCTGAAGGAAGCCGGCGGATCGCAGGTGAACCTGTTGTATGCGCAGGGCGCCAATATCACCGATGACCCTTATTTATTCAGCAACCTGAACCCGTTTGGCCCACAGGTAGAGAAAAGCAGCCGTACACCGGAAGCCATGTTGCAGGAAGCAGTTGAAACAGCCAATAAGGCGGATGTGGTTGTAGCAGTACTGGGCGAATCGGTAACGATGTCGGGTGAGGCCTCCAGCCGCTCTGATATTGGCATACCTGAAAGCCAGAAAAACCTGCTGAAAGTATTGGTGCAGACCGGTAAACCTGTGGTATTGGTGGTATTTACAGGAAGACCGCTTACATTAGACTGGGAAGATGCACATGTCAACGCCATATTGAATGTATGGGCGCCGGGAACAGAGGCAGGCCACGCCATAAGTGATGTATTGTATGGAGATTATAATCCTTCCGGCAAGCTTACTATGACATTTCCGAGAAACGTGGGACAAATTCCCCTCTATTATAACCATAAAAGAACCGGCCGCCCATTTAATGCGCAAAATAAGTTCACATCAAAATACTTAGACATACCCAATGAACCTTTATATCCGTTTGGTTATGGGTTAAGCTATACTAATTTTGTGTACGGCGACTTACAGCTGAGCAAGAAAAACCTTAAGGGAAATGATACGCTCAAAGCCACCATCACAGTTAAAAATGCAGGTAACTATGCGGGAGAAGAAACGGTGCAATTATATATCAGCGATCCTGTAGCCAGTATTACCCGTTCTGTGAAGGACCTCAAAGGGTTCCAAAAAATATTCCTGCAACCGGGAGAGCAGAAAGAAGTGAGTTTTACAATTACCACAGAGCAATTGAAATTTTATAACAGCGCTTTGAAATACGACTGGGAGCCGGGCGAATTCATCATTGAAGCAGGAACCAATTCTGCCGCGGTTAAAACTGCAGCTGTACAATGGAATAAATAAAGATTGACAGAATTAGTGTAAAACATCCTGTCAATCTTTATCATTACCATCAATCAGCGCTAACAGCATCGTATACCACTACTTTCTGCCAGAGGTGTTTGCAGGTATCAATAAAATGCAGGTGAAGCGGATCTGCCTGGTAAGCATCCTGCGCTTCTTTATCCGCGAATACGACCAGCCAGGAAAAAGCATAAGAGGTGTCAATGACGCCACGGCTGGTTGCTGCAGGCACCCCAATATGGAATTGCTGAATGGATGGAACCTTACTCAGCGCCTTCAGGCCCTGGAGTAAAGCAGCATGGTCTTCTTTGCTATCCGGGTTATTTAACCAGAAGTAAACATGATGGATAAAAAGCTGTTGTGTAAGCATGGTATTTATTCAATGATTCGTTCTACAATTTTACCTGTTTGTTTATTTTTCAATATCAGTTTTTTGGCGCCAAAATGCGTCATCTCTTCCTTGATGAGGTAATGCTCCTGATCGTAATCTACAAGGTGGCTTTCTTTGCTTAATCCCGTTTTCCCTCTCCAGATATCCAATTGCACAGGCTCCCATAGTTTTGATTTTGCAGAACGGTAAGCTGCATCAAGGATGGCGTTTACCACATAACCGTCATAAAAAGTTTCTTTAGGCGCCACACCTTTTTCCATTGCATCAAACATATCCATGAACATGTGGTTGTAGCCAAGCTCATTCAGTTCATCACCTACAGGGAATAACCAGCCGGTATTGCTCTCCGCTTTCTCGGCAATATAATCGCCCCCCTTGCCGGTAGTGAACATATCAAACCCGGTGCGGAGAAAACTATTGATCCATATAGTGCCTTCTGTACCCATGACTTCATCGCGCAGATCAAGTCCTCCGCGGAATGTCCAGCTCACTTCAAACTGGCCTATAGCGCCATTTTCGTACCTGACCAGTCCGATTGCATGGTCTTCGGCATCAATTGGTTTTACCTGCGTATCGGCCCAGCACATCACTTCTACCGGTTTGATATCTTTTCCAATATAACTGCGCGTGATTTCCACACAATGACAACCGAGGTCAAGGATGCAACCGCCGCCTGCCTGCTCAATATCCCAGAACCAGTCGCTATGCGGACCAGGGTGCGTTTCTCTGGATTTGGCCCATAGTATCCTGCCCAATGCGCCATTCTTTACACTGTCTGATGCTTTAATAAATTTGGGTGTATATACCAGGTCTTCTAAATAACCATTGAAAATGCCGGCTTCCTCTACCGCCAGTAACATGCGTTTGGCTTCGGTTGCATTACGGCCTAATGGTTTGGTGGTCATGACCGCTTTTTTGTGCTTGCAGCAAAGTAACACGGCTGCCTCATGCAGGTTATTGGGCAGGGCGATGCACACGATATCTACATCAGGATGTGCGATGGCTTCTTCCATATCAATGGTCCAGTGTTTGCAGCCATAATCTGTTGCAAATTTTTTAGCGCTTTCCTCCCTGCGCGAATAAATACTGATCACTTTATCCCTGCTTCTGTAACCTTGTAATGAATCTGCATAAAACCGGCCAATGAATCCGGACCCAAGCATTGCAATTTGTTTCATAGTCTTTGATTTGTAATATGCTGCATCATGCGTAAGCTTTGATCAACCCGCTCATGATGCGCGATGGACGATTTTTTTGTCTTTGAAAAATAATATAAAATAAACCAGCACCCCCAATGCAATATATGCCGGCACATACCAGATGTTCTGCCAGTTATGAACATTGCCATTTTTGTGCAGGTCAACAATATAACCGCTGAACCAGGTGCCAATAAACATGCCCGTGCCATAGGTAGCGAAAGTAAACAAACCCTGGGCTGCATTCTTTATTTTTTCACCTGCTTTCTTTTCTGTGTACATATAACCTGTTACAAAGAAAAAATCATAACAGATACCATGAAGTATGATCCCTGCGTACAGCATCCATGTATTGGCGCCTGCATTACCATAGGCAAAGCAAACATAGCGCAGTATCCATGCAGTCATACCCATCAGTATCATCTTTTTGACGCCGATACGGTTAAACAGGAATGGGATGGCTAATATAAATACGGCTTCCGATACCTGCCCGAGCGTCATCTTTCCCGCAGCATTGGCAAAACCAATTTCATTCAGGAATGGATTGGCAAAACCATAATAGAATGAAAGCGGTATGCAAACTAAGATAGCGGCGATAAAGAAAATGAGGTAAGGTTTATCTTTAAACAGCACAAATGCTTCAGCGCCCAATGCCTTAGAAGCAGTGACATCTGAAGCAGCGGCTTTGGGGGGGGTATCTGGTAATACAAAACTCAGCAGGCCCAATGCAAGAGAAACGGTGGCGGCCATATAAAAAGTAGCGGCATTTTTTTCAATCCCTAATTTACTGATCAGCAGACCGGCTGCAATCCAGCCCAGGGTACCGAATACACGTATCCAGGGGAATTGCCTGCCCGGATCGGTCATTTGAGAGAATGCCACATTGTTGCTGAGTGCAATGGTTGGCATGTATAACAAAGCATAGGCAAGGATGATCCAGTAGAAAGTATTACTGTTGCCCGTTTTAGTGGCAAGGAACAGCAGCAAGCCACCCACAAGGTGGAGTACACCCATGATGCGTTGTGCAGCAAAGAAACGGTCGGCTATCAAACCCACAAAAAAAGGTGAGATCATAGTGGCAATAGCCAGTGCGCTGTAAGCAGCGCCAATTTCAAATCCGCTGGCATGCAGGTGTTCGCCCATATAGGTACCCATTGTAACATACCAGGCGCCCCAAATAAAATATTGGAGGAACATCATGGCGGCAAGTAAGAAACCGGCGCTGTTTTTCATGGTAAACAGGTTGTTTTTAATTTTCTTTCGTTAGATTTAACCTGCGATTGGGCAGGGAGAAAAGTGAGCGTTCAATTTAGGGATAATTAGTAATTAATGCGTAACAATCATTGATTATTTGTTGATAACAAACGATAGGTATGAAAAAACGATTGCTTTCCTTCCTTCCTGCCTGTGCAGCCTTTCTGATCACCAGCGCACAAACAGCCGATAGCACTTATGCTGAAAAATTAGGTTATCCAAAAGGGGCTAAAGTTTTGATCTTACATGTGGACGATGTAGGCATGTCTTATGACTCCAATGAGGGTGCCATCAATGCCATGACCAAAGGAGTTGCCACTTCCTGCAGTGTAATGATGCCCTGCCCCTGGGTACCGGCTTTCATACATTTTTATAAAGAACACCCTTCGTTAGATGTGGGCCTGCATTTAACATTGACTTCTGAATGGAAGGGATATCGCTGGGGACCACTTTCCGGCAAAAATACCACACCAGGCTTAGTTGATAAAGAAGGCGCCCTCTGGTCCAGCGTAGAAGCAGTGATCCAGCATGCCAGTGCAGATGAAGTGGAAAAAGAAATAACAGCACAATTGGAAAGAGCCCGTTCCATGGGGTTTGAGCCTACGCACCTGGATACCCATATGGGAACCCTGCTTGCCACGCCTGACTATACCCAGCGCTATGTAAAAGCAGGAATCAGTAACCACATACCTGTGATGCTGCCGGCCGGGCATGTAACGTTAATCCGTGCACAAACACATGCACCCGACGCGCAGGTAGAGCAATTACGACAGATAGGAAAAATGATATGGGACAGCGGGCTGCCCGTATTGGATGACCTGCATAATGAAAGCTATGGATGGCATATCCCCCAGGACATGGCAGGAAATGATGCTCAAGTGCAGGCGTACAAAACAAAAAAATACATAGAAGGCATCCGTTCCTTACAACCAGGCATTACAATGATGATCATGCATTGCACGGCTACGACAGAAGTGTTCCCGCATATTTCTGATTCCGGTCCTGTGCGCCGTGGCGATATGCTGGCAATGATGGACCCGGCCCTGAAACAGGCCATACAGCAGGAAGGCATTATATTAACTACCTGGCGGGAACTGAAAGAAAGAAGAGAAAAAATAAAATCGTCTCAATAAACAACCACCATGAAAAAACTAGCATTCATCCTTTGTCTGATCTGTGTTGCGTTATTCACCTTTTCTTTTGTTGCCAAAAAGAAAACGCATCGTGTATTAGTTTTCTCCCGTACAATGAAGTACCACCATGCATCTATACCGGTGGCTGTTGCGGCTGTGCAAAAATTAGGTGCTGACAATCATTTTGAAGTGGATACTACCACGGATGCCGCTTTGTTTACCGGGGAGAACCTGAAAAAATATACCGCTGTTATTTTTTTAAGCACCACAGGAGATGTATTGAATGATGAACAGGAGGCAGCATTTCAAAAATATATCCAGGCCGGCGGCGGATTTGTAGGTGTTCATGCGGCAACGGATACAGAATACGACTGGCCCTGGTATAATCAATTGGTGGGCGCTTATTTTAAAAGCCACCCCAAACAACAGGAAGCGGTCTTAAACATCGTTGATGCCAATCATCCCTCTACTAAGCACCTGCCCAAGCAATGGAAACGAAAAGATGAGTGGTATAATTTTAAAAGCATCCAGCCCAACCTGCATGTCCTGATGACCATTGATGAGAAAAGTTATACCGGCGGTGAGAATGGTGATTTTCATCCGATGGCCTGGTACCACGAGTTTGATGGGGGCCGCGCTTTCTACACAGAACTCGGGCATACAGATGAATCATACGCAGATCCGTTGTTCCTGCAACATTTACTGGGAGGGATCAGGTATGCCATGAAGCAGTAACCTGAGGCAATCAAATGCTCAGCACTGCTCCAACGCATGCAGGATATCAGCTAATATGTCATCCCTGTGCTCCAGTCCCACTGAAATACGGATCAGTCCGGGCGTAATATTCACTGCCTGCCTTTCCGCTTCGGTTAATTTTGCATGTGTGGTACTTGCAGGATGAGAGGCAATGCTGCGGGTATCGCCAAGATTGGCGGTCAGCGAGAGCATGGTAAGGGCATCCAAGAATTTGCGTCCGGCTTCCAGTCCTCCTTTCAGTTCAAAACAAACAATGCCGCCCCCGTTCTGCATTTGCTTAGTGGCAATGGCATGTTGCGGATGGCTGGGCAGGAAGGGGTATCTGAGATGGGTCAGTTTGGGATGTTGTTCTAATTGCTGTGCCAGGTAAAGTGCGTTACTGGCATGGCGTTCCATGCGCACGTCTAAAGTCTCCATGCTCCTGCTTAAGATCCATGCATTGAATGGCGAAAGAGCCGGGCCGGTACTGCGGCAGAATAAGTAAATTTCCTTGATCAGGTCTTTTCTTCCAACAACAACGCCGCCAAGCACCCGGCCTTGTCCGTCTAACCATTTGGTAGCGGAGTGCACCACCAGGTCGGCGCCATAAACGATGGGTTGTTGTGCAACGGGTGTGGCAAAACAATTGTCCACATTCAGTATGAGCTGATGCTTTTTAGCCAGCCTGCCAATCATCTCGAGATCGAGTATATCCAAGCCCGGATTGGTCGGCGTTTCTAAGTAGATCATTTTGGTTGCGGGCTGTATTGCAGCTTCCCATTCGGCTTCAGTAGCAGCGGCGCTGACATAGGTATAGGATATGCCATATTTGGGCAGGTACTTGGATATCACGGTATGCGTACTTCCAAAAATGGAGCTGCAAGACAGTAAATGATCGCCCTGTTTCATCAATGCCATAAAAGAACCAAACACAGCGCTCATGCCCGATGAAGTGGCATAACCTGCTTCCGCTCCTTCCAGTACACAGACCCTGTCTACAAATTCCTGTACATTGGGGTTACTGAAACGACTGTATATATTATTGTCTGTCTCATCTGCAAATGTTGCACGCATTTCCTCCGCATCGTCATAACAAAAACTACTGGTAAGGAATAAAGGAGAAGAGTGCTCCATCTCATTGGTTTGTTCAATGCGGGTGCGAATGGCTTTGGTGATTGGCTTGGACATCTTCCTGAATGTTTTATTTTTTGCTTCCTGGCTTATGATTTGTTGACTTCTGCTCTCCAGTTTAATGTGCATCCTGCGGCCCTCAGTGTTGCGGCTACAGAGCAGTATTTATCCATGGAAAGTGCACAGGCTTTATTTGCTTTGTCTTCGTCAACATTACCGGTGAACTGGAAGACGATGTTTATTTCTTTCCACAAAGAAGGTTCCTGGCCACTTTCCCGCTCCCCCTCAATGATCATGTTAAAGGATTTTATTTCCTGTCTTTGTTTTTTGAGGATGGAAACGATGTCAATGCCGCTGCAGCCGCCCAATCCCATTAATAAGGTCTGCATAGGGCGGATGCCGCTGTCGTGGCCGCCAGTGGCTGCCCCCGCGTCCATGCGGGCGGTGTGGCCATTGCTGTCAATGCCTTCAAAAGCATAATCCTGGTCCACCTGTTTGATCTCAATCTTAGTCATTTTCAAAAGATTTATGCAAATGTAAATTAACCATACCCTTATTTTGCGTTGAAATGCGGAATTATCACCATGAATGTTTTTAATTACGAACAGCCATTTACCCTTGAAAACGGGTTTGTGCTCCCTCAATTGCAGATTACTTATCATACGTATGGCCGGCTCAATGCGGCCAAAAACAATGTGGTATGGGTTTGTCACGCATTGACTGCCAGTTCGGATTGCGCCGATTGGTGGAAGGGATTGGTGGGGGAGGGTCATTTTATTAATCCCGACGATTATTTCATCATTTGTGCTAATATAATAGGGTCATGCTATGGCACTACCGGGCCGGCCAGCACCAATCCTTTGACAGGAAAGCCTTATTATTCGGACTTTCCAACCATCACGATACGGGATATGGTCAATGCCCATATCCTGCTGCGCAAATACCTTGGCATTGAGCGGATACACTTATTGATGGGGGGAAGTATGGGAGGTTACCAGGCATTGGAATGGTGTGTGATGGAAAAAGACAGGATTGAGCAATTGTTCCTGATTGCCACTTCCCCGTCTGAAAGCGCCTGGGGTGTGGCGGTGCATACAGCGCAGCGTCTTGCCATTGAAGCCGATACCACCTGGCGCAACCATGCGGCAAATGCGGGGGCCAATGGCCTTAAGGCTGCGCGGGCTATAGGTATGCTGACCTATCGCAATTATGGCATCTTCCAGGATACCCAGACAGACCCTGATCCGGAAAAGATCGATCATTTCAAAGCTTCTTCCTATATCCTTTACCAGGGAGAAAAATTAGTGAAACGTTTCAATGCCTTCAGTTACTGGCTCCTGACCAAATCGATGGATAGCCACCATTTGGCCCGCGGCCGCGGTGGCGACCTGATCAGGGTGCTAAACGATATTCATCAGCCTACACTTATTATCGGGATCAAAAGCGATATCCTTTGTCCCCTCGATGAACAACGTTTTATGGCAACCCATATGCCCAATACATCCCTGATAGCCATAGATTCAGCATACGGGCATGATGGGTTTATTATTGAATCGGGACAAATCACTGCGCATTTGAAAAAATGGCTCCACGGCTGAACGGGCGTCAGGTAACTCTTGCTAACTTTGTATAAACCAGTCTTATGGGCATTTTGCGTCAATTATCAGAGTATCTCTACCTTAAAAAAAGAGACCCCAATGAGCCACGTACACAGTGGATGAAATACATGCATGGGATGAACAGGATATCCTTGCTCATGTTTATCGTGGCGCTGATCATTGCCCTTTTTAAATTAGTGATCCTGCCTTTGATGAGAAGGTAAAGCAAATGAACAGATGATCCTTGCTGCCTGTGCCGAAGCATTGCCACCTTTTGAAAGTATGTCTTTTAAAGCAGCATAATCTTTTTGCAAGGCATTGATATGTTGTTCATCGGTCAGCAGTAATTGTAATTCCCTGACTAAGTTAGCAGGGGTGAGTTCATCCTGTATCAATTCTTTTACCACGGGTTTATCCATGATCAGGTTAACAAGTGAAATGTATTTGATCCTGATCAAACGCTTTGCAATCTGGTAACTGATATTACTTCCTTTGTAACACACCACTTCAGGCACACCAAATAAAGCTGTTTCCAATGTAGCAGTGCCGCTGGTTACCAATGCTGCTGTTGCCTGTAACAACAGGTGATAGGTCTGGTTGCGGACAGCAGATACGTTTTGATAGGGCGTAAGAAAGGGCGCATAGAAAGCATCGTCTAATCCGGGCGCCTGCGCCACCACAAACCGGTATTGCGGAAAATGTTTCGCCACTTCCAGCATAATGGGGAGTTTTTTTGAAATTTCCTGCTTCCTGCTGCCGGGGAGCAGGGCGATGATATTGGTGGATGACCGGGCTTCTGCTGCCTGCTGTTGTTCAATCACTTCTACAAGCGGGTGTCCCACATAGTCCACTTCCCAGTTCCATTTGTTTTTGTAATACGCTTTTTCAAAAGGAAGGATACAGAGCATTTTGTCGATGCACTGTTTCATTTTCCTGACCCTGTTTTCTTTCCAGGCCCATACCTGCGGAGAAATATAGTAGACCACTTTAAGGCCCTGCTGTTTGGCCCATGCTGCAATACGCAGGTTGAAGCCGGGGTAATCGATTAATACAAGTACATCGGGTTGCCAGGCGAGTATATCTTTTTTACAGTACCTGATATTGTTCAGGATAGTCGGCAGGTTCATGATCACTTCTGTAAAACCCATAAATGCCAGATCGCGATAATGTTTTACAACAGTGGAGCCTGCAGCCTGCATCAAATCGCCACCCCAGCACCGGATCCCGGCATGGGCATCAGCCAGGTGGAGTTGTTTGATAAGGTTACTGCCATGGAGGTCACCACTGGCTTCGCCGGCAATAAGATAATATTTCATTTGGTCAATAGCCCATGGCCCATCGTCCATGGTGTTGAGCCTGCAAAATACCGTTTTCAGAACGATTGCTGCAAGTCTTTACGGGGTGGGAAAAGTATTTTTTAAAAAATAACTAAAAAAATAGTTGTAAAACTAATTTATTAGTTTTACGTTTGGATAATCAAATATATTACCCCCCCCATGAAACCATTGACCAAAGCAGAAGAACAGATCATGCACAGTATCTGGAAATTAGAAGAAGCTTTTCTAAAAGATATCATAGAAGCGCAACCTGAACCACGGCCGCATTCAAATACTGTTGCCACTATTGTAAAGATATTGGTAGATAAAGGCTTTGTAGGTATTACTCCTATGGGCAGGGTGCACCGGTATTATCCTTTGGTATCAAAAGAAGCATATTCGTCCAGTTCCATCCGGAACCTCGTGGAAGGCTATTTTGAAGGGTCCTTTAGTGATGTTGTGTCTTTTATGGTACAACAGAAAGACATCAGTGTAAAGGAACTGGAATTGCTGCTGCAACAGATGAAAAACAAACACACCAAAAAATAATGACCATGCTTGCCATTACTTATTATTTTTTGCAAGTAACCTTATGCAGCGCTGTGATGTTCGGCTATTACTGGCTTGTGCTGCGTAACAAACGGTTTCATCAATACAACCGCTTTTACTTATTAACCATCGCCTTATTGTCCTGGGTGGTACCCTTAGTTAAAATCCAGTGGAATACCCCGGTAACAGGTAACCGGCAGGTGATGCGTTTTCTGGCAGTAGTGGCAGACAATAATTCTGAGATGGAAGCAAATATTACCGGTAAGGGCATCCAATGGAGCTGGCACCTGGTTGCAACGGGCATCTACTTTGCTGTAGCAGTATTTCTTTTAGTGATGATGGTAGAGGGATTGGTAAGATTGTACCGCTTGTTGCAAACCCATCCCTGCAGGAACATCGGCGATGTACACCTTATTATTACACAGGCAAAAGGAACCCCGTTTTCTTTTTTCCGGTATATTTTCTGGAATGAGGAAATTGATATCAGGAGTAAAGCCGGTAAGCAGATACTGCAGCATGAACTAACGCACGTGCAGCAAAAACATTCCATTGATAAACTATTGATACAGCTATCGTTAATTGGCGGCTGGTTCAACCCGTTTTTCTGGTTATTGCGAAGAGAAATGGAGATGATACACGAGTTCATTGCCGATAAAGAAGCTGTAAGCAACGGAGATACAGGAGCACTGGCGCAAATGCTGCTGACCACCGCCTATCCGCAACAACAATTTGCTTTAACACATTCATTCTTTTTTTCACCAATCAAAAGGAGGTTACAAATGCTTGCTAATGACAAAAACCACAGGTTCACTTATGTGAGAAAACTCGTTGTACTGCCTTTGCTGGCTGTAGTTGTAGTACTGTTCGCTTTCCGGAACAAGGAATATAAGAACCATCCATCCATCTCTGTCAGTACTGTTATGGAAAGCGTGGTTCAGTCCTTTGCTGCACCAGGAAATAGCCGGGCTGGTGATCTTACAACCCTGCAGCTTGCAAACCTGCCGGCGAGCCTGAATAAAACATATGTTGTGGTGATAGATGCGGGCCATGGCGGTCAAGATAAAGGCGCTCTCGCCGCAGATGGTACAACAGAAGCACTGCTCAATTTAGCTTTGGCAAAGGCTGTTAAACAAGCTAATAATAACAGTAATGTTGCCATTGTACTAACCAGGAATGATGACAGTTACCAATCGGTGACAGAAAAAGCCCAATTCGCCAATGCACAAAAAGCAGACCTGTTTTTGTCGGTCCATTGTAACAGTACAGGCCAGGGGGAAGCCGAAAACAGCCGTACCGGGGAAGGGCCTTCCAAGGGTATTGAACTGATCGTTGCCGCAGAAGAGAAAGCACAGAATTACAAAGCCAATTATCAATTGGCCAATTATATGGCCAATTCACTCGGCGCTGTTAACGAGTTCAGGGGTATCCGTTCCAGGAAGCAGGGCATCTGGGTATTGCAGGCAGTGAATTGCCCTTCTGTAATGATCGAAGCAGGGTTCATGAGTAATAAGGCAGACCTGGCTAAACTCAGGGAAACAGGGTACCAGCAAAAATTTGCGGCTTCCATAGTTGACGGCATTCAGCAATACCTGCATGCAAAGGAAACTGGCACCATGCTGCCGGTTACGATGGCCGTTGTTCCCCATGTAAAGAATGTACCTGTTAACGATGATACCTCCCGATCATTTGATACTACCGGTAAAAAAAGCCCTTTAGTTGTCCTGAATGAGAAAATAGAAAGCAAGGGCGTATTGACATTAAAAAAAGTCAACCCCAACGATATCGGTGCCGTTCATGTATTGAAAGATGAATCTGCGCTTTCAAAATACGGGGATGCAGGCAAGAATGGCGTGATAGAGATAACATTGAAAAGCTTTAAGAGCAATGATAGTCGCACAGAAAAGGAGGTCATCGATACTGCTGTTGCTGAGAAAACGACAAAGCAAAACAATTAATTCCTTTTCTTCTTTTTCCGCTTTACGGGGGTGTACACCTTTATGGCTTTTTCTATCAGGGTAAGTAGTTCTTTCTGCTGCAGGTCGCTTAGGTCTGCGGCAGTTCTGGCTAATGCCAGTGCGTCTTCAAACTGTGACCCTTTTACATATTTTGATTGCCTTAACAGGGAACCAAACATTGCCACAGCTGCAGCAAAGCGGTAGCTGGCATCAACGTTCTCAATAGTATGTGGTTCGTATTGCGCAGTGAATGGCAGCGTAACGGGTGTTTCTTTTGCGCCAGGTAATTTGTAGTGTAAGGCAATATCGGCCAACGGGCGATGAGTAAGTGAAGTATCACTGTTAACAGCCTGCATTTCAAATACGGCTATCATAGTATGCCCGCTGCCTATTTCACCGCCGTCTAATGTGCTGGCGCTGTCTTCAACTGCGTTCTTCTTATTATCAAATCCAACCAGCCGGTAAGATTTTATAATAGCGGGATTGAAGTTAATGTCGATGTATGCATCATTGGCTACAGCATACACGGTTTTGGTGAATTCTGTTACCAGGACTTTCTGCGCTTCCTGCAAGTGATCAATATAGGCAAAATTCCCATTGCCTTTTTTGGATAGAGTTTCCAGTTTGCTGTCTTTATAATTACCCATGCCAACTCCCAGGCAGGTAAGGTAGATACCCGTCTGGCGACATTTGATGATGAGATCCTCCAGCTCTTTTTCCGAGGTTTGACCCACGTTAAAATCGCCATCAGTTGCCAGTATCACCCTGTTGTTGCCGTTTTGAATGTAAGACTTCCTGGCAAGGTCATAAGCACTTTTAATAGCACCTGCCCCAGGCGTATCACCGGCAGCGCTTAATGAATCAATAACGGCCTTGATCCTTTTCTTTTCTGCGCCGCTGGTAGGCTGTAATGCAATGCCAACTCCGCCGCCGTAAGTCATAATGCTGATGGTATCCTGCGCGCGGAGGTTATCGACTAATAATTTAAAAGCAGATTGCAAGAGTGGCAAACGGTTAGGTTTGTCCATTGAACCGGAAACATCTATCAGGAAAACGAGGTTGGAGGGAGGAATGTTATTGAGCAGCAGTTTCGGGGCTGCTATGTGCAGGAACAGCAGCTGGTTGCCCGGCCGCCAGGGGCAGGTAGTGACAACCGATTTGCAGGTAAAATCTTTTTCATTGGTCGTTGGGAAATCGAAATAGTTCAGCATCTCTTCAATACGCACAGCATCAACAGGTACAAACATTTCATTATTCAGGAAACGCCTGATATTACTGTAGGATGCTTTGTCAATACTCATGGAAAACCCGGTCTCGGGGTACCTGGCTGTTTCAATGAAACCGTTTTCTATGAGACTGCTGTAACTCTCTCCCAATACTGAAACAATAGAGGGTTGCCGCTTTATATTGCCGGTAACAGAAGCAAGTTTTCTTTTGTACAGGCGTGCTGTTGCAGGCAGCATTTTCATGACCAGCACTTCGAATTTGCGGGTATCGACCGGCTTTTTGAGTATTTCGTAACCATCATAAGACAGGGTAATGGTATCAATAAGCCGGGAGGAGGGAATGCCGAAACTACCGCTGTTATCGCTGTGATAAGGGATGGTGCCACTGCTTGCCAGCTGTATTCTTACGCCTTCAAGCATATGATCTTCCTCGTCCTTTATTTTGCCGCGCAGGTAGTATTGGCTGTAAAGAGATGAGGTGGCAACACAACATAACAAGAGCCAAATGCATGTTTTCATTTGGTAGCCCGGATTTACAACAATATAACGTAAAAACACGTCAGATCCTTATCCGGGCCTGTTAAAGACCAGTTATTCTTTATTGTCAAGCTGGTATATTTCGCGGATATTTCTTCCGAGTCCATTGTAGTCAAGGCCATAACCTACAACGAATTTGTCAGGGATGGAGAAACAGCAATAATCGATCGTGATCGGGAAAACAGTAGCATCCGGTTTGTGCAGCAGAACTGCAATTTTTAAAGAAAGGGGTTGCTGGTTGCGTATTTGCGGCAGGAATTCATTCAATGTTTTACCGGTATCAATAATGTCTTCTAATATCACCACATGCCTGTTGGTTATATCGGTGTCCAAACCAATGGCCGTGATCACCTGCCCGGAAGATTTAGTGCCTTTATAAGAAGCCAGTTTGATAAAACAGATCTCTGCATCAATATGCAGCTCTTTGAAAAGGTCAGATGCAAACATGAATGATCCGTTCAGAATAGCAATGAACAGGGGGCGCTTACCCGCATAATCTTTGTTGAGCTCAACGGCCAGTTCCTTTATTTTCTCAAGGATCAGTGATTCAGGTAAATAAGAAACAAAGGGTTTGTCGTGAACGGTGATGACTGACATGCTGCCTGGTTTTAATATTTGCAACAGGGATAACGGAATTATTTTACCTGCTAATTTTTGTTTGTTTAGCAGTGACCGGCGTCATTGTCCGAAGGTAGAGTTTTTCTCCGGCTGCAGGCCTGGCTTCTTTTCTGAGGTTATTATATTCCAGCAGGCTTTCTAAACGAACGCCTTCTTTCTGGGCAATATCATGCAGTGTTTCATCAGCAGTTACAATATGGATATCAGTTGCTCCTTTTTTTAATTTCCTCTCTAAGAAAATGAGCCTGTCTGTATCCAATACATCCATTTCCGGCAGATCATTAAACTCGAGCAGTTTGCCCAGTCCGATATTGTATTGATTGGCCAGTGCAAGTAATGAAATGCCTTCAGGGGCATAGATCACTTTAACATGATTAATGGTAAAGACGCCGGCTGTGGGGTAAACCGTGTTTTTTTTTATGTCCGACGCGGTATTCGGATTTGTTACGATAGCCGTCAGCGTTTCAGCCTCTTTGCGCTCTTCTTCTTTTTCTTCAATAATTTGTTCTGTTATTATTTCTTTTAGAGCAGGCTGTTGTAAAGTTCCGGATCGAACATTTACAATAGGGGTAACGGTTGTTTTATTAGCAGTAACGGCATCGTTTTGCATCCTCGTTATTGCTTCCAGACTGTATTGCTGGAGGTCATAATCATTGATAACTTTTAGCAGCTGCTGCGGGTAGGTCTGGCTGGTTGCATAACCGGCTTTTTTTAATCCCCTGGCCCAGCCTTCATAATCGGAAGGATCCAGTTTAAAGAGGAAGGCATAATGAGACCTGCTTTTGAGGAAATCAGAATGATCCCGGTAAGATTCTTCCACTGTGGCATACACCCTGAAGCATTCTCCTCTTTCATCATCGTCATGATAGGTTTTAGGACCGGTCCATTCGGTCTTGCATTTGATGCCAAAATGGTTATTGGAAGCTTTTGCGAGGTCGCTCTCTCCGTATTGCGATTCAAGTATGCCCTGAGCCAGCGTAATGGAGGCTGGTACGCCGGAGCGGATCATTTCTGCAATGGCTAATTCTTTGTATGTATTGATATAAGCGGCTGCTTTTTCTTTCTGTGCCCGGGCTGTTATACATGCGGTGAGGCATAAAAACAACATCAGTTTTTTCATGCTTGTTTCTTTTTAACTAAGAGTAAACCATCCCTGAGGGTCAATAATACCTGTTCAGTTCTGGGGTCTTTTTTCACGTGTTCATTAAAAGCCTGTATGGCTGTTGCATTTTTTCCGGTAACGGGTGTTGTCAATACCTCACCATGAAACAGCACATTATCTGCCAGGATAATGCCCTGTTCGCTTAACATCGGCACTACCAGCTCGTAATAATCAATATAACCGGTTTTATCGGCGTCGATGAAAACCAGGTCCCATTTGCGGTCCAGCTGCGGAATAATATCCAGTGCATTACCAAGGTGCAAATGTATCTGCTGATGGTACTTGCTTTTACTAAAGTTATTCCCTGCAGTAAGGGCATCTTCCTCCCGCAGCTCTATGGTATGCAGTTCACCATGCTGCTGCAAGCCTTGTGCCAGGCAGAGCGCACTGTAACCTGTAAAGGTTCCTATCTCTAAAACGTATGTTGGTCTGAGAATAGTACTGATGAAGGAAAGAAATTTTCCCTGTACGTGTCCGCTGAGCATATGCGCCTGCGGATGGGTTTGCATGGTGTGTTCATTGATTTGCTGCAATAACGGCTCTTCGGGGGCTGTGTATTGCAGCGCGTAGGCTTCAACCTGCGGTGGGATCAAAGGGGGGGTCATAGGCTGCAAATATATCTATGCATTTGATTTATCAGGCTTAGAAATGAGCCATAGGCCGGTAAAAGTGATTAACCCATTGATGATCAGCAGTTCCAGGCCGATTTCAAAGGAGCCGAATAATGTTTTCTGGTATGTATCTATCATCAGGCAGATCAGCGGGGAAACAATGCATACCATGGGGACCAGCCTGTCATTTACCTGCCTTTTCAGTAAAATGCCAAAAGTAAACAGGCCTAAGAGCGGGCCATACGTATAGGCAGCTACTTTTAATATCACTCCAATCATGCTGCTGCTGTCGATCCATTTGTACACCATCACAAATAACAGGAAGAGTAAAGCAAAAAGCAGGTGGATCCGCTGGCGGATCTTTTTCTTTTGCACATCGCTCCAGTCATGGCGTCGTTGCAGGCCAAGGATGTCAATGCAGAATGAAGCGGTTAACGCGGTGATGGCGCCGTCGGCACTGGGGAAGAGGGCGGAGATCAGCGCGATGATAAAGATCACCGCAACAAGGTGCGGCATGTGGTTCAATGCAATAGCCGGGAACAGTTTATCGCCATTTACAGCTACCTGTTGCGTGTTTGCAAAAAGATAAAGCAGGCCTCCCAGGAAGAGGAACAGAAAAGTGGCTATCACCATGATGAATCCGAGTGTAACCACGTTTTTTTGTGAGTCTTTCAAGGTTCTTACAGAAATATTTTTTTGCATCATTTCCTGGTCCATCCCGGTCATGGTAATAGCAACAAATGCACCTGCCAGTATTTGTTTCAGGAAAAAGAACTTACTGTGCGGATCGGTAAAGAAGATAGTGGCATATCCTTTCTGCTGCATGGCATGCAGGCTGTCACCAATACCCATGTTCAGGCTTTTGAGGATATAGATGATGCAAATGATCAGCCCCAGGAGCATACAGGATGTTTGCAGGGTATCTGTCCACACAATGGTCTTCACCCCGCCTTCATACGTGTACAATAAAATCATCGCCAGGATAATGAGTGTAGTAAGCCAGAACGGTATATGAAAGCTTTCAAGAATGGCATCCTGTAATATTTTTACCACGAGGTAAAGCCTGGCGGTCGCGCCTAATGTTCTGGAAAGGATGAAGAAAGAAGCGCCTGTTTTATAAGCAGTAAATCCCAAACGGCTGCTGAGGTAATTATAGATAGAAGTAAGGTTCAGCCTGTAATAGAGTGGCAGCAATACAAAAGCAATGACAAAGTAACCGATCAGGTAACCGAACGTGACCTGCAGATAAGCAAAAGATTGCTTAGCAACAGCGCCGGGAACGCTTACAAAAGTTACCCCGCTCAGCGAAGTGCCGATCATTCCGAAAGCCACCAGCATCCAGTTGCTGTTCCTGTTCCCAATAAAGAAAGATTCATTGTTGCTGTTCCTGCCGGTATACCAGGCCACTACCAAAAGGACAAGAAAATAAATGAGGACAAAGGAGAACAGCAATAATGGGGGCATATGTTTTAGTTTATAGGGTGATGGGGCTTAAGCGATAAAGATAGGCCACAAACCGAAAACATATCCTACTTTGCTGCCTGTAAAATGGTTGTATGAAAGAAAAGCGTATCGCTGTTTTTTGCGGGTCTAAAAACGGAACAGATCCTTTATTTGAGCAAGCGGCACAACAGCTCGGAACTTTGATGGCTAAGCTGCAGCTCACCTTAGTGTATGGCGGCGGAAACAAGGGTTTGATGAGTGCGGTGGCGAATGCAGTGATGAGTGGCGGCGGAAAAGTGATAGGGGTAATACCTGAAATTCTGCTCGAATGGGAACACCAGCATGAAGGCATTACCGAGCTGCATGTGGTGGCCGACATGCATGTCCGGAAGAAAATGATGTATGAATTATGCGATGCTGCGGTCATCCTGCCCGGCGGCTATGGCACGTTGGACGAATTTTTTGAAATGCTTACCTGGAATACCTTACAGATACACAATAAAAAAATAATCCTGCTGAATGCAGCAGGATTTTATGATGACCTGGTTACTCATATCAGAAAGATGGCAGTGAAAGGTTTTTTATATGAGCACTGGCAGGAGAGATTGGTTGTTTGCAATGATGCAGTAACGGCTGTCAATGCCTTCCTCTGAGGTACATTCCAAATCCTGCCCTGAATACCGGTAAAGGATCATTAAACCGGTCGCGGTAAGGCGAATTGGCATTCTGCAATACATCGATCATCAGGGTGATATAAGAGTACTGGCTTCCGATGACCCTGGTGCCATAACCGATCCCTACGAGCAGGCTCCCCGCGTTGTAATTGTATTTATACGTTTGGTTGGTGGTCATATCTTTTTGTGAAGAACTGATCCAGTTGAATTCGGGTTGTACCTGGAGGTGCAAAAAATTCACCGGCCATATCCTGAGGAACGGGCCACCGCCATAATTAAAATTCCTGAAGCGATAAGGACTGTAATCAGATGCGTTCTGGGAAAAATAATTGACATTAAGTGCAAAACCGGCATCCAGCCAGTTGTTGAGGCTGTAGCCTATTTCAGGGTTAAGTCCCACATTAAAGGAGCGGTTGGCAATACCAAGGTTAAGACTGGTTCCCAAAAAGATATTGTCTTTTCTGAATCCGTTTTTTTGCTGGTTATCATCGCCCTGGTTCTCCTGCGCATGGAGGTGCATCGTTAACAATACAACAAAACAGGTCATCAGTATCTTCTTCATAAGCATCAGATTTAGTACAAACCTACTTAATTAGTCAGGTCAAATATTTTTCCTGCATTTAAAATATTGTTAGGATCGAAAGCTTTTTTGATCTCGCGCATGAGGTGCAGGTTAGCATTGTGGAAGACTGCAGGCATGTATGGTTTCTGTATGAGGCCAATACCATGTTCTCCGCTGATGGTACCGCCAAGGCTTTTGGTCAGCTCAAAAAGGGCTTGCAGCGCACGGGTCATTTCAGGATTACCGTGACTGTTCTTGATGGTAGGGTGATTGATGCGGATATGCAGGTTGCCATCCCCGGCATGTCCATAGCAAACGGCTTTGAATCCGTACTGTTCGCCCAATGCTTTCACGCCTTTGATCAACGCGGGCAGTTCCGCTCTTGGAACCACTGTATCTTCTTCAATGGTGTATCCGCTTATTTTTACCGCTTCTGCAACACGGCGGCGCAGTTTCCATAATTCGTTTTTCTGCTGGGCATCATCTGCAAAAAAGATTTCGCCGGCTTCAAATTGTGTCAGCAGTTCAGCAATGGCTTCCATGTCACCGATCAATACATCCATGTTGTTGCCATCTGTTTCTATGATAAGATGTGCCGCAATTGTATCGTTTACCGGAACGGCAGCACTATCAACAAATGCGCTTACAATTTTCAGTGCGTCTATCTCCACTAATTCCAGTGCACTTGGCACAAAGCCTGCGCGAAAGATGGCGCTTACCGCTTCGCTTGCTTTTTCAAGTGATGCAAATGGCACTAGCATCAACAGGTCATGTTTAGGTAATGGAATGAGTTTCAACACGATTTTTGTTACGATACCCAATGTGCCCTCGCTGCCTACTAATAATTGCGTAAGGTTGTAACCGGTTGAATTCTTCAATACGTTCGCACCCGTCCAGATGATCTCCCCGGTGGGCAGCACCACTTCTAAGTTCAGCACATAATCCCTTACCACGCCGTATTTGACTGCTTTAGGCCCCCCGCTGTTCTCAGCAATATTGCCGCCGATAAAACAACTGCCCCGGCTGCTGGGATCAGGCGGGTAGAACAGTCCTTTTTCTTTTACTGCATTCTGTAGCACTTCGGTAATCACACCCGGCTCGGTTGTTACCTGCAGGTTGCGTTCATCAATGTCGAGGATGCTGTTCATTCTTTCGCAGGAGAGGAGCACGCCGCCAAGTTGCGGCAGCGCACCGCCGCTCAGACCGGTACCTGCACCACGGGGTGTAACCGGTATCCGGTGTTCGTTACACAGTTGCATAACAGCTGCAATCTCCTGTGCAGTGCGGGGTTTAATGACTGCTTCCGGTAAAAAGGACAAATGCTCCGTCTCATCATGCCCATAATGTACCAGGTTCTCTTCATCCGCAAATACATACGACTCACCAACAATGGTTTTCAACCTGTTAAGGTGTTCAATGGTTACCAATCCTTTGGGCCGGCTTGCCTGCATACGCCTAATTTTTTGTAAAAATAGAAGCTTGAGGGGAGATGTTTTTTACAAATCTTTCAAAAGCCAGGTTTTATGGTTGGCGAGGATAAAAAGATCGGGTGGAATATTTCGAAATTATATATTAATCTGTGTAAATGCTTGATAAATAGCAACGTGTAGCCCCAACACAAACAATTCGCTGAAAGCAGTAAAGCCCTATTTTTGTCCACTAACTAACGATTGTTCGTTTTATGACATTGCCTTCTATGATGCTATCAGACCAGACAGTGGCGGCTTTAGGTTTTGCCGCCCACCTTGATGTTCATTACCAGTTATCTCCTGAAGAACTCGTTGAACAGGCCATTTTCCGCGGACAGGGTGTATTAAACGATACGGGGGCGCTTTGCATCCGTACGGGTGAGTTTACCGGGCGCAGTCCGCTTGACAAATTCATTGTAAAAGATGCGTTGACCGAAAACACTGTTCACTGGAACAATTTCAACATCCCGATAGAGGAAAAATACTTTTTGCAGCTAAAAAAGAAATTACTCCAATACTTAGGCAGCAGGAAGGAAGTATGGGTAAGAGATGCTTATGCCTGTGCCGATCCGGCTTACAGGCTGAACATCAGGGTAATCAATGAGCATTCATGGAGTAACCTGTTTGCGTATAATATGTTCCTTCGCCCCGAAGAGGAAGCGCTCGAGCATTTTGAACCCGACTGGCATATTATCCACGCGCCCGGCTTTAGGGCCGATCCGCTGACCGATGGCACCCGCCAGCACAACTTTGCTGTTATTTCCTTTACCCACAAGGCCATCCTGATTGGAGGAACCGGTTACACGGGCGAAATAAAAAAGGGTATTTTCACGATCCTTAATTATGTATTGCCGCACGATAACAATGTATTGAGCATGCATTGCAGCGCCAATATGGGGGCAAAGGGCGATGTGGCTGTTTTTTTTGGGCTGAGTGGCACTGGTAAAACCACACTCAGCGCAGATCCCGAACGTAAGCTGATCGGGGATGATGAACATGGCTGGACATCCGGCGGTATTTTTAATTTTGAAGGCGGTTGTTATGCCAAGACGATTGACCTGAGCGAAGCAAAAGAGCCCGAAATATTCCATGCCATCCGCCCGGGTGCATTGGTTGAAAATGTGGGCTTTTTCAATAGAACCAATACGATTGATTTCAGCAATAAAACCATTACAGAGAATACAAGGGTAAGTTATCCCATTCATTATATCAGTAACGCACAGGAGCCCAGCATTGGCGGGTTGCCTAAAAATATTTTTTTCCTTACCTGTGATGCCAATGGCGTATTACCGCCCATCAGTAAATTGAGTCCGGGGCAGGCCATGTACCAGTTCATCAGCGGGTATACGGCTAAAGTTGCAGGAACGGAAGCGGGTGTTACAGAACCTAAATCAACATTCAGTGCTTGCTTTGGTGCACCTTTTCTGCCACTGCACCCGGGACAATATGCAGCAATGCTGGGTAAGAAAATGAAAGAGCACGAGGTGAATGTATGGATGGTGAATACGGGCTGGAGCGGGGGTTGTTGCGGTATTGGCAGCCGGATGAAATTAGCTTATACGCGTGCCATGATCACTGCTGCTTTAAAAGGCCAGCTGGATCAGGTAGCTTATGAGGCGCATCCCGTTTTTGGCGTGCTGATGCCGGCGAGCTGTCCCGGTGTGCCAACAGAAATTCTAAACCCACGCAGCACATGGGCAGATGTTGCTGCCTATGATGCCAGAGCAAAAGACCTGGCGCTGCAATTCATCAAAAACTTTGAAAAATATGCCGGAGGGGTTGGTGCCGAGATACTGGCTGCCGCTCCTGCACCATAACTGCTTATCATCCGCTTCAGGCGGGTAAACTCGGTCTCTTCGATTGCTTTTTGTCTGTTACGAGAAACTCCACCGCAAGGTGGAGTTTTCATTTTACGGTGTAATTGACCAAACTATCGATCATCAATTTTGATTACCCATAATTGCGGAAAACACGTAAAAAAGTGAAACAAAAAACGGTGTTTTTCACTGGTTATAAATCCTAATATTTGCAATGCCGGATGGATTTAATCGAAGAGTATTGACCTGGTACCCAAGATGGTTCATCGTAGGCAACCAACCTCCCCCCAAAAAAGTTTGACCACTGAAAAAGTGGAACAACGGGCCGATCTCCCCCCGAGGGCCTGATCATTGCAAAGAAGAGAAATGAGTATGTCAACCTGCGAAAATACACAGGTGACTGCCCGGGTGTAATCACCTAATATTGACTTTTAATCACCGATACCACTAAACCATTACGTTTCTGAAACTACTGCCACCACTAACCCTTTTTTTAGCACTCATGCTGTGCATTGGCTCCCTTGATTCTTTTGGCCAACTGGATACAAGCGCCCAAAAAGCCAAAGCCACGATCGACCGGTTCAGCAACCAGATGCTCCGGTCTGTTGAGCGGAAGTATCATAAGCTGGAAGACAGGCTGACACATTACAGCGAAAGATCCCTGCAACAGCTGGAAAAACAGGAGGGAAAACTGCAAAAGAAACTGGTAAAAAAAGACAGTGCAGCTGCCAGCCAGTTTTTCGCCAACACGAAGGAAAAGTACACCGGCATCCTGCAAAAACTAAAGAACCCGGCCGCAAAGCTAAACAGCAGCTCCCTGAACCATTACCTGCCCGGCTTAGACAGCTTGCAAACAACCTTCAGTTTCTTAGATTATGACCAAGCAGAAGAAATACCTACAACTATTTCCGGCACGGCAGTGTTTACAATAAACCCAATGACTGATGGTAAAGACGGCAAGAAAATGATAAGTCAGGATTACAATCTACTATTGAATTTGCAGAAGGGGCAATCACCTTTAATCCTAAAGACTTCAGTAAAGTAAGCGGTGCCTTAAAACAAGGAAGTGCTACACTTGCTGGAATATCATTAATGCTGGAAAAAGAATAGGGCTACAAAAACACGGAAGGCTACACTATAATAAATAGGGATTTTTTACCTATAATATTTAAAAATGACCAGTTCTCAAACCATTTCTGTTCTTGTAGCTGCACGCAATGAAGATAAGAACATAGCTCAATGTATTGAATCTTTGCTTAGTCAAAATTACCCAATAGATAAATTTGAGATTTTGGTTGGGGACGATCAATCGACTGATAGAACTATTGAAACTGTCAACTTATATGCTGAAAAGACCCCCAATGTTCATTTAATTAAAATCACCAAAAATATAGGAGGTTTAAAAGGGAAAGCGAATGTTTTGGCACAGCTAGCTCACGAAGCAAAAGGATCTTTGCTATTTATTACAGACGCTGATATGATTCTCAGCCCGAACTGGATTAATGCCATGACAGCCAATCTTACTGGAGAAATAACAGTTATAACGGGTGTTACAGCAGTATCTGGTAAAACCATTTTCGCAAAATTGCAAAATGCTGAATGGCTTTTTTATTGTGGACATGGATATTATAGCGCTAAATCTGGCAAACCCGTAACTGCAATGGGAAACAATATGGTACTTACAGCAAGTGCATATTGGGGAACTGGGGGTTATGAAAATATCCCATTTTCTGTAACGGAAGATTATGAACTATTTAGAGCGCTATTAAAAAACGGGCAGCAATTCAAATGTCTTTTGGAAGCGGATGTGTTAGGGTTTACGAAACCGCTTCCTGGCTTTAACGCCTTACTTAAACAACATAGAAGATGGTTCAAAGGGGCATTTCAGTTGCCATTAACAATGATTGTAGGGCTTCTATTTTTATGGACATATTTCCCAATAATTCTTGCTTTGGGATTTGCATTCGATTGGCGTATTGCAATAGTTATGTTTTTTTTTAAGTGGGTTTTCGACTTGTGCTTTCTGTTAAAGATATATAGCAAAATACAATTGAAGCCAGATTTGGGCTTATATTTCTACTCCCCATTTTCTATGGTATGTAATGTAATTTTTCTTTTTTTTCAAGCCCTTCCAGGCCCAATTGAATGGAAAGGCAGAAAATACTTTTAACTTTTATTTCAGTGAATATTTGATGATTGCAGAATTGTTGGAGATTCCGGTGTAATTGACCAGATGTTAATTTTAGGGATCTTTTGCAAAAAAATTGGTGATATGTGTATAATAGTATAATTTTATACCATAATTAAGTAAATTTTATACTATGTCTAAAATAAAGGGAGCAACTGGGAAACATCCTAAAACAAGCAGTAGCCTTAAAACCGCTCATGTGACAGTTGTTAAAGCTGGCGGATCGGTGATAAGGGGCAAAGCAGCCAGCGGACGGTTTCATCCCGGCTTTACGCCTGGCCGCGACAAAGCGGTGGTGACGGTTCAGACACCTGAAGGAAGATTAATAGAATCTATATTCAGTGGCGGGGTCGAGCCTAAAACCATCCGTACCCCTATGGAGAAAATGGGACTGGTGCGGGAAGGTGTGGGTAAGACTGAGTTGGAGAGCTTGAAAGACCGGGCGGGGCTGGATTACGATGACCTGGCGGCAGTGTTGCCTGCCACCCGCGCCACTCTGATCAGTAAAAAAGGCAAGGAAAAATTCAATCCGAGCGTTAGCGATGCCATTGTGAGTTTGGTGGATATCTATTCTTATGGTTACGATATATTTGGCGACGAGGAAAGATTTAATGAGTGGATGCAGCTGCCGGTGCAAGCCCTGGGCGGGCAAACTCCGTTCAGCCTGCTGGATAACCAATTTGGACGCGAAGAGGTCCGTAACCTGATCGGCCGTATCGCATATGGCGTGTATTCTTAAACCTGGCTCATGATTGTTTATCGTATCGGCGAATCCAGGTATGCAAGTGACCTGACAGGTGAAGGCGCACGTCTTTTTGGAGCACGGTGGAATCATATCGGTACTGCCTGCCTATATACCGCAGAAAGCCGTGCACTTGCTGTTCTGGAATACACAGTGAATGTCAACATCGCGGTTATTCCCAGGGCATTAAGCATGGCCACTTTCGAGATACCTGACACTGGTATTCAGGTTCTGGCACAGGCCGATCTTCCCGGCAATTGGAAAGAATCACCAGCACCCGCCAGCACCAAAGATTTCGGGACTAGCTTGTTACAGGCAGCGGCTACACCTATTATCAAAATACCTTCGACTGTAATTCCAGAAGAGTTCAATTACTTGCTGAATCCTTCCCATGCCGGCAGCCGCGATTTCCGACTATTGGAAGTCCGCGACTTTGTGTACGATGTTAGAATCAAAAATGTATAAAAAGGGGAGTTATTTTTAAATCGTGATAAATTGATGATTAAAAATTTGAAGCAGCTATACCTCCTCTGCATACTCCAGATCCATTTCGAATTAAATTAAAAGCCTACTATACAATACCTGTATCGCTACTTAACTTCGTTCGTAACTGTTTCATATCAGCACTGATCTTTATATCCAAAATTTTAGCATAGCATAGTGCTGTCTTTAAATTCCGGTGTCCGAGCATTTTGGAAACGGTTTCAATCGGTACGCCACTGCTTAAAATAACAGTTGTTGCAAAAGTGTGCCGGGCAATATGAAAGGTGAGATTTTTATTGATACCGCACAAGTCCGCAATTTCTTTTAAATAAGCGTTCATTTTTTGATTACTCAAAATAGGCAACACTCTGTCTGTCTATTGTGCGGTGCGCCGGCTTACTATACTGGACAGTTCAGCTTACTATGCTGAACTGTTCAATACAACCCCTGGTGTGCCAACTTACTATACTGGATAGTTCAGCTTACTATATTGGACAGTTCAACTTACTATACTGGGAAGTCCAGCTTACTATACTGAACAGTTCGACTTACCATACTGGCGGAGTCAGTATAACCACCTGGCTGACCAACTTGCTGTACGAATTGGGAATAATGTGCATGTTAGGGCTAAAACAACCCAAACAACATCCCGTCGACCTTGCCGATGATCTCGCCGAGGTGCTCTTCATTCTCGGCGAACTTGTTTTTATCGCAGTCCACGATCAGTAACGGCCCCTCGCGGTAGCCGTCGATCCACTTATTGTAATATTCATTCAGGCGCTTCAGGTAATCGAGGCGGATATTCTCCTCGTACTCCCTGCCCCTTTTTTGTATCTGCGCCACCAGCGTGGGCACGGATGCCCGGAGATAGATGAGCAGGTCCGGCGGCTGCACCATGGTCTTCAGGGTCTGGAAAAACTGGAAATAATTATCAAAATCACGCTTGCTCATCAACCCCATTTCGTGCAGGTTGGGGGCAAAAATATTGGCGTCCTCATAAATGGTGCGATCCTGTATCACTGTTTCCGTACCATGGTGTATATCGAGCAATTGATTCAGCCGGCTGTTCAGAAAAAATATCTGCAGGTTAAAACTCCAGCGGGGCATGTCCTCATAAAAATCCATCAGGTACGGATTATGGTCCACATCCTCAAACTGCGGTATCCAGCGATAATGCTTGCTCAGCATCTCCGTAAGGGTAGTCTTCCCGGCGCCGATGTTTCCGGCGATAGCTACATGTTTGGGTTTCTTAAGTTTTGCCATAGGAGTGAATGTACGAATTACGGGGTATGATGTACGAACTTAAAGGAAAGATTTTATATTTTACCGGCGGTCTGTGCAATCATTCCGCTAGGTATAATTCATGCCTATGGCATTCCTTACCAATTGCAAAGTTTCCGATGCGCTGGCCCTTGCTTTGTCTGCACCCTGTTGTATGATTTTGCTTAACAGTAGCTGGTTGTTCTGGATATCAGCGGCTTTTTCACGAATGGGTTGAATAAAACGGGCCATGTCTTCGGCTAATTGTTTTTTCATGTCGCCATAACGGATAACGGCATTACCTGCACTGCTGGCATTAAAATCGTCGTCAAATTTTTGTACCGTATCGGGCGTACTCACTAACTTCATCAGGGTAAACAGGTTTTCAATATAATCTGGCTTTACTGCATTAGGCTCTGCCGGCCCCTGATCAGTTTTGGCTTTCATGATCTTTTTCCGGATCAGTTCCGCATCATCGGCAAGGTAAAGGGTATTCATCTGGTTTTCACTCTTGCTCATTTTACCATTGCCATCAAGGCTCATGATCTTTACCAGTTCACCCCCATAATTAAACGCATAGGGTGCAGGCAGTACATCGCCATAACGATGGTTGAAACGTTCTGCATAATTGCGCGCAATTTCAAGGTGCTGCTCCTGGTCCTTACCTACAGGCACTTTCAAAGCCCGGTGTACTAAAATATCTGCAGCCATTAATACGGGATAAGTCAGCAGGCCCGCATTCACATTATCGGGTTGCAGGCGGATTTTATCTTTAAAAGTGGGCGTTTTTTCCAGTTCGCCTTTGTACGCAAGCATGTTCAGGTATAAATACAGTTCTGCAATCTCAGGTACATCGCTTTGAATATAAAGGGCCACTTTGTCGGGGTCTAATCCACAGGCAATATTCTCAGCAATAACCCGGTGCACACTTGCCTTTAATTCCTTAGTATCGGGATGTGTGGTAAGGCTATGCCAGTTTGCCACAAAAAAATAACAGTGATAGTCATTTTGCATGCGTACATAATTGCGCATGGCGCCGAAATAATTACCCAGGTGTAAAAAACCAGTGGGACGAATACCGCTTACGACAACCTCTTTTTCCATAGGCTGCGAAGATAGGAAATGGTTCGTGGTTTGTTGTCCGTGGCTGGTAGTTTACAGGAAATTGCTGAATATCATTTCCGCTCATGATATTTGTAGCATAAACCACCAACCATAGACACATCAGTACTGTACCCTCCATATTATCCTCACCGATCGAATACCTCAAAGGTGTGGGGCCATTGCGTGCAGATATGTTGAAGAAAGAATTGAATATTTATACGTTTGCCGATCTGCTGGAGCATTATCCGCACCGGCATATTGATAAAACAAAGGTCAGCAGGATTAAAGACATCAATCCGCAAACAGAGTTTATACAGGTAGCCGGTAAACTGGTGTATATCGAAGTGGTTGGTGAAAGGCGGGGGAAAAGATTAGTAGCCCAGTTGCAGGATGATACCGGCACACTGGAGCTCGCCTGGTTCCAGGGTATCAACTGGGTACAGAAATCTCTCGTAACAGGTATGCAGTACCTGGTATTTGGCCGTACCGGTTTCTTTAACGGAAAACCGCAGATCGTTCATCCCGAAATAGAAACATTTGTTCCTGCCAAAGCCGATGGAAAAAACTTCCTGGAACCCGTTTATCCTACGACGGAAAAATTAAAAGCAAGGGCGCTGAATGGCCGTCAGCTGGGAAAACTGACCTACGCCCTGTTCTCCCAGCTTAAACCTGAAACCATCATTGAAAATATCCCCGACGACCTGTTACGGCGTTTACAGTTAATGGGGCGTTACGAAGCGTATTGCAATATCCATTTCCCGGTTTCCGGCGAAGCTTACCAGCAGGCAGTCAAACGGCTGAAGTTTGAGGAGCTGTTTATTGCACAGGTAAGGCTGAACTTAGTTCGTTTGCAAAGACACCAGGTAAGCAAGGGGGTTGTATTTGAAAAAGTGGGCGACTATTTTAATACGTTCTACTCACAATACCTGCCTTTTGAATTAACAGGGGCGCAAAAAAGGGTGATCAAAGAGATCAGGAACGATACAGCCCGGGGTCACCAGATGAACCGGCTATTACAGGGAGATGTAGGCAGCGGCAAGACCATGGTAGCGCTCTTGAGTATGCTGCTGGCAGCAGACAATGGCTTTCAGAGTTGTATGATGGCGCCTACGGAAATATTGGCACAACAGCATTACACCGGGTTGAGTGAATTGCTGAAGGGTATGCCGGTAGAAATAGCCTTGCTGACCGGCAGCACCAAAGCGGCCCGGCGTAAAAAGATATTACAGGGATTATTGGATGACACGATTCATTTTGTCGTAGGCACCCATGCAGTGATTGAAGATGCGGTACAGTTTAAAAACCTGGGATTGGTCATTGTAGACGAACAGCACCGCTTTGGTGTGGCGCAAAGGGCCAGGTTATGGGAAAAAGCAATTGTGCCGCCGCATGTATTGGTCATGACAGCAACTCCTATACCCAGGACATTAGCCATGACCGCCTATGGAGATCTTGATTATAGCATAATGGATGAGCTGCCTCCCGGAAGAAAACCTGTTACAACTGTGCACCGGTATGAGACGGCACGTGCCAATGTGATGGACTTTGTACGGACAGAAATTGCAAAAGGAAGACAGGCTTATTTTATCTACCCGTTGATAGAAGAAAGTGAAAAGCTGAGTTATGAGGACCTGATGCAGGGGTACGAACAGGTGAAAAGTTTCTTTCCCGAGCCAAAGTATCGCATCAGCATGGTGCATGGACGACAGCCGGCTGACCAGAAAGAAACGAACATGCAACGCTTTGTCACAGGTGATACACATATTATGGTAAGCACCACGGTGATTGAAGTAGGTGTAAATGTGCCCAATGCTTCGGTGATGGTAATAGAAAGCGCTGAAAAATTCGGTTTGTCACAATTACACCAGCTTCGCGGAAGGGTGGGAAGGGGAACGGAGAAAAGTTTTTGCATTTTATTAACGAGTGTTAAAGTCAGCAAAGAGGCGAAAGAACGTATCAAGATAATGTGCGCCACTAATGACGGGTTTAAGATTGCAGAGAAAGATCTTGAAATACGCGGTCCGGGTGATATTGAAGGAACCAGGCAGAGCGGTGCATTAAACTTTAAGATTGCCAGTATTGTCAATGATAAGGAATTGCTGGAAATGGCAAAAAGAATGGCCGAAATAGCAGTTGAGGAAGATCCGGAACTGGAAATGGCAAAGAATTTGCGATTAAAAGCGCACCTTCAGTCGCAGACACGAAAAAATGGTTGGGGGCGCATATCATAAACTAAACCTAAAGCACAGCAATCACGTTTATATATTGTATATATCGTAACTTTTAAAAAAAATAGATTGACTGTAGGGAAAACAATAGCAAGGATAGTAATGCTGCTGCTGATCTGTGGGTACAGTTCTGCACAAAGTTATCTTGAGTTCGTAGAAAATAAAGGCCAGTGGGATCCATCCATCCGCTTCAAGGGAGAAATGACCTCAGGCGCTTTTGTATTACAGAAGCACGGGTACCGCGTTTTGTTGTACAACCACCAGGATCTGCAGTCAGTATACCGTCTTTCCCACCCATCCCATACGCAGGAGCCGCCAATGGCAGCGGCTGATAAGCACATGGTAACAACAAATGCTGCCGGCAGCAAGACAACCGTTACCCTGCACAATGAACACGATCATGAAGGCGCAGGAACTGGTGAAGGAAACACTATATCCCAAGACCCGTCGGCAAAGCTCAGGGGACATGTATACGAAATGCGTTTTCTTAATGCCAATGAAAATCCTGAGATACTCCCCGATAAACCACTTCCAACCGTTACCAACTATATTATTGGTAATGATTCTGCCAAATGGGCTGGGGGCTGTAAAACCTACCAGGCAGTTACGTATAAAAACCTGTATCCTAATATTGATGTCCGTTATTATACCGCCAATGAGCAGCTCAAGTATGATATTATCGTCAACCCGGGCGGCGATGTTTCGCAGGTGGCGATGTATTTTGACGGATTAGACAACCTGAAACAAAAAGAAGGTGGCCTGGTACTGAAGACTTCTGTTGACGAAGTAAAAGAGCAGCAGCCTTACAGCTACCAGTTGCTGAACAATGCCCGTTCGGAAGTGCCCTGCAGTTTTGATGTAAAAGGAAATATCGTTCGCTTTAAAATCAACGGTACCTATACCAAAACAGCTACATTAGTGATTGACCCGGCACTGATCTTTTCCACTTTCACCGGCAGCAGCGCCAACAACTGGGGATACACGGCCACGTACGACGGGCAGGGCAATTTCTATGCAGGCGGTATCGTGTTTAGCTCGGGGAGTTTTCCTGTAAGTAATGGCGCCTTTCAAACTTCCTTCCAGGGTGGAGACAATAGCACCGGTGAGAGCGGAGGCTTTGATATTGGTGTGATCAAGTTTGATCCTACAGGCGCCAGGCGTATTTATGCGACTTATATCGGGGGTAGCGGCAATGAACAACCGCATAGTTTAGTGGTGGATGGCGGTGGAAACCTGATCATATCCGGACGTACAACTTCGCTCAATTATCCAACGAAGGGTGCATTGCAAAAATATGGCGAACTGGGTGGTAAATGGGACATCATTCTCACTAAACTGAACAGCAATGGTACGGGGTTGATTGCCTCGCTGAAGATCGGGGGAGAGGGGGATGACGGGGTCAATGTGAAACATAAGTACGCCAACAGAACCGGCGCGGAATCCATTAACAGGAATTATGGCGATGATGCCAGGAGCGAAGTATTATTAGATGGCTCGGGTAATATTTATTTAGCTTCCTGTACACAATCGACCAGGTTCCCGACAACTGTCGGGGCTTTTCAGCGTGTATCGGGTGGCGCCAATGCAGTGGGCAGGGTACAGGATGCGGTGATACTCAAATTTACACCCGACCTGTCGGTACCCCTTTTCTCTACTTACCTGGGTGGTAAGGAAGATGATGCTGCTTTTGTACTGGCCATTAACCCGCTTAACAACCATTTGTACGTGGCTGGTGCTACTGCCAGCAGCGATTTTCCGGGGGATAAAACAGGGGTGATGAACCCCGCTTTCAAAGGCGGGTTGTGCGACGGGTTCGTGGCGGAGTTTTTGCCCGATGGCACGATGGTGCGTGACAGTTATTTTGGTACGGCAGGAATAGATGTCATTTATGGTATCCAGTTCGACAAATTCGGATTTCCATACATCATGGGTACTTCTACCGGGCAGGGTGCAGATGCATGGCCCGTAAAAAATGTAACATTCAGCCAGGCAGGCGGTAAACAGTTCGTTGCAAAACTGAAGCCCGATCTTTCTGATTTTATT
This sequence comes from uncultured Sediminibacterium sp., assembly GCA_964507525.1. Taxonomy (GTDB): domain Bacteria; phylum Bacteroidota; class Bacteroidia; order Chitinophagales; family Chitinophagaceae; genus Sediminibacterium. The sequence goes on along the minus strand of CAZDQB010000008.1, from coordinate 94,062 downwards.
TATTCCACTGTCTTTGGAACCAACACGCCCAGTCCCAATATTTCCCCTACTGCTTTCTTAGTAGACAGGTGTGAGAATGTGTATGTATCGGGTTGGGGAGGGCAATTGAATATCTTAGATAATTATCCCAACAGCGGCACGCAGGGGTTGCCTGTTACCAGCGATGCGATCTTATCGGTAACGGATGGCAGTGACTTTTACTTTATTGTACTTGAAAGAAATGCACGGTCACAATTATATGGCACTTTTTTCGGACAGCAGGGTGGCGCCACCGGCGAACACGTGGATGGCGGCACCAGCCGGTTTGACCGCAATGGCGTTATTTACCAGGCCATCTGCGGTAACTGCGGCGGCGGCGCCAAATTTCCTACAACGGTGGGAGCATGGTCTTCACAAAACGGCGCTTTACCGGGAGGCTGTAACCTGGCAGCGGTTAAAATAGCTTTCAACTTAGCCGGCGTTGGTGCGGGCATACAGGCGGCTATCGATGGGCGATTGCGTGATACGGTCGGATGTGCACCGCTTACTGCAGATTTCAGGGATACCATGGCAATGGGAGCTAAATATACCTGGGATTTTGGCGATGGCAGCGGAACAGTCACTACAACGAACCCTTTTGTATCACATACATTTGGTGGTGTTGGCAATTACCGGGTGCGGCTGGTGTCCATTGATTCAACCAGTGTTCCGCTGCCATGCAATACAACAGATACTTCTTATGTTGTAATGCGGGTGAAGAGCGACCAGGCAAAGCTTTCCTTTACTGCAACCAAAGTACCGCCATGTACCTCGATGAATTACCAGTTTGTCAATACATCGGTTTCACCGCCGGGCAAGCCTTTCTCTAATCAAAGTTTCCTGTGGATCTTTGGCGATAATACGACACAGATTGCCGGACCCGGCGCACTGACACATTCTTATGCAGCTATTGGCACTTACCAGGTACAGCTTGTGCTGATCGATACCAGCTATTGTAATTATGAGGATACGCTGACTATGCCGATACGTATTTCACCGAACCTGAGGGCACAATTTGAAACGCCTGGCATGGGATGCGCACCTTATACAGCTGTCTTCAATAATACTTCATTAGGGGGGCAACAGTTTAAATGGGATTTTGGCGATGGCACTACTTCTACGCAAACCAATCCAACGCATTTATATAATACTGTTGGAACATATACAGTAAAGCTATCTGCAATTGACAGTGCTACCTGTAATATAAAGCATGATACATCTTTTGTTATTTCGGTGTATCCGAATCCGAAAGCCAGTTTCACTTATTCGCCGCAGCCTACCCAGCCCAATACACCTGTCAGTTTTCTGAATAGCTCCATTGGCGCTACCAGGTATAAATGGCTTTTCGATGATGGAGATACATTGCGCACTGTTCAGCGGGATACTGCTGTTACCCACCTGTACAATTTTTCCGGCAATTTTCATACCTGCTTAGTGGCTTACAATAATTCAGGTTGCAGTGATACTGCCTGCCAGGAAATAGCGATCACCATTATACCCGGGATGGATGTGCCGAATGCGTTTTCGCCCAACGGAGATGGTCATAACGATAAAATCTATGTGCGCGGTTATGGCATTGCAAAAATGAGCTGGCAGATCTATAACCGCTGGGGCGTATTGGTCTACGCCGGAACAGATAAAAACGAAGGCTGGGATGGCAGGTATAAAGGCGTTTTGCAAGCGCAGGATGTGTATCATTATACTTTGCAGGTTGAGTTTTCCGATGGCAAAAAAGCGAATAAGAAGGGCGATATTACTTTACTCAGATGATGTGAATATGGGAAGTGTAAAAAAAATAACCTGTTGTTTTCTGCTGATCATTGCCGGGTACGCGGTGAATGGCCAGGATTTGCACTTCTCACAGTATTTTAATACGCCATTACTTGTGAATCCGGCCAATACCGGTTTCAATCCAGATTATGACTTTAGGGTAGGAGGTAATTACCGCAACCAGTGGGCCTCTGTTGGCAATCCATATAAAACCATGAACCTGTGGGGTGATATCAAAGTGTTCAGTGATCGTTTTGAAAATGGCTGGCTGGGGATTGGCGGCTCTGTTTTAAAAGATGTGGCGGGAAGCGGCAACCTTACTTCAATTCATGCAGCAGCCTCTGTGGCTTATCACCAGATGCTGGGCTATAACAGCCTGCTCAGCGGTGGTTTCAGTATCGGGTACGTGAACAAACGGATCGATCTCACCAAGCTTACTTTTGACAACCAGTGGAACGGCAAGTTTTTTGATATCAACATCCCTGCCAATGAACCCTTTGCCTATAACCAGGCGTCTTACCTTGACCTGCAGATGGGATTGAATTATGCTTATTTTGCTTCGGATAATTTTTATTTTAATGCAGGTGTCAGTATCATGCATGTGAACAAGCCCCGCGAAAGCTTTTTCAGTACAAGCGTTTCTGATGCACACCTGAACCGGCGCGTGACCGGTTTTGTAAACGCCAGCCTTAAAATACAGGACCTGTGGATTGTGAATCCGAATATTTATGTAAGCAAAATGGGAACAGCATGGGAAACCGTCCTGGGCTTCAATGCCAACCGCAACCTGAGCGGCGATGGTTCCCAGCAAATGATCTTTGGGTTGTATTACCGCAGCAACGATGCATTAATACCCATGCTGGGCTATGAAGTGAATGACCTGAAGATCATTGTCAATTATGATGCCACGATCTCTTCGCTGCGCAACATCAATGGTACCCGCGGGGCGTATGAAATTTCTGTGATCAAGAGCGGCGTCTTCCCTTCTACGATCGGCCGGGCTATTAAATGTCCTACGGTAAGCTTCTGATAAGACAGACGGGTAAAAAAATACCGCCGAAAAGCGGGATTTTTTATTATTAGTTTCCTGCGACCTGTTTTCTGATGATGTTCAACGCTCCACCAGCTTTGAACCACGCAATCTGCTGCTCGTTATACGTGTGGTTAACGCTGATCTTGTCAACGCTGCCATCTTTGTGATGCAACACAATTGTCAATGGTTTACCCGGTGTAAAAGTTGTTAAACCTTCGATGTCAATGGTATCATCTTCCTGGATCCTGTCATAATCATTTTTGTCGTTGAAGGTCAATCCCAGCATACCTTGTTTTTTCAGGTTGGTTTCGTGTATACGGGCAAAAGATTTTACCAATATGGCACGAACACCTAAATGACGGGGCTCCATGGCTGCATGTTCACGGCTGCTTCCTTCGCCATAGTTCTCGTCGCCTACTACAATAGAACCAATGCCTGCTGCTTTATAAGCGCGTTGGGTGACAGGTACGGGGCCGTATTCGCCGGTGAGTTCATTCTTCACGCTGTCTGTCTTTTCATTGAAGAAGTTAACAGCGCCGATCAGCATATTGTTGCTGATATTATCTAAGTGACCGCGGAATTTTAACCAGGGGCCGGCCATGGAAATATGGTCGGTGGTACATTTTCCTTTGGCTTTGATCAGCAGTTTCAATCCTTTGAGGTCGGTACCTTCCCATGCTGCAAACGGTTCCAGCAATTGTAAACGTTTAGAAGCCGGGTCTACCATTACCTGTACCCTGCTGCCATCTGCGGCAGGTGCCTGGTAACCGGGATCATCTACTGCAAAACCTTTTGCCGGCAGTTCATCGCCATCCGGCGCTTCTAATTTTACCTGTTCACCTTTGCTGTTGGTAAGGGTATCTGTCAGCGGGTTAAAGTTCAGATCGCCCGCAATGGCCAGGGCAGTCACCAGTTCAGGTGATCCCACAAAGGCGAATGTATTGGGGTTACCATCGGCTCTTTTGGCAAAATTCCGGTTGAAGGAATGTACGATGGTGTTTTTCTCTTTCTTTTCAGCGCCAACCCTGTCCCACATACCAATACAGGGACCGCAGGCATTGGCAAATACTTTGGCGCCAATTTGATGGAAGGTATCCAGGAAGCCATCTCTTTCAATGGTAAAACGCACTTGTTCACTGCCAGGTGTGATGGTAAACTCGCTTTTGAGGGTAAGGCCTTTTGCCTGCACTTGCCTGGCGAGGCTTACAGCGCGGCTGATGTCTTCATAAGAGCTGTTGGTACAGCTGCCAATCAGACCCACTTCAATTTTGGTAGGCCAGCCATTGGCAGCGGCTACTTCTTTCATTTTAGAAATAGGAGTGGCGAGATCTGGCGTAAATGGACCATTCAGGTGCGGTTCCAGTTCGCTCAGGTTGATTTCTATGATCTGGTCGAAATATTTTTCGGGCGACTGGTAGACCTCTGCATCGGCATTGAGGTATGGCCTGATAGTATCTGCCAGTGCTGCCACTTCTTCGCGGCCGGTAGACCTGAGGTAACGGCTCATGCTGTCATCATAACCAAAAGTAGAAGTAGTAGCGCCGATCTCAGCACCCATATTACAGATGGTGCCTTTACCGGTACAACTCATGCTTGTAGCGCCTTCACCGAAATATTCAACGATAGCGCCCGTACCACCTTTTACGGTAAGGATACCGGCAACTTTCAGAATAACGTCTTTAGGTGCCGTCCAGCCATTCAGCTTACCGGTTAATTTAACACCGATCAGTTTTGGCCATTTCAGTTCCCATGGCAGACCTGCCATGACATCACAGGCGTCTGCGCCGCCTACACCAATGGCAACCATGCCAAGGCCGCCGGCATTTACGGTGTGGGAATCGGTCCCGATCATCATACCACCGGGGAAAGCATAGTTCTCCAGTACCACCTGGTGAATGATACCTGCGCCCGGTTTCCAGAAATCAATGCCATATTTATTAGATACAGAGGAGAGAAAGTCAAATACTTCCTTGCTTTCTGCAGTGGCTACCTGCAAATCCTGTTTGGCTTCTGTTCTTGCTGTGATCAGGTGATCGCAATGCACGGAAGAAGGCACTGCTACTTTCGGCCTGCCAGCCTGCATGAACTGTAACAAAGCCATTTGGGCCGTTGCATCCTGCATGGCTACACGGTCGGGGGCAAAATCCACATAAGATTTGCCTCTTTCAAAATTTGCCAATTGCTGGTCGGTATGCAGGTGGGCAAACAGGATTTTTTCTGCCAGGGTCAGTGGCCTGCCTAATGTTTTGCGCGCGGCATCAACCTTTGCAGGGAGCCCTGCATACACTTTCTTAATCATTTCAATGTCAAAAGCCATAAGTATAAATTGAGGTTTATGATTTTAAACCAAATCCTGCATCAGAAATCCTGCATCCCCAAATCAGACATCAGTCATTCCCGCTCCTTTCGGAGCGCAAATTTACAAAAAAACAGGCGGCGTCAGCAAACTGTTTTTGACCGTTTCTTTGCCCATACCGTGTAAAACAGTTGCATTTTCATAACATTTTATTGACTAATTTGCCGGGTTCTCTTTTATACCCCCCGGACTGCAAATCAAATAATATGGAAAAGATCAGGGAATTTTTAGAATTGAGGGCCTTCGGCGTTTGTACGGCAATAGGGGAGCGGCTGGGCATTGCCAGTTCGCGCATCCGCATGTGGTTTATTTATATCTCCTTCCTTACCATGGGATCGCCGGTAATCGTTTATATGATCCTCGCATTCTGGATCAATATCAAGAATTATATTCTTGCCGGCAGGAGAAACCCATTGCGGAATCTTTGATCATTCAGCTAACAGCCTTGCGCAGCTTCACCAGTTGCTCCAGCAGGTTTTCCAATAAATCCAGCCTGAGCATATTGGCTCCGTCACTTTTTGCAACAGCGGGGTTGGGATGTGTTTCTATGAACAGCCCGTCTGCACCCGTTGCAATAGCTGCTTTGGCTATGGTGCCGATCAATTGCGGGTTGCCGCCGGTTACGCCATTTGTTTGATTGGGTTGTTGCAACGAGTGGGTACAGTCCATGATCACCGGCACACCATGTTCCTTCATCCATGGAATATTGCGATAATCCACTACAAGATCCTGGTAGCCGAATGTAGTACCCCTTTCTGTCAGCATTATTTTGTTATTGCCGGCTTTCTGTATCTTATCCACTGCAAACTTCATAGACGGGCCGCTGAGGAACTGCCCTTTTTTTACATTTACCACTTTACCCGTTGCTGCTGCGGCTGCGAGGAGGTCTGTCTGGCGGCAAAGAAAGGCAGGTATCTGCAGGATGTCAATAAAGGGGGCGGCTATTGCCGCTTCGTCGTGCGCGTGTATATCTGAAGTAGTGGGCAGTTGAAAGGTATCGCCTACTTTTTTGATCAGGGATAAGCCGTTGTCATCACCAATGCCGGTAAAAGAACCGGCGCTTGTGCGGTTGGCTTTGCGGTAACTGGCTTTGAATACATAAGGTATTTCCAGGCGGCTGCAAATAGCCGCTACTTTTCCGGCCACTTCCATTACCAGTTCTTCGCTTTCTACAACACAGGGGCCGGCAATGAGAAAAAAGTTTTCAGGATCATATGATTGTGGTTGACAGAGATCGGCGAGATAAGAAGGGATCATAGCATTTATTATTTTGTGCAATCGGTTTCACTAACGGGAGCAAATTTACATACATTTTTTTTCCTTTCTTTGTCTCCCTCAAAACGATTACTTATGTCTGTAGTGAAAGATAAAATCTTAGTTATCGGCGCCTCCGGCCAGATTGGTGTTGAACTGACCATGGCTTTACGCAAGCAGTATGGCAACAATAATGTAATCGCTTCTGACTTAAGGGAGCAAAACCCTTTATTGGAAGGAACAGGGCCGTATGTCAGTCTCGATGTCATGAACAAGGAAATGTTGCATGTACAGGTGATCCGTCAGAATATTACACAGGTATACCTGCTGGCGGCCATCTTATCTGCCACCGGTGAAAAAAATCCAAACCTTGCCTGGCATTTAAATATGCAGGGTCTATTGAATGTACTGGATATTGCCCGTGAAGAAAAATTACACAAAGTATACTGGCCGAGCAGTATTGCCGTATTCGGACCTACTTCACCCAGGCAACTTTGTCCGCAGCAAACAATTATTGAGCCCACAACCGTATATGGCATCAGTAAATATGCAGGTGAATTCTGGTGTAATTATTATCACCATCGTTATGGTGTTGACGTGCGCAGCCTGCGGTACCCGGGTTTGATCAGTTATAAATCCGCACCCGGCGGCGGCACGACCGATTATGCCGTTGAAATCTATCACGAAGCATTGGAAGAGCAAAAATACAGGTGTTTCCTGAAAGAAGATACTTACCTGCCCATGATGTATATGCCCGATGCGATCCGGGCTACACTGGAACTGATGGAAGCACCGGCAGATAAAATTTCTGTCCGGACCTCTTATAATATTTCCGGGATGAGTTTTTCGCCGAAAGAAATCACCGCTGAGATCAGTGCGCATATTCCCGGTTTCACCATTGCCTACCAGCCCGATTATCGCCAGGACATTGCAGACAGCTGGCCGCAGAGCATTGATGACAGTGTGGCCACAAAAGACTGGGGATGGAAACCTGAATATGACCTGAGTAAGATGACGGGGGATATGTTGCTGAATCTGAAATTATGAGACATTGGATGTATAAATAAAAGCTGCATGGTGGTTTCAGGCACCATGCAGCTTTTGTATTATTAAACAAAGCGGGTTAAAAATGGAAGCCGACATTAATTCCTGCACCCCTGATGCCGGCCCAGGGGCCATCTGATTGAATCTGTGCGCCATTGGCATTAACAGTGTTGGTGAACCTGAATGGTTTGGGATCTATTTTGTCTAAGTTTTGTTTCAGGCTGGTTTGCTCCTGTGGCGTTAAGGGCGTTGTTGTTGTAAAGTTGAGGTCTCCCTGGCTGGAACCGTAGTGGCCGCCGATGATCCAGATATCTATGACTAATACTTTGAACAGGCGGTGTTGTGTACCAATCATCAGGCCACCGCTGGTAGAAGTGATCTTGCCTGCAAAGTCGGCATCCTTTGTATAAGTTGTGCCGCTTACTGTAGTGGTGTATTTAACCGGGGCTGTTATATCAAATGAAGCAAAGCGCATATAAGGTGCCAGGTAAAATCCTTTGAGGTTGCCCTTGCCTACGTAGAAACGTAATTCAGGTGTCCAGGCGGTATTGCCTATTTGAAAACGGCTGAAGTTTACGTCGGAACTGTTGATGAGTTTTTCGAATTCACTCTGGAAAGGAGGGGTTCCTTTGGGCTCTGTCCTGTAACCAAGAGAAAGAGAGATACGCTTAGTTATTTTTCTTTCGTAGGAGAAACTGTAATTCTTCAACGCCAGTGAGCTGAGGTTCACTTTTACAGTGTTGCCTCCTAATCCCAATAACTGGGCATCCGAAAGCAATGGAAAACATAAGAGCAGCAGCAGGGTGATCTTTTTCATACAGGTTATTTTTGGTTCAGTGGTATTAATTAGCAGCCAGGTCGGCTACGGTCTTGCTCTCGAGTACCTTCAATGTATTATCACGCACTTCAATCATTACCCTGTTCAGTCCGCATTTTTTTTCGTTGCAGTCCGTACATTTTTCATAGAAATTGAGACTTACACAGGGCAACAAAGCAATGGGGCCTTCAATTAACCGCATCACCTGTGCCAGGGGAATTTTATGAGGATCTTTATTAAAGAAGTACCCTCCGCCCTTTCCTTTTTTACTGTCAAGCAACCCGGCTTTTTTCAGTTCCAATAAAATATTTTCTAAAAACTTGAGGGGGATCTTTTTTTTACTGGCTATCTCTGCTATCAGAATAGGTCCTTCTTTTTTGCGCTCTGCCATAAAGGTAAGCGCTTTAAACGCATATTGTGTTTTTTTTGACAGCATACAGGGTAAATTATATTGCGAAATACGAGTTTTATTGTTAAATAGGGAACAGGGCCTGTTTAATAACAGGAAAATGTGTTTCTTTATATCCTAATCCGGTTTCCCATGCGAAAAATAATTCAAATTTTCGTCTTATTTATTGGTGCAAGCGCTATTGTTGTAAAAACCTCCGCACAGTTGCCCAAATTACCCAAAGTGCTGGTGTTTGGGAATGTTACCTATGGAAGCCCTTCCAATACCGACTTTAAACGCATTAGTGATCGCGGTATAGGATTTGAAGCAGGCGGTGGCATCGGTCTGGGTAAAACCATCCTGGTGGCTTCTTTTGGCCAGATGAATTATAATATCCCTTCAACGGCTACTGTTGAAGGCGTTGGTTTTTCAAGCCAGTCCTCCCATTTAAAAGTAACCCCTTTAAAAGTCGGCATAAGGCGCTATCTGATAGCAGGATTGTTCCTCAACGGAAACCTGGGGGTAGCGATTCAGAAATATGACAACAGTACTGCATCGGGCAGTACATTTTTGTATGAGGCCGGGGCCGGATTCAAATTAGGCTTTTTTGAATTGGGCGCTGCTTATACAGGATATAATCTTGCAGGAACGTCGCGCCCGATCAGCGCTAATTCTTTGTTGTTAAAAGCGGGACTGGCCATCAAGTTGTAGGCTTATAGTCCCAGCACTTCCTTCATACCGAAAATTCCTTTCTTTCCAACAGCAAATTCCGCTGCCAGTACTGCACCTCCTGCGAAACCTTTACGGTTATGGGCTGTGTGGATGATTTCAATATCATCGATAGGGGAGCTGTATTTTATTTTGTGGGTACCCGGCGCCGGATCAATGCGCTCCGAAATGATTGACAGGTTTGCCGGATTCGCACTTGCTTCATTTACCCATTGTTTCTTGCCGGTGATGTGTTGCAATACCTGTTCTGCCAGTGTGATGGCCGTGCCGCTTGGTGCATCTTTTTTTTGGGTGTGGTGAATTTCTTCCATCGATACATTGTATTCCTGGTGCTTATTCATCAGCTTGGCCAAATAAGTATTTAACTCAAAGAATAAGTTGACGCCAATGCTGTAATTGCTTGCATAGATCAATGTACCCTGCTGCTGCTCACAATATTTTTTCGCTTCTTCCCATTGATCCAGCCAGCCGGTGGAGCCGCAAACCACCGGAAGGCCGAGTTCCAGGCATTTCATCACATTGTAAAACGCACTGTGCGGACTGGTGAATTCAATGGCAACATCTGCCCTGGCAGCATTTTTCTGATTGAGCTCATGGGCATTATGGACATCTATCTTTAATACCACTTCATGTCCTTTTGAGAGGGCGATCTCTTCTATGGCCTGCCCCATTTTACCGTAACCTATGAGTGCTATTTTCATGGTGTATGCTTTTTGTTTTATAAGATGGTATTGCTACCGCGCAACCGCCTGCTTTCTTACCGGGTTCTTCAGGTTCAGTGTAAGGCTCAGTCCCGGCCCTTTTGTCAGCGGATCAAACCTGGGCGTGATATCCATGGAGAGGTCATTGCTTACATCAAACTGCTTCAGGTGGCCAAACACGGTAGCATCCGCTACCTGTAATCCCCAGGCTATGATGAACCAGAGAATGGAATAGTCACGGTCACGCCTGAATGAATTGCGGTAACTCTGCAGGGATGATTCACTAAGATTTTTCAGCTGGCTATCGATCAGCGGAAGATCAGTAGAGTCCTTGTTATAATGCGCTTTATACATTGCTTCGTAAGCGAACTTTGTTTTTTTGTACCAACCGTTATTGTACAGGTAGAGCCCGGCGGGAATAGCGAGTACACCATAGGCAATGGGTATTTTCCAGTATTCCCTGTTATAGGCCTGTCCCCAACCCGGTATCAGGGCAGAGCGGCGGGTGGCTATCCGCGGATCGTGCTTTTTGACTTTTGGAATACTGTCTTTTTGTTTAACCTGCCGCTGTTGTTGTGCAGGTGCTGTATCTTTTACAGGATTAAACAGGCTGCTTTTCATCAGCAATTCCTTATCGGTTTGGGCCGATAAACTATGCAGCGAACCCCAGCAAACAATTAACCATATTACATACCGGTATACTTTCATGCAAAACATTAACTCACGGTGACATTCATGGCATCCAGTATTTTATTGAACTCTTCTAACGAGTAGTACTCGATGGTGATGCTGCCGTATCCTTTTTTATTATGGGTCATTTTGACTTTCGTTCCAAAATGAGAAGCTAAATTATCTTCTATTTTCTTGTATGCCGGGGGCAGCTCAGACTTTGCCGCAACTTTAACAGCTGCTGTCTTATCTGCTGCATACATTTTACGTACCAGCTCTTCGGTTTGCCTTACACTCAGGCCTTTCTGTTGTATTTCTTTAAACACGAAGAGTTGTTTGTCAACCGTTTCAATACTGATCAATGCCCTTGCATGCCCCATACTCAGGGTGTTATTGCGGACAGCCAATTGTATATCGGGTGGCAGCTTCAGTAAGCGGATATAATTGGTAACTGTACTTCTCTCTTTGCCCATGCGTTCGGCCACCTGTTCCTGTGTCTGGTTCAGTTCTTCCATCATGCGTTTATAGCTGAGGGCTATTTCCACTGCATTGAGGTTTTCGCGCTGGAGATTTTCCAGCAACGCCAGTTCCAGCAACTGCTGATCGTTCGCGTGACGGACATAAGCAGGAACGTCTTTCAAACCCGCCAGCTTTGACGCCCTGAAACGGCGCTCACCTGCAATCAGCTGGTATTTGCCGCCCGGCAGTTTTGAAACAGTAATGGGTTGTATGATATCGTGAAGTTTGATAGAGGCCGCCAGTTCATTCAGCGCCTGTTCATCAAAATCGCGACGGGGCTGTTTGGGGTTGAGCTGTATATCATTAATGGAAATACGTGTATTATTCGTCACCTGGTCCACAACATCTGTCTTTAAGGTGCCTGCAGTTGTTTTCAGGTCGGCATCAATGTTCTGCAGCAAAGAGCGAAGGCCTTTGCCTATGAGTTCTTTATTTTGTTTGGGTGTGGTCATATGCTCAGTTATTCAATAATTCTTTCTTCATTCGACATCTTAGTCATTCCGTTGTTTTGTAAGATCTCTTTGGCAAGATTGAGGTAGTTGACAGCTCCCTTGCTTTCTGCATCGTAGAGCACCACCGGTTTTCCCACGCTTGGCGCTTCGCTCAAACGGGTGTTGCGGTGGATAATGGTGTCGAATACCATCTCGTCGAAATGCCTTCTTACTTCACTGACTACCTGGTTACATAAACGCAGGCGCCCGTCATACATGGTCATTAATATACCTTCTATCTGCAGGTCGGGATTGAGCCGGCTCTGAACGATCTTAATGGTGTTAAGCAATTTGCCCAGACCTTCCAGGGCAAAAAACTCGCATTGTACCGGAACCATTACACTGTTTGCTGCTACCAGTGAATTGACAGTGATCAGGCCCAGCGAGGGGGAACAATCAATAATGATGAAATCATATTTATCCTTCACCACATCTATGATCCCTTTCATCACGTTTTCGCGATTGGGATAATTGATCATTTCTATTTCTGCGCCTACCAGGTCAATATGGGAAGGAATGACATCGAGATTGGGAACATCGCTTTTTAGGATCACATCCGCTGCCGGTGTATTATTCACCATGCAATCATAAAGGCTGCTCGTGATATTATGCAGGTCGAAGCCAACACCAGTGGTACTGTTCGCCTGCGGGTCTGCATCAACCAGTAAGGTTTTAAATTCCAGTACGGCCAGACTGGCTGCAACATTGATGGCTGTTGTTGTTTTTCCAACACCGCCTTTCTGATTGGCTATCCCGATAATTCTCGCCATGGTTCTTCTTGGTTTTTAAGTAACGCGCTATATGCCGTGTAGTTAATAAGTTTATATTTCCACGCTTTCGCCTATTCCCGGCAATAGTAAAGTTTTGCCTGCTGCTGCAAAAGCAGCTTTCGCTGCTGTTGTATCTATTTTAATAAAGCCAAAAGTATTGTAATGCACCCCCAGCACTTTATTACACTGAATGAAATCAGCACAACGGATGGCGTCTGCCACATCCATGGTAAAATTGTCGCCAATAGGCAACACTGCAAAATCGGCTTTTATCCATGCGGGAATCAACTGCATATCCAATGTCAGGGCCGTATCGCCACTGTAATAAAAGTTACCTTCTTCCGAGAAAAAAAGGAACCCCAACGGGTTGCCCCCATAACTGCCATCCGGTAAACCACTGCTATGCTGTGCTACCACGCATTTCACAGTGCCGAAATCAAAATGCCACTTGCCTCCTGTGTTCATAGGGTGGGTATTGAGTATCCCCCGCCGGTTGAGCCATTCGTGTATTTCCCAGTTGCTGACCAATTTGCAGCCGGTACGTGTGGCAATGGCGATCGCATCTGCAATATGATCGCTGTGGCCATGCGATAAAAAAATATAATCTGCTTCAATACTTTCCAGGTCAATGTCCTTAGCCAGCTCATTATAGGTAATAAAAGGGTCGAAAAGGATATTTTTTCCCTTAATGGTTACCGAAAAGCAGGAATGGCCGTAATAGGTCAGTTTCATGTAAAAATGACTTTGGAAGTGGCCAAAAATACGGCTTTGTGGTTAGTAATTGGTCATTGGAAATCAGTAATTAAGAATTAGGGGAGACTTTGCAATAATTTTATCCCCTGTACGTCTTCCTGCTTATAGCTAACAACTAATATTTAATATTTAAATACATGCGAAACACAAGCACCTGGTGGATCATTGCCCTCATCATGTTATTGCTGGACCTGTATGTGTACCAGGCATTAAAAATGGTCACACAGCATGCAGGTGAAAAAACAAGGATGACCATCCACATCATTTATTGGACTGTTACGGCAGTTAGCCTGCTGTCGCTTTTGAGCTTCCCTTATATCCAGTCACTACAAGCATCCAAAGTATTCCGCAATTATGTGTTCGCGATATTCGTGGGACTGTTTTTTGCCAAGCTGCTGGGCTCTGTTTTCTTTGTAACGGATGACCTGAGACGGGGCTCTTTATGGCTGATGAGTAAGATATTCCCCAACACGGGTGCCCAATATATGGGTGAGGGAAACAGTATTCCACGGTCAACATTTCTCAGCTGGGCCGGGTTGGGTATCGGCGGTTCTCTTTTTGGAACACTGCTTTATGGATTCAGTAATAAATATAATTACCAGGTAAAAAAGGTAAGGCTTGCATTTACCAGCCTCCCCCAGGCTTTCAGGGGGTTAAAGATTCTTCATATCAGTGACATACACAGCGGCAGTTTTCAGGATAAAAAAGCAGTGGAACACGGGGTCGACATGGTATTGAAACAGCAGGCCGATATCATTCTGTTTACGGGCGATCTTGTGAACGACCGTTCTGAGGAGATGGACGATTACAAGGAGGTATTCAACCGCCTGAAAGCACCAATGGGAGTATACAGCACATTGGGCAATCATGATTATGGCGATTATGTTTCCTGGCCGTCTGAAGAAGCTAAAAAGCATAACCTGGAACAACTGAAGCAGGTACATGCGGCTATGGGATGGCGGCTGCTGATGAATGAGCACGTTCTGCTGGAAAAGAACGGGCAACAGATTGCTTTATTAGGCATTGAAAACTGGGGTGCCAAAGGCAGGTTTCCGAAATATGGCAAAATGCACGAAGCGTATCCCGGAACGGAAGCCATCCCTTTTAAAATACTGATGAGCCACGATCCAAGCCATTGGGATGCAGAAGTAAAGCCTTCATTCCCTGACATTGACCTGATGCTGGCAGGCCATACCCATGGTATGCAGTTTGGCCTGGAAAACCCTTATTTTAAATGGAGCCCGGTACAGTGGATGTACAAGCAGTGGGCGGGCCTGTATGAAGATGGCAGACAAAAACTTTATGTTAACCGGGGCTTTGGATTTATTGGCTACCCGGGAAGGGTAGGCATCCTGCCGGAGATTACGGTAATTGAATTAGCATGATAGCAGGAGCTGCAAAACGTTAATGATCGGACCGGTAATGCTCCAATAACTGGTCGCCGCCAAAATCGTGCAGTAAGTCTCTCACAACTGTATGGATATGATTGGCATTATTCTGTGTGTTGTCATACTCAATCAGGATGGTAGGCCCCTGGATACGGTAATAATGGGGATTGCCGATGCCCGGGTCTGTGCGGCCGGCCCATGCAAACCAAAGATTATTCAGGTCGGCTGCCTGTATTTCTTTCAGCATGTCAGCTGCAAATAATTTTGTGTACCGGTGTACATATAAATTAATCAACTCCAGCAGCTGTTGCTGTGCGGAACCTGGCATTGCCGAATAACAGATGCCCGCAGGATGTTTGAGCATAACATTCCTGTCGTTTCTTGTAACGATTTCATGTGGTGCAATACTATCAATGATGGCTTTTTTCAGTTCATCTTTTGACAGGTTGTTCAGTAATAAAAATGCCATGTCTTTCTCTTCTTTCAAAACCTGCTTACCCTTTTGAGGTCCGTCGAGTACCAAAGCAGGGTTGGCGCCAAGGAAACCAGGGGTTCCGGAAATTAATTTTTTATCCCGCGCAGAGAAATGGAATGACAGGTGATGACCTTCCAACCGCCAGCCCCAGGTAGTATGATCTCCGGGAATACCAAAAATGGTGAGATAGTATTTATTGGGATCGCGATAATGGTCTTCAGGTTTTCTGTGTTCCAATGTTTTCAGTACTAATTCCAATGACATGATCTCATGCACTTTTGCAATGGTTTCTTCACTAAGGCAGGTTCTCATCAATTGCAATGCTGCTTTTTGCTGTACGTCTGACAGGTCATTGATGCGGATTCCTTTCCTGTCATCCCTGGGAACAAATTCGAAACGATAGCGCTCATCAATATCAAAGGGATACAGCAAGGCTGCCTTTTTTTCAGGATCGAGTGTATGGATGAATGTATTGGCAGCGGCTGCCATGTCCTGGCTTTTGCAGTTGGTCATAACAGCAAGGCAAAGGCCAATGAATAAGCAAACTGGTTTCATAGATAAATAAATTGCTGTGTTAAATATACATTAGATACCTACTAATTCCGCTTATTTCCACGTTTTTACAAAGTGTTCGCAATTCTTGGCATGGTCATTGAAAACAACTAATCAAACAAAACGTAACTTATGAAACGAGCACTATTGGCAGTCATAGCCATCGCAGCTTTTACAGTAGCGTCTAATGCGCAGGGTTTTAGATTGGGTGTCAAATTAGGCACCAACCTGAATAAAGTATCCGGACAGTCCTTTCAGGATGGTTTTGACCTGTCATACCACGTGGGCGGGTTTGCAGAAATTGATTTTAATCCCAAATGGGGTATCCAGCCGGAGGTATTGTGGAGCCAGTCTACGACCAAGCGTACCAACTTTGATAACCTGTATCCTACGATTGTTAATTCAACAACCAGTAAAGATGACAAGATCAAACTGGACTACCTTGCTATTCCGATCCTGTTGCGTTATAATGTAGGGAAAGTACTTACATTAAATGCAGGTCCGCAATTTGGTATACTGATCAACCAGGATAATAGCTTTGTAAAGAATGGCCAGGATGCCTTCAAAAAAGGTGATTTTTCCATGGTAGGAGGTGCACAGCTTAATTTCAATTTCTTAAGGATCTATGGCCGTTACAATATCGGTCTGCAAAACATTAACGACCTGGGCAACCAGGATAAGTGGACCAACCAGCAGATACAGCTTGGACTTGGCCTGAGGTTTTAACAGTTGATTTGATAGCAATAAAATAAAAAGCGTCCACTTGTTGTGGGCGTTTTTTTATGCTTTTAATTTCAAAGCCTTCCTGGTGCCGGCAATTTCCTTTTTGAACAATTCAAGTGCTGCAAGTTGTTGCCTGATGAATCCATTGTCTTCAAGTTTGCCCACTACTTCATTCATTTCTGCAAAACCTTCATACACCATTTTACGATAAGGGTTGCTGTAGTCTTTGGCCCGTGAATCATAAATGGCTTTGGTCATCCATTCTTTGGTGGCCAATGCGGCATCCAGCAGGTTACTGAAGCGGTGCTTGTCTATCTTGCGAAGATTGGTGCCGGTTATTTCTGCCAGTGACGCCAATGCGTGATTCCGCTTTTGCTGCAGGTATTTTTCTCCCTGGCTGGTATAATAAGTATGTACTTCATCCCATGACCTGATCTTGCCGGTTTTGATCTTTTCTTTTAGCTGCTGCACTTCATCTGCCGGTATCAATTGGCCACCTATGTTCATCCACTCCGATCTGTTTGCTTTTGCGGGAAGCGATGCTATCAGTGTTTCAAAAGAGTCGGTTTTATGTTGCTGCTGTAGTTGCAGCAAATGTATCATGCCATAATACAGGATCAGGTCGTTAAAAAGGGTATAAGCCTTCGGCAGTTTTGTAAGTATCGCCTTTCGTTTACTGTTCTCCACATTTTCAATGGGAATCTCTAATGTACTGATAATCTTCTGGTCGCCGTGCAATAGTTGTTTACCGGATGCTATGGCTCCTTCTTTTGAAATAGGCCCTGCATTAGGGTTGGTACTGTGGTAGGCCCTGCCGGTACACTCTTCCATTAACTGAAGCGCTGCAAACATTTCATTAATGGTATCGGGTGCCAGGTAGTCGTATTCCATCAGTTGAATCCGCTCTGTGCGTTTGTCACGGTCAATATATTTCCAGGCATTCCTTGCCAGTGCATACATATTGTACAGGAACCAATAACCGGGCATGATCACTAACTGATCCCTGCTCACATCATTGCTTACTAGGGAAAAAGGAAAAGGAATATTCAGTTCAGCCGGGTAATCGCCTTTTGCCAGGATGGTAAAGCTGGCAAATTTTGAATTGTGTTTCAAGCTTACACAGAGTCCCGGCCAGAAGCCCCGCCCCATAATGATTTCACCATCTGCACCACGGCTGTTGTGGTTGGACCCGATAGTAGCGCCTGCAGCAATATTACTTTGCCCCATGACCAATGCAGCACACAAAAAAGAATTATTATGGTGTTGCTCATGCGCGGGAAAAATAAGTGAGTTCAACACTTCGCAACAGGAGATGGTAGCATTATGCCCCAGGTAAGAGTTGATCAAACGGGCGCCATATTTCAATTGCGAATGTGATGCCATGATAAAACGAACAGCCTTTACACCATAAAACAAACGGCAGCCAAAGCCAATGATGCCATTAACAATTTCGCAGCCTTCGCCAATTTGGGTCTGACCTTCAGCGCCTGAGTTGACGGTCAGGTTCTTTAATTTATTGGCGCCTTTGAAATAGGCATCCGTTCCAACCCAAACGTCTTTGATGATCTTGCAATTTTTGATTACCGTACGATCGCCGATCTTGCCATAATAACCGCGCTTATTGTCAAAACGGGTCTCTGTGAATGTTTTGAGTTTCTCCTGCAGTATTTTATCATCCTTATACCGGCTCCACAGGAATGCGTCTCCGGCCAGCATGCCATTGAAAGGCATCACACGGCGGCCTGTATTTTCATTGCATATTTCCATCCATATCCGAACGTCTTCTTCTTCCCCCTCTTTAATAATACCATTGCCGAATTTGGCATGATTGGTGGTTACCAGCTCATTTACATTGGCAATGATGACTTCGCTGCCGATAATATAATGCGACAGGTACTGCACATTATCAATCACCACATTATCGCCAAAATCGCAACTGATGATGGTGGAATTATACAAACCTACGGGTGCCTTGAAATCGCTGAAGCCCAAGCAGAATGGTTCTAATTTGCCAATGCGCACCAGTCCGTAGAATTTACAGTTTTTAACCAGCTCCGGGTTAAACGCGTCTGACACCAATATTTTATTCCAGTTATCGCTTGTATTGCCGTTGCGTACCAATACCTCAATTTCATATGCACTTAGCTGCCGGTAAATAATACCATTCCTGTTCTGTTTGTTCCGCAGGTAATACTCATCTTTTCCCCTGGGTACAAAAGCATCTTTGATGAAGTTATAACCTAAAGATGAGAGGGGAGTTTTGGAAATGATATTCTGAGGCATGGAGATGGATGGTTTTTATTTATTCAACTGTAACGCTTTTAGCCAGGTTACGTGGTTTGTCAACGTCTAACCCTTTGGCCAGGCCTACATAGTAGCTGAGCAACTGTAATGGTATGGTGCTTAATAATGGAGCGATGATCTCATCGGCGTCCGGAACAAACATCACATCATCGGCCATACCGGGGATTATTTCATCATTTGCGGTGGCTACTGCAATCACTTTTCCTTTCCTGGCTTTGATTTCCTGTACGTTGGATACGATCTTCTCATAATACGAATCTTTGGTGGCAACAAATACAACCGGCAGGTGTTCATCGACCAGGGCAATAGGACCATGTTTCATTTCGGCAGCCGGGTAGCCTTCGGCATGTATATAAGAGATCTCTTTCAGTTTTAATGCCCCTTCCAGTGCTACAGGAAAATTATAACCGCGGCCCAGGAACAGGAAGTCGGAAGCATCTTTGTATTTCTCAGCGATGCGCTTGATATTGCTTGTATCGGCAAGTATTTCTTTTACCTTTTCAGGAACGGCATGCAGTTCCTGCATCAGGTGCAGGTAGCGGGTTTTATCAATGGTTCCTTTTGCGTAACCGATCTTTAATGCCATCATAGCCAATACGGCAAGTTGTCCTGTAAATGCTTTGGTGCTTGCCACACCTATTTCAGGGCCGGCATGTGTATAAGCGCCGGCATCGCTTAAACGCGCAATACTGCTGCCTACGGCGTTAACCACGCCAAAGATGAAGGCGCCCTTTTGTTTGGCGCTTTCCAGCGCAACCAAAGTGTCGGCTGTTTCTCCGCTCTGGGAAATAGCAATGATCACATCGCCTTTATGTACTACAGGGTTACGGTAGCGAAACTCCGAGGCATACTCCACTTCAACAGGTATGCGGCAAAGTTCTTCTATCTGGTATTCGGCTATCAATCCCGCGTGCCAGCTGGTACCGCAGGCAACGATGAGCATACGCTGCGCATTTTTCAGCGCCTCTATATGATTGTCCACACCACTCATAATGATCTGACCGGATTGTGGCAACAATCTGCCACGCAAACAATCGAAAATAGTATCTGGCTGCTCGTGTATTTCTTTCAGCATGAAATGATCATAACCGCCTTTTTCAATGGCTGCCAATTCCATATCGAGCCTGGTAATGAACGGGGTCTGTTTTTCGTTGCCGAGGTTTTTGAGGATCAGTTCATCCGGACGGACAATAGCAATTTCATAATCATTGACATACACCACTTCTTTGGTGTATTCAATAATAGGAGATGCATCACTGGCAAGGAAATGCTCGCCTTTGCCGATGCCAATGACAAGCGGGCTGCCCTTTCTCGCTGCAATAATGGTGTCCGGATCATCGTTGGATATCAGCAGAATGCAATAAGCACCCACTACGCGTTTGAGTGCAATGCGCAATGCTTCTTCGAGGGAGCAGCTGTTGTTCTTTTTGATGTCTTCAATAAAGTTCAGCAACACTTCTGTGTCGGTATCGCTCTTAAAGGTATAGCCCTTATTAATGAGCTCATGTTTGATCTGGGTATAGTTTTCAATGATACCATTATGAATCATTGCCAGTTCACCGCTTTGCGATTGATGGGGGTGTGCATTCCGGTCACTTGGCTCACCGTGTGTGGCCCACCTGGTATGACCAATGCCAATATGGGCATGCGTATCTTTTCCCATGGCACTTTCTTCAAGCTCGGCTACCTTCCCTTTTTTCTTGTATACTTTTAATTGACTGCTGTTCATCAGTGCCACACCGGCACTGTCGTATCCACGGTATTCCAGTCTTTTTAATCCCTTTAATATAACAGGATAGGCTTCTCTCGGCCCGGTGTACCCGACAATTCCACACATAGTTTTTTAAATTGAATTAGATTGCAAGAATAGTTAATTTAGTTAATTGAGGATGCCACGAACGGCATCTAAAAATTTGTTCATAGTATAAATATGTTCAATGAATTACATATTTGATTTTTCAAAAGACCATATTTTGGAAGACGATTGCGTGTTATTGCGCCCTTTAAACGCAAACGATTGCGTAAATTTGCGCAATTTTTCGCAAAATGAGCCGGAAATCTGGCAGTACTCCCTGCAAAAAGCGGCAGGTGAAAAAAATCTTCAGGAGTATATCCAAATGGCCCTGATGGGCAGGGAAAATAAAAAAGAATACCCGTTCATTGTATTTGATAAACGTACCCGGCAATATGCAGGCAGTACACGTTTTTATGATATTAACCTGGCTTACCAGACTTTATTACTGGGTTATACCTGGTATGGCAGGGCTTTCCAGGGAACGGGACTCAATAAGCACTGTAAATTCCTGCTGTTGCAGTTTGCATTTGAAACGCTTGGGATGGAAAGGGTGGAGTTCCGGGCAGACAATAACAATATGCGCAGCATTGCAGCGATGAAAGGTATTGGCTGTAAGGTGGAAGGTATCCTTCGCAGTCACATGCCCAAGGCGGAAGGGGGAAGAAGGGATTCCATTGTATTGAGTATTGTAAGGGAAGAGTGGTTCCATGAGGTGAAGGAACACCTGCAACGGAGATTGATACAAGCTATTGGCTGACTGCTGGCAGGAAGGGGGGAGGATTTCCGGGCGTTTAAAAAATGGGGGTTTTCCCCTTTGTCATACAACAGAGTTTTAGTTAATTTAGTAGCCCCGTTGATAAGTCAACTTACGCACTAAAACATAGCCATATGCAACAGCAGATCATCGTCAGCACTGCGGCAGATATTAAAAATATCGCGCATGAGATGGGTTTGTTTCATACCCAGAAACGAACCATCAAAGTACATTTGAGCCAGCTCTCAGAAGAGGAAAACAGGCGGATAGAAAACAGGATTGTGAAGCAATATGCTGCCAACGATTTTCACCAAAGCAATGTATTTGGGATCTATACACTCATGGGGTATGTATTATTGGTAGCCACCAATATCATCCCTGTGATTAAGTTAGGCATCACCAATGCAATATTGCTGTACGTCTTTTTTTCCATCGCAGTGATGCTGATAGCCAGGGTCTATAATTTTTGGCATGCCCGCAGGGAACTGATGCGCCTGGCAGAAGAATTACCCGGCGCTTCTTCATTGGGGTATTTATAAGCCTCATGGTGCTGCCAGCCATTGTTGGTTGCAGTATTACACTGCCCGCTGCATGCTACACCTTATCTTTGCAGCATGCATTATGTATCAGCTGAAGGATTGACCAAGAGCTATGGCGTCAATCCCTTATTCAACAATATATCCTTCCATATCAATGAGGGCGATAAAATAGCCCTGATAGCCCGTAACGGCGTAGGTAAATCAACCTTATTAAAAATACTCGCCGGTGCTGAGACACCCGATTCGGGCAAGTTATGGGTACATAAAGACGTAACTGTTGCCTTGTTTGAACAGGACCCAAAATTTGATGAAAGCAAAACGGTGCTGGAAAACATCTTTCACCTCAACCATCCTGTCATCAGCGCCATACGCGCGTATGAAGCTGCAGCAGAAGCGGAAGACGGAGAAAAGATTGCTGAAGCTATTACGTTAATGGATGACCTGGATGCATGGGATTTTGAAGCCAGGGTCAAACAAATACTCAGCAAATTGAATGTTCATCACTTGCAAAACCCTGTTAGTGAACTGAGCGGCGGACAACGTAAACGGGTAGCGCTTGCCAAAACCCTGATTGATATTGGTTTTGAGCATAAGCACACTTTGCTGATGATGGATGAGCCCACCAATCACCTTGATGTGGAAATGATCGAATGGCTGGAACATTACCTGAATGGAGAAAATATCACACTGTTGCTTGTGACCCATGACCGCTATTTTTTAGACGCTGTCAGCGAAGAGATATGGGAACTGGAGCGGGAGAACATGTATGTGTACAAGGGCGATTATGAAAACTACATGGAAAAGAAAGCCGCCCGGCTGGATAGCGAGCAGTCAAGCATTGATAAAGCCCGTAATGAATATCGCAAGGAACTGGAATGGATGCGCAAACAACCCAAAGCGCGTACCACCAAAAGTAAAAGCCGGCAGGATAATTTTTACGAAGTAGAAGCCAGGGCCAAACAGAAAATAGAAGATGCCCAGGTACAATTGCAAATGAAGATGAGCAGAATGGGCGGCAAGATCATAGAATTGAAAAAAGTATATAAATCATTTGGCGAACAAAAGATTTTGAAAGGCTTTGATTATACCTTCAGTAAAGGGGAGCGTGTAGGGGTGATAGGAAAGAATGGCGTTGGCAAATCTACCTTCCTGAACATTCTTCAACTGCTGGAGCCGGCCGACAGTGGTAAGATTAATGTGGGCGATACGGTGGTATTTGGGAATTTTTCGCAACAGGGACTTGTTATTAAAGAGAACCTGCGTGTAATAGAATACGTGAAAACATTTGCCGAGAGTTTTCCTTTGGCAAAGGGTGGCAGTTTAAGCGCAGCCCAGTTCCTGGAACTCTTCCTGTTCGCACCGGATAAACAATATACCTACCTGTCATCATTAAGTGGCGGCGAAAAAAAGCGTCTGCAATTACTGACAATCCTGTTCCGGAATCCTAACTTCCTCATTTTAGACGAGCCTACCAATGACCTGGACCTGCCTACCCTGGCTGTGCTGGAAAATTTCTTAGGTGAGTACCAGGGTTGTGTTATGATTGTTTCGCATGACCGTTATTTCATGGACAGGCTGGTAGATCACCTGTTTATATTTGAAGGCAATGGCGAAGTGCGCGATTTCCCGGGTAACTATACACAGTACAGGATATGGCTGAAAGAACAGGAAGAGATGGGCAGCAGCCGCCAATCACCGGCGGTGCAACAACCGGCAACCGCTAATGAGAAGCAGGAAGTAGCAGTTATTGTCAAAAAGAAAATGAGTTTTAAAGAAAAACGGGAATTTGAATTGCTTGAAAAAGAAATGCCGGCCCTCGAAGAGGAAAAGAAAATCATTACCGGAAAAATGAGCCAGGGTAGTCTTTCTTTCGAAGCGCTCAGCAAGCTCAGCGATCAAATGATTGCCATTACGCGGTTATTGGAACAGAAAGAACTGCGCTGGTTAGAGCTGAGTGAAATGATATAGGCGGGTTACAGTCTCATTTAAAGCTGATCAGCTCCACGTCGAACACCAAAGTGCTGTTGGGTCCGATCTCGGCACTTACCTGCCTGTCGCCATAAGCTAAATGTGACGGAATAAAGAAACGCCATTTGCTTCCTGCCGGCATTAATTGTAAACCTTCGGTCCAGCCTTTGATAACCATACTCAAAGGGAAGGACGCCGGGCGCCCTCTTTGAACAGAGCTGTCGAATATGGTACCGTTGATTAATGTGCCGTGATAATGACAGGTTACTTCATGATGCGCCTGCGGTTTTTCTCCTTCACCCTGCACCAATACTTCGTATTGTAACCCGCTGGGTAATGCTGTAACTTCAGTCCTTTGTTTATTCGCAGCCAGGAAATCATTTCCGGCTTTCAGGTTGGCAGCCGATTTTTCGGCTTTCAGTTGTGCTAATTGATCTGCAACACCCATAATGAAATTTTTGACAAAATTAAGCTAAGTTATAATAACAACCCCTGCAGGAAGATATAGGCAACACTGAAATAAATGATCAGTCCCGTTACGTCTACCAGCGTTGCTACAAAAGGAGCCGAAGATACCGCCGGATCGGCACCGAGTTTTTTTAGGAAAATGGGGAGCATGGAGCCGGATAAACTGCCCCACAGTACCACACCTATCAATGAGAATCCTACTGTTGAGGCAATCATCATCCAGTGCTGGCCATATAACTGCGGGGCGATGGAATGCCATACTGCTACACGGATAAAACCGATGATACCGAGGACTGCACCCAATAATAAACCGCTCGACAGTTCTCTTCGCAATACCCGCCACCAGTCAGCAATCGTGATTTCACCAACAGCCATCGCCTGTATGATCAGGGTAGATGCCTGCGAACCGCTGTTACCGCCGCTGGAAATAATTAATGGAACAAAGAGTGCCAGGACGACTGCTTTCGCTATCTCGTCTTCAAAATACCCCATAGCAGTAGCCGTGAGCATTTCGCCCAAGAACAATACCACCAGCCAGCCAATGCGCTTGCGGAATAATTTCAGCAGCGGAATATCCAGGTATGGTTCATCCAATGCTTCGGTACCTCCCATCTTCTGCATGTCCTCACTGAACTCTTCATTGGCTACCCATAACATATCGTCGATGGTTACAATACCAAGCAATATATTGTTGTCATCAACCACAGGAAGCGCCACACGGTTATTCATTTTAAACACCTGGCTGGCATGTTCCTGGTCATCGTTCACATTAAGGGATACTACCCGGCCATCCATGATCTCATCAATACGTTTGTCGGGAGGGGCGAGGATCACATCCCTGATCCTGACGTCATCCACCAATTCTCCTTTGGCATCTATCACATAGATCACATCAACTGTTTCACTGTTTTTACCATGCTTCCGGATGGTGCTGAATACTTCTGCTACAGTATTATAAGCATAGACATAAACATAATCAGGTGTCATCAAACGGCCTACACTGTCTTCCGGGTAACCCAGCATGGAGAGGGTGATCCTTCTTTCCTGCGGGTCCAATAGTTTGATCAGGTCACGAATGGCTGCTTTGGGTAGTTCTTCCAGAAAATCGGTACGGTCATCGGCAGGCAGTTCGTTCAGCAGCTCTGCTGTTTTAGCAGAGGGTAATTCCTTGACAATGTCTTTTTGCTGTGCTATGTCAAGAATTTTGAATACACTGGCCGCCCGGTGAATGGCCATATTGGCAATGATCTGCGCCTCATATTCAGGGTATGTATTGATAAGGTCGGCCACATCGCTGATGTTCTGGTGGTCGAGAAATTCTCTTATTTCCAGCTTATCTTCTTTGGCGATCAACTGTTCAAATTGCTCATGTATGCCGGGTTGTTCCAATTCCAATGACATAGGCGCAATTTAGGGAGGAATTGGGAATTAGAGCCCGGGAATCGGGTTTTACAGGCTGAACTTTTTGTAGTTTGCAGCTACCAGGCCCAATTGATTGATCACAAAATACAAACCACTGGCTACCAATGATTTTACCTTGTCTCACCATTGCCACCTCGTCCGACAGAGGCAGGGGTGTATTTACTGCAGAACCCATTGCCAAAGGCACTATTGTAGAAATATCCCCGGTCCTTGTATTGGGGCCGGATGACAGGCAAAAAGTAGAGCAGACCCTGCTGTTCGATTATATTTTTGAATGGGGAAATGAATACAAAGGCGCCTGCGTGGCGCTTGGTTATCTTTCTTTGTATAACCATTCCTATAATGCCAACTGCCTTTATGAAATGGATTTTGAACAGGAGATCATGCGCATTACTTCAGTCAAAGAGATAGCAGCCGGCGAAGAACTCTTTATCAATTACAACGCGGAGCCGGATGATGAAAAACCAATATGGTTTGAAGCAAAATGAATTCAAAAGTAAAAAGTCAAAGGGGTATATTTTGACTTTTTACTTATTACCAATACTGGTATCCCATCAATTTCGACAATTCCACTTTGGCTAAGCATAGCTGGTATTCATACTGCAGTTTGGTCAGTTCTGCGCGTTGCACATTGGTGCTGGCATTGGTGATTTCGAGGTTCGTGCCTGCGCCATTTTTAAAACGGTTAGCAGCCAGTATTTGTGCAGTTCTTGCCTGTTCTATCTGCCCTTCTGTGTTTCTGATCCTTTCTAAATTCGTGTTGATGTCTGTAAGCGCCTGGTCAATATCTTTTTTATATGTACTGCTCAGGCTTTCTGCAGCCAATTCATTTTGCCTGATCATGTTCTGTTGCAGTTTCTGTTGTTGTTTATTTCTGCCGCCATTGTAAATGGGTAGAGAGAAACCAATGCCGGCCATATAGTTAAACCTCATATCGGCTATATAAGGCACGTACCCGTTCTTAATACCGGCGGCTGCTTTCAGGCCAACGGTTGGCCTTTCTGCCACTTTTGTAATGGCGAGATCGCTTTCAGCCTGTTTGATCCTGTCTTTGGCTAAAGCAAAATCAGGATTATTGGTTTGTGCCAATCCAAGGGCTGAAGTGGCATCGACGAGGTTGATATCAAAATCAAAAGCCTTTCCATTACTCTGTTTGATGCCGGTGGTGTATTCCAGCAGGTTCAATTGTTTCTGCAGGCTATTATTGAGGTCTACCTTCCGGTTGATCTCGTTATCGATAGAAGCCTGTATGTTGAGCAGGTCTATTTTCAATGCATCGCCATTCTTTAAACGGCTCTCAACAACCACTTTATTTTGATTGAGATAACTCAGTACACTATCCTGTATGCGGATTGTTTTTTCCAGGTACACAATATTATAATACACGATGCTGACCTGGTTTGCCAGTTGTGCTTTTACGTCATCCACACGGTGCCTGGCGTACTGCAGGTCGTCTTTTGACCTTTCAATATTCGCCTTCAGCCTGCCGAAATCAAACAAAGCATAAGTGGCGTTTACGGCGCCGCTGACATTGTGCACAGGGGCAAACTGGAAATTCTCGCCATTTAAAGGGAGCTCTATTTTAGGCTTTACATAAGCATAAGAGGCATCTGAGGTTACATCCGGAAATTGATTCAATTGCGTTAATACTATTTTTTCCCCTGCTGTTGCGACTGTTTGTTCCACTTCCTTCACTTTCGGAAAAAAGCCGAACGATTGTGTGATCAGGCTTTTTAATTCGTTGTTCACAGTTACTTGCGCCTGTGACAACAACGCAATAAAAAGAAAGAAGGTTGTAATGCATATCTTTTTCATTGTATACTGATTCTGCTGTTTGTGTGTATTTTCTTGATTGGTTTAATCTCCTGGTTCCTTTAATGTGCTTCAGCCGCTGCCTTCATGGTAGCTGCCATTTCTGCTGCTGACTTTTTCTTCACCCTCAGAAAACCAACCAATGGTATGACGAGTATAAAGAAGATGGTGATCAGGCGGAAAGTGTCAAGGTAGGAAAGGAAGTACGATTGCCTGTCCACCAGGTTATTAATAGTGGCAACGGCTTTAGTGCTCGCACCGGCTGCATCTCCTGTTCTGGCAATGATACCTTGCGCAATGATGTTACTCCGTTCCAGGAACATTTGCGATTCGCCTGTTACTTTTGAAACAAGGTCATACCGGTGTTGTGCATACTGGTGGGCGATGTAGTTATTGGCCAATGCAATACCAAAAGCGCCACCCAGCTGACGTGTCATATTATTCAGCGCGATGCCCGACGCATAATCTTTCGGTTGCAATCCCGCAACGGCCTGGTTGATCAGCGGCAACTGGACCATGCTGATGCCTACGGCACGCAGTGCCAGAGGGAAAAAGAAATCATTTTTGTTTACATCCGGACTTACCCCTGCACTTAACCAGGAATAACCTGCAAACAATAAGAACCCAATTACCACAAAGGGAATCGGAGATACCCCCTTGCTCATTAATTTGCCAATAACGGGCATCATGATAACGGTGATCATGGTTGGGGCCAGTAGGGTTAACCCGGTTTCGTATGCCGAATAGCCTAACGTGCGTTGTGCCAAAACAGGAAACACGAATACAGAGGTAAACAAACCTATGCCAACGACAAAGGTAAAAATAGTAGTAAAAGCGAGGTTCCTGTTATTCAATACTTTAAGATTAACTGCGGGGTTCTTGATACTTAACTCGTACCAGATAAATGCAATCAATCCAATGGCTGCTAATATGGAAGTTACGATGATCGTTTTGCTGCTGAACCAATCTTCCGATTCACCCCTTTCCAGCATGTACTGTAAACATCCGATGCCAACTGTCAGTAGCAGGATACCGGTGTAATCAATTTTAATGTTCTTCTTATTCTTTCCTTCCCCTTCCTTCTGATCAATAAAAGTAAACGACAGAAAAGTAGCAATGATGCCGATGGGTATATTGATCATAAAGATCAAAGGCCATGAAGCGTGATCGATGATATAACCACCCAGTGTTGGTCCCAGTGTTGGCCCCAATACCAATCCCATTCCAAATAACCCCGAAGCAATGGGCCTGTCCTTAGGTTCAAATGCATCGAATAAGATGGCCTGAGATGTGGAAAGCAGGGCTCCGCCGCCAACCCCCTGTATGAAGCGCCAGATGATGATCTCTACAAGACTGGTTGATTGTCCGCACATATAAGACGCAACCGTAAAGATCACCATCGAGACAATATAATAATTCTTTCTTCCGAAGTACTCTGCGAGAAAACCTGTCAGCGGAATAATGATAACGTTGGCGATGGCATAGGAAGTTATAACCCAGCTGATATCTTCGATATTCACACCAAGGCTGCCACTCATATCGCTTAATGCCACGTTTACAATGGAGGTGTCAATCAATTCCATGATTGCAGCCGTAACCGTTGTAATTACAATGATTGCTTTTGCAAATCCTTTGGGCGTTGCCATAATTGAATTAGTTGATTTCTGAACTTACGTATACACTTAATCCGGCGCGCAGCAGGTGTTTGTTCTTTTCGATATCAGCGATCTGTATTTTTACTGGCACACGCTGTGTTACTTTCACAAAATTGCCACTGGCATTATCCGGAGGGAGTAAGGAAAATTTTGCGCCGGTTGCTTCACTCAGGCTTTCTATTTTGCCTTTTAGTTTTACATCGGGGTAAGCATCCATTTCAATATCCACTTCTTTGCCGGGATACAATTTTTTTAACTGGTTCTCTTTGAAGTTGGCCACGATCCAGTAAGTTGTATCATTGACGATGGAGAACAGCGGAGTGCCGGCCTGTACATACTGCCCTTCAGACACATTCTTCTTGCCAATCTTACCAGCCTGCGGCGCATATATTTTTGTATAAGTAAGTTTTAACCTGGTCTGTTCAATCTTAGCCTGTTTTACCCCCAATGCCGCCGTTGCTTTTGCTATGCCCGCCTGAAGGACCGCAATACGGCTTTCGGCAGAAGCAAGATCTGTTTTGGTATTCTGGTATTGCTGGTTGGCAGTTTCAGCATTGTATTTACTGTCGTCTAACTGTTTTCTTGTGATCGCCTGGTCAGTAAAAAGGTTTTGATCTCTTTTGAGGTCATCTTCACTTTTTTTCCTGCGCACATCACTGAGTTCAATGCTTCCTTTATTCACACGTAATGAAACAAGGGCGTTGTTGAGCGCAGCTTTGGCATTGATGACGTCCACCTCCGCCTGTTTATAATCGGCTTCCATTTCAAGCAATTGTGTTTGCAATTCGGCATCGTCCAGTTCAACCAGTAATTGACCTGTCTTTACAGAGTCATAATCTTTCACGACAATATTTTTCACATAACCGGCCACACGTGGAAGTACAGGCGTGATTTGTGTTTCTATCTGAGCGTTATCAGTGGTTTCGTGCGTTAACGCAAAATGTATTTTGGTATAACCAAAATAAGCTGCAACCAGGAATACGATGCTCAGAACAATTGTCCTTAAAGGAGATTTTTTTGCTTTGGGTTTCTTTTGCTGGGACATATGATGTGAAAATTTGGGGTTTGTTGTTTATGGTTTGTTGTTGTTATTTGTTTAACAGGTGCGCGTGCATGACCTGCTTGATGTGAGTAACAAGCCTTTTTTTGAAAACCTCATCGGTGTAAGGATCAAAATCTTCTCCTTTGTCAACAAGGAACTTGCACATTGGCTTGGATAACAGCACCTGGTTGATAGTGCCTAACATGGTTACTATGGTAAATTCAGGATCAACTTTGCGAAATATTTTCTTTTTCATTCCCTGCTCGAGAATGCTTTTCATGACGGCTTTATTTTTAGCGAACGTTGCAACAATGCTATCATGCAATCCCTCGCGCTGCTTCAGCATCAGCTCCTGGTGAATAACACGGTGATATTTGTGCTGAGACATCAGCCGGTTAACGTAATTGTCAATGATGGCATCTATTTTAGCGAGCTCATTTTTTGTACCATCTTGCAGGATCTCTTCTAATTTTTCCCTGAAAAAGGTTGATTTCTCTTCAACCATGGCTTCGAAGAGTTTCTCTTTTGAACCAAAGTAATAATTGATCATAGCAATATTGACACCGGCGCTGGCGGCAATGTCGCGAACGGATGTGCCTTCAAAGCCGTTCTCTGCAAAAAGTTCAATGGCAGCCCTGACAATATGTTCTTTCTTATCGATACTCATGATAGATGGATTGA
This sequence comes from uncultured Sediminibacterium sp., assembly GCA_964507525.1. Lineage (GTDB taxonomy): Bacteria > Bacteroidota > Bacteroidia > Chitinophagales > Chitinophagaceae > Sediminibacterium. Next base: position 63,172 of record CAZDQB010000008.1, on the reverse strand, counting down.
CAACGCAAAGGTTAAACAAATGTTTGACTTAAACAAACGTTTAATTAAATCTTTTGTAAAATTTTACTGACTGAACGGCTCGGGAATGATAAAAAGGAGCGTTGCGGTAAGGACGGGTTTGCATTCAATTCAGTGGTAATTCGTTTATGATCAACAGCTTAATTAAACGAAGTACAATTAAGCCAGTCAAGGCACACAGCTGCCAAAATTGTTGAATGATGTGCCAACCAGAAAAAATTAATATTCTATTAAGCAACTAGTTTTAGGCCGGCAATTGGATAGATTGATTCAATTGCTGAAGGGTGCAGTCCTTAGTTAGTAAGAAAATCTGGTTTTAAGCACCTCCCCAATTAAAATGACCCGGCAAGGCAGGCCAGGTCATTTTTTTGCTTCACTGATGCATCATTGTGCTGCGCTGTTCTCAAAAATAACCTTACCTTAATATGACTATAACTTCCTGTTCATCAACTTAGCAGAAATATTACAGCTTGCAGCCTTATACTCAAATCTCTTCCCGTTCTTTTGGTCCCGCATTTCAATGGGGTGTAGCATTGGCCGCTGCACAAAATGAAGGGGCTTATAACCTTGACGGCCGTGGGTTGTCGATCTGGGATACTTTTTCAAGACGCCAGGGAAAAATAAAAGGCGGTGCTAAACCTTACGAAGCCTGTGACTTTTATCACCGGTATAAAGACGACCTTATACTGGTAAAAGCGCTCGGTTTTTCTGTTTTTCGCTTTTCTATTTCCTGGAGCCGCATATTGCCGGAGGGAATGGGGAGGGTCAACAAAGATGGTGTTGCATTTTATCACCGGCTGATAGATGAATGCCTGGAATTAGGACTGGTACCTTATGTTACACTCTATCACTGGGATCTTCCACATGAATTGCAAAAAGACGGTGGGTGGGCGAGTCACCAGATGTTGAAATGGTTTACCAGGTTTGTAACGGTATGTGCAGAGAATTTTGGTGATAAAGTAAAGAATTGGATCATATTGAATGAACCGATGGGGTTTACTTCCCTGGGCTATATGCTGGGCAGGCACGCACCTGGTAAAACGGGGCTGATCAACTTCCTGCCTGCTGTGCACAACGCTGCTTTGTGCCAGGCTGAAGGCGGGCGTATTGTAAGATCAATGGTGACGAAATCGAGGGTAGGCACTACTTTCTCCTGCAGTGAAGTCATGCCTTTTTCATCCAGGGAAGAAGACGTGCTGGCGGCAAGAAGAGCAGATGCGTTATTGAACCGCCTGTTTATAGAACCTTCTCTTGGGCGGGGATATCCGCAGGAAGAAAATTTTCCGCTGCTCGATAAACTCCACTTGCACAATAAGGCATGGAAATATACAGAGCGTATGCAGTTTAATTTTGATTTTATTGGTATACAGAATTATTTTGCCACTACTGTAAAGTACAATGCCCTGGTACCGTATCTGCACGCATCAGAAGTGAAAGCCGTTGCGCGCAAAGTTCCGCATACCGGTATGGGATGGGAGATCAATGCCGACAGTTTCTACCGCATGATCAAACGGTTCTGGTTATATGGTGGCGTCAAAGAAATTATTATTAGCGAAAGCGGCGCAGCTTTTAAAGATGAACTCATCAATGGCAGGGTAAAGGACGAGAAAAGGGTCGATTATTTTCAGCAATACCTGACAGCAGCGCTGCGCGCTAAAAAAGAAGGGGTGAACATAGGCGGCTATTTTGCATGGAGCCTGACTGACAACTTCGAATGGGCTGAAGGATATACTGCCCGGTTTGGTCTTATACACATTGATTTTGCCACACAGCTTCGCACCATTAAGGATTCCGGCTACTGGTTCCGCGATTTTCTACGTCGCAGATAAACTGCTTTTTATGGGGTTGACAGGAGAAAGACAGGCCTCTAAAGGCGACACAATGCGTAGTTTTCACGTTTTTATCGTAACTTAACAAGGCCATACTGCTCCCCGGATGTAAATAGCCATCTATGAAAACAGCCCGTCAGTTGTCGATTGCGATATTAATAGTGGTTAGCGTTTGTAACCTTTATTTTGGTATTCGCATGATTTTGGATCCCAGCGGTAGCGCCCTGGGGCTTCCTTTTTACCTGCTGAATGGAACCATATTCAAAGATTATACCCTGCCCGGATGGATATTGTTACTTGCCTTTGGCGTATTGAGCCTCATTACAATTATCATCATTACCAGACGTTATAAATGGTACCCTGTAGCGGTCATTGTACAAGGTGCGGTGGTAACTGCCTGCGTGATTACCCAAATGGTCATTCTGGGAGACGACTATTTCCTGCAATATTTTTTCCTGATGACTGGTATGTTCCTCATTGCATTGGGTGCACTGCAGTACCAGATGAGAAAAACGGAGGAGCCCAGGTCTTCAGACCATATGGTACAAAAGAAGCATAAACATAGGCATTGATGCGGAGCTTATTGTTCGATGGCCGGGTTACATATTCTTCAGCTTTAAATAGACGCCATTGGTCCAGCCAAAGCCATCCTGGTTGGGGTATTCGCCGCCACTGGCGGTACTGGAGACATCTGCTACGTTGTATTTTTCCATCATTTTTCCCGTCACTTCATAGGTCTTTTCATTGGTTTGTAACCAGCAGTGCTTTACCTGCCGGGCTATTTCATCAAACGCATAATTACGCAACCCTTTGTAAGCGATCCATTGCAATGGCGCCCATCCGAGCGGGGCATCCCATTGCTGGCCGGTGAAGTTAAGTGTAGTGACCAAACCTCCAGGTTTCATGAATTTTTCATTAATCAGTAATGCTACCTGTCTGGCCTGGTTTTGATCGGCTATATTGAAAAAAAGGGGATAAGCAGCAGCAAGCGTATAAGCGTCTGAAAAACGCTGTTCTTTAATATTATAATCGAAATAGAACCCCCGTTCCTGGTTCCAGCAGTATTCCTGTATGGCTTCCTTTCTGCGACGGATATTATTTAAGAACTGATCGGCCAGTTGTTGGTCATTCAACTCCTGGTATATGCTGCGCAAACTTGTTTCCAGAAATAATAACAGGCAATTAAGATCTGCCGGTATGATGTCTGTTGTCTGAATGGTTGTCATATTTTCCCCGTCCCCGAACCACCGGCTGCTGAAATCCCATCCGGACTCAGCGGCGGCCCGTATATGCCGGTACACTTCATTGGCGGGTCTGTTTGCCTGGTGGGCTATTTCAATATCTTCTATATATGCTTCAGGCCTTGGTGTATCATAATCATCCCAATAGCGATTCATGACAAGCCCATTCGGCATCTGCACAACCCGGTGCCCGCTCATCCAGAAATGATATTCTTTTTCCAGTGCATCCTTATATCGTAGCATTGTTTCCTGACCTTTTTCTTCCTGCAGGAGCGCCACCATCAGTGAGAAGAAAGGCGGTTGAGAACGGCCAAGATAATAGGTCCGGTTACCATTGGGTATAAAACCGACTGTATGGATAAGGTGCGCAAAATTTGCTACCATATTTTCCATCATATCTGTTTGCCTGGCTACCTGTAGCCCAAGCATGGTAAAATAGCTATCCCAATAGTAAATTTCCCTGAAACGTCCGCCGGGAACAATATAAGGATGGGGGAGCGGGATGAGTGTACTGTGCTGCTCATCGCCGGGCGCGCGACTCAATACATGCCACAGGTCTGATAAATGCTGGGCAAGCGGTTTGTTGGCCGATGTATAACCCGTTTGCTTGTCCACCGGAAAAATGAAGTGCTTGCTGACGAACGATAAAAGATGGAAACCGCGTTGTGTTTTTTCAGTAGCGTAGGAGGTAAGTATTACTTCCGGAGCAATAGCGGGACTGCAATCAACAAAGAATTTTGAATCGGGGAAAATCCTGGCCAGCTGTACGTCTTCATACAACGGCGAAAGGCTGGTGATATCAAAAAATGGTTGCGATGGCATGCAGAGAAAGTTTAGTGCTGTTGATTAATCAGGAATGGGTAGCCTTGTATCGCTGCTGTAAGCGCCTGAACAGGAACAGGCAGATAAGGAGGATGGCAATTGGTACCAGCGAGAAATAGAATGCTTTCTGGCCACCGTAATGCTGAAAAATATGGCCGGTAATAATGGAACCTGTTGTACCTCCCAGCGCTGAGAATATAATAATGAGTCCCGACATCAATCCATGCCTTTGCACCGGCAGTGTGCTCAGTATAACGGAGTTAACGGCAGGATATACGGGTGCGAGTAATAAACCGATCAATGGGAACACAAATGCTGCCATTGGTGCATTTGTCCAGCCGGTAACAGTATGACCCGCTACATTTTCTGCAAGCGGGATGGCTGTTACAATTAATACGGCGGCCAGCAGCAGGCAGGCTGTCAGCACCAGGAACCAGTTCAGTTTCTTTAATACAATGCCTGCGAGAAAACGCCCCAATGCCGTAGATCCCGCCAGTATGCTTGCCATCTGTATACTGAGGGCGGCAGGCAGCAATAATACCTTGTTATTGTAAGTAGGCAACCAGCTCATGATGCTTTGCTCTATCAATACATAAAAAAATGCACAGCATATAAAAACAAGTACAAGGGGCGTTACCATGAGCTCGAACATGTGACCAAAGTCTTTGAGTAAGGAGCTGGATTCATCTGCATGAATAGCTGATTCATCTAGGCGGGCGCTCAGCAACAGCAGGAATGCGAGCAATGAGATACCGCCTAAGAAATAATAAACTTTGAGCCAGGCCGTAGACTGAAGATGATTATTGTCAACAAAATAGCTGAATACGAAATAACCGGTAAGGATACCGATCATGAAGAATGATTCAAGGAAATTCATGAGACTGATGTGTTCCTTTTCATCTTTCGTAACGAGTCCAATGGTGCTGTATACAGACATTTTGATCAATGCGAAACTGGACCCTACTGCAATAAAAAGTAATTTTGTAGCAATAAAACTGGCGGTAAAAGGCATCATGAAGCAAATAACACTGATAAACCCCAATGCAATCAGCATAGCACGCCTGTAACCAATTCGCGCGATATAGGAGGAGATAAGGAAAGAAACAATGGCAATGCTCAGGTCTTTGCAGGCTTCCAATATGGATGCAGATCCTTCCGATACACCAAAATTATGTTGCACCTGCAGAATAACTGTGCCCACACTGTTCAGGAGTATGGCAAATACAAAGTAGTTCAGAAACAACGATGTTTTGATTTTCCAATATTGCATGGCAGCTTTTTTTCTTTCAAGAAATGAACAACAGCAGCTACATCACTTTATTTGCAGCAACTTCAGGCATACAGGGTTCGGTACTTCCAGTTGCTGTAATGTTTCCTGCAGCATACCGGTCTCTTTATCCCGTTTATAGATCACTATATTATTCGTTTTTTGGTTGGCCACAAGCAGGAATTTACCTTTCGGGTCGATGATAAAATTGCGTGGCCATGCACCGGGAACGGGCTGATAGCCTCTTGCAGCAAGCCTTCCTGTTAAGCCATCAATGGCAAAGATGGCGATATTGTTTTCTTCACCACGGTTAGATGCATATAAGAACTTACCATCTGGCGATACATGTATATCTGCACTGCCTGGCTGTCCTTTGAAGTCTGCCGGATGGGTTGCAATGGTTTGCAGTTTTCTGAGGGTACCTTTATCATAAGCAAATACAGATACAGTTCCGCTCATTTCTTCCATTAAGTAAACAAACCGGTTATTGGGGTGAAAGGTGAGGTGGCGTGGCCCGCTGCCGGGAGCGGACAAGGCATAAGGAACCGGTGCGGCCTTTAATGGCTGCCTGTTATTTTTATTGAATTCATAAATCATTACTTTATCAAGACCGAGGTCGGGTGCCAGTACATATTGTTCATCAGGCGATAGAAAAGTGGAATGAACATGTGGTTTTTCCTGCCGTTGTGGATTGATACTTCTGCCTGCATGTTGTATCAGCTGGGAAAAAGGCGCCAGGGAACCGTCTGCTTTTATAGGCAGCGCAGCAAGGCTTCCACCGACATAATTGCCCACCAGTGCCCACCTGCCTGTTTTGTCAGTGGTAACAAAACAGGGCCCGGCACCGCCGCTGGGCTGCTGGTTGATGAATTGTAACTGCCCGGTTGCAGCGTCAAATGAAAACGCACTTACATGTCCTGAAATATCCTGCCCCGCTTCGTTGATGGCATAGACGTTTTTACCATTGGGGGCAATCGCCAGGAAAGCAGGATTGTTGCTGCTGTCGGTATTACTTACCCATTGTGCTTCACCGGTGGTGCTGTTAAATCGGAATACATAAATACCTTTGCTTTTGCCGCTTGTATAAGTGCCAACAAAGAGATAATAATCTTGTGCCGAAAGCAGGGAGGTACAAAGCAATAAAATGGAAGCAATGATAAAGCGCATAGTGTCGGGGGTTTCGAAACTGTAAGATAAAGATTAGAATGATTACAGCATAGTCTTTTTTACCTGCATAAATGAGCTCATTCAGGGCAGTATTGCCTATCTTCAATTTGCTATAATGCATGTCCGGCAGCTTAGTTATAATTTTGTAACCAAATTAAGAACAGCAGAGATATATGAAACAATGGGTGTTGTTACTGGCAATGATGATCGGTATTTGCGCGGTAAATGCACAAAATACATTACAGCAAGGTACCTGGAGGGCGCAGTTGCTGCGGGAAGATGGCAATCATATCGTATTCAATTTTGAGGTTGGCCGGGATAATAAAAAAGCAGTGCTGTATATATTGAATGCGGGAGAACGTATGAAAGTGGATAATATCAGGGTAAGTAAAGATTCTGTATGGATACAAATGCCTGTGTTTGAATCAGGGTTCAGCGCAAAGCTTACGGGAGGTAGACAACTGGAAGGGGTTTGGATCAAGGAAAGCAGGAAAGGAACAGTACAAATGCCGTTTACGGCAGTGGCACAAAATAAAACCCGCTTTCCCGCAGCGTTACCCCCGGTTCACAATCTTACCGGCCGTTGGGCGATCCATTTTATCGAAGAAGACAAGCTGAATGAAAATGCAGTAGGTGAATTTGTACAAAAAGGGAATGTATTGAGTGGCACCATGCTTACAGCTACCGGGGATTACCGTTACCTGGGAGGCGTGGTCAACGGAGATACACTGAAGCTTTCCACCTTTGACGGTATGCATGCCTATTTCTTTACGGCTAAGGTCAGCGGCGATCAGCAACTGACTGAAGGCCATTTCTATTCCGGAAGCACGGCTTCGTTAACATGGGTGGCAACTAAAAATGCACAGGCTACCGTATCTGATGTCGCCGCCATGTACCTGAAAAACGGGGAAGAAAGATTAAACTTCAGTTTTCCCGACCTGAATAAAAAAATGGTGGCTATCCATGACCAGCGTTTTAAGAACAAAGTGGTCATTGTGCAGATCATGGGATCCTGGTGCCCGAATTGTATGGATGAAACGGCTTTTCTGAGCGCATTCTACAACCAGAACAGGTACAGGGGGGTAGAAGTAGTGGGACTGGCTTATGAATACAGTACAGATTTTGAAAGGGCTAAGAAAAGCGTACAAAAATTCAAAGACAGGTTCGGCGTACAATACCCTTTACTGATCACCGGTGTGGCAGTGGGAGACAGTTTGCGAACAGAAAAAACCTTGCCTCAGCTGACCCGGATTCAATCATTCCCTTCTACCATTTTTATAGATAAAAAAGGCAGGGTAGCTAAGATCCATGCCGGTTTTGAAGGACCTGGAACGGGCATACATTATGAGGCACTAAAAAAAGAATATGCCGAAACGGTGGAGCGATTGCTGAAAGAGTGACGGACAGGCTCACTGGTACACCCTTACATAATCCACCAGCATACGTTGTGGAAATATACCTTCCTCAACTCCTTTCTGGCCACCCCATGTACCGCCTACTGCAATATTCAGCAGCAGGTGAAAAGGCGTATCAAAAGGCCATGCTTCCTTTCCGCTGTGTTCGTTCTTAAAACTGAAATAAGGCTGGTTGTCGATCAGCATGGTGATACTTTCTGCATCCCAATCAAGCGAATACACATGAAAAGCATCACTGCAGTCCGACACGGCCTTAGTAGCTGTTTTCTGTGTGCCGATGCTGTGATAATATTTTTTACAATGAATAGAGGCATGGATGACTCCCTGATCGTATCCTACGTGTTCCATAATGTCAATCTCGCCATCGTCGGGCCAGGTTAATTTTTTTGTGCTCCCAAGCATCCAGATAGCTGGCCAGGTTCCAAGCCCTTTAGGCAGCCTGGCCCTTACATCAATGCGGCCAAAAGTCCAGTCCCCCTTACTCTTTGTTACTAATCTTGCAGAAGTATATTTCATCCCGTCCATGGCTTCCCTTCTTGCTTCAATGATTAAATGGCCTTTCTCTACCCGGGCATTGTTAAGCATTCGGTGGGTGTAATACTGCAATTCACTGTTTCCCCAGCCGTGTCCCCCCACGTCATAACTCCATTTTGTTGAATCAGGGAGCCCTTTGTAATTGAATTCATCGCTCCAGATAAGTTTTCTTTTTTGCTGGGCATTGGCGGCTGAAAAGCAGGACAACGCTACAATACAGGCTGCTGATAAACGAAGAAAAGCAAGCATATACATGGTATTTTGAGCAGGTAAGTTACTGATTAAACGGGTAGGCTGAAAAGGAGTTTGACAGGCTGAACAGAAAAAAATTTGCAGGTAAATGTCATTGCCATTACTTTTGTGCCACATTATGAAATTATTCGCACATATCCACCATCATCATTACTTACCCCAGGGGTAGGCTGTTGGTGTTTTGTGTATAGTGATAAAACATTAAAGGGCTTACCGGAAGGTAGGCCCTTTGTTATTTAAAATATCCATCATTTAAAGCAATCTTATGAAGCTAAAATTAGCTATTCAGAAAAGCGGACGTTTACACGATGATTCCATGCGCCTGTTAAAAGAGTGTGGCATTGACATTACAAATGGCGTCAACAAATTAAAAGCTGAGGCCAGCAATTTCCCGGTAGAAGTTTACTTTTTACGGGATGACGATATTCCGCAATACGTAGAAGATGCAGTTGCCGATATCGGCTTTGTAGGGGAGAATGTAGTATATGAAAAAGAGAAGAAAGTAGATGTGGTGGAAAAACTGGGCTTTGGCAAATGCCGCCTCAGCATTGCTGTTCGGCGCAATGAGGAATATGCCGGCGCGCAATTCCTTGCAGGGAAAAAAATTGCAACGAGCTACCCGGTGATTGTCGCAGACTTCCTGAAACAGCAAGGAGTGGATGCAGAGATACACGAGATCAGCGGCAGCGTGGAGATTGCACCGGGCATTGGTTTGGCCGACTCAATCTGCGATCTGGTAAGCAGCGGGTCTACCCTGTTCATGAACGGATTGAAAGAAGTGGAAACCATCCTGCAATCACAGGCGGTACTGATCAGGAACAAAACATTGGATGCCGGTAAGCAGCAATTGCTGGACCGCTTATTGTTCAGGATACAGTCCGTCAAAAAAGCACGCAACAATAAATATGTATTGCTGAACGCGCCAAATGATAAATTAAATGAGATCATTGCGCTTTTACCCGGTATGAAAAGTCCAACAGTATTGCCGCTGGCCGAAGCCGGATGGAGCAGTGTACACAGCGTACTTAATGAAAACCAGTTTTGGGATATCATTGAACAGCTGAAGGCTGCGGGTGCACAGGGAATATTGGTCGTGCCAATAGAGAAGATGATTGTTTAATTCCTGAATTTTTGACTATGAAACTTGTTAAATACCCGGCAAAAGAACAGTGGAAGACAATACTGCAAAGGCCTGTACTGGATACAACAACATTACATCAGAAGGTAAGGGGCGTGCTCGATGTGGTGAAGCAGGATGGCGATACGGCTGTCCGGCAGTTTACCAAACAGTTTGACGGAGTGCTGCTGGCCGACTTTTTAGTCACAGACGATGAAATCAATGAGGCTTTGACAATGATCCCGGATGACTTAAAGAACGCCATTCAGCAGGCCGCAGATAATATCAGGCGGTTTCATGAAAAGCAGGTTGCAGGAGTTGAGATCATAGAAACAATGCCCGGCATACAATGCTGGCGGAAAAGCGTGGGAATTGAAAAAGTAGGGTTGTATATTCCCGGGGGCACTGCGCCTTTGTTTTCCACGATCCTGATGCTGGGCATCCCGGCAAAAATTGCCGGGTGTAAAGAAATCATCCTGTGCTCACCGCCCGGAAAAGAAGGAAAATTACCACCCGCTATTCTCTGCGCAGCCCAATTGGTTGGGATCACAAAGATTTTTAAAATCGGTGGTGTGCAGGCTATTGGAGCGATGGCGTATGGTACTGCAACAGTGCCGCAGGTGTATAAGATATTCGGGCCGGGGAACCAGTATGTTACCTGTGCCAAACAGTTGATACAGCAGGACGGTGTGGCAATTGATATGCCGGCGGGTCCCAGTGAAGTTTGTGTACTTGCCGACGCCACTGCCAATGCGGCTTTTGTTGCAGCTGATTTATTGAGCCAGGCAGAACATGGAGCCGACAGCCAGGTGCTTTTGGTTACTACAGACGCATCATTCGTTGGACAGGTGGAGGCCGCATTAGAAAAGCAATTAACTGTGCTGCCCCGCAGGGAACTGGCAATAAAGGCCCTGGCGCACAGTACTGCTATTGTGATGAAAGATATGGATGAAGCCATTGTATTGGTAAACGAATATGCAGCAGAACACCTGATTATTGCATGTGCCCACGACGAAACCATTGCTGCAGGTATCAGGAATGCAGGCTCTGTTTTTTTAGGAAACTATTCTCCGGAAAGTGCAGGCGATTATGCCAGTGGCACGAACCATACTTTGCCAACCAATGGATTCGCAAAAGCATACAGTGGGGTTAGTGTGGATAGCTTTGTAAAAAAGATCACTTACCAGAAACTGACGCAGCAGGGATTGGAAGCCATTGGCACAACGGTGGAATTAATGGCTGCCGCAGAAGGCTTAGACGCTCATAAAAATGCAGTTAGTATACGATTAAAAAAATAGTATGTTCAATCTTGAGAACCTTACGAGGGCTAATATTAAAAAGTTAACACCCTATTCTTCAGCAAGGGATGAATTCAGCGGTGAGGCCAAAGTATTTTTAGATGCCAATGAAAACAGCCTTGGCTCCCCGCTGATCAAATGGTATAACCGCTATCCCGATCCGCACCAGCAGTTGCTGAAACAGAAGCTCAGTGTGATCAAAGGGATCGGGGCAGCACATATCTTCCTGGGTAACGGCAGCGATGAATGTATTGACCTGTTGTTTCGCTGTTTCTGTGAACCCGGAAAGGATAATGTGATCATCTGCCCGCCAACCTATGGCATGTATGAAGTGAGCGCCAATATCAATGATGTGGCAGTCAAAAAAGCGTTCTTACTCGATGATTTCCAGCTTGACCTGGTGCACCTGGAAAACCTGGTGGATGCTAATACCAGGATCATCTGGCTCTGTTCGCCCAATAACCCTACAGGTAATTCATTGAAAAGGGCGGATATTGAAACGGTGCTGAATAATTTTAATGGCATTGTGGTTATTGACGAAGCGTATATCAACTTTGCCAGGCAAAAATCATTTGTACAGGAACTCGCTGAGTATCCCAACCTTGTTGTGATGCAAACGCTGAGCAAAGCATGGGGACTGGCCGGACTGCGTTTGGGAATGGCTTTTGCTTCTGCAGCAATCATCGAAGTGCTGAATAAAGTTAAACCTCCTTATAATATCAATCAATCAACGCAGGAACTGGTACTGGCTGCATTGGAAGAAGTAGGACAGGTGAATGATATGATCAGGATATTGGTGGACATGCGGCAGGCATTGGCGGAGGTATTCCGGTCCATGCCAACCGTAGAAAAGGTATATCCATCGGATGCCAATTTTATCCTTGTTAAGATCAAAGATGCGCGCAAAGTGTACGAATTCCTGCTGACCAAAGGCATCGTGCTGCGCGACAGGAGCAATGTAAAACTGTGTGAGGATTGCCTGCGCATTACAGTTGGAACAGAACAGGAGAATACATTATTGGTGGATGCCATGCAGGAATGGATTGGTTTACAAACAAATTGATCATTTCTCTGTTTTGATTTGTAATTTCAGACCCAAATACAATTCATCATGATGAAAAAAACATGGCAAAAGATAGGTATGCTGCTCCTGCTGGCAGGGGCTATGGGAATAAGCGCATATGCTGCCGATTCGCTCAGCATAGTGCGCCCAGGGAAAGTAACGGCCGATGCCGATAACGCCGGTTTAAAATTGCCGGAAGGCTTCGGAGCTTTGAAAGTAGCCGATAACCTGGGCAGGGCCCGTCATATCTTGGTTACGCCACAGGGAGTGGTTTATGTAAAGCTGGGTAAACTGGCGAATGGCAAAGGCATACTTCGTCTGCGGGATACCGACGGAGATGGCAGGGCTGACATAACAGAGGGCTTTGGTACGTACAGCGGCACCGGAATTACCATTAAGAAAGGATACCTCTATGCATCATCGGATGAGGAAGTTTTTCGCTACAAGCTGAATGATAAAAACGAGGTCATCCATCCTGATAACCCTGAAAAGATAATAACGGGTTTACCAAGAGGACAGCATTCATCTAAATCAATAATGCTTGACAATGACAATCATTTGTATATAAATATCGGGGCAAATTCCAATTCCTGCCAGGAACAGGACAGGACGAGGGGATCTAAAGGAATGATGCCCTGCCCTGTTTTAAAAACTTCAGCCGGTATCTGGCAATTCAACCCGGATAAGACCAATCAGACCTTCGCAGATGGCACACTTTACGGCACAGGATTACGCAATGTAGTGGGATTGGATTGGAACGACCAGACCAATTCATTGTTTGTGATGCAACATGGAAGGGATCAGTTGCACGATAACTGGCCGGAATTATTTGATGAGAAGCAAAGTGCGGAATTGCCTTCAGAATGTATGTATGAGATTCATAAAGGAGACAATGCCGGCTGGCCTTATATTTATTATGACCATCTGCAGCAGAAAAAAATACTGGCGCCCGAATATGGTGGCAATGGTAAAAAAGAAGGCGGCAAAGATGCGATTGATCCTACCGTTGCATTCCCCGGACACATGGCGCCAAACGGGTTATTATTTTATACCGGTACAATGTTCCCTGCAAAATATAAAAACGGCGCATTCATCGCTTTTCACGGCTCCTGGAACCGGGCGCCCCTGCCACAGGAAGGCTATGAAGTAGTATTTGTACCATTTAAAAATGGCAAGCCTTCAGGCCAGTGGGAAGTTTTTGCCAAAGGATTTGCAGGGATGGCAGAAGTGAGCAGCCCGGGCGAAGCCAAACACCGCCCTTGCGGGCTGGCACAGGGACCAGACGGCTCTTTGTATGTGAGCGATGATGTTAAAGGAACTATTTACCGTATTATTTACACTGGCAAATAAAAGCCTTAAACGGCCAAAGCAGCAATATAAAAGCTGAGCGCATAAAATCAGATCATTAATGAAACGAGTTTTGTTTATTGACAGAGATGGCGTTGTATTGAAAGAACCTTCAAGCGATTTTCAGGTAGATGCAATAGAAAAAACCACATTCGTGCCAGGCGTTATTACGGCACTGTCGTCCATTGCGGCGGAATTGGATTTTTATAAAGTGATGGTTACCAACCAGGACGGATTGGGAACAGACAGCTATCCCGAATTTGATTTTCACCCTTACCATGATTTGATGTTACGGACATTGGCGGGGGAAGGTTTTGTATTTGATGAAATGATTATTGACAAAACTTTTGAGAGTGAGAATAAACCTACCCGTAAACCCGGTACTGCTTTGTTGCAGCATTTTTTGGATGCAACTGCCAGCTTTGACCTTGCCCATTCATTTGTCATCGGCGACCGCTGGAGCGACATTCAACTGGCAAAGAACCTTGGCTGTAAAGCCATTTACCTGCGCTCTCCCTTACACGAGTTAACAGCAGAACAGGAAAGCGGCCTGCGGAGCACTATTGCATTGGAAACGGATAGCTGGCAGGCTATTTATGAGTTTTTGAAACTGGGACAGCGTAAAGTAGTCCACGAACGTAACACCAATGAAACAAAAATTCATATAGAACTGAACCTGGATGGAAGTGGCAAAGCAAAGATTGATACCGGGCTGGGATTTTTTGATCACATGCTCGACCAGATTGCGAGGCATGGTAAAATAGATATGACGGTAATCACTAAAGGCGACCTGCATATAGATGAACACCATACCATTGAAGATACCGGCATTGCATTGGGAGAAGCATTTGCGCAGGCGTTGACAGACAAACGCGGTATGGAGCGCTATGGTTTTGCATTGCCAATGGATGAAGCGGAAGCAAAAGTGCTGATTGATTTTGGCGGACGTAACTGGATTGTATGGAATGCCGAATTCAGGAGAGAGAAGATAGGAGAAGTGCCCACTGAAATGTTTTTTCATTTCTTTAAATCATTCAGCGACGCAGCCAGGTGTAACCTGAATATCGAATGTAAAGGAGATAATGAACACCACAAGATAGAAGCCATCTTTAAAGCGTTTGCCAAAGCCATTAAAATGGCGGTGAAACGCGATCCTTTGTCCAATTACCTGCCTTCTACCAAAGGGGTACTATAACCTCATATACCTATAATAGTGTGCCCGGTACCTGCAACCGGGCACCTTTAAATCGGATTAAATTTCAAAAAAAAGCCCGGAAAGTTTGACGGCCAGGCAAACTGGTTTACTTTCATTATGTCATACATAATACATTATGCTTTTTAACTAAAGCCGGGCAATAATATAAAGTCTCTCTTTTCGTGCATTTGTTGTTAGCAAGCCGGAGGTAAAGCAGGCCTCCGGCATTTTTCAGTGCCGGCGCTGTAACACCGGAAAATAAGGCAATCGTTTGCACCGACCCGGGTGGCCGGAACACCTGCTAATAACCTTACTTTTGAAAAGTCCCCCTTTGTTATTGCATCGCAGGTAAATTAAAGCAGGGGAGGTAAGCCATATGAAACAATTTCTTACACTAATGCTGCTATGCGGCACTCAAGTGTTGTTTGGTCAACAGTTACAGTATACCAATTGTTCCCATTGCTGGAATGCCGATTCGTTGGGCAATCATCGCGTACTTGTTAACTATCGTGGAGATGATAAAGTGGCAAGGGTTATCATTCCCTGGCGAAGAAGAGATGAAGACCCACAACTCAAAAGGCTGATTGTTCAGGATGCAACAACCGGGAGAAAGATCAATAATGTGTTGCTGGTAAGCAACAACCGTGAAGCAGGTGATATTGTATTTGAGCCTGTATCAGGTACAGGTACTTACTACGTTTATTATATGCCTTATAAAAATGAAGGCAGGAGTAATTACCCTAAAGGTGTTTACCTGAAACCGGAAAACACGGCTTCAGCACAATGGCTGGCCTCATTTGATACCAAAAACCTGAAAGAAAATGCTTTCAGTAAAGAGCTGCAGTCGATTGATGCTTTCAATAGCTTTTATCCAATGGAAGTAATTGCTACGCAGCAGGAGACCCGGCAACTGCTGGCGGCCTGCCAGGGTAAAGCCTGTCTCATCTTTCCGGAAGACAGGGAGCATCCTGTTAAGATGCGTAAAGATATTCCGCAGCGCTGGATACTGAAAGGAGCCAGTCATACCATAGCCGGAACTGCTGCTAAGGGTGAATACTTTACTTTCCAGCTGGGGGTTTATGCATTGCAGGCATTGAAACAGGTTACCATACAATTTACTGATCTTGTTACTGGCAATGGCGGCAGGATCAACGGGCAACAGATCTCCTGTATTAATACGGACGGTATCGGGTACGATGCGGAAAAAATAAAAAGGGAAGTAGCCGTTGCTGCCAACACCATACAACCGCTCTGGTGCGGCGTTGATATACCCGTACAAACCCTGCCGGGCAGGTACCTTGGAAAAGCAATGGTGAAATCCACCGGCAATATAGCAGACACAATTGACATTGAATTGGGAATAACGAACCAGGTTGCCAGGAACGGAGGCGAGGATGAACCATGGAAACAAACCCGCCTGAAATGGCTGAATTCCACCCTGGCGCAGGAAAACAAAGTCATAGCGCCTTATATCCCCTTAGCAGTAAAAGAACACACGATAAGCCTGCTTGGCAGAAAGATCCTGTTGAAGAACGATGGTTTCCCCGCCGGCATACAAATTTATTTCACTCCTGAGATGACTGCTTTTTCTAAAACAGCTAAACAACTGTTGACAGCACCTGTACAATTTATTACAAAAAAACGGGGCGGTGATACCATACAATGGAAAAACACTGGAGTTCATTTTGTACAGCAGTCGGAAGGTACGGTTAAGTGGGTAAGCAATGCATCAACGGCCTCATTGCAGCTGCAGGTCAACGGAAGCATAGAATTTGATGGTTTTGTTGCCTACAAAGTGGCATTGTCAGCTTTACAGGACATTGACCTGGATGATATCCAATTGGTGTTGCCATACCACAGTGATGCTGCAAAATATATGATGGGACTTGGCTTTAAAGGAGGCAACAGGCCTGCAACAGTAAACTGGAAATGGGATGTGGCAACCAGGAACCAGGATGGCGCATGGATAGGTGATGTGAATGCCGGGATGCAGTTTTCATTGAGGGATGAAAATTATGTACGGCCATTAAATACAAATTTTTACCTGCAGAAACCTTTATTGCTGCCAACCTCCTGGGGCAACGAAGGAAAGGGTGGCATTACCATCACAGCTGAAAAGAATACAGTATGGGTAAACAATTACAGTGGTGCAAGGACCATGAAAAAAGGGGAAACACTTTATTTTAATTTCAACCTGCTCATCACACCTTTTCATCCCATCAATACTGATTTCCAGTGGAAGACAAGGTTCTTTCACCAGTATAATACCATCGACAGTATCAGGCAGACAGGCGCTACTGTCATCAATATCCATCATGCCACACCTATTAACCCCTGGATCAATTACCCTTTCATCGAACACAAAAAAATGAAAGACTACATTGATGAAGCACATCGCAAAGGGTTAAAGGTTAAAATTTATAATACTGTCAGGGAATTGTCCAACCACGCTTATGAGACCTTTGCCTTAAGGAGTCTTGGTCATGAAGTATATTCACCAGGTAAAGGCGGAGGCTTTAGCTGGTTGCAGGAACATATTGGCGATGATTATCTTGCCGCCTGGTTTGTTCCGGAGATCAAAGACGCTGCGCTTGTTAACAGCGGCATGAACCGCTGGCATAATTATTATGTAGAAGGCATGAACTGGCTTACCCAACATGTTGGTATTGATGGGATATATTTAGATGACGTTGCATTTGACAGGGTAACCATGAAACGCATCAAGCGGGTGCTGACAAAAGATGGCCACCCAGGGATCATAGATCTGCATTCAGCCAATCAATACAACAAAAACGATGGGTTTAATAACAGTGCTAATCTATACATGGAACATTTCCCCTACCTGAATCGCCTGTGGTTCGGAGAGTATTTTGATTATGAAAAAAATAACCCTGATTTTTTCCTGACCGAAGTCAGTGGTATTCCATTCGGCCTGATGGGAGAAATGTTGCAGGATGGCGGTAATCCGTGGAGGGGTATGATCTATGGTATGACCAACCGTATGCCCTGGAGTGATCATGCAGATCCTCGGCCTCTGTGGAGTCTGTGGAACGAATTTGGTATTGCAGGAGCTGAAATGATCGGTTACTGGAGCGGTCATTGCCCGGTTACGACTACAAATGGTAAAGTGTTGGCCACCGTGTATAAGAAGCATAAAGCTGCCTTGGTCAGTATCGCCAGCTGGGATGACAATGATACCCGGGTGAGCCTCCGCATCAACTGGGAAAAATTAGATATTGATCCGCATAAAGCAACTATTACAGCGCCGGCAGCAAAGGCGCTGCAGGCATTGCAGCATTTTTCGGCCAGGGACAGCATACAGATTGCGAAAGGAAAAGGGATACTGCTGGTCATAAAGGAAGGGAAATAAATTTGGCAAAAAAGAAATTCTGACCCATATTTGCGTTCATAATGAAACAGGTAACAAATAAATATTGGTGGTGGCATACAAACTCCGTTCGGGGATTGTAGTGGCATAGCCAGTACTTTATTGAATCATATTCAAAGCCCCGACAATTACTGTCGGGGCTTTTTGTTTTAAACAGCAGCATCTGAACATCGTATTATATGAAAAAAATAATATTGGAAACCACCGGTAAAAAAATGCTCGCCGATGTGTATACACCGGTAGGTATTTACCTCAGGGTACGCGACCGCTTTCGCGATACTGTTTTATTGGAAAGCGCTGATTCTCACGCTGCCGAAAACAGCTATTCTTTCATCTGCATCAATGCCATTGCAGGGATCGAGATCAGCTCCAGGCAAAGTATTGAATTCAAACTTCCCGGGCAGCGGCCCGAAAGGATAGCGATCAGCGATACCTCGGAAGTGCCTGCACAACTCTGGGATTTTATGCAACGGTTCGATGTACAGCCCGCTGCACAAAAGGAAGCAAAATTTGCACAGGGGTTGTTCGGGTATACTACATTCGATGCCGTTCAGTTCTTCGACAGCATTTCGCTGTCATCCAATAACACGCCACTCACCACCATTCCTTTAATGCGTTACCGTTTATACCAATACGTGATCGCGTTTAACCATTTCAAGGATGAGCTCTTTATCTGCGAGAACAAAACAGCCGGACTTGAAAGTGACCTGGCCATAGTGGAGTCGCTCATCAAAAGCAAAGATGTTCCGGTCTATCCTTTTAAGGCAAAGGGGGCAGAGTCTTCCAATATGACAGATGAAGCATACAGGGATATGGTAAGTAAAGGAATACAGCGTTGTTTCCGGGGAGATGTGTTCCAGATTGTGCTAAGCCGGAGATTCCAGCAAAGTTTTCACGGAGATGAGTTCAATGTTTACCGCGCATTACGCAGCGTGAACCCGTCGCCTTATTTATTTTTCTTTGATTACGGCGATTATAAGCTGATGGGTTCATCGCCTGAAGCCCAGCTGATCATTAAGAATGGCAAAGCGGTAGTGCACCCCATTGCCGGCACTTTTAAACGCAGCGGTGATGATGAGATAGACCAGCAGATGGCAGGAAAACTATTAAAAGACGCCAAAGAAAATGCGGAGCACGTGATGCTGGTTGACCTTGCCCGCAATGACCTCAGCCGGTCATGCGACGATGTAACAGTGAGTCAATACAGGCAGGTGCAATATTACAGTCATGTTATACACCTGGTTAGTGAAGTAACGGGTAAAGTGAGAGAGGGACAGAACCCGTTTGTTTTACTGGCCAAGACCTTCCCTGCAGGAACCCTGAGCGGCGCTCCAAAATTCAAAGCCATGGAACTGATCGATTCGTATGAGCCTACCGCCCGCAGCTATTATGGGGGAGGTATTGGCTTTATGGGATTTGACGGCAGCTGTAACCATGCTATTATGATCAGGACTTTCCTGAGCAGGAACAATACATTGGTCTACCAGGCGGGAGCCGGTGTGGTAGCAGCTTCTGATCCGGAAAGTGAATTGCAGGAAGTGAATAACAAGCTGAATGCCCTGAAGAAAGCGATAGAAATAGCAGAGACGATTTAAACAGATGACAGATGCCAGGTAAAATAACAAATCAGGCATCCCAAATCAGCAATCAAGAACGACCATGAAAATTTTAGTATTCGATAACTACGATTCTTTTACGTATAACCTGGTACACCTGGTAGAGAAGA
Source organism: uncultured Sediminibacterium sp. (assembly GCA_964507525.1). GTDB lineage: Bacteria > Bacteroidota > Bacteroidia > Chitinophagales > Chitinophagaceae > Sediminibacterium. The sequence continues at coordinate 43,493 of CAZDQB010000008.1, read as the reverse complement.
TCACGCACACAAAAGTAGATGTATACAGGAATGATGAGATCGCTTTGGAAAAAGTGAACGATTATGATAAAATTATTTTATCGCCCGGCCCGGGCATCCCTTCAGAAGCCGGGTTACTGCTGTCGTTGATAAAAGCGTATGCACCGGCAAAATCAATACTGGGTGTATGCCTGGGACACCAGGCGATCGGCGAAGCCTTCGGGGCAACGCTGATCAACCTGTCTACGGTATACCATGGTGTTGCAACAGAAATTGAGGTAATGGATAATGAGTTGTCCATCCGGCAACCCAAAAACAGCCTTTTCGCAGGCCTGGGCCCCCGCCTTGAGGTAGGCCGGTACCATAGTTGGGTACTGAGCAACGAAAAATTCCCGGAAGAACTTGAGATAACAGCAAGAGACGATAATAACTATATCATGGCCTTAAGGCACAAAACCTATGACGTGCAGGGCGTTCAATTTCACCCGGAAAGTGTTTTAACTCCTTCCGGTGAACAGATACTGAGAAACTGGCTGGTCTGATAAGGCTGCTATAGAAAATATTCATGTAATTCGTAAAAATCCGTGTAATACCTAACCATGAAAAAAGTACTTCAATATTTATTCGAACATAAAACCCTCACCAGGGAAAAAGCCAGGGAGGTACTTGTGCAGGTATCTGCCGGGCAGTTTAACGAGAGCGAGGTTACGGCCTTTGTGACCGTGTTCCTGATGCGCAGTATTACAATTGAAGAATTGCAGGGCTTCAGTGATGCACTGCTTGAACTCTGTGTGAAAACAGATTTGAACGGCCATAAAGTGATAGATATTGTAGGCACAGGCGGGGATGGGAAAAATACATTCAATATTTCTACGCTTGCCTGTTTCATTGTTGCGGGAGCCGGGCAGCAGGTAGCCAAACATGGCAACTATGGCGCTTCATCTGTCAGCGGCGCGTCGAATGTAATGGAGCAGCTTGGCTATAAATTCAAGAATGACACAGACCGGCTGAAAAAAGAATTGGATGCAGCGAATATCTGTTTCCTACATGCCCCGATGTTTCATCCTGCCTTAAAAGCAGTGGGGCCCATCAGGAAAAACCTGGGGATACGCACTTTTTTTAATATGCTCGGGCCAATGGTCAACCCCGCATCACCTGCTTTTCAACTGGTAGGGGTGTATAACCTGGAGATGGCGCGCATTTATAATTACCTGCTGCAGGAAACAGGAAAAGCATTCACCATCATCCACAGCCTTGACGGGTACGACGAGATATCACTGACCAATGACACCAAAGTGATTACCAATGAAGGAGAACGCATTATGACACCGGAACAATTGGGCAAACGCATGGTGGCGGCTGAAGATATTTATGGCGGTAACACGGTTGAGGAAGCGGCTAAAATATTTTTGAAGATCATCAAAGGAGAAGGAAGCTGGGCACAAAACGCGGTGGTGCTGGCCAATGCGGCGATGGCGCTGCATTGCACCGGTTCCTATCAAAGCTATGACTATGCTTACGATGCGGCTGTAGCCAGCCTGGAAGGCGGTAAAGCCGCTCAATCATTACAAAACCTGATCAACCTGCAATAATTATGAATATCCTGGAAACGATCGTAGCAAAGAAAAAATCAGAAGTAAAAGAGAGAAAAGCTGATGTGCCGGTGGGTCAATTGGAGAAAGCTCATTTTTTTGCCAGGGAGACGCTGTCTTTGTGTAACTTTTTAGTAGCGCCTGAACGAACAGGTATTATTGCAGAGTTCAAAAGAAAATCACCTTCGAAGGGAGTCATTAATGACCGGGCAGATGTAGTAACAGTTACCAGCGCCTATGCGAAAGCAGCATCCGGACTCTCCGTCTTAACCGATACGGACTTTTTTGGCGGCTTCACGGCAGACCTTGAAGCAGCGCGTGTGAACCAGGTCCCTATTTTGCGTAAAGACTTCATCATTGATGAATACCAGGTGTATGAGGCAAAAGCAATGGGAGCAGACGTGATCCTGCTGATAGCAGCCTGTCTGACACCTGAAGCAGTAGCAGACCTGGCAGCCTGCGCCAAAGGGCTGGGACTGGAAGTATTATTGGAAATCCATCAGGAGGATGAACTAGGGCATATCTGTAACCTCGTGGACATGGTGGGAGTGAATAACCGCAACCTGAAGACTTTCGAGGTAAATATAGCAACCTCCCTGCGGCTGATCACGAAAATTCCCCACACCAAGCCTGCGATTACAGAAAGTGGCATCAGTGATGTAGATACTATTGTAACTTTGCGGCAGGCCGGGTTTAAGGGTTTTCTGATAGGAGAAAATTTTATGAAACAGACCGATCCTTCGATTGCTTTTACTGATTTTGTTGATCAACTAAAAGCAAAACAACATGCGCATTAAAGTTTGTGGCATGACAAATGCCGAACAGGTACACCAATTGGATGAAATGGGAGTGGAATTCAGCGGATTCATTTTCTATCCCAAGTCGCCGAGGTACGTTTTTCGCCACATGCCGAGGCCCGAGATCAAAAAGATCAAAGGCAGACATATCAATAAAGTGGGGGTATTTGTCAATGCTCCCGTTGAAGAAGTACTGCAAACAGTGGATGACTGCGGCCTTTACCTGGTTCAGTTGCATGGCGATGAAACGCCCAAGTACTGCGAGAAGGTTGCAGATTACGTGGGTGTTATTAAAGCATTCAGGCTACGGGAAGATGATAATGTGTTATGGAAAATAAAAGACTACCAGGATGTCGCAGATATGTTCCTCTTTGATACAGAAGGAGCAGGATATGGCGGTACGGGAAAAAAATTCAACTGGGATGTACTGAAGGGATTGCATATCAACAAACCATTCTTTCTCAGCGGCGGCATTGAGTCGGAGGATACGGCATTACTCCGGTCATTTGCAGCAGAGCCGGTAGCGAAAGACCTGTTCTCAATAGATGTGAACAGTAAATTCGAAACATCTCCCGGGATCAAGGACATGGGCAAGCTTAAAAATTTTGTAACGGCGATCAAACAGCTTTAGCCGTTACGGGTACAAAGACAATAACGAATGACAACAACCTACCAACAACCAGACGACCGGGGTTATTACGGAAAATTCGGCGGCGCCTATATTCCAGAAATGTTGCACCGCAACGTAGCGGAACTGAAATCAAAGTACCTGGATATTATACACGAAGCTTCTTTTCAGAAAGAATTCCAGGGCCTGCTCAAAGATTATGTAGGAAGACCTACTCCTTTGTTCCTCGCAGAAAGGCTGAGCAAAGAATTGAACGCTGCTGTTTACCTGAAGCGTGAAGACCTTTGTCACACCGGAGCACATAAGATCAATAACACCATTGGCCAAATATTACTGGCACGCCGCTTAGGCAAGAAAAGGATTATTGCAGAGACCGGTGCAGGCCAGCATGGCGTAGCTACAGCCACTGTCTGTGCCCTCAAGAATATGGAGTGCATTGTGTACATGGGTGAGAAAGATATTGAACGGCAGGCGCCAAACGTGGCAAGGATGAAAATGCTGGGTGCCAAAGTGATCCCTGCCACAAGCGGAAGCAAAACATTGAAAGATGCAACCAACGAAGCCATCCGCGACTGGATCAATAACCCGGTGGATACCCATTATATTATTGGCAGTGTGGTAGGCCCACACCCTTACCCCGATATGGTGGCACGTTTTCAAAGCGTGATCAGTGAGGAAACGAAATGGCAGCTGAAAGAACAAACAGGAAGTGAACTGCCAACGCATGTCGTAGCCTGTGTAGGCGGCGGCAGTAATGCGGCAGGCGCTTTTTATCATTTCCTGGATGAACTGAAAGTACAACTGATTGCAGTAGAAGCTGCGGGTCATGGTATTAACAGCGGCATGAGCGCTGCTACGACACAGTTAGGTAAGCCAGGCATACTGCACGGCAGTAAAAGCCTGCTGATGCAGACAGCAGATGGCCAGGTAATAGAACCGCACAGCATTTCGGCCGGGCTGGATTATCCCGGCATCGGGCCATTGCATGCCCATTTGTTCGAAAGTGGCCGGGGCGTTTTTCTGAGTGCAACCGACGACGAAGCGCTGAAAGCTGCTTTTCATGTGGCCAAGACAGAAGGCATCATCCCCGCCCTGGAAACAGCACACGCTTTTGCCGTACTGGATAAGCTGAACCTGAAAGCGACAGATAAAGTAGTCGTTTGCCTGAGCGGCCGGGGCGATAAGGATCTGGCGACTTATATGGACAACATGGAATTATCAATTAAAAGTTAAAATTAAAAGTAAAAAGTCAAAAGTAAAAAATCAAAAGCAGCGATTCCATTTTTGACTTTTTACTTTTGAATTTTGAATTTTCAAAATGAGCAGGATTAAACAATTATTCGATAAGAAAAAACAGCAGGTGCTGAATGTATATTGTACAGCAGGGTATCCTGAACTGGGCAGTACGATGCAAATAATGGAGGCCTTACAGGACAATGGCGCGGACATGGCAGAAATAGGAATGCCCTATAGTGATCCGTTGGCCGACGGGCCGGTTATTCAGGCCAGCAGTACCATTGCATTGGCGAACGGGATGACCATTGCTGTCTTGTTTGAACAGCTCAGCGATTTGAGGAAAACCATTCAGCTGCCCGTTGTACTGATGGGTTATATGAACCCCGTATTACAATATGGCTTTGAGAAATTCTGTAAAGATGCTGCCGCTGCCGGTATTGATGGATTGATCTTACCCGATCTTCCGGAATATGAATACGAAACGGAATACGGAGCCATCATTAAAAAATATGGATTGGATTTTATTTTTCTTGTTACGCCTGAAACAACAAAAGAGCGGATACACCAACTCGATGAACTGAGCAGCGGCTTTTTATACGCAGTGAGTTCTTCCGCGACAACAGGAAAGGATAAAGACTTTGCAGCAGTGGAGCAATACCTGCATCGGTTGCAAGCAATGAAGTTAGACAACCCTGTACTGGTTGGATTCGGGATCAAAGACAAAGAGACTTTTCAATCGGCCTGTAAATATACCAGCGGAGCCATCATAGGAACAGCTTATATTAAGGCGTTGGAAAAGAGCAGTGATGTATCAGTGACCACCAAAGAATTCCTGGAGAGCGTCTTACAATAAACCAAAAAAAGGAAACCGTCCGTTCATGAAACTCGTTATTATAAAATACAATGCCGGAAATATTCAGTCTGTTTTGTATGCCCTGGAACGTATTGGCCGGGAGGCTGTTGTAACAGATGATATAGCACAGATACAGGCAGCCGACAAAGTTATTTTCCCGGGAGTGGGAGAAGCCAGCACCGCCATGAACTACCTGAAAGAAAGAGGATTAGACACTGTTATCAAAAACCTTACCCAGCCGGTGCTTGGGATTTGTCTCGGGATGCAGTTGCTCTGCCAGCATTCAGAAGAAAACGATACGGAATGCCTGGGTGTGTTCGAAGAGAAAGTAAAATGGTTCAAAGGCAATGGACAGTCAGCTGTAAAAGTACCACAGATAGGATGGAACAATATTTACAACCTGGGGACAGCGCTTTTTAATCATGTTCCTGAAAACAGTTATTGTTATTTTGTACATGGTTACTATGCGGCATTAGGGGAACACACCATTGCCACAGCAGATTATATACAACCTTATAGCGCTGCATTGCACAAACATAATTTTTACGGTGTACAGTTCCACCCTGAAAAAAGCGCTGCTGCAGGAGAACAGATACTGAACAATTTCATCACCTTAATTTCCTGATCACCAATCATTCATTACTAATTATTCTTCATGCAAATCATTCCGGCCATAGATATCATTGATGGGAAATGTGTTCGTTTAACGCAAGGTGATTACGGGCAAAAGACAATTTACAATGAGAACCCCTTAGAGGTAGCCAAACAATTTGAAAGTGCAGGTCTGCAACGCCTGCACCTGGTTGATCTTGACGGCGCAAAAGCAGGGGCGGTAAAGAACTGGAAAGTGCTGGAATCGATAGCAGGCAATACCGCCATGGTGATAGATTTTGGCGGTGGTGTTAAACGCGAAGAAGACGTCCGCACTATTTTAAGTTCGGGTGCAGCATTGGTTACCATTGGAAGCCTTGCAGTGAAGAACGAAGCATTGTTTGTGCAATGGTTACAGCAATTTGGCGCTGATAAATTTTTATTAGGTGCCGACGTAAAGAACGAGAAGATTGCAGTAGGCGGCTGGCTAGAGACAACCGATATCCTGGTCTATGATTTTATTGAACAATATACCGGGCATGGCATTACACAGCTGTTCTGTACTGATGTGAGTAAAGACGGCAAACTGGAAGGACCTTCTGTTGCATTGTACCAAAACATTCTTACCAAATTCCCTGCGCTGCATTTTATTGCCAGCGGGGGGGTAAGTTCTATGGATGACCTGCATGCGTTGCAGGAAATCGGGTGTACGGGCGCGATTGTAGGGAAGGCCATTTATGAAAACAAAATATCCATGCAGGACTTAACCATATTTACAAAGTAACCCCTTATGCTAACCAAAAGAATCATACCCTGCCTTGATATCAAAGACGGCAGAACTGTTAAAGGGATCAATTTTGAACACATACGTGATGCCGGTGATCCTGTTGAACTGGGTGCTTTGTATGCACAACAGGGGGCAGATGAGCTGGTGTTCCTGGATATTACTGCTACCAATGAAAAAAGAAAAACACTGAGCGAGCTGGTGAATCGCATTGCTCATCATATCAATATTCCATTTACAGTCGGTGGTGGTATCGGCAGTGTGGCAGATGTGCAGGTACTGCTTCAAAACGGTGCTGATAAAATATCAGTGAACACGGCCGCTTTTAAGAACCCCGCTTTGATCAGCGACCTCGCAAAGGAATTCGGAAGCCAGTGCGTGGTCCTGGCTATTGATACCAAGCAGGAAGCCGATGGCCAATGGTATGTATACCTGAATGGGGGAAGGGTAAAGACAGATACGCTTTGTACCGACTGGGCCAGGCAGGCAGTGGAGCTGGGGGCAGGTGAGATATTGCTGACTTCCATGAACCATGATGGAACAAAGCAGGGGTTTGCATTGGATATTACCGGAACTTTGGCGTCGCAACTGCCCGTACCTGTTATTGCGTCAGGCGGCGGCGGAACAATGGAACATTTTGTAGCTGTTTTTGAGGATGGCAGGGCTGATGCTGCTTTAGCAGCCAGCATTTTCCATTTTAAAGAGATCGCTATTCCTGAATTGAAACACTACCTGAACCAACAAGGGATTGTAGTACGTATATGATCTGAATACCTGAAAATTGTAACAATGAAAATAGATTTCACAAAATATGCCGACGGACTGGTACCTGCGATCGTACAGGATTATCATACGCATAAAGTACTGATGCTGGGCTTTATGAATGAAGCGGCATTGCAGCAGACAGAAGCACTGGGGAAAGTTACTTTTTACAGCCGGAGCAAACAAAGATTATGGACCAAGGGAGAAGAGAGCGGTAATTTCCTTGAGTTGAAAAGCATTACTGTGGATTGTGATAATGATACTTTGCTGATCAAAGCGCATCCTTTGGGGCCCGTTTGCCATACCGGCGCGGACACCTGCTGGAGTGAACGTAACCACAGCGATAATTTTTTGCTGTATCTTGAAGACATTATTAAATTGCGTAAGCAGGCATCACCGGAAGACTCCTATGTTGCCCGGCTCTTTGCAAAAGGTATAAATAAGGTGGCACAAAAAGTGGGGGAGGAAGCAGTGGAGCTGGTGATAGAGGCAAAGGACAACAATGACCACCTGTTCCTGGAAGAAGCAGCAGACCTGCTCTTCCACTATTTGCTTTTACTGAACGCCAAAGGGCATAATTTGCAAAAAGTAGTTGATATTCTTCAAAAACGTCACTCAAAATAATATGAAAAAAGTACTGATCGCACTCTTATTACCGGTAATAGGTGTTGCCCAGGTTAAGAAGCATGATGGTTTTGAAATAAAAGGAAATATTAGCGGGCTGAAAGATACTGCTACTGTTTTATTGTTGAATGGGATGGATGGCAAAACCATTGCCTCTACAATTGCGCATAGAGGCGTTTTTACACTCAAAGGAAAACTGGCTTCCCCTGAGATCCTTCAATTGGGTTTTGCAGGATTCAAAGAGGGGATCGATCTTTTTATACACAATGATGATGTCGCCATTACCGGCGATATGGCAGCCATTAGCAATATTGTGATCAAAGGGTCTGCTGCGGAAGAAGACTACCAGCTTTTCAAACAGCGGTTCAACCCCCTGAAAGATAAACTGAATGGTACCGCAGCCCTGATCAACCCGGAAACAGACAAACTGAAGAAAGATTCACTGATCAGCCAGTTCAATACCTACAGAACCCAGGTCGTAGAAGAAGCCGGTCGTTTTGTGAAAGAGAAACCTGCCTCTCCGGTAAGCGCTTTTGCGCTGTTTGTGATCAGTCCGCTGATGAACAGCCTGGATGAACTGGAAGCCAGCTATAAGCTGTTGCAGCCTGCCGCAAAAACAGGCGCCCCCGCCAAAGTGATAGAAAACGCCTTAGCCAGCGCAAAAGTTGGCGCTGTTGGCTCACAGGCGTTAGTGTTTACGCAAAAAGACACGGCCAACAAACCAGTTTCATTAGCTTCTTTCAGGGGCAAATATGTGCTGGTTGATTTTTGGGCAAGCTGGTGCAGACCCTGCCGGATGGAAAACCCGAATGTGGTGCAGGCCTACCATCTTTATAAGGATAAGAACTTTACTGTGCTGGGTGTATCGCTCGACCAGCATCGTGACAACTGGCTGCAAGCCATCAAGGCTGACAGGCTTACCTGGACACATGTAAGCGATCTGCAATACTGGAACAATGCAGTGGCACAACTATACCATATTCAAAGTATTCCCGCCAACATGCTCATTGATCCCAACGGCAAGATCATTGCCAGAGACCTTCGGGCAGAAGAATTGCAGGAGACGCTGAAAAAGTTATTGCAATAGCGGGCGGAGTGCAGCCTCATCAAATCCAACTGAGACAACTTTGCCTTCCTGTTCAATGACCGGTCTTTTGATGATGCTGGTGTTGATGCTCATTAAAGCAACAGCTTTTGCTTCATTAGTAATGGATGCCTGGGTGGCTTCGTCTAATTGACGCCAGGTGGTTCCTTTTTTATTGAGCAATTTTTCCCAACCTGCCTGTTTACTCCAGGCTTTCAGTTTTGCCTGGGTGATCCCTTTCTTTTTATAATCATGGAATTCATAGGGTACCTGGTTTTTCTGAAACCAGGTAAGGGTTTTCTTTATTGTATCGCAATTGGGGATGCCGTAAATAATATACATTTTGATCGGTTATCTAAGCAAAATTAACCAATGATCCATTTTGTTTGCATAAATAAGTGCTTATACCTATTTTGTTAGCCAGCAATCGTTTTCATGAAGGGATATTTACTTTTTCTTTTATTTACTGGCCTTTCTGTTGTTCTCACTGCTCAAATTAATCCTGGCAAAGCAAGAAGACAGGTGGGGATCATTATGGGCAATGTACTGGATGCAAGGTCCGGCAAGGCACTGGGTTTTGCCAGTATAAACCTGGCGAGGCTGGCCGATACCACAAAAAAAATGCATACTGCTGCCGATAAAAACGGTTCGTTTGAATTTACAGGCCTTTCATTTGGCTATTACCGTTTATCTATTGATGCTGTTGGTTTCAGGAAAACAAACCTGGACAGCATCCACCTCAGGGCAGAACGTTATGATTTTAACCTGGGCGATATCAAATTGAACGATGCCGCTGTTGCATTGGATGAAATTGTGGTATATGCAGAGAAGCCATTGATTGAAAACAAGGATGATAAGATCACATATAATGTTGGAGAGAGTGCATTAAGCAGTGGTTCCTCTGCTTCAGAGCTATTAAAAAATATGCCCCTTGTTAATAATGACCCTGACGGAAAAATCTTACTCAAGGGAAAGGAACCCAAAATTCTGATTGATGACAAACCCACAGACCTTACTGCACAGCAATTGCAGGATCTGCTGGAAAGCATGCCCGGAAGCAGTATCGAAAAGATAGAGGTCATGACCAATCCCCCTCCACAGTATGCTACTGAAACCGGCGGCGTGATCAATATCATTACCAAGAAAGGAAGGATAGGGTGGACGGGTAAAGTAACCGCCAGCGCTGGTACCCGGAATGAAGGCAGCTTTGCGGGTAATACCAGCTACCGGAATAAGCAATGGTCCTTTAACGTCAATGCAGGAGAGGTTAGCAGCACCGTTACCGGGAACAATTATTCTAAGCGTCAGAATATGTATAAAGATTCAAGCAACTATTTGTACACAACAGGGGATTACAAAAATAAAAACCAACGGCCTAACTTTCGTTTCCAGGCTGATTATGATCTCGATAAACGAAACGTTTTTAACTTTTCATACCAGGGGAACCTGAATATTTACGATAATGTCAGCCATACAACTTACGAGAACCTCAATAGGGCGAAAAAATTATATAAAGCAAGCCATAGAACAAATGGCAGTGATGGAACCGGGTATAATCACGGAATTAATATTTCTTACACCCACAGGGGAAAGAACCCTGCAGAATTTGTAAGATTTATTGCGAGCGGAAATATTGGAAAGAACGACAATGACCTCAACTACTTTCAGCAATTCCTGAACCAGAATTACAGGCCTACGGGTATAGATTCCACACAGGCGCAACTTTTTGATACCTACAACAGGTCCGGCTCAATAAGACTTGATTATAATAAACCATTGCGTTCGAATGGAGACAATTTCTCAACCGGGACAACTTTCCAGCAATATGATTCACATAATTCGCTTAATACCAGTTTCCTCCGCAAGTCAGACAGCGTCTTTATTCCCAACGAACTGCTGAGTAACGACTTCTGGCTCAGGCAGGGTATTTTTACGGTAAGGGCCGGGTTCAGTTTTCTTTTCTCCGGACAAATCAGGTTTTCGGCAGGAGCGCAGGCAGAACATACCCATACTGTATTTAATTTTATCAAAGGAAGCATCGCCGATATCACTAACAACTACTGGAATGTATTGCCAAATATTACCATCCGGAAAGAATTTAACAGGATGCTGAATACTTCGCTGGCCTATCGTTCCACCATCCGCAGACCTGGTATTGGCGAAATGAATCCGAATATCACTTACAGTGATCCTTATAATACACGTTTTGGAAATCCTTACCTGCAACCATCACTGTCAGATAATTTTAGCTGGATACTAAGCTGGATCAAAGGCAAATATTATATCAATACTTCTATTGGTTATAACAAGGTAAGAGATGTGATCAATTCTATCCGGACATTGGCGGGTGGTGGTAAAACACAAACGACCTGGCTAAATATTGCCGACAGGCAGGAATATGATGCCAGTATTTTCGGCGGATTAACTGTCAGCAGGATGTTCCGGATCAATGGGAGTATCGTTTACACGTATAACCAATACAGTGACAAGGAAAAGAAAATGTACAGGTACCGTGACGGGGGTACTTTCTTAGCCAGTATTAATTACACTTTTACGCCATCTAATGTCCTGAATTTTGAAGGCAATGCCCGGTTCAACAATTTTGCCGATCCGCAGGGACACAGCAGGAGCAGCCTGAACATGAACCTGGGCGTACAACGCAAATTTTTTGACAGGCGGCTGGTTGTAAGTGTGAATGCCATAGATCCATTCACTACCCAGGAATATACCACCTACATGTATGGCCCCAATTTTAATATAGAAAGTGTTAACTCCAGCCATTCAAGGAATTACAGGGTCACGGTAAGTTATCAACTGAACAAAGTAGTTCAGAAATCTGTAATGAGCGACAAGCAAAAACAAACAATACTTGATAAGCTGAAAAAAAAGTAGTTAAGCAGTCTGCAGTGCGGGGATCTTTGCTGCAAGCCAGCTTTCCCTAAGCGGGATAAGCCACTTGCTCAGCAGATCTTCTTTGGTAGCAACAAGGTTGTTGAAATATAAAGTGCCGGGAGTGATAAAAGCATTATCCACCGCATAGTTGAGTTGTGAAAGCGGTAACACTTCGATCCTGTCTTTTACTATAAAAGCAAGGTGTTGCCGGTTGAACATATCCACTTTGAATAATTGTTCTATTTGTTTGATCACCCGCACAGAACTGTCGGTACTGCATCCACTCACGCCTGCAGCAGTCTCGTCGGCCATGAAGACAATGAATTGCCCGAATAACAGGTTGGTATATCCTTTTACCGGCGTTCCGTGTGTTTGCCATTCAGCAACAAACTGCTGCAGCAGTGTTTCCAACTGTAATGCTTCACTGATCAGAAACAAACGGCTGCTCTGGTAAATCCATACTTTGGACGATGGGTGAAAATCTGCAGGGATATGCTGTTGGTAATCAAGATCCATGCTGCAAAAATACCATTTCTTCCCCAATTCCCAAGCCCTACTCCATGCTCGCTGCAATCAGCTCAGCTATATCCAGTACGGCTACTTCCTGTTCTTTCTCCCTGTTCTTCACACCATCTGTCATCATGGTATTGCAAAAGGGACAGGCGGCTGCAATACAGGATGCACCTGTTTCCAGCGCTTCATCTGTCCGTTCAATATTGATGCGCTTCTGGCCCGGTTCATCTTCTTTGAACATTTGTGCACCACCGGCGCCGCAGCATAATCCTTTACTGCGGCAACGTTTCATTTCCACCAGTTCTGCATCCAATGCTTCGAGCACTTTGCGCGGCGCTTCATAAATATTATTGGCACGGCCCAGGTAGCAGCTGTCGTGGTAAGCGATCTTCTTACCCTTAAAAGAGCCGCCTTCCTTCAATTTGATCCTGCCTTCATCGATCAATTGCTGTAACAAGGAAGTGTGATGGATGACTTCGTAATGTCCCCCCAGTTCAGGATACTCGTTTTTGAGGGTGTTGAAGCAATGGGGACAGGTAGCAACAATTTTTTTAATGCCATAGCCATTCAATACCTGGATATTCTGGTAAGCCATCATCTGGAAAAGAAATTCATTACCGGCACGCCGGGCAGGATCGCCGGTGCAGGCTTCTTCTTTGCCTAAGATGGCATAGCGGATACCCACTTTATTCAGGATGGTGGCAAAGGCCTTGGTAATTTTCTGCGCGCGCTGATCAAAACTGCCGGCACAACCTACCCAGAATAATATTTCCGGCGTTTCGCCATTCATCATCATTTCGGCCATTGTATTCACCTTCATACGGCTATGGTTATAAGAGTTATCAATTGGAGCTGTTAATTAATTTCGGAAGCCCAGTTGCCGCGCTCATCCGGCGCAAACTTCCATGGCGCAAAATTATTCTCGGTATTGCTGAACATGCTGTTCCATTCCTGCGGTGCATTGCTCTCTTCCATAACCAGTGAGCGCCGCAGTTCGGTGATGATATCCAAAGGGGAAATACTTACCGGGCATTCCTCCACACAGGCATTGCAGGTGGTGCAGGCGCGTAATTCCTCTACACTGATATAATCGTGCAATAGTGATTTATTGTCTGCAACAAACTGTTTGTTCCGGTTGATGTTCCTGCCAACATCTTCTGCCCGGTCGCGCGTAGCCATCATAATCTTGCGCGGGCTCAGCAGTTTGCCGGTGGTATTAGCGGGGCAGGCAGCAGTACAACGGCCGCATTCGGTGCAACTGTAAGCATCCAGGAGGTTTCTCCAGCTCAGGTCAAAAATATCTTTGGCGCCAAAATGGGCTGGCGGGTCAGCATCGGCCGGGGCAAGTTCGGGCTGCATGGCATACAATACCTCATTCTGCACTGCCGGCATATTTTTCATTTTGCCCGGTGCTGCTAACCTGGCATAGTAAGCATTAGGAAAGGCAAGCAGGATGTGCAGGTGTTTGGAATAAGGCAGGTAATTCAAAAAAGCAAAAATGCCTGTAATATGCAGCCACCAGCAGGTTCTTTCAAGACCCATCAGACTGGTTTCATTCCATCCGCTGAACAGTGGCATGAGCAGGCCTGAAAAATAAAAAGCACCAGTCTGATGATAGTGTTCACTTCCCTTAGCCTGTAAAAGCTGGTCAGTGGTATCCAGGGTGAGGAAAAGGAGCATGAGCGCGATCTCGGTCAGCAGGATATAGTTGGCATCGCTGCGTGGCCAGCCATCGAGATCCTTACTGATAAAACGGCGAAGTTTAATAATATTTCTCCTGCACAGGAAAACAATACATACAATAGTTACGCCCACAGCCAGGAATTCAAAAGCATTGATGAGCCAACTGTATAAAGGGCCGAGCAGATCAGCAAATAAGCGGTGTTTGCCCAATAGTCCGTCCAGCACAATCTCCAGCACTTCCAGGTTAATGATGATGAAGCCGGCATAAATGACAAAGTGCATCACCCCAACCAGCGGATTCCTGAACATTTTTTTCTGTCCAAAAGCCAGCAATAACAGGTTTTTCCAGCGTTGGCTGTTATTGCCGCTGAAATCTTCGTCCTTTCCCAATAAAATATTCCTCCGGATCTCCCCGGTCTTTCTCGTAAACAGCCAAACGGCAACAGCAGCGAGCGCCAAAAACAGGATCTGTTGTATATACTGCATATGACAAGGTTATTTTGCTAAGATAGAGACAAATGAGGGATGTCTGATGTAGGATTTAGGATTTGGTGATTTGAGGTTTGTTAATTGCTATCCTACATCAGACATCCCTAAATCCTACATCAGAAATCCCCCTTATTGTAGGTACATTTGGCATACGAAACAAAAGCGTATGGCTGATAAAAAGTATATCCTGAGTAAAGAAGCTGCAGAACAGAAGCTGCATCGTATAACCCTTGAACTGGCAGAGCAACTGAACGGCGATATGGTACCAGTGATATTGATCGGTATCCGCAACAGCGGAACCGTGATTGCCGACAAAATAGGCGCCCTGCTGAAACAATATGTGAATAGTGAGGTCAGGATCATTTCAGCAAGCCTCGATAAGACAATGCCTAAAGAAGTGACCCTGAGTGAAACACCGGATTTCAACAACCTCCATGTGGTTATCGTGGATGATGTGACCAATAGCGGTAAAACACTGCTGTATGCACTGAAACCATTGCTTGACTATCATCCCAAAAGTATCCAGACATTAGTGCTGGTTGAAAGGATGCACAAGCTCTACCCGGTCAAACCGGATTATGTTGGATTGTCTGTAGCAACAACCCTGCAGGATCATATCCAGGTGGAAGTGGAGAACGGGGAAGTGCTGGGCGCTTACGTAGTGTAAAGTATCTTTTTCCTGGTCGTTTTAAAATAGAATATCCCAAAAATAAGGGGTGACAGCAACAAATAGAGATGCCAGTTGGCTTTTTCTTTTTGTTGCAATACTTTCGACCGGTTCAGTTCAATAATGGCCATAAAGGCAAAAAGGTATTGTGTTATCACACACAGAAGAAGGAAATACTCAGGATGGCCCTGATTGGTTGCCCTGGCATAGATTGACACGAAAAAAGAAAGGACAGTCAGCAGGTAACTAAACGGTATTATTTTCCGAAGCATCATACCTCCAATATACCAATTTAAATTGATATCGTTTTATTCCTTCCCCCCACAAAATATATTACCAGGACTGTTCTTCCCAATCGTTTGAAATGCGGAAAATATTCATAAACTTGCTTTTGGAAAGGTGAGGCGGGAACAGGTGTTAAAGCAAGCAATAACCGAACTTCAAAATAACGAGACAATGAGCAATGCTGCCATTCAGGAAAAAGTAAGTACCTGGCTCAACGGGAACTACGACCAGACAACGAAAGATGCCATCAGTAAATTACAGACCGGGCAACCGGATGAGTTAGCCGATTCCTTTTACCGGAACCTTGAATTTGGTACGGGAGGACTGCGTGGTATTATGGGTGTGGGCACCAACCGGATCAACAAATACACTATTGGCATGGCCACACAGGGATTTGCCAACTACCTCAAAAAAACATATGGCAACCAGGAAGTGAGGGTGGCAATCGGGCACGACAGCCGGAACAACAGCCGGTTCTTTGCTGAAACCACTGCCAAAGTATTTGCTGCCAACGGGTTGAAAGTGTTTTTGTTCGAAGCACTGCGCCCGACCCCTGAACTGAGCTTTGCTATCCGTAAATTAGGCTGTAAGGCCGGTGTGGTTTGTACGGCTTCTCATAATCCCAAGGAATACAACGGGTATAAAGCATACTGGAATGATGGCGGACAATTAGTGCCGCCACATGATAATAATGTAATCAAAGAAGTGGAAGCGATCACAAGTGTGGATGAAGTGAAATGGGAGGGAGGTGATGCCAATATATCCCTGATGGGTAAAGAGATGGATAATGCTTACCTGGACATGGTAAAAGGATTGAGCGTGTACCCGGATGTCATTGCCAGGCAGCATGACCTGAAGATTGTGTACACACCCATTCATGGCACAGGCATTACCCTGGTACCGGAAATATTGCAACGTTTTGGATTTACGAATGTTACAATAGTGGAAAAACAGGCAACACCGGATGGTAATTTTCCAACGGTCGCTTATCCCAACCCGGAGGAAAGCGAAACCATGAGCATAGGTTTGCAAAAGGCTAAAGCAATAGATGCAGATATTTTATTAGGAACAGACCCCGATGCTGACCGCGTAGGCATAGGTGTTAAGAACCATAAGGGAGAATGGGTACTGATGAATGGTAACCAGACAGCAGTACTGGCTTGCGCTTATATGATAGAAGCACGTAAGACAAAAGGCATTGCGCAGCCGAACGATATGGTGATTACCACCATTGTTACTTCGGCTATGATTAATGAAGTGGCAAAACAAAACCATATTGCCTGTTACAATGTGCTCACCGGCTTTAAGTGGATTGCCGAACTGATCAAAGAGAAAGAAGGCAGGGAAAATTATGTGATAGGCGGGGAGGAAAGTTTTGGTTTGATGATTGGCGACCAGCTGAGGGATAAAGATGCGGTAAGCGCTGTAGCACTGCTTTGCGAAATGGCTGCCTATGAGAAGAACCAGGGCAGAAGTTTGTTTGATAAACTGATAGAACTGTACATGCAATATGGCCTTTATTATGAGAACCTGATCAGTATTACCAAGAAAGGCATGAACGGGCAGCAGGAGATTGCTGATATGATGGAGGGCTACAGGAATAACCCTCCTGCAACGATTGACGGATCAAAAGTGGTTCAGTTGCTTGACTATGAGTTGCAGACCGGCAAAAATCCTGTTACTGGAGTGCAATGGAATATTGAATTGCCTAAGAGTAATGTGCTGCAGTTCATTACGGAAGACGGCAGTAAAATATCTGCCCGGCCATCCGGTACAGAACCTAAGATCAAATTTTACTTCAGCGTTAATACCAAACTGGAAAGCAAAGAAGATTTTGACACTAAGTATGCCGCGCTTCAGGCAAAGATCAAAAGGATCATTGCAGATATGAAGTTGCAATAAGCAAGGTATTGTGAGTAAATTATAATCTGTTTTTTTCTTTTCACAACCGGCTGCCGGTTCCTGTGGCGCGCCGCGTAAGCAGTATATTCGTGATGCTTATGAGAAATTATGTGGATACATATCAGCACAAAGGCTTACGCCGCCAGTTGGTGAACCTGTTGAAAGAAAAAGGTATTACAGATGAAAAGGTACTGGATGCGATCAATACAATTCCCCGGCATTATTTCTTAGATTCTGCGTTTGACAAGATCGCGTATGAAGACCGTGCTTTCCCGATCGGAGAAGGGCAAACCATTTCACAACCCTACACAGTAGCTTACCAGACGCAGTTATTACAACTGCAAAAACTCGACAGGGTGCTGGAAATTGGCACAGGCAGTGTTTACCAGGCTACCGTACTGGCTGAACTTGGGGCATGGGTGTATACCATAGAGCGGCAGAAGAAACTATACGAACAGCACAAGAAATTTTATTTCCGCAACAAATACCCCAACCTCAAATTCTTTTACGGGGATGGTTTTGAAGGGTTGCCCGCGTATGCACCTTACGACAAGGTGCTCATCACCGCAGCCGCCCCTTTCATTCCACCGAAGCTGGTAGATCAGCTGAAACCCGGCGGTCTGATGGTGCTTCCGCTTGATGAGGGAGGCTCCCAGCGCATGATACGCATCACTAAACTTGCCGATGGATCTACCAAAGAAGAAGCTTTTGAACGCTTCTCCTTTGTGCCCATGCTGACGGGCAGGAACGGTTGAAACACTACTACTGCTGCATCATATCCATTCCGCCGCCCTGCTCTGCCTTCGTATTCTTGCGTTTGAATAAGGTAGCATCAAACTTACCAAAGCGATAGCTGAAGTTCAGGCGAAGCATTTGCTGGTCTCTCCACCTTTCATTGTTTTGGGTAAAGTAAACGCTTTCAGAATATGATTTGAATACCTGCGTGCGGAACACATCATTCATGCTTAATGTTAAAGAACCGCTTTGCCCGTTCTTCCATGTCCAGTCCTTGCGGATAGCCAGGTCAAATCCATACCTTGGCAGGTTATAGCCCTGCGCAGTTGCCTGCGGGCCGCCAAACATCATACCGCCACCACCACCGCGCCTGTCGCCGCCTGTACTGGGCGCTAACACTGTCTTAGCCTGGTAATCGCCGCTGAATTGAATAGACACTGTTTTCGTCAGTTTAAAATTGCTGTTCATTTTAGCAAACCAGCTCACCAATGAATTGTCTATGTTCTGGCCAGGTACACTGGCATTGATCTGTGAATTATAAAGATTGGCGCTTAGTGTCAGGTCCCACCATTTGGTTACCGGCATTTTATTGGTCAGCTCAAGGCCGTATGAAATACTGTTGTCTGCATTGATAAAAGTATTGAAGTAAGCGCTGTCACCTGTTGGGCTCAATGCATTTTTATCCTTGTACACATACCTGGTGATCAGGTCGGTACTGTATTTAAAGAATACGGTAGCCAGGAAATTGGCGTTGCGTTTGTAGGCGTTATTATACGATAACTCAAAAGAGTTGGTAAACTCAGGTTTCAGGCCGGCATTACCAATATTGATATTCTGCGGATCAGAATAATCAGGGAAAGGCATCAGCTGGAAGAAATTAGGGCGGTTCACCCGGCGCGAGTAGTTGACCTGGAAATCCTGTTTGTCGTTATACTTATAGGTGATAAAAGCACTGGGGAACAGGCTCAGGGGATAGTTCACCTTGAACTGGGCTGAATCGGCGCTGCTTAATTTGAGCAGCGTACCTGTATAATTCGAGCTTTCAGCGCGTAAGCCAAGCTGGTAGCTCCACTTTTTTAGTTTGAAGCTATAAGTGGTATAGGCCGCATATACCTGGTCGTTGAATTTGTATTTGTTACTGATGACAGGGATCAGCACAAATTGCCCGGTATTGTAATCATACCTGTACTGGTCACTGTTATTGCCAAAATCCCTGATGGCAGCTCTTGCACCTGCTTCCAGCTTGGTATCCTCATTGATCGGGTTTTCAAAATCGGCCTGGAGGGTATAAAAATGATTATACCCGTTACCAAGGGTCTGCTGCATCAATGCCCTTCCTTTATTAGTATTATCAGTATTATAGGTCTGGGTATTAATGTGAGCTTCGTTGTTGTTTTTGCTTGAATTGTAATTGAAATCAGCAGAGAAGTTCTCACCATTCTTTGCAAAGTTGTGCTTATAGCTTAACTGTGTGCCCACATTTTCAAAAGCAAAATGGCTGTTGTTATTGATCTTGCTATAAGAAGTATAAATGCCTTTAATGGTAGAGTCAACGGTTTGTACATTCTCATTCTCAAACTGCCCCCTTACATAGTTGGCGCCCACTGTCAATGTGTTGCGGTTATCGACAAAGTAGTCGAGTCCCCCGCGGAAAAAACCGAAATAGCCATTATTGGTACCGTCGCTCACATTATGCACCGCGCTGGATGAAGTGAGCAGGTTATTCCTGTCTGTGATACCGGCGAAAAGCGATTTACGCTGGTTGTAGTTGCCATTCAAAGAGATATTGATCTTGTTCTGGCGGAGATTGAGGTCGCCACCCAGGTTGATCTTGGCACGCGAATCGATACCAGTCCTGATTCCCCCGTTATAACCTGTCTTTTTATTTTTCTTTAATACGATGTTGAGGATACCGGCATTACCGCCCGAAGCGTCGAATTTGGCAGAAGGGTTGGTGATCAGTTCCACTTTGTCAATGATATCGGCAGGGATCTGGTCGAGTGTAAGTGTGGTAGGTCTTCCATCAATAAAAATGGTAGGGGTGGCATTGCGCATGGTTACATTGCCGTCAATGTCCACATTCAGCGACGGGATACTCTTCATGATCTCGGTAGCAGTCTGGCCAGTGCTGACCAGGTTCTTATCTACATTAAAGATCTTCCTGTCGATCCCCAGTTCAAACTGTGGTTTTGCCGAAGAAGTAACGGTTACATTGCCCAGGTTGGCAGCATCTTCTTCTAATTTGATATTTCCGAGGTCTTTGTCGATCATTCCCGCAAGTTGCTGCATGCCGCCACCTCCCTGGCCACTGCCTCCCTGGGGCATTTTGATCCCGAAATTCACCTGTTTCTCCAGGGCTTTATAACCCAAAGCGCTCACTTTCAGTTTGAAATTACCCATGACAGGCAGGTTTTCAAAGCTGAAATCGCCATTCTGCTTAGTGATCATTGTATTGAAAATGGCTTCTTTCATTTTTTTAGTGGCTGTATCGAACTTGTTACCTGCCAGTTGGATGGTAACTGCATCCACACCTTTATTGGTCTTGCCGTCCACTACTTTGCCATACAGGTGGCCAATATTAAAATTACCGCCCGGGCGCCCGCCGCCGCCTGCGGCGTATTGGGCAAATGTGTTTAAACCGGTCAATACTGCAATCAATATAAATGTTACTCGTCTCATACTTCATGGATGTTAAATGCGGTACAAATTTGTGAAGCTGGCTGATGTAATAGTGTTTGCATTACACAAACGGTAATTAGACAATTCTGAATGGGTAAACACCTGCGGGTACGTGTAAAAAAAACGTTTTTTGTCGGTGATCAGCGCAAAACAGTTAACAACAACACCTGGAGCAGCCCGATTAAAAAGCCAAAAGCACCGCCTGTTATTCCTATCAGCCGGCAGCTTTTCAACAGGCTGCTATTGAATAGCTGTTCCAGTTTATCCGGTGAAATGCCGGCTATTTTATCAGTAATGATCTTTTTCAAATCAAGATCCTGCTGCAGGTGCTGCATATAATTTTGAATCATCTGCGGGAATAGCGCCTCTAACTCCGTCATCAGCACAGCTTTTAACTGGTTGATGGTCTTGTCGCCAATGAACATGCTGATCATCGGCATTTCCTGCGCCAGCTTCTTCCGCAGAAAATGATCGATATGTTCCTCCACCAGGGGCATCATTTTCTGCACCTGCGCCGGGTTGGTGATCTTTTGTTCAATTTCCCGGAACGAAGCTAATTCAGTGGCTGCCAGTTTCCCCAGTTTCTCGGCGAACTGCCGTTGTTTTCCGGGTAAAATGCCCTGGAGGGTAAAGCCTGCTATTTTTTTAGGTTTTTTAGGATGAAAAAGCAGTTGAATTGTTATCCATACAGGGAACCAGCCAATAAAGGCAGAAAGAAGAGGGATCAGTACCAGGCTATACGTCATGCTGTAAAATTTAAAAACCTATAAGAAAATAGTCTTATAGGTTTTATCCTGGGAGAACGATGGGTCTCGAACCCACGGCCTTCAGTGCCACAAACTGACGCTCTAACCAACTGAGCTACGCTCTCCGTTTATTGGGATGGCAAAAGTAAGGTAAATCAATATTATTTGGAACCCATTTTGACCTCTTTTTTTAAATGGTAGCCATCAAAACCTTTGTTAATTGGGTCTAACGGGTGAATCCTAAGCGCTTTTTCAGTTATTTTTGGAACCTATCATGCATCACATGCAAAAATTTATACGATTTATGAAGAGTAGAAAAGGATTGTTGGTATTGGCTGTCATGTTATTCGGCGGGCTGTTCTTCGCATTCAGGGGCGTGCGTGCCTCGGATACAGATGTTACACAGGCGCAGCGGCAACAGTTGTTATCAGCCGTAGGGTTCCTGCTGGAAAAACAGCATTATAGTCCCAAAGAGATCAACGACTCCTTCTCTAAACAGGTATTCTATAAGTTCCTGGGGGATCTTGATGGCGACAAGACACTCTTCCTGCAATCGGACATCAATGGTTTGAAAAAATATGAGTTTACGATCGATAACGAAATACACGGTGCACCCATCGAATTCGAACCTGCGGTAAGTGTGATCTATGATAAGCGCTTTGCAGAAACCGCTGTCATGTATAAGGAAATCCTCGCCAAGCCTTTTGACTTCACAATCAATGAAACAGTGATGATGGATGGCGACAAGCTTGCCTATGCAACCACGGAAGAAGAACGTAAAGACCGGCTGCGGAAGCAACTCAAATATTATACCCTGGAGCGGTATGTAGACCTGCTTGAACAAAGGGAGAAAAATAAGGGGAAGAAGGACTTCGTGGTAAAAGCAGATGCGGAGCTGGAAAAAGAAGCAAGGGAGAAAGTGGGCAAGTTTATGGATAAGCGTGTGGAACGTCTCAAAGGAACTTTCAACGAAGGACAGCGTTTCTCTGCTTTCATCAATACCATTACCGGGTTGATGGATCCGCATACGGACTATATGCCGCCGACCGAAAAGCGTTCCTTTGATGAACAGATGAGCGGGCGTTTCTACGGTATTGGCGCACAGTTACAGCAGGACGATTACGGTATCAAGATCGCAAGTATACAAACCGGGGGCGCCGCTTGGAAGTCGGGCGAGATATCGGTGAATGATGTGATTATTAAAGTGGCGCAGGGCAAAGAAGAGCCGGTTGATGTAACCGGCTTTGATACACAGGATGCGGTAAAGCTGATCAGGGGTAATAAGGGCACGGAAGTAAGGCTCACCTTGAAAAAGCCGGATGGTACCATTAAGGTCGTGTCCATGCTTCGCGATGAAATTGTATTGGATGAAACTTTTGTGCGGAGTGCAGTGATTGGCCAGGGTAAAGATAAAATAGGTTATATCTCAATACCCGATTTCTATGCAGATTTCGAAAAAGAGAATGGCCCGCGCTGTTCTGAAGACGTAGCCAAAGAAGTGGTGAAACTCAAAGCAGAGAATGTGAAGGGGATTATTATTGATGTGCGCAATAATGGCGGCGGTTATTTATATGAAGTGGTGCAGATGGTGGGACTGTTCATTAACCAGGGCCCTGTTGTTCAGGTGCGGGAAAAAGATGGCAGGTCTTCTATATTGAGCGACAGGCAAACGGGGGTCCTTTATGATGGACCCTTAGCTGTTATGGTGAATGAACTGAGCGCTTCTGCGAGCGAGATATTTGCAGCGGCGATACAGGATTATAAGAGAGGTATCATCATCGGCAGTACTTCTACTTTCGGAAAAGGAACCGTACAGAAATCAGTTCCGTTTGGTAACAGGATTGATGCGTACAGCGGCAGAACGGAATACGGCGCCATGAAACTTACTTTTCAGAAATTCTACCGCGTTAACGGCGGTTCTACACAACTGAGGGGTGTAACACCCGATGTGGTGCTGCCCGACCAGTATGAATACATGAAGATCAGGGAAAAAGATAACCCTGCATCCCTTCCATGGGACGAAATACCACAGGCGACCTACCAGGTTTGGCAGGGCCATTTGCCTTACGAATCTGTTATCCAGAAAGAGAATGCCCGCGTAAAACAAAATGCATCGCTGGCATTGCTGAATAGTAACCTGGCATGGCTTTCCAAACTTGCCGACCAGCCTGTTAACCTCAATATTGAGCAATATCGTTTGTTGCAAAAGAAGATCCGTTCAACCGTAACCCAGAACAATAACCTGATGAAAGCGCCGGCGGATATGACTGTTGAAGCGCTGCAGTCAGATAAGGAAAAGTTTTACAATAATCCAGATAAAGCCAAAGGTGAACGCTACCAGGCATGGCTCAAGTTTCTCAAAACGGACATGCATATTGATGAAACGGTGAAAATTGTTTCAGATGTTGCGCATATACAGGTGCAGACAGCTGCTAAATAAATAAATGAGTCGCAGGTTTTTAGTAAACTTGCAGCATGATTCAATGACACTAACAGCGATGATGATGGAACCGGAAAAAAAGTGGTATGCCCTGTACACTAAACCACGGTGGGAAAAAAAGATAGACAGCCTGTTGCTAAAGAAGGGCATCGACAGCTGGTGCCCCCTGCAAAAGGTAGAAAGACAGTGGAGCGACCGTAAAAAAATAATTGAAGACCCGCTCTTTAAGTCCTACGTATTTGTACGCATAGCTGCTACCGAACGCTCCAATGTATTGATGACCGATGGTGTATTGAACTTTGTTTACTATCTCGGCAAACCTGCTATTATCAAGGATGACGAAATTGATACGATCAAAAAATACCTCGCGGAAAAAGATGCCAGTATCTCCATCCTGTCAGAGGAGGGCTTTATGCAAGAGATGAAGATCAAAGTTAACTACGGTGTCTTTATGGGCAATGAAGGAACCGTTATAAGAGGAGGTAAAAAGAAAGTCTTTGTGAAACTGCAAAGCCTGGGACAGGTAATGGTAGTTGAATTCCCCGCCGAATATTTGTCGCCCATGTGATTTCGTAAAACGCTTCGCGAAAAAACGTTAAAGTTTCCAGTCAATCACTTCATTCGCCCACTCTTTGCGGTAAGGTGTGCTTACGCGGATATAATTATCCGTATATCCTTCCATCATTCCGTTCTTTTCAAATATTTCAAACAATACTTTCCTTGTCTCGCCGCTGTGTTGTTGAGTAAAGTATTGCATTTTCATGTAAGACAGGTTACGCAGCGTTTTATTCCGTTCGTTGCGGGTATGTACAGGCACCACCGGTTTAATGTCCAATGCCTTCGTGTTATCCCTTTCTGAATAAGTAAACACATGCAGGTAGGAAACATCCATCGCATGGAGGAAATCAAAGGTTTCTTTGAAATGTTCCTCTGTTTCCCCGGGAAACCCTACGATCACATCCACTCCAACCGCACAATGCGGCATCAGTGTTTTGATCAGCCGGATCCTTTCTGCATATAATTCCTTTTTGTACCTCCTGCGCATTAACCCCAGTACCTCATTGCTGCCGCTCTGTAAAGGAATATGAAAGTGCGGCATGAATTTATCACTGTTGGCAACAAATGAGATAATATCATTGGTGAGCAGGTTGGGTTCAATAGAAGAGATGCGGTAACGTTCAATTCCCGGTACTGTATCCAGGGCGGTCACCAGGCCAAAGAAATCTTCTTCGTGCCTGCCGCCATCAGGCCCTTTTCCAAAATCGCCCAGGTTAACACCGGTCAGTACAATCTCTTTCACCCCGTCTGCCGCTAATTGGCGGGCATGGGTTAACACATTGGCAATACTGTCGCTCCTGCTTTTACCCCTTGCCATGGGTATGGTGCAGAAAGAGCAATTGTAGTCGCACCCGTCCTGCACTTTTAAAAAAGTCCTTGTCCTGTCGTTCTGCGAAAAAGAAGCAGTAAACCCACTTACTTCTTCAATATCGCAACTGCATATTTTTGCTTCATCGCCTTTTGCCAGCTCGCTGATATGCTGTGCAATGTTGAACTTTTCAGCTGCGCCCAATACTAAGTCTACTCCGGGGATGGAGGCGATCTCTTTAGGTTTTAGCTGGGCATAGCAACCGGTAATGACCACAAAGCTTTCGGGCGACTTCCGCTGGATACGCCTTACTAAGTGGCGGCATTCCTTATCGGCATTATCGGTAACCGAACAGGTATTGATCACGTATACGTCTGCCAGGTCGTCAAAATCCTTTTTCTCAAAACCTTCATTTTCCAGTAAGCGGGAAAGGGTGGAGGTCTCCGAAAAATTCAATTTACAGCCAAGGGTGTGAAAGGCTACCGAACGCTTCTTATCCATAGAGGGCGCAAAGATAAGACAAGTGGGAGTTATGGCTAAAATGTTCGTATTTCGTTGTTCGATTCAATGTATGTCCATGAACCTGAGAAAAGCTTTTCCCATTATTATCCTTGCGGTATTTGCCACAATGACTCTGTCGCTTAAACTATGCAGGCGGCAGGCCGGCAGCGTAATCACGGGCAGTTCCGGCCCGGCTGTTGTGCGGCGCCAGGAGACTGACAGTAACCCCGACCAGCGTGGCCTGAACCGCCATCCTTCGCACTTTAAGTACAGTAAGCATGCCCGGTGCCGTATGGACTGCCGGCATATTACTACCGAAGAGATCGCAGAAATACTCAAAACGGGAACCATCAATTACCGGAAAAGTGAGCTGACAGGGAAGGAATGCAGTAAAAAATATGCCGTGGAAGGATATACGCACGAACAACAGCACCTGCGGGTCATTTTTGCTCCCTGCAACGATGAGGTTACCGTGGTTACCTGTATTGATCTCGAAACAGAGTGGGCTTGCCACTGCGAAGGCAATCATCACTGAGATTAGATAAGGTTTTCTTAAAATAACTGATTCCCTGTTCCTCATTTCCCATTTTACAATTATTGGGGTATGTTTGCCCGTCTATAAAAACCAAGACCGATATGCAGTTTAAAAGGATTAATAACATCGTTGGATGGATCGTATGCCTGCTTGCCTGTACCGTTTACATTTTAACCGCCGAAGCCGGAGGCAGTTTCTGGGATTGCGGCGAGTTTGTAAGCAGTTGCTTCAAGTTGCAGATACCCCACCCGCCGGGAGCACCTTTATTTGTCATATTAGGAAGGTTCTTCATCATACTGTTTGGCGATAATCCCATGGGCGCTGCCAAAGCAGTGAATATCATGAGCGCGCTGGCCAGTGGTTTTACCATCTTATTTCTTTTCTGGACCATCACCCATTTCGCCAGGCGTATCGTCAATGTAAAAACGAGTGATATATTAACTTCATCGCAGGCCTGGGCCATCATGGGCGCCGGTGCAGTGGGGGCGTTCGCTTATACGTTCAGCGATTCATTCTGGTACAGCGCTGTGGAAGGTGAGGTATATGCCATGTCATCCTTCTTCACGGCCATCGTGTTCTGGGCCATCCTGAAGTGGGAGAACCATGCAGATGAGCCGGGGGCCGACCGCTGGATCGTTTTCATCTTCTTCATGATGGGATTGTCGATCGGCGTTCACTTACTGAACCTGCTTACCATTCCTGCCATCGTCATGGTGTATTATTTCCGCAGAAGGGATTCATTCAATTATGAGGCCATCCGCAAATGGTTCATCCGCATTGTGGTCGTAGGCGGCATACTTGCTTTTCTGCTGGCATTGATCGTTGCCAATAGTGAGACCAGTGAAGAGAGGGGCATCAGTATGGATGGAACACTGTCGGGATTGGTGATCTTAGGTGTTTTGGCCAGCATCGGTTTGCTGCTGCTTGTTGAAGGTTATAAGAAAGGACAAAAAGCTTACTACGGAGGCATCTATATTTTCTTCATCATTGGTTGCGCCATCACCGGCCTGGTGCAGGTGGGCGTGATACAGTATTCGGTTAAAATGGCTGGTACATTTGACCGCTGGTTTGTTAACGGGTTCGGCCTGCCGTTCTTCTCAGGATTTACTTTCTTTTTTATACTGGTAGCCGCATTGATCTGGTACGGATTTAAAGTGGCGGCTAAAAAAGGATGGCCCTATCTGCGGCTGACCTTGTGGTGTATTGCCTTTATGCTGATCGGTTACAGCACTTATGTTACCACCATGATCCGCAGTAATGCCAACCCTGCGGTGGATATGTACAATGTGGATAATCCGATGAGCTTAGTGGGTTACCTCGGGCGTGACCAGTACGGTGATTTTCCATTGGTCTACGGCCAGAAATTTACTGCCGATCTGAAAGACGTGAAAAATACCGGCATGCGTTACCAGAAGGCAAGGGATAAATACATAGAGATTGGCCCTGACAGAAAGTATATTTATGCCCCTGAAGATAAAGTGGTATTCCCGCGTGTATGGGATGCCAGCAATGAGCAAAATCATGCTGATTACTACGCCTATTACCTTGGTATCAATAAAATGAAAGACGGCACTTACGAAAGAGCGCCCAACCAGGTAGATAACGTGAAATTCTTTGTAGGATACCAGTTCTACTGGATGTACTTCCGCTATTTCATGTGGAATTTCTCCGGTAAGCAAAATGATAACCAGGGCATCTTTGCAGGCAATGTAAGGGATGGCAACTGGATCACCGGTATCCCTTTTATTGATAATGCCATGTACGGCGATCAGAGCATGATGCCCGACAGTCTGAAACATAATAAGTCGAATAACAAATTGTTCCTGTTGCCATTGATCCTGGGCCTGATTGGTCTTTTCTACCAGTTCCAGAAACGTGGCGATGATGGTATGTCCAATTTTCTCATGTTCTTCTTTACCGGCTTTGCCATCATTATTTACCTTAACCAGGCCGGTTACCAGCCACGTGAGCGTGATTATGCCTATGTGGGCAGTTTCTACGCATTCGCTGTGTGGATAGGACTGGGCGTATTGAAAGTGCGCGACTGGTTTGGCAAAGGCATGTCGCAGGTTACAGCAGCTTCATTGGCCACCGTGGTGTGTTTATTAGCTGTACCGGCACTGATGGCGCAGCAGGAATGGGACGACCATGACCGCAGCAAAAAAGAACTGTCGCGCGACCTCGCCAAAGACTACCTCGAAAGCTGTGCACCCAATGCCATCCTGTTCACCTATGGCGATAACGATACGTATCCTTTATGGTATGCACAGGAAGTGGAAGGTATTCGTCCCGATGTCCGCGTCATCAACTACAGCTTATTAGGTATTGACTGGTACATCAATCAATTGCGTTATAAAGTAAACCAGAGCGATCCGATCGATGTGATCTGGTCGGCCGACCAGATAGAAGGGGATAAAAGGAATTATATCTTATACCGCCCCAAACCGGGTATTCCGGAAGACAGGTATTACGATATGTATGACCTGATGAAAAATTATGCAGGCAGTGATGATCCTGCCAAGATGGAAGACAGGGGTGGCGGAGAAAGTGTCAACACATTCCCAGTGAAAAAAATGGCTGTTCCGGTTGATAAAGCCCTTGTATTGAAAAACGGTACCGTTAATGCAACAGACAGCGTAGTGAATGAACTGCGTTTTGAAATACCCAAGAATGCATTGATGAAGAACGACCTTGCAGTATTGAATATCATTGCAGCCAATCACTGGAAAAGGCCTGTCTATTTCACCAACCCGTCTGCTGACCTTGGTTTTGACCAGTATATCCGCAGGGATGGGCTGAGCTTCCGCTTAGTTCCCGTACAGGGCAGCCGCGTTAACACCGACTGGATGCTCGACAGGGCCCTGAATAAATTTGCTTTTGGAAATGCGCAGACCAAGGGTGTGTATTATGACGAAGAAAACCGCCGTCACCTGAATACCATCCGCAATGCTTATGCAGAACTGGCGCATGACCTGGTAGGTAAGGGCCGTAAAGAAGATGCCAAAAAAGTATTGGAGAAGGCCGATAAAATGATGGATCAGTCCAATTTTGCTTATGGCATGACCAGCAGGGCCAACCTGCACAACAGGAACTCATTGTTGTTCTTGGAAGCATGCTATTTATCGGGCGACACCACGCTGGCAGAAAAGGTAGCTGCATCGGTAAAGAAAGACCTGCAGCAACAACTTAAATTCTATAATTCGCTCAGCGGCCAGCAGGCTGATAACCTGTTTGATGAAAAGAGAACGGCAGACAGTTACCTGCAGGCCATGCAGCAGATGGAGACTATGTACCATCCGGGTGCCGGTGTCGCAATACCCGGCAAACTGATGCCCGCCGACACGGGTAATGCTGCAGGGAAAAGCAAGTAATAAGTAATTAATATTTAACACCTTATACAACAGCCAGGTTTGACAAGCCTGGCTGTTTTGTTGTTAATTTTGTAGTTTACAGTATGATTGGCCACCGTTTTATACATTTTGATCCTAATGAGAACAGTGAGAGCAAGTTTGAACAACTGCTCAACCTGTTCATGCAATTGCTTACCTATACCAATGGTGATGCAACAGAGGCATTGCAATGGCTGAATGAACTTGACCGACAATACAACCTCACTAACCAGGAGTATGGAATGGGTGATTTTATTGATGACCTCAAAGAAAATGGCTACCTGCAGGAAAACCCGCAGGATGGCCGTTTCAACATTACCAAAAAGTCTGAACAAACGATCCGCAAACGCAGCCTCGAAGAGATATTTGGTAAGCTGAAGAAAACCAAACAGGGCAATCACCAGACTTTCAAACCCGGCCAGGGAGATGAGATCAATCCCGATACCCGGCCTTTCCAGTTTGGCGATATGCTGGAACAGATCGATTTTACAGAGAGCATCCGCAATGCACAGATCAATCACGGTATTGATAATTTCTCCATGCAGGAAGATGATTTGTACATCAGGGAAAGCGATTTCAAAACGCAGACTTCCACCGTATTGATGATCGATATCTCCCATTCCATGATCCTTTATGGGGAGGACAGGATCACGCCTGCTAAAAAAGTGGCGATGGCCCTGAGTGAACTCATTACTACCAAATACCCGAAAGACACCTTGGATATTGTGGTTTTTGGAAACGATGCCTGGAGTATTGAGATCAAAGACATTCCTTACTTACAGGTAGGGCCTTATCATACCAATACGGTAGCAGGCCTTGAGCTGGCAATGGATATCCTTCGCAAAAGAAAGAATCCCAACAAACAGATCTTCATGATCACCGATGGTAAGCCAACCTGCCTGAAGATTGGTAAAAAATATTACAAGAACAGTTTTGGCCTTGACAGGAAAGTAGTGAACCGGTGTATCAACTTAGCTGCGCAATGCAAGAAGCTGAAAATAACCATCACCACTTTTATGATCGCATCAGACCCTTACCTGCAAAGCTTTGTGCAGGAGTTTACAGAAATGAACAACGGTAAGGCCTTCTTTGCATCATTGGATAATTTGGGAACATTTATTTTTAAGGACTTTGAAAGCGGAAAAAGAAAGACAGTGTATTAAACGCCCCGCGTTTAGATTTATTCATTTCTGATTTGATGGTTTCTGATTGGGGTGGAAAAAATCAGAAATCGTCAAATCAGAAATCAGAAATTTACTATGGACATTAAGAAAATAAAAACCTTAGGCGAATTAAAGAAGGCTGGGTACCAGTCAAAGTCGATCAAAGAAGAAGTACGTAATAACCTGATCAGGTCGATCCGGAACAAGGAAAACCCATTTACGGGTATTCTGGGTTATGAAGAAACAGTGATACCGGATATAGAAAGGGCATTGTTGAGCAGGCATAATATCCTGTTTCTCGGGTTGCGCGGGCAGGCAAAAACAAGGATGGCGCGGCAGATGATAGATCTGCTGGACGAATATATTCCGGTGATCGCGGGGAGTGAAGTGAATGATGATCCATTTCAGCCGTTGAGCAGGTTTGCCAAAGAACAGATTGCCGAACACGGCGATGAAACGCCTGTTCAATGGATACACAGGGCCGAGCGTTATGGTGAGAAATTAGCCACACCCGATGTAAGTGTGGCAGACCTGATAGGAGATATCGATCCTATTAAAGCAGCAAACCTGAAACTGAGTTTTGCAGATGAAAAAGTGATCCATTATGGTATTATCCCACGCAGCAACCGGGGCATTTTTGTGATCAATGAACTGCCCGATCTGCAGGCAAGGATACAGGTAGCTCTCTTTAATATTTTACAGGAAGGAGACATACAGATACGCGGCTTCAAACTGCGGATGCCGCTCGATATTTTATTTGTGTTTACGGCGAACCCGGAAGACTACACCAATCGCGGCAGTATTGTTACGCCGTTGAAAGACAGGATAGAAAGCCAGATATTAACACATTATCCGAAAGACATTGAGACCTCCCTGGCTATTACAGAACAGGAAGCGGAAGTGCCCGATGCGCAAAAAGAACTCATTACGGCAAGCGACCTGATCAAAAGATTGATAGAACAGGTTGCTTTTGAAGCAAGGAGCAATGAATACGTGGATAAAAAGAGCGGCGTTAGCGCACGGCTTACCATTGCTGCTTATGAAAATGCCATGAGCAGTGCTGAAAGAAGAGCGATCATTTATGGCGAGCAACAGACACAGGTATGGGTGAGCGATCTTTCCGGTATTATTCCTGCCATCACCGGCAAAATTGAACTGGTGTACGAAGGAGAGCAGGAAGGCCCCTACCAGGTAGCTTTAAACTTAGTGGATAAAGCGATCCGTACACAGTTTGTGCACTATTTTCCCAATCCCGACCAGTTAAAGCAAAAAAGAAATACGGGCAAACGTTCACAGGAAACAGCAGCGCCCGAAAACCCGTATAAGAAAATTACCCGCTGGTTTGATGGCGGCAACCACCTCGACCTGTTATTAGACATGAAGGATGCGGACAGGATCGCTGCTTTGTATAAAGTAGACGGGCTCTATGGCTTTGTAAAAAAGTATTTTCCGCATGCCAATGAAAAGGAAAGCGCTTTGCTGATGGAGTTCGTACTGCACGGACTGGCAGCCTATTCGCTGATCAGTAAGAAAATGATCGACGGCAGGTTTGAGTTCAAGGACCTGATCGGCAGCATGATGAACCTGGGACCTGCTGAGGACGATTTGACGGAAGACGATTACCAGTAGACCTTTTAAATAAGCTCTTTTAGTTTTTCAACAACAGTATCTACTTCAGTTTTTGTATTGTGTTTGCTGAATGAGAACCTGACGGTAACCTGGTTGGGGTTATGATTGACGGCGCGTATCACATGCGAACCCTGGTCGGCGCCACTGGTACAGGCGCTGCCGCCGCTTGCGCAGATATTGTTGATGTCAAGGTTGAAAAGGATCATTTCACTTTTCTCGGTTTTAGGAAAGCTGACACTCAACACTGCATACAGGCACTTGCCTAAGGGATCGCCGTTGAAGGAAATTCCTTTGATGTGTTTTTTCAGTTGCTCCATCATGTACACTTTCAGTCCCTTAATATGGCTGCTGTCCTGCTCGTAATGAGCAGTGGCCATATCAAGCGCTTTGGCAAAGCCCACAATCCATACAGGTTTTCTGTACCGGCGCGCATATTTCTTTCCTGGCTGCCACCATGTACAAAAGGTTTGATCTTTACATTCTCATTGATGTACAAAAGGCCAACGCCTTTGGGTCCATGGAATTTATGACCGGCGCCTGTAATAAAATGCACAGGCGTATTTCTCAGATCGAAAGGAAAGTGACCCACAGTCTGTACTGTATCGCTATGGAAAATAGCGCCATACATTTTGCATAACTCACCCACAGCATGGATATCGAGCATGTTCCCGATCTCGTTATTGGCATGCATCAGCGTAACTAAGCACTTTTCTTCACTTTCTGCCAGTATCCGCTCCAGGTCCTCCATATCAACATGCCCATTGGGTAATAGCTTCACATAGCTCAAAGCCGCTTCACCGTTATGGTATATATATTCAACGGTATGCATGGTAGCATGGTGTTCTATTACGGAAGATATGATGTGCTTGCAGCCCAGGTCGCGCACTGCTGCGGTAATGGCAGTATTGCTGCTTTCGGTACCACCACTGGTAAAGAATATCTCTGCCGGATGTGCATTCAGCGTTTTGGCAACCGACTTGCGCGCATTCTCAATGGCCAGCCTGCTCTCCCTGCCATAGCTGTAAATAGAAGAGGGGTTACCAAAATGATTGGTCAGGTAAGGCATCATTGCCTCTAATACCTGGGTATCCAATGCAGTAGTTGCGGCATTATCAAAATATATTCTTTCCATAGCAGTGCAAAATTAAGCAATCTACCCCCTACAAATCCTAAATCATTGGACCTAAATCAGCAATCGAAAAATCAGAAATGTGTTTTACATTACCTCCCTGATGTCTTTCATCAGCTTACTGGCAACATTGGCAGCAGTGGTTTCAAAATTGCTTTCTGCATAGATGCGGATGATGGGTTCGGTATTGCTGGTACGGAGATGTACCCAGTCATTCTCAAATTCAATCTTCAGTCCATCCTCTGTATTGATGGGATTGGCCTTGTATTTCTTCTTAATATGATCGAATATCTTTTTCATGTCAAAACCCGGATTCAATTCGATCTTATTCTTGCTCATGAAATAATTCGGGTAAGTATTACGCAGCTGTTTGGCCGATTTTTTTTCTTTGGCCAAATGCGTCAGGAACAATGCAATGCCGATTAGTGCATCACGGCCATAATGAAGGTCAGGTACAATAATACCGCCGTTACCTTCACCGCCGATCACTGCATTCACTGCTTTCATTTTATTCACTACGTTCACTTCACCCACAGCACTTGGCGTGTAAGTTCCGCCATGTTTAACAGTAATATCTTTTAAAGCGCGGGTGGAGGACATATTGCTGACCGTATTTCCCTTTTTGTGTTGCAATATATAATCTGCAACAGCCACCAGGGTATATTCCTCGCCAAACAGGCTGCCATCTTCACAAACAAAACAAAGCCGGTCCACATCCGGATCAACGGCAATACCAAGGTGCGCTTTTTGTGTATTTACTTCTTTACATAATTCTCGCAGGTGCTCGGGCAGCGGCTCAGGATTATGGGCAAACTTACCATTGACCTCTCCGTTGAGAACAGTAATATCTTTTACTCCCAGTGCTTTTAACAATTCAGGAACGGCGAAAGCGCCGCTGCTGTTAATGGCATCCAGTACAATTTTGAATTTTGCTTTTTTAATGGCAGCAATATCTACGAGAGGGTAATTGACTACAGCATCAATATGTTGTTGTAAGGCAATTTCATTAACAGTATAAGAACCCAGTTTGTCAACCGGGGCAAAGGAATAATCGTCTTTGGCAGCAATATCCAGTACTTTGGCGCCATCATCGCCGTTGATGAATTCACCTTTGCCGTTCAGGAGTTTAAGTGCGTTCCATTCTTTCGGATTGTGACTGGCAGTCAAAATAATACCGCCTGCAGCTTTTTCGAATGTAACAGCCATTTCAACCGTAGGTGTAGTGCTGAGGCCAAGGTCGATCACGTCGAGTCCCAATGCATTCAGTGTACTGATCACCAATCGCTGCACCATTTCACCGCTGATCCTGCCATCCCTGCCAATGACTACCTTCCTGTTTTTTGACTGTTGTGTTAGCCAGGTACCATAAGCAGCGGTAAAGCGAACCACATCCAATGGGCTCAATGTATCACCCGGTTTACCGCCAATTGTTCCGCGAATGCCGGAAATGCTCTTGATCAATGCCATTTAACAAGGTTTAGAAGAATGCAAACATAATTGAAAATTTTTGTTTGCACTATGACCGTAATTTTGCAGTTATAACAGGGTAAGTATGCCGGATAAAGCGTGGTATAAAGATTGGTTCAATTCACATTATTATCATTTATTGTATCAGCACAGGGATGAGGAAGAAGCAATGGCATTCATTCAAACGCTGATCAGCTACCTGGGGCCCAAAAAAGGGGCAACCATGCTTGATGTGGCCTGCGGCAAAGGCAGACATAGCAAGGCACTGGCTGATATGGGTTTTGATGTAACCGGCATTGATCTGTCTGAAGCTTCTATTGCTGAAGCCAAAGCCGATGAGGGTGACAACCTGCATTTTTACCAGCATGATATGCGCCTGCCTTTCCGGATCAATTATTACGATTATGCGTTCAATTTTTTTACCAGCTTCGGTTATTTCAGAACCCGCCGGGAACATGACAATGCCATACGTACCATTACACAAAGCCTTTGTCACAATGGTTTATTCGTGATTGATTACCTCAATGTGCATTATGTAGAAGACAGGATGGAGAAATCATTCGTGCTAACGATCGAAGGCGTTTCCTTTCATATTACCAAATGGCAGGACGAAGAACATTTCTTTAAGCAGATACAGGTCACCGACAAAGCTAATAAAACGCCACGGCACCTATATACGGAGCGTGTGGCAAAATTCTCTTTGGGCGATTTCACCGATATGCTTGCTTACCAGGGCATGCAGGTACAGGAAGTATTCGGGGATTATCATTTGGGCAGGTATGATGTAAAAAGGTCTCCCCGGATGATCATCCTGGCGAAGAAAAACTAGTATTTGTTTGCCCTGCTCTTAAGAGCAGGGCAAACCATTATCTTTACACCATTATGCTGCATAATCTATTGTTGATCAGCTTCTTTCAGCGACTCTGGTCCTGGCTCAGCCAGTGGGATACCTGGCTGTTCTTAAAAGTCAATACAGCATGGACAAGCAGCTTTCTTGATGATGTATTCCCCTGGTGGCGCAATGCCAATACCTGGATACCGCTTTACCTGTTCTTAGTGCTACTGGCTTTGATGAACTTTAAACAAAAAGCCATTCCCTGGATCTTATTTGCCGTTATTACGGTGGTGCTGACCGACCAGGCCAGCAGTACCTTGCTCAAGCACTGGGTGGCCAGGCCCCGTCCCTGCCGGGAAGACTTTTTAGTGGGGCAAATGCGTTTATTACTCGACGGCTGTTCCGGCGGCTACAGCTTTACTTCTTCACATGCTGCCAATCATTTTGGATTTGCCATGTTCGTCTATATGTCCGCCAGGCATATATGCAGAAAATGGGGATGGCTGCTTTTTCTCTGGGCTGCTACCATTAGCTACGGACAGGTATATGTAGGCGTACATTACCCGCTCGACGTATTGTGCGGCGGCCTGTTGGGCTGTGGCATAGGCTATGCAACGGCTTCTTTTTTCAATAAAAAGATTGGCTCCCTTTCTTTTGATCACGATCAACCCCCCGCTGCATGATGGCTAACCGCACACTGTTTACTGTATTAGCTGCCTGCTTAGTGGTATGGATACTGGGTATGGTATTGATACCTATTATGGATATCGACGCAGCGCAATATGCTTCTATCAGCCGCGAAATGCTGGAAAATAAAAGTTATTTGCAGGTGTATGACCAGGGGCGTGATTATCTCGATAAGCCACCCATGCTGTTCTGGTTATCCGCCATCAGCATGAAGTTATTTGGGGTGCACGACTGGGCCTACCGTTTGCCCTCGTTCCTGTTCATCTTACTCGCAGTGTATGCCACTTACCGGCTGGCTTTGCTGTTTTACCATAAAACCGTTGCACAATTAAGTGCATTGGTATTAGCTACCTCACAGGCAGTATTCCTCGTTGTGCATGATGTGCGATGCGATACCATGCTGATGGGATGGGTGGCTTTCAGTCTCTGGCAAATGGCTGCCTGGTACCAGGATAAGCAATGGAAGCATTTTGTATTGGCTTTTGCAGGTATTGCTGGCGGGATGATGACAAAAGGACCTATTGCACTGATGGTACCGGTATTTGCATTCCTGCCGCATTTTATATTACGACGCGAATGGAAACAGTTCTTCCGGTGGGAATACCTGTTGGGTATTGTGATCATAGCCATATTGCTGGTACCGATGAGTATTGGTTTATATGAACAGTTTGACCGGCATCCCGGCAAGATCATAGGCGGGGTACCCATACAATCGGGACTGCGCTTTTATTACTGGACACAAAGCTTTGGCCGTTATACAGGAGAGAACCGGTACCATGAAATGAGTTATTTCACCTTCCTGCTCGAAAACATGTTGTGGAGTTTTCTGCCCTGGATACTTTGTTTTCTGCTTGCCCTGTTCTTTGCACTGAAAAGCATCATTGTAAAAAGATTCAGATTAGCAGGTAACGAAGAATGGATCAGCACCGGCGGCTTTATTGTTACCTATTGTATCCTGGCACGCAGCCAGGCGCAGTTACCGCATTATATTTTTGTGGTATTCCCTTTAGCGGCGATCATGACGGCGGCATTTCTTTACCAGTTGTTTTTTACGGAAGCATGGAAACGCTGGCGTAACCCGTTACTGATTATACACGCTGTTATATTTGCACTATTATGGGTTGCTATTACCGCACTGATGGCATGGCCATTTAAAAACATACCCCTGGTTGTGCCTGTTTTGGCAGGCATCTGCCTGCTTGTTTTTTTACTATTGATTTTTTATCCGCGGAAGGGGCTTCCCGTTTACCTGCAACTCGCTTTCTTCACAGTCATAGGCGTCAACTTTTTTTTGAATACAGCTTTTTATCCCAACTTATTGAAATACCAGTTGGGCAATAGCGCCGCAGCTTTTATTGAGCAGCATAAGCTCGATAAAACAAAGATCGTGGAATACAATATTGACGGAAGCATGGCATTGCACTTTTATGCACAGCATATTATTCCTTATATCAACAAACAGGAGGAACTAAAGCCTGGCGAAATTGTTATTACCAAAAAAGAAAGTATACCAGCTTTGCAACAGCAATTTCCTGCTATGAGAACTATATTTGAAGGGAATTACTATGGTGTATCAAGACTAAGCCTTCCTTTCCTCAACCCGGCAACAAGGGATAAGGAAGTCATAAAATATGTGATTGCGGAGCTTGGGGAGAGGAAATAAAAAAGACGAATCATCATTGCAGCAAAATCATGACGGAAATCTTTATCATACTTGGTCTTATCCTTTTCAATGCGCTGTTCTCCATGGCGGAGATAGCGCTTGTCTCGGCCCGTAAAGTAAGATTAGAGTCACAGGCAGCCAGGGGCGATGCAGAAGCAAAGCACGCGCTGGAACTGGCAAGCCATCCCGACACATTTTTGTCAACCGTACAGATAGGCATCACACTGATTGGGATATTAACGGGTATTTATTCGGGCGATACATTCAGGGCACCGCTGCAGCACTGGTTGCAACAGTTCGAATTTATCAAACCATACAGCGGCACCGTGGCCACTACCCTGATCGTAGTAGTGATTACTTATTTAACATTGGTGCTGGGAGAGCTCGTCCCCAAACGAATAGGGTTGAGCAACCCCGAAGCGATTGCCAAACTCGTATCGGGCCCCATGCGCTTAGTTTCCTGGCTCACTTTTCCGTTCATCTGGTTATTGAGTAAATCATCCAACCTGATCGTACGGTTGATGAACCTCAAAGCCAATGACAACCAGGTTACGGAAGAAGAGATCAAAGCTATCATCAGTGAAGGAACAGAGCAGGGTACCATCGAGGAAGCAGAGCAGGAGATCATAGAAAGGGTATTTCATTTGAGCGACCGTAACATCACTTCACTGATGACACACAGGAGCGATATTGTATGGATAGATATCAGCAGAACAATCGGGCAGGTACGATCCGAATTGGCCGAAGTGGTTCACTCCATATACCCGGTATGCGAGGAAGCTTTCGATCATATCAGGGGGGTGGTGTCGATTAAGGATCTTTTTTCTGCAACAGCAGACACGCCCGTGCAGCATGTCATGCGCGATGCCATGTATATACCGGAAAGCAATACGGCTTACCAGGTGTTGGAAAAGTTCAAACAAACCAAGATACATCACTGCTTTATTGTGGACGAATACGGCTCCGTAGAAGGGCTGATTACATTAAATGATATCCTAGAGGCCATCGTAGGCGATTTGCCGCAGGAGGAAGATGAAAACTATGAGATCACGGAGCGCGCCGATGGGTCTTACTTAGTAGACGCCCAGATACCTTTTTATGATTTCTTAACCCGCTTTGATAAAACAGAATGGATGATGGAAGGAGACCAGGACTTTGATACGCTGGCCGGTTTCATCATTCATAAACTTGAAAAGATACCGGTAACCGGTGATACACTGTCATGGAAGGTTTTTCGTTTTGAAATTGTTGATATGGACAAACACCGGATCGATAAAGTACTGGTGTCAACCATTGAACCGCTTGACCTGGACACTTATTAGCGATGGCTGTTACATTAGTACCTGCTGTTAAAAGTTGAACGCGGTATGAGTTGCCGGGTAATCTAATTTGTAACTTTTTTCAACCCCGTTACTCTTTACATGAAAGATATTAATCTGGTTGGTTTCAAAATCGTATAAGAGACTGCAATCGGTCTCCAATTTTTTAAGTGCAGGTACTTTATCTATTTCAAAATAACTCCAGGCGCTTTCCTGTTGTATTTCATAACCCAGGAAGTGCAGGCTGGCTGCCTGGCCGTTGACCTTCAGTTGCAATGTCCGGCTCATGTAAGCAGCCAGTTGTTTTTCGAGTAAGGCTTTATCAGCCGGATGCACCAGGTCAATTTTAGCACGGGTGTATTTCTGCAGTGTTTTTTCAAGGTCATCCGTAAATATTCTCACACTGATCTCAACCTTCGCCTCCCTGGCATTGTGGTTGATGTCAATGACAGATACGAAGAAAGGGTGCAGTACGGACAGCAGCCCCGTCATCAACCATTGAACCATTATATTTGCCATTCAACATTATTTTTTTACACAGCAAGCCGTCATCATTAATTTGACCCGCCATGAATGAATTCGGATTATATTTCAAGATTGGTTACCAGCATATCGCAAACCTGAAAGGATTAGACCATATTCTTTTTATTATGGCCCTTTGTCTGCGTTACCAGTTTGCAGACTGGACAAAGATACTGATCCTGGTAACTGCATTCACTATCGGGCATTCCATCACCCTTGCATTAAGCGTATTTAACATAGTGCATTATTCAGTAAAATGGATAGAGTTTCTTATACCCTGTACCATTGTTATTACATCGCTGAGTAATTTGTTTGTGAAGAAATTTGCTTTCAGGTCAAGGTTTCCGCTGATCTATTTCTTTGCCCTGTTTTTTGGGCTGATCCATGGACTTGGTTTCAGCAGCTACCTGAAAAGCCTGCTGGGAAAAGACCATACCGTGGTTTTGCAGTTGCTGGCATTTAATATAGGCTTAGAAGCAGGGCAATTGCTGATTGTGTTGGGCGTATTAGTGATTTCATTGATCCTTGTCACCATTTTCAGGTTCAACAGGAGAGAATATTTGTTGTATTTTTCAGGCGGTATTTTTGCCCTTGCCCTGCAAATGGCTTTGGAAAGAGTACCATTTTAAACTATATATGTAATGAGAAAAATTACGTCACTGTTTGTTGTGCTGTGCACCGGACTTGCTGTACAGGCGCAAAACATTATGAACAACCCCGCTTCAAACCATGGGAACAGGTTTGAACAGTTGGGAACTATTTTACCTACTCCCAATGAATACCGTACAGCCAGCGGTGCCCCCGGGCCAAAATACTGGCAGCAAAAGGCAGATTACAATATCAAATGCGAGCTGGATGAACCCAACCTGAAACTGAAGGGCAGTGAAACCGTTACTTATTTCAACAATTCACCGGATGTATTAACCTATATCTGGCTGCAGCTGGATGAAAATGAGCATAGCACGGTAGACAATGCCAATTACCAGGATGCCAGTACCATTGGCAATGAAGTAACTACAGG
Source organism: uncultured Sediminibacterium sp. (assembly GCA_964507525.1). GTDB lineage: Bacteria > Bacteroidota > Bacteroidia > Chitinophagales > Chitinophagaceae > Sediminibacterium. The sequence goes on along the minus strand of CAZDQB010000008.1, from coordinate 2,306 downwards.
CACTGTTGACAGGTTATTAGACAGGAAAACAGACAACGGTTATGGCCATAAGATCACTAAGCTGACCGATGTAAACGGAAAAGCATTGGCTTATACCATCAACAAGACCATGATGCGTATTGACCTGCCGGCAGCATTGAAACCGGGACAGACATTTGTCTTCAACCTCGACTGGAATTATAAGATACCCGACCGTAAGACTTTCGGCGGGCGTGGCGGCTATGAATTTTTTCCTGAAGACGGGAACAGCCTGTTTACCATGGCGCAATGGTATCCCCGTTTGTGTGTGTACAGCGATTTCCAGGGATGGCAGAACCACCAGTTTACCAGCCGCGGAGAGTTTGCACTCACTTTCGGGAACTTTAATGTACAGATCACAGTACCCGCAGACCATGTGGTACTGGGAACAGGGGAGTGCCAGAATTATGAGCAGGTGCTGACCGCTGCGCAATTAGGCCGGTGGAAGCAGGCACAAACAGCCAAGGAACCGGTAGAAGTAGTAACATTAGATGAAGCGGTGAAGGCAGAAAAACAAAAAAGCGTGCAGAAGAAAACCTGGTTGTTCAAAGCCAGCAATGTGCGGGATTTTGCCTGGACAGCCAGCCGTAAATATGTATGGGATGCCATGCCAACACATGTGGAAGGAAAGAAGATCATGTGCATGAGCGCCTATGCCAAAGAAGCGTATGGCCTTTACCGCAATTACTCAACAAAAGCAGTGGCGCATACCATCAGGTCTTATTCTAAATTTTCCATTCCTTACCCATACCCTGTGGCGCAAAGTATAGAAGCTTCTAACGGTATGGAATACCCGATGATCTGTTTCAATTACGGACGTACCAATAAAGACGGTACGTACAGCGAATCAACCAAATACGGAATGCTGGGTGTGATCATTCATGAAGTGGGGCACAATTTCTTCCCCATGATCGTTAACAGTGACGAACGCCAGTGGACATGGATGGATGAGGGACTGAACAGTTTTGTTGAATACCTGACCGAAGAATTATACGACAATAAGTTCCCGTCGCGCAAAGGGGCGGCATGGACTATTGTGGACTACATGAAATTGCCCAAAGACCAGCTGGAACCGGTGATGACCAATAGTGAGAATATTGTAAGGTTTGGTCCCAATGCCTATACCAAGCCCGCCACGGCATTGAATATTCTCCGCGAGACGATTATGGGAAGGGAATTGTTTGACTATGCGTTTAAGGAGTATGCCAGGCGCTGGGCTTTCAAGCATCCAACGCCAGCCGATCTTTTCCGCACGATGGAAGATGCCAGCGGAGAAGACCTGGATTGGTTCTGGAGAGGCTGGTTCTATGGTATTGAGCCCTGTGATATTGCAATTGACAGTGTAAAACATGCGCTGTATGACCCCAATGCGCCAATGGTACAGGCAGAAAACAGGCAACAGGCATTTAGGCAGGATGACCGGCTGGCAAAGCCATTGGTCAATGCTTTTGAAGATATTTCTAAAATACGCAACCGTGAAGACAAACGCATTGTATTTCTGACAGATGCAGATCCAGGCCTGCGCGATTTTTACTGGAGGTACGACAGGGGACTGGAGCCTTACGATTCAGCGGTAAGAGTAACGCCGCAGGCTCCCTATGAACAGGAGGCTTTAACAGAGGCTGAAAAAGCAAAATATGCCAACGTGCATTTGTATGAGATCTCATTCTCCAATAAAGGTGGGTTGGTGATGCCGATCATAGTTGAGTTCACCTTTGAAGACGGGACCAGGGAGATAGAAAAGATACCAGCGCAGATCTGGAGAAAGAATGAAAACAATGTAAGCAAAGTGTTTCTCACTAAGAAGAAAGCGGTGCACATTCAACTCGATCCAATGCGGGAGACAGCTGATATCAATGAGAGCAATAACAGTTGGCCCAATGTAACAGTGCCCAGCAGGTTCTCATTGTTCAAAGCCAAATTGGCCACAAGAGGGCAGTCGCAAGGCCAGAACCCTATGCAAAACGCAGCACAGAAAAAGAACTGACAGGTAACTGGTATAATAGTGAAAGCCACCTGCAGTAATGCGGATGGCTTTTTTGTTGTTGGGGTAAGTGTTGGCCGGGCTTTTTTTAAAAAATATTTTCAAAACTTTTCATAAAAGGTTGGTTGGTAATTATCAACTCCCTATCTTCGCCGCCCGTTCGGTAAAAACGGTGTAGTTCGTTGAAGATCAATCAGAAGAGAAAGAAAATTGTGCAGAAAGGTTGAATTAAATTTTGTTATGCGGCTAAAGTTTCTATCTTTGCGATCCGTTTAAAAAAAGCGGTAGTTGATGGAGTGGCAGA
>CAZDQB010000007.1:102381-204928 GCA_964507525.1 uncultured Sediminibacterium sp. | reverse complement strand
TATGTTCGTTCCAATATCAGATAAACGGACTATTCCAGCGTATCGGAAAGAAATCCAATAATTTCTAAAAGCTTTTTATGTACAAACTATTCCTGGTAATAACGCTTGTTGCAGCCTGTCGTAAAGACGACCATGCTCTAACCACACAGAGCGAATTCCCCAATCAGGTGGGCAATCATTGGGTCTATCGTTTCAGCGGTTACCCAGAAAACACGGATTCAATCGTTGTGGACATTGTAGGTACTTCCCGGTTACCAAATGGAGAATCGGTGACTCTTTGGATCACAAAATTTGCAACTTTTACCGACACTTCTTATGTGACTTCATCAGCCCATGAAGCCGTTTTTTATCCTGCTCCCCCCTGCTGGAGTTGTACTTCCGCCATGCCTACACCCAAATCAAGATATATATTCCCGCTTCAAGTGGGTAACCAATGGCTAAGTACCGGAGGCGGGGGAGATACTATTAAAGTTATAGCGCAATCATCTGTACAGGTGGGTAAAACAAGTTATAATGCATATATGCTTGCAAAAACGAGGCAGCCAGCTATCAATTCTTCTACTCAGGATACCCTTTGGTTTGTACCCTCGGTTGGTATGGTAAAATTACATCAAAGAGAATACAATTTAGGACCTCTTCCCGGGAATGGAACATGGGAACTGATTGATGCTCGTGCAAATTAAATTGATCTTGATCTTGGGCAGGAAAAAATTTTCAAGATTCAGTCGCAATATTCCTGCCTTTTACAGGGTTAATTCCATTTCCATTTAAATAAAAGGAACCTATTCTCCCATTCGCCTTTAAAATAAGGAGCCTCATAAACAAGTAATTGTAAGCTTCCCTGAACTCCGGATGTAGCCTTACCTGATAAGCTGAGGTATCTTTACGACAGGCTACAACATCATTAATTGGTTTCTCCCTCTCTAAAAAATAAGGTTAAGTTATTATTATGCTGTGAACATGGTATTGACTTTCGATGGCAAATGCTTTTATATTTACGTACCGAACTCACTGCGACAAATTCCCCCCATTTGTCCTTCTGTTGATTCCTTAGAGACATCGTTTAAATTTTATCTCAAATAAAAAAACTTTTATGACAAACTCTACACCGTTGGGGAAAATGGTATTATTTATCCTTCCTGTCATTTTTCTAGTTACAAGTTGTACAAAGGAAATTAATCAGGAAAGCATTTCAGTTAAGGGGACAAAAAGTAAAGATGATAACTATTATTTCAATTGGGAAACTGCCACCCATATGCCTGTTTCACCCAGTTCTTCCGTCCAACCGCCAATGCCGTGGCAAAGCCAGTCGGGAAGTTATATCGATGCTAATCTTGTAAGTGATTATAAAATCAGTGATGGATGGGACTTAGTATACAACACATTCAACCCTAATGTGATGCCTTTTGCTAATACCCAACCTGCCGGTGGATTGTATTTTGCGCTCTACAATAGATTCAGGGGTTTGTTACGGTTTTATTTGTATATACCATCCGGCCTTTTTGGTAGTAGTTCAAATATTGAACATGGGCTGAGTGTCTACTCCGATAATTCTACTACTTCCAAAATGCTGAATTTTGATGGCGCCGACATTGTAGATGCAAATATTAATACTACTTCTTTTACTAAAACAAATAATACAGGGGTTGCCGTCGGTGGAGGCTGGTACGCCATGCAATATAAAATAGCTTATGATCCTGGTTTTAGCAGTACTACCTACCCCCATTTAGGGTTTACTTGGAATTCAAGGACAGTCAGCATATCTCAAATCCAACTTGAAGGTACCCAACAAGGGACGATTAACGGAAATATATCGCAACCTTCTGGAGGATTTAATTGGACCAGTGCCCTGGTAAATGGGATTTTAGGCGCGGCAGAGATATACGGCACCGCCGGGGGTAGTTTTTTAGGAACGATGGGGACGAATATGACGAGTGCCGCAACTGGGGGATTAGCCGGCAATGTGACTGGGTTCTTTAGTGGAATTTTTGGTGGGAATAGCAATAATAATCAAGAGGTTGATCTTACTATGAATACGACGCTTGCACTATCCGGGTCACTTACCAGTAGCCAGCCCTTGGTGCCAAATTCTTTGGTATTCCCGGGGCAAACTATAGCTAACACCGTCGGTGCTCCCAATCCTTTGACCGCTTATCCATTGGGGCTATTTAATTTGTCCGGCCGTCCAACAGTAAATGAAACCACCACAAGTTCAATAGTATATCCACCTAGTGATCCAACAGTTCCATACAATCAATTCGTTAATAATTATACAGTGGATGCCGCCATTTTCAACAGTCTCTTTATTACGAATAATAATGTAATAAATAGTAGTTCGACAGGAGCTACGATACAAAGTCTTGCCACCCAGGTGGAACTACTTAATCCAAATCAGGGATATAATTTTCAAACCAATGGCACTCTACAAAATATTGGTGACTATATCGCGTACGAATCACCTAACCTAACGACTCAATATACTATTGAACATCAACAACCTTCAAATAATCTTGTAGCAGTGAAGGTGTCCTTCTATGTAGTACCAAATAATGGAGCACCGAGGTCACTGATCGTCAAAACTTTTTTGGCAAACCTTGTTCATCGTTAATGGAACTTTTTTATAAATGTTGTAATTTCAATGGACTGAAACAAAATTATATTTTATGAAAAATATCGTGCTTACACTATTGGCATTGTTATGCCTCATTACTTCTTCCTTCGCACAAAATAAAATCAACAAGTATTGTGAAATCAAAACATTTCAAAGAGGTGTTGGAAATAAAATTGGCGTAATGATTTCCATTGGCGAAATTGATTCTTTGTTTTCATTTAAAGATTCCACGGTAAAAACCAGTTTACAAAAGGTAGAAACTTTAAAAACAGTGTCAGATGTTTTAAATTATATGGCTTCTTTAGGCTGGACATTAATAAGTTCGACAGCCATACATTTAAGCGGTACTAAAAATTTTTATTTTAAAAAGGAATTTGACTATTCAGATTTACCAATTATAAAGAAGTAGGCCAATTAATTATTAATTGATTGTTTATCCAATGTTTTTGAAGCCAAAATGCCTATTTGGATTTTCATTACTCTTTACCCTAACCTCCCAAGCCCAATTTGCTTTGGGCTTGGAGGCAGGGCTAAGTAATGGTTACCTTAATACAAACATTTCAAACCGAGCATCTACTTCAATCCGTACCTGTATTGGCTATTACGCAGGTTTTAATTATCGGAAGAAAATAAACCAATGGTTGTATGCAGAGGTCATACCCAGCATTATTCAAAAGAATTATTCAAACGATCGTACTGATTCCTTGGAAGGTGTAATTATCACTTATAAAAACATATATATCCAATTGCCTATAATGGCACATTTTGTATACGGAAAAAGGCTCCAGGTATATGCAAACATTGGCTTATATGGAGGATATTGGTTGAGTTGCTTCGAAAAGGGTAAAATACCAAATGTCTTTTCTTCTGCAGGGGTCGAAAGACAAAATACGGAAAATTTCAAACTGAGTTCTTTCAACGAAAATTACATTTTCATTGAAAGAATTGATAACCGCATAGAACTAGGCTGGGTTACGGGCGCTGGTCTGCAATACCGTTTCGGCGGCAACCTTTTGATTACATTATGTTGCAGGTACTATGAATCTCAAACTGATCAGCAAAAAATGTATATGGTTAATCAGGTGCCTAAGTATAATCAAGTAGTAACATTTGCATTGGGTGGAATATTTTTATTTAATAAAGCGAATTTGAAGAGATGAGAAATAATAGCTATGTTATCCTTGTCGCAAGTGCGATTTGCTTTTCATCGATTTGTTGCAAAAAGGATATTTCAGCACCCTTAGTTAATAATACCCCGTCAAACTTCGCCCAAATTTTCGAGAACTTCTGGAGCCAAATGAATGTCAATTACGTCTATTGGGATATAGATAGTACAAATTGGGATCACATGTATCAGGTCTATAAGCCCTTGTTTGCAAGATTAAATCTTAATGATCAAAAGGATGTTGATACAGGAGTCACATATCTGAAACAAATAACCAGCGGCCTTGTTGATGCACATTATTTAATCAACTTTACTAATGGATTTGGCGTGGGACAATCCATTTACCCGGCTCTTAACAGAAAGCTATCTGGCAGCGCTTTTCACGGCGCTTTTCGTTATGCGGATATTGACACAAATTATCTCGACAAAGGATTCTATTCGGGATATTATGTCACATCCGATCGTAAAAGGCTTTCCCTGATTGCAGGGACCATTCACCATTCTGTTCTTTATTTTCAGTGTGATGATTTTGAATTGGAGGAAGCTTGGCAATCCCCCGTTGATAACAGTGTCAAAACTGTATTATCCTGGTTTTTTAGCAAATTGCAAGATACTGCATCGGTAAGGGGTCTGGTTATTGACGTAAGAAATAATTCAGGTGGCAACATTGCCGATTTGAATTTTCTTGTTGGGCGCTTAATTAAACAACCACTTCATTTTGGCTATACCAGGTATAAGGCTGGAAATAATAGGCTGGACTATACACCCTGGATAGATGCGATAGTTGTTCCGAAGCTAAATGTGCAGTTTTTTTCAAAGCCTGTCGTTGTCTTAGCGGATAATTTTTCAGCTTCCCTGGCTGAGGCCGTAACGATGGCCATTAAGGCTTTACCAGGCAGTTATTTTGTTGGAGAAACAACCTGGGGAGCTACGGGCCCCCTAACAGCCAATGAGGTGTATAATGATGGGTCATTCAATGTTAATGGTTTTATGACAGTAAAGACATCTTCAGCGGAGTTTAAGTATATAGACGGTCACATGTACGAAGGGAAAGGTTTCTCCCCAGATATAAATGTGCCTTTTGATTTGGGCCGTTTGCAGGTGGGACATGATCATATATTGGATACTGCAATATCTTTGATACATTGAATCCTGTAGAATAGATGAGGAAAAATCCGATAACCCTTGCGTTTTTTTTAACTTGTTTGATGTCGCTATTCTGCTCGGAATGCATCTCACAAAGGATATCAACAATTGCCGGAAATGGGCAGTTCGCGATTTCCGGAGATAGTATCCCGGCCATTAATGCTCCGATAAATTATATGACGTCTTTAAGGACGGATATATCCGGATTTCTTTACCTAAACGATGGGTATAGCAACACCATTCGTAAAATCGATCCTTTAACCGGCATCATCAACACCATAGCGGGAAATGGTACCGGGGGATTTTCAGGAGATGGCGGGCTTGCTACTTCAGCATCAATGAATAACCCCTGCTCTTTCGTCGTTGACAAACAGGGGAATATCTTTGTCTGTGATCGGTATAACAATAGGATAAGAAAAATTGACGCTACGACTCACATTATAAGTACCATCGCAGGCAATGGGACAAAAACTTATTCAGACAATTCTCTTGCAAGTCAAACAGGATTCCTTTCTCAACCATCTTCTATTGACATTGACAATAAAGGAAATTTATACGTAGGCGCAAGTGAATTTGATTTGTATGGCAGTCAAAACTATATTTTTAAAATTGATGGTGTTACAGGCATCATAAGAAAAATTGCAGGGAATGGCACCAACGTTTACAATGGCAGTGGGACGGCCGCTTTGCAAACTGGCTTTTATGTGACGGGACTCAGGGTGGATCTAACAGGAGATGTATTTTTTGCAGACCCCGTACATAATTGTATCCTTAGAATAAATACCCTTATGGGTACCATTACCACTGTTGCAGGTTCAGGAACCATAAATGGATATGCATACAAAGGTGACGGGGGCTTAGCTGTGAATGCCATGCTTAACGGCCCTTCAGACGTTTGTTTCGACTTGGGCATGAACCTGCTAATATCAGATCTGGGTAATGAAGTAATAAGAAAAGTGGACAAAATAACCGGTATTATTTCTACCATTGCAGGAACCGGTATTGTGGGATATTCCGGAGATGGAGGAATCGCAACCTGCGCACGTTTGCACATTCCAAATGGCGGTAGCACCAGTCAATCCGGTATAACAAGTGACCAGTTCCGCAATTTATTTTTTTGTGACCAGGCTAATACGCGCGTCAGAAAAATAGATCCCAATCCCGTTCTTCCGCAAAACCCGGAATTTTCGATCACAACCCCAACAACGCAAATCTGCCCCGGGCAAAGGATTATCATCAAAGGATCGGTCACCAGTGGCATTACCCTTGCCCCGAATCAAATTGTCTGCCGATGGATGAAGAATGGGGTATCTGTAGGCAGTGACAGTTTGGTTTATATAGCTGATGGTCTTAAAGACAACGACACAATAAATTGTATACTCAGCACTATAAATACTATCTGTCGGTCAACTAGTATAAAAAGTAACTCCCTTATTTTTATGACGCAATCTGGTGCCACACCTGTTGTCACGATTACTTCAAGTGACACAGCTGTCTGTCCTAACCATGCCGTTAGTTTTAAAACAACCATTTTTAACGCTAGCAAAATCAGTGCTGATTATCAATGGTTGCTGAATGGAGCCATTACAGGGCCCAATGACAGTTCTTATGTGGACCTTAATCCGATCAACGGTGACAGCATCAACTGTATTGTCACAACAAGCAGTCAAAACTGTCCCAGTCGAATAAAAATATTTTCCAACGTTATTCCCATCAAGGTTAAGAAAATGCCGCAGGTAATCCTTTCACCTATCGATACCACAATTGCAGTGGGCACCTCAGTTCAATTGAAGGCAATCATATCGGCCAATACTTTATCTTATTCCTGGCATCCTTCCGATAATCTCATTGACGCATCTACCTTACACCCTACAGCGTCACCAAAACAAACGACACTATATCATTTTAAAGCAACATCGACAGACCATTGCACGGTAGACAAAAGTATTATCATTAAAATCGCCTTGCCATTTTATATGCCCAGTGCATTTACTCCTAATAACGATGGTAAAAATGATCTGTTTAGAATCCCGCCGGGTGTAAACATTGATCTAACGGAATTCGCTATTTACAACAGGTGGGGGGAGAGAATTTTTTTTACCCGCAATCTATCAACCGGATGGGATGGCATGTATAAGGGGATGTTACAGCCGCAGGGAGTCTATATCTATGTAATAAAGGGCTATATACAGGGTCAGCCAGTATTTGCAAATGAGACATTTGTACTCTTACGTTAGGAAAGTTGTGTTACATTCATTGGAGCTTTAAAATATTTACTTCTAAGTTTTTCAAGATGCTCAATTTTATAGCCTTACTCTCGAAAGAGCACGCCAAAAATTCTCGACCATCTAATTGGGATAAACGTTCGAAGAAATAGAAGAAGCCCTCTAATAACAAGAAGTATGACTTGTTTGAGTTTTTTCTTGGTAAAAGAACAGGTGGAAATAAGAAGAAATAACGTCAAATGGACGATCTTACCGCGCTATGTCATGCCGATGGTGACGTCAAAAAACCATAGATGGAATAACCTAATTTTGATCCATGAACATTGCAAAATACAAGGTGATGTCTACCCCGCTAAAGCGGGGTGGGTCAACACCCAGGAAGGGTGGGTCAGCATGACAGGAATCTACAGCCAAAATTGCGTTTAATCGGATCTATGAATTTGCGAGTGTTAAGCCAGAAGATAATAACAACTGCTCACAAAATACACAAGATGCTCGACTGATTGACTTCAAGAACATTAACTTAGAGAAGATTTATTTTGGATTTGCCGGACATAAACCGCTTTTAAAAGATATGTCACTTGAAATTTTCAAAGGCAAAATTACTTGTCTTGTTGGGGAGAGTGGGAGTGGTAAAACAAGCCTTTTGAATATTTTGGGCAGATTTTATCATCCTGTCAGCGGCACCATCTTTGTTGACGGAATTCCCAGTGATGAACTTTCCCTTCACTACTGGCGGGATAATATAGGGATAATGCAACAAGAGGTTGATATTGTAAACGGCACTGTTATATATAATATATGTCTAAGTAGTTCAACTGAGGACTACTTAAAGGTACAAGAGTTTTGTCAAGAATATGGGTTTGATAAGTATTTCAAGAAATTTCAAAAGGGACTTGACACTCTTCTCGGAGAAGAAGGTACAGGGATCTCTGGAGGGCAGAAGCAACTCGTAGGATTAGCACGAGTTTTGTATAAAAAGCCCAAAATATTGTTGTTAGATGAGCCTACGTCATCTATGGATACAAATATGGAGTCTTTTGTAATTCGGTTAGTAAAACAGATTTCGAGTGAAACGGGTGTGCTGCTAGTTACCCACAAGCATGAATTAATGTTTCTCACTGATCAGATATATACTTTGAAAAATGGAGAAATTTGTTCATTGGTTAAAAATAAGATTTCTGTATAAATTATTGATTGCTTCAATAGGTTAGATTATGAGCAAAGATGTTTTTAAAATTAATTTTCGCACGTTTGGCAGTTTACTGATATTTCAATGGAAATCAGCTATCCGAGATGGGCGACGGGGCAAAATTGCAATAATTATAAAAGTCGGATTAGCTCTATATTTCCTTTTTATGTTTGCCTTTATAGGATTTTCAATAAATGAATTGTCAGCGCTCTTAAAAATCAATCCTATTGAAGCTTACAAATTTTTACTCGCCTGGTATTTTATTGTCGACTTAGTTATTAGAACTTTTTTTCAATCAATATTATCTTTTAAGATAGTCCCGTATTTGCGTTTGAACATAAAGCGGTTTCGGCTTGTCAACTACGCACTGTCATTTAGCTTACTTTCTATTTATAACGTATTGCCTATAGTGCTTTTTATTCCATTTTATTTTTATGTCGGTCATATTACAGAAGCAACCGGAACAATGGGTACAGTATTGTTCGTGGCTGCGATAATTTTGCTCACATTACTTAACAATTATCTTGCAGTATTCTTTCAGTTTTTGTCTTCCAAAAATGTTTATTATCGGCTTTTGCCAATTCTACTTTTATCTATTGTAATTGGGCTCCGTCGTTATTTTCAAATTCCGTCGTTTTACATTCCATATATCAACAATGATTTGCTGGTAAACGTGAACATTGGATATATAATTACATTAATAATAATATTACTAATTCTTATTAGATTCGTCCAAATTAAATTATCTAAAATACTCTATTGGGAGTATATTTTTAATACTAAAGATAAAAGCTCATTTCTGAAATTCCGTTTCTCGGAGCCAATCTTCTCTTACAATATAATAATCCAATATATTATTGTCGAAATACTTCTTCTGTTTAGAAATAAAAGACCCCGACAAATGCTATCCATGCTGCCTCTTTCTATTGTATTTTTTTCCCTCATGATTCTAAACGAAACAAACCCACACAAATTTATTTATTTGGTCTCTTTGTCTATTATTCTGTGTTTTGGTTCAGCATTGTACGGGCAATATATTTTTTCATGGGAAAGTTCCGGGTTTGACGGAATATTAAGTCGTAAAATAAATCTTACTAACTATATTAGGGCTAAGTATTACATGCTTTTATTATTGACGGTTATGACCTTTGTCCCTTGTAGTATTATTTTTCGTTTTGAAAATAAGGTCGATATAGGATTTTTTATTTCTTTATTTTTATTCTCTATTGGCGTTACTTCTTTTATAATTCTGTATCTCGCAACTTTTAATAATAAGCGAATGAACCCAAATGAGAATGATTTATTAAAGTATAAAGGGACTAGTACTAACCAATTTGCCCTCTCAATAATTTTTGTTTTACTTCCCTGGGGATTATATACGGCTCTTTGTTATTTGTTTAATGAATTGTATGCTAAAATTGGACTGTCAGCCGTTGGTATTATTTTCTGCATAACTCACATATGGTGGATTGAAAATATAATTGTTCCAGCATTCAAGTATAGAAAGTATAAAAATTTGCAAGGATTTCGATCTTAATTAAGGTTTAAATAAATTATTTATGATTTCAGTTCTAAATATACAAAAGAAATATGCTGGCAATGTCGCCTTAGATATTGAAGAGATTACTATTAATCGCGGTGAGATTATTGGACTTGTTGGAAATAATGGAGCCGGCAAAACTACTCTATTACGACTCATTTTAGATCTTATTAAAGCAGATAGAGGCGTCATTTTCTCCGGGCTTTTTAATGTGGCAGAAGGCGATTCTTGGAAAGAATATACCTTATCGTTTCTTGATGATAATTTCCTTCTTGATTTTCTTACGCCAGAAGAATTTTTTTCTTTTGTTGGAAATGTTTATGGCTTCACAAAAGCCGAAATTGAGCTTCAGCTTTCACGGTATGCTCTTTTTCTTTCTGATGAGATTCTTGGTAAAAAGAAAAAATTTATAAGAGAATATTCTGCTGGGAACAGACAAAAAATAGGTATTGTGTCTACTTTGATTGTTCAACCTGAAATTATTATTCTAGATGAACCATTTAATAGCCTTGATCCTACTTCGCAAATTTTGTTAAAAGAAATTCTTAGAAATTATCATCACCCTAATGGTGCGACAATAATTGTATCTAGCCATGATCTCAATCATATTACTGATCTTAGTTCAAGAATATTATTAATTGAGAAAGGTAAAATCATTCGAGACTTGACTGGTAAAACTGATACATTAAAACAACTTGAAGAATACTTTGCAAAACCAATTGGAGAGGTTGTTAAATTCGGATAGTTGTAATTTTAAATTTCGTTTGAACAATGGAAACAAATGAGTTGCTGGATAGTAAAAAATTAATGCTTAATATTCTGACTATTTTAACCTTTATTGGTAGTGGATTGAATATAATTAGTGCAGTTTGGCAATATAAAACAATTGAAGAGAATATGGTCAAAATGGAAGAGCTGCTTACTAACTCAAACGATAGAATACCAGAATTTGCTAAAAAATTTGTAAATGAGGAAGCACTTGAATTAACTAAGAAAATAGCACAGAATAAATTTCCAATTTTAGTCCTATGCCTTATTGGGTATTTATTGTGTATTTATGCGGCTTTGAGAATGCGCAAATTGAAGAAAGAAGGATATTACTTTTATTTACTGGGTTCTATTATTCCTTTTTTTGCATTTCCGATATTTATTAGCTGGAATAGCCTTAACGATCGATTTGTGATTTTGAATATGCTCTTGAGCTTAATTTTCATTATTTTCTATACGTCTCAAAAGAAGATTTTAATATACAATTAATATCTGAATTAATACCAAAAAGAGTAAGGCTACATTCTTAAATGTGAATATTTAATTGATATATTATGAAAGTGAATAACAAAAAATATTGGCTTCTCTTCATATTTGGCATTTTGACATATTTTCTTATTAAATATGTGCGAAGGAAATTCTTATAATTAATTTATAGGCGCAATAATATTTGTTCTTAAGGGGAAAAAGAGTCACTTTACTGCAATGGTTGCCTGTAACTTGTTATACCCTGTCGAAGCATCCCATACATCTGTATTGGCAAGGCGGATGGCATATTCAGGCCGGGATGCGATTGAACTGTATTTATCCGGCATAAATAAATATAGTTCGTATGTGCCGGCTGCTAATGAAGCGTCTGTTGCTATAGCAGTTTCAATTTTGTTCATACCGGTAAACCATTTGCGTATATCCGTATTCAATGTATAGGGGAATTCCTGGCCACTTGCTTTATTCTTCAGTACCAGCTTAACCGCCCTTTCATTAAAAGGAGAAGCATAACCAATATTATTGATTGTCAGGGTTATAGGTATGGCGCTCCCTGGTTTTATCTCTTTCTGGTAAACAAATTCCCTCAACACAAAACGATAGCCCAGTTTCTTCCTGATATTGTCCATGCAGCCGCCGGTTTGCCAACGATTATTCACAGCATTATTATAAGCACAGTTTAAATAGCTGTAATGAAGATTGGTCATTTCAGTTTCAGCAATACCTGCGGACTCACAATTATTCTGCGGACTATAAGCATCATCACAGGTTTCACCGCCTGCTGCCACATATTTACTATCTGATTTTGCATAAGCCCTTAATACATTATTAGCACTTTGACGGGGAGTTGATGAATTGCCATAATCTTCATAGGTTCCATAATCGTCCACACCGGATAAAAAACAATCATTGTGATAGCCGATTCTTGCTTTATCCAGGCCATTAAAGGCTTCTGATTCTATCAATGCAGGAACGCTGACTGTTGCATTGATCCCATAAACAAAACGCTGTTTTATTTGCGGATAACGTACCTGTATCATCCTGTCCTTCGGCACGGCATCCAGTAATGCCTTGATTATTTCATTCCTGTGCTGCCAGTTATTATCCAATAATTTACTTTGCCCGTTTTGAGAAGCATCTCCATAATAATCTGTGTAATAATTTTCACCCCATGTGCCTATCAGACCCATTTGCACCACAGCAATCACGTCAGCTGCATCTGTTAATATGGGTTTTAATTGTGAAAGGTGTTGCAATACAATGCTTTTTGAAGCATCGCCGTATGGCGGACAGATAAATCTTTCCGGGCAACTGCCTGCGGTAACTGAAGTGGTATAGACAAACCGTGGAATTAATTTTACACCTGCAGCACGGGCTATGTCAAAATCATTTTTAACGGATTGCAGAAAAGCAACTGATAATGCCGAATTTTTGAATAGATCCATTATAAAATACCGGAATATCAATGTGCTGTACACCTGGTAATTACCGCCGTCTGCCTGGTTCAATCCACGCCATTGCTGTAACTGTGATTGTATCAACGGTGCATAGTTGCCTGCACTTGTTTCTGTATAACGGTAAAAGCCCCGTTCAGGATTGGCAAAATCATCTGCGCTTTCCGTATAAGAAACAGTAGCTGTTTCATTTGACACCTGATCAGGGCTTTTTGATTTTGAGCAGGCAAGCCATATAACAGTAATGCTTAAAACAAACCAAAACTTAGTAACCAGTTTTTCTTTAGCTGAAAACATGAGGTAAATTTGGCATTAGTACTGTACTATAAATTTAAATGTTTTTGCCTCCTTGCTTCCTGAAACCTTAAGCAGGTAAGTACCACTGGCAAACCCTGCCTGCTTCAGGTTATTCAGCCTGATTGTATTGGGCCCTTCTGTCATTTGCGCCTGTTTTTTCAGCATTAAGCGGCCGCTGAGGTCCCAGATTTCAATAGTAACCACATCTTTATACCTTTGTACTACCTGGATAGTAAGCTCATTTACAGCGGGGTTTGGATACAAAGAATAAGTATGCTTCAATACTGTTTCTTCAGCTGCCCTGGCATTTAACGAACTAATACTGGCAGCAGGACCGGCACCACATGTTACAAGCTCTAACGCACCGGCATCAATTCGGTTGCACATAATCCTTGTGTTAAAAATAAAGTCAACAGTACCGGAATTGGGTGAAGATGGATTGCCGATATTATAGGCAGTGGAACCTGAAACTAATTTAAACCTGTCGGGGAATATGGTTCCTCCAACAAATACAGGGTCAGGTGAAGGTACTGTTGCTAACTCCAGGGCCACAGAATTAGAATCCAGGCCAACTGTAGTTTTATAATTAGCAAAATTGTAGGTGTTGCCTGTAAAACCCGCCGCGGCAAAATCATAATTAATATTGTTATTGTAACCTGGTTCAATATAGAAAAGGTTGTAATTCCAGTCGAGCAGGGTGTTAATGTTTGAATTGATAAGTGCCGTGCTGGTATATGAATTGGTTTTAAATGGTTGTAATGCAATGATCGGCTTCCCTTTTCTTGACCTGAGGATATTATTCTGTAATACAATCTTAGCACCCGGGGCATCGGTACTGTTACTCAACCGTTGCGTAATTAGTTCAGAAGCGTCACCAAAAGTATTATTGACCGGTACTGCGCCTTGAAATATGATAAGCCCCGAAGCATCTTTTTTAGGGAGCAATGTTACTGCCTGGGTATTATTCCTATAAAAAGTATTATTCAGCACTTGTGTATTTTCTACCCATGCACTGTCTGCATTGCTGCCCAAAACCATCCCTGTCCATACATTATCATAGATAATATTGTTGCGGATAATATGACCGGCGGAATGACTGTTATGTGTTTCGTTGCCAATTGAAAGGCCAACATGGTTATTATATACCTGATTCCTTTCCACTAATACATTCCTGGTTCCATCTAAGTAAATGCCGGCAGAAGCAGCAATAGGGGAAAGGCAGTTATAAACTTTATTATCAGTAATAGTACCGTTGCGGGAATAGTTTTGTGAGGCAGGTGTACGAAAACCGTTGGCGGGGTCAAGCACCCATGCATAATTCCCCGCAGCTACAATGCCAATATTTTTAATATCATGCACCAGGTTATTTATGACTTTAAATGTATCTAAATAACCATTCATGGTCACAGCTTCTGTCCAACCTGGTATACAATGATGAACTTCATTTCCATCAACAGTAATATCCTGCATGGCATAAAGTTCTGTACCCAGTACATTAACAGGGCCGGCATTATCATTTGGCCAAGCATTCCTCACTATCTTTTTTTCAGCTTCAGTCAGGCTGCTGTCTGCTTTAAAAGGATCTGCCTGTGAAGTCCAGGAGATATTACTGATATCATTATCGAATATATTAATGTGACGGCAATCGCTTACGACCTGAACGCCGAACTTTACATCTTTTCTTGCTTCATAGATGGTATCTCCATAAGGGGTTCTGACAGGCTGCCCATTATACATGGCCATTACGGTGGGTACAGTGGCTGTATAAGTTCCATCTGTATTTTTCCATTTGGTAGAATCGGGATTACAGCGCAAATTCTGGATAGTAAAATACTGAAGTTTAACATAGTTTGCACTATCCGTAAAACTTACAATGGCGGCGAACATTTTTTTGTACAAACTGTCGCCATTTATAATGGCGGCATATGGAACCTCCGATTTTATGGTAAGCCACTTCCCGTTAGCCCCGCAATTGTACCGGTTAATAAGGATCAGGTCATTGCCGGTAGGATAATAGGAACCTGATTTAACAATGATCACTTCGTCTGTAACCATACCTGCGAGCCCATTCTGTTGCCGTTTGTCAAGCGCCTTTCTTATCGTTTTGAATGGCTCTGCAGATGAACCGGTTTCGGTGGCGCCGGTATAATTGGCGTTAACATAAATAGAGTCCCTTCTCTGCGAAAAGACACTCGCAGGATACAAAATGCAGCAAAATATAATTGCTGCAAATGTGTGGTAGATATGTACTTTCATTTTATTTTTTTTGACTAGTGATTTATTCAAATTAGTTACTGCCTTTCTTTGGTAAGATTATTCACTCATATCTAAGGAAAAGGCAGGGGTACCGGGGTCAGGGATAATGCCAAGTGTAGCGCTCCAGTCAGATTTGGTAGCTGTAATGCCAAGTTTAAGGCCTTTGCCTGTAAGCCCTTTTACTTTAGAGCGGATTAGTTTCCCTTCAAATTTTAAAATGCCGCCGGCCTCCTGTACAGTACCAACCTGGTAATAATCCGTGATAGACTGAGGATCAAAAGAAAAACTGTTTTGAGCGCCTGTATGATAAAACATATCAAACCAGTTGTTAAGTACCGCTCCTTCTAACAACACATCAATGCCAGCTCCTTTTGCCACCCATGTTATTAAGCCCGTTGCAGGAGAATTATCGGTATCAAGGTAGAAGTCGAAAATATCTCCATTGGCTTTGGCAGATGCCATTTCAATATAGAAATAAACATTCTCTGCATCGTAGTCCATTTTTAATTTGCGGAAAATTCCGCCGCCGGCACCTGACACCCGTACATTATGTGTTACGGTATCCCAGTCTGAAAACGAATTGTCATTTAATTTAACTGAGGAGCTTTTAGCAAGGCGTATCACTGTTGACCCATCATTGGTTTTGCCGTTGCCAGACGTTGCATACAGGGTAGAAACATATTTTCCTTTACCGGGATACGTGTGAACAGGGCTTACATCTGTCGAAGAAGCGCCATCGCCAAAATCCCATTTATAGGAAGTGGCGCCATTTGTTTTGTTGCTAAACTTTACAGTATACGCATCGATTGATGTGCTAAAAAAAACATCCGGCCCCGGATCAACTGTATCCTTTTTACAGGATTGCAGCAATAATAAGAACCCAAGGGGTATCAGTGGATAAAAAATATATTTAATTGCTTTCATAAAAATTAGTTTGGTTTATCTGATGATTATTGCTAACAATTGGATTATTGATTTTGAGTACACAAAGTGTTGACCTGTATCTCATCAACCGGTAAATAATAAATAACACGGTTATTAGTATATGGAATAAGCATATTGGCATAACCAACCGGTTGCTGGGCAAGATTAATATCTGATTCTTTTAAACCTGCAAGATGATAACCCCAATAAGTTCGGTTCAGTGTTTGTTTATTCCTGTATACATCAAAAACCCTGTGACCCTCGAATGCCAGTTCAACCCTTCTTTCTTTTAATACCACATCCAAAGCTGTTTTACCGGAGGGCAACTGCCGGTTGTATAAATTTGAATCCAATCCCCTGTTTTTCCGGATCATATCCACATCATTCAATGCACCTGATACATTGCCGGTTTTGGCTTTAGCTTCTGCCCGGTTTAAATACATTTCTGCTAACCTGAACATAATGGGAGAGCTAAGTGTTGGACTGTTTCCCTGGAAAGAGAATTTAGATATATAATAGATCTCTATCCCGTTCTTCTTCTGTACTACACCAGCACTATTTTTTAAAGGCACTATGTATTTCCATCGCACATCATTGGGCTGGCTGCTCATGGTATCCCTCAAAGATTTAGATGCATACTCTTCTCCCCAGCCTGAATTGCCATCGGAATAAATCATGGAAGCAATGGAGCCAAATTTTCCATAATCATCTACATTATTGAAAGCAATGCAAAATATTGTTTCGCTTCCGGCTTGTGCATTTGCAAATAAGGTGGGGTAAGTAGCTGATGTTGTTAAAGTAAACCTGCCGGAGTTGATCACTTTGTCTGCGTATTCAATGGTTTTGGCATTATCTTCTTTATACAGGTACACCCTTGACAATAATGCCCAGGCCGCTTCTTTTGACGCAAATTGTACGCCTCTTTGCTGGTTCATTAAAGAAGCTGCTTTTTCAGCATCAGTGATGACAGCATCATATACTTCTTTAACTGTTGCTCTTACTTTTTGTGAAGCATTGCTGGTGGAAGTCCTGATAATTACTCCGGCAGCATTAGGGTCTATAGTATAAGATTTAGCAAAAACCTTTAATAGATTAAAATGAACAAAAGCCCTTAAAAAGTAGCACTCACCCATCAATTGTTGTGTTGCAGCATCCGGGTTGGTAATTTTTGATGCTGCTTCAATCACCGTATTTGCATCATTGATTATTTTATAAGAAATGTACCAAAAATACCTTGAGTTGGTTTGTGTGGGTGAATGATTCAACGTAAAGCTGCTCATAAAGGGATCAGTAGTTACCTGGCCACAGACGATATCATCACTTGCGAAATCAGACATCTGAAAATATTGTCTCAGGTACATGAAGTTAAGGTCAGACGTTCCATTAAAAGGAACATGGTCTTTAAATAAAGAATACGCTCCGTTTACGGCACTGGTTAATCCTTCTTTTGTTTCGACTAATGAATTGGTTGTGATGGCATCACTTGGAGAAAACTCTTTTACACAACCTGAAGCAAACAAGCTGATACCAACGGACAGAATTATAATTTTTTTCATTGTTGAATGGTTTTAAAATCTCAGGTTAATGTTGAATAAAAACTGGCGGTTATTGGGATATTTAAAATCAGACACACCTGGTGTTACATATACTCCTGGTGTAATGGTGGTTTGGGGGTCCTGTCCCAGGAATTTGGTAAACGTATATACATTATCCGCGCTAACAGAAACAGTAACGCCATTCAGTTTTAATTTCCTTACACAGGCGTCGGGCAGAGAATAAGCGAGTGTGATATTTCTGATGGACAAAAAGCTGCCGTTTTTTAAATACCTGCTGGAAGTCTGTGTAGCATTGGCAGCATTTTGCGGGCTTGGATTAGTTGCATTGTCGCCAGGTTTGGCCCATATGCTGTAACCCTTTGGTAATACTATCTGGTTCATATAGGGTTCACTTCCATCATTCATTAAAAAGCGAAGGTTATTGCTCAACACTTTGTTGCCGGACAAGAAATAAGCGTTCACACTTAAAGAAATATTTTTATAACGTACCAGGTTGGTCATTCCTCCCTGGAATTGAGGCAAGGCGGAGCCAACTTCCTGATAGGTGGCCTGCGCGTAATCAGAAGTCAGTTCGGTTTTACTGACATTGCCCTGTGCATCTTTGGTCTGTTTTTCCCATAGCGGCTGGCCGGTTGCGCTATTTACACCTGCCCACTTAGGCATATAAAACTCATACAGGTTGCCGCCATTGCGGTATATCTGTGAAATAGCCCATGAGCCTGTCTTGACAATCGGGCTTGGCAGGCTGCGCAGTTTATTATTGTTGAAATTGATATTGAAATCTGTTGTCCACTCAAAATTTTTAGTTTGGATGTTGATCGTGTTTAATCCAAGTTCAATGCCTTTGTTTTCAATTTCACCGGAATTTTCCCAGCGCTGTTCAAACCCGATTGAAAGCGGCTGAGAAACCTGCAACAACAGATTTTTGGTGAGGTTTCTATAAACATCTGCTGTAATACCCACCCGCTTAAAAAAGCTTATATCAATACCCGCGTTAAGCTGGTATTTGCTTTCCCAGGTGAGATTTGGACTGGGCAGCTGCAAGGGTGTGGCAGCGGCCTGTGAGTTATACTGGCTGGATAAAGAATATAGACCGAGATAACGGGAAGCACCAATGTCCTGTGTACCGGTAATACCATAGCTGGCACGCAGTTTAAGGTTGTCTATTATTTTGCTATGGAAAAAGGATTCATTGCTTGCCAGCCATGCGGCAGATATAGCCGGGAAAGATGCATTGCGGTTTGATTGGGGAAAATTAGAGGAGCCGTCAACCCTGTAAGAAGCAGTTGCAAAATATTTATTAGCGTAACTGTAATTTACCTGGGATATCAATGACTGGATGGTGCTTTCATTATTGGACCCCGTAACTCTTATATTATTTGAAACAACATTTAAAACACTTAAACCGGCCGGCAATCCTCTTCCTGATCCTCCCTGCAGCTCTGTTCTGTTTTTTTCAAATGCTACACCAGCAAGGCCGCTTATACTGTGATTGCCTTTGCTGAAATTAAACTTGAGCAGGTTATTAGAAATGAGGCCATAATTTAGCACGCTGGTTTCATCTAAGTACCCGGTAGTGTGAAATGCACCGGCCACTACAGGTGAAAAATAATTACTGCCTTTATTGTATCCGGCAGCAAGCCTGTTGCTGCTGCTAAAACTTAACCAGCTCGTAATACCAATATTCAAAGCCATATCATAGTTGGCATCAAACCCCTTGTAAGGATGGTTGGAATTCTGAATAGTATGTACCGGGTTTACTTTATCCCTGCTCCACCATTTAAAAGAAGAATTGCCATCAACATATAACGCATTTCCCGAACTGTCATAAGGGTTATCCCACGGAAGGTTAAGGTATGCATAGTAAATATCATTGTAATCGTAACTTCTGCCGCTTGATGCGTTAAGGTTAATGTTATTGGTGATGCTGATCTTTCCATTAAAACGATAGGTTGTGTTGGCCCGCAAATTCAACCGGTGAAAGTTGGTATTCATAAACGTGCCATTTTCATTATAATAAGAAACACCAAAATAGTAATCGGTTTTTTCAGATTTAGCAGCTACGGAGAAATAGTGGTTCTGAATAATGGCCGGCTTAAAAAGTGTAGTGAGCCAGTTATTATTTTGACCGATTAGTGAACGGGGCCGCTCACTGTAAAATTTAAGGAGATCAATTTTATAGGAATTACCTGTATCTGTTGGAACATAATCGCGATATAGTTCTTTCTGATAATGATACAACTGGCTTCCATTCATCATTTTCATTTGACCAAAATCGGGAGTGCGAAAACCTGTGGTAATTTTTGCCTCATACTGCGGTTTGCCTGATTTGGCTTTTTTGGTACTGATAATAATAACACCGCCATTAGCCTGCGAGCCATACATAGCGGTAGCACCTGCATCTTTTAATACAGTAACACTCTCCACATCATTAGGGTCATAGTTGCCTCCAATAATACCATCTACTACAAACAATGGCGTTTGTGTGGCATTAACAGATGAAATGCCACGTAAACGTATTTCAGCAACAGAACCAGGGACGCCGGAACTGTTGATAACCTGTAGACCGGCAACCTTTCCCTGAAGCATACTTCCTATATCATTGGTGGCAACATCTTTCAGCTTTTTTGCGTCAATAACCTGTACTGCGCTGGTAAGCTCGCTTCTTTTTTTATCGCTGTAACCAACAACTACTATTTCGTCCAGCTTGTTTATAAAAACTTTAAGCCTGGCGTTGATTATAGTGTTTTGCTTCACCGGTATTTCCAGCGCCTGGTATCCTTCAAAAGAAAACACAAGTATGGCATTATTATCTGCAACTGTAATGGCATATTCACCTTTATCATTGGCAACCGTTGTTTTTTCTGTTCCCTTTACTTTTACGGTAACACCTGCAATCGGTTCCCCCTTTTCATTGACTACTTTTCCCTTGATACTAATAAATGCGGTGGATGACGGAGGCGCGTTCTCACCTGGGGTGAGTGCCCCCTGATCTAAGCCGGGGGCTGGCTTAAGCCCTATTACCACGGTCGTTTTGACCAGCGTATAGGTAAGCGGCTGATTTTTAAAACAAGCTTCGAGCGCCTGCCCGATAGACGCATTACGAAGCTCAATATGCACTTTGCCGGCTTTTTTGAGCCATTCATCGCGGTACACAAAGGTGTAGCCGCTTTGTTTTTTAATCTCTCTGAACACTTTTTCCAGCGTAGCGTTCTTTTCCGAAAGCGAAAGTGCTTGCGTATAGCCTTTGGCTGATACCTGGAGGCAGGCTGAGAATAATAAAATGGCGGTTAATTTCATAACTCGCACTGTTTTGGTTAGTACCCCACAGCCTAAATAGCCGGGGCAACAAAGAGCCGGTAATTGCATAACTTTGTTTTGTTTGGGTTAATTAATAAGCAGTCCTTGATCGAATTGTTTATATACATGGGTTAACCCGGACATTTTGCCGGAAGTGCTCGCTACACTTCCGGTTTTTTTCCATGGTTTTCCCGCTTGTATTCCTTAGTCAAATACCGTTAACTTTCTCCCCTCTATTTCACATCGAACGCCACTTAAAGCCAGCACTTTCAACACTTCTGAAAGGTTCAGATTCCTTGGCACTTCACCCGAGATGGTTCCTCCTGGTGGATTCCCTTTATAAATCACTTCTATATCATACCATCGGGATAGCTGCCGCATAATAGAAGTGACATCGGCATTATTCAATTCAAAAATCCCGTTTTTCCAGGCAATAACCGCTTCCACATCGGCAGATAATACCTTGATGGAAGTACTGCCGTTTGCCCTTGAAGCTTGCTCGCCCGGCTTGATGATAATACTGGCAGAACCGCCCGTAATTTTTGCTGACCCTTCTAATAAGGTCGTTTTGGTGGAACTTTCATCGTCGTAAGCATTAATATTGAAATGGGTACCAAGCACCGTTATTTCCTGGCTGGTTGTTTTTACAATAAACGGTTTTTTCGCATTATGCGCTACTTCAAAGTAGGCCTCGCCGGTAATTTCAACCATCCTTTCATTTCCGGTAAAACTGAGCGGGTAGCGAATGGAAGAAGCGGCATTGAGCCAAACTTTAGACCCATCGGGTAAAGTCACCGTCCACTGCCTTCCTTTATCAGTGGCAATGGTATTGTATGCCAATTCCGCTGCCTTACCCTGGTAACTGATCTCCCCGTCTTTTTTTATGACCTGTACTTTTTCGTCGCTGGTTACCAACCCGTCCCCGGCGCTGTCGAGTATGATTTTTTGGCCATTTGACAAAGTGAGCACTGCTCCATTATGACCCGGCGCTACGTCATTTTTATATTGTTTTACCTGTGCCGACTGTTGTGTTGACAGATGACTGGTAAACCAATAGGCGCTTCCGGCTAATACGAAAAGCAGTACAGCAGCGGCTGCATAACGGTACCAGCCCGTTTTAAGTAAGTGAATGCGGGATGTGCCTGTTGTTTCTTCCAGCTTCCTGATCTGCGCATCACTTTGGATTTCCTTGCTATTTGCATCAGTTATTTTACTCCAAACCCCCAGCGCCCTGTCTTCTGTCCATGTGTGTGGTATTCTATTGCGATACTGATCCCAGGATTCATCGATGAACTGCAGTATATCTTCATCATATATACTGCCTTTCAATGAATTGCGTAACTCATCCCACTCCTCCTGAGACAGGTGCTGACGTTTGAATTTGTCAAATAAGGTGTCGAATCGCTCTTGATCCATGAAAGGGTGTTTTCAGGTTACTATAATAAAGACTGATGAGAAAACGTGATGGGTCAATGGGCAAGGAAATAAAATAATATTAATTTAACCCAACGCCAGGCAGATACAAACAGGAAGTGCTACGCAGGGGTGCAGCTGATTACTAACATAAAACCGGATAAACTTCCGCGCCAGGGCTAAATGACGCTTTACCGTTTCTTTGGACAGATGCATGGAAAGGGCAATTTCACTATAACTCAGCTCTTTTTCTTCTGCAAGCATATAGACCTGCTGTTGTTGAGGAGGAAGCTGACTGATGGCAGACTGCAGTATCTTTTGATACTCTTTCTCTTCGGTTACGTGAAAAGCGGCGGTATCATTGGACGCAGTACTTTCTTTGATTGCAGCCAATACTTTGGTTTCCAGTGTAACTTTCTTAAAATAAGAAAATACGGCGTTACGGGTAAGGATAAAAACAAAATTCTCTAAATTTTGCACGACGGGTAAAGTCTTCCGCCCTGACCATAATTTTACAAAAATGTCTTGTACGATATCTTCTGCCTGTAATGAATCTTTCAATAAATTGACTGCAACCCCATATGCGATAGGGCTGATTTTTTGATATAAAATATTGAATGCCCCTTCGTCGCCCTCAGCTATTTTTTGCAAAATTTCTTTTTCATTATGAAACACTATGCTGCTCACTACCTGTGTTATATTTTGCTGAAGTTAATTAAAATAAAAAACTGTAATAGCGAAAAAAAACCTTTCCTTTTTTATGTGGCGGATATTGGACCAGGGAAGAGAGCCTTTACGGTATAAACTGGCTACATTAGCGGGTTGTTCGCCTGATGAGGTTGCAGTAAACCGCAATGCTACCGAAGCATTGAATACGGTTATCTATGGATTGGAACTGAGAACCGGCGGCGAAGTGATCGATACCAAACAGGATTACCCCAACATGATACAGGCATGGCGGCAACGGGCTTTGCGTGATGGTATCAGGTATACACAACTCAATTTTGATTTTCCGATCGAGGAGGAAGACGAGATTGTTGCGGTTTATGAAAAAGCCATAGACATCCCCTTAGACAGTGCACTATTTGATCAGTATAAGATTCACACAGTAGGCATTGTTTGGGAAAACATCAGTTGTGTGCGTATTACGCCACATGTATACACAAGGATTGCCGGCCTGGATAAATTAGTGCAGGCAATTGAAACAATAGCAGCAGGGAGGAAAAAGGCTGATGGCTGATTTGAGGATGTCTGATTGGATTTTCAAACAATAACAATATTCAAATCAGCCATCAGACATCCTCAAATCAGCCATCCTTACGATGCTTTCACCGGAGCGCTCACAGCAGCAGCCATCTTTTTCTTGCCGGGTTTAGCCGGGCGAGTTTTGCCGAATGAACCCTGGAATCTTTTACCTTTTCCTGTTTTTTTATCACCTCTGCCCATGGTATTGTTTTTAATTTGAATAATGAATGAATGGCAAAAATAGAAAAACCCCGCGTAATGCGGGGTTCAATTCTTTTAAAGAGCTGAAATCAGATCTTAGCGCTTAATTCTTTACCTGCTTTGAAGCGTGCAACTTTTTTAGCCTTGATTTTGATGGTTTCACCAGTTTGTGGGTTACGACCGGTACGTGCAGCACGTTTAGATACTGAGAAAGTACCAAAACCAACCAGGGTTACTTTGTCGCCTTTTTTCAGTGTTTTAGTTACTGTGTCAACAAAAGAATCCAGGGCAGCATTGGCTTGTGTTTTAGTTACACCAGCGTCTTCAGCGATCTGTGCGATTAATTCGGCTTTGTTCATAGATGTGTTTTTAGATTGTTTTGATTAAGAGAAACAAATTTATTCGCTTTTGTCAATCAACAAAATATTTTTCAGTTTTTTTATACCCTTTTTAGTTACCATCAAACACCCTGCCGTAAAGGATTTCAGCCGATTTGGATAAGAGGGTAAACCCGCTTTTTATTCACTTTTATGAGCTGCAATGCTTGCTGTACAAGGGTTTCAGCGTTAGTTCAATGAAATTCAGTTCCCAAGCGGGTTTCAAAAGAATATAACGAAGATTTGGTATTGTCAAAATCCTTTTGCAAAACTATCCACACTCAATTCACAACCTGCATTAATGAGCGGAATGCCACAAAATTGCTCCCCCATTGGTTCAGTGCGTCCTGCCGTAACAGGGATGCGTGCCTTGCTATAAACCTGTCATAGTCTTCCCTAGTTGCTGCATGGTATTGTATTGCATAAGTGGGGCCCTCCGTTTCATCTGTTTCCAGAACCCGTACAAAGCGGTAATCGGTAAAGCATCCACAGCACATGAGATCAGGTATATGCTTCTCCTTCATCCACTGCACCCAGGCTTCATGTATGGACCAGTTGACTTTGGTGGTTACATTATAAATGAACATATTGGTGTGTTTGTTAAACTATTTCTGCATAAATAGGGCAGTGATCGCTGTGTTTGACATCGGGGTAAATGGCGGCTGCTTTTACATTTGCTTTCAGCGGGTCTGTGACAGTGATGTAATCTATACGCCATCCCTTGTTCTGTAAACGAACAGACGGAAAACGCTGGCTCCACCAGGAATATGCACCCCTGGTATCCGGATTCAGGTGGCGGAAACTGTCTGTCCACTGATGGCTTAAGAACATATCCATCCAGGCCCTTTCTTCAGGAAGAAAACCGGAAGAATTCTTATTCCCTTTTGGATCGTGTATGTCAATTTCTTTGTGTGCAATATTATAGTCACCCGTTAAGATCAGCTTGGGCCTTTTCTTTCGCAGCTCCTGCAGGTGTGCAAAGAATTCATCGAGCCACTGGTATTTGTATGTTTGCCTTTCGTCACCACTGGTGCCTGAGGGGAAGTAGGCATTGATTAAGGTAATATCACCAAAATCAGCCCTGATCACACGTCCTTCAAAATCACTTTGTTCTATCTGGCTGCCATAGATGATAGAATCGGGTTTGATCTTTGTAAAGATGGCCACACCGCTATAACCTTTTTTCTGAGCAGAAAACCAGTAGGTCTGGTAACCAAGGTTTTCAATAGCCTGCACATCAACATCCATTTCTGCTGCTTTGGTTTCCTGCAAACAGATGATATCGGCCGGATTGGTTTGCAGCCACTCGGTAAACCCTTTTTTAATGGCGGCCCGGATGCCGTTTACATTGTAAGAGATAATACGCATAACATATCAATTGTATGATTCAAAAAAGCGGGTGAACCCGATAATGAATAACTGGTTCAATAATTCAGAAGATAAAGATGCATCAAAAAGTACAAACCGCTCCGGCATAAATTTTCCCTGGGCAATGCATACTGCCCTGGCATTGTAAGTGATGATCTTAACGGTGTTATCGGGGCTGGACCTGATTGTAAAACTGTTCTTTCCGATCATTCCCCCGATGGTATAATTGTACTCGAAGGGCGCCCACTGCTCCCGCTGCCAGAGCCTGGCTATGGAGGTTGAATCAAAGCCGTTCCAGACCTCAGTAAGAAAAATCTTATTCCCCGGCTCCTGCACAAAACGATCGATGGCAAATATAGCAATGGTATCCTTATCGTGTAACAGGTAATTAAAATTGCCGGGTATAAAATGGATGAACCGGGCTTCGTTGGCCGCATCGGGATTTATTTGTGCCAGCAACTGCAGCAGGTAGTTCCTGTCGCGCAACACATCTCTTGATTCCTGCTGCAGGAAAACAAAATCGGAACGCGATATGTTCTGCGTATTTTTGATGGCAGTTACGATCTGCTCCGGTAACTGGTCTGCATCCTTTCCCCTTAATCTGATCTTCCGGTAAACGGCTTCTCCCAGGCGGATCATCTCCTGCTGCTGGTTGTGTCCGTATACGGCAATGTCTTTTTTTGCAGAAACATAAATCCTGGGTTGCGCTGCTACTTGCGGGCTGATCACATTGTCTACTAAAAATGCCGGGGAGGCTTTCATGCTGATCTGCTCTACTTCGTTGCCGGGGTTTAGTAAAACATGGAACCCCGTTTTCAGTATTCCGGTAAATGCTTTGGGACTGACATTTACTTTGTCAGCTACCATGCCAATACCAGGCGTATCTCCTTCCGCAACTAATATGGTGAGTGTTTTATTTAACAGTACTTGTTGCCTGCTATTGACAAGCAATGCAGTTAAAAGAAAAACAGTTTTTGTCTGCTTTGCCTGGTTGCTGTCGATCAGTTGCGGGTCAAGATAAAAATACATAGTGGCCGGCGCAGACTCTCTGATATCAAGGAAAAGATGAAGCAGGCTGCTGTCGGGATTGTTGAAAACTGCTTTTTGCTTTTCTGTGCCGTTCGCTGAAAGCTGCCATCTAAGCGAGCCGGTATCGGCAATGGGCAGGTGCCAGTATTGTTGTGTAATGGTGTTCAGGTCGCCTGCAAATGTCTTCCTGGTTTCGGGTAACTGGCAATACAGCATTGTTAATTCCTGCGCAGAAGAGCAGCGGATATGCTCAACAACGATCTTTTTCTGCGCCTGTACAGCGGCCAGTAAAGAGAGGCTGAGTAAACAAAACAATAGTTTTCGCTTTATCATGCGTTGGTCTTGAAATAAGTTCAGGACTTGCAACAAATTTTATGCTAATTTGAAGCATGAATGAATATAAGAAGAGAATATGAAAAAAACAGAACGTATTATTCCGGCGAGGCAGTCGGTGTACCTGGAGGGGCCCAAACCAAGGATCAATGAACTGGGGTTTGCCTGGCAAATATTCTGGCAATTTATTAAAGGTTTCAGAACGCTGCACTTTCTCGGACCCTGTATTACTGTATTTGGGTCGGCAAGATTTGGCGAGGATCATCCGTATTATAAAGCAGCAAGAGAATTTGGTAAAAGGATCGCCGCTTCCGGTTTTACCACCATGACGGGCGGGGGACCAGGCATTATGGAAGCCGCCAATCGCGGCGCTTATGAGAACGGAGGTGCATCGGTAGGCTGTAATATTAAGCTTGCCTTTGAGCAGCACCCTAATCCTTATATGCACCGGTGGATCACTTTCGATTATTTTTTTGTGAGAAAAGTGCTGCTGGTAAAATATTCTTATGCATTCATCATTATGCCGGGGGGCTTTGGAACAATGGATGAGTTTTTTGAAACGGTAACACTTGCCCAGACCAAAGTGATCAATGATTTCCCGATCGTGTTATATGGCAGGTCCTTTTTTCAACCCCTGATGGAAGCCATTGACGCCATGGCTGTCGCAGGAACAATCTCCCCGATAGATAAAAAACTGTTGTTCCTGACAGATGACATGGATGAAGCAATGCATCATATTGAAACCTATGTCAGGAAGAACTTTACAGTCAAACCAAGGAAAAGATTGTGGTGGCTGCTTGAAAAGCGTTAAAACTCAGGGTGCTTTTTTGCCCATTGGGAAAGTATAGCCCAGATTGAGGATCAGTTCATACGTGCCGAATGATTGCCTGGCCGTTCCTTTGTACACTTTCAGGCTGGAGTAACTGGCATAGTCTAATTTGTTGGCAAATTCAAGGTAGACATGTTTGAAAAATGTGCCCCGCACTGCGCCTTCGATTCCCATGTTCCATCCGCCAAATTGAAAACCGTCGTCGTTCTTCTGGCCAAATAAACTGTTCTCCACGTGCGGTATCACCGGACCGATACCTGCTTTTCCCAATGCATCCAATTTGAACTGCCGGCTCCTGCTTTCATACCAGTTCCAGCGCTTCACCATATTAAACAGGAGAAAATTGGCTCCGTTGTTCAGGTAATAATAGAAACCATTGCTTTTGGAGAAATTAATGGTACTGTCTGTCTGCCTGCCATTCAGCCGCCCACTGATGGTCATCTGCTGTCCATCCTGTATGATGTGCTTAGTATGGTCGAAGTTGATCTCAAAAGCCAATCCTTTCTTTTTGTTGAAGAAATAACCAATGCGGTAATTGTATTGCGGGATACTGATTGGGATGCTGAATATGCCCTCATCCCAGCCAATATGATCGTGCGACCTCACATTCCGTAATGTGTAGTCATTGTTTAGTTCCGGCTGCGTAACTTTTACATTGGAGTGTGTGTACCATTCCTTGTTGTAGCCCCAGGAGAAATAAAATTCACCTTTTCTTTCTTTCTTTTGTTGCTGCGCTTGCGTCATTACCGGTAACAATACAGCTACCAGGATGATCACCTTACATACACGATTCATGCTGCATAAATTATTGGGCGCAAAGGTAAGGCTCTATTCCAAAACAGGACTCAGCCATCTTTCTGCTGTTTCCAATGGCATATTTTTCCGTTTGGCATAATCTTCGAACTGGTCGCCCAGGATCTTGCCTACGCCGAAATACTGGCTTTTGGGGTTCGAAAAATACCAGCCGCATACAGAAGAAGCAGGATACATGGCAAGGCTTTCGGTTAATTCAATGCCAACAGTAGCTGTTGCCTGCAACAGGTCGAACAGTTTGTATTTTTCAGTATGATCAGGACAGGCGGGGTAACCCGGCGCGGGACGGATACCAGTGTACTGTTCTTTGATCAGTTCTTCATTACTCAGTTGTTCGGCTTTGTCATAGCCCCAATATTCTTTCCTTGTACGCAGGTGCAGGTACTCCGCGAAACTCTCTGCAAACCTGTCGGCCAGTGCCTGTAACATGATCTTATTATAATCATCGTAGCTGGCTTCGAAATTTTTGATGTGCTTTTCAATGCCATGTATGGTTACAGCGAAAGCGCCGATAAAATCTTTCTTTCCACTTGCTGCCGGTGCAATAAAATCTGCGAGTGACAGATTGGGCTGCCCCGGCGCTTTTTTCACCTGTTGTCTCAGGAATGATAAGCGCACCTCTTTCCCATCTTCACCGGAAGCATGTTTTACCACCACATCATCCTCCTCACTGGCTGCTTCCCAGAAACCAATGGTGCCTTTGGCCGTCAGCCATTTCTCTGCAATGATCCTGTCAATTAATGCATTGGCATCGTTGTACAGTTTTGTAGCTTCTTTACCTACCACAGGATCGGTAAGTATGTCTGGGAAATTGCCATGCATTTCCCAGGCAATGAAGAAAGGTTTCCAGTCGATATAGGGCCTGATATCAGCAAGGGCAACATCATCGAATACCCTTGTTCCGGTAAAACCAGGCTGAACGGGCTGGTAGGACGTCCAGTCTGCCTGGACTTTATTCTGTAAGGCTGCTGCATAAGGCAGGTATTGCTTTACAGGTTTTTTATTATCAAAATTTTGTTTCAGTTTGGTGTATTCTGCTGAAATATTTTTAAGGAAATCGCTTTTCTGTTCCTTGTTCAGCAAAGAGCCGGCTACCGTTACACTGCGTGAAGCATCGAGTACGTGTACCACACCATTGTTGTATTCGGGGGCGATCTTTACAGATGTATGTATGCGCGAAGTGGTGGCACCGCCGATCAGCAAGGGCTGCGTCATGTTGCGGCGCTTCATTTCTTTGGCTATGTGCACCATCTCATCGAGTGATGGCGTGATGAGCCCGCTCAGGCCAATGATATCCGCTTTTTCTTTCACGGCGGTATCCAATATTTTATCTGCAGGCACCATGACACCCAGGTCCACAATATCATAGCCATTGCAACCCAATACAACGCCTACAATATTCTTACCGATATCATGCACGTCGCCTTTTACAGTAGCCAGTAATATTTTGGCAGCTCCGGCTGCTTCTTCATTAGTGGTACCCGCGGCAAGGTGGGCTTTTTTGCGTTCTTCCTTTTCTGCTTCGATATAGGGAGTAAGAATTGCTACGCTTTTTTTCATCACGCGGGCACTCTTTACTACCTGGGGCAGGAACATCTTACCGGCGCCAAACAGGTCACCCACGACGTTCATCCCATCCATCAACGGGCCTTCAATTACATCCAACGGCTTCGGATATTGCTGTCTTGCCTCTTCTGTATCGGCATCAATATAATCTGTGATACCGTTGACAAGCGCATGTGCGAGCCTTTTTTCTATCGGCTCATTTCTCCAAGCCTCATTCTTCACTTCCACTTTGCCTTTTGCTTTTACTGTTTCGGCGTGGATAATGAGTTTCTCGGTCGCTTCATTGTTGTCATTATTACGATTCAGGATCACGTCTTCACACAGATCGCGCAGGCGGGGTTCTATCTCATCATAGATCACTAATTGCCCTGCATTTACAATACCCATGTCCATGCCGGCTTTAATGGCATAATAAAGAAATACAGAATGAATAGCTTCGCGTACATGGTCATTGCCGCGGAAGGAGAAGGACACATTGGATACACCGCCGCTCACTTTGGTTAATGGCATCAGGCGTTTGATCTCTCTTGTCGCTTCTATAAAATCAACTGCATAATTATTGTGCTCTTCAATACCGGTGGCAATGGCGAAAATGTTGGGATCGAAGATGATATCCTGAGGATCAAAACCAACTCTTTCCGTTAATATTTTATAAGCCCTGTGGCAAATTTCAATTTTCCTTTCTTTGGTATCAGCCTGTCCCACTTCATCAAATGCCATCACAATCACCGCGGCGCCGAATGACTTACAGATGATGGCCTGTTCAATGAATTTCTCTTCTCCTTCTTTCATGGAAATGGAGTTCACAATGCACCTGCCCTGTACGCATTTCAATCCCGCTTCAATGATCTCAAACTTGGAGCTGTCGATCATAATAGGGATGCGGGCAATATCGGGCTCACTCTGTAACAGGTTGAGGAAGGTAGTCATGGCTTTTACGCCTTCCAATAAGGCATCATCCATATTCACGTCCAATATCTGTGCACCATTCTCTACCTGCTGACGCGCTACGGAGAGGGCTTCTTCGTACCTGTTTTCCCTGACGAGACGTGCAAATTTCTTGGAACCGGTTACATTGGTTCTTTCACCTACGTTCACAAAATTTGTTTCTGGACGAATAACCAATGGCTCCAAACCGGAAAGCCTTAAATAAGGTCTTATTGTAATCGTTGAACTCATGCTAGTGACTTAATGATTAAACCAATGCTGTTTCCAAAACGGGTAATGCTCTTGGTGTGATCTGCTTTACCTGTTCTGCAATATGCCTGATATGATCGGGTGTGGTGCCGCAGCAGCCACCTACAATATTTACAAAACCCTGCCGGGCCCATTCTTCAATGAAATGCGCTGTTTCGTGAGGTTCTTCATCATACTCTCCCATAGCATTGGGTAAACCGGCATTGGGATAAGCAGAGGTATAACAGGCTGCTATCTGGCTCAGTTCCTCAATATGACTTCTCATTTCTGAAGCCCCGAGCGCACAGTTCAGCCCAATACTGAGCGGCCTGGCATGCATAACGGAAGTATAGAAAGCTTCCAGTGTTTGCCCGCTTAACGTACGCCCCGACGCA
This sequence comes from uncultured Sediminibacterium sp., assembly GCA_964507525.1. Classification (GTDB taxonomy): domain Bacteria; phylum Bacteroidota; class Bacteroidia; order Chitinophagales; family Chitinophagaceae; genus Sediminibacterium. The sequence continues at coordinate 173,263 of CAZDQB010000007.1, read as the reverse complement.
TCGGTAATGGTACCACTGATCATGATGGGGAGTTCAGGTTTGCCTGTTTCCCGGAAATATTTTTTAGCGGCATAAATGGCGCCTTTGGCATTGAGCGTATCGAAAATGGTTTCAATAAGCAGTATGTCCACACCCCCGTCTGCCAAACCTTTGATCTGTTCGTAGTAAGCTGCTACCACTTCATCAAAGGTAACGGCACGGAATCCCGGGTTGTTAACGTCGGGCGAGAGACTGAGTGTTTTATTCAAAGGGCCGATGGCGCCGGCTACATATTTAGATGTGGAGCCTGGATTTTCTGCAAGGAATTCCTGTACCGCATCTTTGGCGCATGTTGCAGCGGCTACATTTAATTCATAAGCCAGTTCCTGCATTTCATAATCGGCCATAGCAATAACAGTACTGCTGAATGTATTGGTTTCTATAATATCCGCGCCGGCAGCAAGGTACTGCTTGTGAATGCCTTTGATGATACCCGGCTGTGTGATGCAGAGAAGGTCATTATTGCCTTTTACATCGCAATGCCAGTTCTTAAAACGCTCACCGCGGTAATCTGCTTCGGTTAATTTGTGACGTTGAATCATAGTGCCCATCGCGCCATCTATGATGAGTATCCTTTTGTCGAGTTCTTTGCTGATATCCATAGCCCACTGTTTTAACCATGACACAGCAATCCATACCGGATCCAGGGCCATGATTGGTTAATACGATAGAACTATAAACGTTCGAGAGAGAGGTAAGGGGAACTCTTGAGTACGTTTATTAGTTCGATTGATCCGCTGTGAAGCGGAACGCCAGGCTGAACAATAAACAAATCCGCCTGAAGTGGTGCAAAGATACGAAAAATAAGCATGAACTATTACCAATTTCCTTTCTCTTTCTCCCGGGCTTTCCGGCCGATATGAAATATCCTTGAGATATTGAATCCCCAGCGGATATCTCCATTACCCCATGAACCGGTGGTCTCATGAATAAAGGTATGTTCATTCATGCCGGTTGAGTTGGTAAAATGAAGCTGGAATACATGGCCGCCGGTCTGGATGTCCACGCCGATGGACAAGGGATCATAGGTTCCGTCGAAGCGGTTGGTTTGTAAGAAATACTCAGCATTAATACTGATGCGTTTGCTTACTTTCTGGCGTGCCAGTATGCCTAAGGAGAACATATCATTGGCGCCGCCGTTGAAGTAAATAATGCGGTTATAATGTGTCCAGGTGGGCGATAGTTGAACCGAGGTATGCTCATTGAATTTACGTGCAATCAATACCTGTGCTGTATAGAAGAAACGATCGCTTGTTATCACTTTCAGTGAGGGTTCCATCTCGATGTTCTTGTACATGACAGACCCCAGCAGCGCAACAGATACCGGTATTTCTTTACTGCCGGTGCTCTGGTGTAAGAGCCGGTATTTAACAAAACCATCATACTCTTTGTTGTAGGTGGTACGGCCAATACCAATCATCAGGTCTTTGGCAATACCAAAATCAAAGCCCAGGCGCATCGAAGCATAGTCAAGCCCGAACATATCGTAGAACCCAAGGTTTACAGGAGCAAAACGGTGGTTGATGCGGAAGTCCATACTGCCTGTTCCCGTAATTTCCACTGTGTGTGAATTGACTAAACGGGTAGAGTAGAAGGTATTGATAACGGGCCCCTCCGCTTTGCTTTTGTCTTCTGCCTTATTGGTACTATCCTGCATTTTGAAAAGGTCTACCTGCTGGGCGGGAGACAATATTGCAGTGATACAGAGGCATAATAAGCCTATTGACCTTTTTAATAAGACCTGCATGGGATCAATTTTATGTTGAACAATAACGATTACTGGTACTGGCAATTGATATCTATGGTAACCTTGCTGGTTACAGCAGAAGCGTCAATCTTATAATCTTTCAGAACAGTTACGAAGGAAGCTTTTACAACAGGCTTCCCGCCTTTAACATCAATAGTGCCGTTCACTATAATATTTTTTGTAACACCGTGCATTGTCAGATCACCTTTTACGGTTGCTTTATAAGATCCGTCTTTGGCAAAACTGATATCGTTCAGGTTAACGATGGTTCCTTTAAAATCGGCTCTTGGGAATTTAGTGCTTTCCAGGTACTGGTCGTTAAAATGTTCCTGCATCTCTGCCAGTTTAAACCTAAACCCCTTGACTAACAGGCTGAAGGTCATTTGACCATTATCTGCTATCCTGCTTGTTACTTCATTGTTCACTGCTTTCACATCATCGTCTGTTGGCGATGCAAAGCTGATTTTTCCGTTACGGGTGCCATAGATCTTTTGCGCGTCTGTATTAGTTGCCAGGAAAAAAAAGGCAATAACTACTGCTATTATCTGCTTCATCGGATTCTTTTGTTTCTTTTATTTTACTAAAACGCCTTCATTGATTACGATATTGGCATCGGGGATATAACCGGTGCAAATGCCTTTGAATGTAATGGTCTCTCCGGCTTTCAACTGTCCAGGGTTGGTTTTAAAAGTACAGTTGATAACAAAGAGCGGATCATTTGTTTTAAAATTTACGACAATATTGCCATCCTGGTTTGTGCTCATCTCCACTATTTCACCTGTCATCTGGATGGCTTTATCCAGGTACTTTTTGTTGGCCTCCGCTTCATTGGCTTTAAATTCATCGAACAAACGCTGTGCCGACAGTTGTACTCCCTGCTCTTTGGTTACATCCCTGTGTTCTTTCGTGTATATCCGGTAAATAATGATGCCACCCGTTATGGCGCAAACAAGACCTGCTGCCAATATGATCCTGATCCATTTTTTCATACAAGTTCAAATTTGATGTTTAAACAGCAAATTTATTGAATAGTCGCGATAATTTTTATTACGAATAGCAGAAAGAAAGGTTGCTTTGCGTGCTTATTTCATGTACTGCTGTACCGGCAGCCTGTTGGCAATACTTCTTGCCAGGGTCATTTCATCGGCGTATTCAAGTTCTCCGCCGAAAGCGATGCCCCGGGCAATGGTGGTGATGCGACAGGGGAGGTGGCTTATTTTCTTCTGGATATAATAAATGGTGGTATCGCCCTGTATATTTGGGCTCAGCGCAAATACCAGTTCTTCGGTTGTCTCTTTTTCTATACGGTGTACCAGGGCGCTGATATTCAGCTGGTCGGGTCCAATACCGTCCAACGGAGAAATAATGCCGCCCAGTACATGGTAAGAGCCACTGAATTGCTGCGTACTTTCTATGGCAATCACGTCACGTATATTCTCCACCACACAGATCATGTGCTGGTTACGCATGGAATTGGCGCAAATGGCACAGATATCACCGTCACTTACATTAAAACAGCGCTGGCAGAATTTAATATCCCTGCGCATCCGCGCAATTGTTTCTCCAAAATGCTGCACTTCATTCACTTCCTGCTTCAACAAATGCAACACGAGCCGCAACGCTGTTTTTTTGCCAATACCGGGTAGTTTGGCAAACTGGGCTACTGCGTTTTCTACTAAAGATGAAGGGAGTTGCATGCTGTTCTGTTAAGCTGTCTTCAATTACCAAAGGTACAAATCCCAAATCCTAAATCCTACATCCCAAATCCTACCTCACAAATTCACCTTCACCTGGTTATCCCAGTTGCCCCGCACATTGAACGGGGCGGGGATCAGTTGGACTCTTTCCGGCTGCCGTTTGCCGTTAAAAAACTTACCGGTATCCCATACCCCATTTTTGTTGGTATCAAATAATATACGCAATTCGTAAGTGCCTGGTTTGTATAGTTTCCGTTTTAATTCAGGTGCTGTAAGCGGGAACGATGCCACAATATGGTTATCCTGGATCAATTGCAATACCGGATTTTTAGCGAGGTCAAGATTGCTGAACTGCAGGTGGATACTGCCGTAGTTTGATTCTTTCTGTGTATAGAAACGGATGGTATCTGCTTTTGAAAGGGTAACACCGGCTGAATCTATAGCTGCTTCTTTCGCCATCATTAACCTGAATGCGGTATTTTCCTTCCATGGATAGTCAATGCTGATCTTTGTCCTGCCGGTATCAAGCGAAACAGTATAACCGGCAACCGGGTGGTAGTTGGTATCACATAAAAGGATCTTTGTGGTGTCAGCTGCAGCCAGTTTGCGGTTAAAAGTTAGCTGGAGACTACTGAGCAGGTCCTGCTGACCATTGTCCAGCGAAGCGATATATTTTAAACGCTTATCTTCTTTGCCGGCAGGCGCTGTTGGTTTTGCCGCTGTACCTGTTGTGGCTTTTTCTTTTCTTTTTGCTTCCTGGTAAGCGTAGAAAGTATCCGATTTTGTATTGGGGCCAATATTGACAGGGCCATCCAGAAATGCAAATATTTTAGTACTGTCATCGTACTTCTTGGCATAATCATTCGGTAATACATAGGCGGCAAAACTCCCTTCCGGTAAATTGCTGAAAACGAATTCTCCTTTTCCGTTGATGCGGGTATAATAGCGGGGTCTTTCTTTTGTAATGGCTGTATCTGCAAGGTTATTGTGTAATACAACAATCAAAGTGCTGTCTGTCTTACCTGTTTCTGCAAGGAATACTTTGCCCCTGTAGGAATGGTGGTCAAGGGTACGGCCTGTTGAAAATACATAACTGAAATTTCTGGCTATATTCCCTTCATTCACGTCTTTAATGGCATCGCCAAAATTGATGGTGTACGTAGTATTGGGTTCCAGTGTATCCCGCAGCCTGATCATCACATTGCGTAATTTGGAATCTACGGTTGGAATATTTTTTAAAAGTGGTGATACGATCAGGTTTTCCTGTATGGATTGAAGGGTTACATATTCATCAAAAATAAGCTGGATATTTTTGGTATGGATATCGATGCCGGTAGCGGAATCTTTTGGCATAGCGGTCACTAACCTTGGGGGAAGACTATCTCTCGGACCGCCGCCGGGGGGTATGATATTGGCACAGGAATGCAGTACAAGGCTTATAATAGCGGATAAAAAAATAGTAAGGAAAATACTAACTGGATGCTTCATCTGGTTCATTAATCAGGTGCAAACATAGATAGTTTGAGGTTAATCGTCTCCTTCATCTTCGTTAAGATTGTGCAGGGCTACGGCTAAATTGTTGGTTTTTACAAACTGGCACCAGTGGCAGTCCTCTTTGCCACATCCGGTATAGAATTCGCGGTCCTGTATTTTTTGCCAGACCGCAGTAATCTGCTGTGTTACCGTAGTAGTGTCTTCCGGTGTAATGATAATCTTTTCCTTATAGTACTGCTTCTTTTTATCCGGTTCTATGAAGTCAAACTCCGTACTGACCACTTTCCAGCTTTTCTGTTCAAAGTTGTCTACTAATATTTTGTAAAATACCGCCTGCCGCCAGTAGTCACCGCCATTGGGATTTTTTTCATGCGGTGGTTTGAGTTTCTCCTTTGCCTTGTCAATATCCCCGGTCTTATAATCTACCACGTTCACATTTTTACCATCGAACTCCAGCTTGTCTAATTTTCCTTTCAGCGGCACTCCTTTTACCACTACATTCCGGATGGTCCTTTCAACAACTACTATTTTATTCCAGTCATGCACATAGGTATCGTAATAATTATTCAATACTTCAAAGCCATATTCTATTCTTCGTTCAAATTGTTCTTTAGTAAAACTTTCGCGGTGCCGGTGCATATACCATTCAAAGTCCCTGATAAACGTTTGTTTGCCGGGGAACTGTTTAGATTCATCTGCCTGCATTTGCTCAAACAGTTTCTGCAATGCATCGTGTACAGCAGAGCCAAATTCAGTTGCTTCTGATTTTCCGGAAGGCACGCGCACCAGGTTGTTGAAATAAAACTGCAACGGGCATTTCAGGTAATTGTTCAAAGCGGTTACATTCATCACAAACTTTTCGAGTATGCGTGTAATAAAATCCGCTTCCGTATGGTCAATTTCCGGCGCCTGTGCTGCAGCAAACTGCAATGCGGCAAATTCGCTGAGCAGGGGCGCGTCTATGAATACCTGCTCAACCGGCAGATGATGCCGATGCTGTATCTCGGCAATGAACATGGAAGGTTCAAGCTCTTTGCCGTCATTTTTAAAACGGCTGTACGATACCAGCAAATGTTGCTCAGCCCTGGTAAGCGCTACATAAAACAAACGCCGTAATTCTTCTTCCTCCTTGTGTTGGGGCTGCGATGCAAACATCGTATCGGGGAAATGATAGCCGCCGCCGGGCTTGCGTTTCTTTTCCCAGTTGGAAGCGTTGCACCCCGCAAAAAAAACATACTCAAATTCGAGCCCCTTTGAACCATGTGCGGTCATGAGGTTAATACCCTTCTCACTGCCACTTACCTGTACCAATGGAAGACTGATGCCTTCTTTTTCCATCAGCATGATCATGTTCACCATTTCATCTAATGTAAGGAGGGGATTGCGCCTGGTTTCTTCTTTAACAAAATCGAATAATCCTGTCAGTACCTGCAGATGCCAGTGTTTATCAGGATCCTGCAGGATGAATTTTAATATCCCTGCTCTCTCGATAATATTCTCAAAGAGATGCTGTAAAGTAACATTGGATACATCCGATACCAGTTGCTCAATTGCCCTTCCGGCATTTTTTAAACCTTCCGGCAGTCCCTGGCTGAAGAGGTCTCTGAGGGGTGTATTGATCTTATCGTACAGCAGTTTCCGGATCGATGTTTTGTGTTCGCTGAATCTTTTATCCGCTACTTCAACGCTCAGCTTGGCTATTTCAACGGGTGCAATATGGAACCAGTCGAAGTGGAGTATCTCAAACAACATTTCATCGCCGCCATACGGCGTATCATGTTCTGCAGTGAGGTATTTAAACAGCAGGATTATTTTTTGCGCCAGCGGAAGTTCTAAAATATTCAACCTGCGTTTACTGAAAACAGGTATGTTTTTTTGTTTAAAATACCGGGTAAGTTCTTCACCGTATCTATTCTCTTTATAAATGATGCCGATCTTGCCGGCCGGTACTCCCTGTTGCAGCAATTTTTCAGCTTCCAGGACTATATGGATCATCTCCTGGCGCTGGGTTTCATATTCCCTGAATACAGGCGGGTGAGATAGCCCGTTGATTCGCTGGTTGGAAGCAGTAAGTGTTTTACTCAGGTTGTCGATCTGGTTAACGAGGCGTTCTTCGTTTTGATCGATCAAAGTCTTGGAGATGTCGAGTATGGGTTGTACGGAACGGTAATTATCTGTAAGTACCACTGTCAGGAGATCTTGCTGATACCGGCCCGCAAACTCCAGCATATTTTCAACATTCGCCCCCTGGAAACGGTAGATGCTTTGGTCGTCATCGCCTACAACAAACACATTTGGTTTGTCCCAGTAGCTGATGAGCAGTTCCACTAACCGGTTCTGTGTACCGCTGGTATCCTGGTATTCATCTACCAGTATGTACTGGAATTGCTCCTGGTAACGTAACAAGAGGTGCTTTTCTTCAGTAAAAGCTTTGATCACCCAGTTAATCATGTCGTCAAAGTCGTAGCGGTTTTTTTTACGCATCAGTTGCTGGAAGCGGTCGAATTCCATGACTGCCGCCCGCAGCTTTTCCATCTTCTCTTTTTCCTCTTCTATTTTATTTTCCTTCAGGTCTCCTGCTTTGAATTGCTTGTAGGCTCGTTTGTAAACAAATGCTTCGCGGTTGGGAAGGTCAGCCAGGTATTGATCGATATGTGCTGTGATAAAAGCTGCTGTCCAGCCCTCTCTCTTCATGGTACTGAAAAGGGATTGCAGGTTTTTGATCTCAAAATAAACATCGCCGCGGTAGCGTTTCAGGGGATGGTTTTTTGGGAAGCTGTCAATCAGTGTTTTGAACAGCTCAATACTTTCCAGTTCTGAAACGGGGTCGAGTGATGTTTTTTCAAAGAGTGACAGGTTTTCCTGTATGATATCATTACAGAATGCGTGAAAGGTGTAGATGTTGACTTTGTAGGCATCCGGCCCTATGAATCCCAGCAGCCTTTTGCGCATGGCTACTACGCCGGCATCGGTATAGGTAAGACAAAGGATATTTTCAGGCTGTGCGTCCGTCTCCAGCAATATTTTACCAATGCGCGCGCCAAGTATCTGTGTTTTTCCTGTACCAGGCCCGGCAATGACCATAACGGGGCCTTCAATGGTATCAACTGCTTTTTTCTGCTGGGTGTTAAGTGAGGAATATATTTTATTGAAATCGTCTGTCCGGTGTTGCCTGTTTATCATTGCATAAAGATAAACGCTAACATTTGTTTGTAATTAAATTATGCTTAATATCGGGCTGAAACCATTGCAGATGCTGGATGCACCATACTTTTACAAATAGTTTGTATGGATCTGCCGACTGCCTGTCCAATTAACGCCGTACCTTACGGCGCAGGTTATCTGCCTTTCCTGCGCATCCCTGCCTGCCATATGATTCATTAATAATTCATTGATTTCATGCCTTCTACGCAACCTGCCGGGCACGGCCAGTTAGACAAAATCAGTTTCGCCGGATTGTTGGTAACCCTGGGTATCATTTATGGTGATATTGGTACCTCCCCTTTGTATGTATTCCGTTCCATTGTCGGCGACAGGAAGATTACAGAAGAATTGGTATATGGCGGTATTTCCTGTGTTATCTGGACGCTCACCCTGCAAACTACCTTTAAATATGTGTTCCTCACTTTAAGGGCCGATAACAGGGGAGAGGGGGGGATATTCTCGCTCTACGCACTGGTACGGCGTTATGCCAAATGGCTATACATACCTGCTATTGTAGGTGCAGCGACCTTGCTGGCAGATGGTATTATCACGCCGCCTATTTCCGTCGCATCGGCTATTGAAGGCCTCGGCGGGGTAAAAAGCCTCGAAAAAATCATCGTGCCCGGCAATAACCTTACGGTTGGTATTGTGATTGCCATCATTTCATTGTTGTTTTTCTTTCAACGTTTCGGTACCAAAATAGTCGGCTTTTCGTTTGGTCCCATCATGCTGGTATGGTTTACGATGATCATGGTATTGGGTGGTGTTCAGATATTACACCTGCCCGCGATACTGAAAGCCATCAATCCCTATTATGGAATTGAATTGCTGATCAACTATCCCCGGGGCTTCTGGTTGCTGGGTGCTGTATTCCTTTGTACCACGGGAGCAGAAGCCTTGTACAGCGACCTGGGGCACTGCGGCAGAAAGAATATCCAGATAAGCTGGATTTTTGTTAAGATCGCCCTGGTGATCAATTACATGGGACAGGGCGCCTGGCTGCTGGCGCAGCATAGCGATACACTGGGTAACCTGAACCCGTTTTATGAACTCATGCCACACTGGTTCCTGCTGGTGGGTATTATCATTGCCACACTGGCTACGATCATTGCCAGCCAGGCATTGATCAGCGGTTCTTTTACACTGATCAGTGAAGCGATCAGCATGAATTTCTGGCCAAGGGTCAGCATTAAATTCCCAACAGATATCAAGGGCCAGATATATATTCCCAGCCTCAACTGGATATTGTGGCTGGGCTGTGTGGCGATGATGCTGTATTTCAGAGAGAGCGGGCATATGGAGGCAGCCTACGGCTTTTCAATTGTCATAGCGATGTTGATGACCACAACATTGATGTATGTGTATATGCACCGGGTGAGAAAATGGAACTTCACACTGATTACCCTGATCATGCTGGTGTTTGTTACAGTGGAAGTGTCATTTTTCATAGCCAATGTGGCCAAGATCAAGCAAAGGTGGATGTTCCTCTTCTTTGAGTTCGGGCTGATCTTTATAATGATCATCTGGTTCCGGGCAAGGAAGATCACTAACCGGTATTTGCAATTTGTAAGGATCAGTGAATATCTCCCCCGTCTTGCTGAGCTGAGTCAAAACAAAGACTTCCCCAAGTATGCCACCCACCTGGTATACCTGACCAAGGCCGATTCAGATAGCGAAATCGAGCGCAGGATCATGCATTCCATCCTGCACCGGAAAGCCAAAAGGGCAGAAGTGTACTGGTTCATACATATTGACCGTGCCGATGATCCGTACAGGATGGAATATACTACTAATGAGCTGGCCAAGGGCAAAGTGATCCGGATTGATTTCAAACTTGGTTTCCGGGTGCAGCCGAGGATCAACCTCCTGTTTAAAATGGTGATCCAGGAAATGTTCAGGAAGGAAGAGATATGTGTGGTTAATAAATATGAAAGCCTTGACCAGAAAACTTTTCACGCGGATATTACTTTCGTGATCATAGAAACCTTCCTGTCTGTGGAAAGCGAGCTGTCGGTAAAAGAAGGGTTCATTATGGATTCTTATTTTGCCGTTAAGAATTTTGCCCAATCCGATCAGAAAGCTTTTGGTCTCGATAATGCCTCCACTATTATGGAAAGTGTTCCGTTGGTGATCAATCCTAAAGTAAACCTGCCACTGAGGAGGACGATAACGAGGACTACCGACAGGTAGCAAATAATATAAAGCTATCAGGCAACGGGGAGTGCGAAGGAGAACCGGCTGCCTTCGCCTGTTTTGCTGGTCACCCATATCTGCCCATGCTGTGCCTCAATGAATTCTTTTGAAATGGATAAACCAAGACCGGTACCTGCTCTTTCATAAACGCCGGGTACTTTAAAATAACGGTCAAAAATGCGGGGCAGGTATTTTTCATCAATGCCTTTACCCTGGTCGGTTACCGTGAATACTACCGTATTTCCCTGGCGATACGCCGCCACTTCAATGGCAGATGATTCGGAAGAATATTTAATAGCATTGGTTAGAAAATTGATCAGTACCCATGATGTTTTTTCCGCATCGGCCTGTATCGCGGGTAAATTAGGATGGATGTTTTTATGTATCATAATCCCCTTCTGTTGTGCCTGTAATTGCACAGCCTGTATGGCTTGTTCTATGATATGCTGTGGGTCTGTAACCTGCAGCATCAACTGGATATGACCCGTCTCTACCTGCGACATGTTGAGCAACTCCCCGGTTATCTTTAATAACCGCTCAGCATCATCGCTGATACTGTTAATGAGTTCCTGCTGCTCCGGGTTAAGTGCGCCTACACGGTTATCGGTAAGTAACCGGGCACTCATTTTAATGGCGGAGATGGGGGTCTTCAATTCATGCGAAACAGTAGCAATAAAGTTGGTCTTTGCTTCATTCAATTCATGAAAAGGAGTGATGTTCCTTAGCACGATCACCTGGCCAATCACTGTTTCTTCATGGGTTGTTACACTTAATACATCCTTTGTGAAATAACTTTCTTTGTTATCAGCGTATATTTTCAGTTCTTTTTTCTCTTCGAGAAGCAAAGTACGCATCAGGTCATTTTTTAATGCTACATCAGCAGCGTATCTGCCTATGATATCTTTTTCTTTCAATCCCAATAATGCCTCTGCCACTGCATTCAGGAAAAGGATATTGTTTTGGGTGTCCAGCCCTATGATACCATCCTTCATTTGGTTAATGATGGTTTCAATCCGGCTCTTCTCAAATTTGATCTGAGCCAGGTTGCTGTGTTCATACTCGTCCAATTTTTCAGCCATGCTGTTAAATGCATTGGCCAGTTCACCAAATTCGTCGTCCTGCTGCAGGTAAATGCGTTTCTGATAATTCTTATTTGCTATTTCGCCAATACCTTCATTGAGCATGCGTACAGGTGTTGAAATGATATCGGGGAAGTTGATAACGAATGAAAATGCGATCAATCCCAGTACGATAAAAATAACGGTAAGCCATAAAGTAGCATCCTCAGCCGTCTTGCGTGCCACGGCATTTTTGCGCAGGATCGCTTCCTGGTTGAGCTCACTTATGTGTTGTAAAGACAGTCGGATGGCTGTGTAATTGGCCGGGGGAGCATCAGGGTTATTAATAAGGTCTGTAAAATTTTTCCGCAATGCCCGTGTTGCTTCCATTTCTCCCGGTTCGGTTATATTGGCTTCCTGTTTTTTTAGGTTACTGTCGAAGGAGCTTACGGCCTCTTTTTTCAGGGGAATATCTTCCAGCGATTTCAGCATATTGGTACAGTATACCAGCGATTCATGGTTATTCTTTAAGACCAGTTCAGAATCGGTGCTCAGCCTATTGATATAGTAAATGGCCAATGTCCCGAATGTGAGGATCACAATGAACAGGAAAGATAACCCCAGTCCTAATTTTGTTTTCAGTTTAATGGACATGTTATGATAAAATTACAATATCAATATCAGCAGCCGATAGTTTATTGAGCAACTGGTTGAATACTGCTGTGTTTAGAATGATATTGAACAGGTGGAGATGTGGTTTGCCAATGCAAATGGTTGTGATATCTTTCTGTTCTGTTGCTTCAAAAATGCCTCTTGCTATATTGCTGCTTTTGATCCTTATCACTTCTGCTCCAAGTTCCGTTGCAAGTTTAAAATTATTGATTAAATGCCGTTGTGCTGCAAGCCCGATCCTGTCCCCCTCTTCTTTAGGTGTTTGTACATACAGCAAATACCATTTTGAATTATAATACGCTGCCAGCCTGGCCGTTTTCCGGATCACTTTACGTGCTATTTCATGGTTGCTGCTGATGCAGGCGAGAAAACGTTCCTGCCGGTTTGCGCTACTCCTGGGTATTTCTGATTCTATTTTTCTTTCCACCTGCGATGCCACTTCTTTCAATGCCAGTTCACGCAACTGCAGTATCTTATCGCTTTGGAAAAAGTTTTTCAGAGCGATCGCAATCTTATCAGGGGTATATATTTTTCCTTCTTTTAACCTTGTCACTAATTCATCTGCCGTAAGATCTATGTTTACTACTTCATCTGCCTGTTGCAATATACTATCCGGTATGCGCTCTGCCACGTCTATCCCTGTGATGCCTTTTACTTCTTCATTTAAGCTTTCAATATGCTGGATATTGACTGCACTGATCACGTTAATGCCGGCATCCAGTATATCCATCACATCCTGCCAGCGTTTTTCATTTTTGCTGCCTTCAATATTTGTATGCGCCAATTCATCTATTACAACTATTTCGGGCCTTAATGCCAGTATTGCCGGCACATCTAATTCTTCCAGTTCTTTGCCTTTGTAAAACAATGTCCGCCTTGGTATAACAGGCAATCCCTCCAGCAGGTTTTGTGTCTCTATCCTGTTATGTGTTTCTATATAACCGATCTTTACATCTACCCCATTGCGCAGGAGCGCTTGTGTTTCCTGCAGCATGCGGTATGTCTTGCCTACACCGGCACTCATGCCAATATATATCTTCAGTTTACCACGCCTGGATTTTTTGATGAGGTCCAGGAAATGCTGTACACTATTTTCTTTTTCTTCGGACATACTAAAAACTGATGGCTAATGCGGTTGAAAGAAAGGTGTTGCCAGATACAGGGACTGCATTATTCCTGAGTGCGTAATCAAAGTTCAATGAATAGCCCCAGACCTGGAAACCATTGGGGGTACCTGCAGCAATGATGACGCCATTCTTATCGGAATAATATTCTGCCCTGGCAAGATTCGCTCTTGTGTTGCTATTGTTGTATGCTAATTTCAACAACCCGAGGCTCAGGTTTAATTCGTTGGCGCGGTTATGATTATAGAAGAAACCCGGCAAAGTATTGTTGACCGGTTTGTTGAAGTCATAGGTATAGTATGTTTCTATATACCCGCTGAATAACAACGCTCCTTTGGTGGAGTCCTGTGCTTTGCTGTTTCCTGCTAATGCAATCATTAATAAACCGGTGATCATCATCTTTTTCATATCCTGTTATTGTAATTGGTCTAACGCAACATTCAGCTTCAATACATTAACACGCCTGACACCTAATATTCCCATCAAAGGTTGTTCAATATGCATGGCTACCAGTCTGTTTACTTGCTCTTCTGCCAGTTTTCTGGCTGCTGCTACTCTTTTTACCTGCACATAAGCGGCCTCTGGCGAAATATCAGGGTCAACACCACTTGCTGATGCAGTTACCAGCTCAGCAGGAACAGATGACCTGGGAATACCGGGATTGTGCACTAAGAAGCTGTCAATTCTTGTCCTTACCTCTTTCAGGTAATCCGGATTGGAAGGCGCCTTATTACTGCCGCCGCTACCGGTTGCATTGTAACTAACTGCAGAAGGGCGGCTCTGGAAATAATTGTCTTTGGTAAAACTTTGCCCCTCTAATGTATAGCCCACAACCTTGCCATTTACACTGATGGTCTCACCTTCTCCTTTAGCCGGGACAATGATGGCCAGCATCAGGATGATAAGAGGGTAAAATACCATGAAGACCAGTATGGAGACCAGGGTGAGTTTTATGGCGGGAAGAATATGCTGTTTCATAACTGTGTTTAAAAGAAGTTAGCAATAAATAAATCGATCAGCTTGATGCCGATGAAAGGAACAAGTATGCCGCCCAGTCCATAGATAAGCAGGTTCCTTCTCAGCAAAGCACTGGCGCCAATGGGCTTGTATTCCACACCCCTCAGTGCTAATGGTATCAACAATGGGATGATGATGGCATTAAAGATAACTGCTGAAAGAATGGCCGTTTCGGGACTGTGCAGTTTCATGATGTTCATGGCCTGCAAGGATGGGATGGAGGCAATGAACAGGGCAGGAACGATGGCAAAGTATTTGGCCACGTCGTTGGCGATGCTGAATGTGGTAAGTGTGCCGCGCGTCATTAATAATTGTTTACCGATCTCAACTATCTCGATCAGCTTGGTAGGATCGTTGTCGAGGTCAACCATATTGCCTGCTTCCTTGGCCGCCTGTGTGCCGCTGTTCATGGCCACCCCAACGTCTGCCTGTGCCAATGCGGGCGCATCATTTGTTCCATCGCCCATCATGGCTACGAGCTTACCGCTCTGCTGCTCTTTTTTAATATAGTTCATTTTATCCTCCGGTTTGGCTTCGGCAATAAAATCGTCGACACCCGCTTTGTTTGCAATGTATTTTGCTGTTAAAGGATTGTCGCCTGTTACCATCACAGTCTTTACTCCCATCTTCCTCAGGCGTTCAAAGCGCTCCTGTATACCAGGCTTAATAATATCCTGTAATTCTATGACACCTAATGCCACTCTATTCTTACTTACTACCAGCGGCGTTCCCCCGTTTGAGGCAATGACTTTTACTTTCTCTGCTGTTTCTGCCGGGATGGCATTGCCGGCTTTGATCACTATGTTATGAATGGCATCGAATGCACCTTTTCGTATTTGTATGTTGCCGGGTATGTCAACCCCGCTGCTTCTTGTTTCTGCTGTGAAGTCAATAAAGTGCATCCCCTGTTCTTCTCCGGCTTTAAGAGAAAGGGAGCTTACACCATTGACAGCGGCCAGTTCAAGAATGGACTTCCCTTCCGGTGTCTGATCGGCTAAGGAGGCAAGTACACAGACTTCCGTAAAATCTTTCTCGGCGATACCATTCGCCGGCCAGAAATGAGTGGCTTTACGGTTGCCGATTGTGATGGTTCCTGTTTTGTCGAGCAACAGTGTGTCTATATCACCTGCAGTTTCTACCGCCTTGCCGCTTTTGGTAATAACGTTGGCACGCAGGGCCCTGTCCATACCGGCAATACCTATTGCACTCAGCAACCCACCGATCGTTGTGGGTATCAGGCATACAAACAGGGAAATGAATGCGGCAATGGTAATAGGCGTATTGGCATAATCACCAAAAGGCTTAAGGGTTACACAAACAATGATGAACACGAGGGTGAAGCCTGCCAGCAGGATGGTCAGTGCAATCTCATTGGGTGTTTTCTGGCGGGAAGCGCCTTCTACCAGGGCAATCATCTTGTCTAAGAACGATTCGCCCGGCTCAGTGGTCACCCGTACTTTTATTTTGTCCGACAATACTTTGGTTCCCCCCGTAACTGAACTTTTATCGCCCCCGGCTTCCCGGATCACGGGAGCAGATTCACCGGTAATGGCACTTTCGTCAATGGTGGCAAGACCTTCAATAATTTCACCATCCATCGGAATGATATCGCCCGTTTCACAGAGAAAAAGATCCCCCTTCTTTAATTGGGATGATGGAACAACCTTGATTTCATTGACAAATATTTCGCCTACTGTCTGTATCCATTTAGCAGGCGTTTCTTCTCTTGTTTTACGAAGGCTGTTGGCCTGTGCCTTACCCCTTGCTTCGGCAATGGCTTCGGCGAAATTGGCAAAGAGCAGTGTTGCAAACAATACCAGGAAGATGATGAGGTTATAGACCAGGCTTCCCTGTGTACGTTCACCTGTATATATCCAGACACAAACGGCCAGCATAATAACAGTACCGATCTCAACGGTAAACATCACCGGGTTGCGGAACAGGATGCGGGGGTTCAGCTTGATGAAAGACTGCTTAAGGGCTTCTGTCACCAGGCTCCGTTCGAAAAGTTTATTTGATTTCTTTTTTGACATACGATCTTTTTTAATTGCTGCTTTAATGACTTGTTTACTTCATACCAAAGAACTCTGCAATAGGGCCAAGGGCCAGTGCCGGAAAGAAGCTTAGCGCTGCGATGATGAATATCACCGCAAATACCATGATGCCAAAAGTGCCCGTATCTGTTTTTAAAGTACCAGCACTCTCCGGGATGTATTTCTTTTTAGCCAGTATGCCTGCAATGGCAACCGGCCCGATAATGGGAAGAAAACGAGACAACAGCATGACAACACCACAGGTAATATTCCAGAATGGGGTATTATTGCCCAGGCCGCCAAAACAGCTTCCGTTGTTAGCCGATGAAGAAGTGTACTCATACAGCATGGTACTGAATCCATGATTGCCGGGATTGCTGAGCCATGCAGCATAGATAGCAGGATCGTGTGCACTGATATAACTTGACAGCGCAGTGGCTGATAAAATCAATAATGGGTGCAATAATGCAATAATAGCTGCGATCTTCATCTCTTTCGCTTCTATTTTTTTACCAAGGAATTCCGGCGTTCTTCCCACCATCAATCCACTGATGAATACCGCAATAATAATAAAGACGTAAAAATTGAGAAAACCCACACCCACACCGCCATAAAATGAATTGACCATCATTCCCAGCAATGCAAACATGCCTGATAACGGTGTTAAGCTATCGTGCATGGCATTGACAGAACCATTGGAAGTACAGGTGGTGGTAATAGCCCAGAATGCCGATGCGGCTGAGCCAAACCTTATTTCTTTGCCTTCCATGCTGCCAAGGCTTTGATGGATCCCCATTTGCGTAATAGCCGGATTGCCTTTCATTTCGTAATAGACGGTTGGTAACAACAGGAGGAGGAAGCCAATTGTCATCACACCCAACACCATCCACGCAAACTTTTTTCTTTTCAACAGGTATCCCAGGGCAAAAACCATGGCCATCGGGATCAGTACAATACAAACATTCTCAACAATATTGGTAAAGTAGTTGGGGTTTTCCATAGGGTGTGCAGAGTTGGCACCGAAGAAACCACCGCCATTGGTACCTAACTGCTTAATGGCAACCATAGCGGCAACCGGCCCCCTCGATACATGCACCGTATCGCCCTGCAGGGAGATGAACTGGTCTTTGCCTTTGAAGGTCATAGGCATTCCATTCAATAACAAAAGCAGGGCCACCATTACAGAAAGCGGCAATAATACCCTGGTACAGCTTTTTACAAAATAGTTGTAGAAGTTGCCAAGCTTGTCGGTAGTCCTTTCTTTCATGGCATTGAAGACCACTGCGCAAACGGCCATACCGGCACCGGCGCTGATGAACTGAAACAACATCAACACCATCTGACCCAAATAAGATACAGCCGTTTCGCCACTGTAATGTTGGAGGTTGGTGTTGCTGATAAAACTTACGGTGGTATTAAAAGCCAGGTCGGCCGTCATGCCCGGATTGCCATCCGGGTTGAGGGGCAGCCACCCCATATTCATTAACACGAACATGGAAAAGAGAAACCATAACAGGTTGATGGTAAGCAATGCTGCCAGGTGTTGCTTCCAGTTCATCTCTCTCTCCGGCCTGATACCGGAAAGCCTGAAAAAAAGCTGGTCAAGCGGCTGTAATAATTTGTCGGGCCAGGTTTTTTCTCCATTATATACTTTGCCGATGTAGCGGCCGAGCGGAATGGATAACAGCAGCAGCAAAACAAACATGAAAATGATACCAATGATTTCTGTATTCATAAAAGTGAGTTGTGGTAATCAGTGATGCGTAAAGTTTTTGCGTTAGAATTTTTCCGGTTTTACCAGTACATAACATAGGTAGCAGAAAACCAGGATAGAGATGATGAATAATAATAACATAGTATCAGATTTTTTCGAACCAGTCGATGAATTTGAAAAAAAGATTAAAACCAGCAAGACCGGCGAGGATGAGTAATAGGGTTAACATGTGATTGCTTTTGCTAAGGAGTGCCAAATCTGTGCCGCTGAGCGTGAAGTCTGAGACCTGGGGCCTGGGATAGCAGCATGGTACGGATTCTGGCACAAACAGGACTTTGAACCGGCCTGTGTTATCAATAAAAAACCCTTCCATTTTGGAAGGGTTTTTTATCAAAATGATACATTCCCGTCTTACGAAATATGGTATTCTTCAATTTTCCTGTACAAAGTGGTCAACCCGATATTGAGCAGCTTTGCAGCTTCTGTTTTATTTCCTTTGGTATGGTTGAGCACACGCTGTATATGGAGCTTTTCTACACTGGAGAGATCAAACGCTGAAAGCGGCTGGTGGTGATTGGAGGTTGGACCGGTTTGAAGCTCGATGGGCAGGCTCTCAGCAGTGAGTTCATTTCCTGTGGTAAGGATGACCGCTCTTTCTATGGCGTTTTTTAGCTCGCGGATATTCCCTTTCCAGTCGTGTTGCATTAATTGTTCCATGAACCCGCTGCTCATACCGGTTATTCTTTGATTGATCTTCTGTGCAAACAGGGTTAAGAAGAAAGCAGCCAGTGAGGGGATATCTTTTTTTCTGTCGCGCAGTGCCGGCAATGTAATAGTGAATACATTCAGCCGGTAAAACAGGTCTTCCCGGAACCTGCCTGCCGTTACTTCTTCCTGCAGGTTCCGGTTGGTGGCGGCAATAACACGTACGTTCACTTTGACGGCTTTTATATCTCCCACTTTAATGAATTCACCTGCTTCGAGGAAGCGCAGCAGTTTGGATTGCAGTTCAATATGCATTTCGCCGATCTCATCTAAAAATAAGGTTCCGTTATGCGCTTCCTCTATTAATCCTTTCTTGTCTTTGACGGCGCCTGTAAAAGCGCCGGCTTTGTGCCCGAATATTTCACTTTCCAGTAATTCTTTGCTGAATGCGCTGCAATTGAGTGCTATAAAAGGTTTTCCGCTTCTCTTACTGCTATGATGAATGGCTTGTGCAAATACCTCTTTACCGGTTCCTGTTTCGCCCAGGAGTAATACTGTAGCGTCTGTTGGCGCTACTTTCCTGGCAAGCGCAATGGCTTCCTGTATCAAAACTGAATTACCCAGGATGTTTTCAAATCCATAACGCTTGCCTACCTGCTTTTCCAGCTGTGCAATGCGTTTCTGAAGTTGCACTTTTTCAAACGCCCGGTAAAGTAATGGTATGATCTTGTCATTGTCATTTCCTTTGGTGATATAGTCAAATGCCCCATTCTTCATGGCCTGTACGCCATCCTGTATGTTACCATACGCAGTAAGCAGGATGATTTCGACAGAAGGATATTTTGGTTTGATGGTCTGCACAAAATCCACCCCGTTGCCATCGGGCAGTTTTACATCACATAAGATCACTTCAACCGTTTCTTTGTCAAGGAGCTTCTGCCCAGACTTCAGGTCGGGCGCCTCCAGTACAGTAAAGCCTTCCAGCCTGATAATACGGCTGAGCAGGCTTCTCAGTTTGTCTTCATCATCTATCAGCAGCACTGTACTCACGGGAAAGGTTTATGGTTGGTTATTTATGGTTGTTTTTACCGGAGTGTTATTGCCGGGCTTACATTATTATCAAGACCAACAGAGACTGCCAATATTTTCCTGCCTTTTGAATCGGGAACCCTGTTCAGGTCAATGGTGGTCACTTTGTCTGCCGTGATTACCTGTACAAGCTGCATATTGACGAATGTTGGTGCTGCATCCATTGGCAGCGTAAGAATACCAAAAGCTTTTATTTTATCTTCTCCTTTGTATACCAGCTTTACCATATCGCCGGATTGTTTTTCCATTAAGGGCGCTACGGGTACTGAATGTTCTATCCCTGACATAGGCGGCACCAACGCAGGGTGGCGATAGTAGTTATTGCGCAGGCTGTCATTCCAGCCATTTGGATTCTTTTCAAATACTTTACTATTGAAATAAATACTGCCCTGGGTTGTGTTGTATGTTCTTAACTCCCGGATCTGCTGCGGAATTTGATTGGGGTTTCTCCAGGCAGCATTAGATCCTGCACGGTAGATACCATGACCAATATAAACCTGTTTGCCATAAGCGTGTTCATTCCACCATTGTAACAGGATGTCGTAGTCGGCCAGCTTATGTCCGCGTTCCCAATACAACTGGGGTGCTACATAATCAATCCATCCTTTTTGCAGCCACAGCAAAATATCGGCATACAGATCGTCATAATTGGTCTGACCGCCTTTGGTGTCGCTGCCTATCGGATCCTGGCTTTTGTTGCGCCAGATACCGAAGGGACTGATACCGAAACGCATGTGTGGCTTAGTGGAACGGATGACGTTGAATAACTGGCAGATAATACTGTCGCAATTGCTCCTTCTCCAGTTGTCTTTATTCATCCCCCTGCCATATTGTTCATATGTTCGCTGGTCTGGAAATTCTTTGCCGGCAATGCGGTAGGGGTAAAAATAATCGTCCATGTGTATGCCGTCCAGGTCGTAACGTGTAATGAGGTCTTTTACCACACGAACAGTATGCCGCCTTACTTCGGGCAGGCCGGGGTTGAAGTATTTCTTATCGCCATATACCAGGAACCATTCAGGATGTATCCTGGTTACGTGCGAAGGTGAAACGGAAGAGTGAAGCATATTGAACACCGCTCTGTAAGGATTGAGCCAGGCATGAAATTCCATACCGCGCTTGTGCGTTTCACTGATCATGAATTCGAGCGGGTCATAATAGGGAGTGGGCGGTAATCCCTGTTTGCCCGTCAGGAACTCACTCCATGGTTCATATTGCGAAGGGTATAAGGCATCAGCCGCAGGCCTCACCTGTACAATGATGGCATTCATGCCATTTCTTTTGTGCATGTCGAGCAGCCTGATGAACTCGGCTTTCTGTTCTTCAACCGATAATGTTTTACTGCTGGGCCAGTCAATATTGTCAACTGTAGCAACCCAAACACCGCGAAATTCATAATTAGGAGACTGCTGTGCCCCGGCCTGCTTAAAACAACAAACAGCAATAGCCATGCATAGCGTGAATAATTGCTTCATCTTACGAAGATAAAAATAGATTGGCTATTACAGCTCGCGCATTTTGTCGAGCAGGCTATTCAGTGCTTTTGCTTCTGTTTCAGTAAGGGATTGTAAAATATTATCGAGCTCGGCATTCTTCTGATCAAGCCTGTCTAATAATGCCATTCCTTTTTTAGCGATGCTTACGTCTACTAAGCGTTTGTCTGACGGGCAGGTTCTTTTCTCCACCAACCCTTTTCTTAAAAGACGTTGTACAATGCGGCTGGTATCACTCATTTTTTCGAGCATTTTTGCCCTTATCTGTAAAGTGCTGAGCGGCTGCTGGCAACCGCGCAGGATGCGCAGGATATTGTATTGCTGTTGTGTAATATCTTCCGGTTCCAACAGGCATTTGATCCTTTCATTTAACCAGTTTGCTGAAAAGATAATATTAATAGCCACTTTCTGGTGTTCGTTCCTGAAATGCAGTTGTTGTATATCTTTTTCAATACCCATTCTTGGTTGGTAGTTTGTTGCTGGTTTATGGTTCGTTAGCAGTTGTTTTCCCAGTTGAAATGTACAAATTATTAATTCAATTTAGTCTTCCCATACTGTCAGCCCCTCACTGCAGTTCGCACAGATGTCTATGTTTTTCCGGCTTGTGAGCAGCTCACGGCGGAATTGTTTGTAATTATCGTTATGCCAGGTTTCTTTAAAACTTTGTGTTGCAAGATTGCCCAGTTGGTGGGTAGCATCTTTATCAAAACAACAGGGAACAACCAACCCGTCCCAGGTGATCACGTTCGCATGCCAGAGTTTCCAGCAATGGTTGCCAAGACCGCTTTTGACCTGCATTTGTCCGTTCTTGTCTTTTTTATAGCGGCTGTATTTATCGTTATCGGGGATGAGCTGGTGCGGATCATTTGCATAGTCATACACCTGTGCTGTTTTAAAACGAACCTGGTCAACACCAATTTCTTTACCTAATTTTTTCACTGCTTCAATCTGGTGCTCATTGGGTTTTACCACGAGGAACTGGAAGAAGATAAATGGCGTTTTGCTGTTGAGTGCTTTCTTCCACTTAACAATATTCCTGGCGCCTTCCAGCACTTTGTCGAGCCTGCCCCCTACACGGTATTGCTGGTATACATCCTGCGTGGTGCCATCAATAGAAATAATAAGTCTGTCAAGGCCACTCTCAACAGTTTGCCTGGCTTTCTCATCGGTGAGGTAATGTGCATTGGTGGAAGTGGCAGTATAGATGCCTTTGTCGTGCGCGTATTTCACCATGTTCAGAAAATCAGGATTGAGGTAAGGCTCACCCTGGAAATAAAAGATCAGGTATAATAACTCCTTATGAATATCATCAATCGTTTCTTTGAAAAAATCTTTCTGTAACATACCCGTGGGCCTGGTAAAAGCACGGAGCCCGCTCGGGCATTCGGGGCAACGAAGATTGCAGGAGGTAGTGGGTTCGAAAGAAATAGAGATCGGGTAGCCCCATTGCATGGGCTTACCGGTTAACCGGGTAAGCTGGTAACTGCCATACACTTTCAACGCATTCCAAAAACGCCTGGGAGTGAGCTTGCCGCATAAATTGACGCTATCGTTCCAATTGAAATAAGCCATAAGGAACTGTAAAAATAGGGTAGAGTTGCGAAATGGCTATTTTTGCCACCCAGACAATCAGTTATGTTTAGAAAGAACCGGGTAGAAAGGCTGCTGTGGGTAGCAGTAATATTGGGAATAACATGTTTAACGCTTTATTTTTTCCTTTACAAACGATGGGAAAAAGAACAGGAGGACAAGGCAAGGTTCGTCCATTATACCGCTTTTGGCATTGATATCCCCACCGGGTATCGCATTCATGGGATTGATGTGAGCAGCCACCAGGACGCTATCTTCTGGCCATCTGTTAAGGCAATGAAAGTACAGGAAACCCAGATGGGGTTTGTCTATATTAAGGCTTCAGAGGGGCTCAATGATGCAGATAAGAAATTCCGGCTAAATTGGGAAAGGGCTAAGGAAGCGGGAATGGTATGCGGGGCCTATCATTTTTTCTTAGCCACCAAGAGCGGCGAACAGCAGGCACAGAATTTTATTAACCAGGTGCGGTTGCAGCAGGGCGACCTGCCCCCGGTACTGGATATTGAGCAGTTATACGGGGTAAAGCCGGAGCTGATGCGTGCAAGGGCCAAAGAGTGGCTTAACAAAGTAGAGAAACACTACGGGGTAAAACCGATCATTTATTCTTATGCTGATTTTTATGAACGAAACCTGGGAAAGGAATTTGACGATTATCCTTTGTGGGTGGCGCATTATTTCGAACCGGAAAACCCCCGGGTGAGCCGGCCCTGGACATTCTGGCAATACAGTGACCAGGGCAGGGTGGACGGAATCAGGTCGAGCGTGGATTTTAATGTATTTAATGGCGATTCCACCGCATGGAAAAAAATAATAATAAAGTAAATAGGAGAATAAAATAAATTAGTATAATTTAATATCCTAATAAAATCTGATCCATGCTAGAAAACCTTTTAGACCTTGTTAAGCAGCAAGCGGGTGATGCTATTGTCAATAACCCCGCAATTCCCAATGAAAGAAATGAGGAAGCCATTTCAGCAGCTTCCAGCTCCATTTTCGATGGCCTGAAAGGCGCGCTGGCGAGCGGTAATATTGCCGGCCTGACACAGTTGTTCAATGGTAACCAACAGGCTGCATCAGGAGTTACCCAGCAGATACAGGGTGGATTTGTGCAGCAATTGGTGGAGAAATTCGGACTGGATCATGCACAGGCGGGCAATATTGCCGGCAGCCTGGTACCCAATGTGTTGCAGCAATTGGTGCATAAAACAAACGATCCCAATGACAGCAGTTTTGATCTGAAGAATATCATAGGTTCCTTATCGGGAGGAAAAGGCGGTGTTGCGCAGGAGCTTATTGACAAATTTACCGGTGGCAGTGACCAGCAGGGCGGCGGGTTACTCAGTAAACTGAAAGGGTTATTCGGCGGGTAGCCAGGATGGTTAAAGGGTTGTCTGTAGTGTGCAGGGAATCAATGTTTTCAGCATAACTACTTCTTGTAGTGATTCCTTTAACATTTCATTGTTAAACCGTTGACATTTAGTTAGGTCTTTAATATAGATATTTGCATAAGCAACGCCAGACAAGCCGGGCGTATCTAATTTAGAAAGTATTAACAAACAAAAAAATCCGGTTGGCATTGAATTTGCGTTAATACTATCAGAAACAAGTTAAGTAGTCAATTTTCTCATAAGCAGTTAGTTTTGGTTGCGGCCCCGATTTCCATCGGGGCCAATTTTTTTTATACAGGCTTATGCAGAAATCTTTTCCATCCCCACCAGAAAGCCAGCAGGCTGCCCGCGGTATCGGCCAGGATATCATATAACTCAAAACTGCGGTTGGGTATCCAGTATTTCTGTACAAATTCCATCGCAATGCCATAGCTTATTACTGCCAGGGTTATGATAACCAGCCATTTCCTGCGTTGATTGGTCTCCAGGTTGCTGTGTTTCAAAGGATAACTGAAGAAAGCACAAAGCAAAAAGAACAGCGTGATATGAACCAGTTTGTCAAATTGCGGGATACGTGAAAAGAACCAATTACTGGGCAGGGAAGAACCAGGCAAACACAGTAATACGGTACATACGATCAATAAACCGGCTGCAGGAAAAAAACGAACGACTTTCAAGTGATGTTTGATTTAGGGATGTCTGATTGAGGCGTGAAGATAAGCGGATTTGTTATCAGACTTTTCCTATTACCTGCATCTGTGACATAGTTGGAGTTGGGCTGCCACCTTTTTTCTCAAGAGTAATGGCAAAATTGGAAGCATTGGGAATGTTCTTCATTTTGCATAGCCCTGCACAGGAGCCAATCATGCCTGCATCTACAGGCTTGCCATCTACAATGGCCCAGAGTTGATATTGCTTGTCTTCACCGGTTTGCGGAAGCCGGTTGGGCAGCAGGTAAACATCTTTTGTCTTGCTGTCCCAGAAAACGGTAGCGAGATTATTTTCCATCCCTTTCATTCCGGTGCCTGTCATGGATACTTTGATCATGGTCGGATCACTCATGACCTGCATGCCCTGGTACATGTCCAGCACTTTGGTTTGCATAGTCCCGTTTTCAGCCATCAAACTGTTTCTTTGTACGTAAAGCGCCTGGTACTGTTCTTTGGCAGCGCGGAACTGGTTATAGAAATAGACATTCATCGCAGCGCTTGCCAGCAGCAGTATGACTGAAGCTGCTGCCATATATTTCATCCAATTACTGGCAGGCGGAATAGGTACAATTTTGGCGGGGTCGGGTGCAAATTCACCGGCCAATGTATTCAGTAATTGCTGTTTTACATGAGACGGAGGGGGCACACCTGCGGACAAAGCCGTTTGCATGAGTGAGGCTTCGAAGCTGTCAATGGCTTTCCTGACTTCAGGGTATTGACGGCTTATCTGCTCCAGTTCGGCAGCTTCCTGTTCGTTGGCCATGCCTAAGACATAGCTCTCGATCACACCACTTTCTATGTATGCTTTAATGTCCATTTATGATTTCATCAATGCTCTTAATTGAATCAATGCGGTCCTTAACCGTGTTTTAACAGTTCCCAAAGGAATATCGGTCATTTTTGCTATTTCGTCCTGCGTATATCCCTGAAAATAAGCCAACTCGATCAATACACGGTATTCTTCCTTCAGTTGATGCACCACTTTCCGCAAGCCGATCTGGTCGGTATTGATCACTGCATTTCCTCCTGCCCTATATACGTCATCCGTTAATTCACTGTTTTGCCGGCTGTTATGATAGCTCTTGCTCCTGATGGTGTCGATCGATGCATTACGAGCTATGTTCAGCATCCAGGTAAACAACCTGCCCTTGCTGCTGTCATAACTTTCTGCCTGCTTCCAGATCTTTACAAACACTTCCTGCAGCACATCACTGGCTAATTCCTGTTCCTTTACAATATTGAGGATAATGGAATGAAGGGCAGCAGCATAATGGTCATACAGGTAACTGAATACATGCTGACTCCGTTGTTTTAGCAACAGCACCAATTCGGGTTCACTGTATTTTTGAACTAGTTCCAAAAAAAGGTATTGGCTTAAGTATAAGGTTGTGACACAATATACGCATAATGTAACTGGCTGGATTTATTTATCCAACCAGCGATGCATAGGCATCATTATTCAACAAAGCTGTAACATCTGCGGGGTTGGCTACCGTCATTTTAATCATCCAGCCATCACCATAAGGATCTGTGTTCACCAGCTCGGGTTGTTTTTCCAGCAGGCTGTTCACCTCGCTAATGGTACCGGTAACAGGCAGGAACAGGTCGCTCACTGTTTTTACAGCTTCTACAGTTCCGAAAATCTCTTCTGCATGGAAGGTTTTACCGGTACTGTTAATATCTACATAAACAATATCGCCCAATTCATGTTGTGCGAAATCGGTAATGCCAATGGTAGCGGTATTACCTTCTAAACGTATCCATTCGTGATCTTTTGTGTAACGCAATTCTGCTGGAAAATTCATAAAGCTTGGTTTAATAGTGCAAATATTGCATAAAAATTGATTCTTTTAAAAACCCTGTTGCTCAAAATACAACAGCACATGATCTTTAATGAAGTTTTCCTGAACCGGCAGCGCCATCACAGGTAATTCTTTCACCTGCTGAAAATGCGGCCAGCCGTCCTGGTCATGTCCCTCTAACACATAATAACCGCTTTGCGCCAGTACGGTGCATACGGCCACGTGCATCAGGTCCTGCTTCTGTTCCTTGGATATTTTTTCCTGAACAAACCCTGTTTCCTGCATTCCAATAAGGAATAAGACGGCTTCCAGGTCGGGTTTTTTACCAAAACGCTCCATCAATTTGGCTTCCAGTGCCCACCAGCGTTGTTGTAAATCATCTGTTGCAAACATCATATTACAAAGGTAACCGGCCATCATCACCCGCCAAAAGTTATCTTTGCGGCAAATTGATGCTTATGTTACAAGTGAATGTATTGCGAAACAATACAGCCGATGTGAAAAAAAGATTAGCCGTAAAACATTTCAAACAACCTGAACTGGTTAATGCAATTATTGCATTGGACGACGAACGCAAGCGGTTACAGGCCGAATTTGATCAGACACAGGCAAGGGTGAATACGGCTTCAAAAGAGATTGGGAAACTGATGGCACAGGGACAAAAAGATGGGGCCGAAACGTTCAAATCAGATGTAGCGGGTTGGAAAGCAGCCCTGGAACCGCTGAAAGAGCGAATGACCCGCGTGGAAAAAGAGCTGAATGATACATTGGTGTTGTTGCCCAACCTGCCCGCTACGCAGGTACCGGAGGGGCGCACTCCTGAAGATAATGTGGTAGTAAGAGAAGGGGGCGCTAAACCTGTACTGGCCAAAGATGCGGTACCTCACTGGGATCTGACCCGTACCTACAAGCTCATTGATTTTGAACTGGGCAACAAAATAACCGGCAGCGGGTTCCCGGTCTATACAGGCAGGGGAGCGAAGTTGCAACGTTCACTGATACAGTATTTCCTCGATTATAATACTGCGGCTGGCTATACAGAATACCTGCCGCCTTTTATGGTAAATGCCGCTTCTGCTTATGCAACCGGGCAATTGCCCGATAAAGAAGGGCAGATGTATTATATGCCTGAAGATGATTTTTACATGATCCCGACAGCAGAAGTACCTGTTACGAATGTTTACCGCGATACCATTCTCAGGGAAGACGATTTTCCCGTAAAGATGACGGCCTATTCTCCCTGTTTCAGAAGGGAAGCCGGCAGTTATGGAAAAGATGTACGCGGATTGAACCGGTTACACCAGTTCGAAAAAGTTGAGATCATTCAGATTGTTCAGCCGGAGAAAAGTTATGAAGTGCTGGATGAAATGGTGAGCCATGTAGAAAAGCTGTTGCAGTCATTGCAACTTCCTTACCGGCTGCTTCGTTTATGCGGCGGTGACATGGGTTTTGCAAGCGCTATCACTTACGATTTCGAAGTATACAGCGCTGCACAGGAGCGTTGGCTGGAAGTAAGCAGTGTAAGTAATTTTGAAAGCTTCCAGACAAACCGTTTGAAGTGCCGCTATAAAGATGGGACAGGCAGAACACAACTGGCACATTCATTAAATGGAAGCTCACTTGCATTGCCGAGGATTATGGCCTGTTTATTGGAGAACAACCAGGCGGCAGGCGGCATTCAGCTGCCGGAAGTATTGCATACTTATTTCGGGACCGAAAAGATTCATGCGTTAACAGCATAAATTATATTAAGCAACAAAAGCGCCCCCTGGAAAGGAGGCGCGGGTACAACATGAGAAATAATAAATAGTTTACCAGTTGCTAAAGCGGATACCTATTGCATAAGGGAATTGTTCCAGTCTTGTGCTTTCTTTGTGCAAGCGGTTCAAACTGTAAGAACCGTATAAGCGAACGGGGCCCAGGCCTAATTCGCCTATGGCTGCAAGGCGCCAGGGTTCTAAATTAAAATCGCCATTGCTTTTTTGTTTGCCGCGCTCTGCGCTCACCTGTTTGTTGCGGTTACCCAGCATGTACCCGGCACTGATTCCTGCACTCAGGTTAAATCCCCTGTGCTTGTCGGGCGTTGGGTTGATATTGATCATGAAGGGAACCGTGAGGTAGCCAACGTACAATTTATTTTTAGAGAAACCGATAGAGTCATTATACACGTATGGTACGGGGTCTTTGCGATAACTCAGGCGGCTGTCATACCGGAAATTGTACATCTCAAATCCGAGGCCATACTTAAGGTTCAGTACATGCTTAACCACATTGAGTTTTTGCATGAAGAGCCAGATGTTCACATTGCTTGATTTGCCGTTGTTCAGCTTAAAACTGTTTTGATTTACCTGCCCGTCCGCCGCGCGTAATACTTTGAAATAACCCCCGGCCTGGGCTGCTGTGTAGTCGGTATTGTCTCTGAAATTAGTAAAGCCCAGGTCAAAGATGAACCAGTTGGTGCTGATATTTGTTCTTTTGGATGAACGCCGTTCTACCTTAAGATCAAAATGCTTGTCCCAGTCTTTCCAGATACCTGTATCATCTTTTTGCGCAGGACTGCCGTCTTTATTCTTTTTAATGATAATAAAGTTGCCCACTTTAACCGTGTCGGATTGGTGTGATGAACTATCTGTTTGTGCGATACTTATTCCTCCCATTAATGAGACTGCTGCCAAACATGCTAAATGTTTCATACGTGCTGATTTTTCTGGTTATTTCGGAGACCGGGTATTGTCTTCTTCCTCCCTTGCCGCTTTGCTTTTAAAAATACTGGAAGCTTTCCGGAAGAGACCACGGAGTTTGTCTTTATTCAGCTCAACGGATCCTAAATAAAGACTCTTACTGTCATCATCGGTATCTAATTCTTTATACACCGGTTGCTGTGCAATGCTGCCGGAAGCTGCATTGTTATCGATGGTTGGTGTTATAATGCTTTTGATGTCAGCACCGGTTGAGCGGGTGGTTGCCATTGGAGCGTTAATTATGTTGTTCTCTGCATCGGCCCCTGTTTTCGTAGTAACAGTTTCTGCTGCCCTGCGTTCAGATCCCGTGTTTTGGCTGTTTGCAAACACCTGGCTGTTATGATCTTTATTAGTAACGGGCAGCGCTTGTTTCGATGCTGTTGCCTGCTGGGTACTGTTGTTCAGCGCAGGGGTTATATCTTCTGTGTTGCTATTGTTCTGAGCGGCCGGTTGAGAATGATCGTTGCTATGGGTTGATTCAACACGTTGGTTGGCAGAAGGCAGTACCTGTGTTTTGCTGACAGCTAAGTTTTCCGGCCTCCTGTCATTCCTTGGTAATAAAGTCCAGACCATCACTCCAAGCCCTATCACAGCTGCTGCTGCAGCTACGCTCCACCAACGGAGATAGACTACAGGCTTTTCAGTCTTTGCTGTTCTGTACAAAGATTGCTTATCGGGGAACTCAATGGTTGTTGCTTCGAGTTTGGTTTGTTGCAATGAAATGAAATCAGCCTGCAGGGCAGGATGTTGCAATACAAAGGTTTCTACTGATTGTTTTTCAGTGCCGGTCAGTTCATTATCGATATAGGACAGAAATTTTTCTTCATAATTGGTAAGGGCAATAACCTGTGAGCCGGCCTTATACAGACGCTCTTTGTTTGCGAACTGTATGCTTTCATCCGGCAGTAACAGGGTTTGGCGCAACTTATCCAGCTCTGCAGCAAGATCGGGGTTCTCCTGTACAAACTGGTCAACAGCCTGTTTTTCTGCAGCAGACAGTTCCCCGTCTATATACAGGAGAAAAAAGGCTTCGTAATTATATCGGTTAATTGTTGTCACGGATTACATGAATTATGCGAATTACACGGATGATACAATGGTTATAATACATTTTCCGGTCGTACTAAATAATTCCTGAGGGTCAGCCTGGCACGGTGCAGGTAAACTTTTACCTGGCTTTCATTCAGGTTCATGATATGGCCGATCTCTTCATAGCTGTAGCCTTCATAATCTTTCAGCATCACCAGGCTTTTCTGCACTTCACTCAGCCGGTTCAGGGCTTCCATCAATGTTTTTCTGGAGTTACTGCTGGGTTGGTGTTGTATGCCGCTGTCTTCTTTGAATTCCTCTTTCAGTTGTATTCTTCTGACCTTCCTGATATGATCGATCATTTGATTATAGGCTACGGTGAACAGGTATGATTTGGATTTGTCATGCTGTACTACCTCCCTGTTCCGCCATAGCTTCTCAAATGCGGTCTGCACAATATCCCTTGCATCTTCTTCATGGCGAAGGTTCTTCACGATAAAGCGGTACACGTTATCGGCATATTGTGTTACACATTGGTTGTACTCTTTCTCAGTCATTAACAGTCTGTGGTTTGTAGTCCGCTGGTTAATATACGTTTGAGCGGCAACTATGTTACACCGGAAAGAAAAAATTACTGCAACCTAATAATCGATCACCTGCTCCTGTATGGTTTCCGGAATCGGCCTCCATTCATATTGCTGGTTCCGGAGCTGTGGTTCGAAGCCCGCTTCACGGATGGCATCCTGCATGGTTTTATACGTAAAACGATGCGGGGCGCCGGCGGCGCTTACCACATTCTCTTCGATCATGATACTGCCAAAGTCATTGGCACCGGCATGCAGGCAGATCTGCGCTGTTTGTTTGCCCACGGTTAACCAGCTTGCCTGTATGTTCTTCACATTAGGAAGCATAATGCGGCTGATAGCGATCATCCGGATGTATTCATCGGGTGTTGTCAGGTTGTGTACCCCTCTGATCTTTGCAAGCAGGGTATCCACATCCTGGAAAGTCCAGGGTATAAATGCCAGGAATCCCTTTGCATCTGCCGGTTTACGGTTTTGTACATCGCGTATACGGGTAAGGTGTATAAAACGTTCTTCCAGTGTTTCCACGTGCCCGAACATCATGGTAGCGCTGGTGGTAATATGCAGTTTATGGGCTTCATGCATGATCGCCAGCCATTCATCAGCCCCGCATTTGCCTTTTGAGATCAGCCGGCGTACCCTGTCCACCAGAATCTCAGCCCCCGCACCCGGTAAGGAATCGAGGCCGGCTTCCTGCAAAGCTTTCAATACGCCGTGATGGCTCATTTTTTCCAGTTTGCAGATATGTGCCACTTCGGGTGGCCCCAGTGCATGCAGTTTCAATGCAGGATACTCCTGTTTTAACTGGCGGAAAGTGCGGGTATAAAAATCGAGTCCCAGTTCAGGGTGGTGCCCGCCCTGCAGCAATAGCTGGTCGCCCCCATAACGCAGGGTTTCTTCGATCTTCCTGCGATAAGTAGGCATGTCTGTAATATAGGCTTCAGCGTGACCGGGAATACGGTAGAA
Source organism: uncultured Sediminibacterium sp. (assembly GCA_964507525.1). Lineage (GTDB taxonomy): Bacteria > Bacteroidota > Bacteroidia > Chitinophagales > Chitinophagaceae > Sediminibacterium. Next base: position 141,174 of record CAZDQB010000007.1, on the reverse strand, counting down.
ATTGCAGAATTTGCAATTGGCAATACATACATTGGTGGTATTGACATTACGGTCGATCTGCCAGGTTACTTTTCCGTGTGGCACCTGTTTTTTACGCATTTCATCTGCCACATACATCAGTTCTGTGAGCGGCGCCTGCTCAAATAAGAATAGTCCCTCTTCTATTGACAGGAAGTCAGCATCCAGTGCACGCTGGTATAAGTCTGCTAATTGCATATCCACACATTTTAGGAATGAGCTGCAAAGGTAGGGTGATATAACTGATTGCCGTTGCACCTGCAAAATGAGCCGGCCCGTCATTGATTTCTGCCGCTGATGGGGTGATGGCGACCATTGCACAGATTACCATGCTGGTATTATTATTTATGCTTATATTCAATTCAGATGAAAAGAGCCCATCTTGCCATGCTGTTGTTCCTGTCGTGCCTCTCCTCTGCAAAGGCACAGGAAGAGTTTGTGGCACCCCAATCACGCTTCATCACCAAGCTTCCATTTGTTCAGCTCAGCGGGGGCATCATTATTATCAAAGCATTGGTGGACAATTCTGCTGATTCGCTCAATTTTGTATTTGATACCGGTAGTGGCGGCATATCCCTCGATTCGGCAACCGCCCGCGAATTGCAATTGAAGCTGGTACTGAGCGACAGAACGATCCGGGGTATTGCGGGTATCAGGACGGTAGAGTTTGCCTATAATCATACACTTGTGCTGCCCGGGTTAAAGGTTGAACACCTCGACTTCCATATTAATGACTATGACCTGCTTACAAGCGTTTATGGGGTAAAAATAGATGGTATCATAGGGTTTAGCTTTTTGCGTCGTTATATTGTCCGCATTGATTATGACAACCAGGTACTGGAAGTATACTCACCCGGCGTATTTAAGTACCCGAGAGGGGGCCATATGTTAAGACCCGATTTCTCAACCCTGCCTTTGCAGCACGCTATGGTTGAAGATGAGAAATCTATTCAGAGCCGGTTTATTTTCGATACCGGCGCCGGGCTTAATTTTTTGTTGTCGAAAGATTTTGTAGATGACAGTGCTTTTTTAAAGAAGAAAAGAAAGTTCTATAATACACAGGCAGAAGGACTCGGGGGAAAGAAACTGATGCAGATCACCGTTATTAAGGAAGTGAAAGTGGGGTCCTATAAATTCCGGAACGTACCCATTCACATATTTGAAGATGATTTTAATGTGACTTCCTATCCGTTATTGGGTGGTTTGATAGGAAACGACCTCATGCGTCGTTTTAATGTGATATTCAATTATCCTGAGAAATGCATATATATCAAGCCGAATAATCATTTTAATGAACCCTTTGATTATTCCTATACCGGCCTGGGTATTTACTTGCAGGATGGTGAAGTGCGGGTCATTGATGTGATTAAAAATTCACCGGGTGAAAAAGCAGGGTTCAAGCCGGGCGATATCATTTTCTCAGTTGAGTCAAATTTCTCCAAGAATATCCAGGTGTACAAGAATATTTTCCAGAATGCCCTTGGCAGGGTAAGGGTGGTCGTGTTCCGCGGGAATACACCCATTGTACTGACCATTAATATCAAGGACATAAGGAGGTAATTTCTGATGTAGGATTTGGCGATTCCTGATTTTTTAGACGCCTGAACTACGCAATATCCTAATTTGCGGGTTCTTTAAGAACTATTATGATTCAATTTAACCGATTTGTTTTAGCTAATGGACTAAGGGTTTTGGTACATGAAGACCATTCTACACCGATGGCGGTGGCTAACATCATGTACGATGTGGGCGCCCGGGATGAAAACTCCGCCCAAACCGGTTTTGCACATTTGTTTGAACACCTGATGTTTGGCGGGAGCATTAATATACCCGATTACGATGAACCGTTGCAAAGGGCAGGCGGAGAAAACAATGCTTATACGACCAATGACCTTACCAATTACTATTGCCAGTTACCTGCCGAAAATATTGAAACGGCTTTCTGGCTCGAAAGCGACCGCATGATGAGCCTGGCATTCGGCGAGAAGAGCCTTGCCGTACAACGTAAAGTGGTTTGTGAAGAATTTAAGGAACATTATATCAACAAACCTTATGGTGATGTATGGCATAAGATGCGCGAACTGGCTTATACACAGCATCCTTATCGCTGGATGACTATTGGAAAAGAACTGAGCCATGTTGAAAATGCAAGGATCGAAGACGTTAAGGCATTTTTCTTCAAACACTACAGGCCGGTGAATGCAATATTAGTGGTAGCGGGTCATGTTGAAACGGAAAACATCAAACAATTGGCGGAAAAATGGTTTGGCGATATACCGATGGGGGACAAGTACGAACGCAACCTGCCCGCTGAGCCCAAACAAACAGCAGCAAGACATTTGGACATACATGCCAATGTACCGCTTGATGCTTTTATCAGGACATGGCACATGGACAGCAGGTTGGACAAGGGATATTATGTTGCGGATATGATCACGGAAATATTGGGCGGCGGCGGATCATCGAGGCTGTTTCAATCACTCGTGAAAGAGAAAAAATTATTTTCTAACCTCGATTGTTATCATTTTGGCAGCATTGATGCAGGATTATTGGCTGTTGAAGGAAAACTGGTAAAAGGTGTGAAGATGGAAGTGGCAGCAAAAGCAGTGGATGAAGAGATAGAAAAGATGAAAACGAACAAGGTAAGTGACGCGGAATTGCAGAAAGTAAAAAATAAGACAGAAAGCGTGATTGCTTTTGAAGATATGAGTATCATGAGCCGCGCCAACAGCTTAGCTATGTATGAGTTATTAGGCGATGCACAACTGATGAATACAGAACTGGAAAAATACCAGGAAGTAACTTCAACTGACATCCTGGAATACAGCAAAACCATCCTGGATGAAGCTAACAGCAATACGATCTTCTATTATAGCAGGGAGGTGGTATAGTGTATGCACCGTTATTGATCGACTGTTTTTTAACTGATTTTGTAAAGAGAAAAAGGAAAAATGCTGAATAGAAAAGAAGCACCGGAAATTGTAGATGCCGTTGATTTCAAACTGCAACTGAAACCATGTGACCATTTTGTGCTTGACAATGGGGTGCCGGTATACGCGATTGATGCAGGAGCCGAGGAAGTAATCATGGTGGAATGGGTCTTTTATGCAGGTAACTGGTATGAGCAAAAGAATATTGTAGCCGCAACCACTAACTTCCTGCTGAAGAACGGCACCAGGCAAAAGAAAGCTTTTGCTATCAATGAACACTTCGAATTTTACGGCGCCTACCTGAACCGCCAGTGCTATAATGAAACAGCTACCATTACGCTGCATTGTCTTACCAAACACCTGCACCACCTGTTACCGGTTGTAGCTGAGCTGATAACAGAAAGCATTTTTCCGGAAGAAGAGCTGGCTATTTATAAACAGAATCAGAAACAAAGGTTAGAAGTCAACCTCAAAAAATGTGATTTTATTGCCAATAGGCTGATCGATGAATATATTTATGGGTTTCATCATCCATACGGGCGTTATACTTCTACACTCGATTATGATCAATTACAGCAGGATGAATTGAAAGCATTTTACAAACGTTTTTATACAGAGGGGACATGCATGGTGTTTACCGCCGGTAAGCTGCCGGCAGATATACAACAGCAATTGAACCAGGTTTTTGGAACATTGCCTTTAAACAGGCAGTCATTGCCGGATATCATGTTTAATTTACAACCGGCGGAAGAAAAAAAATACAATATCATCAATGATGCAGATGGGGTGCAGGGGGCTATCCGTATAGCCAGTCCCTTCCCCAACAGGCACCATCCTGATTTTCCCAAAGTGCAGGTATTGAATAATATACTGGGTGGATTTTTTGGATCGAGGCTGATGAGTAATATACGGGAGGACAAAGGGTATACTTATGGTATCCATAGTTACCTGCAGAATCATATACATCATAATGCCTGGATGATCAGCACAGAAGCAGGCCGGGATGTATGCGAAGCAACTATTGAAGAAGTGTACAAGGAGATGGCCATATTGTGCAATGAGCCTGTAGCGCAGGAAGAGCTTGACCTGGTGCGTAACTATATGATGGGATCATTACTTGGCGACCTTGACGGACCTTTCCAGATCATTGCCCGCTGGAAAAATTATATACTCAATAACCTGGACGAGGCTTATTTTTATCATAGTATCCAGACTATTAAATCAGTTACTGCAGACGAATTGCAGGCATTGGCAAAAAAATACCTGCTGCCCGAAGCATTCTATGAATTAGTAGTTGTATAAGGCTGTGATATCAGTAAGAAAATACTATCTTGAATCAATAACAGGGTATCAATTATGGGAAAGTTCTTCACCAAGACCATTGCCACCGCGGTAGCTGTATTGGCAGCAGCTTATATCCTTAAAGGGATACATGTAGACAGTACCATTACTGCATTGCTGGTAGCAGTGGTATTGGGACTGCTGAATAATTTTGTGAAACCCATCCTGATCATACTGACCATCCCTATCACCATTATTACATTAGGATTGTTTTTACTGGTGATCAACATATTCATTGTAAAATGGGCAGCAGTACTGGTGCCCGGTTTTACAGTAAACGGATGGATACCGGCATTATTCTTCAGTATAGTAGTATCATTATTTACCGCCATTATTGAAGGTATCATTGGCACAGGCGGCGGAAACCGATCATAGTTCAGCCAGTAATGCTTTTACTTTTTCGCGGATGAGGTCCCTTACCTGGTTAAACTCCCGTGGCTCCATGTGTTTTGGGTCGGGTATTTGCCAGTCAACAAACCTTTTTGCAGGCATCCAGGGGCAGGCATCACCGCAACCCATTGTTACTACTGCATCGAATGGGGCAAACGCTTCTACCTCCTGCAGCGACTTACTTTCATGTACGCTCAGGTCGTAGCCCAGTTCTTTCATGGCAGCAATTGCTTTAGGGTTTACGATACCGCTTGGGTTACTGCCGGCGCTGTAAGCTTCTACATCGATACCGCCGTGGATGAGTGCAAAAGCCTGGCTCATTTGGCTGCGGTTACTGTTTTCTACACAAACAAAAAGGAGTTTCTTTTTCATTGGTTATCAGGGTTCTGGTTTTTTAATTACAACAGCCGGGTGCACAACAGACTGTTGCTTCCGCTACAGGTTTTTCTGCATACACTGTTACACTGTAGATGCCGGCATTACTTTTTCTGAATGATTGTATTTCTTCAGCAGCAAAATATTTCAGCAAGATATCATCGGGTAATAAAATAGGTTTTTCTTTTTGTACCGTTACGTTTTTAAAGCCAGTGGCAGTGATCAGCTCCAGGTAAACCTGTTTTTGAATAGCACCTGCAACACAACCGGCATACATTTCAGCAGCTTCTTTGAGTTTGGCAGGCAGCTCACCTTCCAATACAATATCGGAAATACTGAAATGGCCACCGGGTTTCAATACCCTGTAAACTTCTTGCAACACATTGAATTTATTGGGAACCAGGTTGAGGACACAATTGCTCACAACTACATCAGCCACGTTAGCCGAAACGGGCATTTGCTCAATATCGCCAAAACGGAACTCCACATTATTATAACCAAGCTTTTCAGCATTAGCCCTGGCTTTTTCAATCATCCTTTCTGTAAAATCAATACCAATGACCTTGCCCTGTTCACCTGTAATGGTACGGGCTATAAAGCAATCATTGCCGGCACCGCTGCCCAGATCAATGACTGTATCACCGGTTTTGATCCTTGCAAATTCAGTAGGGAGCCCGCAGCCTAAGCCAAGATCGGCGTCTGCATGGTATCCCGCCAGGTGTGCATAATCGTCTGCCATCAGGTTATATACTTCATCGCTGCAGCAGCCGGAGCCGCAGCAGGAAGAAAGGTTCTGTTCGCGGGATTGATCTGCGATCTCACTGTATTTTTCCCGGACGAATGTTTTCAATTCATTTTCTGTTTTCATGGCTGGTGATTTATGTTTAACAACAAGCTTTTGTGTTTTGATCTTTTAGTTTGTTGAATAAAGAGGAGAACTCGGTATTGAATTTTTCAAATGCTTTCCAATTGATACAATAACAGCTGCGCGGTCCGTCGATAGCACCATCGATCAGTCCCGCTGTTTTCAATTCTTTTAAATGCTGCGATACGGTAGACTGGGCCAATGGCAGCACTTCAACGATCTCCCCGCAGATACATTCGTTGTGTTGCGCCAGCACTTTCAATATAGCAATACGTGCGGGGTGCGCGAGTGCTTTGGCGAAAGCAGCGAGGTCCTGTTCTTTTTTTGAGAATTCTTCTGTTTTGGGTGTCGCCACTATTAATCGTTTTTATACGATAAGGCAAAGGAACACTATTTTTTAATTATATCGTATGAATACGATGAATATTTTATCCGACAACCCCCTGAATGCTATCAGAGCGGCAACAGCCATTTATCAGCAAAAATAACCGTTTATAGAACTGAGCAACAACGCATGAAACCTTAAAATATTGATTATCAAATAATTAAGCTTTGCCAGTTATTGTTTGCTGCCTATTACTAAAAAAAACTTGGTACTATGTCTTGCATAGTACCAAATAATTACCCATCTTTGTGTTGTCAAAGCGCAACAATCATTCAAATACTTTTAATAAACAGATCATGAAGACTCAAAACACAAACTTCCTTACATCACTCGGCAAAGCCGATGTTGACCATTTAACCAAAGAGGTAAGAGAGACAATTGCTACAGGTATTGCCCCGGTAAACCAAAAAACTGTTTTCAGTGCAGCGGATTATTGGAACCTTCAGCGCATGAGGAAGAACAGAACAGGCAGAAGATACCTGGTAGCATAAAGAAAGAAGGACTACCCGGCCAATAGAATTCATTTCATCACAACAACCCCCTTTCTTTCGTAAGTATAGAAAGGGGCTTACAAAAACTCCGGATATGGACATTCAGAACACACAGAGTCAGATGCGAAAGGGTGTATTGGAGTTTTGCATTTTATCCATCATTCGCCAGGGAGAAGTTTACCCCAGTGATATTGTGGACAGGATGAAGGCAGCTAACCTGTACATCCTGGAAGGCACTTTGTATCCACTGCTTACCCGATTGAAAAATGCAGGCCTGCTAACCTATCGTTGGGTGGAAAGCAACAGCGGGCCGCCACGTAAATATTTCGTGATGACGGATAAAGGCTTAACCTTCTACGGCGAGCTGGAGCGAACCTGGCAGGAGCTGGCCGACGCAGTACATGCTTTAACCCAACCCCAAGAAAATCCGGCATCCGGAGAAATCCAAACCCAACCTTAACCACCAAAACAAGAACAGAAAATGAAAAAGGTAATTAATATAAACTTCCAGGGCAGGGTGATCCCCATAGAGGAATCTGCCTACGACATGCTGAAACAGTATGTGGAAAGTTTGCGTAAGTTCTTTGCCAATGAGGAGGGACGTGATGAGATCATTAATGATATTGAAGGGCGCATTGCAGAATTGTTTGGCGACAGCCTGAAAAAAGGCAGTACCTGTATTACAGAAGAAGATGTAAACGGTATTATCGCCAGCATGGGTCGCCCTGAAGATTTTGAAGGGGAAGAAAGCAAGGTACATGCGCAGTTAGGCGGAGAAGAAAAACATCAGCAGGATACCGGGGCAGCTTACCAGCCTGCTGGTGACACTCCCCGCGGCCGTTTGTACCGCGATGAGAATGATAAAATACTGGGCGGTGTATGCAGTGGCCTGGCAAGCTACCTGCGCATTGATCCTACCATCGTCCGTCTCGTGTTCGCACTCATCACTTTTGGTGCGGGTACCGGTATCCTGCTCTATATTTTATTGTGGATCATATTACCTTCCCGGCCATTGGTCAATACTGCTACCACAAAACGGTTGTATCGTAACCCGGATGAAAAAGTGGTTGCAGGTGTAGCCAGCGGCTTAGCAGCTTATTTTGATATAGCAGTATGGATACCGCGCCTGATTTTTGTACTGCCGCTGGTGGTGGGTATCATCACATCCATATTCAGAAATGCGTTTTGGTTTGATTTTGCTCCATTCCCCGGTATTGTATTCGGTTCATTTGGCGGTACGCTCTTTGTAACCTATGCAATATTATGGGCTGTGATCCCTGAAGCAAAAAGCGCTTCTGACAAATTAGAAATGCGTGGCGAGAAAGTAGACCTTAATACCATCAAAAATACCATCCAGGAAGACCTCGAAGGATTTAAAAGCCGGGCTGAAAAATGGGGTGGTGAAGTAAAGGAAAAAGCCCAGCAGTTTGGGCAGGAATTTGGACAAACCATCAAACAGAAGGGTCAGCAGTTCGGAACCGAAACCGGCCATGCTGCCAAAAGAGGCGGCGGCAGGATCGTAGGTGTCCTGGGTATCCTGTTCAAAGCCTTCTTTCTGTTCCTGGCTGGCATCCTTGCCTTCGCACTGTTGGTAGCATTACTGGCATTCATGGTGGCCGGAGTGGGTGTTTTTCCCCTGAAGAATTTTTTCCTCGAAGGATTTACACAAAACTTCCTGGCATGGGCCACCCTGCTGCTGTTCCTGGGCATACCGGTAGTCGCTTTTATCGTATGGGTGATCCGCCGTATTATGGGTGTGAAATCGGGTAACAGGTACCTTGGCTTCACCTTCGGTGGCTTATGGTTCATTGGTTTGATTTGCGGTGGACTGCTGGCTGTTTCTATTGCAAGGAACTTCGATGCAAGGGCAAGGGATAAACAGGATTTCACCATTATGCAGCCAACAACAGGAAAGCTGATCATTAATGTACCCGATGCCAAGGTAAAAATGATCGGGCGCTGGTTAAGAATGGATGGGGTGATGAGCATCACCGATGACAGCCTTTTCCTCAATAATGTGCGCCTGCGTATTGTTAAGAGCGCAGACTCTGTTTATCATATCACTGCAACCAAATACAGTAATGGCAGTGATGAAGGCAGCGCGTTGCACAATGTAAAAGAGATCAGCTATGGCATCAACCAGGCAGACAGTACCATATGGCTCGACAGGGGATTTTCCCTGCAGCGCGGAACTAAATTCCGCAACCAGGGTGTGGTGGTTACCATACAGGTGCCAGTAGGAAAAAGAATTGAAATAGACAAAGGTGTTTCCCGCAGGCTTAACTGGTTCCATATGGGAGGAGGTAATAATTATGATTGGGATGATGAATGGAATGACTATGAGAACTGGAGCTCAAATGTTGAATACATCATGACACCCGGTGGTTTGGAAAGGGTAAAGAAACAAGACGTTGATAAGAATGATGATAACAATGACGGTGAGAACAATGCCATTGAAAAGTACAAAAAAAGCAAAGACGAATTACAGAAAGAATACGAGAAAAAACAACGGGAAGCAGAAGATCTGAAGAAAGAACTGGACAAACCGGTTGACACCACCCAATATCATTATAAGCGTACCGTTTCTGTTGCAGATACTCCTAAATCACTTAAAACCTCAGCTGTGCCCGCAACAACAAAAAATCACGAACAGGAACCTGTAGATATCTCATTGGAGACTTCGAAAATACTAATGATGCAAATGATACAATAAACTCGGTTGAAGTTGGGAAAGCAAGAACCCTGTTTTGTTCTCAGGATGGGGTTCTTCCCTTCTTTGTTCAGTTAATTACATAAATGCAGTACAATGAAGAAAATCTTTTTGATACTCCTGCTCTGTATACTTTTCATAGCTGGTTTCTTTACATGGGTTTTGTACAACATACATTTAGGCAATAGTTCATCAGTCAGCATAAAAGAATCGGACAATAGCTACCAGTTCTATGCATCTTATAACAGAAGCAGAACCCGCAGTGTTCAGGGTTATATTGATGCGCAGTTGCAAACAAAGCACATGTTTAAAAATGCCAGGATTGATGCAACAGTTACGCTGGATGATAAAACGGTTTTCTATATCAAAACAATACCCGGCGTACTGCTGATCAAACTGAATAAAAGAGAGAATGATTGTACATCTTACGCCAGGATAAAAAAGCTTGGCGAGGATATCAGGTTAAGGCTGGGAGCAAATTAAGCCTATCGTATTACTGGTAATTGTGTGCTGCTGCAAATAGTTAAGAAGAAGCGTTGTTCCAACATCGCTTTTTTATTTTTATGCCCCCGCTACTTCACCTATTTTTGCCCGGTCTAAATAATAATATAATGAAGAATACGCCTTTTACCCAAAAGCATATTACCCTGGGCGCTAAAATGGCTGAATTTGCCGGATACAATATGCCCATCAGCTATAGCGGCATCAATGATGAACATGCAACGGTTCGAAAGAACGCCGGCATTTTTGATGTGAGCCATATGGGTGAATTTATGTTAAAAGGCCCGCATGCACTCGACCTGATCCAGCGTGTTACTTCTAATGATGCTGCTAAATTAGCCAATGGTAAAGCACAATACAGCTGCCTGCCCAATGAACAGGGTGGCATTGTTGACGACCTGATCGTGTATTGCCTTGAGGAAAATAAAACCTACATGTTGGTAGTTAATGCTTCCAACATTGAAAAGGACTGGAACTGGATCAGCAGACATAATACCAATGGCGCTGAAATGCACAATATCAGTGATAAGACCTGTTTGCTGGCTATCCAGGGGCCCAACGCTACTAAGATATTACAGCCATTGGCGGAGATGGATATCATGAACCTGAAGTATTACACTTTTGCCAAAGGGAAGTTTGCAGGGGTTGATAATGTACTGGTAAGCGCTACAGGTTATACAGGCGCCGGAGGAGTTGAAATCTATTTTGAAGACAGTAATGGCGCGGCCGACAAAATATGGAATGCCATTTTTGAAGCCGGAGGCCCGCAGGGGCTGAAGCCGATAGGCCTGGGGGCAAGGGATACGCTGCGGCTGGAAATGGGTTATTGTCTGTATGGAAACGATATTGATGATACCACTTCCCCGCTTGAAGGCGGATTGGGCTGGATTACCAAATTCACAAAAGATTTTACCGCCAAAGAAATATTTGAAAAACAAAAAGCCACGGGAGTACAGCGTAAGCTGGTAGGATTTGAAATGATTGATCGCGGTATCCCGCGTCATGATTATTTAATCAAAGATGCAGCAGGTAATACGATTGGTAAAGTGACCAGCGGTACACAGGCACCTTCATTGGGAAAAGCCATTGGACTGGGTTATATAACTGTTGACCATGCTGCAGCAGATAGTGAGATCTATATAGAGATACGTAATACACCGGTAAAAGCGAAAGTGGTAAAAGTTCCGTTTGCTTAAACTTTGACAACATGTTATGCAGGCGCACCTTACTGTTCATGTTATGCCTGGGGTTACTGATTGCCGGTTGCCACCGTAAAGTTGTTCCGCCTTCCTCAAAACGAACAGCGGCCAGCCCCGGTACTGAAGTGGGCAATGCTTCTTATTATTCCGACCGTCTCAATGGCTTTCCTACCGCTAGTGGTGAAACCTATGATGCTTCGAAATTGACAGCCGCGCACAAAAAATTGCCTTTCGGCACCATGGTAACCGTTACGAACCTTTCCAATGGGAAAAAAGTAAAGGTCCGGATCAATGACCGGGGACCTTTTGTCAGCGGCCGTATCATTGACCTTAGCAAAGCTGCTGCCAGGCAGCTCAATATGATTGATGCCGGCATCACCAGGGTAAGGATACGGTATGGTGATTGATACACAACACAGTGATCATGTTATTTCTTTTTTCCTGATGATCATCAGCCTGTCATCTGTCAATGGAAGATACCCCAGGTCATAGCAGAAATAATAGGTATTGCCTTTTTTGCTGGTAAGGGTATGCGTAAAATACCTGAAATGAAAGCCTTTGAACTGCAGGTTATGTCTCGGCAGTTTGATCATAGGACTTGAAGCAGGCAGGAGTTCTTCCAATATCCGCCGGTTCCGGCGAAGGATATTATTGATGTTACGGACATAGTTGTTGTCATTGCCGTTAAGCTGGTTGTTATAAGTACTACGGCAATAGTCATCACAGAATTTCTTATCTGTCCGGCCCTTGATGCTTTTATTGCATGTAATACAAAGTCTGGTTGCAGCAGTCATGATATTTCCTGTTGGGTGACTTGAAATTGGATTTCGAGAGGAAAAATACATGAAAATGCACAACAATGCATAGAGTATTTATACGCAAAATTTGAAATCAGGTACTTATACTTATCACTTAAGGCGATATTTTACCATAACCTAAACGTTTATATACGTAAGTATCCGGATAAAAGCCGGCTGGCTGCTATTTTCCCTTTCATATTTGTATCATTATTACCCATGGCAATCACATGATTTGCCGCATTGGTTATCATTTTAAAAGTGTCATAACATGAATACAATCAGGAACAAAGTACAGTTGATTGGTTACCTGGGCCAGGACCCGGAGATCAAAGAATATGCCGACGGCAAAAAAGTGGCCAATATGAGTATTGCCACGAATGAGAATTACCGGGATGACAATGGAAACAAAGTAACGGATACGCAATGGCATACGGTGGTTGCCTGGGGAAAGCTTGCTGAGATTGCAGAGAAATACCTGTTAAAAGGGATAGAATTGGCCATTGTAGGAAAATTGGTCAACAGACATTATATCGATAACAAAGGGGCCAAGCATTATGTTACCGAAGTGCAGGCGCAGGAACTGCTGATCATCACTAAAAAAACTGAATGAGGCAAAAATGACCTCATAACAAAAGCCTGATAAGGTGTTAGGGTTCTCTTTTGTGTTTTGGTTGCCAAAAGAACAATACAGTTCGCTAAATGCTGTCAGAGGGTTAGTAAAGTGCGTATTGATGATGGTGTATAAGCTGTTCTTTGTCGGAAAAATCTGCTGATCACATGCCGTGTCCCCCTCCGGCATGATACCGGTATCAGCATTCTTTGAGACACTGTTCTTTTGTGCCGGGCTGGCTTTTCTAAGCTGGCCCCTTTTATACCTGCCTGATCAGCTAATCCAACAGGAAGGCCAAATGCCTTATGAACTTTATATTTGCACCATTATGGACAAAAAGCCAGCTTTAGTAACGATAGTATCCCCGCGTTTATTAGACATTTATGATATTTCAAACAGTATTGTAGTGGTTATTGATGTCTTTCGCGCCACTTCTACCATCGCAACAGCTTTGTATAACGGAGCCACACGCGTGATCCCGGTGGATAGTGTTGATAAGTGTATACAGATCGGCAAAACAACGGGCGGTGTTACTGCCGGCGAAAGAGATGGTAAAGTAATAGAAGGCCTTGCCCATGGCAATTCCCCTGCAGAATATCCCCGCTCTTTTATCGAAGGGAAAACCCTTGTTCTTACTACCACCAATGGAACCAGGCTGTTGCATATGGCCCTGAATAATGGCGCTTCAGAAGTGATCACGGGTTCATTTCCTAACTTGTCTGCCGTTTGCGACCATCTGGCAGCACAACAAAAAAATGTGGTACTCGGATGCTCCGCCTGGAAGGACAGATTCAACCTGGAAGACGCATTATTTGCAGGCGCTGTCATTCAAAGAATCAAACAATATTTTACCGTTCATTGCGATAGCAGCCTGATGGCAGAAGACATGTATCACCTGCATAAGGATGATATGTATAGTTTTATCCGGAAAACCACGCACTGGCACCGGCTCGCTTCCTATGGCCTGGAAACCGACCTGGAATATTGTGTCACGCCCGATAAGGCGAATGTCTTACCGGTATATAAAAATGGCGACCTGGTGACTTTTACCGGCTGATTCTCAGTCTTAACAAACATTTCATCCACATTCTCCCCTTTTAGCTTCGGTAACTGGCCAGCTTTCCTTTACTTTTGCAAATTGGCCTAACCGAAGACTGACACATGGCACTACCTTACTTAGTCAAACATATTTACAACAGCGGTACAGAAGAAGTGATCCGCAGAGGGAAAAAGATCCATGCGCTCGGCAATGTTGAATTGATGGAGTATGATGACCTGATGGCATCTGTGGTGTTCCGGGTAAAAGACGATGGGTATGCAACTTTTTATAAAGTTCATGTCAACCAGTTTAAAGACCCCAGGACCTTATCACTGCGTTGCACCTGCCCTTATAACCTCTCTGAAATATGCAGGCACAAAGCCGGCGCTTTATTTCACCTGCAGGATCTGCTGGATAAAAACCTGCTGGGCGATAAAGAAACAGTATATGATCAAAAGCATACGGTTGTTAAAATGAAACAGCTCGATCTGAAACTGATCCGGATGCTGTCGGCACCGGAAAATTTTGAGATAGCTGAAAATCACCTGCGCAGCTCCCGCTCCAATATACTCGAAGCAAAAGATGAAAGAGTAGTGGCAGAACTGGAATATGATGATAAAGTATTCAGGGTGGTGATACAAAAAAACGAAGAACGAAATTTCGATACCAGCTGCCCTTGCAAGAGCGATACAGAACACCCGCTTTGTGTACACAAAAGCATTGTACTGCTTCAGCTGCTGCATAATTACGGGCCTAATTATTTTGACAGTATCAGGAACTGGGACAAGGAAAAAAATAAATTATTGGCGTTGTATGGCTATTCACTTGAAGACGACCTGAAAGGAAAATTTGAATTTACCTATGCAGAGGGTAAACCTTTTCTAAGAGTATTGGACAGCGCTATCAAACGGGTGTCGCTGAATCCCGCCGCTGATCTCAGGCCAAAACCGGTAGAAGAAAAAGTGCCGGCGCTGGTGGAAGAGACAGAAGAAGAACCGGAAAGGAACATACTGAAACTGGGCGTTGTTATTACTGGTAACGAACACCAATATCCTTACCTGCAGCTAGATGCAGTACAAGGAGAAGCTGACGAAGAACAAACAAAATATACCAGTAAGACGGCTAAATTAGACCTCACCAAATTCGTCAATACAGAAGTCTTCAGTGAAGAAGATAAAATGTTATTGCAACAATTACGGAAGCTTTTACCCGCTGAAGTAAGTCGTTACCTTAACCGGAATTCACCCTTCAGTGGTATCTGGGAAAATATTATTCAGCAACATGATGATGAGTTGCCTGAAGAAACCAGGCACCTTATTAATGAATACCTGCATCCTAAAATAAAGAAGCTATTCACCGAATTAGCAGAAAGCAATTTTGTATTTTACCTGCCACATCGTAAGGGGTTTACAACGGCCAATCTGCAACAGGCTGAACTGGTTACCCGCTTTATCAGTCCTGAATTTGAAGTGAATTATACCAATCACCAGTATGAGATCGACTGCAGGGTAAAATTACCACTGGCAGACCTGAACATTGCAGAGAATGAAAGTGGGTCGGCCATGTTGTTTCAGTATCATAATCAATTCTTTACCTGGCAACGGACGGAAGATATTATGATACTGGAGCGGTTCTTGCCAACCGGTAAGATCACGATCGCTGCAGAAGATTGGGCGGTTCAATTACAACAATTCATACTGCCTTTATCCAAAGACTATAATGTACATTTCACGAATGTTCAAAAAGAAGAAGTCAAAGATATTAAGCCGGAAGTGAAAGTGCTGCTGAAAGAGAAAGGTGATTACCTGCTGTTTCAACCGGTATTTACCTATAAAGGATATGATGTTGCCAGCACAGACAAAGAAAAGATCATTCTGCCGCTGGCAGATAAACTGTTAGTCATACAGCGTAACCTTGAGGCAGAAAAAGAATTCATTCAGAAGATAGAATCACTGCATTCCCATTTTGTGAAGCCGGTTGATAGTGATGTGCTGGCGCTGAAAGGAAGTGAGGTATTACGCAATAACTGGTTCTTCCTCTTTGTTGATGCGGCAAAAGACCTGAATATCCCTGTATTTGGTTTTGAAGCATTAAAAAAGTTTCGTTTCAATACTGCCAAACCTTCTACAAGAATTTTTATCAGCAGTAATACCGACTGGTTTGACGCCAAAGTGCAGATCCAGTTTGGTGAACAAAAGGTTACAGTGGATGAGGTAAAGAAAGCATTGGCCAACAAACAGCAGTTTGTTCAATTAGAGGATGGAACGCTGGGTATCTTACCGGAAGAATGGATCAAAAAATATTCACTGCTGTTTCGTGTCGGCGAGGGGAAGACCGGCAACATGAAGCTCAGTAAATACCACTTCAGTGTCATCGAAGAGTTGTACCTGCAACGGGATGAGGAAGAGTTATCCTTTCAGCTGGAAGAAAAGTATGAACGGTTAAAAGGAAATCATTCTATTAAGGAAGTGCCTGCGCCCGCACACCTGAAAACCATATTACGCCCTTACCAGGAAAGCGGGTTCCAGTGGCTCAATTACCTGCGTGAAGTGAGGTGGGGTGGTATATTAGCTGATGATATGGGTCTGGGTAAAACCATACAGGCATTGAGCTTTTTACACCACCTGAAAGAAGAGAATGGCAGTTTAAAGGCATTGGTGGTTTGCCCGACTACCCTCATGTACAACTGGCAAAACGAAATAGGTAAATTTACCCCGAGCCTGAGTTTTTATGTACACCATGGCGGCGGCCGTTCAAGGGAAGACCTGGCCACCAATGGATTTGATGTGATCATTACTACCTATGGTACCCTGAGAAGCGATATCAAGCAGTTTGTAGAAGTAGCTTTTGATTATGTGGTACTGGATGAAAGCCAGGCTATTAAAAACCCGGGCAGTAAGGTAACCAAAGCCGCAAGTTTACTGAATGCCAAAAACAGGCTTTGCTTAAGCGGTACGCCTTTGCAGAATAATACATTCGATATCTACGCACAAATGAACTTCCTGAATCCGGGTATGCTGGGCAGTGTGGAATTTTTTAAACAGGAGTTCTCGGTACCCATTGATAAGTTTGGTGAGAAGGAACAAAAAGAGCATTTGCGAAAGCTCCTTTATCCGTTTATCCTGCGTCGTACAAAAGAACAGGTGGCTAAGGATCTCCCCGAAAAACAGGAGATGGTACTTTTCTGTGAAATGGGCGATGAACAAAGAAAGATATATGATGCTTACCGCAATGATTACCGCGATAAAATACTGGGTGTGGTAGAAAACCAGGGCATCCAGAAATCGCAGCTGACGATCCTGCAGGGATTAATGAAGCTGCGACAGATATGTGATAGCCCCGCTATTGTAAAAGAAGAAGAACGTTTTCCGAATGTATCAGTAAAACTGGAAGAGATTGGGCGTGAGATCACAGAAAATATCAGTAATCACAAGGCATTGATTTTTTCTCAGTTCCTTGGCATGCTGGCATTGATCAAAGATAAAATGAAGGAACTTGGGGTGGATTATGAATACTTCGATGGGAGCAGTACTGTTACAGAAAGGGAAAGAGCTATCCAACGTTTTCAGAATGATGAGAACTGCCGGGTATTCCTGATATCACTGAAAGCAGGAGGTGTGGGTCTTAACCTTACGGCGGCGGACTATGTATATATTGTTGACCCCTGGTGGAATCCTGCAGTTGAACAGCAGGCGATTGATCGTACACACCGTATTGGCCAGACTAAAAATATTTTTGCATACCGGATGATCTGTACAGATACGGTAGAAGACAAAATACTGAAACTGCAGGAACGCAAACGCAGCTTAGCCAGGGAACTGATTACAGACGATGAAGGTTTTGTAAAGAGCCTGACAAAAGAAGATGTCGAATACTTGTTTAGTTAAGAAACTGGTAAAAATAATCCGGCACAGTTTTATTTTAACTGGGCGGCAACAAGATATTTTTCGGGTGCCTTTTCAAATTCAGCTTTACATTCTTTAGAACAGAATCCCAATACTTTTCCCTTGTAGTGGGCTGTATCCAGGATGCCGGCTGTAACAGGCATACCGCAGGATGGGTCTTTTTTATTATCAACCATGTCGGCTGTAAACCGCACTTCGGGGTTTAATAAGTTTTTGGAGGCAGCTGTGTCTGTCTTTTCAGCCGCCGCATTGTTGGTGTTGGTACAGGCGGTAAACAGGAAACAGCACATTACAGTCGTGTATGCCAGTTGTTTGAATAAAGGAATCATTGTTTTTTTCATCATTGAAGAGTTTTATGGTTTGGCAAACCTGCGCTTTCTCATACGAAAATACAATGTAAGTCCTACAGCTGCCATAACTATTTGACCAGCGGCCCAAAACAAAGTACTGGTGTTGCGGACAGCTTTAAAACGATCATTTTATTCACCGGTTGAAAATACTCTTTCGTCGGGCAATACATAATCAACTGTTTACTGCCCTTTTCTACCTTGCATTTCACCGATTATTTGAAGCAGGTATCCTGGCATCCCAGTAGTTTTCCATTAGCATTTAACCGCGTTCCCGGGTGGCTAAAGGAAATTAAATTCGTCTTGTCAAACTACACGCAACCGTTTATGGGTAAATTTCTGACATCCCTGGGCTTTGCCTTGTGCGCAATAACCACCATGGCGCAAAATACAGGCACAATCAAAGGCAAGCTGGTGGATTCGCTTACCAGGCAATCCATGAAAGGAGCTTCTGTTACCATACTGGATGCCAGAGATATTACATTAGATGTGTATGGCCTTGCTAAAGAAGATGGAAGTTTTGCAGTGAATAATATCTCACTGGGCGATCTGCTGGTACAGATCGGCTTCCAGGGATATGAGCCCTTTTCAAAAAAGATCACCTTGTCAAAAAATAATACGGTGGTTGACCTGGGCACCATCTTTATGAAAGTGGCAGCAAAAGACCTGGGCATGGTAACTGTTACCCAGTCGCCCATCCAGATGAAAAAAGATACCCTTGAAATTAGCGCATCTGCGTTTAAGACAAAACCAAATGCGGTAGCGGAAGACCTTCTGAAAAAAATACCCGGCATGCAGGTGGACAAAGACGGAACCGTAAAAGCGCAGGGCGAACAGGTACAGCGTATATTGGTAGACGGTAAACGCTTTTTTGGCGACGATCCTAAAATGGCCACCAAAAACCTCCCTCCGGATATCATTGATAAAATACAGGTATTTGATGCGCTGAGCGACCAGAGTGCATTTACCGGCTTTGATGATGGTAACCGGGTAAAGACCATCAACATCACTACTAAAAAAGACAAACGTAAAGGCTATTTCGGAAAGGCTTCGGTTGGTTTTGGTACCGATAAAACGGAGGGGCTGTACGATAACAGCTTTAATCTCAGCAGGTTTAACGGCGACCAGCAGATCACTTTAATTGGGCAGGGGAATAATGTGAACAAGCAAAACTTCTCTGTTCAGGATATGCTTGGTTCATTGGGTGGCGGTAATTTTGGTGGTGGCGGCAGAGGAGGTTTCAACGGCCTGCTTGGCACTGGCAATGGTGGTGGATTGGTCAATACCTGGGCTGGTGGTGTTAATTACCGTGATACCTGGAGCCGTAAAACACAGTTCTCGGGTAGTTATTTTTATAATGACCAGCGCACTTACCGCGAACAGAACAGCTTTACACAAACACTCACAAGAGTGCCGGACTCTTCCATCTTCACTACTTCCTCCCAGTCATCTGTTACGCACAACCAAAATCATCGTATCAACCTGAATATTGAACACCAGTTTGATTCGAACAATACCCTGATCGTAAGACCGAATATCAGCTTCCAGCGTACCAATTCGCAGACCGGCCAATCAAGCTTTGCACAGGGAGGAAGGATAGGTAAAGTAACAGACGTGAGTAATGCCGTTGCCGGATCAACCAGGGTGAATGAAGGTTATAATGCGGGTATCGATGCATCGTTTCGTCACCGGTTTGCGAGAAAAGGCCGTACCTTCTCAGTAAGCATCAATGCGGGGCAAAACACCAATGACGGGTCGGGCACCAATCATTCAGTTACCCATACTAATGCCACCGCGTTCAGGCCGGAAAGAACAGACACCATTAACCAGGTTTACAACAGCAACCCTGAAACAAAAAGCTATGGTACTACAGTTTCATATACAGAACCGGTAGGCAGGAACCAGCTGATAGAATTGAACTACAATTATTCCTATAACAGGAACACTTCGGGCAAACACACTTACCAGTATAACAAAGCCAGTGGCCAGTACGACCTGCCGGTTATGAACCTGAGTAATATATTTGAAAACAGGTATGACGCCAATCGTTTTACACTGAGTTACCGCCTGCAAAACGCTAAGATAAATTTCAGCATCGGATCGGGCCTGCAGGTGGGAGGCCGCAGCAGTCATAACCTTACGAAGGACAGTACATTAACACAGCACTACGTGAACTTTTCGCCCTCGGCTATATTTAATTATGCATTCAGCAAAACGAGGAACTTTCGGTTTTTTTACAATGGCCGGACAGGGCAACCCAGTATAGACCAGTTGCAGCCAGTGGTTGATAATAGTAATCCGTTGAATGTGAAAATAGGTAACCCTAACCTCAAACAACAGTTCACGCATAGCTTCCGCCTCCTGTATAATTCATTTGACGTGTCCACCAACAAATTGATTTTTGCAACAGTTAATGCAAGTGTGATACAGGACGATATTCAGAACGCAACTATACTGCTTCCTAACGGCGGACAGTCCACCATGCCTGTAAACCTCAATGGCACCTATAACATTAACGCTTATTTCAATTACGGATTCCCGATCAGGCGGCCAAAGAGTAATATGAACCTGACAGCGAACCTGTCGCGCAACCAGAGCCAGGGACTGATCAACGGCGAAAGTAATTATACACGGAATACAACCATGGTTGGTACAATATCGTGGACAACCAACCTGAAAGATAATTTTGACATGAACTTTTCTGCATCTCCAACGTACAATATGGCCAGGTTTACGTTGAAACCAGAACAAAACAGTAACTACTTTTCACAAGTGCTTTCAACAGAAGCTACTTATTATACCCAAAGCGGGTGGGTACTCTCCACTGATTTTGATTATACCTACAGTAGTGGCCGTAGTGCGGGTTATAATACCAGTATCCCTTTGTGGAGCGCCAGCCTGTCCAAACAGATGCTAAAGAATAAAGCAGGGGAGTTGAAGTTTTATGCATTTGACCTACTGAACCAGAATGTAAGCATTACCCGGAATGTGACCAGTACCGGCATACAGGATGTACAGAACAAGGTGCTGACCAGGTATTTTATGGTAAGCTTTACCTATAACCTGCGCAGGTTTGGAGCCAATAACCAGCAGCGCGGAGAACGTGGCGGGCAGCATGATATAAAAGACATGTTCAGAAGTGGGGAAAAGATGATGCGTATGGGCGGAGGCAGGCTCGGAGGCGGTAATTTCAATTAGGATCATCGATCGCGCTTAACCCTCGCAAGCTGCTTCCCGGAGAAGCAGCTTTTTGCTCACTAACGGTTGTGAGTATGTTTATCTGGCAGGCAGAACCAGGTCTTAACCAAATTTTCATAAAAAAATACCCATATTTATTTCAAACTGTTTTACTTTTACGCCCTCAAACCATTGTTCAATACAATTTTGAAGTGAAGCAGACATTTATACATATTAATTTATACTCATTGAACGAACCACGACCCTTGTTCGCAATAGAGGCTGCTTTTAACTTTCCTCAGCGACCTCGACGTGGTTGCTGATAGGACGAGCAACTGGCACTTGCCCCTATCAGTGGAAAATCCCCCGGAATTCTTTTTCGACACGAAAAGTGTTTTCTTTTTCACGTAATTAATTTTCTCAAGTTGGAACAAAATATTATTGTCCGTGTAGCCAATAGTGGCGACACACACTATGCTCAAACCATTACCGATGAGATGGAATCCTCGGCAAAAGCCCGTGGTACGGGTATTGCCAAGCGTAGTCCCGAATACATCGCTAAAAAAATGGACGAAGGTAAAGCTGTGATCGCTTTATTGCCAGACGGTACCTGGGTAGGCTTCTGTTATATTGAAGCATGGGGCCATGACGAGTTTGTTGCTAATAGCGGATTGATTGTGGCACCCACCTTTAGAAAAAGCGGTGTGGCTAAGCTGATCAAGCAAACCATTTTCAATTTGTCCAGGCAGAAATATCCCCATGCCAAAATATTTGGATTGACAACCGGACTGGCAGTGATGAAGATCAACAGCGACCTGGGTTATGAGCCTGTAACATACAGTGAACTGACTGATGACGAAGATTTCTGGGCTGGATGCAAAAGTTGTGTCAACTATGATATATTGATGAGCAAGGAGCGCAAAAACTGTATGTGTACAGCCATGCTGTATGATCCGGCAGATCACTATCAGCCTGAAGAGACTTCCAAAGAATTCAGTCAAAAATCAAAATTGTGGGAGCGGTTTATGAAAATCAAACAAAGCAAGCTGTTACGGTTGTTCAGGAAAAAAGACAATGGCAACGGCAATGGCGGAACACCAGGTAAACCGAAATCATTGTTCCATTATTTTTTCAACCTGTAAGCCCCAGCCCCTGAAAGGATTTTAGTAAGAACAAAATATTGTAGCAAAAAGTATAAAAATGAGCAGCGATCAAACAAATAATACCTCTTTAGCCCCGGGCGCAAAAGTAGTACTTGGTTTCAGTGGTGGTTTAGATACCTCTTATTGTGTAAAGTACCTGACAGATGACAAAGGATACGAAGTACACAGCGTCATAGTGAATACAGGCGGTTTCAGTGAAACCGAGTTGCAACAAATAGAGCAGCATGCGTATAAACTTGGTGTGAAAACGCATACAACGGTAGATGCTGTAAAAAGTTATTATGATAGCATCATTAAATACCTGGTATACGGAAATGTGTTAAAAAACAACACTTATCCGCTGAGTGTGAGCGCGGAGCGTTTGAGCCAGGCGCTGCATATCGCGGCTCACGCTAAGCAACTGAATGCAGCAGCAGTTGTGCATGGCAGCACAGGTGCAGGTAATGACCAGGTCCGGTTCGATATGATCTTTAATATTATGATCCCCGGTGTGGCCATCATTACCCCGATACGTGACCTGAGACTGAGCCGTGAAGAAGAGATCGGATACCTTAAAGCCAAAGGCGTGGAAATGAATTTTGCCAAAGCGGCTTATTCGATCAATAAAGGATTATGGGGAACCAGCGTTGGGGGAAAAGAAACCCTGCAATCCAAAGGCCTGCTGCCCGAAGAAGCCTGGCCAACTCAGGTTACCAAAACAGGCGAAGAAGAAGTAAAGCTAAGTTTCGTAAAAGGCGAGTTGAAAGCCATTAATGACCAGTTATTTGACCACCCTTCACAAGCTATTCAATACCTGCAAACCATTGCCGGTCCCTATGGCCTCGGAAGAGACATCCACGTAGGAGATACCATCATCGGTATCAAAGGACGTGTTGGTTTTGAAGCGGCGGCTCCGATGGTCATACTGAAAGCGCACCATGCACTGGAAAAGCATGTATTAACGAAGTGGCAGCTAGGCTGGAAAGACCAGCTGGCACAGTTTTACGGGAACTGGCTGCATGAAGGACAAATCCTCGACCCGGTAATGAGAGATATTGAAGCATTTTTAGAGAATTCACAGGCTAATGTAACAGGCGACGTATTCATACAACTGTTTCCCTACCGGTTCCAGGTAATTGGTATTGAATCTGCATACGACCTGATGAGTAGTAAATTTGGCAAATACGGTGAAATGAATAATGGCTGGACAGGCGATGATGTAAGAGGGTTCTCTAAAATATTTGGTAACCAGACAGCCATCTACCACAATGTGAAAGAAACGAATTCATCCAAATAGGCGATCATGAAAGAAATTAAAGCAGGGATCATTGGCGGTGCAGGATATACAGGTGGTGAAATGATCCGTTTGCTGATCAACCATCCTGCTGTTACCCTGACATTCATTCACAGTACCAGTAATGCAGGGAATCCTGTCAGCGAAGTACATGCCGACCTAGTAGGCGAGACCAACCTGCATTTTACAGATGGGTTAAGTAATGACATTGATGTACTCTTCCTTTGTGTGGGTCATGGTAATGCAAAGAAATTCCTGGCAACACATGCCGTTGACGAAAAAGTAAAAGTGATCGACCTGTCGCAGGATTTTCGCCTCTACGATAAATCGACAAGCGGCAACCGGAAGTTTGTGTACGGGTTACCTGAATTAAATAAAGCAAAAATTAAAGCAGCCGACAATATTGCAAATCCTGGCTGCTTTGCTACCACCATTCAATTGGGCCTGCTGCCATTGGCAAAAGCAGGGATACTTGGCGAAGTGTACACGACGGGTATTACGGGCGCTACCGGAGCGGGGCAGGGGTTAAGTGCTACCTCCCATTTCAGCTGGCGGGCCAATAATATACAGGCATACAAAACATTGCAGCACCAGCATATCCATGAAATTCACCAGAGCCTGCAGCAGTTACAGGGTAATGATGGGATGAATGTGAATTTTATTCCGTGGAGAGGCGATTTTGCAAGAGGTATTTATGTGAGCTCGGTAATTGATTGCGCATTGCCTATTGATGAAATCAGGCAATTGTATAAGAGTTATTATAAAGGGCAACCATTTACACATGTAAGTGATACCATGATTGACCTGAAACAGGTAGTGAACACAAATAAGTGTTTGCTGCACATAGAGAAGCAGGGTAGCAAAATTGTAGTGCACAGCGCGTCGGATAATTTATTGAAAGGAGCGAGCGGACAAGCAGTGCAAAACATGAACCTGCTGTTTGGACTTGACGAAACAGCTGGCCTGAAACTAAAAGCAAATTATTTTTAATAAGAATAAGTAATGAAACTATTTGACGTTTACCCGCTTAACAACATCACCATTACCAAGGCACAGGGCTCTTATGTATGGGATGAAAACGGCGTGCAGTATTTAGACATGTATGGCGGACACGCAGTGATCAGTATCGGGCATACGCATCCGCATTGGGTAAAAAGGATAGAAGACCAGTTAGAAAAGATCGCTTTTTACTCCAACTCCATTAAGATACCGATACAGGAAGAACTGGCCGCCAAACTTGGTAAGGTAAGCGGCAAAGAAGATTACCAGCTATTCCTGTGTAACAGCGGCGCTGAGGCCAATGAAAACGCATTAAAACTGGCTTCTTTTCACAACGGGCGTAAAAAGATCATTGCTTTTAACAAGTCGTTCCATGGCAGAACTTCACTGGCAGTAGCTGCTACAGATAACCCCGCTATCGTTGCACCCGTGAATGAAACCAACAATATCATATTCCTGCCTTTCAATGACGAGGAAGCTTTGAAAGAAGCTTTTGCCAAACAGGGAAAAGAAGTGTCTGCTGTTATTATAGAAGGTATACAGGGTGTTGGAGGTATTAATGTGGCAACAGAATCTTTTCTGAAACTCATCAGGCAGCTGTGTGATGAGCATGGAGCAGTATATATTGCAGATAGCGTACAATGCGGGTATGGCAGAAGCGGTTTGTTTTTCTCACATGATTATGCCGGCGTGAATGCCGATATCTATTCCATGGCTAAAGGAATGGGTAATGGATTCCCCATTGGAGGCATCCTCATTGCGCCGTATATCAAACCAAAACACGGTATGCTGGGAACGACTTTTGGCGGGAATCAATTAGCGTGTGCAGCAGCTTTGGCAGTATTGGAAGTGATTGAAAAAGAACAACTGGTTGAAGTGGCCAAACAAAGAGGACAATACCTGATGAACAGACTGAAGACTATTGAGGAACTGGAAAACGTAAGAGGCCGGGGCCTGATGATCGGGTTTGATGTTCCAGCTTCATTAAAAGACCTGAAAAAGAAACTGCTGTTTGATTTTAACGTTTTTACAGGAGAAGCCAAACCCAATGTTATCCGTTTATTGCCTTCGCTTGCCATTACGCGTAAGCAGGTTGATGAATTCCTGGATGTACTGAAAGAAGCAATAGCTGCCATAAAAGCTGAAAACATGCTACAGAACGTATAAAGCAAAACTTATTAATCTTATTAAATCAATCAGAAAGTAAAAAGCGTTCCGCATTAAGCGTTCAGCATAAAGCATAAATAATGAAACAATTTATTTCCGTTCATGATGTTACCGATATCAATGCGCTGGTTCAGCAGGCATTGACATATAAAGCTGATCCGTTTGCGGACAGGCAACTGGGTGCTGATAAACGTATTGGATTGTTATTCCTGAATCCAAGCTTGCGTACACGACTGAGCACACAGGTTGCAGCACTTAACCTGGGTATGGAAGCCATCGTATTCAATGTAGAGAAGGAAGGCTGGTCGCTTGAATTTGAAGAAGGTGCCATCATGAGCGGTAATACAGTAGAGCACGTTAAAGACGCTGCGCCGATATTGGGACAATATTTCGATATCCTTTGTATCAGGACCTTCCCTTCATTAAAGAACAGGGAAGAAGATTACAGTGAAATGTTCATCAACCAATTTATCAAATATGCCGGTGTGCCTGTTGTAAGTCTGGAAAGTGCAACACTGCACCCGCTCCAGTCATTAACAGATATCATCACCATCAAAGAGAATTATCGGCCACAAACCAAAAACAGAAAGCCAAAAATTGTGCTTACCTGGGCCCCGCATGTAAAACCCCTGCCTCAATGTGTTGCCAACAGTTTTGCGCAATGGGTCAATATATGGGGGGAAGCGGATTTTGTGATTACACACCCGCAGGATTATGAACTGTCAGAACAGTTTACCAGAGGCGCTGCTATTACACATAACCAGGATGAAGCTTTGCAAAATGCAGATTTCGTATATGTAAAAAACTGGAGCACATATAACGATTATGGTAAAATATATGAGAACGACCCGGGATGGATGCTTACAGAAGAAAAGCTGCTGGCAAGCAATAATGCCAGGGTAATGCATTGCCTGCCAGTCAGAAGAAATGTAGAACTGAGCGATGAGATATTAGACAGCAACCACAGCCTTGTAACACAACAGGCCGGTAACCGGGTCTGGGCGGCACAGGCTGTATTATCGGAAATTTTGAAAGCTAATAAATTGTAAAAGAGTGGCGGATAAACTATATGTCATAAAGATCGGAGGCAATATCATTGATGATGAAGCCAAGCTCTCCTCATTTCTGAAAGACTTTGCATCGGTAAAAGGACATAAGGTATTGGTGCACGGTGGCGGTAAGCTGGCCACCAAACTCGCCGCCACGCTGGGAATTGAACAACGGCTGGTGGATGGCAGAAGGATAACCGATGCTGAGACCCTGAAGGTCGTTACCATGGTATATGCCGGCTACATCAATAAAAATATCACAGCCCAATTACAGGCAGCAGGATGTAATGCCATAGGATTAAGTGGCGCAGATGGAAATGCTATACTGGCACACAAAAGACAGCATCCCACGATCGACTATGGTTTTGTGGGCGATGTGGACAAACTTAATACCGGGTTGATACAAAACCTGCTGACACAAGGCATGGCCGTTATTCTTGCACCTGTTACGCATAATGGAGCAGGACAGTTGTTAAATACGAATGCCGATACCATCGCCCAGGAAACAGCAAAGGCATTAAGCAGTCTGTATGAGGTGGAACTGATCTATTCATTTGAAAAAAGCGGGGTATTGCTTGATGCAAATGATGATGGTACTGTAATCAAAAAAATTAATCCCGCTTATTACAGCGAACTGAAAGCAAAGCAACTGATCTTTGCCGGAATGATACCCAAGCTCGACAATGCATTTGCCGCCCTGCAAAGTGGTGTTAAGAAAGTGATGATAGGTAAAGCAGAAGCATTACAGCAACTGATTAATGGCAGCACGGGTACGACCATCCAACAAGAATAATGATATGACCCAGCAGCAATCTTCCTCCATCACACAGGATGCCATCGGTTTACTGAAACAACTGATAGCAACACCTTCGTTCAGTAAAGAGGAAGATAAAACGGCAACCCTGATAGAGCAGTTCCTGCAAACCAAAGGAGTTGCCACTTATCGTCACCTGAACAATGTATGGGCCATAAACAAATATTTTGATACGGCCAAACCCAGCTTATTACTGAACTCGCACCACGATACAGTAAAACCTAACAAAGCCTATACACTTTCTCCCTTTGAACCGATAGAAAGGGGAAAAAAATTATTTGGACTGGGAAGCAATGACGCGGGAGGCTCATTAGTATCGCTAATGGCTGTATTCCTGCATTATTACGAGCGTACAGACCTTGCCTATAACCTGGTATTCGCCGGAACTGCAGAAGAAGAAATATCTGGAAAGAATGGCATTGAGGCATTGCTGTCCGAGCTGCCGGCGATAGATTGCGGTATTGTAGGCGAACCTACACAAATGCAGATGGCGGTAGCAGAAAGAGGATTGCTGGTATTGGATGTTACCGCAACGGGTAAAGCAGGACACGCCGCGCGGGAAGAAGGAGAAAATGCTTTTTATAAAGCATTGCCTGATATAGAATGGGTCAAAAATTACCGGTTTGATAAGGTATCTCCATTGCTCGGACCCTCCAAAATGACAGTCACTGTCGTCGAAACAGAAAATAAAGCGCATAATGTGGTACCCTCCTTGTGCCATTTTGTAGTTGACGTAAGGGTAAACGAGTGTTATACATTTGAAGAATTACTGGAGATTATTAAAACCCATGTCAGAAGTGAAGTAAAACCACGCAGCCTGCGGATGCGTTCTACTTCAATCGGCCTGGATCACCTATTGGTAAAGGCGGGGACAGCGCTGGGCAGGACATATTATGGCTCCCCCACTACATCTGACAAGGCGCTGATGCCTTTCAAAACTTTAAAAATGGGGCCTGGAGATTCTGCGAGAAGTCATACTGCTGATGAGTATATTTATCTGTCGGAAATTGAAGAAGGTATTGAATTGTATATAAAATTGCTTGACCAGATCTTATAAATGACCGCTATGAAATTGTGGCAAAAAAACACAAACGTATCTGATGCTGTAGAAAAGTTTACAGTAGGAAAGGATCCGGAGTTTGACCAACTGCTGGCTCCTTTTGACGTACTTGGTTCTATAGCACATGCAAAGATGCTGGCGACAATAGGATTGCTTACACAGGAGGAAGCTACTGCTATTGTGGAAGAACTGAAGAACATATACCTGCTGATCAATGATTCACAGTTCACGATTGACAAAGGTGTTGAAGATGTGCATTCACAGGTAGAATTGTTATTGACAAAAAAATTAGGAGATGCCGGCAAAAAAATACACAGCGCCCGTAGCAGGAATGACCAGGTATTAGTGGATATCAAATTATTCCTGCGCAATGAAATAGAAGCGCTGGTAAAAAACATTGAACCTTTTTTTCAGCTCCTTATCCGGCAGAGCGAAAAATATAAACAACATCTATTCCCCGGCTATACGCATTTGCAGTTAGCCATGCCTTCCTCCTTTGGACTATGGTTTGGCGCTTATGCTGAGAGTCTGGCAGATGATATGATTACACTGCAGGCTGCCTATAAAGTGGTCAACAAAAACCCGTTGGGCTCTGCTGCGGGTTATGGATCTTCTTTTCCTATTAACAGAACACTTACGACACAACTACTCGGGTTTGCCGATCTGAATTACAATGTAGTATATGCCCAAATGGGACGGGGCAAGGCAGAGCGCATTACTGCCATGGCATTGGCGAATGTTGCAGATACCCTCTCGAGGATGAGCATGGATGCCTGCCTGTACCTGAACCAGAATTTTGATTTTATAAGCTTTCCGGCAGAACTGACAACGGGTTCCAGTATTATGCCCCACAAAAAGAACCCGGATGTATTTGAGCTGATCCGCTCGCATTGCAACCGCATCAAGGCATTGCCCAATGAGATCATGCTCATGACCACCAACCTGCCTTCGGGGTATCACCGCGACCTGCAGCTATTGAAAGAACATTTGTTCCCGGCTTTTCAAACGATAAAAGACTGTCTGGAAATGGCCGCTTTGATGCTTGACAATATCAGTATTAAAGAAAACATACTTGCTGAGGAAAAATATAAATACGCATTCAGTGTGGAAGAAGTGAATAAGCTGGTACTGCAGGGAATTCCCTTCCGCGATGCTTATAAGCAGGTAGGACTGGCCATAGAAGCTGGTAAGTTCGCCCATACCACTACCGTTGATCATGTTCACGAGGGAAGTATCGGCAACCTTTGTAACGACAGGATCGCCAATATGATGCAACAGGCCGTTACAGGATTTGAGTTTGAGAAAGTACATACTGCAATAGCGCAATTGATCAGATAAATATTGTTGTTTAGCTCCTTCAAAAAATTAAAAATGAAAAGAACGATTCTTGTTGTCACAAGTACCTTATGTATTGCCAATGTTTTTGCACAGGCTAAAAAGCCTGTTACAGCAGCAAAGTCTGCTGCCGGTAACAATAGTAAAACTACTGTTGTTGCAAATCCGCTTAAGAATAATAAAGACAGTGCCAGCTATGCTTTGGGGGTGCGCATTGCACAGAACCTGAAAGGGCAGGGTTTTGAAACCCTCAATATGCCCCTGCTGCAGAAAGCAATGGGTGATGTATTACAGAACAAAAAAACATTACTTGAAGAAACATTACTGGACGAGAGCATCAGCAGGTTTCACCAGAAAGTTGCGGCAGAAAAAGCTTCTGTTGCCAAAAAAGAAGGCCTTGCTTTCCTTGCTGTCAATGGAAAACGAAAAAGTGTTGTAACCCTGTCTAACGGCCTGCAATATGAAGTGATTAAAACGGGTACTGACACTGTAAAACCCGGCCTGACCGATAAAGTGAAATGTCACTACCACGGTACTTTGATTAACGGAACAGTATTCGACAGTTCGGTGGACAGGGGAGAGCCGGTAAGCTTTCCTTTAAATGGTGTTATCAAAGGATGGCAGGAAGCACTACAACT
This sequence comes from uncultured Sediminibacterium sp., assembly GCA_964507525.1. Taxonomy (GTDB): domain Bacteria; phylum Bacteroidota; class Bacteroidia; order Chitinophagales; family Chitinophagaceae; genus Sediminibacterium. The sequence continues at coordinate 110,593 of CAZDQB010000007.1, read as the reverse complement.
GATGACTGTTGGCAGTAAATGGAAACTATACATTCCATCTGACCTGGCTTATGGCGACAGAGCCGCAGGGGATAAAATTACGCCCGGTTCTACCTTAATATTTGAAGTGGAACTGCTTGCAGTTGAGAAATAACGGATGCGGGCAGACGGAAGCTCCGGCGCCTGTGACCCTGAAATAAAATATCTTCGCCTTTGAAAAGTTTCATGCTATGAATAAAAGTTTTGTCACCCGTATCGGCAAAGAATTACAGGAAATTAAAGCTGCCGGCCTGTTTAAAAAGGAAAGGATTATTACCAGTGAACAAGGCCCGGAAATAGTCGTAAACGGCAAAAAAGTATTGAATTTCTGTGCTAATAATTACCTCGGCCTTTCTTCTCATCCGAAAGTTATTGAGGCGGCACATAAAGCCATTGACACCCATGGTTATGGTATGAGCAGTGTGCGTTTTATCTGCGGTACGCAGGACATACACAAAGAACTGGAGCAGAAGATTGCGCAGTTCCTCGGAACAGAAGACACGATCTTATATGCAGCTGCTTTTGATGCCAATGGCGGTGTTTTTGAACCTTTATTCAATGAGCAGGACGCCATTATCAGCGATGCGCTGAATCATGCGTCTATCATTGATGGGGTCAGGTTGTGTAAGGCACAAAGATTCAGGTATGAACATAATAACATGACCGACCTGGAAATGAAGTTGCAGGAAAGTGCCGGATGCAGGAGCCGCATTATTGTAACAGATGGTTCATTCAGTATGGATGGCACCATTGCACAGTTAGATAAGATATGCGACTTGGCAGATCAATATGATGCCATTGTAATGATAGATGAATGTCATTCATCAGGCTTCTTAGGCAAGACGGGCAGAGGCACCCATGAATACCGGGATGTGATGGGGAGGATCGATATCATTACCGGCACATTAGGCAAAGCATTAGGTGGTGCGAGTGGCGGTTTTACGTCTGGCAAAAAAGAGATGATTGAAATGCTGCGCCAGAGGAGCCGGCCTTATTTGTTTTCCAATACCGTAGCGCCATCTATTGTTGGTGCTTCTATAGCGGTACTGAATATGCTGACAGAAACCACCGAGCTGAGGGATAAACTGGAATACAATACCAAATACTTCAGGACAAAAATGACCGAGGCTGGTTTTGATATCAAACCAGGTGATCATCCCATTGTTCCAATCATGTTATACGATGCGGTAGTGGCACAAAATTTTGCTGCCAGATTGCTGGATGAAGGAGTATATGTGATTGGATTCTTTTACCCTGTGGTTGCAAAAGGACTGGCAAGAATACGGGTACAATTAAGCGCTGCGCATGAGCAGGAGCATTTAGATAAAGCGATCGCAGCGTTCTCTAAAGTTGCCAGGGAACTGGGCGTGATTGAGAATTCAAAAGTAAAGATTCAAGAGTAAAAATCAGGGTTACTGTTTCAACTAAGCTATCAAGATATGAGGGTTGACAAGGCATTTTTTAGAAAATACGCTTTCCTGCTATGGGTAGTTGGGTATGCATTCCTGGCAGGGCTGACTGGTTGTTCTCCCAATAATGTAACGGTGGATAATACACTGAAGCAATATTTTGATGCACACCAGGTTACTGGTACGTTTGGGTTGCTGAACAATGGAACAGGGCAGTTTACTATCTATAACCTGGAACGCTTTAAAGATTCTGCATACCTGCCGGCCTCTACTTTTAAGATTGTGAATTCATTGATCGGAATAGAAACGGGCAAGATCGTGAATGAGAAGATGGTCATTAAGTGGGATGGAAAAGTGCGGCTGTTTCCGGGCGGTGATACAGCCAGGGGGTGGAATAAAGATCTGACGATGGAAGAGGCTTTTAAAGTATCGGCAGTACCCTATTACCAGGAAGTGGCAAGACGGATTGGTAAAGATACTATGCAGCATTGGTTAGACAGCCTGAAATACGGTAACCGTTTAATAGGCGGAGCTATTGATACATTTTGGTTGAATAATACGTTGAAAATAACATCTGATGAGCAGATGGGATTGGTTAAACGGTTGTATTTCGGCCAGCTCCCTTTTCAAAAACGCACGCAGGACATTGTAAAGAAAGCAATGCTTCAGGAAAGCAATGCCAACTATCAACTCTTCTACAAAACAGGATGGGCCTTTCGCGAAAATGGCAGGTCGCTCGGCTGGGCTGTTGGCTGGATTGAGGAAAATCATCACCCATACTTCTTTGTACTCAATCTCGAAGGCCCCAAAAATATGGATATGAAAAGCATCCGTACTGACCTGCTCAGGAACATCCTCAGGCAACAGGAGTTTTTTGAGGGAAAACGTTGAAATTAAACTTATTTAGTAGAAAAGCCGGTAATACATTACTGGCTTTTCTTTTGCAGTCTAATCTCCGTTTTAACTGTTAATTTTGCAACACATTTATCGCTTTATGCAACTCTACTGTAACTCACTTACGCAATATAGCCGGCTGAAGACGAAAGAAGTAAAGATCGGGGATCTCTTATTGGGTAATGGGCATCCGATACGCATCCAGACCATGACCACTACAGATACGATGGATACACTGGCTACCGTAGAACAGAGCATTCGTTGTATTGAAGCAGGTGCGGAACTGGTACGGATTACAGCGCCCAGTAAAAAAGAAGCAGAGAACCTGCTGTATATCAAAAACGAATTACGCAAAAGAGGATACAGTACTCCGTTGGTAGCTGATATACATTTTACACCCAACGCGGCCGAGATTGCTGCAAGGATTGTTGAAAAAGTAAGGGTGAACCCCGGCAATTATGTCGACAAGAAAAAGTTTGAACTCATTGAATATACAGATGCGGAATACAGGGAAGAGATAGACCGCATCCGGGACCGGTTTACCCCCCTGGTTAAAATATGCAGGGAATACGGCACTGCCATGCGTATCGGAACCAACCATGGTTCTTTGAGCGACAGGATCATGAGCCGCTATGGCGATACACCCATGGGCATGGTAGAAAGCGCCATGGAATTCCTCCGGATTGCAAGGGGTGAGAGCTACCACAATATTGTCCTGAGCATGAAAGCCAGCAACCCCCAGGTAATGGTGCAGGCCTATCGCCTGCTGATTCAGCAGATGGATGCGGAATTTGGTGAATGTTATCCGTTGCACCTTGGTGTAACAGAAGCTGGCGACGGAGAAGATGGTCGTGTAAAGAGCGCTGCCGGTATAGGCACTTTACTGGAAGATGGTATCGGAGATACGGTTCGTGTAAGTTTAACGGAAGATCCTGAGTTTGAAATACCGGTGTGCAGAGACCTGGTGAAGCGCTACACCGATCCATGTAACGGAAATGAACGAGTGCCCGCAATTAATAAAGTGCCATATAGTCCGTTTACCTACCAGCGCAGGGAAACATTCGAAGTAGACAATATCGGCGGTAAGCATGTACCAGTCGTGATCGCTGATTTGAGTAAACTGGGAGCTATTACATCTTCACATCTTGAAAGTGTAGGCTATCAGTATGATGCAACTTTTGATAAATGGAACATCAGCGATACTGCAGCGGATTATATATTTACCGGCCACCAACTGCTCGGATTTGCATTGCCCGGAACACTGAAAGTAATTGTTTACCCGGCTGCCTGGGCCCTGGCACCGGATAAGGAAAAATATTTTCCCATTTACGATGCTGCCGGTTTTGTACAGTCAGACAACACCAGTACATTGAATTTTGTGATGTTTGATTGTTTCAACGACGAGACCGCCGTTAATGATTTTACCTACCTGGATGAAGTAGCCAATCATCCTTCGGCGGTCCTCTGCTTCAGCAGCACCAGCCAGCACGCCATGCCAGCCGTTCGCAGGATGTTCATGGAATTGCTGAACAGGAAAATACAGAACCCGGTTGTTTTGATTGTTGACAGTAACTGGTCAACACCTGATGAACACCTGATCCATTATGCCACTGAAGCCGGTGCTTTACTATTGGACGGATTTGGCGACGGGGTTTGTTTTGGCATTACAGGCGAAAGTTATCAACAGTCATCAGCTATCAGCCACCAGTTATCCGGCAGGAATTATTTAACCAACCAGTCTGTAGAACAATTTATCAATAGTACGGCATTCAGTACCCTGCAGGCAACCAGGACGAGGATATCGAAAACAGAATATATTTCCTGTCCCAGTTGCGGAAGAACACTGTTCGACCTGCAGGAAACCACAGCAAAGATCCGTTCGGTTACCAATCACCTCAAAGGCGTTAAGATTGCTATCATGGGATGTATCGTAAACGGGCCGGGTGAAATGGCTGATGCTGATTTTGGATATGTGGGCAGTGGTGTAGGTAAAATCACTTTGTATAAAGGAAAAGAAGTAGTAAAAAGAAGTGTTGACAGTGAAGTGGCAGTTGACGAATTGATCCGTATCATGAAAGAAAGCGGCGCATGGGTAGATCCAGTGGTGTAGTGTATTTTATCATTATGATTCCATAAAAGAGGTAACAGATGCAGACAGACTTTTTAGTAATCGGCTCGGGAATAGCGGGATTGACCTATGCTTTAAAAACAGCAAAGCAGCATCCGTCTAAAAAGATAACAATTATTACCAAGGCACAGGCTGATGAAACCAATACCAAGTATGCACAGGGCGGTATTGCCGGGGTATGGGATGAAGAGAATGACAGTTACGAGAAACATATTGAAGATACATTGATTGCAGGTGATGGGTTATGCAATGAACAGGTTGTTGAAATTGTTGTGAAGGAAGGTCCGGAGAGGATCAAAGAGATCATAGAATATGGCGCAAGATTTGACAAAGATGAGAAGGGGGAATACAGCCTCGGAAAAGAAGGCGGTCACAGTGAAAACCGGATCCTGCATCACAAAGATGTAACAGGAAAAGAAATTGAACGGGCACTGCTGACTACCCTGAAAGACATTCCCAATATTACGCTGATCAATCATTGCTATGTAGTCGACATTATTACACAGCACCACCTGGGTTATTTGGTAACGAAGTCAACACTTGATATTACCTGTTATGGCGTATATGTATTGAACCTGCATACCAACCAGATAGAGAAGATACTTTCAAAGATCACTTTGCTGGCAACGGGTGGATGCGGCCAGGCCTACCGGACTACAACCAATCCGCGTATTGCAACGGGCGATGGGATTGCCATGGTGTATCGTGCCAAAGGGAAGATAGAAAATATGGAATTCATACAGTTCCATCCAACAGCACTATATGAACCGGGGGTGTCTCCTTCTTTTTTAATCACAGAAGCAGTAAGAGGTGATGGCGGTATTTTACGTAATAAGCATGGCGAGGCATTCATGGAAAAATACGATGCGAGAAAAGACCTGGCGCCACGTGATATTGTTGCCCGTGCCATTGATAATGAGATGAAGCGTACCGGTACTGAACATGTATACCTGGACTGCAGGCATATGGATCAGGAAAAATTTGTTCATCACTTTCCCAATATCTATAAAAAATGTATAGCCATGGGTATTGACGTGATGCAGCATATGATACCGGTGGCTCCAGCAGCTCACTATAGTTGCGGTGGTATTAAAACAGATGAATGGGGCAGAACTTCCATACAACATTTGTATGCCTGCGGAGAATGTGCAAGTACCGGCCTGCATGGCGCCAACAGGTTAGCCAGCAACAGTTTATTGGAAGCAATGGTATTTGGACACAGGTGTTACCTTGACGCAGCCAACCTGATCAATGATCTTTCTTTTGAAGAACGCATTCCCGACTGGAAAGCAATGGGTACGACAGAGCCGCGGGAAATGATACTGATTACCCAGAGCCAGAAAGAGCTGCAGCAGATCATGAGCGATTATGTGGGTATTGTGCGGACAGATATACGTCTCGAGAGAGCCATGAAACGACTCGACCTGTTATACACAGAAACTGAAGACCTCTATCGTTCCACGAAAGTGTCTCCGCAACTGAGCGAACTCAGGAATCTCATTACTGTCGGATATCTTATTGTAAAAGGAGCACAGTTCAGGAAAGAAAGCCGGGGACTGCATTATAACACAGACCATCAGCATAAAAGCGAACTGCTGCAAAACATCATATTATAAATTACCTGCGGAATGTATGCTATCGTTTATTCAATCTTCTATTTACTATCTCTTTTACCCTGGCGGGTACTTTATATACTGAGCGACGGTATCTACTTGTTGGTGTACTATGCTATAGGGTACAGAAAAGAAGTCGTGATCAGCAATCTCAGGATTGCGTTCCCCGAAAAGAGCGAAGCTGAGAGGATCATCATAGCGAAAAAATTCTACCACAATTTTGTTGATTCATTTATTGAGACGATCAAACTGATCTCCATCAGTGAAAAAGAAATGCGCAAAAGGTTTTCCTCCAACATTGAGGTGATGAACCAGTTATACGACAGCGGGCAAAACGTACAGGTGATTACGGGGCATCATTTCAGTTGGGAGTTTGCAAACCTGGGTGTGGCAATGGATAGTAAATACCCGTTTGTGGTGGTGTATATGCCATTATCGAACAAGGTGTTTGACAGGCTCATCTATAAGCTCAGGACCAGGTTCGGAACATTGCTGATACCTGCAACTGAATTCAGGACTAATTTTCATAAATACGTTCACAGCCAGTATGCATTGATATTGGTAGCTGATCAGAATCCGGGTGGTCCTGAAAGGGCTTACTGGACGCCTTTTTTTGGCAAGCCGGCTCCTTTTGTAAAAGGACCGGAAAAGGGAGCAAAAGTAAATAATGCGGCTATTGTATATGCAAACTTTTACAAAGTAAAAAGGGGATATTACAGGGTCGATTTTGAACTGGTTACAACAGATCCGAAAAGTTATCCTAATGGCGCACTCACCAAATTGCTGGTTAACAAAATAGAAGCATCGGTAAGAAATATCCCTGATAACTATTTATGGAGTCACCGTCGCTGGAAGTTTGAATATGATGAAGAGCGGTTTGGAAGATTGATGATCAAATAAGTTGAGCGTCTTCAGTTCAGCACTTCAGTACTTTTCTCTATCGTAAATTTATCTGGTAATTCCCTGATCTTACTCCAGCCGCCTGCAACATTGCGAATGTTATGAATTCCCTGGCGTTTGATTAGTGATGAAGCAATAACACTGCGGTAACCGCCGGCGCAGTGTACATATATATTATGGTTGTCATCCAGATTGGCCATACTGGCCGGGTCTGTGAGGTCCTCCAAAGGAATGTTCAATGCTTCCTTGATGTGCCCGTCTGCATATTCAGGCACTTTCCGCACATCCACAATTACTAAGTTCTGATCAAAAGGCAGGTCCATCGCCAGTTCATCCGCCTCTACATCGATGATCATGTCAATCTTTTCTCCTGCGGCAACCCAGGTTTGATAACCCCCGGCAAGATGACCTTCCATCTTTTCAAAACCAACCCTTGCCAGGCGGACAATGGTTTCCCGTTCCTGCCCGATTTCTGTAATAAGCAGCAGTGGTTTATCAAATGGAAGAAGGCTTCCTGCCCATTCAGCAAAGCGGCCTTCGAGGCCGATACTGATGGAGCCCGGAACAAAACCCTGTGTAAACACAGGGGCGGGGCGTGTATCTAAGACAATGACATATTCTTCTTTTGCTTTGCTTTTAAATGCATCTACACCCAGGCCCTGCATGCCTTTTTCCAAAACAGCGTCCAGGCTTTCATATCCTTCTTTATTGATCATGGCATTGATGGGGAAATATTGCGGGGGAGCAGCCAGTCCCTCTGTAACTGTAGTAATAAACGATTCTTTTGTCTGCGGTTGCAGTGCGTAATTGGTTTGCTTCTGTTCGCCAATGGTACTGTATGTTTCGTCCCCAAGATTTTTACCACAACTGCTTCCTGCACCATGTGCCGGGTATACAATTACATAATCGGCCAATGGCATGATCTTTTGCTGCAGGCTTTCATACAACATGCCTGCCAGGTCATTCATGGTAATTTCATCGGCTTTTTGCGCGAGGTCCGGGCGTCCCACATCTCCTACGAACAGGGTATCGCCGGTGAACACAGCATGATCTTTTCCTGTTTCATCTTTCAGGAGATAGCAACTGCTTTCAAGCGTATGCCCGGGTGTATGGAGTACCTGTACTTTCAATTTGCCGATGGAGAAGGTCTCGCCGTCTTTCGCAACATGTACAGGGAATTTGGTAACGGTACCGGGTCCGTATACGATGGCAGCACCGGTTGCAGTGGCCAGGTCGAGGTGGCCACTCAC
>CAZDQB010000007.1:61985-102371 GCA_964507525.1 uncultured Sediminibacterium sp. | reverse complement strand
CGGCATGAAAATGTGTTTCAAAAATATATTTGATAGACGTTTTCCTTTCCTGTGCAAGTTGCAGGTACTCTTCAATATCCCGCAGGGGGTCTATCACTGCAGCTTCGCCATCACTCTCAATATAATAAGCGGCTTCACTGATACAACCGGTGTATAACTGCTTTACGAACATCTATTCGGAATTTTATAAAATCAACCAACCAAAGTCTCAACAAAACCAACTACTTCCGCAAGCCGCGTATAGTTTACGGAATAGAAGATGAACTTTCCATCACGTGAGGTGCTCACAATACCGGCTCTGCGTAAAATGGCAAGGTGTTGTGAAGCAACAGATTGTTCCAGCCTTAGTTTAACGTAGATTTCAGTAACTGTCATCTTCTGATGGTCATCAAGCAGTTTAATGATCTGCTGCCGGAGTTTGTGGTTGATGGACCTGAGAATAAGGGCAGCTTTCTTGGTATGCAAGAAATCAACTTTTATCTGGGTTTTGCCATTTGTTAAAACAACGGCTTGCAAAGATTGACTCATGACAATAAAAGTTATAATTGGGGGGTTAAGAAACTAAAATTGCACCTGTAAAACTACGTAATTGTTTGCGGTTTTATAGTATAAATTTTGTGAATACAAAAAAATCTTTATAAAACTTATGAGCCAGGTGGATTGAAGAACTCTTTTACATACAGGGGCTCACTGTACGCCAGGTTGGCAAACTGTTGAACCTCAAAGGCTTTGCGGGCAAGCATGGCAAGATCGGTAACATTGTGCCTTGCAGTTGAAAAAATGGCGTTGTGATGACTTAACATTCCCTTTAGTTTATGGTGGCCACTGCCACTGAAAACAACCTGGTACCGGTCAAGAAGAGATTCAAAAGCATGTGCATCAAGTATCATGGCCTGGGGAGGCATGACGGCGGTAAGCGATGCATCATATACCGCAGTGAATACTTCCATTCTGCGGGCATCAATGAGCGGGCAGAATAATGCTGACGGGTTATTGAAGGTTTGTGGTTGATGATTCCTGATGGCGTTATTGGCTATTACTTCGAGGGTATTGATCAGGATCAGGGGCTTGTTCAGGGCATAACAGATGCCTTTGGCTGAAGCGAGGCCTACGCGGAGTCCTGTATAACTGCCGGGGCCTGCGGTAACAGCCACGGCATCAATATCATTTAACTGGCAGCCTGCTTCCGACACCAGTTGCTGTATGGCAGGTTGTACAAATGCCGCGTGATTTTTTTGTTCCGGACTTTCCAGCAACTGCAGCACATTGCCGTCTCTGCTGAGACAAACACCCGCGTATTCCGTTGCCGTATCAATATTTAGCAGTACTGCCATGAACTTAATTTTAATTACCCCTTAATGAATAATCCGGTTTCTAATTCCAGCGCCGGCGCCACTGTGTACCTGGGATCATCCTTACCCAGTTCTTTCAATAACTGGCGGATCCGTTTCAATCCTATTTTCTGTGCCCATTCAAAAGGACCCAAAGGATAATTGGTACCTAATTTCATGGCAATATCTATTTCAGCCTTTGAGCTGATGCCATCGCCGAGGCCAAAATATGCTTCATTGATGATCATGGCTACTATCCTGGCTGTAACCATGCCCGGCACATCGGGCGCCCATTGGTATTTCCAGCCCAGTGCCTCTAAGATGGTTGCTGCATCGGACCTGGCGCCTGCAGCAGCTATTTCCAATACAGGCCTTTCTAAGAAACTGTTCCAGGCATTCATCCTTATGCAGTTTGGAGGTAATTGACTACCCGTTGTGATCACTGCGTTTACAAAAACAGGTTTATTCTTCACCACACTGAATACCTTATTGTTCTCGTCGAAATCAATATAGGCATCAACAACAGGTATGGCCATTCCTGTTTCAAACCAGCTTAACTGTATTGCTGAAGGAATGCCTTTAGAGAAGCATATTTCTTTTTGTTCTGTGGTTGCATTCACCGCAATATGCATGCCGCTTGTATTAAGGCACAAATTTAGGTTGGCGGGTTGATAGAAATGCAGCAATTTGCCATGGATTAAAACAAAACACATGTCCAAAGAGGTCATTCAAACAGCAAAAGCGCCAGCTCCCATCGGTCCTTATAACCAGGCCATCAAAGCTAATGGGTTTGTATTTGTGAGCGGGCAGATAGCAATGGTGCCGGAAACGGGAGCACTGGAAACCAGTAATATCCAGGCAGAAACACAGCAGGTAATGAAAAATATCGAAGCTGTTCTGCAGGAAGCAAAGCTCAGCTTCGCGCATATTGTAAAAACAACCATTTTCCTGAGTGATATGAGTCTTTTTGCCCGGGTAAATGAGGTTTATGGTGCTTATTTCACAGACAAATACCCGGCCCGTGAAACAGTGGCTGTAAAGGAATTACCTAAAGGTGTGAATGTTGAGATCTCCGTAACTGCAGTAACCGATCTGTAAATTTAAGAAAGGGTATAATTAGTTGTAAAAGACCGCTTTTCCAAAGGCTGCAATACAATCAAACCAATTCCATTATTGAAAGCATCAGGAGCGCCGGTCAGGTTTTCGATCGCAATGCTTTTTCGGGATGGCGGGGTATAGATCTGTAAATACGGATAAGAAGCGTCGGGTTCAATGGTTAATTGTAAATGATCATTACTGAATACACAACGGGAGGGCTCTTTTTGCGGGTCCAGCAGGAAGCTGTTATCCAATGTTACTCCTTTTAAAGAAGCCCCGTTGACAAATCTTGTGTCAGGCAGGGTATTGCCTGTTGGCAACAAATCTGCACTGAATTCTAACTGAAGCCCGCTGTTAAACTGTAAAGTACAGGCATCAATAGCTGATCCCAGTGTAAAATAAGGATGCCATCCGTCGATGAAAGGAATGGGAGTTGTGTTACTATGCTGTACGGTGGTAGTTACAGAAAGATGGTTCCCTGCCTGCAGCTTCCAGGTAATGGTAACCTCATAGGGAAACGGGTAACCAGCATCGGTTCCCGTGTAATGATGGTGTAAAGTAACCTGGGCACAGGTTTCATCGGCGCTGCTGCCTGTAACGTCAAAAGCAATATTGTACAATAATCCGTGAATGGCATGCTCGCCCATGTAATGGCTTTCTACTTTATAGGCTTTGTCCTGAAAGTGATAACTGCCTTTTGTGAGACGGCAGGCAAAAGGACTCAGCTTGGCACTCCTGAATCCTTTGGTAATATTTTGCTGCGCATCGGCCACCGATGAAAAACCTTCTATTACATTGATAACACCTTTCGGGGTAGGGAGACTAAAAGCATTTAATAAACCGCCGAAAGCATACACTTCGGCCTGGCAACCAGATTGGCTGTCTTTCAGAGAGATGACGGGGTATGCTTCTTGTGTATTGGCAGTGACTTCGAAACGCATGTTCTTTTTTTGGGTTTCAATGTAAGAAGTTTTGGGGTACAAAAAGCAGCATTAAAAACTAACAGTTGTTAACTATTGCTTTCAAACCTGTAATTTTACAGTCCAGTTTAAATCAGGCTTATGGCGTATATACCCCAACATCAGATCCGCATTGTTACTGCCGCCAGTTTATTCGACGGGCACGACGCAGCCATCAATATCATGCGCCGCATTTTGCAGGCTAAAGGGGCTGAGATCATTCACCTGGGGCATAACCGCAGCGTGGCAGAAATAGTGGAATGTGCTATTGAAGAAGATGCACAGGGTATTGCTGTTACCAGTTACCAGGGCGGGCATGTGGAATTCTTTAAGTACATGAAAGATCTGCTGGATCAGAATGATTGCGGGCATATCAAAATCTTTGGCGGCGGCGGCGGAACTATATTGCCGGAAGAGATCAGGGAGTTGCACCAGTATGGCATCTCAAAAATATATAGCCCGGATGACGGTCGCCACATGGGGCTCGAAGGCATGATCGAAGATGTGATCCGCCAGTGCGACTTCAGCCTGAATGGTAATGGAGTATACCGGAATCCAATGACATTGGGAGAAGTCAAAGACGTGCGTAAAGTAGCGCGCGACATAACGAACGTAGAAAATGGCACAACAACCGCGAACCATACAACACAAACCATCAACAAAGCCATCCCTGTGCTTGGCATTACAGGAACGGGCGGTGCAGGTAAGAGCAGTGTTACGGATGAGATAGTAAGGCGGTATTTGCATATGTTCGCGGATAAGACCATCGCTGTGATTTCGGTAGATCCTTCAAAAAAGAAAACCGGCGGTGCATTGCTGGGCGACAGGATACGGATGAATTCGATCGCCCATCCCCGCGCGTATATGCGCAGCCTGGCTACAAGAGATGACAATACCGCCCTTAGTGCACACCTGCAGGAGGCAATCGATATTTGCCGCGCTGCAGGCTTCGATTTTATCGTGCTGGAGTCGGCAGGTGTGGGACAAAGCGATGCTTCTATACTTGATTACTGCGATGCAAGCCTGTATGTGATGACCCCCGAATATGGCGCTGCTTCTCAGTTGGAAAAGATCAACATGCTGGATTATGCAGACGTCATCTGCATTAACAAATTTGATAAAGCGGGCGCTCTGGATGCTTTGCATGATGTGCGTAAACAGTATAAACGCAATCATGGTTTGTGGACTGCCAAAGATGAAGTGTTGCCGATCGTAGGAACCATTGCGGCACAGTTTAATGATGCAGGCGTTAATGAGTTGTTTGAAAAGATCATGGTGGCCGTGAAGCATAAGACCGGTGTTAGTTTCGGCGATGTTGAAATACATGCGCATTTGAAAGACACGACTACTAAATCACAGATTATTCCTCCTAAAAGGGTGCGCTACCTGGCAGAAATAGCGGAGAACAACAGGGCCTATGATGCATGGGTAACTGAACAATGTACCATTGCATCCAAACTCTACCAGCTGGATGGTGTTATGGCAGGTGTAGCAGGGGAGGTGAAGGCAGCGCTTGAAAAAATGCACACCCATCTTGAGTCGCAATTACATCCGGAAAATAAACAACTGATAGCCGGATGGCCCGCATTAGTTGTCAAATACAAGGCAGATTTTTTTGAATACCAGGTACGGGATAAAATCATCAAGCAGCCACTGACAACTGTTTCACTCAGCGGCACCCGCATACCCAGGCTGGTATTACCTAGATACAAAGACTGGGGCGATATTTTACGTTGGCAACTACAGGAAAATATACCTGGCGGATTCCCGTATACAGCCGGTGTATTTGAATTGAAACGGCAGGGAGAAGATCCTACGCGCATGTTTGCCGGGGAAGGCGGACCGGAACGTACCAATAAGCGGTTCCATTATGTGTCATTAGGACAACCCGCCATACGGTTGTCCACCGCATTTGATAGCGTAACACTATATGGAGAAGATCCTGCACACAGGCCTGATATCTATGGCAAAGTTGGAAACAGCGGTGTCAGTATTGCTACTGTGGATGATGCCAAAAAACTCTATAGTGGTTTTGACCTCTGCGACGCAAAGACATCGGTCAGCATGACCATCAATGGCCCTGCACCCATGCTGCTCGCATTCTTTATGAATGCAGCCATTGACCAGTTATGTGAGAAATGGATAGAACAGAACGGTCAGTGGCAGGCGGTGAATGATGTGCTGGAAAAGAAATATAAACATCTTCCGGAACCGCATTATTATAATCCGGCATTACCGGAAAGGTTACCGGAAGGGAATAATGGATTGGGATTGAAATTGCTGGGTGTGAGTGGTGATGAGGTATTGCCGAAAGAGGTGTATGAAACTATCAAAGCCGAAGCACTCTCCCAGGTTCGCGGAACTGTACAGGCAGATATTCTGAAAGAGGACCAGGCACAGAATACCTGCATCTTCTCAACAGAATTTGCACTGAAACTGATGGGTGATGTACAGTCTTATTTCATTGATAACAAAGTGCGTAATTTTTATAGTGTCAGCATCAGTGGCTATCATATTGCCGAAGCAGGCGCTAATCCCATTACACAATTGGCTTTTACATTAGCCAATGGGTTTACTTATGTGGAATATTACCTGAGCCGGGGTATGCATATTGATGATTTTGCACCCAATCTTTCCTTTTTCTTCAGTAATGGCATGGACCCCGAATACAGCGTAATAGGCCGCGTGGCACGCCGTATCTGGGCCAAAGCATTGAAGGACAAATACAAGGGGAATGACCGTTCGCAGAAACTGAAATACCATATCCAGACCAGTGGTCGCAGCCTGCATGCACAGGAGATCGATTTCAATGATATCCGTACAACGTTGCAGGCCCTTTATGCCATTTATGATAACTGTAACAGCCTTCATACCAATGCCTATGATGAAGCGATCACCACGCCAACAGAAGAAAGCGTGAGGAGGGCTATGGCCATTCAACTGATCATCAACAGGGAATTGGGAGCTGCCAAGACAGAAAATTTTATCCAGGGCAGTTTTGCCGTTGAAGAACTGACAGACCTGGTAGAAGAAGCAGTATTGAGGGAATTTGACCGCATTACAGAGCGTGGTGGTGTATTGGGTGCGATGGAAAGGATGTACCAGCGCAATAAAATACAGGAAGAGAGTCTGCATTATGAAACCCTGAAACATACCGGTGAACTTCCATTGATTGGAGTGAATACTTTCCTGAATAAAAAAGGAAGCCCTACTATGCTGCCGGGTGAAGTCATCCGGTCCACCACAGAAGAAAAAGAACAACAGATACAAAACCTGCAGGGGTTCTGGAAAAGAAATGAAGACAAATCGGCCGCATGCCTCAGTCAGTTGAAACAGGTCGCCATCAATAACGGGAACCTGTTTGAAGCCCTGATGGAGACAGTTAAATACTGTTCATTAGGGCAGATCACACATGCTTTGTACGAGGTAGGAGGTCAATACAGGCGTAATATGTAGCAGCTGTGTTTTGCAGAATATTTTATACCTTGACCCCGATCAACCAAATGGTGACAAAAACGATGTGTAAAAAAGTTTTTTTGCTGTTACTGCTATCCTGCTGTTCAGGAGTCGTTGTATTACAAGCTCAGTCAAGAAGAATAGACACTACCATGAAAATTGGTAAAGCAGGTTACCGGCTTACCTGTAACAACCGGAACCCGGAAAAGAATGATGCTGCTATCACACCTATCGGTTTTGAAAAGCATATGAACGAATTCGGTTTTGAGGTTAAAGGAAGGATCAGGAAAGCAGAAGTGGATGACCTGAATAATGACGGATTTCCCGACATGGTGATCTATGTATATAGTGGCGATACGCTCAATAAAGGAACAGTGATCGGCATCCATTCAGAGAAAAACGAAACGGTTGCGCCTATTATTTTCCCTGATATTGTGGATGATCAGAAACTGAAAGAAGGGTATAAAGGCCATGATGAATTTTCTTTAATGGAAGGCATGTTGATGCGCCGCTTTCCTGTTTATACCAGCGACAGTACCAATGCCCGGCCCAGTGGAAAGATCCGGCAAATACAATACCGTGTAGTGCCTGGCGAGAGAGGCATGCTGAAATTCAAAGTACTCAGGAGCTACGAATACACAAAGCAATAGCGTGTTGTTGCTGACAGGGGTACTGGGGCCTTAAAACACCTGCTACAAGTCATTATTACCTAAGCGTTAATTCATGCCGGCACGCGGTATTTATAAGCGTATAGTTGTATTTTTAAGCCCGTTTTAATCATTTTTTATGAAGAAACTATTGCTGATACTGTTATTGACACAGGTTACTGTTGCCTGTCTTGCCCAGACTGTAAAAGAGTTAGAGGCAAAAAGGGTTATGTTGCCCAATGGCTGGGGACTAACACCAGTGGGCCGCAGCCTGCCTTTGGGAGACCTGCCGCTGAATATTGCAGTGAGCAAATCGAAAAAATTAATGGCTGTTACCAATAACGGGCAGAGCACACAAAGCATACAATTGATAGATCCGTCTGCCGAAACTGTGCTTGATCATGTTGTGATAGCCAAAAGCTGGTTTGGACTGAAATTCAGTGACGATGAGAAAAGACTTTATGCATCCGGTGGTCACGACAACTGGATTGTGGAGTATGCGATCACTAATAAAAAGTTAGTATTAAAAGATACGATCGTCCTGGGAAAGAAATGGCCCAACAAAATATCTCCCGCCGGTATAGAGATAGATGAAGCCAGGAAACTGATGTATGTAGTGACCAAAGAAGATAATTCATTATACATTATAAGCCTGGAAACAAAAAAAGTTGAGCAACAGTTCAAACTGGAAGGAGAAGCATATACCTGTGTATTATCTCCCGATGCAAAAGAATTATACATCAGTTGCTGGGGCTGTGATAAAGTGTATGTATTTAATACGGATAAAAGAAACATTACAGCAGGGATACCTGTGGGTGATAACCCGAATGATATGTGTTTGTCCAAAAAAGGTGCCTACCTGTACGTAGCAAATGCGAACGACAACTCAGTGTCTGTGATTGATGTGGCCCGGCGCAAAGTGATTGAGACGCTGAATACAGCTTTGTATCCGGATGCGCCCAGTGGTTCCACAACCAACGGGCTTGCATTGAACGGCAGCGAACAAACATTATACATCGCCAATGCAGATAATAACTGTGTCTCGGTATTTGATGTAAGCAGGCCCGGTGAAAGCAAAAGCAAAGGATTCATCCCGGTAGGATGGTATCCCACGAATGTGAAAGTCATTGGCCATAAAATATTTGTTGCAAACGGAAAAGGATTTTCATCAATGGCCAATCCTGATGGCCCCAATCCCTTTGGCAGGAAACAACAGGTAACCTATCAGCAGGGCGACCTGGAAAAACCTAAGGAGGTACAATATATAGCCGGACTCTTCAAAGGAATCCTAAGTGTCATTGACAAGCCTGATGAGAAAATGCTGGATGCCTATTCGCAGGTGGTGTACAGGAATACACCTTATGATAAGGCAAAGGAACTGGTGTCGCAGGGGGAAGAGGGTAATCCTATTCCACGCAAAGTGGGAGAACAGAGCCCAGTCAAATATGTGTTTTATGTGATCAAGGAGAACAGGACATACGACCAGGTTTTAGGCGACATTAAAGAAGGAAATGGCGACCCTTCCTTAGTTTTATTTGGCGAACATATTACCCCGAACCAGCATGCACTGGCAAAGGAGTTTGTGTTGCTGGACAATTTTTATGTAGATGGCGAAGTGAGTGCCGATGGACATAACTGGAGTACCGGCGCCTATGCTACGGATTACCTGGAAAAAACCTGGGTATCCAGCTATGGAGGCCGCGGAGGCAGCTATGATGCAGAGGGTAAGAGGGGTATTGCAAACAATAAAGGCGGGTTCATCTGGGATCATTGTAAAAAAGCAGGAGTGAGCTACCGGACCTATGGAGAATTTGCAGATGACTATAAGCCGAATATCCCTGTGCTGAAAGATCATTTCTGTCCATATTTTACCAGCTTTGACGGTACGGTGCAAGACACGACGCGTTTTAGCCAGTGGAAACGCGATTTTGATTCACTGCTTGCACTGAATGCAGTTCCGGGTTTTAACAGTCTTCGTTTCTGTAACGATCATACAGAGGGGATGCGGAAAGGGAGGCCCACACCTTATGCGCATGTGGCCGATAATGACCTTGCAGTAGGCATGTTCATTGAATACCTGAGTAAGAGCCCGATCTGGAAAGAAACTGCTGTTTTTATCGTGGAAGACGACGCCCAGAATGGAGCGGATCATGTAGATGCACACAGAACCACTGCTTATGTGGCGGGGGGATTTGTGAAAAGAAAATTCGTAGATCATACGATGTATTCCACTTCTTCCATGTTGCGTACGATTGAACTGATACTGGGCATACCACCTATGAGCCAATATGATGCGGCAGCCATACCAATGTGGCGCTCTTTTGCTGCTGCACCCGATCTGACACCGTTTACGGCAAGAGCGGCTAATGTTGACCTTAATGACAGGAATACTGCCATGAATCAATGGCAGCAACGATCAGAAAAGTTCAATATGGCCAAAGAAGATGCAGTGCCGGACCTGGAATTCAACCTTGTGTTATGGCATGGTATCAAAGGTGATCATGTACCGTTCCCGGGTCCAAGACGTGCAGCGTTTTTTAAGCAGACAAAAATGACGGACAGGGATTAATAATTCATCTTCCGGAAATGGTGACGATCTTTGTCACCATTTTTTCGTTGCCGCTATCATCCCTCACCATGACAAGGTAAATGCCGCTGGCTACTTTTTCCCCTTTATAGTTACGTCCATCCCAGATCGCCTGACCTCCCAGTGCCCTGGTTTGGTACACGAGCCGGCCATTCATTTCAGTGATCTTGACCAATGCATTGGTCACTAATCCGCGGATAGCGATCGTACCATGATAACCCGGCGGAACAGGATTAGGGAATACAAGTACATTACTGTTTGTTTCTCCGCCTTCTGTTGCGGTACTCCTGAAGCTGCAGATCCCGTTTACAGTAGCCATGAATACTTCACCTGTTAAGGGATCAACGGCCATGCGTTTTACGTCATTGGCCAATAAGGGACTGTTATCTGCCGTAAAACGGTAAATGATCTTAGCACCATCAGGAGAGAGTAGCCATACGCCATTCTTGGTACCGATCCATTTCCGGTTGGCTCCATCAGCGGCCATACATTGCACGGTTTCATTTCTGAATAACAAGCCTGCAAAACGGTCCTGCTGTACCACAGGTAAAACTGCATCACAGCTTTGCGTGCTGAAAACATCGGAGGTACACTGGATAATACCAATGCCCCTGTCGGTACCAATCCAGATAAAACCATCCCTGTCTTTCATCAGGCAGCGTACTGTATTACTGGGCAGGTTTCCCTGGCCGCTGCCCTGCCGGTAATATTTCCATTGATCGTCATTGGTATTGTCAATCTGCTGTCCGTAGTTATAACAAAAGACGCCATTGCCTTTCGGGCTTAGGATCCATAATTGATTGTTATCATCCACTACCACCTGGCTCACTGCATTTTCAAGATGGGGGAAGGGAATGGTGAAGGCTTTCCACGTGCCATCGGCCTTGCGTACCTGCAGGTTTTGGACGGCGCCATAATTGCTGATCCAGAGGTTATTGTTTTTGTCAAAAGCCAGTCCGCTTACCCGATAACTGCCAGGGTCGCTGATGGCGGACTGTAACGTACTGTTTTGGTTGTTATAAACAGTAGCAGTGCCAGCTTTAAAATTTACCAGTCCACCGCCATAGCTGCCGGCCCAAATGCCCGCATCTGCCGGATCAGGCGCCAGTGTTATAAAATCGGTAACAGAATCGGATATGGCTGAATTTTGAAAGTTGCGGAAACTCCATACATTGTCTAGTAATTGAAAAATACCATTGCGGTTATGTAATGGATGCCAGTTTTCATCTACACTGCCGGCGGCGACAGAGAGCATGTTGCCGGCAATGATCAGATCGCCATCAGCGATGCCGGGAGGCCCATTTGGAATAAACCTTTCGAACGAGGTTGTGAATTTCGAAAGCCCGCCAAGCTGATCAGCAATCCAGACAGCGCCATTGACATTAATAGCAGCTAATGGAAGCACTATGACACCCTGCTGCGCTAAATTTTTTTCAATGGCACCTGCAGGCGAGAGTTGTATGACACGGGCATTGCCGGCATTGGAACGCTGGCAAACCAATAATTTGTTTTCACTTGCGGTAACGGAAAGAATAGTCCAGGCCGGATCTGTATATAACAGGCTCCAATTACTGCCATTCGTAACAAAAAGTGAGTCTTTCTTTTGGGCGATGATGGTATTATTAATCACTGCTACATTGGAGCAGGCGCCGGCAGGTAAACCGTTTGTGCCACTGATCGTGAACCAGGTGGCATAATTGGACAGATCTGTTGCAGCAGATGCAGCTTTTTTCAAGCCTTCATCAGTAGCGGCATACAGGAAAGAAGCATCTGAGGTAACAGCGTTTACTTTTACCTGGTTGCCGTTGTTGCCAATGAACCAGGTATCCTTGATTTCATATTTTGAAAGATTGGCAACAATAATGCCCAACCCGCTGCACAGGTAGGCAAATCCATTTTTACAATAAATACTATAGATGGTTTTATTGCCGGCGATAGCACTGCGCCTGATATCGCCAATATTCGCGGTATTGCCATCTTTGAGAATATCCAGGTTACTGTTGTAATAAGCAATCACCACTTGTTTTGAAGCGGCATCCCATCCGATACAGCTTACACCAATATCATTCAGTCCGTTTACCTTACTATACCGCAGTACTTCATTGCCGGCATCGACGGAGAAGACATTGGTACCGGTGGCACAATACAGCTTATCACCCATGAGTACCTGGATAGTGTGTTGATAATTCAGGTGCTCTCTCCACTGGCCGATAGGCGGAACCTGGGCAGGTGATGCTACAGCTAAAGCGATCGCAAATAGCAAAGTGAAAACGATAAACCTCATAAGCTAAGTTAACAGAATTAATACCAGTTAAGGAAGCATCAATCAATAAAACAAAGTATTTGCCGCAACAAAAAACAGGTATTTATTCCTGTTTTTTGGAAGCAGATAGTCAGCTATGTTTGGGAATCATTAAAAACTGTGTCATGGCCATAGGAAGAGCGTTTATCAATAAGCTGAAAAGGATTGATTACCTGATTGCGAGGAAGGCAACCGGGAGTCCGGCTATACTGGCGGAAAAATTGGAAATATCCGAAACAACATTATTTGAGTACCTCTCTATCATGAGAGAATGCGGGGCGCCGATTAAGTATGAGAAGTTCAGGCAATCTTATTATTATGAATACGAAGGAAATTTTGTCATTGAATTTATAGACAATGACAAAGTCAGATCTCTATGATATTGTGTTTCATGGCAAAAATGGCGAGCCCCACTCGGGTTTTGATATCTAATTTTTTGAACAGGTTATCGCGGTAACTGTCTACTGTACGCGGACTTACACACATTTCTTCTGCAATCTCTTTATATGTTTTATCAGAGCAGATCAACCGGAGAAAATGTACCTCATTATCGGATAGGTCGCCATAGGGTGAGTTAGCGGCGAATGTGTTGCCATTGCTGATATAGTGCATCAGTTTATCACTGATAAGGTCGTTGATGAAATAGCCGGTGTCGCGGATATTGTCTAATGCCTGTTTGAATATTTTGGGTTTACTATCTTTCAGCAGGTACCCCCTGGCCCCGTTTTTCAGCATGCGGATGATGGCGATATCATTTTCGAGCATACTTAGGACGAGTACCTTTATGGTTGGCTGGTTTTTTTTGACCCATTCGGCTGTTTCAAAGCCGTCCATCAATGGCATGGTAATGTCTAATAAGACAATATCGGGAAGTTTTTCCTGATTCAGGTGTTCTATGAATTCTTTACCGTTTCCAGCCTGCATCATAACCTTGTAACCGTCAAAAGAATTGATGATGGCTGCCAGTCCCGAGCGAAGTAATTCATGATCATCAACTAATGCAACAGAGGTCATAGTGTAGCTAATTTGGGTTTTATTTGCAAGATAATAGCTGTGCCGCTGCCGGGGGCACTTTTTATGTCAACAGTGGCGTGTATCATCTTAGCACGGTTAAATATATTGTGTAAACCAATACCTTTGCCGGCTTTTTTCAGTTTCTCGGTGTCAAACCCGGATCCATTGTCCGTGATAATCAATGTGGCTTCCGCCGGATTGCCGGTGATTTCAATCGAAATAGCCGTTGCAGCGGCGTGTTTGATGATATTGTTTACGATCTCCTGTATCATCCTGAACAGGATCAGGTCTGTATCCTTATCTATACCTGTAAAACTGTCTTCAATCTTCAGCCGGGTCTGGTACCGCCCGGTCTTTTGCAAGGTAATCATTAACTGGCGGACTGATTCGATAATGCCAATCTCGTGTATGCGGTTGGTCTGGAGGCTGTGACTCAGCTCCCGGAGGTCTTTAATGGCTTTTCCCAATAGCTGGTCGGTATGCTCAAATTTCTCTTCCGGTACTGCGTGGCTAAAAGTGCTGAGGTTTAATCGTACAAGGCTGAGTACCTGGCCAATATTATCATGGATTTCCTGGCTGATATGGCTGAAAGTCTGCTCCTGGATTTCCAGTTGCGTTCTTAGGATGGTTTGGTCAAACCGGTTCTTCATCTCGTCCCTTTCCTGCTGAAATTTACGCTGGCGACGCAGGAAAATGAATACGATCAATAACAGGAAAAAACCAATCAACACTAAAAATACGGAGGCAATTACAATGGTGATGAGTATGTCTTCCTGTTGTTTCGGCATAGAAAAAATGCGATACTGAATGAACTATACAAAATTACGTTTAAACTATGGTTAATAATACCATAAATTTTAATACCCTCTCGCTGGAGGTCATTGTTACGCAGGTACTCAAAGAGAGCATTAATAATAACAGACCCAAGGTAAAAAATTAATAGGCCCGTACATATCCAGAAAAATGGTTGTTTTGACATTCTTTGGTTAATGTGCTGGGGTAAAATGGACTCGTAAAAAAAGAAACAACAAAAAACAACGATAAAAAAAGAGCCCAATAAAAAAGTATAGGTATGAAAATAATTAGTGCCCTGTATAAACAACAGGTTAATACTTACAGCAAGTATGTAGAATGGGATAAATCCCAGAGCCACCTTTTTAAAGACAGGATTGTGTAAATGCTTGTAAAATAAAAAAGCATAAAACAGGAATTCGGTCGTAGTAAAAGCGTTATACATCCAATAATTCCTGATGCCCCTGTGATTAAACCAGGTACCAACAATTTCTACCAAAACTGTCAAAAACAAAAAAGGAATGAAATACGAAAAAATTTCATTCCTTTTTCTTACAAATATGATAGCAAAGATCAAACTTAGAACCTGAAAGTACAAGTAAATCGCAAAAGCCTGCATATTGGTTATGGATAGATACCACCATGATTCAAATAGCTGGGATCGGTTGCGTTAGTCACGGTACCACCTGTTTGAGTTGTTTTATCGTTACCTGAGAAGAATACAGTTGTTTTACCTTCTTTACCTGGGCCTGTTTGGCTATCGTATATGCCAAAGTTTACATAAACAACATCTGATTTGTATTTGCTTTTGAGCACATTCAAAAATCCTTCGAGGTCTTTCAGTTGGAAAGACACGTACTGTGTTCCATTGGGATTGGCTTTCAGGTAGGCGCTGCGCATTTTCTCAGCGTCGACCCCGTTAATAAAACCATAGATACCGTCGCCGTTAACTGCTACTCCGCTGACTGTTTCATTGTCTGTTGAACGATTGGCCGTTTTTTTCTCAGGGGTAACGCCGTTCTGCTCTTTATGGCAAGCCACGAAAAGGGTGGCAGTTACCGCGAGCATTAAAAAGCCGCTTAATAAATGAATCTTTTTCATTGAAGAAAGTTTTAAGGTTTAGGTTTTGATCCAGGATAGCGATTTAGTGTATATATAAAACTTTACAATTATTATAGTAGGTATCGGGTTCACACAAGTCATTTATTTAACGCGACACATACCCGAATATATGATATACGTAATAATACAAATTTCGAGAATATATTTGGGAAATGGCGTAGGATAATCACTGAAACTTTACGGTGTTTTAACTGAATTTTAAGACCGTGTTTTCCGCAGTTTTTTGTTCATTTTTTGTGGAAAAAAACATATTTAGACATTTCTATCCCTGAAAAGCGATATATTTCCTCGTTGCCAAACGGTTCACTACCCAGATCAATAGCAATAGCAAAAGCGCAGCAAAGATCGTATAAACCGACAGAAAGGGGGCCAGATATATATACCGGGCTGCTAAAAGACTGTGTGCCAGGTACTGGAGCAATGCTACCACGATAAGTGCAATCACTACAATCCACATATTAGGCGGGAAGAACCTGGCCATCAGAAACCGCTTTAACTGTTGTGGTGAAGCTCCTAAAGTAACAAGCAGGATGATTTCCTGTTTGCAGGATGCTATGGTCAGCTGAATAAAAAGGGTAAACACCAGCATTGCAAACAGCAGCATGACTGCGCCTGTCATCCAGGAAATGGCCACTACCACATCTACCACCTGCCGGTACCTGCTGAAACGCGTTTTATCAGCATCGGTGCTTAACCCCTTTCGTTTCAGGTATTGGACAAGCTCCGGGTTGCCGGGATCGGTTGTCCTGATAATGACCCGGGATGGCTTGCTTTCACCGCTGTTCGCCATCCGTTTATTGGCCCATTCCATAAATTCCTGGGGTACGAGCAAAGAGGAAATCCTGTCGCTGAAACCCACTACACGTCCATTGAAAGTTTCAATGCCTTGGGGGCCGTACAGGTTTACTTTGAAAATGATCATTTTGACCACCGGCTGCGTCAGCTGCGGGAGATTTTGTGAAAAAGAGAATTGGAAATTATAAAAATCAAGGAACATATTGGGAACGATCACCGGAATAAACCGGGTTTGCTCCTCCCATTTCCAGTCCTTACTGGTTACATCAATGAATTCATTGGGTACACTTTCAAATGCAATGTCGGTGTAAAACGGGAACCGGTCGCTGTTACTTTGGATAGAAGCTTTAAAACGGCTTGGGCTGAGTAATCCTACTGATTGAACAAAGGGTTGTTTTTTAAGATCACCGATCTCTGCCGCTGTTAATGAAGTGGCGCCGATATTCCGGTCATTCAATACTTTATTGACTACTAAAAAATTGGCAATGCTGTCCTGGTTGCTTTTACTATGTAACAGATCATTGTAATTAACCTGCACCTGCACAGCAATCAACAGCAGGAGCAAGGCAACAGACAAACCAATAATGGCCATTATAAACCGGGAACGACCGGCACTTGTCCGGATTAATTTTTTCAAAAGCTGGTTCAATATACCCATCTGTTGGTGCTGTTGAAAATTTACAAGGTGAATGCATGTGTGTATGCAAAATGGTTGTCCTCGTCAAGATCGGTAATAATTAATCCGGCCTTTCTCTTCCTGCATTCGCTGTTGATCAGGGCAACTGCCTTGGTGGTATTGGCTTTATCGAGGTGGCTGAATGGTTCATCCATGATCAGCCATTCAAAGGGTTGCATCAATGCGCGGATGATGGCGATCCGTTGCTGCTCTCCATAACTGCAAAGGCCGGCCTGTTGCTGTAAGATATGGCTTACACCCAATTGAGCTGCCATTTCTTCTATCATGCCGCTCTCATAAAATGGCTGCTGCAGTACACGGTTGAGTTCAATGTTTTCGCGGGCAGTAAGGTTGGGAAAGAGACGCAGGTCCTGGAAAATAATGCTGACTTTCTGTTGCCGCAACAGTGCCAGGTCGTCACCGGTAATATTGCTTAAAGATATGCCTCCCCATGTAACATGGCCCTCGTAATCCTGCCTTAATTTGTAAAGGGTATGCACCAATGTTGTTTTCCCTGTTCCGCTGGGTGCTATTATTTTGATCCATTGCTGCTGCCCGAAACTTCGGCTGGTATTCCATATATCCGATTGCCTGCCCGATAATTTATCTTTCAACGGAACAGGGATCACCTGCTTCAGTTCTATATTCATGGTCACAGATTAATTGGTGCGGATGATAGCCGGTAAGCCGCCGGAGAATATTTTATCATCCATTTCCTTTTCTTTCCTCGCTTTTTCATGCATGTCAACAGCTACATCGGTGAGAAAGCTTGTTAATGTTACTAAGCTGTTTTGTTTTTGATCCTGCATCCGGATCTCCCCGACCGCTTTAATGGTGCTCCCATTAAATTGATCGGCTGTAACAATAATATCTTTGAATGTTTTTTTTGCTGTATGAATGGAATGATGGTATCCTCCGGTTGCATCTGTATCTGTGGCGAAGCTGTTCAAGGTATTGGCAATATCGAAATAGAAAACCCCTGTCTTGTCCTTGAACCTGTCCATGGCCTCTTTATTGATGGAGGCCTTGCCGGTGTTAGCCATGTATTGCGTATAAGTGAGTGAGTCGCTGGCCAATACCAGGTTCTTGTCATCCGCTACGAGATACATACCCAGCATGGATAATAAACCGCCGCCCTTATAGGTAGTTCCCTGTTTTACCAGGAGCCCTTGTTCCACAGCTTTGTTCATCAGTTTGAAGAAACTGTCTTTATTGCCTACAGCAGCATTGAGGATCATTTTATATACCGGCCTTTTGTGCACCATGCTGCTCTCATCCTTTCTCATTTGCGGTTCAGGCTGCGCCATCCCCACGTCAGACAACACAAAGGCAATGTTTCCTTTGAACGACTTATAAATATCCTGGGTGGTCAAACCGGCTTTATCCAAAAAGCCATTGGCAAGTCCCTCTACTTCTAATTGCTTCAGTAGTCCGCCAATGATTTCCGGGTTGAAAGCCACCTGCATGATGCCATTGATACGAGTAGAAGGATAATGTTCTATCATAGAGAGATCAACGGCCGGACTGGGGTATTCTTTTAATACAGCGCTTACTAATTTATTGGGATAACTGGTTGATCTGACTGCTATCTTTCCGTCTTCAAAGTATAAGACGGAAGTGGAGTAATTGTCTTTCAGTAATTCTTCCAGCTTGGGTATTTGCAAAGGCATCATGCTGAGTGCACTGAGCGAACTGTTGCTGCTGGTAAAAGCATAGCCATCTGCTTTTTCTTTGAACATGTTGACGAATACATCAACACCAGCCAGTGATTCTTCTTCTTTCTGGGTAAAATAAGCAGTCACCTCTTTTTTTAATGCTTCATCGGTATTAACAGGAGCAGGTTGTTTAAAACTCATGGTTACTGTATCATATACAGGCTTAGCCGTGCGGTTGTAGATCGTAGTGATAACCTGTTGATCGTTCCATGATACCATTGTTCCGTTCTCGGGCATTATGTAAGAATAACCGGCCTCTTTTTTGATCTCTTTATCTTTTAATTCTTTCTGTTTTTTCAGGAAGGCTTCAAATTGGGTGGCATTGGAAAGGCTTCCCATCACGTTAAAGATGTTCACCATTTCACTGCCGGCGCCATCATTTTTCTGTGCCATAAAGAAATACAACTGCTTGTTCCAATCGATACCCGCATTGGTTCGCAGTTCGTTGAGCCGCTCTTTATCTGCACTGTCGGGTGTACTCTGTTTGAAGAACCTGTTTAACAACGTGTCGGTATTGATACCGCCTTTTTGGAGTTTATCCTGCATGGACTGCGCATCAAGCACCAATACCACCGATGCAGTTTTGGGAATGTATTTTGCCTGTTTTGGAGTATTGTTTTTGCAGGAGGATAAAACCGCTATCAGTAATACCAGTGCGATTGCGGAACGTAAGCTGGATTTCATAATAAGTGTTGTTATGATTAGGTAGTTACGAAGTTAGCGTTTGCGGTGGACTTATCTCAGCATAGCTTTATAAATGGCTTCCTGGATAGATGACCGAACGTTCAGTTGGCTCAGCTTATTGTTGTTGCGTGTAGGAGTTACCCGGTTTGACAGGAAAATATAGACCAGTTGGTATGACGGATCTACCCATACACAGGTGCCTGTGAAACCGGTATGACCAAAAGTTGCCGGCGAAACACTTGCCGACGGATAAGGGTCTTTACGTTCGGCATTGTCTTTTTCAGGTTTGTCAAATCCCAACCCCCTCCGGCTTACGGCACTGTTATATGCGGTGAATTTATCAATGGTGGCTTTCTGCAGTAAACGGATGTCATTGAGTGTTCCGCCATTTAACAGCATTTGATACAACTGTGCAAGATCATATGCATTACTGAATAATCCTGCATGCCCAGCAACACCTCCGAACATAGCGGCACCCTCGTCGTGCACGTCACCGCGGAGGAGCTGCTGGCGGAAATGTTTTTCCTCTTCTGTAGGTACGATATGGTCTATTGGCATTATTTCTCCTGGCCTGAAAGTAGTGGTGGTCATGCGAAGCGGTTCATAAAAAACCGTCCGGACATACTCATTCAAAGGCTTGCCGGTTACTGCTTCCACGATCTTGCCAAGAAAAATGAAATCATTATCACTATAGACGTATTTACCCGGTTCGCTTAATTTACTTTGCAGGATGCGATGGTACAGGGTATCTTCCCAATCGTTGCGGAGGTATATATTTTCTGCAACCCGGTATTGGTGCTGCGCATCTTTTGATGTGGCAAAATACTGTGCCAATGGTTTGCCGCTGATGGTATCGATGACCTCCCTGTAAAAAGGGATGAAAGGAACCAACCCAGCCTGGTGCAATAAAATATCGGTCAACTGCAGATGGGCTTTATCTGATCCCTTTACCCAGGGCAGGTAATCACCCAGCGTTTTAGTAATGTCAACTTTGCCTTCTTCATATAATTTCATGATGGCAACAGTCGTGGCAGATACTTTGGTTACAGAAGCAAGGTCGTACACCATGGCTGTGTTCACAGCCTGTTGCCGGTCAACATTGGTATAGCCGAAGGCCTTATTGTACACTATTTTACCATCCTTAGCTACCAATACAACACAGCCGGGCGTTGCGCCTTTTGCAATGGCATCATTGGCAATTGCATCAATTTTGTTGAGCTCCTCACTTCGCATTCCGGCCGATTCAGGAGGGACCAGCGGAAAGTAACTGTTGTATACAATGCCATCGCCGAATTTCATACTGCTGCTGATGGTTACAGGCAGCTTTCCTTTGGGTTGCAATTTGCCCTGCAACAGATCGGCCGCTGCTTCCTGGGTAACTTCATCATCTTCATAACAGGCAACTAAATTTTGCGGGTTGTTGATGAATTTGATAGCGTAGGGATTCCCGAATACAAAGCTGATAATATGGGGCTGCTGCAGCTGGTTAAGGAATGCGATGGTTTTTTCGCTAAGCCCGAATGCATTGGCCGGCCTGCGGCTGAAGTTGTGAAGCCCCGTTACAACTGCATCATAGCTGCTTAGTTGTTGCAGGATGGTGTTGGCATTGTTATTTTTCTCGTCAAAGAAGAACAGGTCAGCGCCAGCATCTTTCTGCAGCCTGACTGCGAATGCATTGGGTTTATCAATGCCAATACCTACATAAGCGATCTTCTTTGCTTTGAGGGGGAGCAAGTTGCTGTCTGACTGGCGTACCAGGGTAAGTGCACTGGCTGCAAGTAATTGCCTGAGCTGGTTGGTTTGTGCGTTGAGGTCATTGGTAATATTCTCCAATGGAACGGGGGATAATTTGTTCAGCCCTAGATGATATTTCGCGAGCAACACTTTTTTCACCCTTTCATTGATATCATCCCAGCTAATTTTACCGGCTTTGATCGCTTCCCTGACCTTGGTAATACTCCCCGGAATATCTCCAGGCAGACATAGCATGTCGTTACCTGCGATGAGCGACATAACAGCAGCGTCGCCTTTCGGATAAAATTTGGCTACGCCCTGCATTTCTAATGCATCAGTAAATGAAATGCCTTTGTAGCCCAGTTCATTCCGTAATAACCCGGTTACATTTTTTTGTGAAAGTGAAGTGGGCAGATTAGGCGTCGTATCAATGGCGGGTATCCAGAGGTGAGCGATCATCACACTGCCAACACCGGCTTTGATCAGCTCGCGGAAAGGATATAATTCCAGTTCGCCTAATTGCGCACGTGTTTTAGTGATGACGGGCAGGTCTTTGTGCGAATCAACCGCAACATCACCGTGGCCGGGAAAATGTTTGGCGCATGCCATCACACCTGCATCCTGCATGCCCTTCATATATTGAACACCGTAAAGCGCTACTTTGTATTTATCCTCACCAAAACTCCGGTCATTGATCACAGGGTTCAGGGGATTGTTGTTGATGTCTACATCAGGGGCATAGTTCACCTGTATGCCCAGGCGCTTACATTGTTCGCCCACTGCTTTTCCAAACCGGTAAATAAGCTGTGCATCGGGCACAGCCCCCATCATCAGTTGGCGGGGAAAATTAATGATGCTGTCTAAGCGCATGCCGAGTCCCCATTCGCCGTCAATCGCAATCATCAAAGGGGTTTTGGCGATGGACTGGTAGTAATTGGTAAGCATGGCCTGCCTTACCGGCCCGCCCTGGAAAAAACAGAGCCCGCCAACATTGTATTTTTTAATAAGCTCCGTTACTGCAGCAACATGTTCGGAGCCGAGGTTACTATGCGCGCGGATGATCATTAACTGGGCAATCCGCTGGTCTTTGGATAATTTCCTGAACTTCTTTTTAACCCAGCGTTCTGCAGCAGGCGTTTTTTCATAAAAGACCTGTGCTGAAGAACTAGCTGCCACTATGGCGAGCAGCACAAAACATAGTATTCTTTTCATAATGCAAACTTCTGACCCACAAGATAAAGATTATCGGCCGCCAGCTTGCGGGTTTTTGCGGCTTTTAGCACGAATGGCGCGTAATTGAGCATTGTTATGCCAGGCTGGGCATTCGATGTTCCTTTGTATTTGGTACATACTTCATTCATATTTGGTTCGCTGTTTCTGCGTCCCCGCTTCGGTATTCTTCGAAGCGGCTTCGGGATTTCTTCGAGCGTTATCGAAGCGGTACCGAAGAAACCCCGAAGAAACAGCGAAGCAGACATGACCCAGGTACGACTCAAATAAGAACAAACTACCTGCAGATACCGAAAAAAGGCCGTCTCACAGGAGGCGGCCTTTTTTCGGTATCAAATTGCAATAGTATTATCCTGCGGCTTCTTCTTCTGCCTCTTCGTCAGTCAGTTTCAGCTCCACTTTGTTCTCTTTCAGGATGCTGAACCACTTGACCATTTTCTTCATATCACTGCTGTACACCCGGTCAAAGTCCATATCTGGGTACACTTTCCGGAAATAGGCTTTTACAGCGGCTGCATCCTTATCGGCCGGGAGGGACGCTTTGCTTTTATCCATAGCCTGGAACACTTCCACTAAGTTCACATTGTCGCGAACGGTATATACTTCGATACTTTCAAGGTGCGAGAAATTATGTACCCGGCTGCTAACGAATTTTGTGCTTTTGTCATCCAATGAACGCACAATAGCGCCGTCTGTTTTGCTGCCCACCAGTTCAAATAAACCGCCCATACCGGTTACTGAGATCAATTTACTGTACTCCATATAGCTTAATTAATGAGGTGCAAAGTAAAGGGAAAATAGTATTTGGCCATCTAATCTTCAAAAACTGGCAGAAGGCTTGCAAGTATACGGCCTGATGATTAGTTTAGGACGCTGATCATATAAGAAAAACAATCAATTGTATCATGGAAACAACCTATAACTGGCGAACCTTTACCAGGCGTATACCCGTCAGGGCTTCCATTCAGGCTATTTATGAGGCATGGACAACACAGCATGGTCTTGAGCGCTGGTTTCTTCGGTTGTCGGTCTTTACAAGGCCCAGTGGCTCATTGCGGGCAACCGATGAGCAGGTGCAGGAGGGAGATCATTACAGGTGGTTATGGTTTGGGTATGACGATGGTGTTGCTGAAGCGCATACCATACTTGCTGCAAACGGATTGGACCGGCTGCAGTTTTCATTTTCAGGTGGATGTATTGTAACAGTAACCATTCGGGAAAAGCAGGGAGAAACCATTTGTGAACTGGTACAGGAAATGCCGATGGATGATGAGACGAAACAACGTTTTTACTATATTGAATGTGGCAACGCCTGGACGTTTTACCTTGCCAATCTGAAGTCTGTATTAGAGGAAGGTATTGATCTACGGAATAAAAATGGGCGGTTGCAAAAGGTAGTCAATGCCTGAAGAACCATTCATCCAATTGCTGCCCAATCATTATGAATTTGCATTAATTAACCCTATCTTACGCCTCCTAAAAACTCGATTGTATGAAAAACAACCTGCATTATTTTCTGTTGCTGACAGGCCTGAGCCTGTTTGCTACTATTGCATCAGCACAAGGACTGCAACCCGATAGTATCAAAGGGCAATTGGTGAAAGACTGGGAGCGTGCTAAAGTGTATACCAATGAATACCTGGCTGCCATGCCTGCGGATAAATATGGTGCGCGGGCCGTCGACAGTATCCGGAGTTTTGCAGAACAAATGCTGCACCTGGCTTCCGCAAACATTTTCCTCACTGGCACAGCCACCGGTGCGCCCATGATATTCCGTGGGTATAATATGGAAAAATCAAAGACTGCGCAAAACAAGGATTCCGTTGCCTATTATGTCAATACCAGCTATGATTTTGCCATTGCCAGCATTAAGAACATGGATGCCGCCAGGCTGGGTGAGCATGCGAAACTCTTTAGCTTTGATGAAACCAGGCTGGCCTTGCTGGAAAAAGCTTTTGAACACCAGACGCACCATCGCGGACAATGCACCATCTATATCCGGTTGCAGGGTATCAGACCTCCGGGCGAAAAATTATTTTAACATAAAAAAGCCCCTTCAAGTTATACCGAAGGGGCTTTTTTATTATGCAGGAACCGCTATTTTTTACGTGTAAAAACAATCTCCATTGTTTTGAACTCTTTCCCGTCGGGACCTGGTGCATACATCATCATTGTTTGTGTATTGAGATCTTTCACAGTAAAGGTTTGATGTGCAGCAATTTCTTTACCGGTAGACGGATCAAGCATTTTTCCTTTGAGATCAATGGTCTGTGTGGCCCCATCCCAGGGGCCTTCCATATTTACCATGCCGGTGCCCATATTATCAACCCATGACGACATAAAAACTTTCTTGGTATTGTCATAACCCATGGTGCTCATACCTTCAAAAGGCATTCCGTTGAATGTACCGGTGAAGGAAGATACCTGGTATCTTCCGCCTAAAGCCATTTTGTTAACAGAGGTAGACGTACTTGTCGTTGGCGGGGCACCCGGGGTCATCCACATGGTTACGGCGGCGGCCCAGGTACCATTCCAGGAAGCCATCATTTTATGCATATCTCCCGGAGCCATGTATGCCTGCCAGTTCTTCATCATAGTAGCCGAATCCATGGCAGGGGAAGCCTGTACAGCAGCAGCCGTATCTTTTTTAGCGCTGGCCTCGGTTGATACTTCTTTGGCTGCATTTTTGCAGGAAAAGACCAGCAGGGCTGTTGCAGCAAGCAAAAGGTTGGAACGTTTCATACAAATGTTTTTGGTGGGTACGAAAAGTACACATTGCTTTGCGGAAATGCAAGATGGAGGCAGTAAAAAATCTGCGGCTGACTGATCAGTTCTGCTCTGCTTTTACCAGCTCATTCAATACTGCATCAAGCCTCGCAACGAATGTATGGTAGTCTGTATATCCCCTTGCCAGTAAATGAAATTTACTGTCTGTCACCTGCAGCAGCACACAGGGGTAGCCTGTTACCTGCAATTGTTTTACCAAAGAGAATTCATAATAGGCCTGCTCTTTGTATTCCTCGCTTTTCAACTTGCTGTAAAAAGTTTCCGGATTAATGCTGTATTTTTCGAGCAGGCCACGGTAGGCTTCATCATCTGTGAGGTCACGCCCCTCAAAATGCAATGCGTATTGCAGATCGGATGCAAATTCCACCTGGCGTTCCGGGTAAAACTCTTTAAAAATGCAGAGTGCAATGGCAGGTTTTTCTGAGTTGGGATGCCAGTCACTCATGTCCGGGTTATTGATATGCCACAGGTAATCTGCACCAAATTCAATATGTGTATGTTCCTCTACTGTTTTATATGCCTGCTGGATGTATCCGGCCGTAACGCCAATGTGTACGGGTTTCTCGGGAAGGATCATACCACCCGACAGTACCTCAACGGGCACATGCGGATAAGCTTCCACAACTTTCCTCATCACAGGGCTAAAACCATAACACCAGCCGCAATAGGCATCATAACAGTAAAAAAGAGTAGGTTTCATGAGACAAAGATAGTCTTCCTCACTTTCTTTACCTTTGTACCCCATAACAATGGACTTAAACCATAAACAACAAACCTCAAACTAAATAAGTATGCCCGGTTTTGAATTCTTTGGTGCTGAAGAAAGGAAAGAAGTAAACGATGTGCTGGAAACAGGTATCCTGATGCGCTATGGTTTTGATGGTCCGCGTAAAGGAATATGGAAAGCACAGGAATTGGAGCAGGCCATTACGGAAACATTTGGTTGTAAATATGCCCAGCTTACTTCAAGCGGCACTTCAGCGCTGACCACGGCCATGGCGGTGTTGAATATTGGCGCCGGTGATGAAGTGATCATGCCTTCTTTCACATTTGTTGCCAGTTTTGAAGCGGTACTGAGTGTTGGCGCCATACCGGTGCTGGTAGATATTGATGAAACACTCACCCTCGATCCGGAAGCCGTTCGCGCAGCAATCACACCAAGAACCAAATGCGTAATGCCGGTACATATGTGCGGCAGTATGGCCGATATTGATGCACTCAGACAGTTATGCGATGAACACCAATTGATTTTATTGGAAGATGCCTGCCAGAGTATCGGCGCCACATATAAAGGACGATCAGTAGGCACCATTGGCCACGCTGGTACTTTCTCTTTTGATTTTGTAAAAACCATCACCTGTGCTGAAGGTGGCGTGGTGATGACCAACAATGAAGCGTTATATGTAAAGAGCGATGGATACACCGATCATGGTCATGATCATAAAGGCGCCGACCGCGGTGCCGATCTGCATCCGTTCATCGGATACAATTACCGTATCAGTGAACTGCATGCAGCAGTGGGGTTGGCGCAGATCAGGAAGTTAGATACGTTCCTGGCTATTCAAAGAAAAAATCATCGGCAGCTGCGTTCGTACCTGGAACAGGTGCCCGAGGTAAGTTTTCGTGAGATACCTGATCCTGCAGGTGATAGCTGCACTTTCCTGAGTTGGTTCCTGCCTACAGAGGCACTGGCAAAGGCATTTGTAGCAGAGATGAAAGAACAGGGCATACTGCCAGGTAATTTTTATTGGTATGCCAACAATTGGCATTATATCAGTAACTGGGACCATCTGAAAAATGCAACTACACTCAATAACCTGAATGATGGTCAGAAAGCTGCACTGCTTAAACTGAAAGAAACAAAGTTCCCTGCAAGCGATGCAATTATGAGCCGCTGTATATCTACGGCTATCACTTTATTATGGACCGATGAACAGATCAAAGAGAAAGGCGAAAAAATGGTAGCTGTGATCAGGAAAGTATTGAGCAGGCAGGCAGTAAAAGGGTAGTCAGTTTTTTTTCTTTCCTTCCAGCCGGTCAACATAATCAAGGCTGCCTAGCCTTATTTTTAACGAAACTTTTGTGAGTTTTTCGAGCTGTAATTCTTTTTTGCAGAAGAAAGAGAGATTTTTGCTGTAATGATCTTCTGGTAAGAGCTTTATAGTTGTACTTTTAAGGCTGTCAATTAATTTCTGCTTATTGGGATCCAATGGTTTTGCCTGCTGCGCAAGGATTGCAGCAGTGGCAATTAGTAATAAATTCACAAACAAACAAATTCGTTTCATTAGCGTGTGATTTTCATTTGTATGTAAATTTACAACGTTTAAAAGAAATGCAGGATGGCTGATTTGGTGATGGCTGATTTAGGATGCAGGATTTGATGATGTAGGATGTGAAATAGTTATTTTCTATATTCTGCATCATCAAATCAGCCATCAGCCATCACCAAATCCTACATCCTAAATCATAGATTCCGGGCTATGTCACTAAGTCAATCATTACAGCAGAAGTTACTACAGAAACTGTCGCCGCAGCAGATACAGTTAATGAAGCTGTTGCAGGTGCCTACTGCTAACCTGGAAGAACGGATCAAGGAGGAACTGGAAGAAAACCCGGCATTGGAAATGGATGAAGAGGGGCATGAAGATGAATATGGCGATGATATACAGGAAGAGTTTGATAATGGATCGGATGATGACCCTGACCCTGATGGCAGTGCAGAGGATTATGATAATGTCGATATCAGCGAGTATGTAGCGGATGATGACGGAGAGATTGCTGATTATAAACTGAAAGATGATAACTATCCTGAAATGGATGATCAGAAAGTGATCCCCATCAAAGTGGAAACAAGCTTTCATGATTTGTTACTGGATCAGTTGGGTATGCTGAAATTAGACGAACGGAGCTACAGGATAGCAGAACAGGTGGTAGGGAGTCTTGATGATGATGGTTATTTGCGCAGGGAGCTTTCTTCTATCGCAGATGACCTCGCTTTCAGGCAGGGGCTGTCAGTAGAAGAGAACGAGATTGAAAATATCATCCGGCAAATACAGCAATTTGACCCGCCCGGTATCTGTGCCAGGGACCTGAAAGAATGTTTATTACTGCAGCTCAAACGAAAATTATCTGAAGGTAAAAGTGTAGAACTCGCCGTACAGATATTAGGCAAATACTTTGATGAGTTTACTAAGAAGCACTACGAAAAAATACAACGAAGCCTGAACCTTACCGATGAGCAGCTCAGGGATGTGATCGGACAGATCATCAAGCTCAATCCGAAGCCAGGAGGGAATATTGGCGAGATCAATAAAGCGGAGAGTTATATTGTTCCTGATTTCTTTGTACTCAACAGCAATGGTAAACTGGAACTGACGCTGAATGCCAAGAATGCACCCGATCTGCGCATCAGTGAAGGTTACCGCGATATGCTGAAAGACTATGACAAAGGAAGTAAAAAAGATAAACGGCAAAAAGAAGCAGTGCTGTTCATCAAACAAAAAATAGATGCTGCGAAATGGTTTATTGACATGATCAAACAGCGGCAGGATACCCTTATCAGCACCATGAGCGCCATCATGAAACACCAGCGGGAATTCTTCCTTACCGGCGATGAAACCACCATGAAGCCGATGATCCTGAAAGACATTGCGGAACTAACCGGATTAGACATATCTACCGTTAGCCGGGTGGCCAACAGTAAATTTGTACAAACAGAATTTGGCACTTACCGACTGAAATTCTTCTTCAGTGAATCTTTAAGCACTGATAGCGGCGAGGAAGTGAGTACAAGGGAAGTGAAGAAAATCCTGAGCGACCTGATAGAAGGAGAAGACAAGCGCAAACCCCTGAGCGATGAACTGCTCACCGATATGCTGCAGGAAAAAGGCTATAATATTGCCCGGAGAACTGTGGCCAAATACAGGGAACAGCTGAATATACCTGTGGCAAGGTTGCGGAAGGAATTATAGGACTGTGTACAATAAGTAGCAGGAAAAAGCGTTCTATATATGAAATCTACGGGGTTTTGTATATTTTCGCTGACAGTACCGGCATGTACATATCCTATAAAAAACCATTGTGAAAAAAAGAAATTTACACCTTCTTTCTTTACTGTTTGTTATTCTGTGTATGGCTGCGCAAACAGCCACTGCCCAATCATCTGCCCCCTGCTCAACTTTTATCCGCCAGAAAGATACGACCATTTGTCCCGGTGCAAGTGTAACACTTGACCTCTTAGACCCGCCAAAAAAAGACAGTCTCTTACCTGGTGTATGGAAATTACTGATCAAAGGAAACGCCATTGATAGTGTCCTGTTCAATATCAAGCCCTTTGGTTACGACAAAGCCAACCAATACCTGTATTCCGTCATTCACCAGAAAATAATACGCTTCGATTTAAAGAACAACAGTGTATTGGCCATCACAGCAACCAACTGGCCGGGCGATTATACAGAATTCACTTACGACTACTCCAATAAACGATTGTTGTGCTGGCGCGGCGGGCGTGATTCAGTCTATGCGATACCCGATACAGGGGGTAGCTGGACAGCCATCGGAGGCGGAGCCATCGACAGGGAATGTTATGGTTCTTCTGTTTACTGGAACCCTATTACAAAACGAGCGGGTTTATACGGCGGCTATGGTTTCAACCAGGTGAAAAGCTGGATCTATGAAAACAATCTTACCGGGTGGGATCAAAAGAAACCCAATCCGCTGATTGATTCAACCCCACCCAAAGGCGGGAACATTGTAAGCACTAATGGTGATGGCACAAAACTTTACCTGTTTTCAGGGCAGGGTAATTATACCGGAGATGAACTGACCGGTACCTGTACCCTGGGAAGCCCCTGGGCTACTGCCAACAACGGCATGTACTGCTGGCTGAGGGATCTGTGGGAGCTTGACCTGACGACCTATAAATTTCAAAACATACTACCGGTCAATAACCAATCCATCCAATACGAAGGAGCGCTTGTCAATTATTACGACAAGGTACGCTTTTATTTATTTGGCGGATACCAGCCAACAAATACTTACACATCAAACCAAAACCTCCCCAACACCAATAAAACCTTTTACTTCCGCCGCGGTGCGGACAGTGGGTTTGTAGCATTTTATGGAGAGGGGGATGTGCCGCCGGCGATGCCCACAACTAAGTTAAATAACTATGCTTACTATGACCCAGTGGGTAAAAGGATGATCTGGGCAAGATTCGATGGTATATGGGCGTATTACCCCGATACAACATTGGTTCCCCCTACCTTTAAATCCATCCTGTGGTCAACCGGTGATACGACCTCTTCCATTACAGTGAAACCGGCCCAGACAACTGTTTACAAAGTAACACGGACACTTGGCAGCACTGTTTGTAAGGACAGTATTACCATTACTGTAAGGAATATGAAGACGTCTCTTCAACACGACCTGAATATATGCGGCGATACAACGCGGTTAGACGCAGGCGCCGGTTTCAATGCCTATTTATGGAGTACGGGCGATACCACACAAACTATCCCGGTAAAACAAAACGGTACTTATACCGTTAAGGTAACAAAGGGTGTTTGTACGCTGAACGATACCAGTAAAGTTCAGTTCGCACTACCGGTTAAAGATTTCATTGCGGGCGTGCAAAAAGATACGGTCTGTGCCGGCGATGCAGATTCTCTTTATGTTATAACGCCGCAGACAGGTATTACTTATTCCTGGTATATTCCGGGCAATGCAACTGTTATCAATACGGGCAGCTATTACTTAGCAAAAAATGTTGTGAAGGATATTGCCTACATTATCAATGCAACCAGTACCCCAACAGGCGTGTGCCCGTCAAAAAATGCCAACACCCGTATTAATGTAAGGGTAAAACTGCCTTCACCGGTTATTCACGCCGATTCAATTGGCCTGGCAGCAATCGTCTTCAGATGGGATCCGGTGCCCGGCACCACAGGCTATCTTGTTAGTTTGGATGGCGGAAATAGTTATGTAAATCCTGCGGGCGGTCTCCAGGGTCTGACACAAACGATCACGGGCTTATCCCCTAATAAAACCGTTGGCATAGCAGTTAAAGCAGTCGGCCCTTATTCCTGCCAGACAAGCGATACCAGCCAGGCCAGGGCCACTACACTGAACCCATTTGGCGATGGCATTTACGTGCCCAATGCCTTTACACCCAACGGAGACGGGGTCAATGATGTATTGCTTGTGTATGCTACAGCCATTTCATCTGTCAGGCTCATGGTTTATAACCAATGGGGTGCACTGTTGTTTACGTCCACAGACACTACAAAAGGATGGGATGGTACCTATAAAGGAGAAAAAGCGCCTGCCGGTATTTATATATATGCTTTGGAAGCCATTATGCAGGATGGAAAAAGGGTGACCAAAAGCGGGTCATTTAGTTTGATAAGATAACAGCATAACTGTTCAGTTGATAACAAACATGGTCATAAATAAATGAAATGCGTAATTTTTTTTTATTAGTAGTCATCATCTTGCTGGTATCCGCAAATCACCTGAAGGCCCAGGTAGACGCTCATTTTACCCAATACTATGCGTATCCTTTATGGCTTAACCCTGCTTTCACGGGTGCTATAGACGGCAATTACCGCGTTACCGCCAATTACAGGCGCCAGGTACCCGGTATTGTTTCTCCTTTTACCACACAAAGTGTGACGGGTGATATGGTGCTGCCTAAAAATTTTGGCTTGGGACTGACCATTCTGCGCCAGGCAAACAGCGACGGCAGTTATCATTATACCAGCGGATACCTGTCCCTTTCTTACCAGGTACGTCTTACACAATACAAAGTATTAAGAGCCGGATTTCAGTTAGGGATGTTAAACAGGACGGTAGACCCTAACAAGCTGCAATACGGTAATCAATTTAATCCTGTGATTGGGTATGATCCGTCCATGCCTTCCAATGAAATATTTACATACAAGTCTGCCACATCATTAGATGGCAGTGTAGGTATCCTGTATTTTGATGGCGATCCATCCAAATCTTTCAATCCATTTATAGGGATCAGCCTGTATCATCCAACCCAGCCCAACAGCAAGTTCCTTTCAAGCAATAATGATAATAAAGTGCCCATACGGTATTCGATCCATGGGGGTATACGTTTGCAACTGAGTGAAAGAGCTGAGCTGATTCCGCATGCTATTTATATGCGCCAGGGCAACGCCGATGAAATAGCAGGGGGTGCAGCCATCAACCTTAAGA
This sequence comes from uncultured Sediminibacterium sp., assembly GCA_964507525.1. GTDB lineage: Bacteria > Bacteroidota > Bacteroidia > Chitinophagales > Chitinophagaceae > Sediminibacterium. The sequence continues at coordinate 70,221 of CAZDQB010000007.1, read as the reverse complement.
TAGACGGGGATAAAGACCTGATAGCAGGAGGTACCTATCGTCTCAATGATGCGGTAGCGCCAAGCCTGGGCTTGCGGTTTAACGGACTTACGATCGGGTTGAGCTATGATATCAATGTGTCACAGTTCAAAACAGTGTCTTCCAGCAACGGCGGATACGAATTATCGATCAGTTTTACCAATCACAAGAAAACACCAGATACGAAGTTTATATGTCCAAGATTATAAAGAAATACGATCCTGTTTTTTTTACCGTGATCCTGTTGGCGGTATTATGGATGCCGGCTGGCAGTCATGCCCAGGGTGCAAGAAAGACGGAACGAAGGGCTGATGAGAGTTTTGAAAACAAAGATTATTATAACGCTGCAAAATTGTATGCATCACTCCTGTATGACAGCGCCGCATTAACAACAACACCTGACCTCCTGTATCCTTATCAGCCAGCCAGCCATGGCCATCGGGCAAAAGTAAGGTCTTCTCACCGTGCTGCTGTTCTTTACCAGCTGGCAGAATCATACAGGCTTTGTTATCATTATAAAGAAGCGCTTGCGCCATATGAACAATACCTTGCCTCGCAGGACACAAAGTTTCCTTTAGCTCGTTTATGGTATGGCACTTGTTTGATCGCTGATAATGCACCTGAAAAAGCGATAACTGCATTTAATCTTTTCTTAAAAAATTATAAAAAGGAGGATGCATATGCACAAAGCGCCAAATTGGGGGTCGCGAACGGGTATTTTATCATAAAGAATAAATCATTGCCTCCCCAGGCTACGATCGTCAGGTTGGCTGCTGCTGTTTCTGCAGATGGTTCTAATTTTGCGTTGGATAAAATTAATGACAGCTCTTTCTGGTTCAGTACATCGAGACGTGAACGCAATAAACAGAATGAAATAATATATCCAGTAAGACTCTATTCAGGCAAATTCAATTCCAACCAGGTTAAAAAAATTACAACACTCTCTGTAAAAGATATGAACACGGGGGCTTCTTCCCTCTCGGCAGATGGATTGACACTTTATTTTACCGGCTGGAAAGAGAAGGGGAAATTACCGGGGACATACGCTATCTTTTACATGAAACGGGTGGCTGTTGATTCGTCGTGGAGTGCGCCTGTTGGCTTGCCGGATCCTGTTAATGTAACGGGGTTCAATTCGAGGCAACCTTTTATCACAAAGGACAACAATTATTTATTTTTTTCGTCTGACCGGCCAGGTGGTCATGGTCAATATGATATATGGATGGTGCAAATGAACGGAAGACAACCGGTGAGTACCGTTTTAAATCTTGGCAGCACTGTTAATACGATAGCAGAAGAAGCTTCTCCTTTTTATGATGCAGATTCAAGCTGCCTGTATTTCAGCTCAGATGGCAGAGAGGGTATGGGAGGAATGGATATTTATAAAGTGCGCGGGAATCCCGTTACCAATCAATGGTCTGCCAATGTCACCAACCTCGGATACCCGTATAATTCTGTAAAAAACGATTTGTATTACAGTAAGGACACTCGTTCAGATACTGCCTATCTCAGCTCCGACAGGGCTTCTTCCTGCTGCCTGGAATTATTCAAGGCTGTGCGGCTATCTTATAAAAATACCGCCGCAGCAAAAGATTCCGGCTACAACAATATGGCTGCCATTCAAAGCAGGCGATTGCAGGATTCAATCAACGCCATTGCTGAAGACGAACGGATACGCAAACGGTTAATGGATTCGGTAAATGAAATTACTGTTCAAAGAGACTATATCAATTATAATTTTGCCAGCACCCGGATCAGAAGAACAGACTATGCACAACTGAATAGGATGGTAAGGACGATGGAAAACAATCCGGCGTTGAATATATTAGTGGCTTCTTTCACCGATTGTATCGGTACACAGTCAAATAACATCCGGTTGTCCCGGAGAAGGTCTGAGTCGGTAGAAGCTTATTTATTAAAGAAAGGAATAGATGCATCCAGGATCAATATTGATTTCTTTGGCAAAAAGCATTTTATTATGCCCTGCCGGGAAGACAGCTCCTATGACCAGGATAAACAGATTGCCAACAGGCGGTCCGACCTGATCCTGACAACAGAGAAAAGGCCGAGATGGTATCCATCGGGTAAAGAATTAGATATTAAGGAAGAGGCAGCTGGTGTTACAGCTGCGATGGATAATAATACAGATAATAAAAAACGTTTACTTGCTGTTAACCAGCCTCAGAAAAACCAGCTTACTAATAAGCTGCGCAAAGATGAAGCAGTTGATAACAGCAAAAAGAAACAGGTTACTGTAAGGAACCTGCAACAGGAAAAAGCACAACCCGTTACTGCAATACTTCCCGATTCATCTAAGAAAATCATTACCGGCAGAAGGGCCGATATACTGCTTGATAAAATGGCTATCACAGAATTATTAGACTTTACGCCAAGATTGAAAAAGCCGGATGTTGTGGAAGAAATGACCAAAAGAATTCCAAGGAAACCATTGTTCTTATACTCCACTTCCGACTCTGTACATATAGAGCTGTATGACAACGGGATATTCGATTATGATTCGGTTTCAGTGATATATAATAAGAAATTAGTTGTATACAAGCAGCTCTTACAAGTAAATAAGCCGATCAGCTTCTATGTAAAATTAAATGCCGATCAAAGTAAGAATGAAATGATTTTCTTTGCAGAGAATCTGGGACTGACACCACCTAATTCAGCATTGATGATCATAACCGACGGAGAGAACAAACGTACTGAAGTCAATGTTGCAAGCGACCTGGATCATAATACGGTGGTCTATTTTATCAAAGTAAAAAAATAAAGCGGCGGGCTTCAAGTAAGCATCGAACGACGACTGGAAACACGTATAATAAATTGTATTATTTATGGATCACACAACAGGCATAGTTCCCGCGAAATATCCGTTACTGCTGACAATACCGGCCAGGATCATTTCGTATCTTTTTCATCCTTTGTTCATTCCTACTTATGTCTTTCTTTTTCTTGTCAACCGGTTCCCCTATGAGTTTGCGGGGATCACTGAATGGCAATTAAAAATGCGGATATTTGGTTTATTCTGGATCACAGCTTTTTTTCCTGCTTTCTCTGTATTCCTGCTGTGGCGCTTAAAGTTCAGCGAAAGTATTTTTCTGCATACAAAAAAAGAACGTATCGTTCCTTACATTATTACGATGTTCTTTTACTGGTGGATGTATTACCTCAGCCGAAATTTTACTGATCAGCCACAGGTGTTGAAATTCTTTTACATGGGTATTTTCATTGCAACTGTATTTGGACTGATCATCAATAATTATAACAAGATCAGTTTGCACGCTATGGGCGCCGGAGGAGCGGCGGCCACTATTATTTTGTTTGCTTTTTATTACCAGGTACCGTTGGGGCTGCCCATCAGCATTGCTGTATTAATTACAGGCCTGGTATGTACCAGCCGGTTGCTGGTAAGTGATCATACCAATAAAGAAATATACCTCGGCTTACTGGTTGGCGCAGGCTGCCAGGCAGGCGCTTATTTTATTGCCATGTAGCAGTTTAGAAACGAACGCACCTTATTTTATCCAGTGTAGAGCTTCTGATCTTCAGAAAGTCGCGATAAGTGGCTGTCAGTTCTAATCCACCGCGCCAGTTTGATGCTACGCGTAGTTTGGAGATATTGATATCGTAACTTATACCGATACTAAAGTGTTCAAACTCCATTTTTACTGTTGGTATCACAGCGTCTCCCCATCTTAAAAAACTGCCGATATAAAAAATATCGGGTTCATTGTTGTCGTATTCTCTGATGTTCATGCCATATAGCACTCCGCCTAATAACTGCCTGCTGTTACGCTGGGTAAAGTAATCAACGAATGCCATAACATGTCCCCGCTCGCCCGAGGGGGCATGAATACCAAGGTTGAATGCAAGTTTAGGTGAAAGAAAATCGGCTACTCTTCCAGTTACTGATTTGATCGTTGGATTGGTAACATGTGCCAGCCCCGCTGCCAGGTAAAGTTTTGCCCTATTCTGAAAAGAGGTACTGAAACAAAGGCCGGTTGTAAGATCCCAGTAAGAATAGCCTGTAGCCGTAATAGGCTGGGCGCTGGGATTGGAAGGATCATACGAACCGTTGCGGTACTGGTCGCCAAGCTTCAATTGAGAAGCGTCGAACTGGCTGGAAACGGGTCCGCCCATGAAGGCAACTGATAAATAAGTATCACTGTTTTCACTCAGCGATTTATGAAAATTGATCGCAGGCAGGAACTGTGTCCTTCTTAAGCGAAGGTCGCCGGCGCCATCTAAGCTCATCTGCGAACCAATGGTAAGTACATCATTCTTTGAACCAACAGGTAATTTGTATTCCACACTCATGGAAGTGGTACGGTAAGGAACGGTAACACTTCCCCATTGATCGCGATGGGCCATCGCTACACGAATATCACCGGTGAAAACACCAGCCAGTGCGGGATTGCGTAATAAAGGCTGTTCATAGAACTGAGAGAAAGTAAAATCCTGCGCATTCCCCCGGATGCCCAGCAATAAAACAGAACAGGCAACGAATAAATATTTCAGTGTAAAATTTCTACTCATTTTAATATGGTTATGTTGCCCTTGAAGAAAGAAGGTATACCTTTTTCGCAAATTACTTCACATATGTATACGAACACATCCGGTGTGGCTAATTTACCCCTGACTTTCCCATCCCAGGCATTGGCGGCATCACCGGGCTGGAAGTTGGTTCTTTCGAAAACCAGTTCACCCCAGCGGCTGAATATCCGGAAGCTCTTGATCAGCTTAATACCGGTTCCCTGTATCATCAGTACATCGTTGATGCCATCGCCATCAGGCGTGAAGGCATTGGGGACAAAGAGCTGAGTGGTTGGGCAGAATGTTTTGATATGGAGGGTGTCAGTACTTGGACATCCAAACGCATTAATGGCTGTACAGGTGATGCTGACATCATCAGAAACACGGATCTGTGGATTAGGACAGGTAACACAGGATAAACCAGGATGCCCGCTCCAGCGATGTTTACGAATATCCTCTCTGGCAGCATGCACTTTCAGCTGATAGGTGCTGCCGGCTACAATAACAGTATCTTTTCCTATCTTGATCGGAGTAGGATGACCCACTACTACTTTTACTCTTGCAGTATCTGTGAAGCAACTGAAATCGTCCTTGCCTATGACGTGGTAGATAGTGGTTTCAAGCGGGCTCGCCACAGGTGATGCTAGATTTACGTTATTCAGTCCCTTTTCAGGATACCAGGTATAACTTGCAGCCCCGGTTGCAAACAAGCGCTTGCTTTCGCCCGCGCAAAGAGTATCGCCTTTTGCCGCAATCATTTTCAAAGGCTGGATCACGCGCACATCTGTTGTTTTTACCTGGCTGCAACCATACTCACTGTACCCAATCACTTTATATTGACTGTTATTACCAGGTTTTACTTTGGGTGCATTGCAGCCATTGCAGACGATATTGCTGTATTGATCTGTCCAGATATAACCTGTTGCTCCGGCGGCTTGCAGCAGGATAGAGTCACCTTTACAAATAGTCGGTGCATGATTAATGGTAAGGATAGGTATCGGATGAACCGCAATTTGTTTGAGTACAGAATCGAAGCAGTGGTTAACGGTTGCCACTGTTAACTTCAGGGTATAGTTACCGTCGGTCATGTATTGTACTGTTACAACTGAATCTTTGCTTCTGAGACCATTACCCAGGTTCCACAGCCTGTATGCAATGGAATCCTTTGAATCTACTACTGGTGAAGCCTGGAATAACTGGTTCCTGCAGACATCAGCAACGGTATTGATATCCGCTTTAGGGAACTGGTAAACAATTACCTGGAATTTGGCTTCAGTGGTATTGATGCAACCACTATTGCTCTGAACAGTAAGGGTTGCATCGTTCAAACCTTCTGTAGTGAAAACAACGCTATGGTCTTTTTTGTAAATGGTGTCTTTACTATTATTCAGTGTCCATTTCCAGCTTTGTATACCGAAATTGGAACGGGTAGTGTCTGTGAACTGGTAAGTCGTTTTTCCGCAGTCGTAAATACTTGACAATTTGAATCCGGCTTGTATGGTATCAACTTTAATGGCAATTGTATCTGCAGAATTGGGGCAGACATTATTAGAGATGGTCCAGGCAAGCCGATAAGCGCCTATTTGCAGGCCCCTGACAGTAGTGTTGGGAGATGATATATCTGCAAAGGAAACAGCTGAGGGGCCGGATACAAAGCTCCATTTACCACTACCGGAAGTGGATGCATTGCCGGCAAGCAGCGTATAAGTATTTGCACTGCATAATACCTGGCTAATGCCTGCTTTTGCAACAGTTACCGGTTGTGAAACTGCAATGGTTACAATATTGGAATACTGGGTAGCGCAGGCGCCATTCTGTACCAGCGCCCGGTATTTCGTTGTGGTGGTAAGATTATTATAAATGGCTGTGTCTGCTGTGCTGGTAACTATATTCCATGTGGCACCACTATCAACAGAGATTTCCCAATGCAATACACTGCCTGTCCTGCCGGATAAAATAATACGGCCATTATTGCTGCCGGAGCAAACAGAAGCATTGCCAGCAAGCGTACCTGCCACCGTTGGGGGGTCAACTGTAATCATAACAGTGGCTGAATACGCTGCTGAACAAATGCCGCTTTGTACCAATACGCGGTAGAGTGTGGTACTGGTAAGGTTTTTATATACATAAGTACCGGTGGTGTTGTTGATGGCAGTCCAGCTACCGCCGTTGTCTGTAGAAAACTCCCAGCGGTTGATGATGCCCGTATGGCTGCCGAGATGCAAAGTGTCCATATTGCCAGTGGCACAGACCCTGGCATTGGCGCTCAGTTTGCCTGGAACGCTGGAAGGATTTACGGTGATCGTTACTGAATTGGAATACAGAGAGGTACATACACCACTTTGTACCAGTACCCTGTAACGGGTGTTGGTTGTGAGGTTATTGTATACCCTGGTAGCGGCAGTATCGGCAATGACGGTCCAGTTGGCGCCGCTGTCGATAGAAGCTTCCCAGCGGATGATAGAGCCTGTAAAACCGGAGAGAGCTAATTTACCTGTATTAGCATCGATACAAACCGTGTTATCGCTAACCAGTGTGCCAGCAAATGTTGCCGGGTTAATGGTCACCGAAGTAGTGCTGGTAGATGATGGACAGGCGCCGTTGGAAACCACCCATGTAAACTGGTAAGTACCCGGGATCAATCCATTCACAGTAGTACCCGGTAACTGGGCATTGGCAAAGCTCACCGTGGTAGGGCCACCTGCCTGTACCCAGGTTCCAGTACCGGAACTGGGTATATTGCCATTGAGTGTAGCAGCCGTGCTGTTACACAATACCTGGCTGGCGCCCGCATTGGAAGGCGTTACAGGCTGTAATACAGTTACCAGTACAATATTGCTGTAGGCAGTAGCGCATGTTCCGCTTTGTACCAGCACCCTGAACAGGGTAGTGGTTTTGAGATTATTGTATGTATAGCTATGCGTAGTATCGGCGATTACTGTCCAACTGCTGCCATTGTCAATTGAGAATTCCCAGTGCTGGATATGTCCGTTGTTGCCGGCAAGGTTGAGGGTGTTGTTGTTGGCGGTGGAACAAACGGTAGCAGGTCCTGAAAGTGTACCTGCAAGGGTAGGCGGATACACAGTGATCTGGACAGAGTCTTTAGAATCGGCACAGGTACCATTGGAGATGGTCCAGGTGAACTGGTAAGTACCTGCAATGAGTGTATTGACAGTGGTATGCGGGTCAGCAGGGTTGGTGAAGCTGGCGTTGGAAGGTCCTGCAACCTGGGACCATTTACCAGTACCTGAAGTAGGTGTATTTGCAGCCATTGTGGTGGAAGCCACATTACAGAGATTCTGCACAGGTCCTGCACTGGCAGTGGTAACAGGCTGTACGGTAGTGATAGTTACCACATTGGAATAGAGCGCGGGACATACAGCATTTTGCACATAGGCCCTGTAAGCGGTGTTAGCAGCGAGGTTATTATAAGTGTATGTATTAGCAGTATTAGCAAGATCAGTCCAGGTAGTACCACCATCGGCAGAAGACTGCCATTTAAGGATGCTGCTGACATAACCGGAGAGTGTGAGTGTGCCGGAATTAGCAGTAGCGCAGACAGTAGCAGCAGCAACAAGGTTACCAGGCACAGTAGGTGGATAGACATTAATGGTAACAACATCTTTAGAATCGGCACAGGTACCATTGGAGATGGTCCAGGTGAACTGGTAAGTAC
>CAZDQB010000007.1:59368-61885 GCA_964507525.1 uncultured Sediminibacterium sp. | reverse complement strand
ACAACATCTTTAGAATCGGCACAGGTACCATTGGAGATGGTCCAGGTGAACTGGTGTGTACCTACTGCAAGGCCATTAACAGTGGTATGCGGGTCTGAAAGATTGGTAAATGATACGGTAGCTGACGAGGGTCCGCCTGTATAAGACCATTGGCCAGTGCCTGAAGCAGGGGTATTACCAGCGAGTGTGGCCGATGTTACATTACAAAGGTTCTGTGCAGATCCTGCATTGGAAGTAGTAACAGGAGGCGTTACGTAAACCGTAGCAATATTAGAGTACAGTGCCGGACATACGCTATTTTGAACCAGTGCCCTGAACTCCGTAGTAGCAGTCAGGTTGCTATAGCTCAGGCTGGTAAGGCCAGCTGAATTTGCAATGGGGGTCCATGAACCGCCGTTATCGATGGATATTTCACCTTGTAAAATACTGCCCCTGTAACCGGTGATGGTTAGGGTACCATTGTTGATACCGGAGCAAACCGTAGCATCGGGTGCAATGGTTCCGGGGATAGTAGGTGGCAGAACTGTGATGTTCATCGTACTATAAGAGTCAGAACATATTCCATTGGTGATTGTCCACATAAGTTTGTAAGTGCCCCCAACTATTAAACCATTCACTACCGTATGCGGATCGGCCGGGTTCACAATAGTTACTGTATTAGTACCGGATACCTGTGTCCATTTGCCGGTGCCTGAAGTAGGTATATTACCGTTAAGTGTGGCGGTAGTAGTATTACAGAGGGTCAGGTCACTTCCTGCATTAGAAGGGGTAACCGGTTGGTATACGGTAACCGTAGCTGCAATTCCTGAGTAGAGTGCAGCACCTACGCCATTCTTCACCAGTGCACGGAACAGTGTAGTAGTGGTCAGGTTATGGAAAGTATAGCTGACTAAGCCTGCTGTACCGGGAATAATGCTCCAGCTGGTACCGCCATCGATAGAAGACTCCCATTGGAGAATGGTACCGGTATAATTTGTCAACGTAAGGGTTCCCTGGTTGGTGCCGGTACAAACCACGAAATCCGGACCGATGATACCCGGATTGGTGGGAGGCTGTACAGTAATGGTAACCACAGCACTTGAACTGGCGCATACGCCATTCGAAATTGTCCATCTGAACTGGTATACTCCATCCGTATTGCTAACGGTATTATAATTTAAGCCGCCAACGCTGGTATGCGGGTCGTTGGGATTGGCAAAGATAGCGGTGGTAGGGCCGGATACCTGTGTCCAGGTACCGGTGCCTGAGCTGGGGGTATTACCTGCCATCGTGGTACTGGTAACGCCGTTGAGTACCTGGTTTGGTCCCGCGTTGGCAACAGATACCGCCTGCAATACATTAATACTGGCGATATTAGAGTAGAGTGCAGGACAGATGGAATTTTGTACAGACACCCTGTATTTGGTGGATGTCCCAAGGTTATTGTATACCTGTGTATTGCCGGCATTGGCAATATTGCTCCAGGTAGTACCTCCATCTGTGGAAGATTCCCAATGAAGAATGCTGCCGGTATAACCGCTGAGGGTAATGGTGCCATTGTTGGAAGTGGCGCAAACGGTAGCATCAGCAGCAAGGTTGCCTGGGTTGGTAGCCGGTTGTACAGTAACACTTACCGTAGAGCTGGAACTGGCGCAGGTACCGCCATTGGAAATTGTCCAGGTAAACTGGTACGTGCCTGCAACCAATCCAAATACGGTTGTGCCCGGATTGGTTGGATTGGTGAAAACAACATTGGACGGTCCCGATACTTGTGTCCAGGTACCGGTGCCTGAACTGGGGGTATTGCCTGCAAGTGTGGTGGAGCTGGTATTGCACAATGTTTGCGCGGGTCCTGCATTGGCAACAGTAACGGGTTGTAAAACAGTAATGGTAGTAATGTTAGAGTATAGCGTTGCACATACACCGCTTTGTACGGCCACCCTGTATTGGGTGGTGGTGGTCAGGTTATTGTAAACCTGTGTGTTGCCGGTGTTGGCGATGGGGCTCCAGGTGCTGCCACCGTCGGTGGAAGATTCCCAGCGAACCACATTGCCTACAAAACCGCTGAGTGTGAGTGTACCATTATTGGAAGTGGCGCAAACGGTGGCGGGTGAAGCGAGTGAGCCCGGATTGGTAGCAGGCTGTATGGTCACGCTTACGGTGGAAGCAGAGTTGACGCAAGTGCCGTTGGTGATGGTCCAGGTAAACTGGTAAGTACCCGTGGCCAATCCGTTCACGGTGGTATTGTAAGCATTGGGATTGACAAAGGTAGCGGTGGTAGGGCCGGCTGTTTGTGTCCAGGTACCGGTACCGGAACTGGGCTGGTTGCCAGCCAATACAGTGGAAGTGCTGTTACAGAGTGTTTGTGCAGGCCCTGCATTGGAAGCAGTTACCGGCTGCATGACGGTGATGGTAACGGTATTGGAATATTGAGCAGAACAAACGCCGCTTTGCACAGAAGCCCTGTACACGGTAGTGGCAGACAGGTTATTGTAAACCTGTGTGTTGCCGGTGTTGGCGATGGGGCTCCAGGTGCTG
>CAZDQB010000007.1:0-59268 GCA_964507525.1 uncultured Sediminibacterium sp. | reverse complement strand
TGGGCTGGTTGCCAGCCAATACAGTGGAAGTGCTGTTACAGAGTGTTTGTGCAGGTCCTGCATTGGAAGCGGTTACCGGCTGTATTACGGTAATGGTGGTATTGTTTGAATAAAGCTGGTTACACACACCATTTTGTACCAGTGCTTTGTACACAGTGGTAGTGCTAAGATTGGTATAGGTAAGGGTATTGGTGGTGTTGGCGATGGTGGTCCAGCTGCTGCCACCGTCGATGGAAAATTCCCAGCGAAGGATCGCACCGGTATAACCGCTGAGTGTGAGTGTACCATTATTGGAAGTGGCGCAAACGGTAGCGGGTGAAGCGAGTGAGCCCGGATTGGTAGCAGGCTGTACGGTAACGCTTACTGTGGAAGCGGAACTGGCGCAAGTGCCATTGGCGATGGTCCAGGTAAACTGGTAAGTACCTGTGGCCAATCCATTCACGGTGGTATTATAAGCATTGGGATTGACAAAGGTAGCGGTGTTAGGGCCGGCTGTTTGTGTCCAGGTACCGGTACCGGAACTGGGCTGGTTGCCAGCCAATACAGTGGAAGTGCTGTTACAGAGTGTTTGTGCAGGTCCTGCATTGGAAGCGGTTACCGGCTGTATTACGGTAATGGTGGTATTGTTTGAATAAAGCTGGTTACACACACCATTTTGTACCAGTGCTTTGTACACAGTGGTAGTGCTAAGATTGGTATAGGTAAGGGTATTGGTGGTGTTGGCAATATTGGTCCAACTGCTGCCGCCGTCGATAGACGACTCCCAATGCACAACATTGCCGGTATAACCACTGAGGGTGAGCGTACCGGTGTTGGCAGTGGCGCAGACAGTAGCCGGTGCAGTGAGCGTACCAGGGTTGGTCGGTGGTTGAATGGTAATGGTAACAGTAGCGCTGGAGCTGGCACAGGCACTGTTGGAGATGGTCCATATGAGTTTGTAGACACCGTTCGCGTTGGCCGTTTTATCATAGGTCAATCCACTCACATTAGTAGTAGGCGAGCCGGGGCTGGCAAAACTTACAGAGGAAGGGCCTGATATGAAAGACCAGGTACCTGCGCCGGCGCTGGGTGTATTCGCGGCCAGCGTGGTGGCAGCGGTATTGCACAGTGTCTGATCCGGGCCGGCGCTGGCTGGGGTTACCGGTTGTAAAACGGTAACTGTAACTGTATTGGAATAAATAGAAGTACAGGCACCACTTTGTACCAGTGCTTTGTAAAGGGTTGTTGTGGTGAGATTATTATAAGTGAGTGTATTGCCGGTATTGGTAACTGTGGTCCAGGTACTACCGCCATCAATAGAAGATTCCCAGTGCACAACATTTCCTGTATAGCCATTGAGGGTGAGTGTGCCATTATTGGCAGTAGCGCAAACGGTAGCATCGGCGGTTAATGTACCAGCCACTGTTTGTGGATTAACAGTGATGGTTACTGCATTGGAGTTGGCAGCGCCGCATACGCCGTTTTGTACAATGACCCGGTAGAGTGTAGTAGCGGTGAGGTTATTGTACGTATAAGTATTGCTGGTATTATTAATCACTGTGGGCCAGGTAGTACCGCCATCGGTGGAAGCTTCCCAGCGGATGATGGTGCCGTTATTGCCCGATAAAGTAAGTGTTCCGGTATTGGTGCCTGAACAGACAGTAGCATTGGAAGCAAGTGTTCCCGGAATTGAAACAGGGTTAACCGTAATGGTAGCGGGTGCGGAACCTACAGTACTGCAGGAACCATTCTGTATCACCGCCCTGAAGGAAGTAGTTACAGTAAGGTTGGTATAGGTATAGGAACTGGTCGTATTGTTAATAACAGTGGGCCAGGTAGTACCGCCATCGGTGGAAGCTTCCCAGCGGATAATGGTGCCATTATTGCCCGATAGGGTAAGCGTTCCGCTATTGCTGCCGGAGCAAACGGTGGAATTGGAACTCACAGCGCCGCTGACAGGAGCTGTTGCATTGGAGATGGTTACCACGTCGCTCGATGTTGGGCAGGAACCATTGGACACAACCCAGGCTAATTTATAAGTGCCGGATACCAGTCCACTCACCGTACTGGTGGGAGAAGAAGGGGTACCGAAGGTTACCGCCGATGGTCCAGACACAAACTGCCAGTTGCCGGTACCTATAGTAGGGGTTGTGGCAGCCAGTGTGGTACCGGTGGCATTACAGAGCGATTGCGCGGGACCTGCAACGGCAGTGCTTGGTAAAGGGTATACCAAAACATTAGTAGCGCCGGTTTGACTGCCGCAACCGGAGGGGGAAACAGTGGTGATACTGTATCGTACCGTTGCATTACTGGTACCAAGATTGGTCAGTGCATCAGTGATAGTGTTGGAAGCAGTAGCTACTGCATTGGAAGAATTACCGGTAACAGATCCGGAAATTACTGAAGAAGTCCAGGTATAGGTTGAACCAGTTATCGAACTGCCGAACTGGATATTGGTACCGCTGCCTGTACAGATGGCTGCGGCATTGTTGGTGATAGTAATAGCCGGTTTTGGCTTAACAGTAACAGTATAGGTAAATGGTGTCCCTGTACAGGTATTAGTTGAGGATATAAATGAATAAGGGGTGATGGTATAACTGACCACCGCATCAGCAGTATTGGATAAATTAACCAATGAATCGATGATATTACCGGTTCCGCTGGCACTGTTACCGGTGGCAGAACCGGAAGTTACAGCTGATACCCATGAAAAAGTACTTCCCGCAATGGAGGAAGTAGGGGTGTAGTTCAATGGCAGGTTGGAACAGATGGTTTGAGTGGTGTTGGTGCCGGTGTTATTGGGATAGATATGCAGCTTCATTGAGTCAGTGGCTGTTGCACTGCCACAGCTGCCTGTTGCGTTTATTGTGCTACTGGCTGTTACATAAAGTGTTATTACCCCCTTTGCTTTGTCAGCGGCACTTGGTGTATAACTAGTTGTTACTGCATTGGTGGGTGAAAAAGTTCCGGTGCCTGTTGTTCCCCAGCTAAGTGTGGTAACAACAGCGGAAGTTCTTGCCGATACTGGGACTGAATTGGTAGAATAACAAACCGTAGTATCATGTGATCCAGATATTGTATCAGCAACAGCTACCTGTTTGTACACTTTCTGGCTGGCAGTACAGGTAATGCCGTTACTTGTATAAGTTACTTTAAGGGTATACCAGTTGCCCTTCACCAGTTGAACGCTTGGATAGGCGCTTGTAGGGGTTGTTGAATTTTTGAAAACGCTGCTTGTTACGTCTGTGCCATTCCCATCTGTTATCATCCATAAATAGCTGCCCGTGGTTGGATTATCATACTTTACACGATATGGATTTGTAAGTATACTATCATAAGTTCTCACACCATTGTTACATTCCAAAACGTCAGAAGCCATTATTACACTGGCACCACTGATTGTTTTAGTTGCCGATGCAGAACATCCGTTATTGGTAACGGTATAAATAATAGTACTGGTGCCGCCTCCTATAATGGTTACAAGCCCGTTATTACCAACAGCGGCTACTGCAGTATTGCTGCTGCTCCATATACCACCCGGTGTTGCATCACTCAATGTAAAAGTGCTGCCCACGCATCCGCCGCTTGAACTGCCGCTGATGGCCGCTACCAGAGGTCTTGCATTAATTGTAACAGTGAGTATTCCCTGGGCCTGGTCGCCAGATGACAGATCGCTTACGCTTACTCTATAGGTTCCGGAGTTACTAAGCGTAGCATTGGGGATAACCGGGTTTCTCAATGTGGATATGAACTTAGATGGAATGCCAGGAAGGGAGTCTTTCGTCCAGAGATAGGTATACGGCCCGGTTCCCCCTGTTGGAGTTACTGTTAGCTTAAGTGTATCACCTTCGCAAACCGGGCTGGTAGGACCCATGATGAGCGCTAAGTTATAATTGGTATGTGGAGCAGGAACAACAGGATCGGCATTTGATCTTTTTCCCCTGGCAAAAGAATGAGTGCCCAGACATAAGCAGATAAGCAGTAACAGATATGTATACCTGTTGGTCATCATAAGGATATTGGGGATTAACCATCAACTAAAAAGAAGCAATAGGCACAACTTTTTAAAAGTGATTGGTTTGGTTTTTCAGATACTTACGTAAACTATAACAATATTAGATGAATGGGGTTGATCGGTATGTAGTCCTTTCTCCTTTTCTTTGTAGTCGTTTTTCTGTTCCTGTTTTAATTGCTTTTTAAGTACTTACAGTTATCTGTAAACATTATTATTTAATAAAATATCTGATCTGCATATGTGGTATCGCCTGGGGCAATTCATCCTGAGAAAACGGTTCATATTATTGATATCTTTATTCGTTTGCACAGCCATCATGGGTTATTTCGCCTCCCAGATTAAACTGAGTTACGAATTCACAAAGGCCATCCCAACAGATAATCCTAAATACCAGGAATATCAGGCCTTTTTGCGCAAATTTGGTGGAGATGGAAATACCGTAGTCATTGGTATTCAGTCAGATAGATTTTATAATACCTCGCTTTTTAATGCAGTTGGTCATTTGCATCAGGAACTGAAAAAAATACCGGGGGTAAAAGATATCATCAGTATCCCGGAAGTGGTGAACCTGAAGAATGATTCGGTGCACCAGCGGCTGGTTCCATACAAATTGTTCCATTATCCATATACCTCACAGCCATCTCTTGACAGTGCACGCTCGGCTTTTGAAAACCTGCCATTTTACAGGAGTTTATTATACAACCCGGAAACCCATGCCTACCTGATGGGGGTGAATGTAGACAAGGATACGGTGAACAGCAAGAGCAGAACCAGGCTGATTAATGACATCATAGCACAGGTAACATTATTTGAGAAAGAAAGCAATACCGCAGTTTATACCAGCGGACTTCCTTTTATCAGGACCACTATGAGTAACCGGATCAAAGAAGAAATGAACTGGTTCCTGGTAGGGTCCCTGGTATTGTCTGCCATTACTTTATGGTTGTTTTTCCGTTCCATCAGCGCCATGGTCATGAGCTTAGCAGTAGTGGGAACCGGGGTGGTGTGGAGCATGGGTACGCTGGTACTTTTTGGTTATAAGATCAGTCTGCTGACTGCATTGATCCCGCCATTAGTGGTGGTGATCGGCATTCCCAACTGCATTTATTTTCTCAATAAATACCATACTGCATACCGGGAGACCAACAATAAAGAACATGCACTCGTTACCATGGTGGGGCGCATGGGCATCGTAACCCTTTTCTGTAATATCGCAGCGGCCATCGGCTTTGCAGTGTTTGCCCTGACACGCAGTGCCCTGCTGAAAGAATTCGGAGCAGTGGCAGGTATCAATATTATGGCTTTATTCCTCGTATCGCTCTTTTTCATCCCCCCTGTGCTGAGCTATCTTCCAGCACCGAAAAGCAAACACGTTCGCTACTTAGACAGCAAAGTGATGGAGCGCATACTGGTGCGTATCGAACGCTGGACCTTTCACCACGCCAAATGGATATATGGCATCACCATTGCCGTTGTGGTACTGGCAGTGATGGGTATTTCCCGGATCAAAAGTGAAGGATTTATTGTGGATGACCTTCCTAAGACGGATAAACTGTATACTGACCTGAAATGGTTTGAAAATAATTTTGGCGGCGTAATGCCCCTGGAGATACTGATCGATACCAAAAAGAAAAATGGCCTTATGCGGTCTACCAAACCCATTGCCAATATTGAAGAGCTGTCGCACTACATCGCCACAAAACCTGAAACGGCCAGACCGCTTTCTTTTGTAGAGGGACTGAAATTTGCCAAGCAGGCTTATTTCGATGGCGACAGTCTCAGTTATGCCATCCCCTATGAGGGCGATCTTGCTTTTATGGCCCCCTACCTGCGGGCGAAAAGCGATAGTGCTAAAACCGGCTTCATGCAACTGATCAGTAGTTTCATGGACAGCTCACGGCAGGTGGCAAGGATCAGTGTGAACATGAAAGACATCGGTAGCGCCAGGCTGCCAGTATTACTGAAAGATTTTGAGCACAAAGCCAATGAAATCTTTGATACTGCCAGTTACCATGTTACATTTACCGGCAGTAGTGTGACGTTCCTGGAAGGGTCTGGTTTTATTATCCGGGGACTGAAGGAGAGTATTTTCTGGGCCTTTCTGCTGATCACTTTGTGCATGCTTTACCTTTTCCGTTCATTCAGAATACTCATCTGTTCACTGATCCCCAACCTCATCCCATTAGTGATCACCGCGGGCGTAATGGGCTGGGTGGGCATTGCCTTAAAGCCCTCCACCGTATTGGTCTTCAGTGTAGCCTTGGGAATAGTGATCGATGTCACCATCCGGTTCCTGATCAACTATAAACAGGAACTGCCGCATAACAATAAGCAGGTATCGCCCACATTGATCCAAACGATCCGCCATACCGGCATCAGTATTATTTATACCTCGCTGGTGCTGATCGCCGGTTTTATTATTTTCTGTTTCAGCGATTTTGGCGGCACCAAGTCCCTCGGCTGGCTCACTTCGCTGACCTTAGTGGTCGGTACTTTAACTAATTTGATCCTGCTCCCGGTACTCATATTACATACTTCACGCAAGTGAAAGCGTCTTTTCTTACCTTTTTGCACAGAAATGGAAGATTTTTCTGCAGAAAACAGCGTTTTTGAATTGGATACTGTCTATTTTTAATCATTTTTTAATATTAAAACTAGACGTTCATGAGAAAATTACTGGCTTTAATTGCCGGGATGGTTCTATTATTAGGACAGGTCCAGGCGCAAACGAACCGTATTGTCAACGGTAAGGTAACAGATGAGAAAGGAAACCCCTTGCCGGGTGTTACAGTTACTGCAGTCGGCTCTGACAAAAGAACCCTCACTGATAACAATGGAAGTTTCGCCATTCAGGTTTCTGATAAAATCAGATCCTTGCGTTTGAGTTATATTGGATATAATGCGCAGGATGTGGCTATTGCCGGTAAATCAGTTGTTTCTGCCAGCCTTAGCTTAGAAGATAAAGCCTTATCTGAGGTAGTGGTAGTGGGTTACGGTACACAAAAGAAAAAAGAAGTAACAGGCAGTACCTCCACAGTCAAAGGAACTGTTATGGAAGGTAAGGCGGTTCAGAGTTTTGAACAGGCACTGGGCGGCCGTGCCGCAGGCGTGCAGGTTACTGTTCCCAACGGGGTACTGAATAATCCGCCTGTGATCAGGATCCGGGGTACAAACTCTATCTCTTTAAGCTCTTACCCCCTGGTTGTGATTGACGGTGTTCCGGCTTTTACCGGAGATCAGACTTCGACCAATGCAGCGGGTAACGCCTTAGCCAGCATCAATCCAAGCGATATTGAAAGCATAGATATTGCCAAAGATGCGGCTTCTTCTGCTATTTACGGCAGCCGTGCCGCCAATGGTGTTGTATTTGTTACCACGAAGAAAGGCAGACCGGGCAAATCACGTGTAAACTATGAAGGCTCCGTAAGCTGGACTGAGGTTCAGCGCCTGCCTAAATTACTGGATGCTTTTCAGTACACAGCTATTAAAAACGAAGCGCTTGTAAATGCAGGTACTTTTAATGCCACTACCAACAATTTTGCATTGAGCAACGGACCGGATGGCAATCCTATCAATACCAACTGGTACGATTATATCTACAGAAAAGGATTATCGCACAGCCACAATGTTAATATATCGGGTGCTAATGAAACCACGAGTTATTATTTTTCTATTGGGTATACCAAGCAGGAAGGTATCATCAGGCGCAATGATTTTGAGCGAAAGACAATCCTTGCCAATATAGATCATAAAGTAAATAAAGTAATTTCCGTAGGAGGTAAACTGGCTTATGCCAATCAAAGAAACCTTGCCGCTGCCAGCTCCGGATCTCTGTCAGGTGAGGCATTTAACACAGGTGGTTTAGCCAGGCTGGCCCAGATAAGCTCACCAAGTGTATCGCCTTACAATAATGATGGCAGCTATAACGTGAATGCAAGCGGCCTGTTGGGTGTGATGAGCAATAAAGTAGGGCAGGTAGGTTTTTATAATCCTGTACCAACATTGGATCTGAACCAGCAAAATAGTGAAACCAACCAGTTCCAGGGTAATGCATACCTGCAACTGAAACCCGTTTCATGGCTGACATTAAGAACGGTATATGGTGTTGATTATTCTTATGTGGATAATGATCAGTTTGCGAGCCCTAAAACTGGCGAAGGCTTTCCTATCGGTTCTGCTACCAGCAGCTATAACAAAAATAAAAGATGGGTGTGGACGAATACTGCCCAGATCGATTATACATTTGGCAATGACCATAGTTTCAGTTTGCTGGCAGGTAATGAACAGCAAAAACTCAATAGCTCAGGTTTTGGTGTGAACAGGACCACCCTATCGGATCCTTTCTATACCAATATACAGGGAGGATTTGGGACAGTGGCATTATCGAATACAGCCGGTAATATTGGTGAGAATTACCTGGCTTCCATTTTCGGCCGTTTGAATTATGATTTTGCTAAGAAATATTTTATCAGTGGTAATATCCGTCGCGATGGTGCTTCACAATTAGGTACCAACAATAAATATGGTATTTTCTGGGGAATTTCTGCAGGCTGGGAGATCACTAAAGAAAATTTCTGGAGCACAGCAGGCTTAGATAAAGTATTCAGCAGCTTTAAAGTCAAAGGTAGTTATGGCAGGCTCGGTAATATAGCAGGCCTCAGCAATTTTGGCTCCCTGTCAACTTATGGAGCGGGGTTATATGCCACCAATCCTACACTTGGGTTTGCAAATGCGGGCAACGCCGACCTGAAATGGGAAACGAGTACCAAAACAGACATCAGCCTGGGTTTTGGTATCCTGAAAGACAGGATCACTGGTGAAATCACTTATTATAATAACAATATTGATGGACTGATCCTGTTCGTAACGCAACCACCTTCTGCGGGTTTACCTAATGCTATTGCAACGAATGTTGGCACGATGTATAACAGGGGACTGGAATTTTCATTGAATGCAACACCTGTATCCAATAAAGATTTTTCATGGAACGCATCATTCAATATCGCTTATAATAAAAATGAGGTCACCTCACTGGCACCAGGATTACCTTCATTAGTGGCATCTACATCCGGACTGGAATCAGTGAACATCACGTTACCCGGTTATCCTGTAGGTACTTTATATGTAACGCGTACTGCCGGTATTGATGCTGCTACAGGCAGGAGAATATTCATCAATGCTGCAGGCAAAAACGTGCTCTTCCAGCATATAGTGCCTTCCGGACAGTTCAGGTTTTCTTATGCGGATGGCACAGTGGCCCCTTCAGTTAGCTCAGCTGATGCAAAGCCTTACCTGAATACGAATCCTAAATACCAGGGCGGATTTGAAAATACTTTCCGGTATAGGAATTTTGAACTGACCGCATTGTTAACTTATCAGACAGGTTTCTACGTATATTATGGAACAAGGGCTGGTCTGCACGACCAACGTTTCTGGAATAACGAAGTGGATATCCTCAATCGCTGGCAAAAATCAGGTGATGCAACAGCGGCATTTCCAAAGGTGATCAACGGAGATAATATATCTAACGGTTCGGCATTCCCACTGGATATCAATGTATTTAAAGGAGATTTTATAAAACTGCGTTCCTTAACAGTTGGCTATACGCTGCCTAAAACATTGCTTGACAAAGCGAAACTGAACAGGGTAAGACTTTATGTAAGCGGCAATAACCTGGCGATCATTACAAAATACCCCGGTCCCGATCCTGAGTCCTCTTCTAATGGCAATGGCTCTATCAACCAGGGTGTGGACAGAAACCAGGTTGCAAATGGCCGCACTGTTACAGTGGGTTTAAATATTGGTTTTTAAATCAATTAATGCATCATCAAAATCAGAAACATGAAAAAGAAAATATTTTATATCACTTTACTTTCATCAACAATGATGGCTGCCTCCTGTTCAAAGGAGAGCCTGCTGAAGCCTTTGCCAACTACAACTATATCAGATGCATCGGCCTTTGCCACACCGGATCGCATATTGGGTCAGGTAAACAGCTTATATGGAGCGCTGCGTTCAGGCTCGTTCTATGGCGGGCGTTACCTGGTTTACAATGATATCCGTGCTGATGAGTTCATCAACGAACTTACCAACGTAGTAACGGGCTTTGATATATGGAATGGAACAATGAACAATAGCAGCACTAATAGTGTGGTGAATTTGTGGGGGCAGGCCTATTCCACCATCAACCTTTGCAATGTGTTCCTGGATGGAATGACAGCAGGCGGAAGCAAAGTGGTTAGTTCCACGCTCGCCAATAACTATGCAGCAGAAGCCAGGTTGGTAAGGGCGATTTCTTATTATAGTTTGCTGCAACTCTATGCACGTCCCTATAATGACGGTGCAGGAGCCAAGCCAGGGTTGCCGCTACGGTTAAAAGGAAACACAGGCGAAGGTAATTATGACCTGGCAAGAAGCACAGTTGCACAGGTATACCAACAGGTATTGGATGACCTGAACTTTGCCGAAACTAATTTACCGCTTACCTATAGCTCCCAGGCTGTGAATGTGACACGTGCACACAGGAACACTGCGATTGCATTAAAAACAAGGGTGTACCTGAGCATGCAGAAATATGCTGAAGCAATAACAGAAGCCAATAAAATAGTTCCTGCAACTGCCCCTTTCTCTGCTACAAGCGGTGTGCCTTTTGCATTGCAGGCTGATATTACCAATGTATTCAAAAGCCCTTATATCACTACTGAATCTATACTGTCAATGCCATTCAATGGTACCACGGAAATACCCGGTACGCAGAATCAGCTGGGTTATTACTATGGAGTATCTGCACTGAATGGCGGTAATGGGGAATATTCACTTAATCAGGCAGGCATTATTGCTAATACAGGTTGGACAACTACAGATAAAAGACGGAGTTTTATTTACAGTGCATCCAGTGGGAAGAAATACTTGAGCAAATACCAAAGCCCGTCTCCTTTTACAGATTATTCGCCGGTAATGCGCTATGCTGAAGTGTTGCTGAACCTTGCCGAAGCAAAAGTAAGATCATCTAATACAGTTGATGCGCAGGCAGTGGCTTTGTTGAATGCCGTACGTAACCGTTCTGATGCATCTACAACTTTTACTGTAGCCAGTTTTCTCGGTGCTTCAGATTTGATTGATGCGATCATGACAGAACGCAGGATAGAGTTTCTGGGAGAAGGATTACGGGCCCCCGATCTGTTACGACTGGGATTGCCAATCCCTGCCAAAAGTAATATCGCCGCCATTCCTTATACAGCGCAGAACTATATCTGGCCAATTTCAGCAACTGAATTACAGTTAAACAAATTGTGCGTTGATAACTAAACGATAGACTGTATAGTATAACAATAAATCAAAAGATCCAATGTGTCAAACATTGGATCTTTTGATTTATTATAGCGGTGATACTATCAGCGCACTATTTCAGCAGCTCCTGTAATCTTTTCTCCAATTCTTCTCCCCTTAACCCTGTTGCAACAATCTTTCCCTGTGGATCTATCAGCACATTAAAAGGAATAGCATCGAACTGGTAAAGTGATACCATGCTGCTTTCCCATTGTTTCAGGTCGCTTACATGTTTCCAGTCGAGGTTGTCTTCTTTGATGGCTTTTACCCAGGAGTTTTTATCAGAATCGAGCGATACGCCGAGGATGGTGAAATTCTTGTCCTTGAACTTATGGTAAGTAGCGACCACATTCGGGTTCTCTTTTCTGCAGGGACCACACCAACTGGCCCAAAAATCAACCAGCACATATTTCCCCTTTAAGCTGCTTAACAGGAAGGGCTTGCCATCTGTATCTGCAAGGCTGATCTCGGGAGCCTGCTTGTCTAATAAAGCATATTTAGCGGTGGCCGGTTGCTGCACATTCAGCAGGCTTTTGATCTTGGCTAAGCCGCCATGGCCTTTGAATTTATCAGCAGAGGCGTTGACCAATTTCTTCAATTCATCGGGGGCCAATGTCCGGGACGCCATACCTAATGCATAATACCGGGCAGCGGGACTGGGCGATTGTTCAATGAAATCTGTCACCATCTTATTCATCACCTTGATCTGGTTGTCCCGTGAGCTGCGTACGATGGCTAATACACTATCGGTTGCTTTCTGCTTTTGTAAAGTATCTAATTGCTGGAAGGTTGCATACAAGGCAGAATCCTTTTTGCGGTAGTCTTCAAACAACACATGCAGGCTTTCACTCGCCGGCGAACCTTCTATCTTGTAAGTCCGGTAATGGTTTACATCGAGATCAATATGGATGCTTTTACTGTCATTTACTA
This sequence comes from uncultured Sediminibacterium sp., assembly GCA_964507525.1. Lineage (GTDB taxonomy): Bacteria > Bacteroidota > Bacteroidia > Chitinophagales > Chitinophagaceae > Sediminibacterium. The sequence continues at coordinate 47,015 of CAZDQB010000007.1, read as the reverse complement.
ATAATGCATCCGGCCCGTTCTCAATAACCAGCCTGTATAAGGATTCCTCTCTTCCCATTGCCCTGAGCTCAAAGGAGCCATTTGCTTTCAAACTGCCCGAATCAAGTATTACGGGTTGTTCTCCGCCGTAGGGTAGTTCTTCCAAAAAAATCCTTTGTGATGGGGCATTTTTAATTTTACCGCTTACTACAAAACTGCCTGATTTTTTTTCCTGGCAGGCGGCAAGCAGCAGCATACTAACTGCAAGTAAATATGTGATCTTCTTCATTAACCTATTTTTAGATGTCAGATGATATTTTCTCTCACGCGTTCAACTTCTCTTCCAGCAACTGCGTTACCACTTTAGGATCGGCCTTGCCTTTGCTTAGTTTTTTTACTTCGCCTACAAAAAGGCCTACCAATCCTTTTTTCCCTTTTTTGTATTCCTGTACTTTCTCGGGCATTTTTGCAAGAGCCTGGTTGATCCATGTTTCCAGCTCATTAGCATCACTTACCTGTAACAGGTTCATGGTTTCAGCTACCTGCAGGGGATCGGCGTTATTGGTAATAACAACGGGTAATATTTTTGACGAGGCAACTGAGAAACTGGCTTTTCCTTCTTCTACCAGTTTGATCAGGTCCGCTAAAATAACAGGTAGTAAAGCAAGGGTATCAAAACCAGCATTGGTTTCATTCAGGTGTTGACGAACAGGCCCCAGCATCCAGTTGGCTACCGCTTTGTATTGGGTTGTATGCTGGATCACTGATTCAAAATAATCAGCTGTTGCTTTATCGTCACACAATTGGGCAGCGTCATAAGCACTCAGCCCGTAAGCGGACTGGTACTTCTCCATTAATTCTTTTGGCAAAGCAGGAAGGGACACCCTGATGGCGTTAATAAATTGATCTGTCAGGTGAAAAGGAGCGAGGTCAGGGTCGGGAAAGTAGCGGTAATCATTGGCCTCCTCTTTGTCGCGAATGGCAAAAGTAGTATCGTTCGATGCATCAAAGCTGCGGGTCTGCTGTTTGATGCTGCCACCTTCTTCCACTGCCTGTATCATTCTATCGATCTCGTACTCAATTGCTTTTTTTACATTGCGGATTGAATTGAGGTTCTTTACTTCTACTTTGGTGCCTAATTTTGCTTCACCTTTTAAACGGATAGAGACATTGGCATCACAACGCAGGCTGCCTTCTTCCATATTGCCATCACAGATACCCAGCCAGCGAACCAATTTTCTTACTTCCGTTACATACTGCCAGGCTTCTTCTGCTGAATGAATATCGGGCTCCGTTACAATCTCTATCAAAGGTGTTCCGGCACGGTTCAGGTCAATACAGGTATAATGATCGTCCATATCGTGAATGCTCTTACCGGCATCTTCTTCCATATGGATACGGTTGAGCTGCACGTTCCTTTCTCCTGCTGCAGTGCGTATGGTTACATAACCGCCTTTGCAGATAGGAGTGGTGTGTTGTGATACCTGGTAACCTTTTGGAAGGTCTGGATAGAAATAGTTCTTCCGGGCAAAATAGTTGTCCTTTTCAATCTCGCAGTGACAGGAAAGTCCCATTCTAATCGCATATTCCACCGCTTTTTTATTGGTCTTTGGCAGGGTTCCTGGGTGGGCCATGGTAATGGGACTGATATGCGTATTGGGGGCCGCGCCGAATGAGGTGCTGTCGCCACAGAACAATTTACTTATTGTAGCCAGTTGTGCGTGTACTTCCAGGCCAATAACGGCCTCGTATTTAGTATTCAGGAGCATTTGGGTGCAAAAATAGAGAAAACCGCGCCAGGAATAGCGCGGTGTGATACAACATGAGAAATAAATAAAATGTAATAAGCAGTTAGAGATCAGCCGTTTTGAGCTTTTTAGGGAACCTGATCTCAGCGGTCTGTGTTTTGCCATCCCGCTGGTAAGTGAGTTTTACGCTATCACCCTCTTTCAACTCGCGCACTTTGGCTCTTATATTATCTACAGATGTTATTTCTTTTCCATCTATTGCTGTAATCACATCATCCTTTTGTATGCCTGCTTTCGCCGCCGGCGCCTCATCATCCACATCCATTACTTTTACCCCTTTGCCGTTATCAAGTTCCTGTATCTGAAGCCCTAATTTAGGCTTGCGGTCATAGGAAAATTCCATCCCGTCCATATCGCGCAGCTTCGGTATTTTAAAATTGAAGTTGTGGTTGAAATCGCGATTGAAGTCATCGTTGAAATGAAACACTTTTGCTTCAGAAGATTTGTTCTTACCTAGTACAGCAGTGGTGGTGCTTTCCTTGCCATTGCGGAGATAGGTAATGCTGACCTTGTCCTCCGGCTTGTATTTGCCTATGGCGCTGTACAGACCCTCTGCATCTTCGATTTTGGTATCACCAACTTTGGTGATGATATCGTCTTTCTGAAGTCCTGCTTTTGCCGCAGCACTTTCTTTATTGACCGCTGTTATTTTAGCGCCCTTTTCATGCTTCTCGCTCAGGACGCCTAATACAGCACGGTTACCATGCATAAGGATATGCGGACCTTCCAGAAGCCCCATCGGACCATACAGCCTCCTGTTCCCCCTTATCCGGGGTACCATGGCCAGGTCGTGTTCGTCGCCACGCAACACTTCAACCTCTGCATCTTTAAGGTCTTTGACGTCCTTGCCATTAACGGTGATGTTATCCCCGTCAACCACGATCGTCATCTTTTCATTGTTATCGCCTTTCTTGCGGATGATGATGCTTTCTTCCCTGCCCGGGTTATCTTTTGGTGTTTTTGCAGTGTCTTTTGTCTGGGCTGTAACAGTAACTGCTACGCCCAATGCCAGCAATGATGTGGCCATCCATTTGACATACATAGTAGTAAAGTTTAAGTTGTACGAAATCTTTAGTAGTCAAATGTACTGCATTTTCTAACATACGAAGAACTTCGGAAATGTTAAATAAGGTTAAAGAATCAGTGATCTCAGCTTTTCAATGACCCGGGGCAGGTTACTGGCATCCTGGCCGCCTGCGGTGGCCAGTGTTTTCTGTCCGCCGCCGCCGCCTTTGATCAGTCCGGCCACCTGTTCTTTGATCAGTTTGGGTGCTTCGAGGCCTTTAGCAGTACTCAATGCTTCTTCTATTAATATGGCTACCTGTGCCTTGCCTTCGATATTGGCAGCTAATACCACAAAGTAGGAGGTCAATTCGTTTTTGAGGTCAAAACATATTTTCTTTAGGGCATCTGCATTACTTACTTCAACAACGGCGCCTAAGAAAGTGGTGCCATTGATCGTTTCTACCTGCTTCACCAGTTCCTGCTTCAGGGTATTCAATTGTTTTGTTTCTAAGCTTTCTATACGTTTTCTTAGTTCATTATTGTCTGCGATCAGACCATCCACTGCCTTTGCTAATTCTTTGGGATGTTTGAGCGATTCGCGCACCATGTGCAATTGATCAAACTGTTCATTGATCAGTCTTTCTGCTGCAGCACCGCTGACTGCTTCCATCCTGCGGACCCCGGCTGCCACGGCAGTTTCGTGTTTGATCTTAAACAATCCGAGTTCACCTGTGAAGCCAACATGCGTACCACCGCAAAGCTCTATTGAATAAGCAGGGTCAATGATCACTACACGTACTTTATCGCCGTATTTCTCGCCGAACAATGCCATAGCGCCCATGTTCACCGCTTCGTCTTTGCTCATTTCCCGGATATGTACAGGAATATTGGCACGGATCTTTTCATTTACGAGGGTCTCGATCTGTGCAATCTCCTCTTCAGTCACTTTGGCAAAATGTGAGAAGTCGAAACGAAGGCTGTCTGCATTTACTAAGCTTCCCTTCTGTGCCACATGAGTGCCTAACACTTTTCTTAATGCAGCATGCAATAAGTGCGTAGCGCTGTGGTGTATGGCAATGGCCTGTCTTTTCTGCCTGTCCACCGTTGCCGTTACAGCTGCTGTAATATTAACAGGCAGTTGTTCTGCAAAATGTATGGTGAGGTTATTTTCTTTTTTGGTGTTGGTCACTGTTACCAGCTCCCCGTCGAAATCAAGGGTGCCTGTATCACCTACCTGTCCGCCACTCTCTGCATAAAACGGGGTGGCTTCCAATACCAATTGCACCAATTCTTTGCCTTTTGCTTTTACTTTCCGGTAACGAATCACTTTGCTTGGGATCTCAAGGGTATCATAGCCTACAAATTCCGACATGCCGTCTTCTTTTAAGATCACCCAGTCTTCAGTATCAATGGCGGTAGCAGTACGGCTGCGGTTTTTTTGTTCCTGCATTGCTGCTTCAAAACCTGCTTCATCAACGCCGAGTTCATTTTCTGCTGCAATCAGCCTTGTAAGGTCTGCCGGGAAACCAAAAGTGTCGAACAATTCAAAAGCTGCTTTTCCTTCAATGGTGCCGGCATTGGTTTTGGCGGCAACTTCAATGATGTCATCCATTCTTTTCAATCCTTTTTCCAGTGTTCTCAGAAATGCATCTTCTTCTTCTTTAATTACTTTGCTTACAAAGTTTGCCTGCTGCTGCAGTTCAGGGAAAATATGTTCAAACTGTTTGGCTAATAGTGGCAACAACTGAAACAACAGTGGCTGTTTGTAATCAAGGTAAGAGTAATAATAGCGTACAGCGCGGCGAAGGATACGTCGTATTACATAGCCGGCGCCGGTATTGCTGGGCAGTTGCCCGTCTGCAATCGTAAATGCAATGGCCCGTATATGATCGGCCAATACACGGAATGCAATGTCTTCTTTACGATCGCTATAAGCATATTTTTTGCCGGTAAGCTGTTCTGTTGCAGCAATGGTACTGCTGAAGATATCGGTATCGTAATTACTTTGCTTGCCCTGCAGTACACGCACCAATCGTTCAAATCCCATTCCCGTATCTACATGTTGTGCGGGCAATGGTTGCAGGCTGCCATCTTTCAGGCGGTTGAACTGCATAAATACATTGTTCCATATCTCTATCACCTGCGGGTGATCATTATTGACAAGGCTTCTGCCGGGGATGGTTTTTCTTTCATCGGCTGTTCTGCAATCGACATGAATTTCAGTACAGGGGCCGCAGGGGCCTGTATCGCCCATTTCCCAGAAGTTATCTTTTTTATTTCCCAGCAGGATGCGGTCCTCAGCTATGTATTTCTTCCACTCGTTAAAAGCTTCTTCATCTTTGGGAAGGCCTTCTTTTTCATCGCCTTCAAAAACGGTCACATATAACTTATCCTTATCAAGCCGGTACACTTCTGTCAGCAGTTCCCAACTCCAGGCAATGGCTTCTTTTTTAAAGTAGTCGCCAAAACTCCAGTTGCCCAGCATTTCAAACATGGTATGGTGATAGGTGTCCACACCTACTTCTTCAAGGTCATTGTGTTTGCCACTTACGCGCAAACATTTTTGTGTATCGGCAATACGGGGATTGGCTGGTTTTTTATTTCCCAGGAAAAAATCTTTGAACTGGTTCATGCCCGCATTGGCAAACAGCAGGGTAGGATCGTTCTTTACCACAATGGGAGCAGATGGCACGATCTGGTGCTTTTTTGAAGCAAAGAAATCTAAAAACTGCTGTCGTATCTCTGCATTGGTCATCATCTCAGTCAAAATTTTAAAAGATATTTAGTTGGTTTGAAACTATCTTTGGTTGCTTTTCAAGGGCTCCAAAGATAAGGAATCGAGAGGCGTAAGCAAAACCCCGGAACGAGCAACACCCCCCGAATGAAAAAGGTAAAATACTACTACAATACCCATTCGCTCCGCTATGAAAAGCTGGAAATACCTTTGCGCGTTCGGTTACTAAGGATATTCGGATTTATGGCAACTTCCATGGTAACAGGGCTTATTATTGTGGCCATTATCCTGCGCTATGTTGATTCTCCCAAAGAAAAGCTGTTAAGGCAGCAAATTGAGGATATGCGGCTTAATTACACTGTATTTGAAGAGCGGCTTAAACAATTGGAAATGCAGATGGGGGAAATAGAAAATCGCGACAATAATGTGTACCGCTCCATTTTTGAAGCACAGCCCATACCGGATAGCGCCCGTATCAAATACATGGAGCAACGGAAAGAAGTAATGCTGGTTCAGAGCATGGGCGAGACTGAACTGATCAAAAGCATGACGGGCCAACTCAATACCCTTGCCTTACGGATGGCGTACCAGGAAAAATCTTTTGTAGAGATTGGCGATATGGTGAAGAACAAGAAAAAATTATTGGCAGCCATCCCTGCCATTCAACCTATCAGTAATAAGAGCTTAGACCGTATTGCTTCAGGGTTTGGTTACCGCATTGATCCTGTTTATAAGGAAAGACGCGCGCATCTCGGGTTAGACTTTACCGCCCCGCAGGGAACCCCAATCTATGCTACGGCCGATGGTACGGTAAGAGATGCCGGCTTTAATACCGGTGGCTATGGCAACAGGGTTGTTATTAATCATGGTTATGGCTATGAAACACTATATGGCCACATGTACCGCATTAAGGCAAGGGTGGGACAATCAGTAAGACGGGGAGAGGTGATAGGTTATGTGGGTAATACCGGCAAGAGTACCGGCCCGCATTGCCACTATGAAGTACATAAGAACGGAATACCCGTTGATCCCATCTATTATTTCTATAATGACCTAACGTCAGCTCAGTTTGATCGTATATTGAAAATGGCTGCGACGAGTAACCAGAGTTTTGATTAGGGAGGGTTAAAAATAAAAAGTAAAAAATTAAATGGCTATTATTTTATGCTTTGTGAAATAAACTTTATGGCGATCGTTTTACTTAATTAGCAATAGTGTGGAACCCGGGATAAAAAAATACCTGATCCGTATTCTCAATACCTTATCATTGGGGTTGTTGTGGCTGGCTGTTAATTCCACTGCTGGTATCATGTACGACCTGGCTTTTGTGCATGAACATATCATGTTGAAGAATGTGTTGTTTTATGCATGGTTCCTCATCAGTTTGATTGCCTATCTCTGGTACGTGATATGGTTATGGAAAAAACCGATTGATTTTGAGGAATAAGGCAGCCCGGCTCTGTCTTAGCTGCTGTGGTCCACTATGATCATCCATTTGCCTTTTATCTTTCTGAAGAGCAGGGTATAGTGACCGTCTAAGTTTCCGATCGTTCTTTTGAGCATCCATTTTCCCAGGACAAAATAATAATCGGGCGATAGCTTCCTGACCTGTAAAATGTCAAAAGACAGTTGCCCCATGGCAATGGTATCGGGATAACCTTTTTTGTAGTTGTCCAATGCCTTTTGAAATCCATATTTTGGGCCATTCTTTCCCACAAATAAAAGACTGTCACTTTTCCAGTAACCCGACATGAACGATGCTATATTCCCTTTATTCCATTCCGTAGTCTGATCCGCTAATATTTTCCTGATTGCCTGTTCATCCCTGTTTTGTGCATGTATGCTGCACGGAGACATGATTAAAAGGATAAAAAAGCCAGCAGGTACCAAAAAGTTTAAACGGTATTTCATGATCTCAGTATTTATTAGAAAGTGATGCATCAGGACTTCCCTGCTCTGACCATTTCCCTTTTCCCATGCGGCCCCGGTATCTTTTCAACGGTAAAACCAGCTGCCACCATGGCTTTTCTCACGATGCTTTTACTGCAATAGGTGACGAGGATACCGCCGGGTGTGATGAAGTTATATAATTTTTCAAACACTTCCTGTGTCCACAGTTCCGGCTGCGCTGCCGGGGCGAAGACATCGAAATAGATGCAATGAAAAAGCTGACCGGTTGAGAAACTGAGCAGTGAGTCCTGTGTTTTGTGCAGTGTAAATAATGGATGAACAGGCACTGGTATTTCCCATGGAGCGGTGTGCAGCTGCTCAAATTCTTTTATTAAGTTCAGTTGTTCACCATAATTCAGTTGAGCTGCCATTTCATCTGGCAAAGGAAACAGTTCTAGCGTTTGATAATACATGGGTTGCCTGTAACGAATGGCTTCCTGCAAACTGAGCAGGGCATTGAGCCCGGTGCCAAAGCCTATTTCGAGGATGTGAATGGGTTGATGGGACAACAAGCTAACCAGTGGAGAGAGGCCTGCCTGAATAAATACATGCTTGCTCTCCCCGATGGCGCCATGTTTACTGTGATAAGTAACATGCATGTCAGGTATTGCCACCGTATGCGAGCCATCTGCCGTTAATTGAATTTCCTTTTGCATGCTTTTGCAAATTAGCTAACTTAACCGTATGGAATATATCGCGCATTTACAAAAAGATAAAAGATTAGCCCGCACCATTAACAAAGAAGCACATGAATTAAAACTGCATCCCAATATAGCTCTCCGGTTAATGGCCAGCATCATGTCGCAACAACTGAGCACAAAAGTGGCAAAAGTGATCTATCACCGTTTCTTGGCTTTGTACAAAGGCAAAGAACCCAAACCACAGCAGGTATTGGACACGCCTGCTGAAACTTTGCGCAGTATCGGGCTCAGCAATGCAAAGGTGAGTTACGTACACAATGTTGCACGCTTTTGTATGGAACATAAGATCACCGATAAGAAATTATTGGCTATGAGTAATGAGGAGATACTGGAACTGCTTACCAGTATTAAAGGCGTGGGCAAATGGACGGTTGAGATGCTGCTGATGTTCACACTGGGCAGGGAAGATGTGTTTGCAGTGGATGACCTGGGCATACAACAGGCCATGACCAGGCTCTACAAGTTAGACCCGGCAGATAAAAAAGGGATGAAGGAAAAAATGCTCAAACTCTCTGCCAAATGGAGCCCCTACCGCACGTATGCCTGCCTTCATTTATGGGCATGGAAGGACGGGGAGTGAGAGAATGTCTGATGTCTGATTTTTCGATGTCTGATGTAATAAAACAGTATCAGATCAGGCATCAGACATCACAAAATCAGACATTCTAAGCTGAGTTTCTTGCTGCATTGATAATACCAAACATACTGCGGGTGACTAATTTTTCATAGATGACCTTTAACTGTTCATTGGCTCCGTTATTATCCAGCTGATGCAATGCGTATTGTTGTATGGTCAGCAGGGGTAATACAATCTTGTCGCGCATTTGTATGGATGCCTTGCCAGTTTTGTCATCATGCATCAGCGATGAAGTATCGGCCAGCTCCAGTACCAACCGGGAGGTGAGGTCGTATTCATTTTTGATCAGCTCCCAGATAGGGCCATATTCCGGATCATCTTTGATGTATTGTGTTAGGGCGAAGGATGATTTCAGCATACTCATCATACTGTTGTCAATGAGGGTGCGGAAAAACAGCACATTGCGGAACATGGCTTTCACATCTTCCCACAATCCTTTTTCTTTCATGTGCTGCAGGGCCGTACCAACACCAAAATAACCCGGTACATTCTGCTTTAACTGGCTCCAGCTGCCTACGAATGGAACGGCGCGTAAGTCCTCAAACCGCAGGCCGCCGCCACTGCCGCGCTTGGACGGGCGACTGGCGATATTACTTTTGCTGTAGTAGTTCAGGGGACTGAACCGCTGCATATAGGAGAGGAAGAGCGGATGGGTTTTGAAAGACTGGTAAGCAGCGTGACTGACCCTGCCCAGTTCATCTAACAGGAACCGGTCGTGCTGCGATAACTGCAAACGGGTATCGGCAAACAATTCATTGCTTGCACCGGCGCTTAGCAGTTGCTCCAGGTTATATTGTGAAGATTGTATGGTGCCGAAATTGGAGGTAATGGTTTGCCCCTGTACGGTAATCTGTATCTCTTCATTCTCAATATTATTACCTAAGGAAGCATAGAACTTATTGGTCTTGCCACCACCACGGGAAGGAGGACCGCCGCGTCCGTCGAAGAACCTTGCTTTCACGTTGTATTTGCGGGAGATAGCGGTAAGGTTTTCCTTGGCGGTATAAATACTCCAGTTCGCCTGCAGGTAACCACCGTCTTTGGTACCGTCGCTGAAGCCCAACATGATGGTCTGCTGCTGGTTCCTTTGCTGCAGGTGTTGTTTGTACACCGGTAATGTGTACAGGAATTCCATGATGCTTTCTGCTTCCTGCAGGTCATCAATGGTTTCGAACAGCGGAATAATATCGATGCTCAGCCTTTCGCGGCTCCATCCGCACAAACGGAGCAGGGCATACACTTCCATGATGTTCACTACCGTCTGGCAGTTGCTGATGATATAACGGTGGCAACCGGCTTCACCATTCGCCTGCTGGATGCTGCTGATGGCATACATGCTTTCAAGGGTATCTCTTGTGATGGTGTCTTTGAACAAAGCCGGATCGATGGTTCCGTGCAGCTCCACGAGCAAAGCGATCTGTTCGTCGGCCGTCATTGATTCGTAGTCATCGGGAAGGATCGGATGCAGAGAGCGTTCTTTCAGCTCTTTATTGATCTGCAGCAGCACATGCCTGTGTACCCGGCTGTCCTGCCTTACATCCAACGAAGCAAAATGTGTTCCGAATATTTTTACTTTATGAATGAGGCTGTCTAAGCGTTGTAAAAACAGTGAGTGGTGCTGGGAGGTGATCAGGGAGCGTATGGCAAGCAGTTGCCGGAGCAATTCGTCTTTGCTGATCTGTGTGCATTCTTTCGGGCGAAATACATTCTGGTACAATTGTTCTTCCAGTTCATGCACCATCTGATCTACACCGGTGAAAGTAAGCCTGCGTTTCAGTTTACGGATATCCCTGTAATAACATACAATGATGGCGCTGCGCAATGCATCTGCTACTTTAATGGTGGTAGCAGCATTGACAAAAGGATTGCCATCACGATCGCCACCCGGCCAGAACCCCAGTTCAATAAAGGGGTTGTCGCCATCGTAAGCATTATCAAAGATGTCTCTTTCAACAAAATTGTAGATGTTGCCGATGGAATGATAGAAGATATTTTCCAGGTACCACATCAGGTTCACCGCTTCGTCGTAAGGAGTAGGCTGTTTTTTGTTGAAAAAAGGCGTGATGCCTAATTGCTGGATGTATTGGTTAATCGTATGGAAGTCATTTTTACTGATGGCATCACTCATGTCATGAATGATACCCAGTACACTGCCCGGGTAGAACTGGGTGGGATGGGCGGTAAGCACAACCCTTACCTTAAACTTGCGTAGTTTGTTTTTTAACGCCTGTGTTTTACCTGCAAATGTGGCTTCGTTGTACAAAGATTGTAAGCTGCCGGCACCGGAGATATTGTTGACAGAGTCGAAAGCTGCATCTTCAATGGCGTCAAACAGTACCACCTGCCTTTCAATATATTGTACAAATTTGAATAGCCGGTCTATTTTATCGGCCTCTGTACGGACATAAGTGTGTTGCTGGAAAAATCCTTCTATAATCTGCATCGGGCTCTTACCTTCGGCATAGCCGTCGATACAGGCTTGTAACAGGATGGGCAGGAATGCACCAACATTGGCTATTCCGGAAAAAGGCAGGGCCGCAAACAGACTGTTATAAATGGTGTATTTGTCGGTTACGTTGCGTTTGAAATTGCTGATATATTGCGATGAGGGCATAAGCGGATTAAAAGGCTCCAAGTTACTTCATTTGTGTAAATGAAGGCGAACGGAAAATCTGTTCAGGCCTCTAAAATCGTAAAATAACAGCTAATGGATGTTAGTTACCACTTGTGAAAAGCTTTTGTTTCATACATTTATTTAGGTTTTTTTTGCGTTCAAATTAATTCCATATCCTGTTTTATTCATAAAAAGACCCTGCATGCATCCTGACGATAAGGAGTTATTGTTTCAATTCCGTACGCCTGCCACTAAAGAACGTGCTTTTAACAGCATTGTTAAAAAGTACCAGGAGAAATTGTATTGGCATGCCCGGCGCCTGGTGGTGGACCATGATGATGCGAATGATGTGCTCCAGAATGTCTTTATCAAGGTATGGAATGCACTGGGCCAGTTCAGGGAAGATAGCCAGTTGTACACCTGGCTCTACCGGATAGCCACCAACGAATGCCTCACTTTCCTGGAGCAACAGAAAAAAAGAAGCACTGTCAGCCTGGAAGATACGGAGGGTACCCTGCTAAGCAGTAAAATAAAAGCAGATGCCAGCTTCGATGCCAATAAATTAGAATGGCGCCTGCAATTAGCCATCCAGGCACTGCCGGAAAGACAAAGACTGGTCTTCAATTTAAGATATTACGACGAGATGCCATATGAGGAAATGAGCCGGATCCTTGAAACGAGCGAGGGGGCGCTGAAGGCGAGTTACCATCATGCAGCGAAGAAAATTGAGGAGTTCATTAAGAATTATTAAACTTTTGGTACCCCCGGGGGTCTATACATGCGATACAATGGAAGGCAGGCAACATATATTGGATGAATTGAGCGGTATCAGTCCTTTGTTGGCTGGTATGGAACGCGGCAATGTTCTCCCGGTACCGGAGGGGTATTTTGAGGGGTTGGCGGATGCCATTCTTTTAAGGATACGATCTGCCAATGATATTAATGCAGAGCTTGAAACAGTAGCCCCTTTATTAAGTACCATTAGCCGCGAACAGGTGTATACGGTACCTGCCGGTTATTTTAATGAGGCAAAATTTGGCGTACAGGATAGGGCTGTTGACATTGCAGGAACGGGCGCCAAACGGTTTCAGCTGAAGCTATCAGGAAAATGGTTGCAATACGCTGCGGCGGCAGTCTTTGCAGGTGTGCTTGTGACCGGCGCATTCCTTTTTACGGAGCATAAAAAAACAGTGAAAGTAGATTATGAGCAATATTCACATGTTGATATACCGAGTGCATTGGATAAGATCAGTGACGAAGATCTGGAAAAATACCTCAATACACGTGATCACCAGGCTGCTGTCAGGAAAGAGCCTTCACCTTTAACGATGGAATTGCCGGAAGTAAAAGCAAACGTACATTTGTTGAGTGATGAGGAGCTGACAGACTACCTGAATGAAAATACCACCGAGCCTGAACCACAGTCTGCAAGCCCTGTAAACAAGGATAGCGAATAAGTGTAACGGACATTCAGACTATGAAAAAGCTTTATTATACATTCATCTTATTTTTTTGTATCTGTTTTCAGGTCATTGCCCAGCAGGCAACACCGCCGGCAGCGCAGGCTGATGCACCCAGCATTGCAGGCCTTAAAATTGCCTTTGTTACCAAGCAACTGTCGCTTACCAATGAGGAGTCTCAAAGATACTGGCCCGCCTATTATGATTATCAGGATGATATGAAAAAAGCGAGGCAGGAAGAAAGCGCTGATATACTTGCCAATGAAGAAAGGGTATTAAATATCCGTAAAAGATACCGGGTTGAATTAAAAAAGATACTTGGCTCAGATGAACGTGTCAACAGGGCATTGACTATTGACAGGGAGTTTAACAATGTGGTAAAGCAGGAATTGCTGGACCGGGCTGAGCAACGGAGAAAGAATGGCGGCAATTAATTAACTGCCTGCGGGCCATACAGGCGTTTGTATATCATGATAAAATAAGAAAGTCCAGTGCTCCTGCTGTCCTTCTTCCCACCATTGCTGGCGCAGCTGCATACATTTTTTTCCGTCATAATCATATTTCGCTATAAAACGGCTTTTCATTTGCTGGAACTGCGGTGCATCATCGCCACCGAAAAAAACCTTTTTATCTTCTTCCATTAAACTGAATACCTGGTGAAACTTGCTGTGTGCACCGGTGAGTTCATAATGGATATTGTCGCCAATCCATCCTTCATCATCCGTCAGCCATTCTACGCGGCTGAATTCGTCTAACAGGGTAAAGTCTTCCGTGATATAGGAAGCGCTGCCAATTCCCATTGCAAAATCGAATTCCCTTCGCTGTACATAATATGTGGCATAGGGAAAACTGATGAAACGTTCGCCGCTGCCGGCAGCTGTTACGGTTATTCCACCAGCGTGATCCTTGTGCAGATGACTCATCAGGACTTTTGTTACCTGTGAAGGATTGATGCCGGCTTTCAGCAGGTTATGGTGCAGTTGCGGTGTGCCATCGGCATTATTATAACCCAACCCTGTATCAAGCAGTATCACATCTTTAGCAGTAACTATGACAAATGGCTGTACTTCTACGAGTAAACTACCAACAGGCCTGCTGTTCAATTCATCTGCATCAGTATCAAAAGGAACAAAAACTTTGGTCTTATCTATCGTGAATGCGCCTTCTGAAAGCGGGATAATGTTCATCTGTGATTTTTTTAGATCATCTTAAAACCATGTGCCGGTCCGCGTCTAACCGCAGCATAATAAATATAAGTACGGTAAATGTCAGCAGTGAAGACCCTCCGTAGCTGACCAAGGGTAACGGGATACCCACGATCGGGAACAGGCCGATGGTCATGCTTACATTAACAGCAATATGGAAAAAAATAATGCTGGCCACACTATAAGCATATACGCGGCTGAAGGTACTTCGTTGCCGCTCGGCTATTTTTACAATACGGTATAACAGGAACAGGTAGAGTAAGAGGAATGTAAGGCAACCGGCAAAACCAAACGCTTCCCCAAGCGAAGTGAAGATAAAATCGGTATGCTGTTCGGGTACGTATTTACCTCTTGTCTGTGTGCCTTTTAAAAAACCCCGTCCTAACAGGCCGCCTGACCCGATGGCGATCTTGCTTTGACGTACATTATAGTCATCCGGTTTCCGGGCAGGCTTTTCGTTGGCAGCTTTCCGCTGTGCTTTCCTGTTCTGGTTGCAATCATATTCTTTACCTACCATGCTGTAGATGCGGGTACTCTGGTAACACTCGAATACATTATTAAAGATATAGGGAACTGCAAAGCGTTGCACCCCTACACACAACAGCCATACGCCAATGATCAATGTCAGCAGTCCTTTTTTTCTTTTTACCTGTTTGCGCAACAGGAAAATAAGTACTGCGGCAATCATGGTAAGGATCACTGCCAGTACGTTCGGTTCCAACACAAGGGTAGCCACCACCAATACTGCAAAAGAGAAACCGATGATCAGGAACTGGGCAGGCAAACCTTCGCGGTACATGGCAACAAGAAAGGCAGAATACACGAGGGCAAGGCCAAGTTCGTGCTGGAGTATTGATAAGGCAGCAGGCGTAACGGCAATAATGCCGGCAATGAGCTGTGACCTGGGTTTACTGAAATCTATTTCCTGCCTCGACAGGTATTTGGCCAATGCCAGTGCAGTAAATATTTTACAAAGCTCGGCAGGCTGCAGGTTAAAGCCTGCGCCCAGGGGTATCCAGCTTTTAGAACCATTGATGTTCTTACCCAAAACAAATGTTGCAAGCATCAGTAAGATGCCAAATGCATATAACAGGTTGGCCAATGCGGTAAAGAGTTTGCTATCTGTCAGCAAAATAAAAGTGGCCAGGATAGTACAAACACCAGCAAAAATGAATTGCTTGCTGTAATTGGTCTTGCCACCGAGGAAAGCCTGTGCCCAGTTGGTGCCAAAGCGGTATTCCACCATGAAGATACACAGGATGCCAATGCTTACCATGATGGCATACAGCCATATAACGGTAAAGTCAACGCCTTGTGATATGTTGTTTTGATTTCTGCTCATGGTTTATTTACTGTCTTTCTGTTTTCTTTTGTTTTCGGGATTGAGTATTGGTGCCGTTGACCTTGGGCTATCCTGCTTCTTTGAATTGCCCGGCTGCTTTCCTGAAGGATATGTTTCCGGTATGAAGGTGCTTTTAGGCGCTTCTATGGCAGCGGTTTCTGCCTGAACGGGTTCTTCGCTGGTGAGTTTGGCCTGACGGATAGAGTCTTTCTTAGCGTACCATTGCCTGATGGCTGCGGGTATAAGGTCAGCTTTTGCTATTCGCTCCACTTCTGCAAGCCTGTCACCTGCGATCGAATCATTCAGGTATTTTTCCATCATGAAAGCGGCAATGGGGCCGGCCCAGGTGGCACCGTAGCCTGCATTTTCAACTACTACAGCCACTGCTATTTTCGGATTATCCTTCGGCGCAAAACATACAAAAAGGGAGTGGTTTTTTCCGTGCGGGTTTTGTGCCGTACCTGTTTTAGCGCAATATTCCACGCCCGGCACCTTGATATTGGCGGCGGTACCATAAACAGTTACGTCATGCATCCCTTCATGCACTGCTTCGTACACGTCATCAGTGGTATGTGTAACCGTATGTTTACGGCGGTATTTGTTCATATAGAGGGTATCTTCGACCGATTCGTTTTCGATACTGTCAACAAAATGAGGCGCATAATAATAGCCTTTGTTGGCAATGATACACATGGCATTCGCCAATTGTAAAGGGGTTGCCGTCATCCTGTCCTGTCCTATGCCCAATGTGAGTATATTACAACTGTTCCATCTTCCGGAGCCGCCGAAATCTTTATTATAACGCGCTACGGAAGGTATGCTGGCCATATCGGCGCTGGGCAGGTCTACTTCGAGTTTGGTACCTAAACCAAATGCATTCATGTATTCCTTCCATTTTACATATCCCTTTTCTGCGTTATGGTAAGCAGGATTGTCTATCGCCATTCTGAACAGCTGTGAAAAATAGGAGTTGCATGAATTGGCGAGGGCGATCCTCAGGTTGGAGGAATGTCCCGGATCTTTGTGCTCACATCGTACATGCACGCCACAGACATCATAGGAGCCGTAGCAGGGATAACCGTACCGTGGGTTGATCAATCCTTCATCCAGCGCAACCAGCGCTCCCAGCGGTTTAAAAGTAGATCCGGGCGGATATTGTCCTTTGATGGCCCTGTTATACATTGGTTTTGACGTATCCATTAACATCCTTGCCAGGTTCTTTTTCCGCGTATTGCCTGTAAGCACATTTGGATTATAGCCCGGGCTGGAGACCATTGCAATAATACTGCCTGTTTTAGGATTGATGGCAACTGCACTGCCAATCTTGTTTTGCAGTAATTTTTCTGCCAGCTGCTGTACTTCAACGTCCATCCCTGTAAACAGGTTCCTGCCCGCAATGGCTGCAGTATCAAATATGCCGTTTTCATAAGGTCCCTGGATGCGGCTTCTATTATCCCTGATAAAACGTTTGATACCACGTTGTCCCATTAATACCCGCTCATAAGTCCGTTCCAGTCCGTTCATCCCGGTATAATCCCCCATCTCATAACCCTCTTCCCGGTGCCTGCGAAGGAAAGAAGTATCCACTTCTCCAATATACCCCAATACCTGTGCCGCGGTATTGAAAGGATAAGACCGGATAGAACGTTCACTCAATGTAAACCCGGGAAACTTATACATGTTCTCATACAGGCGGGCATACATTTCAGGTGTCAGCAAGGGTTCGAATACACTTGTTTTGACGCTTGTGTTCTTAAAGATGATCTCGCGCATCCTTTTCCTGTATTCAGCCGTATCAATACCCAGAAGGTTGCATAATGCCATCGTGTCAATGCCTCTTGCTTCGGACGGGATCACTGTAAGGTCATTGCTGATGGTGTTTTCAAGCATGCTTCTTTTCTTCCTGTCGTAGATGATGCCGCGGTCGGGGTACATTATTTTCCGGTAGATGGCATTGTTCTCCGCTGCCAGTTTATACTTGGCAGAAAATAACTGAAGGTTGACCAGTTGTCCCACGATCGCCAGGAAAACACCTGCGAATATGATCTGCACCACGCGACTCCTGTTCTGATTAAATGCCGACATACCTGATTAGTGAAAGATGTGAAATATGTGTGAAGTACTACGCAAAGTTGCTTATTTGAAGTACATACCTACAAAAAATATTTTGTTGCCCGCCGGTTCACCTAAGCAGCATTCGTCTTGTACCGCCCTTTACGCGGGAACAGCATTTCTGCCAGGAAGATCAATAATAAACTTACTGCCGTAGTACCGGCTACTTTGCCAATAAAATATACAAAGTTGCCAAACTGCAACCATTCGATCAACACTAAATAAAAATGGTGGATGAATGTGAGCAATACGATGTACAGGCTATAAGGCGCAATGCCCATGCTTTTGATACTTGGCTCTGCATAGCTTTGCCCGGTTGTTTCCTGGGGAATCAGCATGCTGAGCAGGAAGGGGCGGATAAAAGCGATGAGCACACATGGCGCTGCGTGCAGACCGGGAGTGCCGGTAAAAAAGTCAAGGGTTAATCCGAATGCAAAACTGAGTAACAATAAAAATATCCGGTTGGTTTTGAACGGTAACCAGAGAATGTATAAGAAATAAAGATAGGGTACAATGAACTGGTGCAATGGCGGCACTTCATTCAGGATGAACACCTGGAGCAGGATGAAGAGGATGAAACGGACGATATTTCTCAACAGGTCGCTCATGGGTTCTTGGCAGGTGTGTTTTCCAGTGCAACCTGTTCAGTATATCGTGCGTTCTCAACCAGGTTTACATACTGGAGACTGAAAAAATTAGTGGCTGTTTTCACTTTTAAGAGGTAAAAATTACTCGACGGATCTGAGCTGATGCCCGTTACGGTACCAATCATCAGGTGCGAAGGGAAGTTGGCAGAATAGTTACTGGTCACAACGGTATCTCCCTTATTTACTTTAGTAGTCTTGCTTATATTCTTCAGCAAGAGATAAGAAGGATCAGCGCCATCCCATTCAATACTGCCGACATAATTATCTTTTTTCAGCATGGCGCTAACCTTACTGTTGCGGTGTAGCAGGCTCATTGCGCGACTGATATTATTGCTGGTTTCAACAACAACCCCAACAATGCCTTCTGGCCCCACTACTGCCATTCCTTTTTTCACACCCTGGAGACTACCCCGCTCGAGGGTAATAAAATTGGTTTGAAGCGTGACTGTGTTGCCAATTACTTTGGCAGGCAGGTAAGTGAATTTACGATAATGGTCCAGGCTGTCACGCACTAATGTATCGACGAATGCTTTGCGGGTACTGTCGGGCGCCTGAAAATTAGCCGGCAATAAATTCCTGAGCCTGCTGTTTTCTTCGGCTAATTGCCGGTTGGTTTCTTTGAGGATGAAATAACTGTGCAGATTGCTGTAACGGCTGCTGATATTGCCGGTAGCGTCATTGACAGCAGCTGAAAAAAAAGCTTCGTGTGTTTTACTGGCATTACTCAACAGAACGATAGCCACAATCTGTAACAGCAAAAAGCTGAGAAAAGTGAAGTATCGTCTTATGAATAAAAAAATGTTTTTCACAGCACAGTATAAATGTCTGATGTCTGATTTGACGATGTCTGATTTGTAAAAAAATCAGACATCAGACATCTCCCAATCAGACATTTAATTTTATCTCATTATAAATGGAAACCGCTGATAATTCTTTAAAGCAAGGCCGGTACCGCGCACCACGCTTTTTAACGGATCATCTGCTACATGTACAGGTAATTTGATCTTGGCGCTTAAACGCTTGTCTAATCCACGTAACAATGCACCACCACCTGTGAGGTACAACCCCCTGCGGTAGATATCGGCGGCCAGTTCCGGCGGCGTTGTTTCGAGTGCTTTCAGGATGGCTTCTTCTATTTTGAAGATGCTTTTATCCAATGCTTCTGCAATTTCCTGGTAGCTTACCATGATCTGTTTGGGAATACCTGTTACCAGGTCACGTCCGTTCACCGGAAGGTCATCCGGCGGGCTGTCGAGGTCCTTCATGGCAGCGCCCACATGTATCTTGATCTGCTCGGCAGTACGCTCACCGATCAGCAGGCTGTGATAACGGCGCAGGGCTTCCATGATATCAGCAGTGAATTCATCTCCTGCAATACGGATACTCTGGTCGCACACAATACCAGCCAGGGCAATTACGGTAATACCGGTGGTTCCGCCCCCGATATCAATGATCATATTACCTACGGGTTCTTCCACGTCTATGCCAATACCCAGGGCAGCGGCCATGGGTTCATGGATCATGTACACTTCTTTAGCGCCCGCCTGCTCGGCACTATCGCGCACCGCACGTTTCTCCACCTCGGTAATGGAGGAAGGAATACAGATTACCATCCGCCAGCTGGGGGGGAAAAGGGGTTTTTTGGGGTAGATCATCTTGATCAGTTCCCGGATCATGAGCTCGGCAGCATTAAAATCGGCAATTACGCCGTCTTTCAAGGGGCGAACAGTACGGATACTTTCGTGGGTCTTTTCGTGCATCATCAGCGCCTTCCTGCCCACGGCCAGCACTTCTTTCATATTATTCCTGTTGAGGGCTATAATAGAAGGCTCATTTACTACTACTTCGTCGTTATGTATGATAAGGGTATTAGCAGTACCCAGGTCCATCGCAATCTCTTGCGTAAAAAAGTTGAACAATCCCATTGTATATAAAAAGTTCTTATTTGTTACCTAATGCTTGCAAAGGTGGTTGAATTTGGTTGAATTAACAAAGTACAATGTACTGATTTTTGATGAAGACGGTGGTGAGGGAACAGCGGGCACTCACCACTGCCCGCTTTAAGCGAATTCGTACCCGATATCCTGCCTGAAATACATACCTTCAAAACTGATCTTTTCCAGTACCTGCTTAGATTTATGCACCGCGTCTGTGATGTCATTTCCATAAGCGGTAACTGCCAAAACCCTGCCACCATTGGTTACTACTGCATCGCCGGTTTGTTTGGTTCCTGCGTGAAATACGATGGTGTCTTTATGACCGCCTGCTTCTTTGAGTCCGTTTATCGGTATGTTCTTCTGGTAATCGCCCGGATAGCCCCCGCTCACTGCCATAACAGTACAACAACTTCTTTCATCAAAGGCAATATTAGTATCAATTAACGTGCCATTATCCATTGCTGCAAAAAGCAATACCAGGTCTGTTTGCAGTCTTGGCATCACCACTTCTGTTTCGGGGTCGCCCATGCGGCAGTTGTATTCGATTACAAAAGGTTCCCCGTTTTGATTCATCAGGCCGAAGAAGATAAAACCATGGTATACCAATGCTTCTTCTTTCAATCCTGCTACGGTAGGCTTAATGATACGCGTTTCCACTTTATTCATGAAGGTCTCATCCATAAAAGGAACGGGGCTCACACAGCCCATACCGCCTGTATTTAAGCCGGTATCGCCTTCACCGATGCGCTTGTAGTCTTTGGCGTGACCAATGAGCTGGTAGTGTTCGCCGTCTGTCAGTACAAACACACTTACTTCAATACCCTGCAAGAATTCTTCGATCACCACTTTGCTGCTGGCATCGCCGAATTGCTTGTTGATGATCATTGCTTCAAATACCTGTAATGCTTCTTCGTGTGTAGCTGCTATGACCACACCTTTGCCTGCTGCGAGTCCGTCTGCTTTTAAAACAACGGGCAGGCTATGTGCTGAAATGTATTTTTTCCCTGCTTCAAAAGAGTCCTTGGTAAACTCCGCATAACCGGCTGTTGGAATGTTGTGCCGATGCATGAATTTTTTACTGAAGGCTTTGCTTCCTTCCAGTTGTGCCGCAGCAGCAGAAGGCGCTACTACGGTAATGTGTTGCAGCCGGGCATCCTGCTGAAAAAAATCATAGATGCCTTTCACCAATGGTTCTTC
This sequence comes from uncultured Sediminibacterium sp., assembly GCA_964507525.1. Classification (GTDB taxonomy): domain Bacteria; phylum Bacteroidota; class Bacteroidia; order Chitinophagales; family Chitinophagaceae; genus Sediminibacterium. The sequence goes on along the minus strand of CAZDQB010000007.1, from coordinate 25,687 downwards.
GGGTCCTACCACCAGCATATTGATATCGTGTGTGAGGCATGCAGTCTTTACTGCTTCGAAATCGGTGACACTGATATGGAGATTGGTGCCGTAGGCTGTAGTACCTGCATTCCCCGGCGCAATAAATAACTGGTCGCAATGGTGGCTCTGTGTCATTTTCCAGGCTAATGCATGTTCCCGTCCGCCAGAGCCAAGTAATAGGATATTCATGGTATGATGTAATTGGTGGGGGCGAAAGTATTTATTTTTTCAGGAAGCCGGGCTTTCCTCGTTCAGGTAGCTTTTTTCGGGAAGCCGTTTGGCCACGAACAGGTAAAGGACAAAAAATGCCAGCAGGATACCGATGAACAGCCAGAAATAGCTGGCGCCGGTGAACTTAGCAAAGAAGCCGTTATTGGCAATGCTGTTGTTGACCATGCTGGTGAAGATATTCCCCAATGAAATACCCAGCAGGTACAGTGCCGTCATAGTACTTTTCATTGATTTGGGCGATTGGGTATAAGCATACTCTAAGCAGGTAACCGATACCAGTACTTCAGCGGCCGCCAGTATGAAATAAGCCAGGATCTGCCACCATACCGTGGGGTGCTGCCCCTGGTCTATCTTTTCCTGTAAGAAGGCTATGATGACGAATGAGATAGCGGTAAGAAAGAGGCCCGTGCCTATTTTACGCAATGGTGTGGGCTTGAGTCCCAGTTTTTCAAAGAAAGGAAATACCCAGTAAGTGAAAACGGGTATCATGCTCACCAGGAAGAGAGGATTAAAAGTTTGTATCTGCTCGGGCAGGAACTGGTAACCGAAAATGTGCCGGTCGAGCTTGGTGGCCTGTAATACCCATTCTGACAGGTTTTGATCCCACAAAGCCCAGAATACAGGCGTAAAAGCAAACACCATCAAAATACGGTAAACGGCCTGTACGCCATCGATCGACTGGGCTGAATATTTTTGTGCAACTGCCTGCCATACCGTTAAGCCGCCTCTTTTAGCAAACAGTTGCTTAATAGCATAGAGCGATATCCACAAAAAATTTTCTTTCTTAATACCTGTGGGCGGCACTTTAATGTATTGGTTTCTTCCCAGCCAGAAAATAAAAGTGGCTACGCACATTAAAATGCCGGGTATGCCAAAAGCGATTTCAGGACCATATTTATTGTAAACAATCGGGATCAGTAAAGTTGACAACACCGAACCGGAATTGATGCTGAAATAAAACCAGCCATATACTTTTGAAAGAAGGTGCTGGTTCGATTTGTCGAACTGGTCGCCCACATTGGCCGATACACATGATTTGATACCACCTGCCGCAATGGCTATTACTACAAGCCCGATAGAGAACATGCTGAGGTCATGAGTTGATGTTGCCAGCACTAAATTGCCTATTGCATACAGTATAGATACATAGAGAATCACTTTATATTTTCCAAAGAACCAGTCAGCCACAATACCTCCCACCAACGGCATCATATAAGCAAAAAATACGAACAGGTGCGACAGTTCATTGGCGCGGGCTTCTGCCATGGATTGCATAGCCGGATTATGAGTGGGATTAAAAAACTGGGCTACCAGGAAAGTGGGCATAATGGCGCGGATAGCATAAAAGCTGAAACGCTCCGCTGCTTCATTGCCAATAATAAATGGCACCGATTTGGGCATTTTACCTTTCTTTGGCTCATTTCGTATCTCAGGCATAAATCGTATTTTGAAATTTTATGGAAGTCCGAAAGTAATGATTATACCTTTTGGACCTCCTTTTTCTTGTATGCACTAAAAATTTGTCTATGTCTCAAGTCAAAAAAACGTTCAAGCCATTTGTTGCTCCAGATGCCAGCGTAAAAGAACTTACAGTCAAGTCTCTTTTAGTAGGCAGTTTATTCGGGATCATTTTTGGCGCCGCTACGGTTTACCTGGCGTTGAAAGCGGGGCTCACCGTTTCTGCTTCCATCCCCATTGCGGTGATTGCCATTACATTAGGAAGACGGTTTTTAAAGACCACGATCCTTGAAAATAATATTATCCAAACTACCGGTTCTGCAGGTGAAAGTATCGCAGGCGGTGTGGCATTTACCTTACCGGGATTTCTCTATTTATCATCACCAGACAGCGCCGCCTATTTTAATTACCTCACCGTACTCATCCTGGCTATTGTGGGTGGATTGCTGGGTACCTTGCTGATGATACCCTTGCGCAAGGCGCTGATCGTTAACGAACATGATACGCTTCCTTATCCCGAAGGAACTGCCTGCGGCGATGTGCTGAAAGCAGGAGAGAAGGGCGGCGATTTTGCAAAGACAGCTTTCTGGGGATTAGGTGTGGCGTTGGTATATGCCACTTTGCAAAAGATATTGCATGTGATTGCAGAGACACCTTTTTATGCCACCAAACAGATTAATAAATTTTTTCCATCAGCAAAAGTGAGCGGGGAGATCACACCCGAATATTTGGGCGTGGGTTATATTATCGGGCCACGCATTGCCGGCGTGTTGGTGGCGGGCAGCGTGCTGAGCTGGCTGGTATTCATCCCCTTACTGTCATCGTTGGTACCTGCTGATGTGATTGCTACACAATTGGCGAAGCTGGGTTACTTAGCTGATATTGCCAAGCCGGGTGGTAAGGGGGGATGGGATCCTGTAACGCATCATTTTGCCGATTATGCATCGGCTGTTTATTATGCATTCATACGGCAGGTGGGTGCAGGTGCTGTAGCAGCAGGTGGTATCATTACATTGATCAAAACCATTCCTACGATTGTCAAATCCGTAAAGGGCAGCATTGATTCTTTAAAAGCAAACAAAGGTGAAAATGCGCCATCTGTCCTGCGCACAGAAAAAGACCTCAACCTGAAAGTAGTGGGTTTTGGGAGTATCGGGTTGATCCTGCTGATCGCATTTCTTCCACAGGTGCCGGGCGACAATATTCTCCAGAAATTATTCATTGGCATACTGGTATTGCTGTTTGGCGCTTTGTTTGTGACTGTGGCCTCGCGCATTGTAGGGTTGATAGGTACATCGAATAGCCCTATCAGTGGTATGACCATTGCCACCATCATGGGCACGAGCCTTATTTTTTTAAGTGTTGGCTGGACAGGCAAAGCCTACGAACCACTGGTGCTGGTAGTAGGCGGCATGATTTGTATTGCTGCTGCCAATGCGGGCGGTACGTCGCAGGATCTGAAGAGCGGTTATATTGTAGGCGCCACACCACGCAACCAGCAGATTGCATTGTTCGTGGGCGCGATCGTTTCTTCTGTCGTCATTGGTTTTACGGTGAAATTTCTCGACAAGCCTTCCGCTGAAATGCTGCAACAGGGAATACACCATGCCATCGGTTCAGAAAAATACCCGGCGCCGCAGGCTACTTTAATGGCCACACTGATCAAAGGTATTTTATCGCAAAACCTCGACTGGCAATATGTAATGGTGGGCATGTTCCTTGCGGTAACGATGGAACTCTGCGGCATTAAATCGTTGAGTTTTGCCATAGGTGTATACCTGCCATTGGCTACCACTTTACCCATTTTTGTTGGCGGCGCTATCCGCGGTATTGTTGAAGGCAAACAGAAAAAAGAAAAACTGCAAACGAACCCGGAAGAAGAAGAATTAAGCAAAGGAAGCCTGTTTGCAACAGGATTGGTGGCAGGGGGTGCTGTTGCCGGTGTGGTCATTGCCTTTGTGGCAGGGTCTGATGCCGGTGAACGGCTGCTGCAAAAGATCAGCCTGGAAAATAACCTGCTGCATGGGTTAACGCAGGGTGGTTATTTTTTGTTGGGCGCTGCTTTCTTTGCGCTGATGGGGTTGATATTGTACAGGGTGGCGATGAAGAAAACAGGGTAGCTTTTAAACTTTTCCTGTTCGGGATCATCCAATTCCCAAATCGTCCTTATGAAACTAAGCCGGATGTACAAAACCTTTACCGTAGGCGCGATGCTGACGGTGCTGTCGGCCTTTGCAGAAGGAAACAACCATAGCGCCGGATCCAGGATCAATATGCCATATAGGAAAATGGGTCTTTCACAAAGGCAGGCGGCTGCGCACCTGTTGAGCCGTTTTACATTTGGCGCCCGGCCCGGGGAGATTGATGAAGTAATGAAGATGGGGCCTGATAAATGGCTGAAACAACAATTGGAAGCTAACCTGCCTGATGAAGAAGTTGCAAAGCGCCTCACTGGTTATGATGCAATTGATCTGAACAATGACAGCATTGTCAATACTTACCTCAATAACGGGCAGGTATTACGTTTGGCAGTGAGAAGGAATGTGGTTAACAAAGATTCAGTACAAGCTGCGGGCAAAAAAGAATACCAGGATAAGCTCCGTGCATTCATGACCGAGGAAGGGTATAAGCCGATGCAGGAGCTGCAACGCCAGCTCATCAATCAAAAAATTATCCGGTCGGTATACGGGCAGAACCAGTTGCAGGAAGTGATGACAGATTTCTGGTTCAATCATTTCAATGTATCACTGACCAAGAACCAGTGCGAACAGTTTGTACTTACCTATGAACGCGATGCCATCCGTGCCAATGCATTGGGCAATTTTGAAACAATGCTGGTAGCCACTGCCAAACATCCGGCCATGTTGGAATATCTTGATAATGCCTCAAGTGTAAGCAATAATAATGAACTGAGCAGGAAACAGGAGAGAGCCGCTCCCATGCAACGTGTAAAACAGCAACAGGGGCTCAATGAAAACTATGCACGCGAGATCATGGAATTGCACACATTGGGTGTGGATGGCGGCTATACACAAAAAGATGTGACAGAACTGGCAAGGGCACTGACTGGCTGGAGTCCGGCGCCCTTGTATAACGACGGGCTGGCCAAAAAAATAATGGACAGGGTTTCTGCAGAACGGATGGAAAAGCAGGGATTTGTAAGAGAGGGTGATTTTCTGTTCCGGGCTAATAAACATGATGAAGGAGAGAAGACAATCCTCGGCAGAGCCTTTGCTGCCAATGGTGGGTATAAGGAAGGCATGGATATCTTGCACATGCTGGCCAATCATCCTTCCACAGCAACATTCATCTGTACAAAAATAGCAACGCGCTTTGTGGCTGATACGCCATCTACAGACCTCGTGAATAAAATGGCGGGTGTTTTTTTACAAAGCAAAGGTGATATCAGGTCAGTCATTATTGCAATGGTCAACAGCAGGGAATTTTGGGATGAGCATGCTTTCCGCGAAAAAATAAAATCTCCTTTCGAATTTGCCATCAGTGCCATACGTGCTACCAATGCCGATGTGCAGCAACCGTTCCAGGTATATAACTGGTGCATGAAAATGGGACAACGGTTTTATTATTACCAGGCACCCACCGGTTTTCCTGACAGGGCTGCTTACTGGATCAATACGGGATCGCTGCTGAACCGGATGAATTTCGGACTGGCATTTGCAACCGAAAAAATACCGGGTATTAAATTGAACCTTATTGGGCTGAACGATAATCATGAACCCGAAAGTGCAGATGCTGCCTTAGAAGTGTACAGCAAACTGTTGTTGCCGGAAAGAAACCATGAAGCAAACATCAGGCGTTTAACAGCCATGGTGCGTGATGTGAACCTGTCAAAGAAAATCAATGAAAAAGCAGCATTAAATGAGAAAACCAATATGATTGCCATGACGTATGTTGCGGGTAACAATGCAATGGTATCACAGGTAGCAGGGATTATAATCGGTTCGCCGGAATTTCAGCGTAAATAGGTTGGGTTACACGAATTAAGCGAATTGACACGGATTACACTAATTAGCGCGAATTGCACGGATTAGGAGAGGTGATCTTTTAATGATAAATATAATTGTATGATCAATCGCAGGGCATTCATGAAATCGGGCACGCTGGCGCTGTTTGCAGCCGGCTTTGGCGGGGTGCCGTCTTTTGTTGCGCGTGCTGCCGACAGCAGGAAGATACTTTCGCCCTATAAAAAGAACAAAGTATTGGTCTGCATTTTTCAGCGGGGGGCGATGGATGGATTGATGGCGGTGAGCCCGTATACAGATCCCAACCTGAAAATGCTCCGGCCAACTTTGTACATGAGCCCGGCACAGACAGAAGGCAAAATGATTGATCTCGACGGCAGGTTTGGGTTGCATCCTTCCTTAGAAAGTCTGTCGTCTTTCTTTACTGAAGGACACATGGCGATTGTGCATGGAGTAGGTAGTCCGAATAATACCCGCAGCCATTTTGATGCACAGGATTATATGGAAAGCGGTACACCTTTTAATAAAGGCACAGCCAGCGGCTGGCTGAACAGGGCAGTAGGGTTAATGGGACATGATGCCACGCCATTCCGTGCAGTAAGTATTACCGGTGCGTTGCCGCGAAGTCTTTATGGCGACCAGGAAGCGCTGGTCATCAGTAACCTGCAGGACTTTGCCATACAGATGCGTGGTAATCCGGTGGCAACAAATATGGCGGCCCAATCATTTGAACAATTATACGATCAAACATCCAGCGAGGTACTGAACCGCACCGGAAAGGAAAGTTTTGATGCGGTCAAAATGCTGAATGTAAACAATATCAGGAACTACCAGCCCGCTGCAGGTGTTGTATACCCGCCATCGGCATTGGGTAATTCATTAAAGCAGATTGCTACATTGATCAAGATGGAAGTGGGCATGGAAGTAGCTTTTGCTGAAAGTGGCGGATGGGATACGCATTATAACCAGGGCACTGCCAATGGTGTGCTGGCACGCAACCTCAAAGACTTTGGCGACAGCATTGCAGCATTCTGGAAAGACCTTGCTGCTTACCAGGATGAAGTGACTGTCATGACCATGACAGAGTTCGGCCGGACTGCCTACCAGAACGGAACAGGCGGAACCGATCATGGAAGGGCCAGTTGCTCTTTTATATTAGGCAATGATGTGCAGGGAGGTAAAGTATATAATAACATTACAACACTGGCGAAAGAAAATCTGGAAGATGGGCGTGACCTGCCTGTGAGTACCGATTTCCGTTCCGTATTCAGCGCAGTGGCCGACAGGCATTTAAAGATCAATGACAACAGGCAGTTGTTTCCCGCATGGGATGGAGTGCCATTGCATTTGATGAAAGGGTAATGTGACTTTCTATAACATAAGAAGTATCGGAATTTATTTGGTACAGGCTGACTCTTTGTTGATATGAGAGGCGTGCAGGTAGAGAAGGTTGGAGGGTGTTAGTGTTAATTACTGAAAGCATCCATGGCAATGGTTGGTTTCCCGGTGCTGTCGAAAGCGCCCTTAGTATAATTTACCCAGTTGTAGCATTCAGGCTCCCAATAAAATACACCAAGCCCCTTACCATTTGTTACGGATTTTGTTTTCGTAATGATATCGGTAAGAAAGGCTTTGCTGTTTACCGGGTCTTTGAAATCCATGCCCACTTCGCATAGCATCACTTCTTTTCCATACCTGGTTACCATATCATTCATGGTGGCAAGACATTGTGCATCCAAAGCCTGCCAGTTAGTGGTTTCAGGATATAACGAGAGACCGATCACGTCCCAGTTAGCACCATTTGCTTTCAGGCCATCAAAGATCCACCTGAATAAAGCATTATCGTACCCGTTGGAAATATGCACGATCACTTTTGTTGATGCACTAACGCTTTTAATCGCATTAAAACCGCTATTGATCAGCTGTGCAAAGTTTTTCATATTCACAGAAGCCCTTCCCTCTTCCCATAACATGCCGTCATTGGTTTCATTACCTACCTGCGCCCATTCCGGTGTGATGCCATTTGATTGCAGCGTGTTCATGACGGCTGAAGTATGGCTGGCGACTGCATTAGCGAGCGCGTTGATATCATATCCAACCCAGGCGGCCGGCTTTTGCTGGTGACCGGGGTCGGCCCATACATCACTGTAATGAAAGTCGATCATTATTTTCAGTCCAAGTTTTTTTGCACGCAGCGCTTTAACTAATAGATCATTGGTATTACACCAGCCATTGGCCGGATTGACCCATACCCTGAACCTGACAGCATTCATACCCTTCTCTTTCAAGAGCTGCATGCATTCTTCCTGTACCCCGGTGTTATTGTAAAATTTGTACCCGGCATTTTCCATTTCAGTAAGCCAGCTGATATCGGCGCCTTTTATAAATGAAGAAGCAATGCGGGCGGCAGGTGTGCTATTCGGACTAACAGGCTGGCTGCATCCGGAGGACAACAGGAAGATGAGCAGGCAGGAAGTTAAATGGATCCTTTTCATAGCATCAATATAACAATAATATTTAGTGCCCCTGCTGCTCAATTTTGTGATAACAGCAGGGGTTTCTTCCTGCTCACTGTTGCAGCAGGGGAGGAAATAGGATCCTTGAACTTAAAGTCTAACCATCAACATCAGCCTCCGGCTTATCTATAAAAGCCTTGAAACCAGGCATTTATTTTAGTAAAAGAGATGCCGCCAGAATTTCCTGTTTTCTCTTTCTTTTTTTAAAAAATAGCATTAACTTAACAGTGCAGTTGCTCCTAAAAATTCCTGCCATGGATTGCGTAAGAGATATATTGCATGTAAAGGGGAATGTGGTATATGCGGTAAACGCGGAGGAATACGTATATGATGCACTTGAAACACTGGAAGATAAAAATATCGGCGCATTGGTTGTGGTGGAAAAAAACGGAAAGCTGCACGGTATCTTTACAGAACGGGACTACGCCCGTAAAATAATCCTCAAAGGACGCTCCTCCAGAGAAACCATGGTCCGGGATATTATGACCGACGACGTGGTGTTTGTTACTCCTGACACAAAGATCGAAGAATGCATGGAATTGATGACCCATCATTTCATCCGCCATTTGCCCGTACTTGACAACGATGAACTGGTTGGTATTATCTCTATTGGTGATGTGGTGAAGTATATTATCAATCAGAAGGATTTCATTATAAAGAACCTGGAACACTACATTACAAGCTGAGTGCAAAGAATAGTAGGCCGGTGTCAAGGGTTATTTGTCAGTACCTGATTAAAGTCATTTCTTTTTGTGCAAATACATTTTGCATTGGTGCAGTATGCTTCAATGAAATAATTGTGCTATGCCGGGAAATGAAATTGATACTATCCCATTCTGGCCGGTGCTGTTGTATGCAACGGTGGTCATCATATTGCTTGCTGTTATTCTTGGATTATCCTACATACTGGGTCAACGTCACCACGACCGGGCTACCGCCAAACCTTATGAAGGCGGTATAGAACAAACGGGATCTGCGCGGCTCCGTTTTTCAGCTCAGTTTTATTTAGTGGCCATGTTATTTGTGATTTTTGACGTAGAAGCAGTGTTCATTATGCTATGGGCGCTGGGCTTCCGGGAATTGGGCTGGCCCGGTTATATCGGGGCGGCTGTATTTATCGGGCAATTGGTGATTGTATTAGTATATGAATGGGGTATCGGCGCGTTAAATATCGGTCCCGATGCAAAGGAGATATTGAAAGCGTATAAAGTGAAGACAATAAAGAAATAAATAGTAACAGATGAAATGGTGGCTAAGTAATACAAACGATTCAACCGGTAAAATTTCCGGTACCGGCAACATGGAAGAAGTAGTTAGCAAAAGTATTATGCTTACCACCGTACAGGATCTGCTGGCCTGGGGCCGCAGGAATTCCATGTGGCCTTTCCATTTCGGTTTAAGCTGCTGTTTTGTAGAGATGGCTACCAGTATTACCAGTAAATATGATGTGGCCAGGTTTGGGGCGGAAGTGATTCGCGGTACGCCAAGAGAAGCAGATGTGATGGTCATTGCAGGAACAGTCTTTATTAAAATGGTGCCCATCATCAAACGCCTGCATGAACAGATGATGGAACCCCGCTGGGTGATCTCCATGGGCAGTTGTGCCAATAGTGGTGGCATGTATGATATCTACAGTGTAGTACAGGGAGTAGACAAATTTCTGCCGGTTGACGTATATGTGCCTGGATGCCCGCCGCGACCCGATGCGTTTATGCAGGGCCTGATGTTACTGGGGGAAGCCGTAGGAAAAGAAAAGCGTCCACTGAGCTGGACAATTGGTGAGCAGGGAGTTATTAAACCTCAACTTATCTCGATGAAGGAAAGAAAACGGGAAGAAAGAATGAGTATGATCGATTTTAGCGGAGTGGATGAAGTGTAAGTTGACTAGCTGGAAATGAACTTTAACATATGCCGGGTGACAGCACCATAATGGAGCATCTTCAACAACATTTCTGCGCTGATGTTTTTCCGCAACAACATACCGCTGATGAGATACTTACTTTGTGGGTATCGAAAGAAAATATTGTTCCTGTTATCGAATACCTCAAAGCTGCTGTTGAACGGCCTTATGAACTCCTTTACGATATCACCGGTATCGATGAACGTGACAGGGCTAAGAAAGCGGCAACACCTGCTGCAGATTTTTCCATAGTATATCACCTGTTTTCATTTGAACGGAATGATTTTATCCGCCTGAAAGTAGCTTTGCTGGGCGACTATCCTTCCCTGCCTTCTATCACCGCTGTTTTTAAAAATGCCAACTGGTACGAGCGCGAAGTGTATGATATGTTTGGCATCCGCTTCAACGGCCATCCTCACCTGCAACGCATTCTGATGCCGCTTACCTGGCAGGGACATCCACTCCGGAAAGAACATCCTGCAAGGGCAACAGAAATGGGGCCTTTTCAATTGTGGGATGAAAAACAGGATCGTGAACAGGAAGCATTGCGTTTTAAGCCTGAAGAATGGGGTATGCAGCAGGAGAGTGAAGATGCTGATTTTATGTTCCTGAATATCGGCCCGCAACACCCTGGCACACATGGTGTGCTGAGGATCATACTCCAATTGAATGGCGAAGATATTGTGGATGCCGTACCGGAGATCGGCTTCCATCACCGGGGCGCGGAAAAAATGGGCGAAAGGCAGAGCTGGCATACTTATATTCCATATACAGACCGGGTCGACTATTTGGGAGGCGTTATGAATAACCTGGCCTACCTCTTAGCGGTAGAAAAGTTAGCAGGCATTGAAGTGCCTGACAGGGTGAAGGTAATCAGGGTAATGTTATGCGAATTGTTTCGCATCAACAGCCACCTGGTTTGGTTAGGCACATTTGCACAGGACCTGGGCCAGCTATCTCCCGTGTTTTATGCTTTTACCGACCGTGAAAAGATCTTCGACATCATTGAAGCCATCTGCGGCGGACGCATGCACCCCAACTGGTTTCGCATCGGTGGTGTAGCACAGGATCTGCCGAAAGGCTGGGATAAATTAGTCCGGGATTTTGTCGGTTATTTTCCCAAACAACTCCGCGAATATAAAAACATGGTGATGCGCAACAGCCTGTTCAAAGCCCGTACAAAGGGTATTGGTATTTATACAAAAGAAGAAGCTGTTGAATGGGGCGTAACCGGCCCTGGTTTGCGGGCCTGTGGTTTTGAATGGGACTTTAGAAAAAAACGTCCCTACTCCGGCTACGAAATGTTCGACTTTGATATTCCCGTTGCACAAAACGGCGATTGCTTTGACCGCTCTGTTGTACGGGTGGAAGAAATGCTGCAAAGCCTGCGTATTGTAGAACAATGTCTCAATAATATGCCGGAAGGAAGTTACAAGGCCGATCATCCGTTAACAACGCCGCCACTTAAGAAATACACGATGCAGGATATTGAAACACTGATCACCCATTTTCTGAATGTGAGCTGGGGACCGGTGATCCCTGCAGGAGAAGCAATGAGCTGTATTGAAGCAACCAAGGGAGCCAACAGTTATTATTTAATCAGTGACGGGAATACGGCAGCCTACCGGGTACGCATCCGTACGCCGTCATTTCCGCACATGCAGATGGTGCCGTATATCAGCAGGGGGTATACGGTGGCTGATCTGTTATCGATACTGGGTAGTGTGGATTATGTGCTGGCAGATATTGACAGGTAAAACAAATAGCAGGTAATAAAAGATACAAATGCCATTAACCGAAACTGAAATACAAGCGATTGACCATGAGGTTGAAATGGTGCCTTATAAAAAAGCGGCTGTCATTGAAGCATTAAAAATTGTTCAGCAACACCGTGGATGGATAAGTGATGAAAGTATTGATGCCATTGCCGGTCACCTGGCGATAAGTGCGGCGGAAGTGGATAGCGTGGCTACATTTTACAACCTCATTTTCCGGAAACCGGTTGGCCGGCATGTGATCCTGTTATGTGATAGTATTTCCTGTTACGTGATGGGCTATCAAAAACTTTATGAGGCATTACAACAAAAATTGAAGATAAAATTTGGCGAAACCACGGCAGATAAAAAATTCACTTTCCTGCCCAATTGTTGCTTAGGCTGCTGTGACCGTGCACCAGCTTTGATGATCGATGAGGAACTGTACAGGAATGTGACAGTGGAAATGCTGGATGAAATCATATCGAAGTACACGTGAACAGTGGGGCAGGTACGCATTCACCATTCACTGTTTATAAAAATAATGTAAGGAACTGCAATACAATGGAACGTCCGCTTACAAAAAATATCCATCCCGGCCGGCCGCCGCTCCATCTCAAAGCGTATGAGATGACGGGTGGTTATGCGGCTGTTCGCAAAGTATTGAAGCAAATGACACCCCTCGAAGTACAACAGTTGGTACAGGACAGTAACCTGAAAGGCCGGGGCGGAGCAGGGTTCAATACCGGTATGAAATGGAGCTTTGTTCCGATGGGGCCGGATGCACCATCGACAAAATACCTTATTGCCAATGCAGATGAAATGGAGCCCGGTACTTTTAAAGACCGTATGCTGCTCGAAGGCGATCCCCACCAGCTGATTGAAGGAATGATCATTGCTGCTTACGCCATACAGGCAAACACGTCTTATATCTTTTTACGATGGGCTTACAGAGAAATTGCGCAGTTATTGCAGCAGTGCATTCATGATGCTTATGAGGCAGGTTACTTAGGAAAGAATATTATGGGAACCGGTTACCATCTCCATATGCACCTGCATACGGGGGTAGGCCGTTATATATGCGGGGAAGAAACAGCTTTATTAAACGCGCTGGAAGGCAAACGTGCCACACCCAGGGCCAAGCCCCCGTTTCCGCAGATCAGCGGGTTGTTTGGCAAACCCACCATCGTGAATAATGTAGAAACATTGTGTTGCGTGCCGCATATTGTGAACAACGGCGCCTATTGGTTTAAGTGTTTAAGCAACAGCGAAGACGCAGGTACAAAAATTTATGGTGTCAGCGGTAAGGTGAATAAACCAGGTGCCTGGGAACTACCCATGGGCGTCAGCATGCGGGAACTGATTGAAGAACATGCAGGCGGGATGAGGAAGGGATATCAACTGAAAGGAGTATTGCCCGGTGGCGCCTCAACAGATTTTTTAACAACACAGCATTTAGATACCAACATGGATTTTAAATCTGTAGCGGCAGCAGGTAGCCGCCTGGGTACCGGTAACATGGTAGTAATGGATGATGCTACCTGTCCCGTTGGATTCGTACATAACCTGCAACATTTTTTTGCACAGGAAAGCTGTGGCTGGTGCACTCCCTGCAGGGAAGGATTGCCATGGGTAGAAAAAATCCTGTTGTCTATCGAAAAAGGAACGGGCAGAACAGAAGATATGGAACTGTTGCAAATGCACACGCAGCTTCTTGGTCCCGGTAACACTTTCTGCGCCTTTGCACCTGGTGCAATGGAACCGTTGCAGAGTGCATTGAAATATTTTAAAGAAGATTTTGACAAACATATTGAACAAAAAAAATGCCCATATAACTGAATCTAAAATAAATGGCAGCATGCCAACTATTTATATAGATAACAAACCTTTTGAAGTAAAAGCTGGTAAGAACCTGCTGGAATCCTGTTTGAGCTTAGGTTTTGACCTGCCTTATTTCTGCTGGCATCCTGCATTAGGCAGTGTGGGTGCATGCCGGCAGTGCGCTATTAAACTGTTTAAAGACGAAAATGACACGCAAGGCAAATTGGTAATGAGCTGTATGGAAGCTGTGAGAGAAGGCTTGCGTATGTCTGTTAATGATACCGCTGCCAGGGCTTTTCGCGAACAGGTTATTGAATGGCTGATGACTAACCATCCGCATGATTGCCCGGTATGTGATGAGGGGGGGAGTTGTCACTTACAGGATATGACTGTGATGACGGGGCATGATTACCGTCGCTACCAGTTTAAAAAACGCACGTACCGGAATCAATATCTTGGCCCGCTTATTCACCATGAAATGAACCGCTGTATACAGTGTTACAGGTGTGTCCGGTTCTACCGGGATTATGCCGGTGGGGAAGACCTGAATGTTTTTGCCGCACATAACCATGTTTATTTTGGCAGGGAAAAAGATGGCATACTGCAAAGCCCGTTTAGCGGCAACCTTGCAGAAGTTTGCCCCACCGGTGTATTTACAGACAAAACACTGAAAGCGCATTATACCCGCAAATGGGATCTTACATCGGCGCCTTCTGTTTGCCAGCATTGCAGCCTCGGATGCAATATTATTGCCGGCGAACGCTATGGGGCATTGCGTAGCATTACCAATCGTTATAACAATCATGTGAACGGCTATTTTTTATGTGACCGCGGCCGTTTCGGGTATGAGTTTGTGAATCATGATAACAGGATTAAACAGGCGGTCATTCGTAACCGGCCTGTTGAAGCGGTTGACGAAACAACCCTGATGGAGCATTTGAAAAAACTTATCACTAACAATACATTGGTGGGTATTGGTTCACCACGTGCGTCTATGGAGAGTAATTTTTCCCTGATGCAATTAGTAGGAAAAGAGAATTTTTACCAGGGTGTCAATAAAGACGAGGCTTTCTTAGAAAGATTGGTTGTTGATATTTTAAGCACCGGCGAAGTGCACTGCTCTTCGCTCAAAGAAATTGAACAGGCGGATGCGATACTGGTACTGGGGGAAGATATCTGGAACACAGCCCCCATGATGGCGCTGGCGGTGAGACAGTCGGTGATGAAAACTGCAGCTGCACGGGCATTGCAGCAGGCACACTTCTCCGCATGGCACGATGCTGCTGTAAAAGAGTTGGTGCAGGAAGAGAAAGGTTTCTTCGCTAATATTACTGTTACGGCTTCTTCGCTTGACGAAATAGCAACACACACGCATCGTGCAGCGCCTGGCGACATGGCAAGATTGGGATTTGCCATTGCCGGCGAACTCAATTCTTCATTACCCCCTGTACCTGGCATTGATGAAGCTTTAACGTTAAAGGTGAAAGCTATTGCAACGGCTTTACAACAAGCCAGGCAACCGGTTATCATCAGCGGAACTTCCTGTTACAATGAGGCGCTTATTAAAGCTGCTTTTGATATTGCTGCATCATTGAATACGGCAGAAAGAAAAGCGGGACTTTCTTATGTATTGCCGGAATGCAATAGCATGGGGCTTGCCATGATGCAGGCCCCGTCTTTCGAAAGAGCTTTGGAGAGGATAGAACGCGACAAAGAGACGACTGTCATCATCATTGAAAATGATCTGTATAGGAGCCTCCCTGCAAGGAAAGCAGACACCTTCTTTAATAGCTGCAGGAATATTATTGTACTGGATTCACTGCACAACAGAACCACTGAAAAAGCACAGGTACTGATACCGGCTGCCACTTTTGCCGAAGCAGATGGCACCTTAGTTAACAACGAATCCCGTGCGCAACGTTTTTACCAGGTGTTTGTGCCTGCAACAAATAATAGCAGGGAAAGCTGGCGATGGCTATGGAAGATGAAAGCATTGCAAACGGAAGCCGGCAATGGCCGGGAGCATCACCCGGATGACTTATTGGAACAGTTAGAAAAAAAACTGCCGCAATTCGCAGGTATTTCGCAAGTGGCGCCATCACGCAGTTTCCGCATACACGGGCAACCCGTTCCGCGTGAACCGCACCGTTATAGCGGCCGCACTGCCATGCTGGCCAATATTAATGTAAGCGAACCCAAACCATTGCAGGATGATGACTCGCCACTGACATTTACGATGGAAGGATATAAGGGAATCCCGCCATCCCCACTGATCCCCTTCTTCTGGTCGCCCGGATGGAATTCTGTGCAATCAGTGAGCAAATACCAGCAGGAGACGGGAGGTGCTTTATTAGACGATGATCCGGGTGTGAAACTATTCAACGAGAAAACAGGAACGGTACCTGCCTTCTTTAAAGATATACCTGAGGCATTTGTTGCGCGACAGCAAAAATGGCTGTTATTACCGCAGTACCATCTCTTTGGCTCCGGCGAATTAAGTGTGTACACGAAGGCAATTGAGGAGCTGACGCCGGAGCCCTTTATCAGCCTGTCAGCGTATGACGCTAAACAATTAGATGTAACCAATGCATCTGTTGTATGCATAAAGACAAATGAAACCACCTATTCCTTTCCGGTATTGATAAGAAAAGAATTATGTAATGGCATTGCACTTGTATCTGCCGGTATACGCGGAACGGAGGCAATGCTATGGGGAACCTGGGGGAGCATAGAAAAAGGGAATGGGGGTAATGGATAGTGAACAGAAGAAGTAGTATTGTTGGAAGGATCAATTAAATAAGAAGCTTATGACAGTGATGCAACATATATGGATTGTATTGGGTGTACTGTTCGTACTGCTCAATATAGCCGCCGGACTCATCTGGGTGGAGCGCAGACTGTTGGCTTTGTTCCAGGACAGGCTGGGCCCAAACCGTGCCGGGCCCCTGGGTATTTTAATTGTGCTGGCCGATACATTGAAACTATTTTTTAAAGAAGACTGGACGCCCCCTTTTGCAGACAAATGGGTGTTCATCCTGGCTCCGGCCATCGTGGTAGGTACTGTGCTGATGAGCTTTGTTATAATTCCATTTGCTCCCGGTATTGTAGTGGCCGATCTGAATGTGGGATTATTGTTTTTCTTAGCCATGTCGTCATTGGGCGTTTACAGTATTGTGCTGGGCGGATGGGCATCGAACAACAAATATGCCCTGCTGGGCGCATTGCGGGGCGCCTCCCAGATGATCGCTTATGAAGTGTTCATGGGATTATCATTGATGGGCGTGGTGATGCTGACCGGTTCTTTTAACCTGGGGGAAATTGTAGCAGCGCAGAAAAATATGTGGTTCATTGTTACACAGCCGCTGGGTTTTATCATCTTTTTTATCGCCGGTATTGCAGAGACACACCGCCTGCCTTTTGATATTCCGGAAGCGGAGAGTGAATTGATTGCGGGCTATCATGCAGAATACTCAGGGATGAAATTCGGGATGTTTTTTATTGGCGAATACCTGGGTATTACATTGATCTCAGCCATGATGGTGACCATGTTTTTTGGCGGCTGGCTGGGCCCTTCCTTTTTGCCGTCATGGGCCTGGTTCTCCATCAAGACATTTGTATTCATTGGATTGTTCATCCTGCTGCGGGCTTCGCTGCCCCGGCCGCGGTATGACCAGCTGATTGAGTATGGATGGAAAATATTACTGCCTTTGGTGCTGGTTAATATATTGGTTACCGGGGCAATTGCATTGTGGGTGAAGGGATGAATAGAGAACGATCATTGCTGATAAGAAAAAATACGGACTATGATCAGTCATTTTAGAACCATGTGGTTGGTTTTTTTACACTTGTTCCGTAAAAAAGTAACCATTGAATACCCGGAGCAGAAAGTCAGGCTGTATCCCCGGTACAAAGGGCGGATCGTATTGACGAAAGACCCGGATGGGGGTGAGCGTTGTGTGGGTTGTTATTTGTGTGCAGCAGCCTGCCCGGTAGATTGTATTGCCTTGCAGGCTGCCGAAGATGAGAACGGCCGGCGATACCCGGAATTCTTTCGCATCAATTTTTCGCGATGCATCTTCTGCGGGTATTGCGAAGAGGCTTGTCCCACGTATGCCATTCAACTGATTCCGGATTTTGAAATGGCAGAATACAACCGGCAAGACCTCGTATTTGAAAAAGAAGACCTGCTGATCAATAGCCAGGGGAAATATCCGGGATATAATTTTTACAACGTAGCAGGAATGGATGCGGGTGTAAAAGAAAAAGGCGAAGGTGAAAATGAAGAGCCGCCTGTGGACGTACATAATCTATTGCCATGAGCCTGTTGTTTTACATATCATCCCTTATTGCGGTTCTTGCCACGATGATGGTGATTACCCGCTATCACCCGGTTCATGCATTGCTGTACCTGGTCGTTTCCTTTCTTGCAGTAGCCGTTGTTTTTTTATCATTAGGCGCTCCTTTCGTGGCTGTGCTGGAAGTGATCATCTATGCCGGAGCTATTGTGGTGCTGTTCATTTTTGTTGTGATGATGCTGAACTTAGGTAAGGACACTGCCCTGCAGGAAAAGAAATGGTTACAGCCCAAAGTTTGGGCAGGCCCGTCGCTCTTAGCCCTGGTATTGTTAACCGAGATGATTGTGCTGTTAGTGAAGGGAAAAGGGATGGCGATGCCTTTATCGGTGGTTGCTCCGCGTCAGGTGGCCCTGTCATTATACGGAGAGTACATACTTGCCGTAGAGTTAACAGGCTTCCTGCTGATGGCAGGCATTGTGGGGGCAGCACATATAGGTAAGCATAAGGTAAAGAAACTGCATCGGTTTTTGCAGGAAGATGAACTTCAGACCAATGATCACAAAGAAAACATAACTGATGCCAAACTTTGATGCCAATACCGTTTTAATGGTTGCCGCCGTACTCTTTGTATTAGGATTAACCGGTGTGTTGACGCGGAAGAATATCATCTTCATGCTGCTGTCCGTAGAGATCATGCTGAATGCAGCCGGCCTGGCATTTGTAGCGGCAGGATCCAAATGGCAACAGCCCGATGGACAGGTGATGTTCCTGTTCATACTGGCGATGGCAGCGGCCGAGGTTTCAGTAGCACTGGCATTGGTGCTGCAGATCTATCACCAGCATAAAACATTAGACGTGGAAGATCTGAAAGAACTGAGAGATTAGCCCCGGCAAACCAAAATCAAACATGCAACTTCTTGCCTTCATACCTGCATTACCATTAACCGGCTTCCTGGTTTTATCCCTGGCCGGAAGAGATTTGTCCAGAAAGGTTATTGCGTGGATCGGAGCAGGAACTGTGTGTTCGGCAGCTATTATAGCTATTACGCTGGGTATTATCTTTTTGCAGACGCCGCCGGTTACCGGTGCTTATACGCAACTGTTATGGCAATGGATCAGTACGGCTAACCTATCCATTGACATCAGCCTGCGTGCAGATGCTTTATCATTAGTATTTATTTTCGTCATCACATTTGTAGGCGCGCTTATTCATGTGTATTCAACTGCATTCATGCGGAAGGACCGTGACTACGCCCGGTTCTTTGCCTGTATGAATTTGTTTGTATGTTCCATGCTGGTATTGGTAATGGCAGATAATTTAGTGCTGCTGTACTTAGGATGGGAAGGTGTAGGACTGTGCAGTTATTTGCTCATTGGATTCTGGTATGAGACCGCTGCCAATTGCAATGCCGCCAATAAAGCTTTTTTTACGACACGTATTGGTGATACGGCTATGCTTATCGGATTATTCCTGCTGTTCAAAGAACTGGGTACACTCAGTATTGCCGCAATTCTGCAACAGTCGCCGTTGCATTTTGCAACCGGTGCACCTGCTATTACCTTGATCGCTTTATTGTTGCTTGCGGGCGGAATAGGCAAATCGGCGCAACTGCCACTGCAAACCTGGCTGCCCGATGCCATGGCAGGCCCTTCGCCGGTGAGTGCACTGATACATGCTGCAACAATGGTGACCGCCGGGGTGTACCTCATTGCGCGGATGCATACCGTGTTTCAACTGTCACCGGTGGCAATGACGGTTACAGCTATTGTTGGTGCGGTTACTTTATTTGTGGCAGGTTGCAGTGCCATGGTACAAACAGATATCAAAAGAATACTGGCCTACTCTACCATCAGCCAGATCGGGTATATGTTCCTGGCATTGGGGGTGGGGGCATGGAGCGCGGCTATCTTTCATTTCTTCACTCATGCATTTTTCAAAGCTTTATTATTCCTGGCGGCAGGAGCTGTAGTAGAGTCCCTGCATCATGAACACAATATTTTCAAAATGGGGGGACTGAAAAATAAAATGCCTGTAGTATTCCGTACTTTCTTAGCCGGTGCTGCTGCTTTAGCAGCTTTGCCATTCATTACTGCCGGCTTTTACAGTAAAGACCAGGTACTGTGGTACACGTGGAGTGCTGCGAATGGTCATGCACTGTTCTGGTTAGTGGCATTGGCTGGCGCATTCATCACCGCATTTTATTCAACACGGCTGGTGCTGGTTGTTTTCTGGGGTGAGATGCAAACACCTGTCAGTGAATTACCGGGGCGACTCATGACAGCGCCGCTGATGGTACTGGCATTTTTTTCAGTAGCGGCAGGTTTTATTGAATGGCCGCATAACCTTTTACACCTGACATTGTTTTCAGACCAGGTACAAAAAGTGTTGCCGGCAACCAGTTTAAAAGACAACCAGCCTCCTGAATTTATTTTCCAGGCGATTGCTGTAGTAATAACATTGGGCGGCATTTATTCCGGCTGCCTGTTATACTATCATAAGACCGGTGTATTGTGGCAGCGATCTGTAACATTAGGAGGTATCCGCAACTTTTTATTGAATGGATGGGGATTCGATGCATTGTATGAAGCCCTACTGGTGAAGCCGTTCAAATTTATTACGCGGATAAATAAGTCTGACGTATTTGACAAGCTGTATACAGGCATAGCAATGGTTAGCCTCAGGTTGAATCATTTGTTTGCTGTTTCCCAGAACGGCTCGCTGCGCTGGTATATAGTAGGTGTGCTGATAGGTATCCTGTTCATTATAACCCTGCAATTATTATGATACTGTTATGGATGATAGGCATATTACTCTTTGGAGGCCTGCTGTGCTGGATGGTAGCACAACAGCGCCCTGTTTTATCTAAGTGGATTGCTTTGCTGGCAGTTAGTGCCGACTTTGTTATTATTTGCTGCCTGTATTTGCAAAACAAAACAGTCACCAGTGCTGTCAGCCCCTGGTTTATTAATTATACGACTAACTGGATTCCTTCTTTTGGTATCAGCTTACATATAGCATTGGATGGGCTCAGTTTAGTATTGCTGCTGCTTACTTTCTTTCTTGGTATTTTGTCGGTGCTCTGTTCATGGAACGAGGTCAAAGAGAAGACAGGGTTTTATTTTTTTAACCTTTTGTGGACGCTGGCTGGTATCAGCGGCGTATTTATAGCAATGGATCTTTTCCTGTTTTATTTTTTCTGGGAAGTGATGCTGGTACCGATGTATTTTTTGATTG
Source organism: uncultured Sediminibacterium sp. (assembly GCA_964507525.1). Taxonomy (GTDB): domain Bacteria; phylum Bacteroidota; class Bacteroidia; order Chitinophagales; family Chitinophagaceae; genus Sediminibacterium. Next base: position 4,473 of record CAZDQB010000007.1, on the reverse strand, counting down.
CCATCTGGGGAGATACGAATCGCAGGTACGCTGCCTATAAGTTTTTCATCTTCACACAGGCTGGCGGCCTGCTAATGCTGTTGGCCATACTTGCTTTGTATTTCATCCATGGAAAACAGAGCGGTGTTTATTCTTTTGACTATTTCAGTTTGCTGAACACTTCCCTGGAGCCATCAACAGCACGGTGGATCATGTTTGGATTCCTGGTTGCATTTATTGTTAAGTTACCGGTGGTCCCTTTTCATAACTGGTTGCCCGATGCCCACAGTGAAGCTCCTACGGCAGGCAGCTTACTATTGGCCGGTTTATTATTGAAGACAGGAGCTTATGGTATCATCCGTTTTGTACTGGTTTTATTTCCGCAGGCATCAGTGGAAATTTCGTGGTGGGCCATGCTGTTTGCTGTGATAGGAATTGTATATGGCGCCTTGCTGGCTTTTGCGCAAACGGATATCAAACGGCTGATCGCGTACACTTCGGTAAGCCATATGGGGTTTGTATTGCTGGGTATTTTTGCTTTTCGCGAAATAGCCATGCAGGGAGTGGTGATACAGATACTTGCACATGGCATTAGTACGGGGGCTTTGTTCGTAATGGCGGGGATGCTCAAAGAGCGGTTGCATACCAGGGATATAGTACAGATGGGCGGCTTGTGGACATGGATGCCATCCATGGGTGGGGCAGCCATGTTATTTACCATGGCATCACTGGGGTTACCTATGCTGGGAAATTTTATTGCAGAGTTTTTGATTTTGCAGGGAGCATTTTCAACAAATACTGTATTTACTGTTATCGCCAGCCTTGGACTTGTTTTATCTGCTTTGTATTCTTTGCGCTTGATGCAGAAAGTTTTCCTTGGTCAACCCGCTACTACCATACCGGTGAAAGATTTTAGTACAAGAGAGTTGATTATTATGGCCATGCTGGGTATCAGTATTGTGGTATTGGGATTGTATCCGCAGCCTGTGATGGATATGGTAAAGAGTATTATTCATAACACACCATTTGTCAAATGAATGAACTTCAATTCCTTGCGCTTCTTCCTTTTATGCTGCTGGCAGCAGCATCAATAGCGGTCATATTGCTGATTGCTTTCCGGCAAAGTCATACGGTGATACAGGTGGTGGGGTTCCTGATGATGTGCTTGGTGGTTTTTGCCATGTGGTATGTGAGAGATACTTTGCCAAGAGAGCTGTTGCCTTTGTTTGTGGTGGACGGCTTTGGTGCACTGTTCACCGGCCTCATTATTTTTTCAGTATTGGTAGTGGGTTTGTTTTCCTTTGTTTATTTTGAAGAACGGGAAGAGAACCCCAAAGAATATTATATCCTGCTGTTCCTTGCCACATTAGGTGCAGCTGTACTTACCATCAGCCGGCATTTTATCTCACTGTTTATCGGACTCGAGTTATTGAGTGTGAGTTTGTATGCGCTCATCGCTTACCTGCGTAACCGCAATAATGCAGTGGAAGCAGGCCTGAAGTATCTTATACTGGCAGCCATATCGTCTGCCTTCCTGCTGTTTGGTATGGCCTTAATATATATGGAAACAGGAAGCATGGCGTTCTCGGCCATTGCACAGAGAATACCAACGCTCACATCCTCCGTATTGTTCATCATGGGGGTAGGGATCATGATTGTGGCAATAGGCTTTAAGTTGGCCCTTGTACCGTTTCATCTTTGGGCGGCAGATGTGTACCAGGGTGCACCGGCTCCTATTACCGCTTTTATTGCCACCGTTTCCAAGATTGGCGTATTCGCTGTGTTATTGCGTTTTGCGCAAGCCATCAGCCTGCAGCAGTATCCATTGGCCATTACCATTTTTTCAGCCCTGGCCATTGCATCCATGCTATTGGGTAACCTGTTGGCGTTGTCCCAGCAAAATATCAAACGCCTGCTCGCTTATTCTTCTATTGCGCATTTCGGTTATCTGCTGGTGGCATTTCTGCCGGGTAATGAGCAGGGAGTGGAAGCTGCTGCTTTTTACCTGGTCTCCTATGCTGTTACTTTATTAGCAGCTTTTGGCATTATCACGTTGTTATCCAGCCATCAAAAAGATGCGGAGGATCTGGATATTTACAAAGGCCTGTTCTGGAGAAGTCCCTTAGCGGCGGCAGTATTAACTGTTGCGCTGTTCTCGCTGGCGGGCATTCCGTTAACGGCGGGCTTTCTGGCTAAATTCTTTGTGCTCAGTTCAGGCGTACAGCAGCATCTATGGCTTCCGGTAATTGTGCTGGTGCTGACCAGCATCATCGGCCTGTATTATTACCTGCGCATCATCAGCACACTATTTTCAGTATCTCCGTCACAATGGGTTAAAGAAAAAACATTGCATCCCTTTTTTTATACCACTACGTATGCAGCATTGGTAGTGATGATGGTCTTGTTGTGCTGGATAGGAATCTTTCCGGGCATAGTACTTAAAAATATCCGCGACTTTCTTTTGATCCATTAAGCGGCCTGCGTTAATGATGCCTTTAAAGCCTTCCGTCTTTGATCTCTTCCACCACACCAGGATCCAGCAGGGTAGATATATCGCCCAGGTTTTGTGTTTCTCCTTCGGCTATCTTGCGCAGTATGCGGCGCATGATCTTTCCGCTGCGGGTTTTGGGAAGCCCGCTTACAAATTGAATTTTATCCGGCTTGGCAATCGGGCCGATGATGCGGGTCACTGTTTGAAGTATGTCTTTGCGTGCAAGAGTCAGATCTCCCCCATGCATGCCATTGTATATCACATAGGCATAAATACCCTGTCCCTTAATATCATGCGGGTAACCTACTACTGCACTTTCCACCACGCCGGAATGCATATTAATGGCATTTTCGACTTCAGCGGTACCGATGCGGTGCCCACTTACATTCAATACGTCGTCTACCCGGCCTGTGATGCGGTAAAAACCATTCGCATCTTTCAGTGCGCCATCTCCTGTGAAGTATAAATTTTCATAAGTGGCAAAATAATTAACGCGGCAACGCTCATGATCACCATAAGTAGTGCGCAGGATAGCAGGCCAGGGCGCTTTGATGCAAAGATTACCGCTGGTGATACCATTGGCGGCTTCTGCCACTTCATCGCCTTTCTCATCCACCAGTACTGGTTGTACGCCTGGCATAGGCAAAGTAGCCCAGCTGGCTTTTGCGGGTGTAATGCCTGCCAGGTTGGAGATCAGTATACCGCCTGTTTCCGTCTGCCACCAGGTATCTACAATTGGGCATTTTTTCTTTCCGATATGCTCATCATACCAGTTCCATGCTTCCTCATTAATAGGTTCGCCCACGGTACCAAGCACTTTTAAGGAAGAAAGGTCTTTTCCTTTTAACGGGTCCAGTCCAAAACCCATGAGACTGCGGATAGCTGTAGGAGCAGTATAGAGTATATTCACCTTGTACTTGTCCACAATATCCCAGAAACGTCCTGCATCGGGCCAGGTGGGGACGCCTTCAAAAAGGAGTGAGGTAGCGCCTGCACTGAGAGGTCCGTATACAATATAACTGTGTCCGGTGATCCAGCCGATGTCCGCAGTGCAGAAATGCACCTGTCCCAATTGGTATTGAAACACATTCACGAATGTGTAGTTGGTAAAGAGCATATACCCGGCACAACTGTGTACCACCCCTTTGGGTTTGCCGGTAGAACCGGAGGTATATAAGATGAACAACGGATCTTCCGCATCCATTTCTTCCGCCTCAATAAAAGTGAGCCCTTTTTCTTCCACTTGCTTCATCTCTTCTTCCCACCATACATCCCTTCCCTTAATCATAGAGACCGGCGTTCTGGTGCGGGTACAAACGATTACTTTTTTAACTGTTTTATTTCCGATCAATGCATCATCGATCACATTCTTCAAGGGAATATCCTTTGCGCCCCTGTAAGCGCCATCGCAGGTAACAATGAATTCAGCCTGGGCATCGTATAACCTGTCGGCAATACTTTGCGCAGAGAATCCGCCAAACACAACGGAGTGAATAGCGCCAATACGGGCAGTGGCCAGGACTGCAATAGCCAGTTCGGGTATCATGCCCATGTAAATGCAAACACGGTCACCTTTTTTGACCCCATTGTTTTTAAGCACATGTGCAAACTGGCATACTTTCTCGTGTAGTTTTTTATAGGTCAGCACCCGGTTGTGTTCTTCCGGGTCATTGGGTTCCCATACAAGCGCGGGCTGATTACCGCGGATTTCAAGGTGCCTGTCGAGGCAGTTCTCGGTAATATTCAGTTTAGCGCCCTTAAACCATTCTACTTTGGGTGCTGTAAAATTCCAGTTCAGGATAGCATCCCATTTTTTTCTCCAGGTAAAATGTTCAGCAATCGTGCTCCAGAATCCGGCGGGGTCTTTGATACTTTTCTGGTACTCGCTTTTATATTCTTCGAAACTTTTGATCTGGTAAGGATATGACATGTCAATCATTCTTTTTTGGCGCGCTAAATATACATCAACCTGCCGGGGTGTAAAAAAATATCGCTGTGGCGCT
>CAZDQB010000006.1:227007-228572 GCA_964507525.1 uncultured Sediminibacterium sp. | reverse complement strand
ACATTGAACAACAGGGTCGGCTTCGGTAAAACTAAACACTTGGCTGATGCCCCAGACCTACTCGACATTCAGTTAGAATCTTTCAGAGAGTTTTTTCAGTTAGAAACAACGCCCGACAAACGTAACGTGGAAGGCTTGTTCCGTGTGTTTAAGGAAAATTTTCCTATTACAGACACACGTAACATTTTCGTACTGGAGTTCCTGGATTATTTTATTGATCCCCCGCGTTATACAATTGATGAGTGTATGGAGCGTGGGTTAACATACGCTGTTCCGCTGAAGGCCAAACTCCGTTTGAGCTGTAATGATGAAGAGCACGTAGATTTCCAAACTATTGTTCAGGATGTATTCCTGGGTAACATCCCTTACATGACACCCCGTGGTACATTTGTGATCAACGGCGCTGAGCGTGTAGTAGTATCACAGTTACACCGGTCACCAGGTGTATTCTTTGGCCAGTCTGTTCACCCTAACGGAACCAAGATATACTCTGCAAGAGTGATACCGTTCAAAGGTGCGTGGATGGAGTTTGCCACAGACATCAACAACGTCATGTACGCTTACATCGACCGCAAGAAAAAGTTCCCCGTAACAACCCTGTTACGTTCTATCGGTTTTGAAACTGATAAGGATATTCTGGAACTCTTTGGCATGGCTGACGAAGTGAAAGCTGATAAAAAAGCATTGTCGCACCATGTGGGCAAAAAACTGGCTGCACGTGTTCTAAGGACATGGGTGGAAGATTTCGTAGATGAAGATACCGGTGAAGTAGTAAGCATTGAACGCAATGAGATCGTAATGGAACGCGATACCGTACTTGATGAAGAAGGTATTGCCACCATTATTGAAATGGAAGTGAAGAGCGTCTTCATTCAGAAAGAAGATGTGGGCGGCGATTATGCGATTATCTACAACACATTGAATAAAGACACCTCTAACAGTGAACTGGAAGCGGTACAGCATATCTATCGCCAGTTGCGCGGTGCTGATGCCCCTGATAATGAAACTGCACGTGGTATCATTGATAAATTATTCTTCTCTGACAAACGTTATGACCTGGGTGAAGTGGGCCGTTACAAGATTAACCGCAAACTGAACCTGGAATATCCGTTAGAGAAAAAAGTATTGACCAAACAGGACATCATCGAGATCATCAAATACCTGGTGCGTTTAACCAATGCCAAGGCCGAAATCGATGATATTGATCACCTGAGCAACCGTCGTGTCCGTACTGTAGGAGAGCAATTGTATGCACAGTTCGGCGTTGGCCTTGCCCGTATGGCCCGTACCATCCGTGAAAGGATGAATGTACGTGATAACGAAGTGTTTACGCCGGTTGACCTGATCAATGCGAGGACATTATCTTCTGTGATCAATTCATTCTTCGGTACTTCCCAGTTATCACAGTTCCTCGACCAAACGAATCCGTTGTCTGAGATCACGCATAAGCGTCGTATCTCCGCACTCGGACCGGGAGGGTTGAGCCGCGAGCGTGCCGGTTTCGAGGTACGTGACGTACACTATTCACATTATGGCCGTCTGTGTACCATTGAAACACCGGAAGG
>CAZDQB010000006.1:197726-226997 GCA_964507525.1 uncultured Sediminibacterium sp. | reverse complement strand
CTACGCTCTGCGTTCATGCTGCTATTAACGACATGGGCTTCATTGAAACCCCATACCGTAAAGTGGAAGCTGGCAAAGTGAACATGAAAGAACTCACTTTCCTGAGTGCAGAAGAAGAAGATACCGCCAAGATTGCACAGAGCAATGCCCCTCTGAACGAAAAGGGGCAGTTTGTAGAAGACAAAGTGGTATCCCGCCAGACCGGTGATTTCCCTATTCTTGATAAAGAAGAAGTTGAATATATGGACGTGGCGCCTAACCAGATCGTTGGTTTGAGTGCCTCATTGATCCCATTCCTGGAGCATGACGATGCCAACCGTGCATTGATGGGATCGAACATGCAACGCCAGGCAGTTCCGCTGATCCGCCCGGAAGCCCCGATTGTGGGTACCGGCCTGGAAGGTAAGGCTGCGCGCGATGCAAGGATCCAGATCCATGCTGATGGAAATGGTGTGGTGGAATTTGTAGATGCCAATGAGATCCATGTCCGCTACGACAGGAATGACCTGGATCGTCTGGTTAGCTTTAATGATGACCTGCAGGTTTACAAACTAACCAAATTCATCAAAACCAACCAGGCTACCTGTATCAACCTCCGCCCTGCTGTAAAGAAAGGGCAGAAAGTGAAGAAAGGAGATTTCTTAACAGAAGGCTATGCAACAAAAGATGGCGAATTAGCACTCGGTCGTAACCTGCAGGTGGCATTCATGCCATGGAAGGGTTACAACTTCGAGGATGCGATCGTTATCAGTGAGAAAGTAGTGCGCGAAGACCTGTTCACCTCTGTTCACATTGAAGAATATGAATTAGAAGTCCGTGATACCAAATTAGGCGAAGAAGAACTGACGCCGGATATTCCTAACGTTTCTGAAGAAGCCACAAAAGACCTCGATGAAAATGGTATCATCCGTATTGGGGCCACCATTAAGGAAGGAGATATCCTGATCGGTAAGATCACACCTAAAGGTGAATCTGACCCAACACCGGAAGAGAAGTTATTGCGTGCCATCTTTGGCGACAAAGCGGGTGATGCAAAAGACGCTTCCCTGAAAGCACCAAATGGTACCGAAGGCGTGGTGATTGATAAAAAACTGTTCCAGCGTGCAAAGAAAGATAAGAATGGTAAGATCCGTGAAAAAGCACAACTGGAAAAAGTAGAAAAGGTTCACCAGCAAAATGAAGAATCGATCAAAGAACTCCTGCTGGATAAATTGCAGACCCTGCTGAAAGACAAAGCTTCTGCAGGTATCAGTAACAACTTTGGCGAAATGCTGATTGGTAAAGGAGCCAAATTCAATCAAAAGAACCTGGCTTCTATCGACTACCAGAATGTAAACCCACTGGGCTGGACAGGCGATGCCAAAACAGACGATCAGATCAACACCCTGTTGCACAACTATAGCATCCGTTTCAACGAAGAACTGGGTCGTTATAAACGTGAGAAATTCAACATATCAATCGGTGATGAATTACCTGCAGGCGTATTGAAGCTGGCAAAAGTTTACCTCGCTGTTAAGCGTAAGCTGAAAGTGGGTGATAAGATGGCAGGCCGCCACGGTAACAAAGGTATCGTAGCCAAAATTGTACGCGCAGAAGATATGCCATTCATGGAAGACGGTACGCCGGTTGATATTGTACTGAATCCGTTAGGGGTGCCTTCACGTATGAACCTGGGGCAGATCTATGAAACCATCCTTGGCTGGACCGGTAAACGTTTGGGAGTGAAATTTGCCACACCAATCTTTGACGGTGCTTCGACAGATGAGATCGAACAATATTGTAAAGATGCCGGTATTCCAAGAAACGGCCATACTTACCTGTACGATGGGGAAACAGGCGAACGCTTCCACCAGAAAGCCACTGTGGGTGTGATCTACATGATCAAACTGCACCACATGGTTGATGATAAGATGCACGCCCGTTCTATCGGACCATACAGCCTGATCACACAGCAGCCGCTGGGTGGTAAGGCACAATTCGGCGGACAGCGTTTTGGTGAGATGGAGGTATGGGCACTGGAAGCTTATGGTGCAGCCAATATCTTACAGGAATTGCTGACACTGAAGTCAGATGATATCATCGGAAGGGCCAAAACTTATGAAGCCATCGTGAAGGGTGAAAATATCCCGCGCGCGGGCGTTCCTGAATCATTCAATGTATTGGTTCACGAACTGAGAGGTTTGGGTCTGGACCTGAAATTCGAATAAGCATCGTCAAATGTGAGACGTGAAACGTGGGTATTTCTTCTCACGACTCACGTTTCACGTTTTACGAAATGAGCTTTGCAGCTGAACACAATCAACTAATACAAATTCATAATAAAATATGGCCATCAAAAAAGACAATCGCCCAAGACCAACTTTCTCCCAGATTACTATCAGCCTGGCTTCTCCCGATAGTATCCTGGAAAGAAGCTTTGGCGAAGTACTGAAGCCTGAAACCATTAACTACCGTACCTACAAACCAGAGCGCGATGGTTTGTTTTGCGAAAGGATATTCGGACCTGTGAAGGATTACGAATGCGCCTGCGGTAAATATAAGCGTATCCGTTACAAAGGCATTGTGTGTGATCGTTGCGGTGTGGAAGTAACAGAGAAGAAAGTGCGTCGCGAACGCATGGGGCATATTAAATTAGTAGTACCTGTAGTGCATATCTGGTACTTCAAAAGTCTGCCTAATAAGATCGGTTACCTGTTGGGTATGAGCTCTAAGAAATTAGAGACCATCGTTTATTATGAAAGATACGTGGTAATCCAGGGCGGTATCAAAGAAAACCTGAGTATGGGCGATCTGCTGACCGAAGAGGAATACCTGGATATCTTAGACAATATTCCGAAAGACAACCAGTATTTACCTGATGACGATCCGCAGAAATTCATTGCCAAAATGGGCGCCGAAGCAGTTCATGCTTTGCTCGAAAGAATTGATCTTGACGGGCTGAGTTTCTCGTTGCGTAATGCTGCTGCCACTGAAACATCTCAACAGCGTAAAGCAGATGCCTTGAAACGCTTGAGCGTGGTGGAATCTTTCCGTGATGCCAGTACAAGGATTACGAACCGCCCTGAGTGGATGGTGATGCAATACATTCCTGTGATTCCACCGGAACTGAGACCATTGGTGCCATTGGATGGCGGCCGGTTTGCATCATCCGACCTGAACGATTTGTACCGTCGTGTGATCATACGTAACAACCGTCTGAAACGTTTGCTGGAGATCAAAGCGCCTGAAGTGATCCTGCGTAATGAAAAACGTATGCTGCAGGAAGCCATCGATTCCCTGTTTGATAACAGCCGTAAATCCAATGCCGTAAAAGCAGAAGGTGGACGTGCACTGAAATCATTATCAGATGTATTGAAAGGTAAGCAGGGTCGTTTCCGTCAGAACTTACTTGGTAAACGTGTTGACTACTCCGGTCGTTCCGTTATCGTTGTAGGCCCTGAATTGAAAATACATGAGTGTGGATTACCTAAAGACATGGCTGCAGAATTGTTCAAGCCATTTGTTATCCGCAAGCTGATTGAAAGAGGTATTGTGAAAACAGTAAAGTCTGCCAAGAAATTAGTGGACCGCAAAGAGGCTGTTATCTGGGATATCCTTGAAAATATTTTGAAAGGCCACCCTGTCATGCTGAACCGTGCCCCAACACTGCACCGTTTGTCCATCCAGGCATTCCAGCCTAAACTGGTAGAAGGTAAAGCGATTCAGCTGCACCCGTTGGTTACCTCTTCATTCAACGCTGACTTTGATGGTGACCAGATGGCGGTACACGTGCCTTTGAGCAACGCCGCAATCCTGGAAGCCCAGTTGCTGATGTTGTCATCGCACAATATCCTGAACCCGCAGAATGGAACGCCAATCACTCTTCCTTCACAGGACATGGTATTGGGTCTGTACTATATTACCAAGGGTAAGAAAACGATTGGTGATGAGATCATCAAAGGCGAAGGCAAGGCTTTTTACAATATGGATGAGGTGATCATTGCATATAATGAAGGAGCGGTTGACCTGCATGCCAATATTAAAGTGAAAACCAATGTGCGTTTGAACGGGCAATTAGTGAAAAAACTGATCGATACTACTGTCGGACGTGTATTGTTTAACCAGCACGTACCGCAGGAAGTTGGATTTGTAAATGCACTGCTGACCAAGAAAAGCCTTCGTGAGATCATTGGCGATATCATCAAGATCACAGATGTGCCCAAGACGGCGAAATTCCTGGATGATATCAAAACGCTTGGATTCCGCATGGCCTTCCGTGGCGGCTTGTCATTCAACGTAAACGACCTGATCGTTCCTGACCAGCGTAATGAACTGCTCGATAATGCAAAAGTAGAGGTTGAAGAAGTGTGGGAGAACTATAACATGGGTCTGATTACCAACAACGAGCGTTACAACCAGGTAATTGATATCTGGAGCCGTGTGGATACCCGTATTACTGAAACACTGATCCGCGAAATGCAGAATGATAAACAAGGTTTCAACTCTGTTTACATGATGCTGGATTCCGGTGCCCGTGGTAGTAAAACACAGGTTAAGCAGTTGGTTGGTATTCGTGGCCTGATGGCTAAACCACGTAAGAGTGGCAGTACCGGGAGTGAGGTAATTGAAAACCCGATCCTGTCAAACTTTAAGAGTGGCCTGAACGTATTGGATTACTTTATCTCTACGCACGGTGCCCGTAAGGGTCTTGCAGATACGGCTCTGAAAACAGCTGATGCAGGTTACCTCACCCGCCGTCTGGTTGACGTATCACAGGATGTGGTGATCTCTGAAGAAGATTGCGGAACGCTTCGTGGTAATGCTGCAACAGCATTGAAAGATAATGAAGATATTATTGAACCATTAGCAGACAGGATTGAAGGACGTACTTCACTGCACGATATTTTCCATCCTATTACCGACGAGCTGATCATCCCTGCCGGTGAGGAAATCTCTTCGGATGTTGCCAAAGCAATTGAAGAAGCAGGCATTGAGACCGTAGAAATACGTTCTGTACTCACCTGCGAGAGCAAGCGCGGTGTATGTGTGAAATGTTATGGCAAAAACCTGGCAACAGGTTACCTGGCACAAAAAGGTGATGCTGTAGGTATCATCGCAGCACAGTCCATCGGTGAACCCGGTACACAGCTGACACTGCGTACCTTCCACGTGGGTGGTGTTGCTGGCTCTGGTTTAAGAACGGTAGATACACTGAACAATGAAGGTGATAAAACCAAGATCGTTATCGGCCGTACCGGCGAGGTAAGGATTATGGATGTGAAGAACGACCGTCTGATGATTACCAACAACGTTCCTTATGGTGCTACCCTGAATGTGAAAGATGGCCAGCAGGTGAAGAAAGGAGATGTGATCTGTACATGGGATCCTTTCAACAATGTAATTGTTGCTGAATTGAATGGTAAGATCAAATTCGAGAATGTACTGGATGGTATTACTTATCGCGATGAGGCTGACGAACAAACTGGCCACCGCGAGAAAGTGGTCATAGAAACAAAAGATAAAACCAAGATACCTACCATCATTGTAGAAGGGAAGGAGATCAAACAATACAACCTGCCCGTAGGTTCGCACATTGGTGTTGAAGAAGGAGATGAAGTGAAAGCCGGTCAGGTACTGGTTAAAATCCCACGCATATTGGGTAAATTAAGGGATATCACCGGAGGTCTGCCCCGCGTAACAGAATTGTTCGAAGCGCGTAACCCGGGCAACCCTGCCATTGTTTGCGAAATTGACGGGGTGGTTGCATTCGGTAACGTAAAACGTGGTAACCGCGAGATCATCGTAGAATCAAGAGACGGTATGGTGAAAAAATACCTGGTACCATTAACGCGCCAGATCCTGGTGCAGGACGGGGACTTTGTGAAAGCAGGTACACCAATGTCTGACGGGCAGATCGCTCCAGCAGATATCCTGGCTATCAAAGGCCCATTTGCTGTACAGGAGTACGTTGTAAATGAGATCCAGGAAGTATACCGACTGCAGGGTGTGAAGATCAATGACAAACACATTGAAGTGATCGTTCGTCAGATGATGAAGAAAGTGGAGATCGTTGATGCCGGAGATACAAAATTCCTGGAAGAAGACCTGGAAGACCGCTTCGACTTTATCGAAGAGAACGACAGGATCTTTGACAAGAAAGTAGTAACCGAGCCTGGTGAAAGCGCTAAGATGAAAGCTGGCCAGATCATTACATTACGCGAACTGAGAGAAGAAAATTCAATCCTTCGCAGAAGCGATAAGAAACTTGTTGAAGTAAGAGATGCCAAACCGGCGACCGCCACACCGGTGCTGTTGGGTATCACGAAAGCTTCTTTGGGTGTTCAAAGCTGGATTTCAGCAGCATCATTCCAGGAAACTACCAAGGTATTGAGCCAGGCAGCTATCCAGGGTAAAACAGATGCTATGCTGGGACTGAAAGAGAATGTGATTACCGGTCACCTGATACCTGCCGGTTCCGGACAGAAAGAGTTCGAGAACATGATCGTGGGTAGTAAGGAAGAATATGAAGTACTGGCTACCACACGTGAAGCGATGAGCTTTGATGATGATGAATAATAACAGGCCTGCTGCCAGGCAGGCTTTGTATACATGTTAAAAAAGTAGGAAGTGAATACTTCCTACTTTTTTAGCTATTTGATTATCTGGCAAAGTCTTGTTAATCTTGCCGGGAATCAGGCCAATCCCTGTTCAATGATTTTAATTTTACAGCACTAAAATGTTCCGCATGAAAAATATTATGTTGGGTTTGAATATTATTCTCACTGTGGCGGTAGCCGTCTTATTTTACCTGCATTTCTCTTCCGGAAAAAAAACTCCAACACAGCAAACCGCTGATGCAAAGTCAGTGCCTGCCGGTCATTTCAAGATCGCTTATTTTGAAATTGATTCCATTCAAACGCAATTTGAATATTATAAAGAAATACAAAAAGGATTGGAAACCAAAGATCAGGAAGTCGCCAGGCAGCTGAATGCAATGAAGAGCACCTTCGCTGCCAAGTACCAGGAACTGCAAAAAACAGCGCAAACACTTACCCAGGCAGAATTGGCAAGTAAACAACAGGAGCTTCAGCAGATGGATAAGACCTTTCAGAGTAAAGAACAAATGCTGAACAGTGAACTGCAGGATGAAAGCATCAGAAAACGTCAGGATGTACAGAAAAAGATAAAAGAATTCCTGGAAGAATATAACAGGGATAAAGGCTATTCCTATATTTTCTCTAACTTGTCCGACCTGTTGTATTATAAAGACACAGCGTATGATATTACCCGTGACGTGGTAAAAGGATTAAACCTCAAATACAAGAAGAAATAGGAACTTCAATCATATTTATTATCTTCAAATCCCGTTTATAAACAACGGGATTTTTTATGGATACCAATACTTCCGGTTTTAAACCAACACTCAGCCTTTTTGACGCAACAATGATTGTTGCCGGAGGAATGATCGGTTCAGGTATATTTATTGTCAGTTCTGATATTACAAGAAATGTAGGCAGCGCTGGCTGGCTTATACTAGTATGGCTGATCACCGGGTTTATGACTATTACCGCAGCCGTTAGTTATGGGGAATTGAGCGCCATGTATCCGAAAGCCGGCGGGCAATACGTCTACCTGAAAGAAGCTTATAATTCGCTGGTGGCCTTTCTTTTCGGTTGGAGTTTTTTCTCCGTTATTCAGACCGCAACGATCGCCGCAGTGGGTGTTGCCTTCAGCCGTTTTACTGCCTACCTGATCCCATCAGTTGGTGAGAATCATATCATTGCAGACCTCGGATTTATAAAAATATCCGCTGCCCAGCTCCTCGCAATAGCGATGATCACTTTTCTTACCTATACGAATACAAAAGGTGTAAGGGGAGGCAAAATAATACAGAGCACCTTTACTGTAACCAAATTAGTATCCTTATTCGGACTAATCGTATTCGGTTTTTTTCTTGCCAAACAGAGTTTCTGGTCAGAAAACTGGCAGACCGGTTTTTCGGCAGTACAGGACCTTGGCACGAAAGATGTTGCCGGCATGCTGCACCCGACTACATGGAAGCCAATTTCAGGCGCTGTATTGATTGGCGCAATAGCAGCGGCAATGGTAGGTTCTATTTTCAGCAGTGACTCATGGAATAATGTAACTTTTATAGCCGGTGAAATCAAGAACCCGCAACGCAATATCGGCCTGAGCCTTTTTTTTGGCACCTTGATTGTTACCCTTATTTATGTTACTGCTAACCTTATGTATTTGCATGTCTTACCACTGCAATCAATCGCTTATGCAGAAAATGACCGTGTTGCAGTAACGGCTGCAAATGCCATCTTTGGCAATGCAGGCACTATTGTAATTGCAGTGATGATTATGATCTCTACATTCGGATGTAATAACGGATTGATCCTGGCAGGTGCAAGGGTTTATTATACGATGGCAAATGATGGATTATTCTTTAAGAAAACTGGAGAATTAAACAGGAATGCTGTTCCTGAATATGCATTGTGGATACAATGTATTGTGGCGTCTCTGTTATGCCTGAGCGGTAGGTATGGGGATCTGCTGACCATGGTTTCTTTTGTTGTAGTTATTTTTTATGTACTTACCATTATTGGCATTTTTATTTTAAGGAAAAAAAAACCGGACGCACCAAGGCCATATAAGGCTTTTGGTTTTCCGGTTCTGCCCCTGGCGTACATTATCTTAGCTTTTTTATTTTGTGTAGGCTTGGTGTGGGCATCACCTACTTATTCATTATGGGGACTTGCAATTACGCTATTGGGTATTCCTTTGTATTATCTTGCAATGCGTAATTTGAAAAAAAGGAATGATGGATTTTGAACAACTTTTTACAGCTTTCTGCAACAGTAAAGTGCTTATTGTGGGTGATATAATGCTTGATACCTACTGGTGGGGCAATGTGGACCGGATCTCACCCGAAGCGCCCGTTCCGGTAGTTGCTTTGAAAAGAAAAGAACTCAGGGTTGGAGGCGCAGCCAACGTGGCATTGAATACAGCTTCATTAGGTGCAAAAACTGCTGTCATCGCAGTCATAGGAAATGATGAAAGTGGTATAGCGTTGAAGCAATTGTTAGAAGAAGACAACATCAACACAGATCATTTGGTGGTGACAGACAAACGGGTCACGACGAATAAAACACGTATCATGAGCCGTAACCAGCAGATGATGCGATTAGATGCAGAAATGACATCAGATATAGATACGGCAACAGAAGAAGAACTCCTGCAACAGGTAAAAACATTTTTTGCAGCACACAAACCCGATGTACTCATTTTGGAAGATTATAATAAAGGCGTTTTAACGGAACGTGTTATTAAAGAACTGATCGCATTGTGTAAAGCACATAATGTGGTGACTGCGGTTGACCCTAAAAGAAAGAATTTCTTTTCTTTTAAAGAAGTGGACATCTTTAAGCCAAATCTTAAAGAAGTCAAAGAAGGGTTGAACCTGTTAACAGACAGGGTTGATATTGCTTCTTTAGAAGAAATACACCAGTCGTTACAACAACAGTTGCAACACCATATTTCGTTAATCACCCTTTCTGAGAAAGGAGTGTTTTACCAGCAGGATCATGAACGCCGCATTATTCCCACACACATCCGTAATATTGCCGATGTAAGCGGAGCAGGGGATACAGTTATTGCCGTCGCCGCATTAGTATATGCGGTTACTAAAAACATACATCTGGCCGCTGAGATAGCCAATATTGCCGGCGGACTGGTATGTGAGGAAGTAGGAACGGCCGCTATTGATAAAGAAAAACTGCTAAACGAATGCACTTTACTTCTTGCGTGAAGATCATGAGACGCGCAAAACTGTTATTAGGGGCAACCCCGAATGTCAACGAAACCCCACCTTTCGCACCTCGTACCCACGATTGACGATCTGCAACAAATCTTCCTCTGCATTAAATCCTTTCTAAGGAACCGGAAAATTTATTCGATTTTCTCAGTTGACATAATCTTTAATTTCACTGCCGCAAATCAGGAACTAATATTATGTCGGATTTTACGGTTGTGATACACGGTGGAGCTGGTACCATTCTGAAGACAGATATGACACTGGAATTGGAGCAGGCTTACCAGCAAGGATTACAACGGGCTTTAAATGTTAGTTATGCTGTATTGGAAAAAGGCGGAACCGCTGTGAATGCAGTGAAGGCAGCGATTGTTTTACTGGAAGATAATGTACTGTTTAATGCAGGTCGCGGCGCAGTCTTCACAAAGAAAGGTGTACAGGAAATGGATGCTGCTATTATGGATGGCAGTGATTTATCGGCGGGTGCGGTTGCCGGTGTACGTAACGTAAGAAACCCGATAGAACTGGCTACAGAAGTAATGCGTAACAGTAACCACGTTTTCTTAAGTGGCAAGGGAGCCAATGATTTTGCGATTAAACAGGGGATAAAACTGGAACCTGATGAATATTTTTTCTCCCAGTTCCGGTATGATCAATGGAAAGCGATTCGTGACTCTGATACTTATTCATTAGATCATACCCATCACCACCTGGAAGAACTGATGCGTGATAAAAAATTTGGCACAGTGGGTGCAGTAGCTTGCGACCGACAGGGCAACCTTGCAGGTGCTACTTCAACAGGAGGGATGACCAATAAGAAATATGGACGGATAGGGGATAGCCCGGTTATTGGCAGCGGTACCTATGCAAATAACCATACATGCGCCATCAGTTGTACAGGTCATGGAGAAATGTTCATCCGCGCTGTTGCCGCATACGATGTAAGCTGTCTGATGGAATACAAAGGACTGGGCTTACAGGAAGCGATGAATATTGTGGTGAATGATAAACTGGTGCGCATAAAAGGGGAAGGAGGTATGATCGGAGTAGATGCGACGGGCAATTATGCTATGGTACTGAATAGTGCGGGTATGTACAGAGGTGTTAAGAATAGCCGCGGGATCAATAAAATTTCGATTTATAAATAGTTATATTTTGGTACATAGGATGCACATGAGAAAATGAAAGGGGCTACTTTTGTAGCTCCTTTTTGCTTGCATACAATACAACATCTGATAGTATGAAAAAATATGCAGTGATAGTAGCGGGCGGTATCGGGCAACGTATGGGCACTGTTGTGCCTAAGCAATTCCTTTTACTGCAGCAACGGCCGGTGTTGTGGCATACATTACAGGCTTTCCTTGACGCCTATGACGATCTGCAACTTATAGTGGTATTACCCTCCGAGCACAGGATTGCCGGTGAAGCCATATTGAATGACCTGAAGGCTGGTGACAGGGTGGTGATTGCCGAAGGGGGTGCCACACGTTTTCATTCTGTTCAGAACGGATTGCAATTGGTAACAGAACCATCCGTTGTATTTGTGCATGATGGGGTGCGTTGCTTGGTGAGCCGGCAACTGATCCATCGCTGCTATGAAGCTGCACTGGTAAATGGTAGCGCCATACCTGCCGTGGCAGCTACTGACAGTATCAGAATTGTGGAGGGAGAGAAGAATAAAGTAGCGGACAGGAGTCATATACGCATTATTCAGACCCCACAGACTTTTTTAAGCGCTGTATTACTGCCTGCTTTTAATACTGCTTACCGGGATTATTTTACAGATGAAGCAACGGTGGTAGAAGCATCCGGTAAGCCTGTCCACCTGGTAGATGGAGATCATCAGAATATTAAAATAACAAGACCGGCAGACCTTATTATCGCTGCAGGTATCCTGGAGGGAGGAGCTGACTGATCCTGCATCACAAAATCAACAATCTAAACAAGTATGCTTGTATTGCTGATTTTCTCCAATATTTTATGGGCCACTTCCATTGCTAAAAAGCCATCAATCTCACTGACCACGGTTGGTTTGTTGTTGAGGATGGCATCTACAAAAGATTCGAGTTCAAGTTTAATAGAATTGAGCGGTTGAATGCTGGGATTGGCAATGGCAAGTGTTTTTTTCCCATGCTGGGTCTCAATATCGAAAGAAAAGACATTGCTGTCTTCAGGTTGTTTGAGTTTAATGATCTCTGTTTTTTTCTCCAGGAAATCAATGCCAATGTAAGCATCTTTCTGAAAAAGTCTCATTTTACGCATCTTTTTCATACTGATCCGGCTACTGGTAAGATTGGCAACGCAGCCATTATTGAATTCAATCCTTACATTGGCAATATCAGGTGTTTCAGTCATCACGGCTACACCGCTGGCAGAAATATGTTTTACATCGCTTTTTACAAGGTTAAGGATGATATCAATGTCGTGGATCATCAGATCCAGTATTACGCTTACTTCTGTTCCCCGGGGGTTGAATTGTGCCAGCCTGTGTACTTCAATGAACATAGGGTTAAGGTTCAATTCTTTGATGGAAAGATAGGCGGGATTGAAACGCTCAACATGGCCCACCTGCATTTTTACATTGGCTTCGCGAACCATTTTCACGAGGTCGCGTCCCTCCTGTATCGTGTGGGCAAGGGGTTTCTCTACAAAAACGTGCTTGCCTTTCCGAATGGCCTGTATACAGATGCTGAAATGGTGGTCAGTTGGTGTGATGACGTCTATAATATCGCACGCATCCATCAGCTTGTCTTCATCCATAAACCGCTTAATGCCATATTGCTCAGTAGCGATTTTTGCATTTTCATTGTTGGGATCAAAAAAACCAACCAGTTTGACCCCCTCCAGCTCTTTCCAGTTGTTTAAATGGAACTTCCCCAGATGACCCACTCCGAAAACACCTACTTTTAGCATAGCAATGTCAGTATTAATTAAGGGAGTAAAGATAATTATTCAATCACCTGAAACGCCTGTAATCCTGTAGAATGTGGATATTCTCTTTTAATCGCTGTAACGGCCGCCTGCGGTAATCCAGTCGGTAATCTTTGCCATATCTACTTTACTTAACTGACCTCCCTGCGGCATAAATGAAGGATTGCCGTCAACGGCTCTTGCTTTGATCCGGTCCTTACTATTGAGAATGACACAGTCATTAGTGAAATCCTTTCCCCCACTGGGATTGGGCCCGCTGTGGCAACCGGTGGTGCAGTTGTTGATCAAGAGCGTTTTGACCGCCGTATAAAGCTGGCCGGGGTGCTCCAGCGGTACATTGATTGAGCCGGACTTAGCACATCCGTCCCTATCCTTTACAAGGTATATATGATCTCCCTGGGCAAGATTGTTGAAAATGCCGGATGCCTGGAAGCCGCTGCCGTCAATACTATAGGAAAAGCCCAGACTCCCGCTGGCTGTAACAGTAACAGACCCGCTATTGGCGCAGGGAGAAGTAGCTACGCTGGTGGCTGTTAAATTAATGGTCCTGCCGGTGCATGGGTTAACAGGGATAACACTTGCAGGTGATTCATCTGTTTTACTACAGGCGTAAAAAATGACACCCGTAACAATGACACCTGTCAAGACAATTACCTGTTTCCGTAATGTACTCATGTAGCCTGCTTTAGTTATGATGCTAAATATACAAACTTATTGATGCCTGGACAGGCGGTATTGTAAGGCAAGATTAACCCCTAAACTGCTCAGTTTTATACTGCCAAACCCTACACCGCTAACAGGAATTTTTGCATAGGGTTCTATCAGCATAGAAAGATTTTTACCAACATGTTGTTCAATACCTGCCGAGAAATGTGCAATGGAGAAAAGATATTTCTCTCCCGAATTGTAAGTGCCGTTACGTGTTACAATCCTGTTATTGAAAGGATAATAATAATCGTAACTTTCTTTTGTCATAAAATAAGACGAAAGACCTGTACTTACAAAGAACCGGCGATTTGTTTTATTTACAAATGAATAACGCATCAAAAGAGGAACTTCCCACATCTGGCAATAACCTTCTACTGTTTCCAGTGCCCAGTAAGACGGAGCTGTCCCTTTTGGGGCCGTGAAATCGGATCCGGCCATTTTGTAATTCTTTTTTGTATAGATCACACCGGTGTGTAAAGACCACCTGTTGTTAAAATGATAACCGCCAAGCAATCCTGCATTATAGCCCATATCACTTGCATACCTGAATTTGACCGTGCTTATATCAACACCTGTCAGTACAGAAATACTGAATCGGCTTTGTAAAGAAGGGTAAGCCTTTTTTGATGCTTTTGGCTGCTGCAGGTTATTTGTGGTATCGGTTATGGATGTAATAATGGGCGTAGTGATGCTGTCACTGCCTTTTTTGACGGCAGTAATATCAGTATTTGCAGACTGCACATTATTATTGGCAATAATACGATCATCATTTGCAGATTGGATTGATGGTTGATCAGTGGCGGGATCAGTACCTGTCTTTGTAGTTGTTACAGCTATATCGGAATGCAGCAACCTGTCTGTCTTACTATTGCGTGCTGCATCATTTCCGGGTAATGCAGTTTTACTGTTTGGTGGCAGAACGATTGCCTGGCGACCAATATTGCTTGGGGGTAATATATTATTTGTACCAGGAATTATTGTTGTCTTATCTTTTTGGAGAGGTATGCCTGCCGTTTTGCTGCCGACAACTGTACCGCTCTTTGTGTGTTGTGTTGACCGGTAAATACCACCTGCAACTAACAGGCAAGGTAATAACCACCAGTAGAAAAAGCGTCTTCTTTCTTTCTTTTCAGTAGCGTCAGGTAATACTTTGTCCAACTCCTGCGACAGGTGTTCCCATGAAGCATGGCCAGGTGGTTCATAATTACCGGCGGCTTCCCTGCTTAAACGGTCCAGCTCTTTGTCGTCGTCGGGGTTATACATATACTTTATAAGCAGTTTGTTGTGTGATGATTTTTCTAAGGTTATGCCTTGCTTTCGAGAGGTTTGACTTGGATGCCCCAACACTGATATTCAATTGCGCAGCAATTTCTTCGTGATTGAAACCTTCTATGACGAACAGGTTAAATACTGTTCTGTAGACCGGTGTCAATTTCCGGATGGCTTCAATGATTTCCTGGTACGATAACTTATCCAGGCCGGTTTCCTGAATAGCTGAGAAGGTTTCCGTTTCATTTACCATTTCCTGGCTTACTATTTTCAGGTGAGACCTGCGAAGATGGTCGATGCAGGTATTCACTACAATACGCTTAAACCATCCTTTCAGCAGGGCTTCTGTATCTCCTTGCCGGTTATGATCAAATTGTCCGATATGCTTAAATAGTTTAATAAATGATTCGTTTGTCAATTCTTCTGCTTCCTCCTGTCGGTTTACATACCTGTAACATATTTTCATAGCATAGCCATACAGCCAGTGATACAGGTTACGCTGGCTGTTACGATTGTTTTGGCAACAACCGCTGATGAGTGTAATTAGTTGGTCTATCTCCCGGGCCAATGGCTGAAATACAGCGCTTTTTTATTACGAGCTGCTCTTTTAAATTTACTATTATTCTGTAGAATACGCAAGATAAGAGGGAAGGGTTGCTTTATCCGCCGACCCGGCCATCTCTTACCTTTATTTTTTTCCCGGCATTCTTCTTTTCGAAATCGAGTACTTCCTTGGGCTTGGGCTTTTCAGGAGTAACTGCCTTTTTAGAAGTGAGGGTGTCTGTGTTGTTGCCAGGTTTGAGTGGTTTGTCTTCGGGCTCCGGTACGTATGGCTGATCCAGTAAAAAGCGTTCTGTACGCAATAATTGTCCGGTAAGAGGGTAGTAGAACTTCCAGGTGCCGTGTCTGAGCGAATGGCCTTCCATTTTGACGATCACCTGCTCATATTTGTCCGGATTTTTTAAATCCTGTACATCAATGGTATCATACAATTTTGAGGGATTCATGGCCAGCCAGCTTTCTTCCCTTTCAAGACCGGCAATGGTGAAGTATCTGCAAAGTCCATTCTTGTAACCCCAACGATAATTTTCTACGGCCAATACATCACCCATCGGGTTAAACCTGCGCCAGGTACCTTCTCGTTTATCGTTCACAAAAGCGCCTTCCTCTTCATATCCGGGCTCGCCCCGTAACGGCGCCACTTGCAATTTCCATTTACCTTGCTTCAATCCCTGCATATCGGTACAGTTCAAAGTATCTCCTTTGGCGGTAAGGCGGTATGTTTTACATTGACAGATACCGTAATAACTGAGCAGCAGGCACATGAAAACGAACAGATAGCGCATATCGGAACATTTGTTTCTATCCCGAAATTACCAATTATTCGGTATTGCTTCAGGCTTCCGCCATTTCGTGGAGGTATTGTTTTTCTTCCTTGAAAGCCTGCCTTGGTTTTAGTCCCAATAACTGGAACATGGCATTATCGTCATCAAATGAAGGATTAGGGGTGGTTAATAGCTTGTCGCCTGCAAAAATAGAATTAGCGCCTGCCATGAAACAAAGCGCCTGTTCAGCAATACTCATATCAGTTCTGCCAGCACTTAAGCGTACCATGGTAGCCGGCATCAGTATTCTTGCAGTGGCAATCATGCGTACCATGTCCCAGATATCCACTTTTCGATTATTCTCCAATGGAGTTCCCTGGATGGGCACCAATGCGTTAATAGGCACACTTTCCGGATGCTGAGGCATGGTGGCCAGGGTGTGGAGCATCTTAATGCGGTCATCATGTGTTTCGCCTAATCCTATAATACCACCGCAACATACCGTTACCCCCGCTTTGCGAACATTTTCCAGTGTTTGCAAACGATCGTCATAGGTACGTGTTGTAATGATTTCGTTATAATGTTCCTTACTGGTATCAAGATTATGGTTGTATGCATACAGACCTGCATCTGCCAGCTTCTGTGCCTGCTCGCCGGTCAGCATACCCAGCGTGCAACACACTTCCATGCCCATCTCATTTACACCTTTTACCATGTCCAGCACACGGTCAAAATCCCGGTTATCCCTTACTTCGCGCCAGGCAGCACCCATGCAGAAGCGGGTAGATCCTGCTTCTTTTGCTTTTTGTGCATAGGCCAGTACTTCATCTTTCTTCATCAATGCCTGTACGTCCACACCGGTGTTGTAGCGGGCAGCCTGGGGACAATACGCGCAATCCTCGCTGCAGCCTCCTGTCTTAATACTTAATAAGGTACAAACCTGCACCTCGGCAGTATCGTTGTGTTTACGGTGCAGAGTGGCTGCACGAAACACGAGTTCGAGCAAAGAGATATCGTATATATCCTTGATTTCAGCTAATGTCCAGTTATTGCGTATGTCGTTCATAAGTCTATGGCTTGTTGTTATTAATGGGATGGTATGTTATTGCTGACGGTAAATATTTTATAAAGTTAAACACAAACAATACACCGCAAACTACTTCTTGTTATTGACATAATTTCTCCATTTGTCAATGACCTGTTGCATATCATCCGGCAGCGGCGATTCGAAGAACATTTCCTTATTGGTTGATGGATGAATGAATCCCAGCGTCCTGGCGTGGAGGGCACAGCGGGGACAAATAGTAAAACAATTGTCAACGAACTGTTTGTATTTGCTGTAGATGGTACCTTTTAATATTTTATCACCGCCATATTCCCAGTCATTGAATAGCGTGTGGCCAATATGTTTCATGTGTACACGTATCTGGTGTGTACGACCGGTTTCCAATACGCATTCTACGAGGGTTACATAGTTGAAACGTTCCAGCACCCGGTAGTGGGTAATGGCATGTTTGCCGATCTCGCCTTCGGGGTAGGCATCGAACATTTTGCGGTATTGGCGGTGACGCGCAATATGCGCTTCAATGGTACCCTGGTTCTCCTGTATATCGCCCCATACCAATGCAACATACTTTCTATGTACGGTATGATTGGCAAATTGCTTGGCAAGGTGAGCTGCGGCGTCTGCTGTTTTGGCTAAGACAATCAGCCCGGTGGTATTCTTATCTATCCGGTGTACCAATCCAAAACGTGGCAATGCTTCTTCATCTATGAGCGGATTCTGCTGCAGCAGGTGGAAGGCAACCCCATTCAATAAAGTGCCCGTGAAATTACCCACTCCCGGATGCACTACCATATTAGGCGGTTTATTAATAACCATGACGGCATCGTCTTCATACACAATATTCAGAGGAATATTTTCCGGTTTCAATTCTGTATGGTCCGGGTTTAGTAAGCTCATCAAAATAATCTCATCTCCCGGTTTGATCTTGTAATTGCTCTTGACAACTTTTCCGTTCACTGTTAAGAAACCTGATTCGATACCCCGCTGCACTTTATTACGGGTAGCGCCTTCCATGTGCATCTGTATCCACTTATCGATCCTGAAAGGCTCTTGCCCCTTATCTACTGTAAAGGTCTTTCGCTCATATAGTTCTTCGGCGGCCTCTTCCTGTAAATGTTCTAATTCTTCAGACATGGCGCAAAAGTAGCTAAAGTTTACAGTTCGTAGAACCCTCTATCAATGCCGGTCCTGGCAGCAAACAGCAGACCACAAACATTCTCCCTACCTTTGCATCATGCATCAGGACGTACTATTTCAGGATTTGGGTTACCAGCCTTATAAAGAAATATGGGATTATCAGGAAACTTTACTGAAAAAGAATACGGATATAAAAGCTGTTTTCAGGAATCAAACAGAGGTGCCGGTTCCTGTTAAGGAATGGCCTACAGCCCATTATCTTTTATTTGTTGAACATACACCCGTTTATACACTTGGTAAGAGCGGGAAAGGAGACCATGTGCTGATATCTGACGAAGAACGGACGGTGAAGGGAGTTGACTACTTTCACATTAACAGAGGAGGAGACATTACTTTTCATGGCCCCGCCCAGTTGGTAGGCTATCCGATATTAGACCTGGAAAAATTCAGGACGGATATTGGCTGGTACCTGCGTAGCCTGGAAGAAGTGATCATACTGACTATGGCTGAATATAGCTTAAAAGGAGAGCGTAGCGCGGGTGAAACAGGGGTATGGCTTGATCCGCACGATAAAGGCAGGGAGCGGAAGATCTGTGCCATGGGCATCAAATGCAGCCGGTGGGTTACCATGCATGGATTTGCTTTTAATGTTAATACAGACCTTAGTTATTTCGATTACATTGTTCCCTGCGGTATACAAAACAAAAAAGTGACTTCTCTCCAAAAGGAATTGGGCAGGGAAGTATCGATGGAGGAAGTGAAGTCGGCCGTGAAGAGAAATTTTGAAAAAGTGTTTGATTGTAGGCTGAAGTAGCAATCGGATAGCACTTTTGTCAGTCTTTCTGTAAAAAGAATTTATTTTTTTCTTTCAGCTTCTCATCTTCATACAACTCGAAATTAAACCAGCCTGCGTGAATAAAGCTGGCTTTGTCCAGTATGAGATCAGGGTCCCTGATTGTTTTAATCTGAAAAATTTCCGGGCCGCTTTCTTCAAAAAACAGGATGCGGTAATGGTGCTGTTTTACGTCAGGCAAATGGATCGACACATAACCTTTTTCATTGGTAAATACATAGGAAGAGGGCTTCCAGAAAGGAGCAAAAGCCGAAGGACGCCAGTCGATGGAATCGGCCACAATGGTATACAGCGAATCCATTGTTTTTGTGATGATTGAATCTCTGAACCTGAGATAATCAGGATAATTGTAGATGAAAGCAAGGGTCCCTTTTTTGAAAATGCGAACAACACTTTTGGGTACAACTGGCAATGCTGCAACAACTCTGTTGTTGACTTCATCCTCACCAATCCGTTGGGCTTTTGAGAAAAAATAAGTGCCCCCCTTCAGTACAAAAAAGATCCGGTAATACATTTTTAATCCGGGAGGAGCCTGGTTGTCAACAAATCCGTTGGACGGCAGTTCGGGCGATTGACTGGAAAAAATGGTTCTGAAATTTGCAGCACTGTCGAATGATCTTTGTACGGCTAATTGGACGCAACTGGGATAGGGGTTTAACCAACTGATCTGTATCTTCCCTTTTGTTAACTCTTTTACCGTGAAGCCCGGTAATGTTGTCTGTGCGTTTGCTGTTGTGAAAGCAATAGTTAAACATACCAGGGAAAATAGGGGAAATTGTTTCATTACATGCAAATATAAAAGCTGTAGCGTTATTAAAAAGGTAATGTATTGACCGGCAGCGAATCATTGCCCTGCAGGCCGCCGCTATGGATCAGGAGAAGCCTGCTGCCTTGTGAAAATTGCTGTTGTTGCAGCATATCTTTAATACCATACAATAATTTGGAGGTGTAAACAATATCTGTGGCAAGTTTTTCCTCCTGCCAGGTATGGCGCATGAAAGAAAGTAAAGCTTCCGGGTGTTTAGCATAGCCGCCAAAATGATAGTCATGGTTAATGGTATACTTTTTTTGTTGCTCCTCAACTGATAATAGTGCTTTGAGCTGCATTGCTGCATCCTGGTTTCCTTTTAACACACTGACACCTATTATCGCTTGATGCCCCATTGCCTGCCTGATCAATCCTGCCATCATGGTACCGGTACCCACGGCACAGGCAATGTGCGTATACATACTGGTATCAGTTATTTTCAAAATCTCCGCAGCGCCTTTGACCCCTTCCTGCCCATAGCCGCCTTCAGGTATCCATAGCCAGTCGGGCTGATGGTATGCCTGGATAATGCTTTCTTTTTCACGGTATTGTTGCCTGTCAGCAAAAACAATTTTCATGCCATATGACCTGGCCTGTTGCAGGGTATGTGATGGTTGGCCGCCAGCTTCGCCACGTATAAAGCCGATCGTTTGCAGGCCGTTTTCCTGCCCGGCACAGGCAGTGGCTACAATATGATTGGAGTAGGCGCCCCCAAATGTAGCGATGGTATGTTTGGATTGCCGGATGGCTTCGGTTATATAATATTTTAATTTAAACCATTTGTTACCGCTTACAATAGGGTGGATGCGGTCGAGCCGCAGGATTGATACGTCCGCATATTTGGTGTATGCGTCACTGAGTTTTTGGATATTAATATTTTGTGTATTATATAGCATGAAGAGTGTTTGTTACTAATCCTGAATGATTTAGCTTCGCCATCCAAAACAGGCAAGACATTATGAAACCAACCCTTGTGATATTGGCCGCAGGTATGGCCAGCCGCTATGGAAGTATGAAGCAGATAGAATCATTCGGTCCTGCAGGCGAAACTATTATGGATTATTCAATTTATGATGCAATCCGTGCAGGATTTGGAAAAATTGTTTTTATCATTCGTGAAGATTTTGCAGATCAGTTCAAAGCCATCTTTGAACCCAAGCTGAAGGGCAGGATTGTTACCGATTATGTGTACCAGGACCTGCAGGCGTTTACGGGCGGGCGGGTTATTCCGGCTGAAAGGACAAAACCCTGGGGAACAGCACATGCTGTTTTATGCTGCAAAGGGAAGGTGAATGAACCTTTTGCCGTGATTAATGCAGATGATTATTATGGATGTGATGCTTTTGTAAAAGCATACGATTTCCTGGCCACCAAATGTAACGAACAGACCTATTCCATCATTGGATACGAATTGAATAAAACCCTGAGTGATAACGGTACGGTGAGCCGGGGCGTTTGTGCAGTGGATGCGGATCAAAACCTTACAGATATTAACGAGCGTACAAAAATATTCAGGCAAGCCGATGGTTCTATTGTATACGAAGATGAATCGGGCGCCCATCCTCTTTCTGAAAATGCAACTGTAAGCATGAATTACCTGTGTTTTGCACCTGGATTTATCGATGTATGTGAAAGCCTGTTCGGGGAGTTTCTGGACAATAATATTAAAAATCCTAAATCAGAATTCTTCATTCCTTATGCAGCAGGAAGGTTTGTTCAATCCGGTAAAGGCGTTGTGAAAGTAATTCCTACTTCTGCCAAATGGTTTGGCGTAACCTATAAGGAAGATGCACCTGGTGTACAAGCCAGTATTGATGCTTTAGTCAAAGCCGGTGAGTATCCTGCAAACCTTTGGGTGTAAATTATTTAATAATATCACAGCAATAGAAAAGGAGAAGCAAACGCTTCTCCTTTTCTATTGCCACTTTCTTTCTTGGTTTAATTAATGCATGTAATTGTTGCTTACTTAGCAAATGCCTTTACGTAGAAAACACATTCTTCCACTTGGGCAATCTGCTGTTTACGCTGCACGCCTTTCAGGCTGCTGCGGGAAGGTAATTTTATCTTTTCTATAGAAGTATCATTCTTCTTCAATTCCTCCACCATGCTATAGATATTCTTTGATTTTACTGCGAAAGCAACACCCTCAGCCTGGGCCTGGCGGGTACTTAATACACCAATCACTTCTCCATTGGTGTTGAATACAGGGCCACCGGAATTGCCTGGATTGGCACTGATCTGTACCTGGTAGGTGAGGGTATCTCCATTGTACCCGGTTTTGGCACTGAGATAGCCCATTCCATATACAATATCGTTACGTGGATAACCCAAAGTAAATATCTCTTCTCCCAGGTCAGTATTGCTTTTACGGATGCTGTAAGGAAGGCTGCTGAGGGGTTCATAATCTTTGTCGTTGATCCTGAGAATGGCCAGGTCTTTGTCAAGATCAATATGTGCAATAGAAGCACTGAACTCCTGCCCTTTATTGTTAACAACAATGGCGCCTGACCCTTTCAGTACGTGCGCATTGGTAATGATATATCCTTTGGTATCGATCAAAAAACCTGATCCGCCGCTGATCAGCCTTGCGTTCTCCGGTATCTTGCTTTTTACTTCATTGATCAATGACCCCTGGTATTGCTGGTTGCGCTTGATCACCTCAATGTCCTTGCTCAGTTGCTGCAATTGGTTGCTATTGACGGCCGGTGCAAAATAGACGGTCAGTCCGCTGATTACCAGGGCAATTACACCACCCACTGAAGCAGCAATGGCAGTAACCTTTTTGTATTTGTTCCAGAGTTGTATAACACGACCTTTTGTTGAGATTTCCCCACCTTCATTAATATCCCCACGGGATAATAACCTGGCATGTGATTCATGCAGGCTGTGTTTAAGGTTACGGTTGGCAGCGTAGATATCCATCTGGTGAAGGAACATGCCATGCTCAACCACCATTTGGTCGATCTCCGGGGTATTTTTGCGAAGCTCCTCAAAATAAGCGCGTTCAGCAGTATTCATGTTACCGCTGAGGTACCTTTCAATAGCTTCTAATAATAAAATGTCGTCCATGATATTTACTCTCCAATATTATATTGCGAAAAGAATAATTTCTTTAATCGCATCAAACACTTGTACTTCTGGTTTTTTGCATTGTCGGCATTAGTATATCCAAATGCTGCTGCCAGCTCCTGCATTCCCAGTTTTTTGAGATAATACCCTTCCAGTAAACCCTTGCAGGGCTCTCCAAGGCTATTCAGCGCCCGGTCCATTATCGCAAACTCAGCGTTTCGCTTCTCATGGATCTCGAGATCCTCTTCAACCGAAACAGTCTCATCCAGGTTATCAACCTGGCGTGTAAAACGACCCAATTGTTGTAATCGTTTGAGCCATAGGTGTCTACAGATGGAATAAACATAAGTTTTAATTTGACAGGTTAAGACAAACGATTCGCTTTGTGCTTTTTCGTATAACGCAATCATCGCTTCCTGAAAAATGTCCCTTGCATCGTCATAAGAACCATTATTATTCAGAATGAAAGCCTGAACCATACTGAAATTATCCTTGTAAAGGGTATCTATAGCCTTTGAATCATTATTGGCTAATCCTTTCAGTAATGCTTGTTCGTTTGTATCCGCTTTCACTATGTTCCGGTTTAATACTGTGAGGGGGGTAAAAGTAACCCAAATTACTCCTAAAAAAATTTTCCGGAAAAAATTGCTTACCGGAGGTTACCTTTTATCATAAGCGGGTATTAAAAGAAAATTCACTCACACAAAAAATACAAAAATGAAAAAACTGTTATTCGTTTTAGCAATCGGCGCATTCGCTGCCTGTTCTTCTGGTGAAAACAAAGAAGCTGCAAAAGATTCATCTGCTGTAAAAGCTGATACCACTGCTGTAAAGGCTGATACCGCAGCAAAACCTGCAGCTGATACCACTGCTAAAGCAGATTCAACTGTTAAGAAGTAATTAATGGGGCTACTGTGCTGAATGACCCTGAGGGGAATCCAGCTTGCCGGTTTAGAGTAGCTTACAGAAGTTTTTTTCATATGGCAAGCAATCGTTAGAGGCCGCTCCGTTTCCACGGAGGGGCTTTTTTATTTTATTTTACCCCGGATTTAAATCCGGGGTAAAATAAAAACTAAGGTTAGTTAGTTAAATTTTTTTTAATAAAATGATTGTTGGTATCCAATCAATAATTATTTTTGGGGTACAATGAAGTCAACAACAGCAAATACTTTCTTTTTTTTCTTTTACTACTTCTTTACTAAAAGGAGCCGGGTGGTATTTGCGAAAGCTTAACTGATAAAACGAATCAAGATACACTCCCGGCTCAAAAAAGCCGGGATTTTTTTTACCCTTTATGCAATTTCAACAACAAACAAAAAGCAATTACGAATCATCGCATGAGCAATAAAAGGATCGCAATACAAGGTTACGAAGGAAGTTTTCACCAGGTGGCAGCACAGCATATTTTTGGCAAAACAGTGGAAGTACTGCCATGTGCTACTTTTAGAGAACTGGTGAAAATCGCGGAAGATAAAAAACAGTCCGACGGTGGGGTCATGGCTATTGAAAATTCTATTGCCGGCAGTATCCTTCCTAATTATAACCTGCTGCAAAAATGTAAATTGAAAGTTACTGGTGAAGTGTACTTATCTATTAGCCAGAACTTACTGGTGAACCAGGGCGTTCAATTGGAAGATATTAAAGAAGTGCACAGCCACCCGATGGCCATTTTGCAATGCCTCGACTATTTGGAACAACACAACTGGAAACTTGTTGAAACAGAAGATACCGCATTAAGCGCTAAGCATATTCACCAACACAGAAGCAGGCATGCTGCTGCTATTGCCAGTAAATTAGCAGCAGAATTATTTGACCTTGAAGTAATTTCGGCAAATATTCACACGCTGAAAAATAATGTTACCCGTTTTTTGGTATTGCAAAGAGAACCTGAGACTGAGGTAGTGGAAGGCGCCGATAAAGCCTCGGTATACTTTCAGACAGATCACTCCAAGGGTTCATTGGCCCGGGTACTTACAAAAATTGCTGATGCAGGTATTAATCTCAGTAAACTGCAAAGTATGCCGATACCGGGCAGCGATTTCAAATATGGTTTTTATGTGGATATGGAGTTTAATGGCAGAACCCAGCTCGATAAAGTATTGGAATCGATACAATCATTAACCAATACAATCAAGATATTTGGTATTTACAAACAAGGAAAAGTTGTAAAAGGATAGTTTATGCAGACTGCAAAAAGATTAGAAGGCATTGGTGAATATTATTTCTCTCAGAAATTGCGCGAAATAGATGAACTGAATAAACAGGGTAAGGATATTATTAACCTGGGTATTGGCAGTCCTGATCTGCCCCCTCACCCGGAAGTGATCAAAGTATTGCAGGAAGAAGCTGCCAAACCCAATGTCCATGCTTACCAGAATTACAAGGGATCCCCTCTGCTACGTAAAGCAATAGCTGATTGGTATGATCGCTGGTATGGCGTGTCATTGGACAGTGATTCGGAGATACTCCCCCTTATAGGAAGTAAAGAAGGTATAATGCATATCTGCATGACTTACCTCAATGAAGGAGATCAGGCATTGATACCCAATCCGGGTTATCCAACATACAGCAGCGCTGTAAAGCTGGCAGGAGGTATGGCGGTTCCGTATGCATTGACAGAGGCAAATAACTGGGGACCAGACTTTGCTGCCCTTGAAGAGACTGATCTTAACAAGGTAAAACTGATGTGGGTGAACTACCCGCATATGCCTACCGGGCAGGTGCCTGTTAAAGCTTTGTTTGAAAAGATCATTGCTTTTGGTAAGAAGCACAACATACTCATTTGCCATGATAATCCTTATAGTTTTATTCTCAATGAAACACCGGCAAGCCTGCTGAGCATTCCTGGTGCGAAAGAAGTGGCCGTAGAACTGAATTCACTGAGTAAGAGCTCTAATATGGCCGGATGGCGTGTGGGGATGTTATGTGGCGCAAAAGACCGGATTGATGAAATACTCCGTTTTAAAAGTAATATGGATAGCGGGATGTTTCTGCCTGTGCAACTTGCTGCAGCAAAGGCATTGGGTTTAGGAAAGGAGTGGTATGATGAAATAAATGGCATCTATCGTGAGCGAAGGGAGAAAGTGTTTGAATTGCTCCGGTTATTGAAGTGCGGGTTTTCAACCAACCAGGTTGGCATGTTCGTATGGGCAAAGATTCCGGCAGAATACAAAAACGGCTATGAACTCAGCGACGGGGTATTATATAACGCTGATGTATTCATCACCCCTGGTGGCATTTTCGGCAGCGCTGGAGATGGGTACATCAGGGTGAGTTTATGTGGCAGCATAGAGAAATTTACTGATGCAATTAAGCGAATTACTAATTGTGAATTGAAATGACTGTAACAATCATAGGTATAGGATTAATAGGTGGTTCAATGGCGCTGACATTGAAAGAGAAAGGTTTTGCCTCAAAGATCATTGGGGTGGATGACAATGAATTACACCGGCAGAAAGCGATGGCATTAGGACTTGTTGACGAAGTACAACCATTACATGAAGCTGTACCTCAATCAGACCTGGTGATCCTGTCAACGCCTATCAATGCTGCCGAAACATTACTGCCGGGTATTCTTGACCTGGTTAATAAGCAGGTGGTAATGGATGTAGGTTCAACAAAGAAGCTGATTTGCGAAACTGTCGCAAATCACCCAAAAAGGGGTCGTTTTGTTGCCTCACACCCGATGTGGGGTACAGAATACAGTGGCCCGGAAGCGGCTGTTAAGGGCGCTTTCACCAATAAAGCAACTGTTATTTGCAGTAAGGAAGAAAGTGATGTGGATGCAGTTGGATTGGTAGAAACAGTGTACAAGCTGTTGGGGATGCACCTGGTATATATGAATGCTGATGACCATGATGTACATGTGGCTTATGTTAGCCATATTTCGCACATCACATCTTTTGCACTGGCTAATACAGTACTGGAAAAAGAGCGGGAAGAAGATGCCATTTTTGAACTAGCCAGCGGTGGTTTTGAAAGTACTGTACGGCTGGCCAAAAGTAACCCTGCCATGTGGGTGCCCATTTTTATGCAAAACAGGGAGAATGTGCTTGATGTACTGAATGAACACATCTCCCAGTTACGTAAGTTCAAAGCCTGCCTGGAAAAAGAGAATTATGATTATCTGCAGGAACTGATTGAGCAGGCAAACGGGATTAAACGGATACTGAAATGAACAGCTGTTTGGCAGGTGATTTCAAACAAAAAACAGACAAAACCCTATATAAACGGTAACTTTGCAGCAAATTTTTTAATACATGACGACATTTGAAGAGTTGGGAATTGACGCTAGATTGATTCAGGCAACCGGTGAGTTGGGGTATGTGAACCCAACCGCAATACAAGAACAGGCAATACCCGTATTGCTGAGCGGTACGAAGGACTTTATTGGCCTGGCGCAAACGGGTACAGGCAAAACTGCTGCATTCGGATTACCATTACTGCATATCATTGACGCAGCAGCAAAATACCCGCAGGCATTAGTGGTTTGTCCCACCAGGGAATTATGCATGCAGATCGTAAAAGAAATAGAGCTCTTTAAAAAATATATGCCGGGTATTGCAGTGGTGGCAGTATATGGCGGTACCTCTATCGGATTACAGATACGTGACCTTAAACGTGGGGTACAGATTGTAGTGGCTACCCCCGGTAGATTGATCGACCTGATAGAGAGAAAAGCGATTAACCTGGAACAGATCCAATACGTGGTATTGGATGAAGCAGATGAGATGCTGAATATGGGCTTCCAGGATGATATTGAATTCATCCTGAAAAATACCCCCCAGCGCGAAAGTACGTGGTTGTTCAGCGCTACAATGCCGCCGGAGATCCGTAAGGTTAGTAAGCGTTACATGAAGGAGCCGGTAGAGGTAACTGTTGGTAAAGTAAATACTGCCAACAAAAGTATCGATCACCAGTTCTATGTAACTACTGCCCAGCATCGTTATGAAACATTAAAACGGATCATAGATTTTAACCCGGGTATCTATGGGATCATTTTTACCCGAACGAAATTAGATGCGCAGGAAATCTCTGAGCGTTTAACAAGAGAGGGGTATGATATTGATGCTTTGCACGGAGACCTCACGCAGGTACAGCGTGATAAGGTAATGGGGCAATTTCGTGATAAGAGTCTCCAGTTACTGATCGCAACGGATGTTGCGGCGCGTGGTATTGACGTGCAGGGTATTACGCATGTGATCAACTATGAATTACCGGATGATGTGGAAGTGTATACGCACAGAAGTGGAAGAACAGGCCGCGCAGGTAACCAGGGCATCAGTATCGCTATTGTGCATTCAAAAGAAATGTACAAACTGAAACAGATTGAACGGATTAATAACTCGAAGTTTAATAAACTTGATATACCAAGCGGCAAGGATGTTTGCAGGAAGCAGTTCTTTCATTTTATGGACAAATTGCTATCTGCCGATATCAGCCACGGTGACTATGAAACATATGTTCCTATGCTGGCAGAAAAATTTGCAGAAGTAAGTAAGGAAGAAGTATTGAAACGTGTGGCAGCTATGGAGTTTGACCGTTTTCTGAAATATTATGAAAACGCAGAAGATCTTAACCTGCGGGAAAGAAGCAGGAATGAAGGCAGGGATAGTAACCGTGATTTTGGCAGAAGGGATAGCAAGAGTGATGGACAGGGCAAAAGAGAATACAGCAGGGGAGGTGGCAATGGCTACAGCCGTTTGTTTGTGAACCTCGGAACCAAAGATGGTTTTTACAAAGCCAGTTTCCTTCAGTTCATCTTAGACATGAGCGATCTTAAAAAAGATGTGCTGGGAAGAATTGATATGAAAGATATGAACAGTTGGGTGGAGATAGATAAGGGTGTTGCGAACCAGATGATCCGCGCACTTGATGGAAAAAATTATAAGGGAAGACGGATCAGGATGAATGATGCAGACAGTGGAGGGGGAAGAAAACCAAGGAGAGGAGAAGAATAAAGATTGCTGATCTATGATTTGATGATGTCTGATTTAGTCAGGCTCAACCAGGTATCGACTATCGGAAGTCAGCAATAACAAAAGTGTTTATTAGTCAACAGTAACTCAATATCGTATGGAGCAAGTAATTGAACAAGCAACAGGAGTAGAGGCGCTCTTAAAGAAACGTCCGCTCATCATTTCCGGTCCGTGCAGCGCCGAGACCGAAGAACAGGTAATACAAACGGCTACACGTTTGGCTGCCACCGGTAAGGTGGATATCCTGCGTGCCGGCATCTGGAAACCCCGTACACGTCCGGGAAGCTTTGAAGGCATAGGTACCAAAGGCCTGCCTTGGTTACAACAGGCG
>CAZDQB010000006.1:55710-197716 GCA_964507525.1 uncultured Sediminibacterium sp. | reverse complement strand
AGGCGAAAAAAGCTTCAGGATTACCTGTTGCAATAGAGGTCGCCACGGCCAAGCAGGTGGAAGATGCCTTGCACTTTGATGTAGATGTATTGTGGATTGGTGCACGTACCACTGTTAATCCGTTCAGTGTACAGGAAGTGGCAGATGCTTTGAGAGGCGTGGATGTTCCTGTATTGATCAAAAACCCTATTAACCCGGATCTTGAGTTGTGGATAGGAGCTGTGGAGAGGGTAGCAAAAGCAGGTATTAAAAATATAGGATTGATCCATCGCGGATTCAGTTCTTATGGTAATACGGAATACCGCAACGCACCTATGTGGCACCTGGCTATTGAAATGAAACGCCGTAATCCCGGATTGTTGCTGATCAATGACCCGTCACATATCTGTGGCAGAAGGGATATCCTGTTAGATGTGGCACAGAAAGCAATTGACCTCGATTTTGATGGCCTGATCATTGAAAGCCATATTGATCCTGATAATGCATGGAGTGATGCCAAACAACAGGTGACACCTGAACGCCTGGGTGAAATGATCAATGCGATCATCTGGCGTAAAGAAGACATCAATTCTGAAGAATTGCATGCTGCTATGGAAAAAATGCGCCAGCAGATCAATCAACTGGACGACGAATTGTTATTGTTACTGGGACAAAGGATGAAAGTGGCAGATAAAATCGGACAATATAAAAAAGACAATAACATTACCATTTTGCAAACCAGTCGCTGGAATGCTATCCTGGAACGGGCTTTTGCAACAGGAGAAAAACTGGGACTCAGCAAGGAATTTATTACCAAGTATTTCGATGCTGTACACATGGAAAGTATTAATCACCAGAATAAGATCATGAATTCCTAAGACCTGGCATGAAGAAGAAAGTTTTTACCTTTTCCAATAGTACAGTTAATTACTATTTCAATGCTGACTTTTCTTACCTGGAAAAGATCACATCAAAAGAAAATGCGGTTATTGTTACAGATGAACACGTATTTGCGGCGCACAGGAAAAAATTCAAAGGATGGAGTACAGTGATACTAAAATCCGGAGAACAATATAAAGTGCAGCAAACAGTTGATGTGGTTATTGATCAATTGATTGAATTGGGAGCAGACAGAAAAACCACACTGATTGGTGTGGGCGGCGGGGTGGTAACAGATATTACGGGATATGTAGCCGGTATTTATATGCGGGGTATTGCTTGTGGATTTGTTCCTACCTCCGTTCTTGCCATGGTAGACGCGTCTATCGGCGGTAAGAATGGTATTGATGTGGGCGTGTATAAGAATATGGTGGGATTGATACGTCAGCCGCAGTTTTTATTATTTGATCATGCCATGTTGAAATCATTGCCTAAAACAGAATGGCAGAATGGTTTTGCAGAAGTTATTAAACATGCAGCCATCAAGGATGCTGCGATGTTCAAACTACTGCAGCAACACAAGCTGAGCGATTTTCAAAAAGACCCCAAACTCCTTGCTTCTTTAATTGAAAAGAATGTATTGATCAAAACCAAGGTGGCGGTAGCAGATGAGTTCGAAAAAGGAGACAGGAAATTGCTTAACTATGGTCATACTTTGGGGCATGCAATTGAGAATATGTATGAATTGAGCCACGGCCAGGCTATTAGTATTGGCATGACCTATGCAGCGGTGATCTCAAAGCAACTCAACGGCTTTAAACAGCTGGATGAATTGGTTAGTGTGCTTGAAAAATACGGCTTGCCAACATTTGCTTCATTCGACAAAAAGAAAGCATTCAAAGTATTACAAAAGGATAAAAAGAAAGATAACCTAAGTATCAATTATATTTTACTGGAAAAAATCGGTAAAGGCATTGTACAGCCATTATTATTCACGCAATTAGAAGAAATTTTCAAACAGCTTTAATGATTGTAACAGTTTCACCATCAAAAATAACGGGAAACATCAGGGCTTCAGCCAGTAAAAGCAGCATGCAGCGTGCATGCGCTGCAGCCCTGCTCACAAAAGGTGAGACAACCATTTTGAATCCCGGAAAAAGTAACGATGATCTTGCAGCATTGGATGTGATACAAAAATTAGGAGCGACAGTCGAAACAAGCGGGGATGGAAACATCACCATACGATCTAACGGGATCAATCCTGTAAACAATGAGATCAATTGCGGGGAGAGTGGTCTGGGTATCCGAATGTTTACACCTATTACCGCATTGAGCGAGCAAGCAATAACAATCACCGGAACAGGCAGCCTCTTAACGCGCCCCATGCATTTTTTCGACGAGATACTGCCAAAGCTTGGTGTGCATATACAATCCAATAAAGGCAAATTGCCATTACAGATCCGGGGCCCGTTACAACCAACAAATATTACCGTAGATGGCTCCCTTAGCTCCCAATTTCTCACAGGATTGCTGATGGCTTACAGTGCAAGTGGCGCCAATAATGTTACTATTACTGTCACAGATCTCAAAAGCAAGCCTTATATTGATCTGACCCTACAGGTGATGAAACACTTTGGCTGGGAGGTTCAACACCAGCACTATGAGCAATTCACTTTCATAGCCAAATCACAAACCGCAAACCACCACAAACCACAAGCGTATACAGTTGAAGGTGATTGGAGCGGTGCAGCGTTTCTTCTTGTAGCAGGTGCCATCGCGGGCGATATCACAGTTAAAGGATTGGATGTAGATTCAACCCAGGCCGATAAAGCTATATTGCAGGCATTGGCAGCTTGCGGGTGCCGCTTATCAATCAGACCCGATGAAATTGAAATAGGCCCGCTTCCATTGAAGGCATTTCATTTTAATGCTACTGACTGCCCGGACCTGTTTCCCCCGCTTGTTGCCCTTGCTGCATGCTGCGAAGGGACAACGGCTATTGAAGGCGCCGGCAGATTAGCCCATAAAGAAAGTGACCGGGCTCTTACTTTACAGGAAGAGTTTGGTAAATTGGGGATTGAAATTACATTGCAGGGTGACCTGATGCTGGTGAAAGGCGGAACAGGGCTGAAAGCTGCAACTGTGCATTCCCGGCATGACCATCGCATTGCTATGGCTTGTGCAGTAGCGGCATTGAAAGCGAACGGAGACGTTAAAATTGAGGAAGCAGAAGCCATCAATAAATCCTACCCCAACTTTTATGAACACCTGCAATTATTGGGAGGGATGGTCAGGTAATTAAAATAAACTACAAACCCACAAACTATATATTGTGAATTCATTTGGCCGTATATTCCGCATACACATCTTTGGCGAATCGCATGGAGAAAGTGTGGGACTTGTTGTTGATGGCTGTCCTGCCGGATTGCCATTAAGTGTTGCAGATTTCCTGGAAGACATTGAACGTCGCAAAGGAGGGACACAGAAAGGTACTACACCACGTAAAGAAGATGACCTGCCTATTTTTAAAAGCGGGCTTTTTAACGGACACACGACTGGAGCACCCATCACAATCCTGTTCGAAAATAATAATACCCGCAGCGGTGATTATGAAAAGCAACGGGCGGTTCCAAGACCCGGACATGCAGACTTTACTGCGCATGCCAAGTATGGAGGGTTTGAAGATTTTAGGGGTGGAGGACATTTTAGCGGCAGGTTGACGGTATGCTTGGTAGCGGCTGGAGTGATCGCAAAAAAAATACTGCGAAAAATTACTATCAGGTCAACCATTCTGGAAATAGGTGGTGAAACAGATCTTGATAAAGGCCTCCAAAAAGCTGTCGACGCCAAAGACACCATTGGCGGTATAGTAGAATGCAGAGTAGATGGTTTACCGATCGGCCTTGGAGAGCATTTCTTTGATTCGGTGGAATCGGCGATCAGCCATGCCGTATTTGCCATTCCTGCTGTACGGGGCATTGAATTTGGAACCGGGTTCGCTGCTGCCCGTATGTTTGGTGTAGACCATAACGATACTATTGAAGGACCAAGCGGGAAAACTACTACCAACCACGCCGGAGGCGTGGTTGGCGGTATCACCAATGGAAATGAACTGGTATTCCGGATTGCCATTAAACCTACATCTTCCACTCCAAAAGAACAGCAAACCTGGAACTGGGAAAGCAACGCTATTGAGTCTTTTTCCGTTAAAGGAAGGCATGACCTTTGTATCGCCCTGCGTGTTCCTGTTGTACTGGAAGCTGTAACTGCCTTGGTACTGGCGGATTTTATGTTACTTGAGCAGCAAATTAAACGGGTGATCTAGTCATCATATGCATTAATAATTCATTATCAAGGCATGGATTCAATTATTACCTGTTGTGCAGTACAAGCATTCCTGTGAATGGATGGATTTCAGAACGAGATAACTTCTATGCTGTTTTTGCCAGCCTCGCTCGTTCGTGAAAATTACCTAATATATTTTATAATTTATTGATAGTCAAATAGTTGTATGTTTTAGTTTGACTATTGCTTTTGGCAAAACTCTTTTTTGGCATGGTGTTTGGCAATGCAGGGGGACTGTTTTTGATAAAAAAAGCGGTTTTCCTGCCAATATCTCCATGCTTTCTTTATATTGTTCTGGTGATTTTGGTGGGTTGATGTTAAATAATAAATTCATTTTATGAGAAAGTTCATCTACCTGCTGATACCATTGTTTGGTTTTTGCACGGCCAATGCGCAGCAGGATACTTTGCCCCGGCTGCGTGATACTTTGCCTAAAATTATTGAGCCGGTAAAAACGGATACCCTGAAGATAGACTCTATTAAAACAGATTCTATTAAGACAGATTCAGTGTTAAGGGCTGTAGTCAAAACGATTGATGAATCACTCACAGGCATTGCCAGTTTTTACAGTGCCAATCTCGATGGAACCAAGACAGCTACCGGCGAAACATTTCGTAACAGTAAGTTTACAGCTGCAAGTAACCATTTTAAGCTGAATACATGGGTAAGGGTAACCAACCTAAAAAACCAGCGATCGGTTATTGTTCGTATTAATGACCGTATGCATCCAAAAATGAAAAAGAAAGGAAGGGTGGTGGACCTTAGCAGAATTGCGGCTAGACAGCTGAATTTCATTAAAAGCGGACTTACTAAGGTAATGGTGGAAGTTGTTCCTAAAGGGACTTTGGAATAAGTGGGTATCGTTCAATATATTAGAGTTCTTAAAATCAGAAACTGCCTGTAAATTTGTTTATTAACAAAAGACTGTTTATGAAGAAACTTCTCTTTGCTTCCATTGCTCTTGCTTTGGTAACTGTTTCTTTGGCCCAGACCCCAAGCTATAAGAAGGCCCCTTCTTTAGGTATTCATTTTTTTTTACAGGATATGAAAACGGCTGCTGCAATTGAAAGATCCTCTCTGTCCAATGTTTTAAGTAATGGTCAGTGGACTAAGTTTAAAGATATGGATCCTGGTTTAGGGCTTCAGTATTTTGAGGGTTTGACTGAACATGTAGATTTTATGGGTACACTGGGCGGCTCTTTTGTGACCTACCCATTTTATGCAAAATCAGGAGTGGCTCGTTCAAACGATAGTAAGTTCCTATTAGAAACGGATGCAAATATCAATATCAAGCTACTGACAGATAAATATTTCTTTGTTCCTTATCTGCGATTGGGCGTTGGGGCTTCTATGTACGACGGCAAATACTTTGCTGCTTATGCCCCTGCCGGCCTGGGCTTCCAGTTTAAGATAGGGAGCGGAACGTTTGTAAATACACAGTTCACCTACAAAGCTGCCGTTTCTTCCCTGGCAGTAAATTATATGTCTTATTCTTTAGGTATTGCTTCCCCGATAACAGACAGAAAGCCGGCGGCTTTACTTGCTCCCCCACCTCCTCCACCTGCGGCTGAGAAGGATACGGATGGAGATGGTATTCCTGATAGCAAAGACAAGTGCCCCACTGTTCCGGGTGTTGCTAAGTATGATGGCTGCCCGGTTCCTGATACCGATGGGGATGGCATTAATGATGAAAATGACAAATGTCCTACCGTAAAAGGTGTAGCCAAATACAATGGTTGTCCTATTCCTGATACTGATGGGGATGGCATCAATGATGAAGAAGACAAATGCCCCACTGTTGCAGGAGTAGCCCGTTACCAGGGCTGCCCTGTGCCGGATAGAGATGGTGATGGCGTGAATGACGAAGAAGACAAATGTCCCGATGAGAAAGGAACCAAAGAGAATTTCGGCTGCCCTGAAGTGCAGGTAAAGCTTTCAGAGATTGCCAAGAAAGTATATTTCAATACTAACAGTGCAACAATTATTTCAGGAAGTACGAAGCCTTTAAATGAGGTAGTCGCTATTCTTAGGCAGTATCCTTTAGTTGTCGTATTAATTGAAGGCCATACCGATAATATAGGGCAGGCTGCAGCCAATAAAAAATTGTCCCAGCGTCGTGCTGATGCCATTAAGGCTTACCTGACAAAACATGGGATAGCTGCAGACAGGTTAGCTGCTGCCGGGTTTGGTTCAGAGAAACCGGTTGCAAGCAATGCTACAGCCAAGGGCAGGTCTGAAAACAGGAGAGTGGAAATAAAAGGCGAATACAGGAAATAGCGTGGGTTTCCTTTTAAATAATATTCACTTCTCTTTCCAGTAGGATGTTGAATTTTTTTATTACACTTTCAATAATAAGTTCGGAAAGTGTGAGGAGTTCGGTTCCGGTGGCATGACCGTAGTTTACCAATACCAGAGCCTGTTTCGGATGACAGCCCGCATCACCCTTTCTGAATCCCTTCCAGCCACACTGTTCAATCAGCCATCCTGCTGCTACTTTTATAGTACCAGCAGCAGCAGGGTAGCCAATAATAGAAGGAAATTTTTGCTGCAAGGTTTTGAACTGTATTAAAGGGATTGTCGGGTTTTTGAAAAAACTACCTGCATTACCTATTTCGTCAGGGTCAGGTAATTTACTTTTGCGAATATGTATGACCGCCTGAGCAATAGCATGGATGGATAATTGTTCGACTCCCATTTTTTCAAGCTCCTGTTCGATGGCCCCATAACTAATATTATAAACAGGCTGCTTACGCAACCGGTAGGTAACATTTAAAATGATGAATTGTCCCCTGTACTGTTGCTTGAAAACACTTTCCCTATATCCAAAACTACAATCGTTCAGATCGAATATCCGTACGGTAGCTGATCCGATGTGATAAGCTTCCAGTTCATGAAAAACATCTTTTATCTCAACGCCATATGCACCAATGTTTTGCATGGGAGATGCGCCAACGTTACCCGGTATCAGGCTGAGGTTTTCCACCCCGGAATAGTTGTGTTCAATACAATAACAAACAAACTGGTGCCAGTTTTCTCCAGCCTGTGCTTTGACA
The DNA here is from genome assembly GCA_964507525.1 of uncultured Sediminibacterium sp. GTDB lineage: Bacteria > Bacteroidota > Bacteroidia > Chitinophagales > Chitinophagaceae > Sediminibacterium. The sequence goes on along the minus strand of CAZDQB010000006.1, from coordinate 190,460 downwards.
TAATAATAGTCCGCATCTTCCCTGACCAGTTCAATTCCTTTCAACCCGTTTTTTAATATTAAGCCTGCCATGTCTTTCGTGAACAGAATATTGCTTCCACCGCCGAGGATAAATGGGGAGGCTTCCCTGGCTGCCGGTGCCCGCAATAACATGGTAAGTTCCTCCAATGAGGTAAATGTTGCAAAGTATTTGGCTGTTGCTTCAATTCCAAAACTATTATAAGGTTTAAGCGATATGTTTTCCCTGATAAGCATTTTGTTTGATTAAGCTGTTATTCAAGTTCGGTGCGTCCTAAGATACGGGATTACACTTCGGTACTTCTTATACCGGATCAACATCAGTTACAATAGTAACACTTCGGTAGCGTTTATTTGATTGGACGATGACTGTTTGTTGCTGTATTTCATTTTTACATTGATTGATTTGCTTCCCGTCTTTGGGTAGCTTGATCAGTATCTCCCAAAGGTATTGGTTCCTGATCCGGTCAACCACTGGTTGTGCAGGACCATTCAGGTATTTAGCGAAATTAGTTTTTAAGCCCTGCATCAGGATATTGGCAGCTTCTTCGGCAATATGTTTTTCTTTGTGTTTGAATATAACCTGTATAAGCCGGCTAAAAGGCGGATACCAAAACTGCTCCCGGTTCTGCAGCTCAAAATGGAACAGGTGTTCGTAATGGTGTTCTTTTACAAACTGTAAAACAGGATGCTGCGTATTGCTTACCTGTATCAACACTTTCCCTTCTCCATCCTTCCGGCCTGCTCTCCCGCTTACCTGTTCCATCAATTGGAATGCCCTCTCATTTACCCTGAAATCTGTAAAGCCAAGGATACCGTCTGCATCAATGATGCCTACAAGGTTCACGTGTTCAAAATCGAGTCCTTTTACCACCATTTGTGTGCCTACCAATATATCAACCCGCTGCTGCTCAAATAACTTGATCAATGTATCATGATCGTGCTTGCCCTTTACACTATCGTAATCCATCCGGGCGATCCGCGCATCGGAGAAAGTTTCAGTCAACAGTTCTTCGATCTGTTCTGTACCAAAATTTTTCTGTGTGAAGTTATGGTTGCCACATGCTGCACAGATTTGTATAACGGGATAAGCAGTACCGCAATAATGGCATACCAGTTTATTTTTTGCCTTATGGTAGGTAAGTGTTACGTCGCAGTGCTGGCATTGCGGAATCCATCCGCAGGTATTGCAGATCTGATACGGAGCATATCCACGGCGGTTTTGAAACAGTATTACCTGTTTTTTTGCCTTTAGCGATTCGCTGATGGCAGCAAGTAATGGCGGAGTGAATGCTATTTTGCCTTTCGACGCCCCTTTTTTTGTATCAATCAATTCAATCAAAGGAAGGACAGCTTCTCCGAATCTTTCAGTGAGGCTCGCCAACCCATATTTTCCCACGGTACAATTATAATAACTCTCAATAGAAGGAGTAGCGCTGCCTAATAAAACTTTTGCATGGAATAATGAAGCATAATAGACCGCTGCATCTCTTGCATGATAGCGTGGGGCCGGATCCTGCTGTTTGTAAGATGCATCATGCTCTTCGTCAGCGATCACTAATCCCAGTTCTTTGAAGGGCAGCAGTAAGGATGACCTTGCACCTAACACTACTTTGATATCACCACTTTTTACTTTATTCCATATTTCTACCCGTTCATTGGAATTAAATTTGGAATGATAAATAGCAATATTTCCACCGAAATGTTGCTGCAGCCTTCTTATGATCTGGGCAGTGAGTGCAATTTCCGGTAACATGTATAATACCTGCTTACCCTGCTTTACCTGCTCTTCTATGAGTTTGATATAGAGCTGCGTTTTTCCGCTTGCAGTTACTCCGTGTAACAGGCAAACCTGTTTCCGAACGAAGCTTTCCTTGACTTCTTGCAAGGCCTTTTCCTGAGCCGGGGATAAGATAAAATCTATAACAACTTCTTTAGGGAGCGGCCTGATACGGTCTGTGGCCCGTTTTTCAATAACAAGGATATGCTTTTCTGCCAACCCTTTTAACTGTGCGTCTGAAGCACCTGACTTTTTGAGGAGCTGTGTTTTTGTTACTTCCCCCTCTGTTCTGTGTAAGTGCAAATAAGCAAGCAACAACTCTAATTGCTTGGGTGCCTTACTCCAGTTGTTCAGCAAATCAGCCAATTGATCTTCATTCCTGTAACTGGGGTTGAGTGTAATATATGTCTCGGTTTTTGGCTTGTATTTCTCTTTCAGTTCTTCCCAGACGTGACATATGTTTTTTTCAATAAGCTTTTTGATGACAGGGTATACATGCGAAGCATCGAGTAACTGCTGTACTTCGCTCAGTCTTAGTTCTTTCTTCAATTCCAAAGCTTCTGCGACCAGGTATTCACTATCGCTTAATTCGCCGGGGTCATAGATTGCTTCTTCGTTCCAGATCAGAACGCTTTCGCTGGAGAGTTTTAAATTGGAAGGAACGGCTGCCTGCATGACCTCCCCTTCACTGCACATATAATAACGCGATATCCATTCCCACAATTGAAACTGTTCCTGGTACAATAAGGGTTCGGAATCAAGAACATTCAGGATGTCTTTAGGGTTGAATGCCTCCGGTTTAGTAGCCAATACTTTTTTGATGATACCGGCATACTTCTTATGCTTGCCCAATACCACCTCCACTCTTACACCTGGTTGTACCGCCTGCTGTAAATGGGCGGGCACAGCCCAGGTATAGTTTTTAGGTAAGGAGAGGGGTATGATGACTTCAACAAACAAAACAAATGAATTTCTCCAAAAATAAGCTTTAAGCGGAAGTATAAGTTCTATAACGCTTTAAACCTGCTTCCATAATTGTGTAAACACTTTCTTTAAGCACTATGATATCTTTCTGGGTTAAGCCGTTTACGGGAATTTCTTCCAGGTAAACAATACGGCTCAGCCCCGGTGTAAGTGTAAAAATGCTCCTGAAATGTAAACGATCCAATGTGTCTACTAATAAGACAGGTTTTATGGCGGTCTGTGTTTCAATAGCAATTCGGAAAGCGCCATCAAAGAAGTTCTTCAATGGTTGATCCGTTTCATTAAATGTGCCTTCGGGGAAAATAAAAATAGAAATGCCATGTTTCAAGGCCGCTTTCAATGCGCGCACACTTCTGGCTCTTGTTTCGGAATTGCGCCTGTCCACAAGGATCACAGCAGCCCGGTATATCCAGCCGAAGACAGGTATTTTCACCATCTCATATTTGCCCAGGACCCGCAAGGGCTGGTGTGCAATAAGCACCAGGGGCGGAATATCCATATATGAGCAATGGTTGGCTACATAAATGTATTGTTTACGGAGATCATGCGGCGATTCGTAGATTTCCAGGTGCTTCACCCCAATCAGAAAATACCACACTTTGCCCCATAACATGCATGCTTTATAAATGATATTGCCACCAGTGATTTTACCAAAGAGTAGTGCAAAAAGAACAAAGGGAAGTACAAGAAACATGAGTAATATAAATGACAACAACGCGTAGATACAATACACATACTGCAGGGACCTTAACAAATGTTTCATCTGCCTAACTTAAGTAAAAACAAATAACTGGCGAAATTGATCTGGTATTGGGAGTATAAATAAAAAGCCTGTCCGTTAACGAACAGGCTTCATGAAATACCGCAAAATGCTGGCTATATATTAAGCCGCATGTTTAATTTCTTTCTTAGCCAGTAACAAAGCGAATACGCCGATACAAGCTAAAAGACCAACAACCAGTAAAGTGCCCTCATTAGGGGTATTGATTGCAGACTGTGCTAATAACAAATTCATGGTGATATTTTTTTAATTCTTTAAAAGAGAACACCACAAAGTTGAGCTGAAAAAATGGATATTTTACAGGGTGCAAACACCTGACATGGGGGCATAATATAATATGAATAATCGTAATAAGATAATTTAATTTCACATTGATTTGTTTAAAATAGCAGTGTGCCTGGAAAATGTTTATTTTTTGGAATGGTATAATCCTGGTGGGGGGCAGAGGGCAAAAAAAACGTTTTTGCGGCGGCTTTTAATTTTTCAAAGAAAGGTTAATTTTTTCAAAAAAGTTATCCACATAGCTGTGCATAGTCCGAAAATAGTGACTTTCGGCAAAAAATAAGGGCCATCATATAATGATGGCCCCCTTTTTTTGCCTGTCATTTATCTCAAAAAATGTGGCCGGGTTGTGTTACAGGATTGTATTAATCCTGCGTATGGTAGGCGGAAGCGCCGTGTTCGAACAGGTCAAGTCCTGGCCCTGTTTCAGCTTCAGCTTCTACACGTAATTTCCATGGATAAGGTAGTTTGCTGACAATCCACATAAGGACAAGGGCAACAAGGAATGTTGCTATTGTAATGGTGGCACTGCCAATTAACTGGGCTTTAAATACGTCCCATCCGCCGCCATAGAATAAGCCTTTTACGGGGGCTGAATTATCAGCACCTGTTGGTCCTGTTGCACCATATTGTCCACTGGCAAATAAGCCTAGTGATAATGTACCCCAAATACCTGCGATGCCGTGTACCGGAACAGCACCAACGGGATCATCTATTCTGAGGTGTTCCAGTAAAAGTGTTCCGTAGTATACTACTGCGCCTGCGACCAAACCAATCAAAATAGCCCCTAAAGGAGATACCCAGTAGCAGGGACAAGTGATGGCTACCAATCCGGCCAGTAAACCATTGATGGTGAAAGAAAGATCATACTTGCCTTTGTTGGGGCCGAAGTACAAAGGAAGCAACATAGCTGTCAGCGAACCGGCACAAGCGGCGAGGGTTGTATTTGCTGCAATGCGGCCTATTCCATCAGCATCCATGCCTGACAAAGTACTTCCGGGGTTAAAACCATACCAGCCAAACCACAGGATAAAAGCACCTACGGTGGCAAGTGGCAGGTTGTGAGCAGGTGGTAATCCCCCCTTTTCTTTGTCGTCCTTTTTGAAAATTCGTCCAATACGTGGTCCAAGCACTATTGCGCCGGCCAGTGAAATAAAGCCACCAATGGTGTGTACCACAGTAGAGCCTGCGAAGTCGCGAAAACCCTGACCCAAAGAAGGAAAGAAATTACCAGTGCTTCCCATTAATGCCAACCAACCATCTGGTCCCCATGCCCAGTGACCAATAATTGGGTAGATAAAACCGGTTACACCAATACTGTACAGGATATCGCCTCTGAAGCTGGTACGACCGATCATAGCACCGGAAGTAATAGTAGAAGTGGTATCTGCAAAAGCGAACTGGAATATCCAGTGCGCTAAAATGGGAACACCGGTTGTTTCATAGGTAGCCGGAGCGCCTGATAAGAAAAACCAGTTTTTTCCGATAAAGCCATTACCATGGCTGAACATAAATGCATATCCGATAGCCCAGAACAGAATACCGCAGATGGCTGTATCAAAAATACATTCAAGCAGAACGTTAACTGTTTCTTTTGATCTTGCAAAACCTGCCTCAAGCATAACAAAGCCGGCCTGCATGCCAAATACAAGGAAGGCCGCAACCAGTGTCCATACAGTATTGATGGAATTCATGATGGATGTTTCATGCGGAGAATATGTTTCGGCCGCATGCGCTGGTGTAGCGAGCATGCCGGGCAATAGCTTCATGACTGCCAGAACAGCAATCAAGCCAAGTATTTTACCCGCAAAAATAGTCATGCCAATACGCCACTTATCTGCTTTTGAAAGTGTGTAGGCAATGACGGGCGTTGTTTTCTTTTTACCCAGTTGTCTCAGTGTATGTAATGTACTTGAAAACATGGTAGTATGGTTTAGAATGGTAAATAATCAGTGTTGGTTTTGCGGTTGTTATATCAGAATTTATAAATGGCAGCCAGTATGAAGCTGGCATCACTCTTTGTTCCTGCACCAGAGCTTTTAAAGAAGGTGTTATCCTTTGCATTGTCGAGCCTTATTTCAGGAATCAGTGTCAGGTTATCGAGGTGGATGTTTCCTGAAAGTGTTGTTTGGAAAATGCTGGTACCAACACCTGCAACGGATTTTTTGTCATCAAAATATTCACCGCGGAGGGTTAAACCAAACTTGCTGGTAGGATCGTAGTTAAAGTATAAAGCGTTGCTGGACCAGCTGTTGTTAACACCTGCAACTTTTACTGTTTTAACAGTGCCGTCATAATTAATTCCAAACTTGGAACTAATAACACCATTTAATACAAGATCAAACTGACTAAAGCCTGTACCTCCCTGGAAATTCAGGTAAGCCTTTAACTTATCATTTTTGGTACCGGTACTGAATTGGGCTAATAAAACTTTATCGCCGGAAGTAGTGGTTGAATAATCGGTAGGATTGGCAACACCGATCATGAATGCACTCTTACCCCCCAAAGAGATATCTGCTTTTAAGCCGGTGTGAAAGAAGGGGCCATATGAGAAACCATAGCTCATGCTGTAATTTCTGTTGGCATAAGCATCCAGCAACTCATAACCAACATGGGTGGCCCATTTGCCGATTGTGAACTTTACTGCCGAAGATGGTGCATAACTAAGGTACAGTTGTTTAACTGCCGCAAGGGTTATAAAACCATTCTTAGATGGGGATTGCCCATCATTGTAAGAAAATTCTTCCGCTCTTCTGCCAAAACCAAGATCCGCTGTAGCAGCAATTTTACCAAAAGAATGATCTGCCCGGATTGAAGCCATACCCAGTTCAAACGAATTTTTAGAATTTGTGAAACTGGTAAGGTTGTTGAACGGGCTGGCAACAGTAGACGGGGCATCGTTGAAATCGTACCTGTAATAAGCATCGACCGAGTAAGTGAACGTAGTTGATGCAACAGGTTTCTTTGTTGAATCTGTTTGAGCATGCAGGACAACAAAACTTAAAAATCCGGTTACAAGTGTTGAAATTTTCTTTAACATTGTCTTGGTTTTATGATTAACAATAGGTGCAGCCTCTAAACTTGGTCAGAAGTTTAGGATATGGCTGTACCTTTTTTACTTTACGGAACCCCAGATCGTAATCGTTAGTGCTTGCAGTAAATCCAACACCCGGTCAGGGATTGATTGGCTGCAATAAGTAAGTAGTCGCCTGTATCTAAAATTGCTCATCCAGTAAGGTTTCTCTCATTGCCCCATTTTCATGGACAAGTAAAGTACCTTGTAAATATTTTTCATCATGTTGTGTAGCGTCGAGTCCTAATTCTTCTTCAATGGTACTTACTCTTAGAGGCAGTACGAAATTGATAAATTTAAAAATCAGGAGTGAAACGGTAAAACTGTACGCAACCACTATTGCCAATGCTTTGAGCTGTGTTAAAAAGAATGTACTGTTACCGTAAAAGAGACCATCGTTACCACCGCTGTTGACAGTTTTAGTAGCAAAAATACCGGTCATTAACATACCTACCATTCCTCCAAGACCATGACAGGGAAAAACATCAAGCGTGTCATCGAGACTTGATTTGCTTTTATAATAAACGGCCAGATTAGAAATAATTGCAGCGACCACACCGATGAAAATGCTTTGCGGAACTGCAACAAATCCTGCAGCAGGGGTAATGGCTACCAGTCCTACCACAGCACCAATACAAAATCCAAGCACTGATGGTTTTTTGCCGCGCAAAACATCAAAGAACATCCAGGAAAGACCTGCAGCGGCTGCTGCTGTATTGGTGGTGGCGAAAGCTGAAACTGCCAAAGCATTTGCTGCGCCTGCTGAACCTGCATTGAATCCAAACCAGCCAAACCACAAAAGCCCTGTGCCGATCAGTACATATGGAATATTGGCCGGGGGAATTTCTTTGTGATCAATGTGAACCTGGCGGCGTTTCAATACCAGTGCGCCTGCCAGTGCCGCGCAGCCCGCTGAGATATGCACTACCGTACCACCTGCAAAATCCAGCGCGCCCATTTTGAACAAAAATCCTTCCGGGTGCCAGGTCCAGTGTGCAATAGGAGCATAGACAAACAGGCTGAATAATACAATAAATAAAGTGTAAGAGGTAAACCGGATACGTTCAGCCACAGCGCCCACAACAAGACCTGGTGTAATAATGGCGAACATTAGTTGAAAGAGTGCAAATAAAGCAAGTGGTATGGTAGGTGTCAGGCTCCATGGAGCACCTGAGGACACGCCTTTAAAAAACAAATGGGTGGTTGGGTTACCAATAAAGCCACCGATCGATTGGCCAAAACAGAGGCTATAACCTACCACTACCCAGATGATGCTGACAACGCCGGCGGCTACCACGCTTTTGATCATGGTAGATAATACGTTTTTGCGATGAACCATACCTCCATAAAAAAAGGCCAGTGCAGGGGTCATTAAAAACACAAGTGCAGTGGCCACAATGATCCAGGTAATATCAGCCGCATTGTATTTGCCTGTACCATCGAATATAGTGGCGGACGGGACGAAAACTGCCCCCAATGCCACCAGGGCCAGTACCGCAAAGGGTGCTGTTTGTTGTAAAGTAATCCTTTTCATGGTTTGAGATAAATTGACATTAAAAAAAATAGTAATAACTAATTATTTATCTAAAGTACTATATTATTTTTTAAAATAGTTAAATATTGTTAACATTTAATAAATTTTAATACAAATTAAAGTTGCCGTTAGAAAAAATGTAATTTGATTGAGTATAGATGGATAATTGAATTAATGGCACAGTCTGTAATAAGAAAGCCCGTTTGTCTAACCAAACGGGCTTTCTTATTAAGAAACTAAGTAAAATATGCCTACATATTTATAAGGTAGCTTTGATCTTTGCTTTCTAACATTGAATGGCCCATTAAATACTCATCTACTTTTCTTGCACTTTCGCGGCCTTCACTAATGGCCCAAACCACTAATGATTGTCCACGGCGCATATCGCCAGCTGTAAAAATCTTCTGAATATTAGTCTGGAACATTTTTTCAGTAGCTTTTACATTCCCCCTTTCATCCAGCTCAACCCCAAGTTCGCCTAACAGTCCCTCGTGCTGGGGGTGTAAGAAACCCATGGCAAGAAAAGCGAGTTCGCAAGGTATTTCACGTTCAGTGCCTGCTTTTTCTTCAAATTTTGCCGGCCGGCCATCTTCTGAAATCTTCCATTCCAGGTCCACAATCTGCAGGGCTTTTAATTGCCCTTTTTCGTCGCCAATAAAAGCCTTGGTAGCAATGGCCCAGTACCTGTCGGCGCCTTCTTCATGAGAAGAGGATGTTTTTAAAGTCATGGGATAGGTAGGCCATGGCATAAAAGGTGTTCTTGATTCGGGGGGCTTAGGCATCAGCTCAAACTGTGTAACAGATTTTGCACCATGCCTGTTGGAAGTGCCTACACAGTCGCTTCCTGTGTCTCCGCCTCCGATCACTACCACATTTTTACTGGTTGCAAGAATATCATCGCCTTCAACAGTTTTATTGCTGACCCGCTGATTCTGCTGTTTTAAAAACTCCATAGCAAAATAAACACCCTTGAGTTCTCTGCCGGGGATGTTCAGGTTACGTGGTATGGTTGATCCGCCGGCAAGTACAATGGCATGAAACTCTCTCAACAGGTCATTGATACTTACATTAACGCCCACATTGGCCTTGCATTTAAAAATAACGCCTTCCTCTTCCATTAAGGAAATTCTCCTGTCCACCACCCATTTCTCTAATTTAAAATCCGGAATGCCATAACGCAGCAAGCCTCCGGGCGCGTCGTCTGGTTCAAAAACGGTTACGGTATGCCCCGCATAATTTAATTTTGCCGCTGCTGCCAGTCCTGCCGGCCCTGATCCTACCACTGCTATCTTCTTTCCGGTTCTCAGGTTGGGCTTGCGCGGTTTTACAAAACCTTGATCAAAAGCTATCTCGATAATGTGTTTTTCAATTTCTTCGATCGTTACAGGAGGCTGGTTAATGCCCAATACACAGGCGCTTTCACAGGGAGCCGGACAGATACGCCCTGTAAACTCAGGGAAATTATTGGTTGCAATTAATATCTCGTATGCTTCTTCCCAACTCTTTCTGTATACTGCATCGTTGAATTCGGGAATGATATTACCCAGGGGGCAACCATTGTGACAAAATGGTACGCCACAGTCCATGCATCGTGCAGCCTGCTGGTTCAGTTTCTGTTCAGGAAGCCTTTCCACAAACTCTTTATAATCCTTCATCCTTTCCTTCACCGAACGTTTGGATGGAAGTTCTCTCGTAAATTCTATAAAGCCGGTTGGTTTGCCCATTGATTCGGGGTTTATTAGTTGATTGAATCGCAAATTTTCACTCCGCTGCTAACGTTCCAGTGGAGCTGCTTGTTGCTTTAGTTGCAATGCTTTCTTGTAATCTCTTGGGAATACTTTGATGAAATTTTTCAATTGATTTTCCAAGTCGTCAATAATGAATTTTGCAACCGTGCTGCCGGTGTAGGCATAGTGTTTTGTGATCATATCACTCAGGAATGGAATATCGTCGTATCCAACCTGATCCAGATCTACCATTTCCTTATTGCACATTTCGTCAAATTTCCCACTTGCGTTATACACATAGGCAATACCACCGCTCATACCTGCAGCAAAGTTCCTTCCGGTGTCGCCAAGTATAACGGCGTGTCCGCCCGTCATGTATTCACAACCGTGGTCTCCAACGCCCTCTACTACCACACTGGCCCCGGAGTTCCTTACTGCAAAACGTTCTCCGGCTTTTCCCCTGATATAAGCTTCACCTGAAGTAGCGCCGTAGAAAGCCACGTTACCAATGATGATATTTTCTTCAGGTATAAATGAGGCGTTTTTATGTGGATATATGATGAGTTTTGCACCACTTAATCCTTTGCCGAAATAGTCGTTGGCATCACCTTCCAGTTCCAGTGTAACGCCTTTTGTATTGAATGCACCAAAACTTTGCCCGGCAGTACCGATGAAATTAAAATGAATGGTGTCATCCGGCAATCCGTCAGCCTTGTATTTCTTGGTGATCTCATTTGACAAAATAGTGCCGGCCGTACGGTCTGTATTTTTGATAGGGAAAGATGCCGCCACTTTTTCTTTTTTGTCAATTGCAGGCTGTGCCGCTTTCAGTAATTGCCAGTCAAGCACTTCGCTAAGGCCATGATCCTGTTCTTCCTGTTTGTATAAGCCGGTGTATAAGGAGCCTGGTTCTTTATATAGTACTGCAGATAAATCGAGTTTACCATATTTCCAATGATTGATATCGTCTCTCATTTCAATGGCATCTACCTGTCCTATCATTTCGTTCACGGTTCTGTAACCCAGATCAGCCATGATCTCTCTTAATTCCTGTGTAATGAACCGGAAGAAATTAACCACATGATCAGGGTCTCCTGTAAAGCGCTTGCGCAGTTCGGGGTCCTGTGTTGCCACACCAACAGGGCAAGTGTTCATGTGACATTTACGCATCATGATACATCCTTCCACGATCAGTGCTGCAGTTGCGACGCCCCATTCCTCTGCTCCCAGTAGTGCTGCCATGGCAATATCGCGACCGGTTTTCATTTGTCCATCTGCCTGCACCACAATACGGCTGCGTAACTTATTTTTTACCAGGGTCTGGTGTGCCTCAGCAAGTCCAAGCTCCCACGGCAAACCCGCATGTTTGATAGAACTGATGGGGGAGGCGCCGGTGCCGCCGTCAAAACCGGATATCAATACCACATCTGCCTTGGCTTTTGCAACGCCTGCTGCTATAGTTCCAACACCTGCTTTGGAAACGAGCTTCACATTGATGCGTGCGGCTCGATTGGCATTCTTCAGGTCAAATATTAATTGCGCCAGATCTTCGATAGAGTAAATATCGTGGTGGGGGGGCGGGGAAATTAATCCCACACCTGGTGTGGCGTGGCGGGTTCTGCCGATCCAGTCGTCTACTTTATGACCGGGTAATTGTCCGCCTTCACCTGGTTTTGCACCCTGCGCCATCTTGATTTGCAGTTCTTCCGCTTCGGTAAGATAATAACTGGTTACACCGAAACGTGCTGATGCTACTTGCTTGATAGCCGAGCGCATCAGGTCGCCATTGGCTAATTTTTCATAACGTATTTCATCTTCACCGCCTTCGCCTGTATTACTCTTGCCCCCTAAACGGTTCATGGCAATCGCCAATGTAGTGTGCGCCTCCCATGAAATGGAACCGAATGACATGGCACCGGTTGCAAAGCGTTTGTATATAACTTCTGCGGGTTCTACTTCATCAATTGAAATAGACGGGCGGTTGCGTTTGAAACGGAACTGGCTTCTCAGTGTACAGGCCTTTTCTCCCTGGTCATTCACTAATTTTGAATATTTCTTGAACGTATTGTAATCGTTCATTTTTGTTGCATACTGCAACAAGTGTATTGTCTGGGGATTGAATAAATGGAATTCTCCCTTGCGCTTCCATTGATAGATGCCACCAACAGGCAGTCTGTCAACCGGGCTGTCTGTTTTGCTGAATGCGAACAGGTGCTTAGCCAATGTTTCTTTCGCGATCTCATCCAATCCCATTCCTTCAATGCGAGAAGTAGCACCGGTAAAGTAAGTGTCCACCACTTTTTTATTGAGGCCAATGATCTCAAATATCTGGGCGCCCTGATAGGATTGCAGGGTAGAAATACCCATCTTAGAAAACACTTTCAGTAATCCCTCATTCACTGCTTTGATATAATTCTTTTTGAGGTGCTCAGCATCCAGTTCTGTATCTAGCTTTCCATTCAATTTCATGTCACGGATAGAAGACAGCGCCAGGTACGGATTGATAGCAGTGGCACCGAAGCCGATCAGGCAGGCAAAATGGTGCACTTCCCAAACATCGCCGGCTTCTACAATGATACCTACCTGCGTACGGTATCCTTTTCTGATAAGGTGGTGGTGAACAGCGGCTGTGGCCAGCAAAGAAGGCATAGGAGCGTGGTCAGAGTCAATGGCCCTGTCGGTCAATATGATAACCTCAAATCCATCTTCCACAGCGTCTACTGCATAGCGGCATAAGCGGTCAAGGCCTGCTTTTAATGATCCCGGTTTCCCATCGGCTCTGAAATAAGTCTGCAATGTCTTAGCCTGGAAGATACCGGTATCGATACTTCTGATCTGTTCCAGTTCATGATTATTCAGTATTGGCTGTTTTAACGCCACACTGTGACAGGCCAGGGGGTCTTCATTCAACAAGCTTCCGGTGCTGCCGGCAAAAGTAGCCAGGGACATGACCATTTTTTCCCGGATAGGATCAATTGGCGGGTTGGTTACCTGTGCAAAGAGTTGTTTAAAATAACTGCTGATATGTTGTGGCTGGTCGCTCAATACTGCCAGGGGGGTGTCAGTACCCATTGAGCCAATGGGTTCTTTGCCATCAATTGCCATTGGTGCAATAATAGTATCAAGGTCTTCTACGGAATAACCGAACGCTTTCTGGTATTTAAATACCTGATCGTGTTCCAGGTGTGTGAACATTACCCTTGGCTCAGGTAATTCTTCCAGTCTTATTTTGTATTTATTTAGCCACTCCGCATAGGGTTTTTGAGAACAGATGGTCTGTTTCAGTTCTTCGTCGCTGATAATTCTTCCCTGTTCCATATCAACTACGAACATCTTACCGGGCTGCAAACGACCTTTTTCTTTGATGGTGGCAGGATCAACAGGTAATGCACCGGTCTCTGATGCCATGATGACCCTGTCGTCTGTAGTTACACAATAACGGGAAGGACGGAGTCCGTTTCTGTCAAGCGTTGCGCCGATGGTTTTTCCGTCTGTAAATGAAATAGACGCAGGCCCGTCCCATGGTTCCATCATACAGGCGTGGTATTCATAGAAAGCTTTTTTCACGGGATCCATCTGCTCGTTGCCATCCCATGCTTCCGGTATCAGCATCATCATGACATGTGGTAATGACCTGCCTGTAAGGGTAAGCAGTTCGATCATATTATCCAGGCAGGCCGAATCTGACTGCCCGTCAGTAACGATGGGTAACAGCATATCCATTTCTTCCTTGCTGAAATAAGGAGAAGTGAATCCTTTTTCACTGGCGCGTAACCAGTTCAGGTTTCCCTGTAAAGTATTGATCTCCCCATTGTGAGCGATATAACGGAAAGGCTGCGCCAGTTTCCAGGAAGGGAAGGTATTTGTAGCAAAGCGTGAATGTACAAGGCCAAAGGCAGATACCACGCGTTTATCATTCAGATCAGGGAAATAACCGCGAACCTGCCCGCTCGTCAGTTGTCCTTTATAAACGATCGTTTTATAGGACAAAGAAGCCATATAAAAGCCGATATCGTCTTTTCGTACGGTATTAAGTATGGTGTGACTGGCATAATTACGCAGTATAAATAGTTTGCGCTCAAAGTCGTCGGGATTGGTAATAGTGTCCGGACATGCAACAAACACCTGTTCCATCACTGGTTCTACTGACAATGCAGAAGTGCCAATGTTTTCAGGGTTTACGGGAACTTTGCGGTAAGTGAGGATTTCTAATCCCAGTTTTTCAGCGGCACGGTTAAAAATATCGCGGCATTCTTCCCTTAATTGCAATTCTTTAGGAAAGAAAATAACGCCTACGCCGTATTTGCCGAAAGCAGGAAGATGAACACCAAGTTTAATGCACTCATCAAAGAAAAACTCGTGAGGAACCTGGAACATAATACCGGCGCCATCTCCGGTATTGCTTTCGCAACCACAGGCGCCGCGGTGTTCCATATTCTCCAATACAGTCAGTGCATCAGAAATGTGTTGATGTGATTTGCGCCCTTTGATATTTGCTACAAAGCCAATGCCACAGGCGTCATGTTCAAATGAGGGGTCATACAACCCCTGGCTGTTTTTAGAAACAAGCATGTACAATCGAATTAAGGATCAGGAATTATATGGCAGGCAATCGAATCGGTTCGTAAATTACGAAAAAAATGCGAAACGTGGAAATACTTCGTTCAACTTTTTTTCAAATAAATTGAAAATATCTAATAAAATGATCAAATAATTAAATATTTTCTATTCAAAAACGAATATTTGTTCTTTAATTTTTAAATCTCCTGCACAAAATAACTGGGATCAAGGGTATGGGTAAACACCTGGGTTTTGTTGAATATACCAAATACGGTACTGCCACTGCCCGTCATCGATGCATACAGCGCTCCATTATTGTACAGCTCATCTTTGATGCTCCCGATCTGGGGGTATTGCCGGATGACTGGCTCTTCGAAATCATTTTTTAAATGGTCTTTCCATGTTTCAACTGGCTGCTGTATGACCCGTTGAATAGGAATGGCCGGAGTTTTTGGGGTTAATTGCCCGAAGGCCCATGCAGTTGAAATATGGATATTGGGATTGATTAAGATAAACTTATATGCCGACAGGTTGAGCTCAATTACCTGCATCTGTTCTCCCCGTCCCGTGGCAAAGCATGGTTTATTAATCAGGAAGAAGGGACAATCGCTACCCAGCTGCAATGCATAATAGATCAACTGCTCATCCGAAAGTTGCAGAGAGAATTTCTCATTCAATAATTGCAGCATGAATGCGCCGTCAGCGCTTCCTCCTCCCAAACCAGCACCCATTGGAATAGCTTTGTGCAGGTGCAATTGAATAGGCGGGAGTTCGGGAAAATCCTGCTTCAGTAAATGATATGCTTTGATACAAAGATTATCATGTTTGTTGCCGGTAATGGTTAAACCAGAGGCAGAGAACCTGATGCCCGATTGCTGATGTTTAACCACTTCTATTGCATCTTTCAGGTCAACTGGGTAAAACACTGTTTCCAGATCATGGTATCCATCTTTCCGTTTACGGATAATATGGAGTCCCAGGTTGATCTTACAATTGGGAAACAGCACCATTATTTTCTTTTATTGATCTCATCTCTAATAGCAATGGCGCGGATATAATCTTCGTGCTCAAGCACTTCATTCAATAATTTCTGCAAATCTTCAAGGTTCATAGAGCTGAGGTCTTCTGCGCTTCTGTGGCTTTCTTCCACACCTACGGCTTCTCCTTTAGGCTTTTTTTCGGGATTATCTTCCATTAAAATACCTGCATTCTCCAGGATATGTTCATAGGTATAGATGGGACAGCCGAATCGGACAGCCAGGGCAAGCGCATCACTGGTCCGGCTATCTATTTCAACTGTATCATGTTCGGTGTAACAGACTAATTTGGAATAAAAAATACCTTCCTGGAGATCACTGATGATGATTTCCTGTAATTCCACATTAAAGGCATTCATAAAATTCTTCATCAGGTCATGCGTCAAAGGGCGGCTGGGTTGCATATGTTCCAGCGCTACCGCGATGGCCTGTGCTTCAAAACCGCCAATAACAATGGGTAACCGACGCATGCCATTGGTTTCTCCCAAAACCACGGCATACGAATGGGTTTGGGTAATGCTGTGCGACAGGGCTACTATTTCCAGTTCTATCTTCTTCATAGATGACACGAAAATAATTGAATTTGGTTAACTGTCCATCGCCAATGACCCAGAGTCCTTAGTTTTTAGCCGATAATTCGACATTCCCAGGTTTGCGTGGACAGCCGGAAGCGAGCCCGGGGCAATTGCTTTATCCTTAATTTGCAGTTGATTCCTTTAAAGCAATCTAAATAGTTCATTTATGCCCCTCATCGAATTATCCTCCGTTGTATGTAAAGAGATAGTACCCGGCTATTTGGCAAAGTTCATCCATACAGGTAACATGACTTTTTCATTCCTTGATGTGAAAGCCGCCGCTGCATTGCCTGAACATTCGCATCCGCATGAACAGGTGACACAGGTGCTGGAAGGGGAATTTGAGCTGACAGTTGAGGGAAAACCTTTCAGGCTGCTTCCCGGAACTGTCTTTGTGATCCCTTCCAATATAAAGCATGCTGGATTAGCGATTACGGATTGTAAATTATTGGATGTATTTAATCCTGTAAGAGAGGATTACAAGGCATTGTAAACAAGCTGTTGGGGAGTGTTGAACTTGACAACAGTTAAATACACGTTTATGAACTTAGATCTTACCAATAAAACTGCACTTGTTTGTGGCGCGTCGCAGGGACTCGGCGCCGCAGTAGCAACGGAACTGGCATTGTTGGGTGCTAATGTAATTGTGTTGGCCAGGAATGAAGAGAAGCTGAAACAAGTGGTTCAGTTTCTTGATATTTCACTGAGGCAACAACATGCATATATTGCAGCTGATACTTCGTTTCCGGGAAAAGTGAAGGAAGCGGTTGATGGGTTTCTGGCAAAAGGTAACACCATACATATTCTTGTGAACAATTCCGGGGGACCCGCCGCCGGGCCATTAATTGATACCAATACGGCCGATCTTGAAACTGCTTTTCGTGCTCATTTGATTACAAGTCATGTCCTGGCGCAGGTTGTTTTTCCCGGCATGAAGCAAGCTGGTTACGGGAGGATCATCAATATTGTGTCTACCTCGATCAAGCAGCCGATCAATGAATTGGGTATTTCAAATACAGTTCGGGCTGCCGTTGCGAACTGGGCCAAAACACTGGCCAATGAAATCGGGCAGTATGGGATTACCGTGAATAATGTATTACCCGGGTTTACACGTACCAACCGTCTGGATTACCTGTTTAACCAGCAGGCTTCCAAAGCCAATATGTCAACAGATGCCATCCTTGAAAAGGCAATAGCTTCGATACCGGCAGGCCGGTTAGGCGAACCTGAAGAACTTGCGGCTGCTGTTGCTTTTTTATGCACTCCTGCTGCTGCCTATATTAATGGGATTAACCTGCCGGTGGATGGAGGCAGGCTGGGAGGGTTATAAAAAAGACTGGCCATGCCATACAACAGACCAGTCTTTTTGGGTCAGGAAGAGGCTTTCATCTTCCTTATTTCTTCAGTCAATTTAGGAACCACTTCAAATAAATCGCCTACAATACCATAGTCTGCTGCTTTAAAGAAAGGAGCTTCGGGATCTTTATTGACCACCACGATTACTTTGCTCCTGTTCACGCCTGCCAGGTGTTGTATGGCGCCAGAGATACCGAGGGCAATATATAAATTGGGCGCAATCTGTATACCTGTTTGCCCAACATGCTCATGGTGGGGCCTCCAATGGGCATCGCCAACCGGGCGGCTGCAAGCGGTAGCTGCACCCAGTTCTTTGGCCAGATCGAGTAATATACCCCAGTTCTCCGGCCCTTTCAGGCCACGTCCTCCGCTAACTACAATATCAGCTTCGGTTAGCGGTACTTCGCCGGTCGCTTTGTTAACAGCAGTAATCTTTACTTTAGGTGCATCAACTGTAATATTCAATACGCTTACTTCGGCTGTCCCTTCGCCTGCTATAGTTGTATAGCTATTAGGGTTTAAAGAAATGACCTTGACAGGAGAATTGATGCGCACGTTGGCAAAAGCCTTGCCCGAGAATACCGTTTTACGTACTACAAAACCATTCGAGGTATCGGGGAGGGCAGACGCACCGGCAACAATACCTGCTTTCAGGCGTACTGCCACTCTTCCTGAAACTGCCTTACCCGTTTGATTATGCGAAAACACTACCACTGTTGCGCCTGTAGCAATAGCTGCTTCTGCAATCACTTTTGCGTAAGACTGCGCATCTAAATGGTTAAGCATTTCGCTGGTTACCTGGTGTACTTTCTTTACGCCGTATTTACCTAATGATGCCAGGTCATCATTAACTGTCCCTAACACAAGGGCTTCTGCAGTAGTACCCAGTTGTTCAGCCAGCTTGGCGCCGTATGTCAATACTTCGAAAGAAGCTTTCTTGATATGGCCTTCTGTTTGATCTGCAAATATTAATACCATGATTATTTTTTTGTCCATCGTCTATGGCCGGTCGGCCAAAGGTGGGATTAATAATGAAAAACTATAAGTCATAGACCCTTAAATTGCCTTGGCCTCTTCATGCAACAGGCGAACAAGCTCTGCTACATTATCCGGGCTCACCAGTTTAACTCCTGCTTTTGCCGGGGGTAGTTCATAACTGACAATATCAGTGAGAGGTTCTATTGCTGCAGGCGCTACCACTTTTAAAGGTTTGGTTCTTGCTGCCATGATACCGCGCATATTAGGGATACGTTGTTCGGCTACTCCTTTCTGGCAACTTACTACTACCGGTAGTGCTACCTCGGCTACTTCTTCGCCTCCCTCTATCTCACGTGTAATGCTGGCTGTGGATCCGTTAAGATCGAATTGAGTGGCAAGTGATATATAAGGAACACCTACAAGTTCAGCAACCATTGCACCAACAGATGAACCATTATAGTCGATGGTTTCTTTACCCGTGAGAATAAGATCGTAAGCTCCTTGTCTTGCAACTTCGGCAATTTGTGCTGCAATATAGTAGCTGTCACTATTGTCGGCATTTACACGGATGGCTTCATCACCACCTAATGCCAACGCTTTCCGGATGATAGGCTCACTATCGGCATTGCCTACGGTAACCAGGTGCAGCGTAGCAGCAGCATCTTTTTCTTTTAATTCAATGGCCCTTACCAATGCATACCATTCGTCATACGGATTGATAATCCATTGCACACCAGACTCATCAAATTTTGTGTTGCCATCCGTAAAGGCAATCTTTGATGTGGTATCCGGCGTCTTGCTTATGCACACTAAAATTTTCATAATTAAATATGGGTTTAAATGCTGGCCGTATTAAATAATAGTTGTTTATGCAACTATCTACAAATATAGTAAGCTTTTTAACGTGGCAAAGGTTTAGCTTTTATATTTTAAATGTAAAAGTTTTATTGGGGATAGTTCATACCCAGGGACTATTGACTTTTCTTTACTTTTACTTAATGGATCGTATCGCAAAAATCAATGAATTCTTAGCGGCCAGCCCTGCCGACAATTTCCTGCGGCATGCCCTGGCTTTGGAATATGTAAAGATCGATCAGGATGTGCAGGCGCGGGAGCTCTTTGAAGCGATACTGACAGATTCACCCGATTATGTGGGGTCTTATTACCACCTGGCTAAATTGCTGGAAAAAATGGAGGAGCCCGCACTTGCCATTGAATGGTATGAAAAAGGAATGGCAGTTGCTAAAAAAATGGGGGATCAGCATTCTTATAATGAGCTGCAGGCAGCTTATGAAGACCTGGTATACTGATTTTCATGCACCGTTATACGCTCATCATATTATTGGTACTGGCAATCAAACTACCTGCACAGACATTGGGCGGGAACGCTGTCTTCAATTTTCTTTCTCAATCCAATACAGCAGTGCTCTCTGCGCTGGGCGGGGTGAATGTCTCAGCTATCGGAAATAATGCAGGTATGACTTTCCATAACCCGGCGTTATTGAGAGATGGAATGCATCAACAGTTAGACCTGTCCTTTAATGCTTTTCTGGCAGGAATCAAAAATTACAGCCTCACCACTGCCTGGCATTTATCACCGGCAAAGTTAAATATCGGCATGGGAGTGAATTATTTTAATTACGGAGAGGTAATGCAAACCGATGCTGCGGGCAATATATTGGGCAGTTTCAGGCCGCGGGATTATGTAGTACAGGTAATGGCATCCAGGCAATACCATGAAAGATGGTGGTATGGCCTGACAATGAAGTTTGCTAATTCTGCATACGGACAATTCCGTTCTTCGGGACTTGCTTTTGACGTCGGTGTTGCTTATTATGACAGTGATAAAGAATTCCAGGCAAGTATTGTTGTAAAAAACATGGGCACACAACTAAAAACTTACGACGGTAGTAATTTCAAAGAAGAACTGCCATTTGATCTGCAGGCAGGTATTACCCAACGGTTGAAAAATGCTCCTATACAATTTTCGCTTACAGCACACCACCTTCACCGGTTCAATATTTATTATAACGACACCAGTTTCAGGGCATCAGAAGGGGATAATAATTATAAAAACAATACTGCCCTGCAAAAATTGTTTTCACACCTGGTACTTTCCACGCAACTGTTTTTGGGCGAGAAGGTAGAGTTTACTGCAGGATACAATTTCCTGCGCCGCCAGGACCTGAATGCTTACAACCTGACAAGTGGATTCAATGGGTTCACCTTTGGTACAGGAATACTGCTAAAAAAGATGAGTATCCGTTACGCCACCGGCTTTTATCAGAGTAACCTGTTTCACCAGTTCACGCTAAACCTGCATTGAGGAGATACTTTATCTATTCCAGGAAAAGGCAATATTCCTGTTTGTCTAATTACAAATCTTCAATTGTCAGGATACCACTACCTTCCACCGGGTTTCTTAGGCATCAATGCTTTCGGTTTATCCAGCGGATTAGACGCGGGTGGCGCTGCTGGTTTCTCACCTCCTTTTTTTGTGTCTTTGTTCTCGGCTGGCCTGGTCACCGGTTTGGCCTTATTGTCGTCGAGCTTTATTTGTGATTCGGGTGGGGCTATATCTTCTGGTTTAATGTCTTTCGGCACTTCATAGTCTTTTGAACTGCCTGTGCCCATATCTTCTCCTTCCCCTCCTAATACAGGTGCGTTGCCATTGATGTAATCGATGATGAGATCATTACTCATCACTTCAGGTTTTGTGAATGAGAGCTTGGTATCTAATCCGCAATTAGGATCTTTTGAAGCTTTACTGTAGAAGTATGCCCATATTGGCATGGCAACGTGACTTCCCTGACCGATCGTACTTTCACTGCTAAAGTGAATGAAACGATCATCGCAGCCTACCCAGGCACCTGCCAGCAACTGAGGTGTGTAACCCATGAACCAGCCATCACTGTTTTCGTTGGTAGTACCCGTTTTTCCGGCCATTTCAAGGTTGGGCATATCATATTGCCAGATGCCCCTTCCGGTACCGATTGACATAACCCCTTCCATCATTTTAATAATGGAATAAGCAGTTACATCACTGATCACTTCTTTGCGTTGCGGAATGAATGTGGCGAGTACATTGCCGTTCCTGTCCTCAATCCTGGTAATATACATAGGCTTTACGTTAAAGCCGCGGCCAGGGAACATACTATATGCCTGCATCATTTCATACAAGGAAATTTCGCAAGCTCCCAGGGCAATTGAAGGGTAGGGGTCTATTTTGGTTTTCAGGTCGCATTTTTTTAAGAAATCAACAAAACGTTTGGCGCCGTTATTACCTTCATTATCTAATTGCTTCATGATATACGCTGAAGCACAGTTGCGCGAAAATGCGAGAGCATTGGCCATGGGTACTGCGCCTCCTTTGCAGGATTTACTGGTGGCAGGGACCAGTCCGTATTGACCAAAACTCTGCTGTTCGTCATATACGGTTGTATTGGGTGTAAAACCTGCTTCTTCGATGGCAAGGCTGTACAAAAGCGGTTTTATGGTAGAGCCTACCTGGCGCCGGGTATTGAAGTTAGCATGATCGTATTTGAAGGTTTTGAAATCAATGCCACCTACCCATGCCCTTACTTCACCGCTCATGGGTTCCATGACCATAAAACCGGCCTGTAACATCTGGCGGTGGTATTTGCTGGAATCATATGGGGTCATTACCGTGTCCTTTCCACGTGTATTATTCCAGGCAAAAATGTGCATTCGTATTTTTTGATCGAATGTTTTGCGAATATCTTCATCATCCATCCCATCTTTTTTCAGGTTACGCCAGCGGTCGCTTTGTTTCATGCTGGCTTCCAGTACATTCTCATAGCCTTTCCATACAGTGCCTTTTTTTATATTTTCCTGGGCATTCAGCAGTTTCTGCATATAACCCATATTCCTGGCCACTGCTTCTTCAGCATACAGTTGCATGCGCGGGTTGATAGTAGTATAGATCTTCAACCCGTCCCTATAAAGATTATAGTTGTCCCCGTTATTTTTTTTATGCTCCTTGCACCATTTTTTCATGTCTTCTCCCAGCACCATCCGGAAATAAGGGCCAAGGCCATTATTCTCATCTAATTTTTTGTAGTTTAATTCGATCGGTTTCATCTTTAATGCAGTAACTTCGGTTTCACTGAGGTATTGACTGCTAACCATGCGGTTCAATACAAGATTTCTTCTGTCTAATGCCTGTTTGGGATTACGACGCGGATTATAAAGTGAGGGACCATTGACCATGCCCACTAATACGGCAGCTTCTTCTACACTTAACCGATCGGGTTCTTTCTGGAAAAAAGTCCTGGAGGCGTTTCTGATGCCATATACGTTATCACCATAGGCAACTGTATTCAGGTATAAAGTAGCAATTTCTTCCTTGGTAAAATGTCTTTCCAGCTTAACTGCAATGATGGATTCCTTTATTTTTTGCAGTATGCGCAAAAAGATATTCCGTGTATCCCAATTATTGGTAAAAAGGTTTTTAGCGGTTTGCATACTGATGGTACTAGCTCCCCCTTCACCCCCGAAATGGATCAACGCCCTTCCCAATGAACGGGAATCTATACCGCTATGCTCATAAAATCGTTTGTCCTCTGTAGCTACCAGTGCATCAATGACATGCTTACTGATGTCTTTGTAGTCTGCATTAACCCTGTCTTCAATATAGTACTTACCCATCGGCGTTCCATCCTGTGCATAGACCTGGCTGGCTAATGAAGCAGTGGGGTTCTCTATATCTTCAAGGTCTGGCATAGCGCCCAGCCACCCCCAGTTAATGATGATCAGTAAAACAATAAAGGCTCCAAAGCCCCAGAAAAAAATGCGCCAAAATATTCTGACTGGTCTTGACATATGCTAAATGGGTCTAAAATTCGATAACAATGGTATGTAAAACTAAATAAGAGTTTGGTAAAGATTCCTATCTGTGCGTTAAAATTAATCGGGAAGTATTTTTTGCATGAAGGTACGGAAGCCTGCCATGTCTTTATTGTTTTGGAGGATGGACAGGTTAGCGGGACTGATAATGGTAAAACTGTATTTATCAAGCGGCAACCAGGGTACAATTTGCGTTTTGGCAAGCGGGCGTGCAGCCTCAATATAAGAAACAGCAGTTCCGGCGTTGGCAAATGGCCCTATAAGTAATAAATTCAGCTCCTTGTTCAAGGCAATATTCGTACTGTTAATTTGTTGACTTGTATATCTTTCCCTGTTAAAACGCGTAAAGGCATTGCGACTTTCGCTGACAAAAACAGGGTCCACTTTATCCATAACGATCATTACGTAATGCGTGTCAGTTGGGGTAAAAGTATATAGCTCGTTACTGATGACAGCTGTCTTTTTATCGGTAGGGGGGGCTTGTGCCTGGATTTCTTTTGGTGCTGCTGTTGCGGTAAGTGTATCCTGCTTTTTGACGGTTGTAGCAGCGGTAACGGGCGCAGTCAGGTCAATTCCCCGTGTTACAACATCCTCTTTACGTTGTATGTTGAGGTTGGTAAGGTAGCTTTCTATTTCCATCCTTCTTTTCAGCACATCTATCATGGTGGCAGCACGAACTGCCATGACTGATTTGCCGAATAGGGAGACGATTTCCTGGAGGCGGTCAATTGCAAGGCTATCCTGACGCTGTTTGATATACCATACAGATTCAATGTATAGCAATTGTGGCGTCCAGTACGATTTGCCAAACTGTTTATCAGCTGCAAGTTTGGCATTGCGTGCGGCATCAAATTGGCCTTCAATAAAAAGACGGTAGATGGTTTCGTATTGCCGTGATGCGGCCTCTGCCTGATTACCTGGCTGCGCCTTACGCAGTTGCGCAGTATATTGGCCGTTTCTGAAGAGGGTATTCAGTATATTTCTAACGGAATCCGCTTTAGCAAATGCATCTGTTTTCTGGTAGCAAATAGAAAGGTTAAACAGCGCTTTTTCCACTTCAGCGCTTTCCGGAAAACGTTTCAGGAAGGTTTCATACATACCTATGGCGGAGGGATAGTCCTCCAATTGTTGCTGAAAAGCAATTGCGTTGCCAAGCAAGGCTTTAATGGCAGTTGTGGTGGATAAGTCCTGTTGGGCTGAGGTTAGCGGTATATTAGCTAATAAAGCCTCCAGTGTGAGCGGCGCTTCCGTCAAAGATTTGTTTTCAGGTTGTACTTTTTGTCGTGTCACTTGTGTTTCACCCGGAAAAGAGCGGTCAAGCGCACTTTGCCTTCGCCAGTTATCTGTATTGGGCCTGTTTCCCCACCTGTTTCTAAATTCACCTGCTCCCCTGGCTTTTAATGAAGCATTTAGGAAATAAAAATCAATAGCGCTGTTATTGAAAAGGTCAGAGAGTGATGGTGCGGCAGGAAGATTGCCGCCTCCGGATGGAGAATCGGCGTCAGCATCTTTTAGCCCTTTTTCTTTGCGCAATTGACGAAGCGCTTTTTTAGCGGCAGTGTTTCTTTCTGCGGGGGCTAAAAGCGCCAGTTTTTGTAAACTGTCTTCCCGGCGGATCGTCATTTCATTTTCTGTGATGATTTGCAGTGCAGGTTTTCTGGCAGTTATTCTTTCCCGCTCATCTTGCCGGAGCAGCGGGACTTCTACACTGTCGTAGTAACGGTAAGCAGCGGCATAGACCTTGCGGTCATAATTCAAGTCGCCCAGTAATAAAAAGCTTTGTTGTTTCTGGCCAGGATTATCATTGCTGAATTTGATGCTGCTTAACAATAGCCGTTCAGCCGCTGCTTCATGCTTCTGTTGTAATTCCAGTTTGGCAGCAGCGTAGTAAATGATGTCACGGTATGCTTCATATTTATCCCGCCTGCCCATTTTGAGCAGCCCTGCTAGGGTTTCCTGTAAAGTATTATCTTTTTTGTCATTAGAAAGTATAACGATATTCAGTCGGGCATATATTTCCATTAAGGGATCAGTAGTGTGTCGAATGGACCGTTCAAATAATTGAATGGCTTCATTGTCTTTCCGTGCCAACTGGTAAAGTTGTGCAGCCAGGTATTCCCACCTGGCAATTGCTCGTTTACTTGAGGCATTGTTCAATGCTTTTGTAAGGTGATAGGCTGCACTGTCATAGACTTCTTGTTGGTAGAACCAGTAGGCTGTCATCTCATGCAATGAAGTTTGTAACCTTTGAGGGAATTTAGGATCCGTACGGAGTATTTCCAATAACCCCGTTGCTTCTGCTGGCTTGTGCTGTTCAAGGTAAGTACGTAATTGCCATATAAAGCTTTCATTACGACTTGGTAATGTTGTTGTGATCCTTTTTAAGAAACCCCTTGTTTCATCAGTAGCGATGGTAAAGACGCCGCTGGAATTACTGGCATTGCTCCCGAGAGGGAGGTCATACCCGTCATCCTTAGGTGCAAATGCATAGTTGATGTATCGGAAAACGGCAGTGGCAGAATCAAAGTCTTTTCTTAATAAATATGCCTGGCCCATCAGCATATAAAGGTTATCAACCCAGTCGCTCCGCAGGTCGTGCAGCAAAATGCCTGCATTACATTTATAAATAATGCTATCAGTTTCATCTTTCGAAGTAAGATCCAGGCTGTAATCATAAAATGAAAGGAGCTGGGTATAATCGTCCTTGTACGCTGCTCTTGCTCTCTCGATAACCTCATTCAGCCGCTTATTGGCATTGAAATAGTAGTTGAAACGGGTTGTGGTATTCTGATAAATACGCCTGGGGAGGGTGAATTTTTTATCGCCTGTTTTTTCCGCAGGCAGACTGCGGTTACTGTATTGTTTAGGTTTGACAAGATCAATAGTAGTATTGGGTTGAGACTTCAATACAGAAACAGGCAACAGGAAAATAATGAGTAAATAAC
This sequence comes from uncultured Sediminibacterium sp., assembly GCA_964507525.1. Taxonomy (GTDB): domain Bacteria; phylum Bacteroidota; class Bacteroidia; order Chitinophagales; family Chitinophagaceae; genus Sediminibacterium. Next base: position 163,965 of record CAZDQB010000006.1, on the reverse strand, counting down.
ATGCCTGGGGTAGCATATTCGTCCTGTAAAGTATGGATTGCCGGATCGGGTACATAAAATCTGTTTAAAAATACAGTTATTTCCCAATTGAAGATGGTGAAAATCAGATTGATTGTTACCTTTAACCTGATTTAACACAATGGCCAATCCGGAAAACAATAATACCCTTAAGCGTTTGCGCAACAGCTATAGGTTGGTGGTGATGAACGATGACACTTATGAAGAAGTGGTCACTTTCCGATTGTCACGTTTAAGTGTGTATATCGGATTGAGTACCACTTTTGTTTTATTGGTGGGCCTCACCATTGCCCTTATCGCTTTCTCCCCTTTGAAATATTATATCCCTGGTTACGGAACCCGCGAAAGCAGAACGGCATTGCAGGCGCTGAAAATCAGGACAGATTCACTGGAACAGGCAATCAGGTACAAGGAACAGTATATTGATGGGATAAAAAAAGTACTTTCTGGTACCACTCCTTCTCAATTGGATACGATCCCTGCCGTGATCCCAAAGACAGAAACCTCAAACGAATAAACATCGATGACCGATAAGCGAAATGACTTACTGGTACAATACGCGGGGCTTGCTTCGCAATTATTGGCGGGACTTGGAATTGCTATTTATGGAGGGATGTGGGTGGATAAAAAAATGGCCTTTAAGAAACCTTTGGCCATTTGGCTGTTACCTTTGCTGGTATTGACTGCTATGCTGATCAAAGTGATTCGCGACACTTCAAAAAAGAATGATGACAAAAGAAAAGATTAAATTATTACTGCCGTTTATTTGGGTGTTTATTATTGTGAATGGTTTAGTCATCGCTTTGCAATCTATATTGGTCAGTATGAAAGCAGACCCTGCTGTAATCATCTGGGCTAACCTGTTGTTGTTCCTTGTCAGCGTGACGAGCCTTTGGTTGCAGTTAAGGTATTCTCAGCATAGCAATCCGCATGCAATGGTGCGCAGCGTAATGGGGGCGATGGCGTTGAAATTATTTGGGTTGGGGGCAGCAGTTGTTATCTATATCTATAAAACCGGGGCCAATAAGAATGTGCGTTCGGTTTTTATTGCGATGGGTTTGTATATCATCTATGCCTGGTTGGAAGTGAGGGTTATTTTACGAACGAATAAAAACAAGCATGCCGGTAACTGAGCACCCTATGCATGCGCTGGCAGCTTTTTTGCCAGATGGAACATTTGATCTTGTGGTGGAGTATATTCATCAGTACAAAGTGCATCTGGTTGTTTCCAAGCATCGTAAATCAGTATTGGGCGATTACCGTCATGCAGGTCATTGGGGCAATCACCGGATCAGTGTGAACGGCAGCCTTAACAAATATGAGTTCCTGATCACATTGTTACACGAACTGGCTCATTTGCTTACGTATGAGCAATATAAAAATAGGGTGGACCCTCATGGCCAGGAATGGAAAACCCATTACAGCCGTTTATTGACTGATTTTGTAAGACAAAAAGTATTCCCATCCGATATTGAACAAGCGTTGCAAAAATCGATTATCAGTCCCTCGGCAACTGCCAATGGGGAAACGGAATTATTATTAGTATTACGGAAATACAACCGGTTACAACGCGAAGGTTATGTACATGTGGCCGATATTGCTGAAGGGGTGCTGTTCCAGATGGACAATGGAAAGATATTCCGGAAAGGGCCCAAACGCAGGAAGCGTTTTGAATGCATTGAAATCAAAACGGGGCTGCGCTATTCGGTTAGCCCTGTTATTGAAGTAAGAATTGTAGATCGTGAGGCGTGAATAAAAAACGCTCATTGTGAGTGAGCATTTTTTATTATTTCAAATAATATTTGTTGTACCTGTATCAGGCAACTGCTTGCTTTACAAGAGCAGCGGCTTCACTCAATTGAATGGCGGACTGTACTTTTAATCCGCTTTCATCAATCAGCTTTTTAGCTTCTACGGCATTGGTGCCCTGTAAACGCACAATAATGGGGATATTGATATTGCCTAATTTATTGTAAGCTTCAATAACACCAGCAGCTACACGGTCGCAACGAACGATACCGCCAAAGATATTGATGAGGATGGCTTTTACATTCGGATCTTTCATGATGATACGAAACCCGGCTTCAACCGTTTGTGCATTGGCGGTACCGCCAACATCTAAGAAATTGGCTGGTTCACCGCCACTTAGTTTGATCATGTCCATGGTAGCCATGGCCAGGCCCGCTCCGTTGACCATACAGCCAACATTACCATCTAATTTTACAAAGTTCAGGTTATATTGACCGGCTTCTACTTCCGTAGGGTCTTCTTCGGTAATATCCCTCAGCGCAGCGGTATCAGGATGGCGCATCAGTGCGTTATCATCGATATTCATTTTGCAATCCACTGCAATGATTTTCTCGTCGCTGGTTTTGAACAACGGGTTGATTTCAAGCATACCACAATCCAATCCAACATAAGCATTATACAGGTTGGTTACAAACTTTACGCAGTTTTTAAATGCTTCACCGCTCAATCCAAGGTTGAATGCAATCTTCCTTGCCTGGAAGCCTTGCAGGCCGCCGCCAGGGTGCACCCATTCTTTGAATATTTTATCAGGGGTATGGTGTGCTACTTCCTCAATATCCATACCGCCTTCTGTGCTGTACATGATTACATTTTTGCCTTTGGCACGATCGAGGAGAATGGACAGGTAAAATTCTTTTACTGGATTTGGTCCTGGGTAGTATACATCCTGTGCTACCAGTATCTTACTCACTTTTTTACCCGCAGGGCCGGTTTGAATGGTCACTAAAGTGCCGCCTAATATATTCCTGGCAATAGTAGTCACATCTTCAGCGCTTTTAGCAACAGCCACACCACGTTGCTCTTTACCTTCAATCTTACCTTTACCACGACCACCGGCATGTATCTGGGCCTTTACGACTGCGAAATTGTTGCCGGTCTGGGTTTTGATCTGGCGATAAGCTTCTTCAGCTGCCATTACTGTATCAACCGCAATGCCTTCCTGTACAGGTACATTGTATTTTTTCAGTAATTCCTTGGCCTGGTATTCATGAAGGTTCATACGTTAAAAAATTTCCGCGAAGATAAGTGAATCAATGATTCGAATGGGGTATAAAATTATTTGTTGTTGTAACATTAATTATTTTATTTTGCTTTCTCACTATTTTGTTTAAACTAAACCATAAAATAAGAGTATATGAAAAAAGCGTTTTTTGTGTTAGCCGCTATGGCCTTATTAGCAGGTATCTATTCTTTCGTACCTGGTACTGCTAAGAAAGATGCGGTAACGTATAATGTTAATACCGAGAAAAGCCGTATCGATTGGATTGGGGCTAAAAAAACAGACTTTCATACAGGTATCATCCCTGTTAAAAGCGGACAGATACAGCTGGAAGATGGGAAATTAAAAGGTGGTAAGTTTGTTATTGATCTTGCCGGCCTGAAAGCAACAGATGCCGGAGGGGATAAGTTGACTGGTCACCTGAAATCACCTGATTTCTTCGACGTGGCTAAATTTGCTGAAGCCGCGTATGAGATTACCGGCGTAAATTATACAAGCGATAACACCGCTGATATTTCAGGCACTCTTTCTGTAAAAGGTGTGAGTATTCCATTTAAATTCCAGGCTAATATCCGTAGTGCAGATGAAAAAGGATTCTTTGGCGAAGCTTTCTTCAGTCTTGACAGAACCTTATTAGGCATCAATTACGGCGTTGGTATGGTTGCAAAAGATGTTCAGGTAGCGATACACCTGTTTGCTGCAAAGTAGTTTTGTGATCCCTGATCCCGTTTATAGATGCAACATGAGAGATGCCCTGCCATTGAGTGGCGGGGCATTTATTTTTGTTCCAATAAAATTATAGGTATCTTTCTTCCACTATCTGTTTATGATGCAACAAATGCCCGAAGAGAATAAAAGCTATTGCATTGGCGGTAGTTCTATGATTGCCTGACATGCCTGCAAAGGAAAGCTGTTCTTCTGTTAATGATCGTAATAGCAGGTCAGTTGCTTTTCGTACGGTAATAAATTCTTCTTTAATGGAATCAAAGCTTCTCCTGGCGGCGCCTGCATTTAGAGCAAAGCTATTCTCATCAAAAGAGGGATTGGGGGTGTTGTCATTCCTGGCTATACGTAATAACCTGTATGCCATAATTCTTTCTGTATCAACTATATGCTGCAGTAAATCTTTCAATGTCCATTTATCAGCAGCGTACTTGTAATCTGCTTTTGATGCAGGAAGATCAGTGTAGAATAGCAGGAGCGGCTGTGCATATTTATCAATGAGTTCTTTAGCATCGGTTGCTGCTACTTTAGTAATATATTTCTCAAAATAAGGAGCATAATCAGCAATATGTGGTCTGGGCATTATCTGTTGGCTTTGGTGGTGGTTCTTTTAAGATCACTACTCCTGGTAGCTTCTTTTTCTTTGGCTGTGTCAGCTATAGCTTTAAATTGTTCGGCGGCCTGAACGGCATTGTATGCGTTTACAATGCCCCCCGATCTAGACAGGCTGCTGAATGGTACAGGATCTGCTTTCGCACCTGGTTTCAGGCTCACTTCTCTTGCCGGTGGAACCAACACCGATTGTTCTATAATTCTTTTTACTTGTACTGCAGTGAATTCAGGATAATAAGAACGGATAAGGGCGGCAAGCCCGGAAACAACCGGCGCAGACATGCTGGTTCCCTGCTGATTGCCATATGAATGTGTACCGGGAAGTGTTGAATACATTTTCACCCCGGGTGCATATACATCTACATGTTCTTTACCATAGTTACTAAATGTGGTGGTAATACTGCCATTGATCTTTGGATCACTGCTGGCACCTACGGTAATAAAGTTTCTGGCAGTACTATTCCACTGCCTGAGCCATGGATTTGGAAAACCCTCTGTCTGGTCTAAATCATAACCTTCATTACCGGAAGAATGTACAATCAGCACGTCTTTCATTTCAGCATATTTCACAGCACTGTCAACCCACAGTTTTTCGGGAGAAAAATATTTGCCGAAACTCATGTTAATCACTTTGGCACCGTTGTCAACCGCATAACGGATGGCAAGCGCCACATCTTTATCGTATTCATCTCCGTCCGGTACTACCCGTACCATCATGATTTTTACATTGTCTGCCACGCCATCAATACCAATGTTGTTATTGCGTTGCGCACCGATTAGTCCGCAAACATGTGTACCGTGCATAGGAGTGGGGCCCATGACGTCATTGTTACCATAGAAACGGTCGGCAAGATTGTTGTAATTATCTTGTACAATATCAGCCCTGTAATCATGAGGTGCTGTTTCTTTTGCATCAAAAGCGGCTCTCTTCCCGTCTACATATTCTTCTAATTGCGATAAGATACTGATATTGCTTTCAGTTGATTTTTCATCATCCGGAATGCCTATCATTTTCATACCAGTGAGATAAGCAAGTTTAGCTTCTTTGCCAATTTTTGAAAGAGGTTCAAATTTTTCCAGCTTATCGCAGGTGTATTCTTCACATCCCATTTCATGGCGCAATACTTTGTCGTGCCGCTTAAGTGCTTTGCAGGCCATTTCCAGGATCATGAGTTCCATCTGCTCATCCGGCGAAAAATTAAGTTCATTAACGGCTTTTGCCCAGGTGCGGTATTCATATTTATCAAGGGAAGATAAAACCGTAGTATCGGGCTTTCCTTCAAATTTGCTTTTCCAACGGTGAAATACACGGGATCTTTCATCAGGTGCCCGTTTTACGTTGCGACCATCCTTCCCGCCCAGGAAATTCCATCCATATACATCATCCACATACCCATTGCCATCATCATCTATCCCGTTACCCGGGATTTCTTTTGGGTTATGCCATAAAATGTTTTTCAGATCCTCATGGGTGGTATCCACACCTGAGTCAAGCACAGCAACAATTACAGGTTGGGAAACCCGTTTTTTTTCTTTAAGGAATGTGTAAGCTTTATTAAGGCTGATACCATAAAAGGAGTCCTGTGCATGGTCCAGTAAATGCCACCCTTTTGGTGCATTTTGCGCCTGGCTGCAAATGAAGAACAGTGGCATTGCCACAATACTTAAAACGATCCCACGATGCATCATTAGCGTAGATTTCTATCTACACAAATATGAGGAATGATAATGATAATTTAACAGCACGCGGTTAGTTTTAGGAAAATCTTAGGATGGGCGGATTTTAAGGTGTTTAATTTAATCTTTTTGGAATATTTTAATTGATTTTGAGAGAGTTATGGGGGGATATTAAAGTTTCAGTGACTGGAGCAGCCCTAAAGTTTGTTTAGGGGTGGTTATTAATTGTTGAATATAAGACCTGATTTCAATAGGCTGGGTATTAACATCTGTATCAATTATCAATCAGCCAGTATTGTTTGATCCCTTTCCTGGTAATTTTAATATGAATAACCCCTGGTCAGCACAAAAATTAGAAGTTGTTCCAAATATAAAAGTATTATAAGGTTTAGAAGGGGTATGGGTATCTTTTTTACAGGAAAAACATGCTAGGCAGATACAAAGGGCAATAATTAATTGGTTCATAATGGTTTTTAAATAGCGTACGAGCATAACCATAGGTTGACACCAGTAGGCTACTTAGCGTTGCATTAAGTAGTTCTTAAATCAGTATTCAGGGTTCACACCCGTATAATTGGATGGAGTGATTGATTTTAGCTCTTTTTTCACCATCGCACTGACTTTTAATGAGCCAATAAAATCATGCATGGCTTTCTTGTCTATTTTGTTATTACCGCGTGTCAGGTCTTTTAATGCCTCGTAAGGGTTAGGGTAATTTTCGCGACGCAGGATGGTTTGAATGGCTTCGGCTACCACTGCCCAATTGTTCTCAAGGTCTTCTTTTAGTTTGGCTTCATTCAGTACCAGCTTGGCAAGACCTTTTTCTATCGATTTTAAGGCGATGGCGATATGAGCAATAGGGACGCCTAAATTCCTCAGGACGGTAGAATCTGTCAGGTCGCGTTGCAGACGACTGATGGGGAGCTTGGCAGAGAGGTGTTCAAGCAAAGCATTGGCCACGCCCAGGTTCCCTTCTGCATTTTCAAAATCGATTGGGTTCACTTTGTGCGGCATGGCTGAAGATCCTACTTCGCCTTTCTTTGTTTTCTGTTTGAAGTAATCCATACTGATGTATGTCCAGATATCGCGGCATAGATCGATCAGGATGTTGTTGATGCGTTTGATGGCATCAAAATGTGCAGCAAGGCTGTCATAATGTTCAATCTGGGCTGTAAACTGCATACGTTGAAGTCCTAATACATTTTCGACAAATTCATTTCCCAGCAGTATCCAGTTCCTTTTGGGGAAGGCAATATGGTGCGCGTTAAAATTGCCGGTGGCGCCACCAAATTTTGCAGCATAAGGAATTCCTGAAAACAGTTCCACCTGGTTATTGATCCGCTCAACAAATACCATGATCTCCTTGCCCAAACGGGTAGGCGATGCAGGCTGGCCATGTGTACGGGCTAAGAGTGGAATGTCTTTCCATTGTGCAGCCAATTGGTATAAGTTGTTTTGCAGGTTGATGATGGATGGGAGGTATTCATGCTCCATGCAATGTTTCCAGCTCAATGGGATGGAAGTATTGTTGATGTCCTGCGATGTGAGGCCAAAATGGATCCACTCCTTCAGTTGTGGAATACCCGCTTTGTCTAATTGTTCTTTAAGAAAATACTCCACAGCTTTGACGTCGTGATTGGTAATGGATTCAATCTGTTTGATCTGCTGGGCATCATCAATACTGAAGTCGGCAGCTACTTTTTTTAATTGCAGCCTTGCTTTCGCCGGGAGTTTAAAGAACTTCTTATCAGCCAGGAAAAAGAAATATTCTGTCTCTACGAGGACCCGGTATTTAATCAGTGCATATTCAGAAAAATATTCATCTAAATGATTCACCTGTTTACGGTAACGACCGTCGATGGGGGAGATGGCGGTAAGCGGGAGCAGTTCCATTGTTTTTATTAATAATTAGCAATTGGTTATTGGGAATAATAATGCACAATTAGTCATCAGTTTATTACGAATTGGCTTTCTTTGCATGCAAAAGTAACCGAATTGGACAAGAGAATACGTGTTGGGGCGGTAAGTTATCTGAATACGAGGCCATTATTGTACGGGGTGAGGCGTTCGGGGCTGATGGAAAGGATTGAGCTAATTGAAGCATATCCGGCCCGTATAGCCGGAATGCTACTAAACGATGAGATTGATGTGGGGCTTGTTCCTGTAGCTATTATACCCCGAATGGAAGTAGCCCATATTGTAACGGATTATTGCATTGGAACGAACGATGAAGTAGCTTCCGTAGCTATTTTCAGTGAAGTGCCCATGGAAGAGATAACCACTGTATTGCTTGATTACCAGAGCCGGACTTCGGTGAACCTGGCGCGTATGCTCCTGAAAGAATACTGGAAAAAGGAGGTAATCCTGGAAGACGCCCGGGAAGATTTCAGGTCTCATATAAGGGGGACTACAGCCGGGGTTGTTATTGGCGACAGGGCATTGGCGCAGCGGAAAATATCTTCTTATAGCTATGACCTTGGCCTGGCGTGGAAAAAACATACTGGTCTGCCTTTTGTTTTTGCCGCATGGGTGGCCAATAAATCACTGGGGGAAGATTTTGGAGATGCTTTTAATCGTGCCAATGGGTTTGGACTTAAGCATATTGATGAAATAGTGTCAGAAATTGATGACCAGGTATATGATATGAAGACTTATTACACAAAAAATATCAGCTACCTGCTGGATGATGAGAAACGGAAAGGGATGGCATTGTTCCTGGAAAAACTTGCAATGGGATGAATTCCTTGCTGAATATAGAATAATGAATATTTTTACCCACATTTTATTTTAAGCCTGGTTGTATGAAAAAAATAGTCGTGACGGGTGCGGGCGGATTGATCGGCAGTGAAGTGGTTTCTTTTTTTGCCCGAAATGGATGGCAGGTGGCTGGAATAGATAATAACATGCGTGCCGATTTTTTTGGCGAGAAAGGAGATACTACCTGGAACCTGCAAAGACTTTCTGAACGATTTAAAAATTTCACTTCTTGCCATATTGATATACGGGACAGGCAAAGCGTGCTTTCTTTTATTAAAGATCAAAAAGCAGACGCAATTGTGCATACAGCTGCCCAGCCTAGTCACGATCTGGCTGCCAGCAGGCCATTTGATGATTTTGACGTAAATGCGGTTGGTACAATGAATCTGCTGGAAGCCAATCGGCAAACAAATCCGGAAACCCCTTTTGTACATTTGTCTACGAATAAAGTATATGGAGATGCTCCCAATGAACTAAATTTAGTAGAGTTGGAAACCAGGTATGATTATGGAGATGTTATATATCAGAATGGAATTAAAGAAACATTTACTATCGATCAATCTAAGCATTCCCTTTTTGGTGCTTCTAAAGTGGCAGCTGATGTCATGGTCCAGGAGTATGGGAGGTATTTTGGAATGCCTACCTGTTGTTTGCGGGGCGGCTGTCTTACTGGTCCCAATCATAGCGGGGTTGAATTACATGGCTTCCTGAGTTACCTGATAAAATGTAATTTGGAAGGGATCAAGTATAATGTTTTTGGTTATAAAGGGAAACAGGTGCGGGATAATATTCATGCGTATGATGTCACCTGTTTTATCAATGAATTTCTTTATGCGCCACGTATTGCTGAAGTCTACAACATAGGTGGTGGACGAGCTAACTCTATCTCAATTTTAGAAGCTTTTGGATTGATTTCATCTATCTCCGGCAAAGAAATGATCTATGAATATGTTGACCAAAACCGCAAAGGGGATCATATGTGCTATATATCAGATCTTTCCAAGATGCAGTTGCATTACCCCCGATGGTCCATTACTAAAGATCTCACGATGACTTTTACTGAGATTTATGAATCATGGCTGCAACGTACTTCTAAATAATAATCGCTAAATATTATACATGTTCAGCCTTTCTGTCATAACGATCTGTTTTAATAATTTTGAAGATGCCAAACTCACCTGCGCTTCTGTAGATGCGCAGTCTGTGCATCCAACTGAGCACTGGATTATTAACGGGTCTACTACCTCTGATATTGAAAACTGGTTGCTAGATACACCTCAGCCTTTATATAGAAAATGGATCAATGAAAACGACAGAGGAATTGCCGATGCTTTTAATAAAGGGATAGAAAAAGCGGCTTACGAGGTGACTCATTTGTTGCATGCGGGGGACAGGTATGCTGATACTGATGTGCTGGCTGTTGTTGGTCAATTTTTTACTACCCATCCTGCTGTACAATGGGTAAGTGGCAATATTCAGTTGGTGCGTGGCGGATTACCAGTGGTGGTAGGCAAACCATTCGATAAAAAAAAATTATACCGTGGTATGCGTAGTATCTCGCATCCTACCTGGTTTGTGAAAAAGGCAGTATATGACAGGATAGGATTGTTCAGCAGTGAGTACAAAATTGCCATGGATTATGATATGATGTGCCGCATCGCAAATGAACCTTACCAGTACATTGATAAAGCGATTGCTGTTTTTGATGATACGGGTATCAGCTCCACCAAATACCTTGATTCGCTTAAGGAAAATATCAAGGTATATGAATCTCATTTTGGATATTCATTGAAATGCAGGCTTTGGCAATTCCGTTTAAAGATATTACACCTGTTGCTGCAAACAAACATTGGTAAATGGTTGTACCATATCAAAAAGAAGGCAGGATTGGAAAATGCATAATAATCATTTAGTTGTCCAAAATTTTTATTTTCAGCTAACATTATTCCCGATAACAGCGATAACTTTCTCTGCTGTAACGGTACTGTAAGGGGTATCTATTACAAACTCATATTTCTGCCTGATCAATTCAGGGTGTTTCAATTCTGTCTCTACTATATCGGGATAGATAGGAAAGAAACCAGGAGCCATTTCTGAAGGGTAAGGGGCGAAACGCTTGTATTGTGAGCCGTTGAAGATGCCGAAAACCGTACAACCGACAGCTGCTGCGAGGTGAACTGAACCTGTATCCACTGATAAAAGACAATGCGCACCTTTTAATATACTGAGCATTTCTATTAATGAGGTCTTGCCTGTAAGATCGATAAAAGGGTACTGATACTGAGAGCAGAATGCACTGGTGTATGGTCTATCACTTCCTGTACCACATACAACAGTTGTATAACCATGTTGTTCATACAAATAATTGCTTACAGCAATAAAATTAGCGACAGGCCAGATGCGTGCCTTACTTCGCGAGCCAGGGAAGACTACAAAATAGTTTTCGGGAAGCGTGATTTTGCATTCTGGTAACGATATCACACGGGTGTCTTTGACCGGTGAAGCCTGTCCTGTAACAAATTCGGAAAATAATTTATTCCTGTAGAATTCAAAGATAGGTTTGTTTTTATGGTCGAAAAGTTCTGTATACAGACGCCGGTCATATCCCTTTTCATATGGTTTGACACTTTCAAGATTGCTTGCCATACCGATCCTTTGCAGGGCACAAGCCGCTTTTACAATGGCATCGTCGTTTCTTTTATCTCTTGAAAAAGTAGGATTGATCACCGTAGTATAGCCTTTCCGGTAGATGTGTCTCAGAAGGCAGTAGCGATAGTGCATATTTTTTTTGAACTGCACTTTTTCCAGCCATATTGTTTCGGCAACAAAAGAATTGTCGAATGTATCAAATAAATTTTTCCAACTTTTGTTTCCACAGAAATGGATCTCGTGCCCACTGAATCTTTGGGCAGCAGTTATTTCTGCCAGGAAATTCCGCCAAAGCATATAGTCACCGATTTCGTCTACTCTAACGATAAGAAGCCGCCCGGCCGGTAAGTTGGCCTGATAGCGTGCAGGCAGGTTTCTTTTTCCTATACAGGCCAACCAAAGCACCATGTTATAAATCCATCCCTTCAATCGGTTCATAGCAGTAAATTACTGTGTTATTTGAATAACCAGGTTAGTTTTGTCGCTTATCAAAACTTTAATGCTGTTCTTCCCGTATCATCAATTCTGTTTAAAAGTAATGGTATTTTATGATTGGCTATATATTCATCTACAGCTTTACGTGACCCTTTCCAGAAACCATAATCATCAATGATCAAAACGCCTTTACTGCAAAGTTTCGGATACAAGTGCTTCATCTCATGCCTGGTGCTTTCATACCAATCGGTGTCAAGTCTCAGCAATGCGATTTTTTCAGGCATTGTAGCGGGGATCGTTTTTAAAATGTCACCTTTAACGAAATGAATATTTGCAGAAGGATAGTTAATAGTTGAAATATTGTTTTTAACCTCATCAATGGTAGCAAAAGCCCATACTACGCTTTCTTTTTTGTGATTGGCATCTTTAATTAATAATTCCGAAGCCGATTGCTCTTCCATGTCTTTGTCTTCATCTGTAGGCGCGGTCATGCCAGCAAAGGTATCATATAGGTAGAGCTTCCGATCTGATACGCCAAGTTTAAGTAGCGTTTCCGCAACAGCCATCATGCTGCCGCCTTTCCATACGCCACACTCTACCAGATCTCCCGGTATATTATGCTGCACCACATATTTCACAGCTTCAATCAACGCATATAGTCTTTCGTTACTGGTCATGCTATATGGTCGCACTTTTTTAATAATTTCAATATGAAAATCTTCAAAGTCAGGGGGATAAAGGGAAGTGGTGGTTGTATGTTTAAGTAGGTTTTTAATAAAACGGATGAGTTTGATCTTCATATTTTGTACTAGTTAAAATGTTTTTTATTATCTTTTAATCTACTTTTAGACCGCAACGTTGTTTATCTGCTCAATTCGCTATATACTATAAAATTCCCCCTGACCAGCTCAATATTAATAAAACGCTTTATCTTGCATATGCAAAGCCTTTAGTATAGCCAAGCTTATGGTGCCGAAAGAATTTAACCCACCGGTTTCACACCCTTTATATTTTATCCGTAAAGGTCTGTTTAACAAAATTAGTCTTTACAGTGCACAATTACATGGGCGGTTGCTTGATTTTGGTTGCGGAGCCAAGCCGTACCAATCATTATTTACCAATGTATCTGAATATATAGGCCTCGATTACAATAGTGAAGGGCATAGTCATAACGGGGAGCAGATAGATGTGTATTATGACGGTAAAACGATTCCTTTCGAAAATGAGAGCTTCGATTCGCTGTTCAGCAGTGAAGTATTTGAACATGTGTTTTCCTTACCTGAAATATTACCGGAAATCAGCCGGGTATTGAAGAGGGGGGGTAAATTGCTGATCACCTGTCCCTTTACCTGGGAAGAGCACGAAATCCCCATAGACTACGCACGTTATACGAGATTTGCATTAAAAGACATGCTGGAAAAGAACGGTTTTGACATATTGGTTACAGATAAAAGCGGCCACTTCATCCAAACGCTGCATCAGTTGTTTATTCTCTATCTGAATGATTCCTGGATACATCAGGTGCCGTTGTTATCCCGGAGTAAACTTCTTAAGAAAATTATGCGACAATGTGTGGTGCCTGTATTGAATTACCTATTTCTTCTAATTGAACCACTTTGGCCCAAATCAGACAAAATGTATTTGAACACTATTATTGTTGCTGAAAAATCTAAATGAATAAGATATTATATACTGTTTGCTCTGCTAACCACCTGGCACATTGTAAAACAATGGCAGATTCTTTTATGCAGCATAACACTGGCTACAAAGTAATAATAGGACTGGTTGATAAGGTGAATGGAAGATTTGATGTGGCTGAGTTCTTACCATATTTATTGGTTGAAGTGGATATGATTGAAGCGCCGGATTTCGAGGCGATGGCCGCGCAGTATACAGTTATAGAATTGAATTGCGCCATGAAGGCATTCATGGCGCAATATATTTTTAAAAAATATTGCCCGGATATCCTCCTGTACCTGGATTCTGATATGTGGGTCCTTCATGATCTGGCCGTTGTTGAAGATGCGTTATTTCAAAATGATATCCTGATAACCCCGCATTTTATGACGCCTATGCCAGATAGTGAAAAACTACCTTTGGAAAGAGACGTACTGCGTTCGGGTGTTTATAATGCCGGATTTATCGGGTTCAGAAAAAGTGAAACAGTTGATCAGTTCCTTCAATGGTGGTCCTTTCATATGAAGACAGAATGTTATTATAATTTTGCAGAAGGAATGGCTGTTGACCAGGTTTGGTTGAACCTTGCGCCGCTCTTTTTTAAGAGAGTAAGGATATTTGATCACAAAGGAGCTAATGTGGCTTATTGGAATCTTCATGAAAGGAGCTTAAGCATTACTGGCAGCCAAATTCTTGTGAATGAAAATGACCCGCTTTTATTCCTGCATATCAGCGGATATAAGTTTGACCAACCCGAAAACCTTTCCAGGCATCAGACCAGGTTTGAGCTGAACCAACTGCCAGTCCTTAGACAACTATTAGCTACTTATAGAAGCGAAACAGAAAAGAATGGTTACTCGAGATATATGGTATTAACCTGTGCTTTTGCAAAAACAGTTAAACACTCTACCGGTATCATGAAAACAGTCAATAAATGGCTGAAACCATTGGGTGTCAAATTGAGTAGCCTGCAAATTTAAACATGGCTTTTTAATCATTTCTATAAATGGGAATTGCCAATAATTAAGTGTGTTTGGTCACTTTCAATACCATCACAACATTATAGTCAATCTCGCAGTCACTGCTGAATAATTCTTCGTAAGAAACATCCGGCACTTCGCTGAGGCGTGCTAACATGAACTGGTATCCCATGTCTGCATGAACATGATAGGGATTCATTGTTACACCCATTTTTTTGCAATATTGTTCATATTTGGATTGATCAGGAAATACCAGTATGAGGTTAGCATCGTTTTTCAGGATGCGAATGAATTTTATGAGTGCATTAGTAGTATCAGTGAAATCTTCAATTAGATGACTGGTGTACACGTAGTCATAAGTATTATCTGGAACAGGGATCTCGTTGTTTATTACATCACAACTGATATCTACTTTGTCCCTTCCGGTATACGTATACGGTTGTTCAAGGTCGATACCGTCACAATCTTCCTTTTTAATCTTGTCACCACCAAAGCCAACATCACAGCCTTTCCCATTGCAGTAGGGCAATACCCATTTACGCACCTTGACTGTTTCAGATGGAGAGGGGAAACGGATATGGAACCATTTTTCTAATGTTCCTCTTATTTTTTTTTCAAGGGTATATAGCAAGTTCATAAGTATGATAATATTTGTATATGGTTTATGATAATTAATTAATGACCCAGGAGTCCTTTTAATGCATCAATGCGAAACTGGATAACAGGCCAGGCTTTGACAGGATTCCCCTGAAATGTATATTTCAGTCCCAATATTACCGATGCCCCCAATTTAAAAAAATACTCAATGATCTTTTGATAGAATGCACCTGTACTTATTTTTTTTGTCCGTACACGTTCCCCTCGGCCTATACCGCTTGCTACGCGGTATAGGTATTCGGGAGATAGTTTTTTTACTTCAATCACATGCTGTACTTTAATGGCCGGATCGTAATAGATCATGAGTCCGCGTGCCTGCAGTTTTAAAAAGAATTCTTTTCCTTCACCACCGATTCTATGTGTTCCGGTAACGCCGGGCAGTGCTGTATTGAATCCGCCAGCAGTTTCAAAATCAATTTTCCTTACGATCATATTGGATTCCAAAGGATATTTTCCGGGCCTGAACACTGTGGGCTTTGGAGCATAGTCAAAATTGCCAACCAATGAAGACACATAATGGCTCATCCAGGCGGGCTCTGTTGGAATGTATTTGGGAATGATTCGCCCGCCAAGCCCGCCAGCATCAGGATGATCTTCAAAGAATCGTACAATGCGTTCGAGGTAGTCATTGTTTGCAATTGCATCGTCATCCATGAAGCAAAGTAATGGAGACCTTGCCATGACAGCGCCTGTATTACGTGCAAAGGATGCTCCCTGCTGCGGCTCGTTTAGCAAAAAGAAATGTGCATCTGCGTGTTCTTTGATATATTGCTGGCAGATGGAGGTTGTATCATCTGTAGAGTTATTATTAACAATGATTACTTCATATTTTTCTTTACATAAAGTTTGCCGGTAAAGGCTTTCCATCGCATCCACAATATAAGATGCACGGTTATAGGTGCAGATGATTACCGATATTGTTAAAGAAGCACTATTCATAGTAGCCGTCAAAGATAAGGCGCTCATTCCGCTTTGCGTATCTTACGAAATGCGGTGTACAGTGCACCTATCAATAATAACCAGATAAACACGGACGCTCCAACCGCAGTTTTAAGGCTATTATAGTAAGACGCAGGCCTGAATTCAAACAGGATGGTATGATTGCCTGCCGGTATAGCCAGCCCTCGCAAAGCATAATTGGTTTGTATAATTGGTGTTTCTTGGCCATCTATGGTTGCTTTCCATCCGCGGTCATAAAATATTTCGCTAAAAACAGCAAACCGGTTGTTTTTACTGCTCGATTGGTATTTGATCTCATCATTGTCGTTATAAACGAGCCTGATCGACGCGGTGGAATCTGCCACTGGTTTAGCGGCAATAACTGGTTTGAATTTATCTTCTACGATCGCAGTGTCTTTCGGATTGAAATTATTCAGGGCCTTCATTGCGGCCGCGGGACTGCTAACATAGCTGATGTATTTCACGAACCATGCCTGCCCTAATGCATTCGGGTTCACCTGTAGCATGGGTTGACCAGTTTGTTGGTTCGGTACAATAAAATATTTTGCGTTCAGCATATCCAATACACGCATATTCATCGGTTGTTTACGCAGCTGATTATCAAGCAGGTCTTCATAAATGCTCAGTTTGGCCGGATGGTAACCACCAACAGAACGGTGATGATAGGATGTGATGGCATCCGCAAAAGGGTCACCTGTTGCTAAATTGAACACACGTGCATGAGTTGTGTCCTTTAAAATTTCAAGGTCAATAGGTGTTGGCCGGAAATTGCTTTCATTAAACGCTTCTTCTTCCTGGAAATTATTGTCATTCAGGTATCTTTTATCTACCGATAACAGATCAAATGAACCCAGTACAATCAAGGCTGCCATTACATAAACAGGCTTCAGTTTATCTTTTATTGCTAGCCATAAAAGACCTGCTGCTGCAGCAACCAATAAGATGCTGCGCAACAGGTCTGTTCCAAATAAAGATTTTCGATCTTCTTTTAAGGCGTTATAGAATGCACGCCCTTCTTCCTGTTTACCGCCCAGGAGCTGTGTCATATAGGCTTTAAGGGTTTCATCACCGCCGCTACTATAAGTGAAGGAGAAGTACAGGCCAATAGCCACTAAAAAGAAAGCTCCTGCAATATAGGTGGAGGTCTTGAGTTTTTTTAAAGCTGCGGCCTTATTCGTTTCTTCAAACAGGAATTGCTGCAATGTCATGATGCCTACTAAAGGAAATAATAACTGCGGAACTATCAGGATAATGCTGGGTGCCCTGAATTTATTATACAAAGGCAGGTGGTTGAAGAGAAAACTATTGAAAGCTTCAAAATTTTTACCCCAGCTCATTAAAACAGCCAACACACAAATGGCCAGTATCCACCATTTATGCCATGTTTTTAAATAGACCATACCCAGGAGAAACAGGAAACAGATTACGGCACCCAGGTAAACGGGTCCTGCATTGGCAGGCTGTTCGCCCCAGTAGGTATAACCTGAGGCAAGTTGTGTAAACTGTGTTGCCTGGTCATCTGACAGTCCTTTTTCAAGGGCAAGTTTGGTAAAATGGGAGCCCGCATCCAATTGCGTTGGTCCGCCGTAAATACCGGGGATGAGGAAAGTAAAGGTTTCAGCCCTGCCATAGCTTCCATAGGTAAAAGCGTAGTCGATAGAGAGACCGCTGCTTTTTTTAGTAGCCTTGCCTGCCGTGGTATCTATATTTAATGCACTACCACCACGCATGGTTGCTTTAGCGTAATCATTGGTGGTGGCAATGTTAACCAGATTGGTAACGGCACCTATGCCGGCTGCTCCAATCGCGATGATAAAGGACAATATAAGGTGCTTGTAGTCTTTCTGTTTGATCCATTGAATGGCAAAGGCAATGGCCATAAAGCCAGCCATCAATATAAAATAATAAGCAACCTGGGGGTGGTTCATGCCAACCAGCAAACTGGTGAACAAAGCCGTAAGTGCTGCACCCCACCAGTATTTTTTCTGGTAGATAAGCCATAATGCTCCCAATAATGCTGGCATATAACCCATTGCCTGCATTTTAGTGTCATGGCCCACTACTGCTATAATTGGACTGTATGTTGCATAAGCATAAGCAATCCCTCCGAGAATACCCAGCCAGGACTTTACACCTATTACCTGCGAAAGGAAATAAAAGCCAATACAGAGTAAAAAGAAAAACCCAATGGGTTTTGGTAGAAATAGCATAAAAGCGCTATGCAGGAAGATAGGGGAGATGGCATTTTCTGCTCCGAAAGCCACCTGGTAACCAGGCATGCCGCTGAATAAGTTATTGTTCCATAAAGGGAGATGATTATTGTGTTTTTGCTGGTAATTGATCATATCCTGGGCCATCCCTTTCCAGTGTATCACATCGGTCTGCGCCAGCACTTTCCCTTCAAGGGCGGGCTTGCAATAGACTACAGCTGCGATGATGAAAATGGCTACAGCAATGGTATGGGGTAATAACGATTTCCATTGGAAATTCTTCATTGTTAAGTTTTTAGGCTATGCGCAAACCTACAGGAAAAATGTTTGATTTTTGCGTGCCGGGAGGGCATTTATAGAAAGGGGGATCGTAATTTGTATTAAACTTGTAGTTGATTTATCAGGAAGCAGCATGCTCTGTGAACCAATATTGTTTCGAAATTATGAAAGGATTGCCCTTTTTTTCACGCCTCGCTTTTATCTGCAATATTCTTTTTGTAGTGTGCCTGGTGATGCAGCGAACCCGCGATTTTATCAACAGGCATGAAGCGAGTAATATAATTATTACGCTGGGATGGTTTGTCGGCCCATTGCTTAACCTTTGCGTCAACGCCTGGTGCCTGGCCCTGGTGGTGAATAAGCGCCAACTGAGTTTGTCACGCTGGCTCATTCTTATTAACCTGTTGTTTTTATTCCTGCAGTTCTTCATTTTTTTTATACTTCCCTCATGATACACAATATCCTTAAGGACAAACCAACCAAATTATTACTGGCGATTACCGCGTTTTTTGTTGCCAATGCACTGATTGCAGAATGTATTGGCGGAAAGATTTTTTCGCTGGAAAAGTTTTTTGGTATGCACCCGGTTAATTTTACCATATTCAGACAATCGGGACTTTCGTTTAGTTTAACCTGTGGTGTGTTGCTATGGCCTTTGGAATTCATCATTACAGATATTGTCAATGAATATTACGGCCCTAAGGTAGTAAGACGCATCAGTTATACCGCTGTGGCCCTTATTTCGTACGCATTCCTGATGTTTTACGCTGCTATGAAAATAGCACCTGCTGATTTCTGGGTCGGTTCAAAACAGTCGGACGGCATACCAGACATGCAAGTGGCGTTTGGTGGTATTTTTGGTCAGGGGCTATGGATCATCCTTGGTAGTCTTACAGCATTCCTGGTGAGCCAGATAGTGGATGTAACGGTTTTCCACCGCATCAAAAAAATAACAGGCGATAAATGGATATGGCTGCGTGCCACTGGTTCTACAGTGGTATCACAATTAGTGGATAGTTTTGTTGTCTTGTTTATTGCCTTTAAAATTGGTAATGGGTGGAGCTGGCAATTAGTGCTGGCCATTTGTATTGTGAATTATATGTATAAATTTACTATGGCTATTGTGCTTACCCCACTGATTTATTTCCTCGAAAAACAGATTGAAAAATACGTGGGACATGATACGGCAAGAAAGATGAAACTGGCCGCGATGGGCAAAGGAGAGGAAGTGTTCACCAATATCCCCACCGCAGGGTAAAAACAGATTAATTAAGACGGTCATTCAATTTTATACGATTTTTAATCGTTATTTAACTGGTCATTATAGCTTATCTGATACTTTTGACACATATTTAAAATTCAACCTAATGAAAAAAATTCTATTAGCCGGGTGTTGCTTTTTTTTGCTGGCCCTTCATCTCAGGGCGCAGGATGACAGTACACAGCGTACACATAAATGGCATCTTTCTGCGGGATTAGCTTTAGTTGCCATTCCTACTTACCATATTATAGGCATTGATACTGGATATACCAATACTTTATCTATAGCTCCATCGGTTTCGCTAAGTAATGGTGGATTTGCAGTCAGCTATTCTCCGAGAATTATAACAGGAGGTTCAAATCCGGGATTATATATGCATGCAGCTACCCTGGGGTATTCTGAATATGACAAGAAAGTGTTTGATTTTGCGATTAATTACTCCCATTTTTTCTTTACAGATAACAACAGTATTCCTTATACTCCGTTGAGTAATGAAATTTACACAGAACTGGCGTATAAAAAATTATGGATTAAACCAAGAGTTGCTGCAGGGATAGGGTTTGGGAATAATCAGGGAACCACGACCACTTCATCTTCTTCCGTTTATGATATTGGTGTATCGGCAGGCGTTGGTCACTCGTTTGATTGGGGTAATGATAATACAAGTTTTTCCATTGCACCTTCCTTACTGTTGAATGCTGGTACCAACGAGTATTTTTCTTTTTTGACGATATCCAAATATATAGGACACGGCAGTAAGTCAGTCAATTATGTTAAAACCGGACCCGGATCAGGCGCACGCTCAGGCAGAGGTAGGGGCGGCAGCAGCGGTAGCGGATCAGGGACAGGAGGCACTACGACTACAACAACAACGCAGACAGGAAAAACATTTGACCTGTCTAATGTGGAATTCAACCTTGAATCTTCCATTGATATGGGACCCTCTTTCTCTATCAGGCCTGGCGGAAGTCTCTTTATTCCTGTAGGAACTGCAACGGGAGCTGGCGTGTCTACTTATTGGCAACTTGCTTTTCAATATAAATTCTAAGAATATCATCAGCCTGTTTATAGTATAAACGGGCTGATGCTTTCATATTATTTGATAAGCTGGATCACTTTCTTATCAATAGGTAGCGACATCACTTCTTCATTCAGGTCATTCCATTCTACCCATCTGAACACTTCACTTTCCCCATTTGGGTCTGCAATCTGGTATGGTTCAAAATTGAAAGGAGTTGTTTGTGTTTTAAGATTGATGGGCTCCTGGGCTTTTACATAATAGTAGATCGAAATGATCTGGTCTTTGTTATTAAATGCTGATATCTGGAAGAAATCGGTTGTATAAATATGATCACCTACTACTACATCGAGCCCTGTCTCTTCTTTAAACTCCCTTTTCAGGCAATCCCTTGCGCCTTCACCTAACTCCATACCGCCACCCGGAAGTTTGGTAAAGTAATCGCCTCTGATAAACTCGTCGCTAACTAATACGCGGTTATTGCTGTCTATAAGAATACCGTATACCCTGACATTAAAGAGCGCCATATTTAAAACCATTTCTTTTTCATAAAATACCAACTGATGACAATCGATACGCCTATCGATAACCCTATTGGAATATAAAATGCGTGTGGTGAATGCATATAAGGAATGTCTACGTTCATACCATAGATGCCGGCTACCAGTGCAGGAAGGGATAAAATAATTGTGATAGAAGTCAGTCGTTTCATAACACTATTCAGGTTGTTGCTGATAACGCTGGCAAATGCATCCAGTGTACTCGTAAGGATATTGGTGTAAATATTTGCCATCTCCAGAGCCTGGCTTGTGTCTACGATCAGGTCATTCAGAAACTCTCTTTCTTCTTCATTTAGACTGAGAAAATTAGTACGCTCCAGTTTCATCATCAGCATCTCATTACTGCGCAACGCTGTAACGAAATAGACAAGGCTTTTTTGAATACGCATCAGGTTTAAAAGATCTTCATTGCTATTGCTTTCATAGAGGCTGTTCTCATATTGATTGCGACGATGATTGATTTCTTTAAGGAATTCAAGGAAATTCTTTACGACTTTCTCAAAGACTTTCAGGATCATCATGTTCTTCTTGTCGGGATGGCGCTTCTGAAAAGAATTCAGAAATTTTTTGATCGCGCCATTATCAAACGAATTTACAGTTACGATCTGGTTATGTGTAAGAATGATACAGATGGGAATAGTAATATAGAATGCATCACTGTCATTAAAAGAATTATTTTCAGTAGGGGTTTTGATGACAACGAACTTTACATTGTCTTCCAGTTCGTACCTTGGTCTTTCATCTATATCCAAAGAGTCGCGCAGGAATTCGATCGGTATCTCGAGTTTTTCGCCCAGCTCAATAAATTCTTCTTCTTTAAATGGAGGAACCAGGTTTACCCATATCCCAACATCGGGCTTATCGATTTCAATAGTGTGGCCGTCAATGTTTTTAAAGTATTGTATCATAGATCGATCTCTCCTTTAAAAACAAAGGTAGCAGGCCCGCATAGCCAAATATTCTCGAAAGACTGTTCGCCTGTTTTTTCAAATTCTACCGCAAGATGTCCGCCTAAGGTTTCCACGTCTATATGGTTAAACCCCTTGTCATTGTGCGCAAAGACCAATGCTGCTGCTGTTACGCCCGTACCGCAACTGTAAGTTTCATCTTCTACCCCTCTTTCGTAGGTTCTTACAACAATATGGTTGTTTTCACTTTCTACAAAATTGACATTGATACCCTCTGCTTCAAAATCTTTACTATAACGGATGTCTTTCCCTTCTTTGAATACATTAAGGGCTTTTATATCATGTACTGTCTTCACATAGTGTGGTGAACCTGTATTCAAAATAGCGTCGCCACGGTATTCATGGATAGCTGACACATTCTGCATTTTTAAACGAATCCATCCGTTCTCGCCCAACTCAGCTTCATGGGCTCCGTCTACTGCCTGGAAAAGATATTTGTCTTTGTGTATTCCCATATCATAAGCAAATCGCGTAAGACACCGGCCACCGTTACCGCACATACTGCTTTCGCGTCCATCAGCATTGAAATAGATCATTTCAAAGTCAAAGCCATTAAGGATATTGAGCAACATCAAGCCATCCGCTCCTATTCCGAACCGTCTGTCGCACAGGTGTTTTACCTGTTCGTTCATTAATGAAATACTACCATCCCTGTTATCAATGATCACAAAATCATTGCCTGTGCCCTGGTATTTATAAAATGTAAGAGTCATTATTTATTTGTTTATGCGTTTACTGGCTTTTGTAAAATGCGATGAACTAACAAACCAGTAGATTAAAGTTTATATCTCTGTCAATATTTCCAATGTTTTAACAATCAGTGCTTCCATGGACTTCCCTCCGTCTTTACTGAATTCCTTTTTCACCCGGTTGGCAACAATGGCGCTTAGACTCAGGCAGTGGTGCCCTAATAATTTACCGATACCATAAATACCACTGGTTTCCATTTCAAAGTTAGTGATACGATGATTACCGTAACGAAATGCAGTGAGACGATCAATGAGATCTGGGTTGATCAGGCCTAAACGCAATACCCTTCCCTGGGGGCCATAGAAACCCGGGCAGGTGACTGTGATGCCATGATGAAAACCTTCGACAAAATGTTTTAAAACGGCGGCACCGGCAGATGCAATATAAGGGGCTGCGAGCCCACCTCCAATTTGAGTATGTGCTACAAATTCTCTGATAATGTGAAGTTCTTCGTCGTTATTTTCCTGTCTATAGAAATTCAACAGGTTATCAACTCCTAATCCATGTGTGCTGGCCACATAACTATCTACAGGTATATCTGCCTGCAGGGAACCAGAAGTGCCAATCCGTATAATGGTAAGGCGGGTTAGTGCAGGTTTAATAGTCCTGCTTTCAAAGTCAATATTTACCAATGCGTCCAGTTCATTTAGTACAATATCAATGTTATCTGTACCGATACCGGTTGACATCACCGATATTTTTTTCTGGCCAATTTGACCGGTATGGGTAACAAATTCCCGGTGTTGGTATTTGCCTTCAATATGATCAAAATGTTTGCTGATAGCCTGTACGCGATCGGGATCACCCACCGTAATAATGGTTGTGGCCAATTCTTCGGGTCTTAGATTTAAATGATAAATTGCACCTCGGTTGTTGATAATCAGTTCACTTTCGGCTATCCGGTTCATAGGTTCACTAATAAGGTGCAAATCTCGTGTTTTCGAATTTAGAATTTTGAAATTCCCCTGATTACTTTATTTTCGCAGCCTGAATTTTCAATAGGGTCCTGTGGCCGAGTGGCTAGGCAGAGCTCTGCAAAAGCTTCTACAGCGGTTCGAATCCGCTCGGGACCTCTCATCATCCTTTAGGAGCACCTGAGAATCAGGTGCTCATTTTTTTATTGATAATCAATGATTTAGGATATTTTCCACTGAAGGATGTAATATTTTTCGTACAGTACCCGAAATGTTTTTGATAAATACATGTTATGTTGACTTTTAGTAATGAAACATAAAAAGCCCGGACATATGCCTGGGCTTTTTATAAATCTAATCCTTGTCTACTTAGTATCCGGGATTTTGCACTAAAGTTGGTTTGCCATCTTTTTGAGAGTTCAGTATCTCATCCTGAGGAATTGGGTAATAATTATTTTTGGCCGTAAATACTTTTCCGGCCAGGTAAGTACGCTTATTGAATTTTCTGCCGGAAGGTTCTGTTCCGGGTACCGATTCTTCCTGCATATATTTATTCCGCACCTTTTCGGCAATGCCCCAGCGAACGAGATCAAAAAAGCGGTGCCCTTCCATCGCAAATTCCAGGCGGCTTTCCATATGAACAGCATTCCTGGCGAAGTCGGTTCCATTGGCAAGGAATGTTCCAACAGGGTAGGGCTCTACTTTGTAATTAACAGTAGGATCCTGGACAGAACCCTTTTTAGCCCGATTCCGGATCATGTTCACGTAAGTCTCTGCAGTTGTAAGATTACCCAATTCAACTTCACATTCTGCCAGCCATAAAATGACGTGTGATAATTTTAATAAACGGTAATTATTATTTACTGAACGCCTGCTGGTGGAATGTGTACTGCTGTTTTCTTCTGCCAGGTAATACATCCATTTTTTACCTGTATAGGGGCCGGCATACGCCTGGTCTCTGATCCAGCTGGCTCCCGGCATCGGCCCCCAGTCTAAAAAGTTAACCCCCCTGCGGCCAACGGTCCAGTCGAGTCTTGGATCCACCGGAATTGATTTGTCTAATGTAAACGGATCACTCGCCTTGATGCCCTGGTCGTTGGGCAGATCAACTTTGTTATATATATCCAATGATCCGTCTGCAGCTGCACCGATCATGGGCAGCCCGGTTGTGTTATCGGTCTGGAAGGCATTGACAAGGTTTTGCGAAGGCTGGTAAAACCCGCAGCATCCCCTTCCCGGAGCAGTAGAGGAATAGGGCCAGTTCAGGTTGTCGCCTGCATTACCATTGTTACCGGTAGTGCCATCATTTACAGAGAACTCCACTTCAAAAATGGACTCTGCATTATTATTGGTAACCATTCTGTAATTGTCGTGGTAATTGGTCATCAGTTTTTTACCGGAATTATTCAGCGCATCTTCGAGCAATGGTTTGGCCTGGGCCCATTTTTTCTCAAACACATAGGCTTTTGCCAGGTAGGTTTCAGCAGCCCATTTTGTAGCCCTTCCTTTTTGTGCCTGTACAGGAGGTAAGTTCTTTGCTGCGAAATCAAAGTCGGCTTCGATATTGGGCCAGATATCTTTATCGTTAGGTATCTTGGTAGAATTCGGGTCGTCCCTGTTGTATATTTTTTCATCAATATAAGGAACCATATTCCACATCTTTTTTGCCTCGAAATGAAAGTGTCCCCTGAGAAAACGTGCTTCGGCAATTACCTGTGTTTTCTCAGCATCGGTCATATCCACCACTGCTTTACTGCTAACGATCTGGATCACTTCATTGCAACGGGACACGCCGGCGTAGGAATGCTGCCATTTTCCGAGGAAATAAGAGTTGTCTGCAAGCCAGTTGTCTTGTTCAATAAAAGATTGCTCGGGTTGGTCGCCTGCATCGGTTCCTTTTACGGCATCGTCGCTGGAAATACCGCCGAAAACATAGTTAGAGATAGTAGACGTGCGCCCGATATTACCGGCGCCCACACCATCCATCAGTGAATAAGCGCCTATCAGCAATGCATTTACGCCGATCTTATTGCTTAACTGTTCAATAGAGGCACGGCCTTGCGGCTTCAGATCAAAGAAACTCTTGGAGCAGGAGTAGCAACTGCCCAGGAGCGCTATGATGAGTGTGAGGTTAAATATCTTTTTCATTTTTAAATAACATTTATGTTTATAATCAGAGTCCAATACGTACACCTACCAGGTATGATTTGGCTACTGGATAAGCGCCCTCATCAATACCCATGTGTATGTCCTGGTTATTATTGCCTGAATTTCTCAGGTTGATATCGGGATCTAGGCCAGTGTACTTAGTGATGGTAAACAGGTTCTGACCCTGTATATAGATCTGTGCGGTGCTAAGGCCTATTTTCTTTAAAACAGATACAGGAATAGTATACGTAAGCTGGATGTTCTTTATCCGCATGTATGACCCGTCTTCAATGAAGTAAGAAGATACCTGCTGACTGGTGGCGTCTCCTGAATTGAGGCGTGGTAATTTGGCAACATCACCCGATTTTTTCCAGGAGTTGTACAAAATGTCCTTGGAACGGTTTCCCTGGAAAGTGTTGAAGTCGGTCCAGTATCTCACATAATTGAATATCTTGTTTCCCTGCGAACCCTGACCGAACAAGGTGAGGTCCCAGTTTTTGTATCCCACATTGATATTGATACCGTATGTAAAATCGGGGTGGGGATTGCCCAGGATGGTTCTGTCTGCTGCGGTAATCACACCATCCCCGTTAACATCCCTGAATTTGAACGTTCCTTCGCGTGTGTAAGTGCCGAATTTAGGGGCGGCACTGGCTTCTGCAGCGTCTTTGATCACTCCGTCAACGATATATCCGTAAAAGCTGGCAATGGGGATGCCTTTTTTAGTCGCTGAAATGGCCGGAAGCCTGGTGCTGAAACCGAAAACGGTTGCATTGGGATCATCATTGAGCTTCAATACCTCATTTTTATAATGGGCAATGTTGAAACCAACCTGGTAACGGAAATTATTGATTTTGTTTCTGTAGTTGATACCCAGGTCAAAGCCTCTGTTACGCATTTCACCAATATTGGTATAAGGAATAGTAGCGGTTCCTTGCGTTCTGGGTATGGCAATCTGGGTTAACATGTCTGAGGTGATCCGGTTGTACCAGTCAAAAACAACTTCTAGTTTATTGTTCATGGTAACTGCATCGAACCCGATATTGGTAGAAGTAGTGGTCTCCCATTTGCCATTGCTGTTACCGAATTGAACAATACTGAAACCACCTACTATGGACGATCCCGTACCATTGATATCATAGGCATTATTGGACGGATCGGATGCATACAATGTATAGGCATTGTACACATTAGGTATTAACTGGTTTCCCGTTTTACCCCAGCCGCCGCGGATTTTAAGATCATTTAGGAAGGTATACTTCTTCATGAAATCCAACTCTGTCATACGTACACCCACAGAGAATGCGGGGAAAACACCATAACGATTGGCTGCAGAGAAACGTGAAGAGCCGTCACGTCTTAAAGTGAAATCGGCCAGGTATATATTCCGGTAAGCATAGTTTACTTTGCCAAACTGCGAGAACAAAGCAGTCTTGGTAGCACCGCCTCCGCCGTTGCTTAAGCCTGAAGCTGATCCGGCATCAAGATAACGGTAATTGATATCGTCGAAAGCAAAGCCACTACGGCTGGCAACAGTACCTACTGCATAGGTCGTAACTGCTTCTGTACCAACAAGGACATTAAGGGAATGATCGCCAAATGTTTTGTTATAGTTGAGCGTATTGAACCAGGTTAATGACTGGTCGTAATTATTAATGACATTTAAACTGTTGGAATTTCTTGGTTCCGCAGCTTCAATGTCGCGGTGAAAATATTCAGACCTGTTATATTGATTGATTTCCACACCGACGCTGCTTCTGGCTTTGATATTTTTTGTTACCTGTAATTCCACAAAAGCATTGCCAAAAGCATGAACTCCCTTGGTAATATTATCCTTTTCACGGTATAACCTGGCTAAGGGGTTGGGTGCATTTCCCAGGTTTACGCCCCTGCTACCCGCAAAACCGTTATAGGGAGAGGTGTTGGTACCGCCAAGTTCTGGTGGACCACCGGTGATATCAAACACCGGGATGATCGGATGCACGCGGATGGCAAACATGATAGGGTTTGATTCATTGTTGTTATCAATGCCCTGTCTTTCGTCATATGAAAAAGTAAGGTTCTCACCAAAGGTAAATTTACCCTTTGTAAACTCCGTATTCGCTCTTATCGAGTAGCGCTTATATTTTGTGTATCTTAAAATACCATCCTGAGTGAAGTAATTACCCGAGATGGCATACTTACCTGTTTTAGAACCACCTGTAGCGCCCAATTGATAATTTGAAATATTCGCGGGGCCAAAGATGACACGTTGCCAGTCAGTACCTTCTTTATTCGCCTTTGTAATATTAAAGGCTGTTTTTCCCAATTGCGGGTCTGCAATATCATTGGTGTACGTATAGTTGGCCGGTAACGTACCAAAAACATTCGGATAAATATAATCAGCAATGGTCTGCTCACCGTTGGGGCCAAACCGGTATTGAGCAGAGGGAGAAGTGACAGAAGGATTTTTGCCTGCGCCCAGGTCTGCAAGGTACAGGTATTGCCCCAGTTCCTGTGTATTCAGCAGGTTGAGCATTTTACCGGGCTTTTGTGTACCCGTATAATAATCGAAGGTAATATTCGATTCGCCTGCTTTTCCTTTTTTGGTAGTAATGATCACTACTCCGTTGGCAGCACGAGCACCATAGATAGAAGCGGATGAAGCATCTTTCAATACCTGCATCGTTTCAATATCATTCGGGTTCAGCTGGTTCAATGTTCCCTGGGTGGGTACACCATCAATAATAAACAGTGGGCTGTTGTTGTTAATGGTACCAAATCCGCGTATACGTACCATGGTACCGCCGCCGGGAGAATTGTCATTACCTACATTCACACCGGCAGCACGTCCCTGTAGCATTTGCGTTACAGAAGCAGCAGGAACTGAAGTGAGCGTTTTAGCATTGATGACTGTCACTGCGCCTGTAATATCTTTTTTACGTTGTGCGGTATAACCAGTTACAACTACTTCGCTTGCCTGGCTTTCATCTTCGGCAAGTATTACAGAAAGTGTTGTTTTTGAGCCTGGCGAAATCCGTTTGGAAATAAAACCTACATAAGCGAATAAAATCTGATCGTCAGGTTTCTTTACAGTGATGGTGAATTTTCCGCTGGCGTCGGAGATAGTATGGATGTTCGCTCCGATAATTGAAATCGAAACACCCTGAATTCCCTGGCCTTTGGCATCTGTTACAATACCGGGAATCTGCCGGTCCTGTGCCATTGCCGTCCAGCCAATGGTCAGCAGCAATGTAAATACCATTACTACTTTGTTGGCAAAGTACAATCGTTGTTTCATGGAAAGCTAGTTTTAGATAGTGATTGAAAAAGCAGGTTAATGATGAAAAAGCATTTTAGGGCAAAAAATATGCAAAAAACTTAATAAACAGTTTTTTAATGGGAAATTTATTTTTATATTATTAATGATGAATGGCGTATAAATTCACAACTAACTTGTTACCTGAGTATCTTGTTTGTTGTTTTTACAGCCGCGTCTGCTGAATTTTTCTTGCCTTATTGCCGTATGAAAGCAACGCTTTGTCTGCGGTAGTACTTTACTTTCCGGTTATGTGCCACTGCTGGCACCCATTTTGACAAACTTTTACTGCATTCAATGCGATCCTGTTGAGATTAGGATGGAAATGAAACAGATACAGTTTGATCTTTTGTTTTTTTTCTGACTTATATAGTTGCCGTGGAGTAATCAGCCTGAATCAGTATACTGCAGTAACGCATAAAGCCTGGCCCGAGAAGGCTACACGGATGACAGGAATAATCAAAATAGTTTTCAATTTTTTGTGCATTGCGATGAGTTGGTAAATACAGGATCAGAATAAAGATAAGTAAGTGATGAAACGGTAACCGATAAAAATGCGAAAGCGGCTGAAATGAATCAACCGCTTTCTGTCCATCGTCTATCCTGTATTCAAAACCCGCGGGAGCGGGTAACCTGAGACATTATTTTACTTGTGCAGTGTAATTGTTGCCACATCTGCTTCCCTGCCTTTTAGTACCTGAATATTTTTGACAGTAGTATCTTTATATCCATTGTATCCTTTGAATAACAAATTGTAAGTGCCTTCTTTTAGTCCACGAATCTTATATTCTCCATCACTGTTGTCAGGAATAGCAGTAGCTGTATCTGTACCCGAACTCATATAAGCTTTCACCAAAGCATGTGCGTCAGAGGGTAATACCTTGCCTTCAATCCGGCCAAATCTTTCCATGCCAAATGCTTTCAATACAGCTTTCAGGTAATACTGACCATTGTCTTCTTCAATAGAGGATGCGAGATCAAAATCAATCCAAAGGCCAAGCTGTCCGTAGGATGTTTCATCCAGGTCATCTTCTTCAATCTTTACATACAGGTATTTATTCTGACCAGCAGCAAGGTTTAGCGGATAAGACACATTTGCAACCACCACAGAGTTATTAGTGCCCAGTGTAATACGGATTTTTTCAATTCTGCCTACCGGAATATTACCAGCTGCGAGAACAGTATCGAGGCCATTTCTTAGTTTCATAATATCGTATACGCCTGGCTTTATTTTAAGTGTATCCCATTTGCCGTACTGGTCGTGATCTTTTAGATCATCATCGCTATCCAGGTCATTGTCGGCAAAATGACTGTCATGAGCAAGATTGGTATCGATCTTTACTTCTACTGTTTTAATATCGACAAAAACAGAGGTGAATTGGCCCGGATCATCTGTTAGGTGAACCGTCAATGATTTGTTTTGCACTGGAGTAGTGGCAGATTTGTTACAGGCGATGATCAATAGTGATACCGACACTATTGCTAAAGTGATCCCTAAGGATTTTGTGTGTACTTTTTTCATAACAATGGATTTTAGATTGAGGTTTTTCATTAGAGCAGGTACAAGACAATAACCGTACCAAGTGCCTTTACAATAAAGACAAACAACTGGTTCTTTGGTCCCAGAATGAAAAGAAAATTAATTATATTTTTTATAATTTAATGTATAAAAGACATTATTACAATTACTTAAACGAATTGTTATGGCTTTGACTTTTTGTTTTTTTCATAAGCGGAAGGCAGGTTGCAGTACTGTTGAAGGCAGGAGGTGCAAAGGCAATTATCATATTTTTGCTTTAAATGAGCCAGGGCTTCTGTAGTAAGATGGAGTGATTCGCACCAGCAGCCGGGAGCCTCATTTTTACAGCTGAACGGTGTATGGCATTTAGAACAGGTCTTTTGCATGATAATGCATGTTTTATTAATTGATAGGTCTGTAAAACTACCCGGCATCAAATTTGAGTAGTTAAATATAAGCCTGCCAAAGATGAAAAGAGTGACCGAAACACTGGGTGCCTGTCACGCTATCATACTCGATGGTAGTATGTTACCCAAAATGATACTGATTAAAGTCCACATAAAAGAATTAGCTGAGCTACAACAGCAGCTTAAAAGCGACTGGTCGCTTTTAACTGAGCAAACTTATCGTATCCCCAATACCAGGAAAAAAATAAAATCGAACGAATAATGCATCTTGTTTTAAGAAATTATTAATGCACGATACTCCCGATTATTTAATTGCTAATTTCGGATCTCAAATTTGTTAACACCCAAAGCACTTTCATGCAGGAAGACATTATTATTCAAATCAGCAACAGGTTGCGGGACTTAAGAAAGGAAAAAAATATCACACTGCAGGAATTAGCAGATGCAGCAGGGGTTTCAAAAGGGATGCTGAGCCAGGTGGAGAACAGCAGAACCATCCCTTCACTCACGGTACTGCTCAACCTGATC
The DNA here is from genome assembly GCA_964507525.1 of uncultured Sediminibacterium sp. Lineage (GTDB taxonomy): Bacteria > Bacteroidota > Bacteroidia > Chitinophagales > Chitinophagaceae > Sediminibacterium. Next base: position 131,932 of record CAZDQB010000006.1, on the reverse strand, counting down.
AGGTCACTGCAAATCGATTTCAACGATTTTTTTAAAGATATTAACCTCCTTACACCCGATAGTAAAGTCATCTTCCGGAAAAAAGAACAGTACCAGCCTTTTGAAAAAGAAAATGCAAAAGGGTTTGATTACCAGCGGATATGCTCTGCCACGATTCATGATTATCATGTTGATTTTGTCTTGTTGCGACTCGGAAAAAATGCCCAGCGTGCAATGGTGCGAACCGATGCTTTTGAATTTAAATACCTGCTGAACGGTAAAGTAGCCTACCGGGTAGGCGAGGGGACTTATCACATGGAAGAAGGAGATTCACTCTTCTTCGATGCCACTGAATGGCATAATCCGACCAATACAGGGGAAGCAGATGCCCTGTTGCTGGTGGTTTATTTATTTAAAGAACGGATGCGCTGAGTTATTTAACAAATTGCCCATAAAAGTTTAATATTCCTTAATTATCTCTACTTTTTTTAACTAAAAGTTTAGCCACACTTTACTTTTAGTTAACATTAACGAAACATTTCCATAACATAGCCCGGATACTTTTGCCTTCTAAAACAACTAAAACTTTGTTTATGAAGCAACAATTGATCCGCTATTTGAAAGTATTGTTATTGCCGCTGGCAATCTTTCTTTCGCTGAACTACCTGCAGGCACAAACTATACCATTGAAAGGGATAGTAACAGATGCCATTACCAAAAAGCCGATTGAAGGAGTATCTATATCTGTGAAAAATACTTCCTTCGGCACAATGACCAATGCCAATGGTGAGTTTGCAATCAACGCTACACAAAAAGATAAGCTCGTTATAAAATATATAGGCTATGACGAAAAGCAGGTTGCTCCGTCTGGCAGTGTTCTCTCCATCCAAATAACACCTGTTTCCAAACTGCTGGAAGATGTGGTGGTTACTGCATTGGGAGTTAAAAAAGAAACCAAAAAATTAGGTTATTCTGTACAGGAAATTAAAGGCGCAGACCTGGTTAAAGCAAGGGAACCGAACCCTGTAAATGGATTGGTTGGTAAGGTGGCAGGATTGGATGTTGCTATTAACAGGGAGTTATTGGCTGCACCGGCAGTATCACTTCGTGGGTATAATATTTCTTTATATGTTGTAGATGGTATTCCTATTACTTCGGATACCTGGAACATCAGCCCTGATGATATTGAATCATATACGGTACTTAAGGGCCTGGCCGCAACAGCGATTTATGGTAGCCGTGCTCAGGACGGCGCTATCTTAATCACTACCAAGAAGGCAAAGAAAAATGATAAGGGGTATACCATTGAATTCAACTCTTCTACCCAATTGGATAAAGGCTTTATTGCAGTGCCAAAGACACAGGCATTATATGGAGGAGGTGATTATTCTCAATATGCATTCGGTGATGGTAAGGGAGGAGGAATCAATGATGGAGATTACGATGTATGGGGACCAAAATTTGAAGGCCAGTTAATACCTCAGTATGATAGCCCAATTGATCCGGTAACCGGTATCAGAAAAGGCACCCCTTATATTGCGCGTGGTGTTGATAATTTAAAAAAATTCATTCAGGCCGGCCTGTTGACTACCAATAACCTCAGTTTTTCTTCTGCGAATGACAGATCCAATATCAGGATGTCGTTAACCAACACTTATCAAAGAGGTATCATACCAAACACTAAATTAAACAGCATCAACTTCAACATCAATACCAGTTACAATTTAAGTGATAAACTGAAAATCGAAGGAAACCTTAATTATAACCGCCAATTCACGCCCAATATACCAGATGTGGTATACGGGCCGAACAGCGTTATATATAGCCTGACCATCTGGACAGGTGCTGATTATAATGTGGACGATCTGCGTAATTACTGGCAACCAGGTAAAGAAGGTGTTCAATCCATATTTGCGGAATACCAGCGTTACCATAATCCCTGGTTTATGAGTTATGAGTGGTTACGTGGTCATTACAAAACAGATGTTTATGGAACTGCGGCATTGACCTATAAAGCCAATGCTCATGTTGAAGCTGTTTTAAGAGCTAACGTGAGTACCAATGATGTATTGCGCAATGAAAAACTGCCCTATTCTGCCCACCCTTATGGAAGGGAGCTAAACCGTGGTGATTATTCAGAAGACAGGCGTTCATTGTTTGACAATAATGTGGAAGGATTGGTGAAGTATAATGGAAGAATCGGGGGAGGTTTTGCCATTGACGGGCTTGCAGGCGTGAATATGCGCAACTTCAGCTATAACTCCAGTTTTGTGAAAACTGATTATTTGAACGTACCGGGCCTGTATTCTTTTGCTAATACGTTGAACCCTCTTAAAGCGTATAACTACAATGCTAAAATGTTAGTATTGAGCGCATACTATTCTTTGAGTGTCGATTATAAGAAATTTCTTTCAGTAACTACAACAGGAAGGGTGGATAAGAACTCAACACTCCGGTTGAATAATAATACTTATTTCTACCCGTCTGTATCAGTTGCATCTGTTATCTCAGATTATACAACGCTTCCTCGTGCCATTAGTTTCCTGAAAATAAGAGGTAGCTATGCTACAGCAAAGGCACCAAGTACAACAGCTTATATAGGACCAGCCGGATACCCGCTGGGTTATGGTTCACCTTATGTAAGTACTTATGGTGGCCCTTCATATTCATTGTCTGATCCGGCCTATGGTATTGGAACTGTTTATAACAACCAGACAGGAGCGTATGCGCCTGGAAATAAGGTTGATCCAAATATCAAATCCTCCATTTCAACCAGCTCCGAGTTGGGCATGGATATTAAATTCTTAAGGAACAGGCTGGGCTTTAGTGCTACTTATTATAATAACGTAAAAGGACCTGGTATTGTCAATTCTCAATTATCTGAAACATCTGGTCTTACCGGCATCGTCACAAACGCTATCAAAACACAGATTAAGGGTACTGAATTATCTTTAACCGGATCACCTATCCAGAACAGAAAAGGACTGTCATGGGATGTATTGGTTAACTGGTCAACTTACAAAGAAACATACAAAGAATTGCCAGCTAACTTGTCAGACTATAGGTTTCAGCAGGGCGACAGGGTTGATAAATTATATGCAGGCGTAACTGCTAAAACACCGGACGGGCAGGTAATCAATGATGCATCCGGATATCCCGTTTATTTGCCAAAAGCGCAATATGTCGGCAATGGAGATGTGGATTGGAGCTGGTCTGTTTACAATAAGTTTACTTATAAAACCTTTAGCCTCTCTTTCCAGTTTGACGGTAAAGTTGGCGGAAGGGTGCAGGACAGGGTATTGAGAAAGGGGATTGAAGGAGGTAGTAACATAGAAACCGTACAAGGTGCTATAGGAGTAGCAAGAGATTATGAGTTCCATCACTATAAAGACCCTGGATTTAAAGGCACTTATGTAGGCGAAGGGGTACAAATAGTTAGCGGAACGCCTAAATATGATCCTGTAACAGGAGTTATCACCAATTATAAAGACCTGCAGTTTGCGCCCAATAAATCAGTAGTGAATTTTATTCAGGACTATGTAAGCAGCTACTTCAATGATTTTGAGCATACTTCTGTTGCTAAAACATATGCCAAACTGAGGGAAGTCGTATTGACCTATTCTTTACCTCAACGGTTTCTAGGTAAAAAGTCATTTATTACGAAAGTTGATGTGTCACTGGTCGGCCGTAACCTGTTGTATTTCTTCCCTTCCCGATTCAAGGATATGGACGTAGACCAATATTCCGGCAGAAGTATCTATTCAGGTAATAGCAGGGAGTATAACCTGCAATCGCCAACAACACGTAGCTATGGCTTTAACGTAAATATTACTTTTTAAAAAAACAATCATTCTTCAATATATAAATTGATCAGATGAAAAAGAATACAATAACTGGTGCGCTGCTTCTTGCTATTACGTTAATAGTGAGCAGTTGTGCCAAAAAATTTGATGAATACGCTGTAAACCCCAATCAGCCTGTATCTGTACCTGCCTACTTGCTTTTGCGCCAGGTTGAAAACGATATGGCAGAGTTTCCGGCTGGTGATGCGGATAAATTTTGTCAATATACTTTATCTACTTATACCTATTACGGCCTTAATGAATACTGGAGCGGTAGTGCCAGGCTTGATTTCGGCACGCTGCGTAATGTGGTAGCCATGGAAAAAGAAGCCGCCAAAGCATCCGGTGACAATAATCCATACAGTGCTTTAGCTAAGTTTTTTAAAGCTTATTTCTTCGTTAAGATGAGCCTGAAAGTAGGTGATCTGCCTATGACCGATGCTTTGAAGGGATTGGACAATACCAAACCAAAGTACGATACGCAAAAAGATATCTTCAAACAGTCACTGCAACTACTGGAAGATGCCAATACACAATTGGCCAGCCTGATCGCTTCATCAAACACCGCCTTACTGGGGGATTTCTATTACCAGGAAAAAATCAGCGGTGGCAAAGATCCGCTCACAGCGTTAAAACAATGGCAGAAAACAGTCAATACCTTTAAACTGCGTGTATTGATAGAACTGAGCAAGAAAGCCGGTGATCCGGATCTGAACGTTAAGCAGAAGTTTGCCGATGTGCTGGGTAATCCTGCAAAGTATCCTGTTATGAATGATCTTTCAGATAACCTGGAATACGTTTATAATGATGCTTTTAATCAGTATCCCAATAATAAAAACAACTATGGCAATGATGCACTTAGGTTGTGCGTAGCTGCAACCTGGTTAAATACATTAGCAGGGCTGAATGATTTAAGGGCCATGAAAGTGGCTGATCCTGCCCGTGGGCTGGGTTATCCTGATACTTCGTATCAATCTTTTGTTGGTGGAAGCAACGGATCGCCAACTAGTAATTTAGGAGGTGATGTGGTCGCATTCAAGATATCTACTATTGGCCGCAAACGCTATTATGATGGATTTAAAGGTGAAAACACGTTCATCATTGGTTATCCTGAAATGTGCTTTAATATAGCTGAAGCGATCAATCGTGGCTGGGTATCAGGAGATGCGAACAGCTGGTATCAAAAAGGAATCAAAGCCATGTTCGCTTTTTATGGCGTCAACGACGGTGCCAATACTGTTAGCTTCCTGAAAACAACAGCTCCCGGAGTATATGTAGATTATAATATCACTTTTAATTACAGTGATTATTTTGCTCAACCTGCTGTTAGCTATGCTGGTAATAATGCAACAGGATTAAACCAGATACTAACCCAGCGCTATCTTTCTTTAGCCCGTAATTCAGGCATGGAAGCCTATTACCAATGGCGCAGGACAGGCGTGCCTGTTTTTGCAACCGGTTCAGGCGTTGGCAATGGTGGTGTCATCCCTTTACGTTACCAATATCCCACTACAGAACTATCAACCAATAAGGACAATTACACGGCAGCAGTACAAAGCCAGTATAGCGGCAATGATAATATTAATGGCGTCATGTGGCTGCTCAAATAGCTTTTAAGTATATTCCCTTATAAGCACAGTTTTTAGATTTCAAGAGCGATGCCTGTTCAGGCATCGCCTCTTTTTTCACTTTTAAGCATTATATTACCTCATGAGTGAGTCATTGAAGTTACAAACGAAAGGGATTGCCGTGTTGCGGTTTTAAATTATAGATAGTATGATTGCAGAATTGGTAGTCTTTGATATAGCAGGTACCACAGTATTTGATAATGGGAATGTGAATGCTGCATTCCGGTCAGCCTTTAGCAAAGCAGGAGTTACAGTAGACCCGGCGGATGTTGATAAAGTAATGGGCTATCGCAAAATTGAAGCGATAAAGATCATTATGGAACAATATGCACCCGATGCTATTGCTGGTAATCCCGGACTGCTTGATCATATCCATAATGTTTTTGTCAGAGATATGGTACAATTTTATGAGAATGACAAAGCATTGCAGCCATTGCCTCATGTCTTAGAAGTATTTGAGTGGTTGCAACAGCAACAGATCAAAGTAGTACTGGATACAGGGTTTACCCGTGAGATCACCACAACTATCCTTCGCAGGCTTGGCTGGGATACCACAAACCTGATCCAGGCTGTTAGCTGTAGCGATGAAGTGCCTGAAGGAAGACCATATCCTTATATGATACAATCCTTGATGGCTCAGACAGGTGTTACTGATGTAAAGAAAGTAGTAAAAGTAGGTGATACAGAAGTCGATATCCAGGAAGGAAGAAATGCAGGTTGCGGATTAGTGGTTGCTATTACCACCGGTGCCTATACCCGTGAGCAATTGGAGCCATACCAACCCGATCATATCATAGACTCATTACGGGAGCTACCTGATAAAATCCGGCTATTTTGAGAAAAAAACAGGACACATGGGTAGCAATCTATGCTGCATTGGTTACTTTTCTTACTTATGCTTCTGTATACGCGTTTCGTAAACCTTTTACGGTGGGTACCTTTGAACATGAAGCCAATGTGCTTGGGCTGCATTTCAAAGACGCCCTTGTCATCAGCCAGGTACTGGGGTATATGCTCAGTAAATTCTATGGAATACGGTTCATTGCAGAGCTGAAAAAAATTGGCAGGGGAAAAACCATACTGGTATTGGTGGGCCTTTCATGGATATCACTGTTACTGTTTGCAGTAACACCCTCACCATGGAATATTGCATTTCTCTTTCTCAATGGATTCCCATTGGGAATGATATGGGGTATCATATTTTCTTTTGTGGAAGGAAGAAAAGCGACCGATTTTATTGGAGCCACGCTGGCTGTCAGCTTTATTTTTTCTTCCGGGTTCGTAAAATCAATAGCCAAATGGCTGATGATCAATTTTCATGTGACGGAATATTGGTTGCCTTTTGTAACCGGCTTTGTATTTATGATACCCATGCTGGTATTTATTTTTCTATTGGAACGGATACCACCACCATCAGCCGAAGATGTGGCAGCAAAGGTTACCCGGTTGCCGATGGACAAAGAAGAACGAAATTTTTTTTTTCATGAATTCAAAGCGGGACTGATACTACTGATCATTATTTATGTATTTCTGACCATCTTTCGCGATATACGCGATAATTTTGCCGCTGATATCTGGAAGGAACTTGGTTTTGGTAACCAACCCGCAGTTTTTACCACAACCGAAATACCCATTACCATATTGGTATTGGTGCTGATTAGTTGTATGATGCTGATACAAAACAACAGAAAGGCTTTCATGATCACTCACCTGATCATCATAACCGGATTCCTGCTGGCCGGTATCAGCTCTTTCCTGTTTGTTAACCACCAAATGGCTCCTTTTACCTGGATGACTATGGCTGGGCTGGGATTATATATTGGCTATATCCCCTTCAACTGCATCCTGTTCGACCGTATGATTGCAACTTTTAAATGTGTGGGGAATGTTGGATTTCTGATATATCTAGCTGATTCTTTTGGGTATCTTGGAAGTGTAGGTGTGATCATAACAAAAACTATTTTCAACCTGAACCTGCAATGGACAGTAATATATAGTAATGGTGTGATCGTTTTATCGGTAATGGGGGTCATCATCACTTTACTGGCAATGATCTATTTCAATAAAAAATATAAAACACAGATTAACGGATATGAGTAATGCGACTGCTATTGTAATTGGAGCGGGTATTGCAGGACTGGCAACGGCGCGGGCGCTTTCACTAAAAGGATATAAAGTAACCGTAATAGAACGTACAGAGAAGGCTGTTGGCGCTTCCATCCGTAATTTTGGTATGCTTTGGCCGATAGGACAACCTGAAGGTACACTGTATGCACGAGCCATGCGAAGTAAAGAAATATGGAAAGAGATTGCAGATAGTATTGGCTTGTGGTATGAGGAGTCAGGCAGTTTGCATGTGGCACACCATGCAGATGAATGGGCAGTATTGCAGGAACTATATGATTCATTTAAAACTTCAGGCAGACCGGTGGAACTGTTGGGCAAAGATGCAATCATGCATAGGTTTAATGGTGTGAATAGCAATGACCTGCTTGGTGGCTTATTCAGTGCCACGGAAACCATAGTTGATCCACGGGATGCCATTGCAGCAATTCCGGCTTACCTGCAAGAATACCTTGAGGTTCAATTCATTTGGGGGAAGAACGTAAATGTGGTGGAGACAGGGAGGGTATATATGGGCAAAGAAATGATGACTGCAGATATTATCTGTATTTGTAATGGCGCTGATTTTGAAACCCTTTTTCCCGAACAGTTTTCCGCTTTGCCCCTTACCAAATGTAAACTGCAGATGTTACGCTTCGTTCCCGGGCATGATGACTGGCGGATAGGTACTTCTTTGTGTGGTGGGTTGTCCTTAGTCCATTATAGCAGCTTTAAAGCGGCCCCCTCTTTGCCTGTATTGAAAAAAAGATATGAAACAGAAATGTCGGCATACCTTGATAAAGGAATTCATGTAATGATATCGCAAAATGATAAGGGAGAATTGACTGTAGGGGATTCACATGAATATGGCCTTACCTTCGATCCTTTCGATCGTATACGCATCAATGAAATGATTATTCATTACCTGAAACAGCTTGCGGTTTGTAACGATTGGAAATTGACACAGAGCTGGAATGGGATATACCCCAAAATGACCAATGGCCAAACAGATGTTTTCTTAAATCCATTAACCGGGGTGTATATTGTCAATGGATTGGGTGGTGCCGGTATGACCCTGTCATTCGGCTTCGCAGAAGAAGTAGTGAATAACTTATAACCAGATTATTGCGTATTATTATTTTTCAAACAAGACTGTATGAAACGATTATTTTGTTTATTATCTGTACTTTATTTGACAGGTACTGTTTCGTCTCAAACCTTACAATCATTAGAATCCAGGCGTATTGGCCTTCCCAACGGATGGAGCCTGACGCCTGTAGGAAAGAGCCTGCCGTTGGGAGACCTGCCTTTGAATATGGCTGTTTCCGCTACCCAAAAATATATGGCGGTTACCAATAACGGTCAAAGTACACAAACGATTCAGTTAATTGATGTACAGCAAGAAAAGATACTTGACAATATTACAGTTCCCAAGTTATGGGTAGGGCTCAAATTCAGCAGAGATGAAAAATACCTGTATGCCTCTGGCGGAAATGATAACTGCATATTGCAATACGCAATTCGCAACAATAAACTTGTACTGTCCGACAGCATTAGACTGGGTGCTAAATGGCCTAATAAAATATCCCCTTCGGGCTTGGATATTGACGACACAAGGCAAATACTATATGTGGTTACAAAAGACAATAACGCGTTGTATATAATTGACCTTCATTCAAAAAAAACCGTGCAGCAATTGAGTTTACCCGGGGAAGCCTATACCTGCTTATTATCACCCGATAAAAAAGAACTCTATATTTCATGCTGGGGCTGTGGCAAATTACTAATATATGATACCAACAAACAACAACTGACAACAGAGATTGGTATCGGCAGTAACCCAAATGATCTTTGTATTTCAAAGGATGGCCAATACCTCTATATTGCCAATGCCAATGATAACAGTGTTTCCATAGTGGATGTGAGAAAACGGAAAGTTCTGGAAACGCTAAATGCTGCTTTATATCCCGATGCACCAAACGGATCTACTACCAATGGGGTAGCATTGAGCGCCAACGGAAAGACTTTGTATATAGCCAATGCTGACAACAATTGCCTTGCTGTTTTTGATGTTACAAAACCCGGCAGTAGCCATTCAAAAGGCTTCATACCTGTAGGATGGTACCCTGCCTGTATAAGAATAATCGGGAAGAAAATATTCGTAGCCAATGGAAAAGGTTTCACATCCATGGCCAACCCTTATGGCCCCAATCCCGTTGATAAAAAAGTACAGCTCGGCTTTCAAAAAGGCGACCTGGATCAACCAAAGGAGGTACAATACATAGGAGGTTTGTTCAAAGGAACATTGAGTATTATTGAAACACCTGATGAAAAGCAATTAAGTGTGTATTCGCAGGCGGTATATCGTAATACTCCTTACAGCAAAACAAAAGAAAGTATATCGGAAGGGGAAGAAGGAAATCCTATACCAAGAAAAGTAGGAGCCGCTTCACCCATTAAACATGTGTTCTACATCATCAAAGAAAATCGTACGTATGACCAGGTATTGGGAGACATGTCCGAAGGTAATGGCGACAGCAGCCTTTGCTTATTTGGCGAAAAAATAACACCCAACCTTCATGCATTAGCCAGGGAGTTTGTTTTATTGGATAATTTCTACGTGGATGGTGAAGTGAGTGCCGATGGACATAACTGGAGTATGGGCGCTTATGCAACTGATTATTTGGAAAAAACCTGGGTGACCAGCTATGGTGGAAGAGGGGGTGATTATGACGCAGAAGGTAACAGGGCTATTGCCAACAATAAAAAAGGTTTTATATGGGATCATTGCAAACGTGCCGGTGTAAGCTTTAGAACTTATGGGGAGTTTGCAGACGATTATAAGCCGAATATACCTGTATTGAAAGACCACTTCTGCCCTTACTATACCAGTTGGGATCAACGGGTACGGGATACCACAAGGGTAGGGCAGTGGAAGCGGGATTTTGATTCCTTAGTAGCCATCAATGCCTTGCCGGAATTGAATACGCTGCGTATCATCAACGATCATACGGAGGGTTTAAGCAAAGGCCGGCCTACTCCTTTTGCACATGTAGCAGATAATGACCTTGCCATAGGCATGTTCATTGAATACCTGAGTAAGAGCCCGGTATGGAAAGAAAGCGCTGTTTTTATTGTAGAAGATGATGCACAGGACGGGCCTGACCATGTTGATGCACACAGGTCAACCGCTTACGTGATGGGTGGGTTTGTAAAACGTCATTTTGTAGACCATACCATGTATTCCACTTCTTCCATGTTAAGAACCATGGAGCTGATCCTTGGTATTGCTCCCATGAGCCAGTATGATGCTGCTGCTACCCCTATGTGGCGTTGCTTCACTGCAACACCGGATCTGACACCTTTTACAGCAAAACCATTACAGACAGATATCAATGAAAAGAATACAGTAATGAATGCCTGGCAACGCAAAAGCGAAACCTTCGATTTTACAAAAGAAGACCGGGCGCCGGATCGTGCATTCACAGAAGTAATATGGAAAGCCGTGAAGGGCGAGCATGCCCTTGTCCCTGCTCCCAGGCGTGCTTCCTTTTTAAAGGTGAATAAGCGTATGGGAGATGATGATTAAATTGATCGAAAATGAGTTAGGTTTGTGCTGCAGATCCGCCGGTATCAATTGCGGGTAAATATTTTCTAATGAAGTATTCTCAACAGACAGGTATTGCAGCGGCACTTGCACTTATAGTCATTTGTTTTTTGCCCTGGAGCTTTATCGCCAGCCGGCAACTGACGGTGTCGGGACTGTCCGCAACCGGCACTGATTTTGGTAAGCCGGGAATCTTCAATATCATCATGACTTGTGCAGCCCTTTTGTTATTTGCCGTTGCACGAGTATGGGCCAAGCGGGCCAATGTTTTTATTTGTGCCATCAACCTGGCATGGTCTATTCGAAATTATATTCTCTTGTCTACCTGTTTGTTTGGCGAGTGCCCGGAAAAGAAACCTGCCTTGTACGCATTGGTTGTGCTGGCTGTCATCATGCAGGTCATGGCATTTTTACCTAAAATAGAAGTGGATAGTAATTAAATCATAGCTTCCTCACCCCTGAACTACTTGCCTGATAAAGTCCGCTACTTTGCCTGCCCATACAGCATGCTCCTTGCCTGAATAATGTAGCTGATCTATAGCCAACAGGGTATGGTCATTTTTTGCTTTTCGGCTGTCTGTCGTGATATTGATAAAATGCGCCTTGTATTGTGCTGCCAGCGACTCGCAGACCTTATTAAATTGATCAATCTCTTTACCGATGCCTGCTCCATCCTTGTCTGCCGCAAAAGGGGTAGCACCCCAGTCCGGAATAGACAATAGCATTATCCTGCTATCATGTCCACCGGTCAAATGCTGGGCTTTCTTCAGGAGGAATGCAAGGTCTGTTTGAAAATCATCTGCCGAGAGCCCCCTGTACTGGTTATTTACGCCAATAAGCAGGCTGACAAAATCATATTGCTCGTTGAGCTTGGTATGTAATATATGTTCTGCCAGTTCGCCACTTGTCCACCCGGTTTTCGCCACAATTTCAGGTGCATGGAAGTGTAGTCCCGCTTTACGCAATAATTGAACAACCTGATAAGGAAAACTATCATATAATGAAGCCGATTCTCCAATCGTATAAGAATCGCCAAGGGCCAGATAAGAAAAATGATGTTTTGTCATACCGATTTGCCTGGCAGGGCAAATATGAAGATACGCCTAAAACATTACCTGATAATCATTGAATTTTAGCATCTTTATCAAATGAAAAGATATCATTACGGCATCCTGCTATGTTTGCTGGTCCCCTTTGGCCTTATTGTTAATTAGTTCTGATCGCAGGCATGGAAATGTGTTTCAGGGTTGATTGATCACAAAAATATTCATGAACCGAAATTATGTTACTCAGAAGAGGACATTTATTTTGGCCTGACAGGACAACATAGAAATCTTTTATTGGGATATCAGCGAAGAATGATCCTTCAATATTTGATAGAAGCGATGAACATCTTCAAAGGAACAATACATTGGCGCCGGAGTTACGCGTATCACACCCGGCTCGCGATAGTCGACTGTGATACCGTTGTTGGTCATTTGCTGGTGTATTTCTTTTCCGTTTTCTTTAAAATATAAAGACAGCTGCGCGCCCCTGCATTGCGGATCTTTCGGGGTAATGATCTCAAAATTGATGTGATGCAACTGGTGCAAAAGGTATTCAAGATAGGCTGTTAACCGGATACTTTTGATCCTGAGCCTGTCCATACCAGCAGTATCGAATAGCTCCAGGGAAGCTTTCAGGCAAACAGTGTTGAATACCTGTGCCGTACTGATGTTCCAGCCGCTTGCATTTTTTTTAGGTATAAAGCCTTTCTCCATTTTAAACCTTGTTTGCTCGTCATTGCCCCACCATCCTCCCAAGCGTGGGGTTTCAATATTTGCCGCATGTTGCTCATGTATATAAGCACCGCCAACAGCTCCCGGTCCGGCATTCAGGTATTTGTAACTGCACCATACTGCAAAATCAACTTTCCAGTTATGCAACTGCAAGGGTACATTACCCGCCACATGTGCAAGATCAAAACCGGCAATAGCATTGACTGAATGGGCAGCTTCTGTGATCAACCTAATGTCGAACAGCTGACCGGTGTAATAATTAATACCGCCAAAGAGCACTAATGCCAGGCTGTTACCATGTGCCTGTATTGCATCAATGATATCTTTGGGTCGTATTAGTTGCTCTCCCTCTTTCGGGGCTATCTCGATAATAGTATCAACTGGATCTAAGCCAAAATGCCTGACCAATGTTTCTACTGCATACTGATCGGAAGGGAAGGCACCCGCTTCCATGATTATTTTAAATCTCTCCTTTATGGGCCTGTAAAAACTAAGCATCAACAAATGAAGATTGACTGTAAGGGAATTCATGACTGTAACTTCCTGTTCCTTACAGCCAACAATTTTAGCGAGTGCGGGTTGCAGGTAATGCTGGTAATACAGCCAGGGGTTTTTGCCGCTGAAATAACCAGCTACAGCCATCTCACGCCACGTGACCAATTCTGTCTCAACAGCTGCTGCAACATTCTTTGGCTGTAAACCCAGGGAATTGCCGCAGAAGTAAATTACTTCCTTACCATGGTGTTGCGGAAAATGGAATCGCTGCTTGTAAAATGCTAACGGATCGTTGGCGTCCAAGTGTTTTGCATAGTCAAGTGATGTATTAAACGGTACTGGCATGAATCTCGTTTTATCCGAAAAGTTATATTTTCAGTTTTCAATAAATTCTCCTTCGCTTTTTGCAATGACAATAGTGGCTACGCCATTGCCTATAATATTTGTAATAGCTCTTGCTTCACTCATAAATTTATCCACGCCTAACAAAAAAGCCAGGCCTTCAAGCGGTATTTTGTGAATGGCTGCAAGGGTGGATGCCAATACAATGAAACCGCTGCCCGTTACTCCTGCTGCTCCTTTTGAAGTAAGCATTAATATCAGTAAGATCGTCAATAATTCGCTGGTTGTTAAATGAACATTGTATAGTTGTGCAAGAAAAATGGCAGCCATTGACAGATAAATGGAAGTGCCGTCAAGGTTAAAAGAATAACCGGTAGGAATTACTAACCCTACCACAGATTTACTGCACCCTATCTTTTCCAATTTTCGCATGATGGAAGGCAGCGCCGCTTCAGAAGAAGAAGTGCCTAATACCAGCAGTAATTCTTCTTTGATATATTTTAAAAAATGCCAAATGCTGAATTTATAATAATGCATGATACTGCCCAGGACGAAAAACACAAATAGGAACATTGTCAGATATACACAGCCCATCAGCTTAGCCAAAGGCAGCAATGTCCGGAGCCCGAATTTCCCTACCGTAAAAGCCATCCCGCCAAACGCACCCAATGGAGCCAGGTACATGACATATTTTAAACCGGTGAAAACAAAATGCGATGTTTTACCTAACCAGCGGATAACAGTGATGCGGTGCTTTGAGTAATTTAGGATAATACCTGTGATGATGGCTGCAAGTAATACCTGCAGCGTCAGATTAGACTGGAAGAACCTGCCCCAATCAAAATGAGTTCCTGCCTGCCCGGTGTACTTTGATGCATCCTGTATAGGTAAACCTGTTTTATCAATTTTGCCTGGTTGCAATACCAGCGCCACAACAATGCCAATAGCAAGTGCGATCGTTGTAACCACTTCAAAATAAACCAATGATTTAATGCCAATGCGCCCCACTTTTTTCAGGTCGCCAATACTGCTGATGCCCAATACAATGGTGAGGAAAATAATAGGAGCAATAAACAGTTTGATGATGTCCACAAAGGTCTTGCCAATGATTTCCATTTTCACTGCAGTAGCCGGAACAAAATGCCCAAGTACTATACCAAAAATGATGGCAAGCAAAACATAAAAAGTGAGATTTGTTCCCAATTGTTTCCAAAGAGGAGCCGGGATTGCCCGGTGTTGATGAAGGGAGGGGGATTGCAAAATTTCAGGATTGTTTTTGAGGTTTGCCGGGAACAAAGCTGCCAATAGGAGCAGTATACCAGGGACGAATATCATAAGCCAACCGTCCGCTGATAATAGCCGGATCAGTTGCTAATAATTTTTCTACTTCTTCTTTAGATGCGCAATCGAAAATAAAAATGCCGAGCCAGTTACCATCATCTCCAAAAGGGCCGGCTACTTTAAGCCTTCCTTCTTCATAGAGCTTATGGATATTGGCAAGATGGCCTTCCTGTATTTTCGTGGCTGTGGCTGAATCCTGTGTCCTGTTACTCCCTTTCAATAGCATCACAAACCAGTATTTTCTGATCTGATTTTCATGATGCTGGTTCATTGATGTTGGCTGTTGCGCATATAACATTGTACAGCTAATCATAAGCATTGTTATAACCAACCATTGCTTCATCGCACTTAATTTGATGTTAAGATAACAAGAACCAAGAAAAAATAACCTCTTCTCATTATTTTTATTAGGTTGCAGTGATAACAGGAGTCTCTGGTCATTAACAGGTTGTTAATAATTACGATACGTAACTACAGGCAACCATCCACAAACTACAAACTATCTATATGGCTGCAAAAACAGATCTGTTTCAATCCCCTGATTATTTCCTGGTAGATGAATTGCTGACCGAAGAACACAAGCATGTGCGGGAGGCTGTCCGCAATTATGTAAAGAAAGAGATAACCCCTGTTATAGAAGACTATGCCCAGCGGGCAGTGTTCCCTGAACAAATTGTGAAACAGATGGGCGGATTAGGTTGTTTTGGCCCAACAATTCCAGTTGAATATGGTGGTGGTGGATTGGACTATATCAGTTATGGTTTGATGATGCAGGAACTGGAGCGGGGAGATAGCGGTGTGCGCAGTACCGCCAGTGTACAGGGCAGCTTAGTGATGTTTCCGATCTACGCTTACGGCAATGAGGCACAACGAAGAAAATACCTGCCCAAATTGGCCAGCGGAGAATGGTTAGGCTGTTTTGGGTTAACGGAACCTGATCATGGCAGCGATCCCGCGGGTATGCTGACGAATATTAAAGATGCAGGAGATCATGTGCTATTGAATGGAACCAAAATGTGGATCAGTAATGCGCCGTTTGCACAGGTGGCCGTCGTATGGGCAAAAAATGAACAAGGTGTGATACAGGGAGTCATTGTAGAAAGGGGTATGCCGGGGTTTACCACGCCTGCCACACATGGTAAATGGAGCCTGCGCGCCAGTGCTACAGGCGAGCTCGTATTTGATAATGTAAAAGTGCCCAAAGAAAATATATTACCGAATATAGCAGGACTGAAAGGGCCTTTAGGTTGTTTGACAAAAGCCCGTTTTGGCATTGCATGGGGCGCACTGGGCGCTGCGATGGATTGCTATGATACCGCTTTGCGCTACAGTAAGGAACGGATACAGTTCGACAGGCCGATAGGTGGGTTTCAGTTACAACAAAAGAAACTGGCAGAAATGATTACCGAGATCACCAAAGCACAATTGCTGGTTTGGCGTTTGGGCGTGTTGATGAATGAAGGGAAAGCCACGCCACAACAGGTAAGTATGGCTAAGCGCAACAGTTGTGAGATTGCAGCAAATATTGCAAGAGATGCCCGCCAGATGCTGGGAGGGATGGGAATTACCGGCGAATACAGTATTATGCGTCATATGATGAATATTGAAAGTGTGATCACTTATGAAGGCACGCACGATGTACATTTGCTGATTACAGGGATGGATATAACCGGATTGAACGCGTTTAAATAAATTACTAATCAAACAGGATGAAAATATTTCTTATTGGCCTGATGGGTACCGGCAAGAGCTATTGGGCGAAAAAACTGGCTAAGAAACTTAAGATTGGAGGATATGACCTGGATTACCTGGTTGAGTCGCACGAGGAAAAATCTATAGCAGAGATATTCGCAGAAGAAGGAGAAGACCATTTTCGGAAAGCAGAATCCAAAATGCTGCGATGGTTCGGGGAGAAAAAAACATTTGTCCTGGCTACCGGTGGAGGTACTCCTGCCTACCACGAAAATATGGCATGGATGAATAAGCACGGTATCACCATCTGGATAGACGAGTCAATCGAAATACTGGCCAGGAGATTAATGTCAGAACAGGCACACCGCCCGGCTATTCACAACCTTCCTTATGAAGGGATATGTGAATTCCTGCAACAAAAAAGATCAGAACGCCTTGTGTTTTATCAGCAGGCACAACATCATTTGAACGGGGAAGAGATTAATGAACGTAGTTTTGTCAAAATTCTGAAAGAACATGCATAAAGGTTTCCTGGTTACTGCCATCCTCCTTGGCGCATTGTCCGTTGCGCTCGGCGCCTTTGGTGCACATGCCCTTAAAGGAATACTTGCCGAAGATGCATTACATGCTTACGAAACGGCAGTGCGCTACCAGTTCTTCCATGTGTTTGCACTGGCACTTACTGCTATATTATATAAAAGTTATCCGTTCAGGTATCTTAAAACCGCCGGGGCTTTATTTATAGCAGGTATGATACTGTTCAGTGGATCACTTTACCTGCTTACCTGCATCCGTGCCATAAGGATCAATGGCTTTCAATGGCTTGGTGCCATTACACCTGTAGGAGGTATTGTGCTGATTTTGGCATGGTGCTTCCTCGCTGCCGGGGTCAGGAAAAGCTAGGGTAAGTGGAAAACTGCAGCGCTTACTGCCAGTTTTGCACATAGCTTACTCAGGCCCTTTACCACTTCTCCGCATGGCTTATATTTGTTTCTATGGCAAACCGTTTGAAAAAGAAAACGCCACCCCCACCGGATCCCGAGCAATTGGCTCCTGATAAAGAAACACAGGTAACTGTTGCCGAAGTGGTAAAAGACGAACGTACCACCAAGATCGCCGGAGCAGTGAGTTTGCTGTTTACGCTCTTTTTATTTGTAGCTTTTACTTCTTATCTTTTCACCTGGCAGGAAGACCAGGATAAAGTACACCAGTTTGGGATTAAAATATTTGCTACAGACGATGTTAAAGTCAATAATTTATTAGGTGTACTGGGAGCGTATGTAGCTCATACCTTGTGCTACAAAGGTTTTGGCCTCGCTGCCTACCTTCTCTGTACTTTTTTCTTTGTACTGGGTGTTAACCTTCTTTTTGGTAAAAAAATATTCAATCTCCTGCGCAACCTGAAATATGTCCTGGTAGGATTGGTCGTGTTGAGCATGGCATTTGCATTTGTGACAAGGAATAGCAGTTTCTCATGGGGAGGAGCAGTAGGGGAACTCCTGAACGAATGGTTTATTAAATGGATCGGTAATGTAGGCACGGGGGCTTTGTTGCTCCTTGCAGTATTTAGTTATTTTATCTGGCGGTTCAATCCTACTTTCAAAGTGCCGGAATGGAAACACAAACCTATAGCAAAAGAGACTGAAGATGACAAGGAATTATTCTTTGCCAGGCATGACGAGGCGCCTGTTATGCAGGAATGGGATAAAACCGGTGCGCATGCCGGTGTTATGACCCTTACCGAAAAGGAAGAGCCACTTCCGGTGAGCAATAATAAACTGAAGAATGAAGGAAAAGGAGTGGTGGTGATCATGCCACAGGAAACACCTGATCCGATGAACGAATTTGATGTTAACGAGAAGGCTGATACGGGGGAGGAGGAAGCAGATGAAGAGGAAGTAGATGAAGAAGTTTATGAAGTAGAAGATGAGGAGGAAGAAAAAGAAAAAGGGGTAGAAGAAGATGGCCTGGAACTGGAGATCAAAGAAACACCCGTAACTGAAGAAGATGCCGCTGAGACAGTAACAGGGAAACTCAATACCAAATACGATGCTACCCTGGATCTGAAAGGGTATAAGTATCCGGCGCTGGATCTGCTTGAAACACATGGGAGTGAAAAAATTGTACATGATCCCACCGAACTTGAAACCAATAAGAACCAGATCATCGCAACACTGAAGAATTATGATATTGCTATTCAGCGCATTGCTGCCACGGTAGGCCCGACTGTTACCCTGTATGAAATTGTCCCGGCTCCCGGTGTACGTATCAGCCGTATCAAAAACCTGGAAGATGATATCGCCTTAAGCCTTGCTGCATTGGGCATTCGTATTATTGCACCCATACCAGGTAAAGGTACAATCGGTATTGAAGTGCCGAATGTGCGTAAAACTGTGGTGAGCATGAAGACTTTACTCGCCAGCGATAAATTTCAGACAAATGCATTTTCATTGCCGATTGCCATTGGCAAGAAGATCGACAACGAAAATTTCATCGTAGACCTTGCCAGCATGCCTCACCTTTTAATGGCAGGCGCAACAGGACAGGGGAAGTCGGTTGGATTGAATGCTATTCTTGTTTCCCTGTTATATAAAAAACATCCATCGCAGTTAAAGTTTGTATTGGTTGATCCTAAGAAAGTGGAACTGAGCCTGTACCGGGTAATAGAAAAACACTTCCTTGCCAAGCTGCCCGGAGAAGAAGAAGCCATTATCACCGATACAAAAAAAGTGATCAACACCCTTAATGCCTTGTGCATTGAGATGGACAACCGATATGATCTCCTGAAAGAAGCTGGTTGCCGCAACATCAAAGAGTATAACGAAAAGTTTACGGCAAGAAGGCTCAATCCTGAGAAAGGGCATCAATACCTGCCCTTTATTGTATTGGTAGTGGACGAGTTTGCTGATCTGATCATGACGGCGGGTAAAGAAGTGGAAATGCCAATCGCCCGTCTTGCCCAATTGGCGCGGGCTGTAGGTATACACCTCATCATTGCCACCCAGCGTCCTTCTGTTAATATCATCACCGGAACCATTAAGGCCAATTTCCCCGCGCGCATTGCGTTTAAAGTATCCAGTAAAATAGACAGCCGCACAATCCTGGATGCCGGTGGGGCAGAGCAATTGATTGGTAAAGGAGATATGCTCATCAGCTATAACGGCGAGATTACCCGTTTGCAATGCGCTTTTGTAGATACGCCGGAAGTAGAGCATGTCTGCGAATTCATTGGTGACCAGCGTGGCTACCCGCAAGCCTTTCTTTTACCTGAATATATTGATGAAAAAGATATGGAAGGGAGGGATTTTGATGCTGGTGACCGCGACCCTTTGTTCGAGGATGCGGCCAGGCTGATCGTGCAAAACCAAATGGGCTCCACCTCGCTCATACAGCGACGGATGAAACTCGGGTATAACCGTGCAGGCCGGTTGATGGATCAACTGGAAGCTGCAGGTGTGGTAGGCCCTAACCAGGGCAGCAAGGCCAGGGAGGTATTATTTAAAACCGATATGGAATTGCAGGAGTTTCTTGATTCGCTGGTCTGATTTTACAGGAAAGCCTATATTTGCGCCCACTTAATGTAGGAAGAATGAAGAAATGTTACGTTTTTTTGATTGCTTTTGCAGCGATGGCTCAAACGGTATTTGCCCAGAATGACCCGAATGCCAAAAAAGTGCTGGATGGGGTGAGCGCAAAGGTAAAAAGTTTCAAAACGATCACTACTACTTTTACGATTAAACAATTTACCAGTAAAGGCAAGGCTAATGGTGTTAAAATAGGAAATATCTCCATCAAGGGACAGAAATACGTATTACGGCAGGGTAAAATGGAAGTGATCAGCGATGGTTCCAAAACATATAATTTCGATGGGAATAAAACCATCACTGTATCTGCCGCAGATGAACCGGGCCAGTCACTCACTCCCCAGAAAATATTGTCGGGAGCTTACGGTAAAGACTTTACTTATAAACTGATCCCTTCCAAAACAAGCTTCCACGTTATAGAGCTGAAACCCATCGACAACAGAAAGAATTTTCAAAAAGTGACCATCTATGTCGACAAAGCAAAAAGCCTCATTGTTAAAGCGGAGATCCTCGATAAAAGCAATAATACCCTGCAGGTAAGCTTTAGTAGACTCAATACTTCGGCAAATCTTGCCGACAACCTTTTCGTCTTCAATAAGAGCAGGTATCCAAAGGATGTAGAAATATTGGATTGATCGCTGCTATATGATCTGAGGTGGTAAGATTTTTCTTTTTTGTACCTTAAATGCATGAAAGTATTATTGTTCTGTTCCTTTTTATTTGCGGGCGCCGGTCTTCATGCGCAATATACTGTGCGCCTAGTCGTGAACGCTGTTGCCACCCGGCAGCAGGATGATATCTATGTGGCTGGTAATTTTAATAACTGGAATCCGAAGGACGAAAATTATAAACTGAAGCCTTTCGCCGGCTCACGCAAAAGCATTGTGATCAAAGACCTTGCAGCCGGGACCTATGCTTTTAAATTTACCCGTGGCGGCTTTGACAAAGTAGAATGTGCGGCTGATGGCAGGGATATCAGTGACCGGATACTGGAAGTGAATGGCGACCTGACGCAGGATATTACCATTGCCGGCTGGAAAGACGACTACCCGGAAAGACCAAAGCCATATACGGCCAGTCCGCAGGTACACATTCTCGACACTGCATTCACCATCCCGCAGCTGAACAGGAAAAGAAGGATCTGGGTTTACCTGCCAAAGGGATATACTACATCAGCAAAAACATACCCCGTACTGTATATGGAAGACGGGCAGAATCTCTTTAATGAACAGACAGCCGCTTTTGGTGAATGGGGGGTGGATGAATGTTTGGATAGCTTACAGTCGCAACTCAACAAAGAATGCATTGTCATAGGTATTGATCATGGCGGTGATAAAAGGACAACCGAATACAATCCTTACGATAATGAAAAATTTGGCAAAGGGGAAGGGAAGGCCTATGCAGATTTCCTGGCTACCACTTTAAAACCTTATATCGACAGTAAGTACCGTACCAAAAAAGCAGCTGCACACAATTTTGTGGCCGGAAGCAGTATGGGTGCACTGATCAGTCTCTATACCGTGATGCAATACCCGACAGTATTTGGGGGTGCCGGTATTTTTTCACCTGCTTTATGGATAGCACCTGAATTATTTGCCGATGCAGAAAAATTCACCGCCACCACCGCCTCCAAGCTTTATTTCTATGCAGGTGGAAAGGAAAGCGTTACTATGGTAAGTGATATGAAGAAAATGACGAACATCCTGGAAAAGAAACAAAACAGCAATATCCGTTCAGTAGTTTACCCGCCTGGTCAGCATAATGAAAGCAATTGGCGGCAGGAGTTCCCCAATTTCTATCAATGGATCATGCAGTAGATGACGGATCAGACATAATAAGTCACCCCCTCAATTGCCAGCTGCGAATTAGGGAATACTGCCTGGGCTTCCAGCAGAAATTCATCTAATGTTTCATATTTACTGCTGAAATGCCCGATCAGTAATTGCTTTGCGTTGGCTTTTGTTGCAATGGCTGCTGCCTGTATGGTGGTGGAATGATAACGGGCTTTGGCCCTTTCTTCCAAGTCCTTCAGGTAAGTAGCTTCGTGATAGAGCAGAGAGACTCCTTTTGTTTTATCAGCAATTGATTCATCATAAATGGTATCGGCACAGAAAGCATAACTTTTGGGAGGGGTGTTGGGAAAAGTAACTAACCCGTTTTTAATCAGTTCCCCTGAACGGTTTTCATAATCGCCACCATCTTTCAAACGTTCATAATAAAGAGCAGGGATGCCATAAGCAACAGCCTGTTCTTTATTTACTTTTCTTGGTTTCTTTTTTTCTCTGATGATGAAGCCCCAGCAGGGAATACGGTGCTGGGTACGGAAACAGGAGACGGTAAATTTTTGGTGATCAATGATAATCCCTTCGGTTTCCAAAGGGTGAAACTGAAGTTTAAAAGGCAGAATGGTGTCGGCCACTGACAATTGAAGGTCGAAAATGGATTGCAGGGGAGCGGGTGCATAAATATGCAGGTCATGTTCCCTGCCCAATAAGCCCATACTGGTGACCAGGCCAATCAACCCGAAATAATGATCTCCATGCAGGTGCGAGATGAAAATATGGTTGATCCTTCCACGCCTTATTTTGTACCGTGCCAATTGCATCTGGGTGCCTTCCCCGCAATCGATCAGGAATAATTGCTCGTTCAGGGTAACCACCTGAGCGGTAGGATGACGCTCATATGCCGGAAGGGCTGAATTATTGCCTAATATTGTTACGCCGAACATCAGTAAAGGGTCTGAAAATGAATAAAATAGCACCATTGCTATCCTGTACAAATTAACTATTTTCCTGCTGTATCTAAAAATAGGTTTATAAATTCTCCGGTTTGTATTATTCTTCGTAGTTTTGCAGCCGATAAAAAAAGAAGGAAAACATTCCGGAGTCTTATTTAAACATTTTGAGATGCCTTATTTAACAACAGAAAAAAAAGCAAGCATTTTTGCTGAGTATGGTGGAAAAGCCACTAACACGGGTTCTATTGAAGGTCAGGTTGCTTTGCTGACCGATCGTATTACCCAGATTTCCAATCACTTACAAGCCAACAAGAAAGATCATTCCACACAGCGTGGCCTGATGCAAATGGTCGGCCAGCGTAAGCGTTTGCTTAGCTACATGCAAAAACACAACCTGCAGGGGTACCGTGCACTCATCGAAAAATTAGGCCTGAGAAAATAATTTTTCAGCTATGTATAATCTATTCCCAACTGGCATTTGATACGGTTGGGAATAGTCATTTCTATTAGTGCCTCTTCTGCATTTTCATTCCCTAACAGGGGGTGCGAAAAACACAGTTATCCTACCTCGTTTCCGTACCTCGTATTACAAAAACAGATTATGTTATCACAACCAATCAGTGTGAGTTTTGACCTTGGTGGCAACCGCCAGGTATTCATCGAGACTGGAAAATTAGCCCGTCAGGCAGATGGCGCTGTTACCGTACGCCAGGGTAACTGCGTTATCTTAGCTACCGTTGTAGCCAATAAAGAACCCAGAGAAGGCCAGGACTTCTTTCCCTTAAGTGTTGATTACCAGGAAAAGTTTGCATCGGCAGGCCGTATACCTGGCTCTTTCTTTAAGCGTGAAGCACGGCTGAACGACTATGAAATCCTGACCAGCCGTTTGATAGACCGCGCCCTGCGTCCCTTATTCCCGGAAGATTACCTGTGCGATGTACAGGTATTGATCAGCCTGGTATCAAGTGATGCAGAAGTATTACCGGATTCATTAGCCTGCTTAGCTGCATCTGCAGCTTTGGCTGTTTCTGATATTCCTATTAAAGAGATCATCAGTGAAGTACGTATTGCCCGGGTAAACGGCAATTTTGTAGTGAACCCAAGCCGTACAGAACTGGAAGCATCTGACCTGGAATTTATCATCGCAGCAACTGAAAAGAACCTGATGATGGTAGAAGGAGAAGCAAAGGAATGTTCCGAAGCCGACCTCGTAAAAGCACTGGAACTGGCCCATGATGCCATTCGTGTTCATATCAAAGCCCAGGAAGAACTGAGAGCTAAAAAAGGAGTGACCACCAAGCGCGACTATAAAAAGCCTGAGCAGAGCGAAACGATCAAAGAAAAAGTATATGCTTTTGCAAAAGAAAGGGTATACGAAATTTCAAGAAAAGGCTCCTCCAAACATGATCGCAGCGATGCATACAGCGTGGTGAAAGAAGAGTTAATGACAAGCCTGGGCGAAGAAGCTACTGACCTGGATAAGAAATTAGCGAAGAAATATTATGAAGACCTGAAGTGGGAAGTGGTTAGAAACATGATCCTGGACGATCGCATCCGCTTAGACGGCCGCCAGTTAGAGCAGGTAAGGCCATTGGCAATGGAAGTAGACCCATTACCAACACCACACGGCTCTGCGTTATTTACAAGAGGTGAAACTCAATCACTTACAACAGTTACTTTCGGTACTGCTTTAGATGATTTACTGGTTGAAAGCGCTGCAAAATCGGTCGATTCCAAATTCTTCCTGCATTATAATTTTCCTCCATTCAGTACAGGGGAAGTGAAGATGATGCGCGGACAAAGCCGTCGCGAAGTGGGTCATGGTAACTTGGCCATGCGTTCGCTGAAACAGATGATGCCGCCAAGCAATGAGTATGCTTATACTGTTCGCGTGGTAAGTGATATCCTGGAGAGTAACGGTTCTTCCTCTATGGCAACTGTTTGTGCCGGTTCGCTGGCACTGATGGATGCAGGTGTACCCGTGCCTAAGCACGTAAGTGGTGTGGCAATGGGATTGATTACACGCGGAGAAGATGGTAAATATGCGATCCTGACAGATATATTGGGTGATGAAGACCACCTGGGAGATATGGACTTCAAAGTAACCGGAACCCGCGATGGTATCTGCGGCGTGCAGATGGATATTAAGGTGGACGGTCTAAGCATGGAAGTGATGAGGGAAGCACTGGAGCAGGCAAGAAAAGGTCGTTTGCACATTTTAGATGCTATGTACGAGTGTATTCCGGCAGCAAGGCCAGAAGTGAAGCCTCATGCGCCACGTATGGTTAAACTGATCATTGATAAGGAATTTATCGGTGCTGTAATCGGGCCAGGTGGTAAAGTAATCCAGGAGATCCAGCGCGAAACCGGTACAACCATCAATATTGAAGAAGTAGGTAATACCGGTGAAGTAAGTATCTTTTCAGCTGATAAAACGGGACTGGACAAAGCAATATCATGGGTGCGTGGTATTACTGCCGTTCCACAGGTAGGAGATGTGTACGAAGGCCCGGTTAAGGGTATTAAAGAATTCGGCGCTTTTGTTGAGTTCCTGCCTGGTAAACAGGGATTGCTGCACATCAGCGAAATCAGCTGGAAGCGCCTTGAATCCATGGATGGCCTGTTCAAAGAAGGCGATATGGTGAAGGTGAAGCTGGTAGGATTGGATCCTAAAACAGGTAAATTTAAGCTCAGCCGCAAAGTACTCATGCCAAAACCGGAAGCAAAGACGAAGGAAGAAGGCGGGGCAGCAGTCGGACAGTAAGCTGGGTCAGGAGTCTGGCTGATGGGCCGGAAAGATTTGACAATAAGAATAGTTGAATGGCCCGTATATACGGGCCATTTTTTTAAATGCTTCTATTATGAGTAATTATTACCAGGTTGTTATTCCGGTCACCGACGCCGGTATCCGGGAGCTGTTGATTGCTGAACTGACCAGGATAGGGTACGAGGGATTTGAAGAAACAGATGAACAGCTTCAGGCTTTTATCCAGGAGCATTATTTTTCTGATGACATGCTTAATAATTTATTATGTATGCATGACATAGCTTATTCTAAATCAATTGTATTTGAGCAAAATTGGAATGCATTATGGGAATCAAATTTTGATCCTGTACAGGTGGATGAGTTTGTGGGCATAAGGGCTGGCTTTCACCTTCCTTTTGATCACGTACAGCATGAAATCATCATTACCCCTAAAATGAGTTTCGGTACTGGCCACCACGCTACTACTTACATGGTGATGCAACTAATGCGGGGATTGGATTTTCACGGTAAAGTGGTATTTGACTTTGGCACCGGTACAGGGATCCTTGCCATACTGGCTGAAAAACTGGGCGCGGCAGCTGTGCTGGCAACGGACAATGATGACTGGTGCATAGAAAATGCCACTGAAAATATTTCAGTAAATAATTGTAAATATATTGGTATACATAGAGTTAATGATGCAAATCAAAATAAAAAGTTTAATATTATCCTTGCCAACATCAATAAAAACATCATTCTTGGTAACATTTCCTTCCTCGCTGGTGCTTTGCTTCCTGAAGGGCATATACTACTAAGTGGCTTGCTCAGGGAAGATGAGCCGGACATTCTGGCCGTCTGCCGCCAGGCCGGATGGGAGCATCTACAGACGATCACAAGAGCAGGATGGATTGCTTGCCACTTTAAAGGATAACCACCTGGTAACCAATTCAAACCCCACCGTGGAAACCCGGTCTTTCTATAAGATAATTTTCCCCATTCAGTATGTTAACTTATCCTTATCTTCATTTCAGGTATCTTTGTACCCCCAAACTTCAACCACCCCCCAATGAATGAATTGTTGCTTATTATAATGGCATACCTGATAGGATCGATACCTACAGCCGTATGGGTGAGTAAGTATTTTTTTGAGATTGACATTCGTGATTATGGCAGCGGTAATGCAGGCGCTACTAATACGTTTCGCGTACTCGGTCCCAAATGGGGCAGTTTTGTAATGTTTATTGATATCGTTAAAGGAATCATGGGAACCTCTCTCTATGTTCTCCTGCCTTACTATCTTACAAATGAATGGGCCAGGACCAACTTCATGATTGGCCTTGGACTGTCTGCAGTGATTGGTCATATCTTCCCGATATGGGCAGGGTTCCGTGGCGGTAAAGGGGTAGCTACATTATTGGGTATGGCCATCGCGATCCAACCATTGGTGGCTGTATGTTGTTTAGGGGTATTCCTGCTTGTTCTGTACCTGACCCGTTTTGTATCGCTCAGCTCTATACTGGCAGGTATATCATTCATGATTTTCATTCTCTTTATCTTCAACGAAAAAGAAACCCTTTACCGGATCTTTGCCGTATTGGTAGCACTGATGATTGTATTCACACACCAAAAAAACATTGGGCGCATACTAAAAGGTACAGAAAGCAAAGTCCCCATTCTCAAATATAGAGACCGCCGCAGACAAAAAAGAAAATAGGCTACAGCCCTACCTACCTAAATGTATCAGGAGGGTAAAAAATTTCTGTTTCCCCATTTTTTGGCACAGTTATTACTTTTGTAATACAAAACGCAATCTCTATGAAAAGAATCAGTTTGGTATTATGCACAGGTATGGCATTTGCTTTATTGACATCCTGCCAGCGGAATACGATTATTGGACGCAGCCAGTTAAGCCTGGTTTCTGAAGACCAGGTACAATCCATGGCCTTTACACAGTATAAAGAATTCCTGTCTACTAATAGTGTGGTGGCCACCAGTAATAATAATGCTGAAATGGTCAAAAGAGTAGGTAATCGTATCGCTGCAGCTATTACCAAATATTATACAGACAAAGGCGCCGGAAATGAACTGAGCAACTATAAATGGGAATTTAACCTGGTTAATGGCAAAGAAATAAATGCCTGGTGTATGCCCGGCGGTAAAGTGGTGGTATATACCGGTCTGTTGCCGGTCACACAAAATGAAACTGCACTTGCTATTGTACTTGGGCATGAAATAACACATGCAGTAGCAGGCCACGGCCGCGAAAGAATGAGCCAGGGCTTGCTGGCACAAGGAGTAGAAGTAGCCGGTGATATCGCTTTCAGTAGAAGCCCGAAAGCAGTCAATGTTTTTAACCAGATTTATGCGCCTACAGCACAACTCGGTGTATTGTTGCCCAACTCGAGAAAACAAGAGTATGAAGCAGACCATTTCGGATTGATCTTTGCCGCTATGGCCGGCTACGACCCACGGGAAGCAGTTCCTTTCTGGACACGTATGGCTGCATTAGGAGGAGAAAAGCCGCCGGTTTTCTTAAGCGACCACCCGGCTGATGAAGACAGGATTAATAAACTGAAAGCACTGATGCCGGAAGCGCTGCAATACTACCATCAAAGTAGTAAAAAATAATATATAATAGGAAAAACGCGGCTTTTTCTTGCTAAAACAGTAAGAAAGACGCAAATTTGCCGCGTTTTGTTTGCAAACTACGGTTACAATTTTTTAACTTTGCAACTTCTTATTACATCCCCCTGAAATCCATTTTAGGCATGTCAAATCAGAGTTTGTTTGAAAAGTTACAGTTGAAGGATGAAAAGAACCTGTTGATCCAGGGGCTTCCTTCAGCTATTGAAAAACAATTTGCAAAATTAACATACGCCAAAAATGTCACACCTTTATTGAAGACTAAAAAGGTTGACTTTGTGCTGTTGTTTGCCCTCAGCCAGTGTCAGTTGAACAATGTACTTAAAGAAGTGTTCCCGGCGTTACATGAGGATAGCAAATTGTGGGTGGCTTACCCAAAAACAACAAGTAAGATCGTGAGCGACCTGAATCGTGACTGCAGCTGGGAATTGCTGACTGGTAATGGATATGAATCCGTAAGGCAGGTAGCACTCGATCATGTATGGAGCGCCATCCGTTTCAAAAAGACAGATAAGATACCAAATCGCACCCGTGCCTTTTCGGAAATGAAAAGCCAGGAAATCAATGGAATCGACTTTGAAAAAAGGTTAGCAGTGCCCCCGGTTGAATTGGATAAATTATTCACCAGGCACGAAAAAGCCCAGGAATTCTTCAGCTCATTATCCTTCACCAACCAGAAAGAATACGTAAGCTGGATCGAAGGCGCCAGGAAAGAAGAAACGCGCCAAAGAAGGTTAGAGACTGCATTGGAGAAATTATTAGCCGGGAAAAAGAACCCTTCAGAAAAATAGGGATTGGGAAATTTGGAATTGGGCAGAAAGTTTACCTACTCCTGGTTACCAATTACCCATTTCATTTAATGATAACAGTCCCCAACTGTTTCGTCATTTCCTTTTCCAGGTTTTTCAAATGCTTATGTACTTCAAGCAGGGGCTTGAAATCTTCAAAGCCAGCCTGTTCCATGTCACGCTGGTTCTCTTCAAGCATCTTTTTTATTTTGCGTAGTTTGTAATAACTGACGCTCATGAGTACATCCTGGCGACTGGTATCGCGGTTGACAATATCCATGCTTTCCATCACTTCATCCCATTTCTGGCTCAATTCAAAAGGGAAGACGGTAATGCTCACTACCAGGTTCCTGACCGCTTCATTTTCGTGGTACAGCAATGTTTTGGCGCTGGGCTCCAAGCCCTGGTAGTAATGGGCTTTGTAGGTTTCATACAATTGTTCCAATAAAGAACTGTCGAACTGGTACTGCTCCAATTCTTCAAATATATAATCGGCCATACTCCTGGTTTCATCCCAGGAACGCAGTCCGTATTCCAGTAAAACGCGCAATATGTTACGCTCGTGCGCTTCGTCCTGTATTAATAATCGCTGTGTGTCATCCAGTACATCTTCAGGCTGCTGCCCCAGGTTCGCAAACGACTGCTGGTTCACTGCTTCAAACGGAAGCCGTTTTTCGTCTTTGGTAAGTTTGTCGCGCTTGTATTTGTTAACGAGATTAGTGAGCCCGGACTCATCTATCCGTAATAAACCTGCACACTGGCGTATATAATCCTGCTGTTTGGTAAAATCTTCGGCCCTGTTAATTTTGCTGAGCGTTTCTGCAACCTGGTTAACGACAGCACTTTTCCTGGTCACGTCATTGCCCGCTTCTTTCAACATCACTTCCAGCTGAAAAATGATAAAATCTTTTTTTGAAGCTGCAACAAATTCATTAAAAGCCTCTGCGCCAACCTTGTTTACATAACTGTCCGGATCTTCCTTATCAGGAATCAATACCAGCCGCACATTAAGACTTTCTTCCAGCGCCATATCCAAACCACGCAGGGCAGCTTTTATACCTGCACTGTCACCATCATAAATAATGGTGAGGTTATTGGTATATTTTTTAATCAGCCTGAGCTGATCGGTTGTTAGAGAAGTTCCACCACTGGCCACTACATTTTCAATTCCTGCCTGGTGCAGGCTGATGACATCCGTATATCCTTCCACCAATAAGCATTCATCGGCTTTATCAATAGCCATGCGCGCAAAATAAGAACCATAGAGGATCTTGCTTTTGACATAGATCTCATTTTCAGGCGTATTGATGTATTTGGGCGCACGATCATTTTTGCCAATGACACGGGCGCCAAAGCCGATGATCTTGCCCGAGTTATTGTGAATCGGGAAAATGATACGCCCACGATAATTATCCACCAGCTCATTGTTGTTGCGCAAGGAGACGAGTCCGGTCTTCGGCAGCAACTCGGGATTGAATTGATTGGCAAGCAAAGCTTTGGTCAGCGTATCCCGTGTATCGGGATTATACCCCAACTGAAATTTTTGAATGATCTCTTCGCGGAAGCCGCGTTCTTTCAGATAAGATAAGGCTATGGCATGCCCGTCATCGGTATGCAGCAGCTGTTCCGTAAAAAACTTTTGGGCAAAACTGTTGATCACGTAAAGGCTGTCGGCCGTTTGTATCAGTTGTTTTTGTTCGGCGCTGGTTTCTGTTTCTTCAACCTCTATATGATACCTCGCAGCAAGCCAGCGCAATGCTTCTACATAGCTGTACTTTTCATGTTCCATCAAAAAAGTGATGGTATTGCCGCTTTTGCCACACCCGAAACACTTGAATATCTCCTTGGCAGGAGAGACGGTGAATGAGGGACCTTTTTCGTTATGAAAAGGGCAAAGACCTATGTAGTTAGTACCCCTCTTTTTCAATTTTACAAACTCACTCACTACATCAATGATGTCGATGCGATTGGTGATTTGCTGTATGGTATTCGGACTGATCAAGAGCACGAAGTTAACATTCCGGCATTAAATTGTATTCCCCGGAAATTGTATCATTGAGACATTAAGACATTTTCTTATTTTTAATCATGCTTAAGAGAGAACGACAAGCTTATATCATTCAACAGATCAACATACATAATAAAGTGCTGTCATCTGATCTGAGTGTACAATTAGATGTATCGGAAGATACCATACGGCGCGACCTGCAGGAACTGGCAGAAGAGGGAAAGCTGCTTAAAGTGCATGGCGGCGCCTTATCAAAATCCTTTCATTTTACCATAGAGAACAGCAATATCTACTCTTTGCCGGAGAAGAAAAGCATTGCCTACAAAGCCATACAACTGATCAGGGATGGGATGCTGGTATTACTTTCAGGTGGCACAACGATCAGGCAATTGGTAAAAGCACTGCCCCCGGAGCTGAATGCTACTTTTATAACTGTGAGTGTACCGATTGCCCTGGAGTTATTGGAACATCCCAATTGTGAAGTGATTTTCCTGGGAAATAAACTGCTGAAACATGCACAGATGTCGGTAGGTGCAGAAGTGGTACAACGGCTCGCGGGTATCAAAGCCGACCTTTGCATCCTGGGTACCAATAGCATTGATGCTATTGATGGTATTACGGACCTGGATTGGGAGATTATAGAAGTCAAAAGGGCAATGATCAACAGCGCTCAAAAGACAGTATCACTGGCTATTGCTGAAAAGTTAAATACGGTACAACGCCTGCAGGTATGTAAACCGGAAGAAATAGATATACTGATTACTGAGCTAGACCCTGCCGACCCGTTTCTGCAACCATACCGGGCAAAAGGAATTACTGTATTATAAAGCGGCCAAAACTCCTTGCCGCATAGCGTACAATTATTTGCGCGTTCTTGCAATCTTCACCTCAATTTTTCAACATTTTACGGGGTTTGGCTTAATTTTTCATTAAAACAAATATATTTGCACCGTAAATTAACGAGTGCTGCCAATCAATACTGCAAATTTTGGAAAGCCTGATGCGCTTTTTTGCACCTTTAATTTGCTTCCCTCGCTAATTCACAATTTTAAACCCGCATTTACGATCGGACTATACATATGAGAAAACCAGTGTTTCTCAGAAAAGCAGTGAATTTCACTGCTTTTTACTTTTCTGCTACCAGGGTGAGGGAAATTAAGTGCCATCGCCATTTAAGAGCTCCCGCTCTATTTCTTCCATTTGTACAATATCCCAGGCTTCACTTTCTGTAGGAGTAACATTAAGAAAGTCAAGCAGTTCCAGTTTTTCAAATACCGCCTCCGGTTCAGGCTTCAGGCAGCAGATAACAAAGGAAGTGCCGTTTTCATGAAATAATTGTTGCAGCGAAGCAATGATTTCCGCTGCCTTTGGATCAAGCGAAGTGACAGGTTCAAAATTGAGCACTACATTTTTTACGTCGTTTTGGAGGCAGGATTTACAGGTATTGGCGATGTCCGCTGCTATATTGGCAGATATATCGGGTGTAGTCGGCGTTACAACGGTAAATTTCTCCTTGGTATCAATTTTGACTTCCATTTGTAGTAAATTACATTAACAGTTGTGTATAAGTGCCACACAACTTCGCTCAAAAATATTCGTTATAATTATATAAATCCAAATTAGGTTATGGATAATAATTTTTCAGCACAGGTAAAGGAGATCATTTCTTTCAGCAGGGAAGAGGCTTTGAGGTTGGGAAATGATTTCATCGGGACAGAACACTTATTGTTAGGGTTAATCCGCGACGGGGATAATACGGCCATTAAAGTGTTAAAGCAACTCAATATTGACCTCTATGAATTACGCAAAGAGGTAGAGCTGGCTGTAAAAGACAAGACAGGCAAGAACATTGCCAATATCAACAGCCTTCCGCTTACAAAGCAGGCTGAAAAAGTGATACGTGTGACCGTATTGGAAGCCAAAGCCCTTAAGAGCCCGTTGGTTGAAACGGAGCACCTGATGTTAAGCATCCTCAAGAACAAGGAAAATATTGCTACGCAGATATTGAACCAGTTTGATGTAGACTATGATCTGTTCCGCAATGAACTGGGTATGGTAGGAACCACCAACCCTAATCCGCGTAGTGAATTTACCGACGAAAATGAGGATGAATTTGATGAGGAAAAACGTGGCTCAGGTTACCAGCAACAAAGGGCCGGTGGTAAACAGGCAGGGAATGTTAAAAGTAAAACACCCGTACTCGACAATTTTGGCAGGGATATTACCAAGCTGGCAGAATCAGGTTCCCTTGATCCGATCGTAGGCCGTGAAGCCGAGATAGAACGGGTGAGCCAGATACTCAGTCGCCGTAAAAAGAATAACCCCATCCTTATTGGTGAGCCCGGCGTGGGTAAGACGGCCATCGTGGAAGGTTTGGCGCTCCGCATTGTACAGCGTAAAGTGAGCCGCGTGTTGTTTGATAAAAGGGTTATTTCGCTAGATCTGGCTGCACTAGTGGCCGGTACCAAATACCGCGGCCAGTTTGAAGAACGCATGAAAGCCATCATGAACGAACTGGAAAAGAACAGGGATGTGATCCTGTTTATTGATGAGATACATACCATTGTTGGCGCCGGTGGCGCCAGTGGTTCTCTGGATGCTTCTAACATTTTCAAACCGGCTTTGGCAAGAGGAGAACTCCAATGCATTGGTGCATCTACATTGGATGAGTACCGCATGTACATTGAAAAAGATGGTGCACTGGATCGCCGTTTCCAAAAAGTATTGGTTGAACCTCCAAGTGTGGAAGATACCATCATCATCCTGAATAATATCAAATCGAAATATGAAGACTTCCACAATGTTTCTTATGCCGACGAAGCCATTGAAGCCTGTGTGAAGCTGAGCGACCGCTACATGACAGACAGGCTGTTACCGGATAAAGCCATTGATGTATTGGATGAAGTTGGTGCTCGTGTGCACCTGAAAAATATCAATGTGCCCGAAGATATTGTTGAACTGG
Source organism: uncultured Sediminibacterium sp. (assembly GCA_964507525.1). Classification (GTDB taxonomy): domain Bacteria; phylum Bacteroidota; class Bacteroidia; order Chitinophagales; family Chitinophagaceae; genus Sediminibacterium. Next base: position 97,657 of record CAZDQB010000006.1, on the reverse strand, counting down.
AAAAGAAAATTGAAGAAGTAAAGAACGAGAAGAATAAAGTAGTGAAGAGCCAGCGTTTTGAAGAAGCTGCTTCTTTGCGCGATACTGAAAAACGGTTAGGTGAAGAGCTCGAAAAAGCAAAACCCCAATGGGAAGAACAAAGCAAACACAAACGCTATCCCATCTCCGAAGAACATATTGCAGAAGTGGTAAGCATGATGACCGGCATACCTGTGAAACGCATGGTACAGGCCGAAACAGAGAAGCTGCGCCGCATGAGCGAGGACATGAGGGGTATGGTTGTTGGCCAGGATGAAGCCATCCAGAAAGTAGTAAAAGCCATACAACGTAACCGTGTTGGATTGAAGGATCCAAAGAAACCCATTGGTACTTTTATTTTCCTCGGACCAACAGGTGTGGGTAAAACAGAGATGGCGAGGGCATTGGCGCGGTACATGTTTGACTCGGAAGATTCATTGATACGGATTGATATGAGTGAATACATGGAGAAATTTACAGTAAGCCGCCTGATTGGTGCACCTCCAGGTTATGTGGGTTATGAAGAGGGCGGACAGCTCACGGAGAAAGTACGCCGTAAGCCGTATTGCGTGATATTATTGGATGAAATAGAAAAAGCACACCCGGATATTTACAATATTTTGTTGCAGGTGTTGGACGATGGCCAGTTGACAGATGGCCTGGGCAGGAAAGTGGATTTTAAAAACACCATGATCATCATGACGTCCAATATTGGTGTTCGCCAGTTGAAAGAATTTGGCGATGGGGTAGGTTTTGCAACTGCCACCCGTATACAGAACGCAGAAGAGAACAATAAAGCAGTGATCGAAAAAGCGCTGAAACGTACTTTTTCTCCTGAGTTCCTGAACCGTATAGATGATGTGGTGGTGTTCAATGCATTGAGCAGGGAGAATATCTTCAACATTATTGACATCCTGATGAAAGGGGTATCAAAACGTTTGCAAAACCTCGGTTTCTCTTTAGAGCTCACAGAAGCCGCCAAGGAATTCATTGCAGATAAAGGATATGATGCTCAATTTGGTGCAAGGCCACTGCACAGGGCTATTCAGAAATACCTGGAAGATCCTTTGGCAGAAGAAATACTGAACCTTCATATCAAAGAAGGTGATGTGTTGGTTGCTGACCTGGATAAAGAAACAGGTACGCTGAAATTTGATTTCCAGAAGAAAGTCGAAGAAGGAGCCAAAGTTTAAAGTAAGTACTGTTTATACCAGTAAGCCGCTTCAATGTAAAAATTGAGGCGGTTTTTTTATTTAATGTAGCGTTTGATCTCTTTTTCAATATCCCTGTTCTTGATCGTTTCCCGTTTATCGTGAAGTTTCTTTCCTTTGCCAAGTCCGATCTCCACTTTCACAAGATTTTTTTCGTTGAGGAAAATACGGAGCGGGATAATAGTATAGCCTTTGTCTTTCAGCCCGGCAGCTAATTTTTTCAACTCTCTTTTTGTAAGCAGCAGTTTCCGGTCATGAACTGCTATATGGTTATTAGTAGTACCATGTGAATATTCGGCAATATACAATCCCCTTACCCAGAGTTCTCCCTCATCAAATAAACAGAAGGCATCGTTGAAACTTACCTTACTATCACGGATCGATTTTACTTCCGTTCCTAGCAAAGCAATGCCTGCTACATATTTGTCTTCTATGTGGTAATTAAAATAGGCCTGTCTGTTGTTCATTTCCTTAGCCATAGCTACCCGTGTATCCCCATGGGGATTTTGATTTTAATGTAGAACTGCAGCCAATAGCTCTCTTAAGGTTGGGACTTAATTTCTGAATAACCTGATCAGTTGTGCCAGTTTGGCTTTCAGGTTCTTCCTGTCAATAATAAAATCCAGGAACCCGTGTTCTAATAGAAATTCGCTGCGCTGAAACCCTTCCGGTAAGTCTTTTTTGATGGTTTCTTTGATCACACGCGGTCCCGCAAAACCAATCAGGGCACCGGGTTCAGCAATATCCAGGTCGCCCAGCATACCAAAGCTGGCTGAGATGCCGCCAAAAGTCGGGTCGGTTAATAACGATATATAGGGTAATCCGGCATCGCTTAACTGTGAAAGCTTGCCGCTTGTTTTAGCCAATTGCATCAGGCTGAAAGCGCTTTCCATCATGCGTGCACCGCCGCTCTTGCTGATAACGAGGTAAGGAAGTTTGTGCTGTATGCAATAATCCACTGCACGGCTGAATTTTTCTCCCATTACACTACCCAATGAACCACCAATGAACTCAAAATCCATACATGCTATTACCAAACCTTCTCCATTCACATGGCCTGTAGCCACACGCATAGAATCTTTCAAATCTGTTTTAGTATGAATATCATCCAGGCGTTTCTGGTAAGACTTCAGATCGGTGAAACCCAAGGCGTCTTTGCTGCGGATATTATCGAACAGTTCAGTATAGACTTTCTCATCAAACAGGATATCAAAATACTCATCACTGCCAATGCGATGGTGATAATTGCATTTGGGACAAACATAAAGGGCTTCTTTAAGTTCTGTAGTGGTGCATATATAATTACACTCAGGACATTTGCTCCAGAGTCCTTCCGGGGTCTCTTTCTTATCAGCGGTAGAGGTTAAAATGCCTTTCCGGATACGCTTAAACCAACGTGGCTTGCCGGCTTCCTCGCCATGTATCTCTTCACCAGTCAGATTGGCTTCAAAATCTTCTTCACGCTCTTTTTTCATATCGGTCAATTCAATTTGGGGGGTCGAAGATAATAATTATTATTAACTCGATTATTTTGAACATAACTGATTCATTGGCTCCCTTTTAAAAGGAGTGCTACTCTCAGGCAACATTAATGCCACTGTCAAGGTACACATCCTGTATGATCTGCAGCATATTGATCCCCTCGGCCATCGGACGCTGGAATGCTTTTCGTCCCAGGATCAGTCCCATTCCACCTGCACGTTTGTTAATCACGGCCGTAGATACCGCTTCTACAAGATCGCTGGCTCCCTTGCTTTCCCCACCCGAGTTGATCAGGCCGATACGGCCGCTGTAACAGTTCAATACCTGGTAACGGCAAAGATCAATAGGATGGTCAGTTGTTAGTTTTTCATAGATGAGCGGACTGGTTTTACCGTGTTTGGTAGCCAGGTAGCCGCCGTTATTGGTAGGTAATTTCTGTTTGATGATATCAGCCTGTATCGTTACGCCGAGATGATTGGCCTGACCGGTCAGGTCGGCAGCAGTATGGTAATCTACCCCATCTACCTTAAAGCCATTGTTACGTGTATAGCACCAAAGGATGGTGGTCATGCCAAGCTCATGCGCCATTTCAAAAGCTTCAGCTACTTCTTTCAATTGCCTGGCGCTTTCGGCGCTGCCCCAGTAAATGGTAGCTCCAACGGCGACAGCTCCCATATTCCAGGCACTCTTGATGGTGCCGAACAGGGTTTGGTCATAACGGTTGGGCAGACTGAGAAACTCATTGTGATTGATTTTGACAACAAAAGGTATTTTATGGGCGTATTTCCTGCTCATGATACCTAATACACCGTAAGTAGAAGCTACCGCATTACAGCCGCCTTCAATAGCCAGTTTGATAATATTTTCAGGATCAAAATAAACAGGATTGGGCGCGAAGGCAGACCCGGCACTGTGTTCTATGCCCTGGTCAACCGGAAAAATGCTGCAATAACCCGTTCCGCTCAGGCGGCCATGATCCAGTAATGTCTGAATACTTCGCAGCACCTGGTTACTGCGGTTGCTATTGATCCAAATATCATCTACATGATTGGACGAGGGGAGATGAATGCCTGACTTGTCAATCGTTTTGCACCGATGTTCCAGCAGGAAGGATGCCTGATCACCTAATATGCCTACAATACTTTGGTGGCCCATGCCTAAGGTTATTTAATCTGTTAAGACAATCGTTTAACAGATTAAATATACCGATTTAAAAAGGAATTGGGAACCGGGAATTAGCTGACAGCTCCAATTCCTGGTTCCCAATTCCATCAACCTGTTATGCGTTCCTGTTAATACAGTTCAGGTCTTCGAAAGCAATTTCCAGACGTTTAGCAAAGCTTTCTTCTCCTTTGCGTAGCCACACGCGTGGGTCGTAATGTTTTTTATTTGGTTTATCGGCTCCTTCGGGATTGCCTAATTGTGCCTGCAGGTAGCCTTCATTCTTTTTATAGAATTGCTGGATACCTTCCCAGAAAGCCCATTGCAGATCGGTATCAATGTTCATTTTGATAGCACCGTAGCCAATAGCTTCCCTGATCTGGTGCTGGGGAGAGCCACTGCCACCATGGAATACGAAGTAGACTGGTTTGGGACCGGTCTTCAATTCCTTTTCAATGAAATCCTGGCTGTTTTTTAAGATCTCGGGACGTAATTCCACGTTACCGGGACTATATACCCCGTGCACATTACCGAATGCGGCGGCAACAGTAAACAGTTTGCCAACTTTGCTCAGTTCGGTATATGAATAGGCAACGTGCTGAGGCTGGGTATATAGTTTATCATTTTCGATGCCGCTGTTGTCCACACCGTCTTCCTCGCCGCCGGTAACACCCAATTCAATCTCGATGCTCATACCTAATGGCGCCATGCGCTTGTAGAATTCAACAGAGGTATGGATGTTTTCTTCTAATGGCTCTTCCGACAGATCCAGCATGTGAGAACTGAACAAAGGCTGTTTCTTTTCTTTATAGAATTGTTCACCAGCATCGATTAGTCCGCTTATCCATGGCAACCATTTTTTAGCTGCATGATCGGTATGCAGTACAACCGGCACGCCATAATATTTGGCAACATTGTGAATATGTAAAGCGCCGGAAACACCACCTGCAATATTGGCCTGCAGGTTATCATTTGGCATTCCTTTACCGGCAATGAACTGGGCACCGCCGTTAGAGAATTGGATAATAACAGGTGAATTGACTTTTGCAGCTGTCTCCAGGGTAGCATTAATAGTGTTGGTTCCAATGGTATTCACTGCCGGTAAGGCAAACTGGTTCGTCTTTGCGTCGTTATATAATGCTTCCAGTTCTTCTCCGAATAAAACCCCGGCCCTGTACTTTTTCATGCGTTAATAGTGTTGTTTAGTTGGTAAAATATTTTAATAGGTAATTGCAGCGGCAAGATACTGCAGATATAGCAAATGGTTGTTAGCTTTTTTGTTCCTGAACCAGTAACTATATGCTTTGCAATAGTTTCAGAAAGTAGTCAACTACATATTGTAATCTACTGCCATACCAACTGAACATCTCGCCATCCACCAGCAAAATAGTGGCATGGGGCAGTTCTTTTTGCAATTCTTCCACATGCTTTTGCTTAAAAGGGTAGGGCTCGCTTGATAACAATACCAATGCTGTGTTACGGGCAATGAGTTCCTGTGTTGTTATTGCAGGATAACGGCTTTCATTTTCAAAAACATTATGAAGTCCGCACATAGAAAGCATCTCATGAATAAATGTATCGCTACCAGCAGTCATGTAAGGATGACGCCAGATAAGATAGGCAGTCCTTGGTTGATGGCCTGTTGTTTGTAGCCTGTGGCTGGCTAGCCGGGTAAAATTGTTGTGGATGGTTTGAATGATATGTCCGGCTGCTTCCTGTTTGCCGGTGATCATGCCCACTAAGCTGATCATCTCAACAGCGTCTTCCAGTGTATGGATATCACTGGTAAAAACGGGGGCAATGACGGAGAGACTCTCCACCTGTTCCTTGTTGTTTTCTTCTTTATTGGCGATGATGAGATCGGGACGCAGGGATGCGATCAACGCTCTGTTAATGGCTTTTGTGCCACCCACCCTTGTCTTTGTCCTGAACCATGATGCCGGATGTACGCAAAACTTTGTAATGCCAACTACTTCTTCATCCAGCCCAAGGTCATACAGTAATTCTGTTTGTGAGGGAACGAGCGAAACAATACGACTTGGAACGGTTGACAGTTCTAATAGATGGTTCAGTTGATCTTTTACCGGCAGCATCCGCTAAAATACAGAGAACTTTGGTAAGCTACCTGTACTTATACCAGGAGCCCGTATTAAACAAAAGCACTGTTTCGTCTTCCTGTACATAATCTTTTTCTATCAATTTCTTCAGGCCAACATAGGCAGCGCTTCCTTCGGGAGAGAGTAGCCTCCCTTCTGTTGACGCCAATGTTTTGATGCTGTTACTGATGTCTTCTTCGCTCACTACAATAGCCGTGCCTCTACTTTCTTTGATTGTTTGTTGTATCATATCTTTTGCAAAGGGTGATGGAACTGCCAGGCCATAAGCCATGGAAGGTCCAGGTGAAAAACTGTTGGAGATCATTCCTTTTTCAAATAATTGTACCATGGGATCGCAATTTTGAGATTGCACCACTACCATGCGTGGCAGTTTTCCTTTGATCCATCCTAACTGAAGCATTTCCTTGAATGCTTTCCACATGCCAATCAGGCCTGTGCCACCGCCGGTAGGATACAGGATCACATCTGGCAGTTGCCAGCTGAGTTGTTCTGCTATTTCGTAGCCCAGGGTTTTCTTGCCTTCCAGGCGGTAGGGTTCTTTTAAAGTTGACATATCAAAAGCACCCGTTTCAGCGGACAATTGTTTCGCTTTCTTTCCACAGGCATCGATCAACCCGTCCATTACGATCAGTTCAGCGCCGTACAGCCTGCATTCTTCTTTGAGTGTTTCAGGTGTTAGCCTGGGCATGATAACTGTTGCACTGATATTCGCTTTGGCTGCATAAGCGCTCAGCGCACCACCGGCATTACCTGCTGTTGGTATGACGCAACGTGTAATACCTAATTCCTTTGCTTTAGATATGGCCACACTGATGCCCCTTGCTTTAAAAGAGCCTGTAGGATTTACGCTTTCATCTTTCAGCAATACTTTTTTCAGGTTCAGTTTGTTTGCCAGTCCGATTAAAGGATAAACAGGCGTCCATCCTTCACCAAGGCTTACAACATTCATACTGTCAAAAACGGGTAGCATTTCATGGTAGCGCCACATGTTCTGCGGCCTCCTGGTAAGGCTTTCTTTTGAAAATGATGCGTAGTGGTAATTGGTCAGCAGGGGCTGTGAGCAACAGGCAGCATAGTGTTGTACATGGTCTATATCATACTCCCTGCCACAGGAGGGGCATCGAAGACCCATTGCAAAAGAGAAAGTTGATACTGCCGTTTCCATGCAGTAAAAGTAACGGATACTTTATAACCTGAATGATACACAGTTGTTATAAACTATAACTATAAGTTATGTAAATGTTTCGCCAGCCTGATAAAACTTTTACTCAGTTCACTAATTTCTCCTTTGCGTTGTATAAAATAAAACTCCCTTTCTATCTGCAGGTTTTCAAAGTGAACTTCAGTCAGTTCACCATACTTTAATTCTTTGATGACCGAGCGTTGCGGCAGGAAACCGAGTGAATCGGATTCGATCAGGAAATTTTTCAACGCCTCTGTACCCCCTAATCTCACTTTGATCTGCAGGCTGCTTAGCTTTATTTTATTTTTTTCAAGTGTATATTTCAATGCCGCCAGTGTACCGCTTCCCCTTTCGCGTATGGCAAGTGGCATGTGTATGATCTCTTTAAGCGGGTAGGATTTCTTTTTGGCGATCGGGCTTTTCTTACTGCATACCGCAATGACCTGGTCAGTCATAAAAGGCTGGTAATCCACACTGGTCAGTTTAGCGCGCCCTTCTATAATGCCCAGGTCAATATCTTTGTTCAGCAACGCATCCATAACTATCTCTGCATTGCGGTTCAGCAGGCTGATATTGATCTGCGGGTAATGCTGGTTGAATGATGATAATACTTTTGGAAGTATGTATAATGCCACTGTGGTACTGGCCCCGAGTTTCAGATCGCCCTTTGCCTGCAGTACATTGTTAATAGATGAGATCTCAAATTCTGTTTGTTCCTGTATGCGTTTTACTTCTGCCAGTTTTTCAAAAAGCAGCTTCCCGGCATGTGTAAGTTCAATAACAATTCCTTTTCTTTCAAATAGTTTGGTGTGGTAATATTCTTCCAGTGACCTGATATGCTTGCTGATGGCTGGCTGTGAGATATACAATGCCTGGCTGGCTTTGGAAAAGCTTTTTTGTTTCGCTACCTCAAAGAAGACTTCATGCCTGGTGGAGATCATAGTCAATTTATTTCGCCATACTCTGTATCACATCATATTTGGTCACAATATGGTAATCGCCTTTTTCGTCCCTCGCCAATACAGCGCCATTTTCTTTGTTGATGAGGCTCCCTAATTTTTCTACAGGTGTACCAAAATCAACAACCGGAAATGCATGTTCTATCACACTGCCTACTTTAGCGTTCTTGATCTCGGGGTTGCTGAATATTTTCTGGAACAGACCGCTCTCGCTTACTGAGCCAATCAGTTCATTGTGCTTCATCACCGGCACCTGTTCAATATCGTATTGCTTCATCAGTTCAACAGCTTCTGCGACACTGTGTTCTGTGGTGATTGTTACCAGTTTTTGCCCGCCTCTGCCATTGACAATATCTTTAAATGTTTTCACATCAAGGAATCCGCGTTCCATCATCCATTGGTCGTTATAGATCTTGCCAACGTAGCGGCTGCCGTGGTCATGAAATATACAAACCACCACATCATCTTTGGTCAATGTGGCTTTCAACTGCATCAACCCCTGCAAGCAGCTGCCGGCGCTGTATCCGCAGAACAGTCCTTCTTCTTTGGCAATCCTCCTTGCCATTACGGCGCCATCCTTATCTGTTACCTGTTCAAAATGATCAATCACACGCATGTCATAATTCTGTGGAACAAAGTCTTCTCCAAATCCTTCCGAGATATAGGGATGCACTTCATTCATATCAATCTCACCTGTCCTGAAATATTTAGTGAGCAGTGAACCATACACGTCAATGGCCCATACTTTGATCTCGGGATTCCTTTCTTTCAGGTACATGGCAGTCCCGGTAATTGTACCACCGGTACCGGCGGTGCATACCAGGTGCGTGATCCTTCCTTCTGTCTGTTCCCATATTTCCGGGCCGGTGCTTTCATAATGTGCGAGCCGGTTGGCTAAGTTGTCGTACTGGTTCATGTACATCGAGTTAGGGATCTCAGTAGCCAGCCGTTTAGCCACACTGTAATAGCTTTTGGGATCGTCGGGGAGTACATTGGTTGGGCAAACAATGACTTCAGCGCCCACTGCTTTGAGTATATCCGCTTTTTCCTTTGATTGCTTATCAGTAGTCACAAAGATGCACTTGTAGCCTTTCACACAGGCAGTCAGCGCCAGGCCCATGCCGGTATTGCCGCTCGTGCCTTCAATGATCGTACCACCCTGCTTCAGCCTGCCTTCCTGTTCTGCTACTTCTACCATCTTCAATGCCATCCGGTCCTTGATAGAATTACCCGGATTGAAGTAATCAACCTTTGCCAGTACGGTAGCCGGGATATCTTTCGTAACCTTATTCAGCTTAATGAGGGGGGTATTGCCTATCGTTTCGAGAATATTATTCAGCCACATGGTAAACTAACAGTTGTTTGCGGCAAAGGTAGCCTTTTGATGGCTGATTTGAAGATGTCTGACAGCTGATTTAGGGTTTTATAGCAATACTTTATAACCTGACCGGTGATAAATACAAATAAATCAGACATCAGCGATCGTCAAATGAGAAATTTACTTACCGCTGAACTGCTCTGCCATTTTACCGCAGAGATCACTCTGGATCATTTTTTCAGCAAGGGAGATCATGTGCACGAAAGACTTGGCATGGCTGATACCATGGCCAATGATGACTGGCTTGGCTACACCCAAAACCGGTGTGCCGCCATAGTTCTCATAATGAAAACGGTTGAAATAAGTGTCGTCACCTATATTGCGCTGGCTGGCAATATCGTAGATAGATTCGGCGAGCTTCAGAATGATATTACCAGTGAAACCGTCGCATACCATCACATCGGCCTTGTCAACAAAAGTATCACGTCCTTCAATATTACCGATGAAGTTTAACTGGTTGTTTTCTTTCAAAAGGGGATAAGTAGCCTGCGCAAGAAGATTACCTTTTCCTTCTTCCTCGCCAACATTCATCAGGCCTACTTTAGGGTTGCTGATATTCAGGATATGTTGCGCGTAAAGGCTGCCGAGCAGGGCAAACTGGTTCAGTTGCTCAGGTTTGCAATCGGAATTCAGACCAACATCCAATAAAAGGCCCGTAGCGCCATTGAGCTTCGGGACGATGGTTGAGATGGTGGGTCTTAAAACACCTTCAATTGTCTTGATACTGTACATGGCACCAACCAGCATAGCGCCGGTATTGCCGGCACTGATAAAAGCATCGATCTTGCCGGTGGCGAGTAAGTGAAAGCCAATAGCAATGGAAGAGCGCTGTTTTTCTTTCAGGGCCTTGGTGGGGTGCTCGTGGTAACCAATGACTTCAGGAGCATGTATCAAATGCAAATTAGGTGATGTAACCTGGTGTTCCGCTAACATGGGTTTCACACTGGTTTCATCACCTATGCAGTATAAACTTGCCGCATTGGCATTGCCCGACGACAGGTATAGCTGCAAGCCTTTCACCGCTTCCAGCGGTGCAAAATCTCCACCCATCATGTCTAAGCCTATATTCATGCCAGCAAGCTACAGCTATTTTTGAACTAAAAGGTTACGCTTTTAAAGGAGCTTTTTCAGCTACTAATTTGCCTTTATAGAACAATTTACCTTCGCTCACGTGCGCACGATGGCGTACATGTGTTTCACCTGTAGTGCTGTCTTTGCTTAAAGTTACTTCCTGGGCTACATAGTGCGTTCTTCTCTTAGCACTGCGTTGCTGCGAATGTCTGCGTTTAGGATTCGGCATATCTCGAAATTTATAGTATCAAAAAATTATTCTAAATTTTTAAATTGTTCCAGTCCCTTCCAAACCGTATTACTGCTGTCTTTCTTTACATCTTCTTCCATCTTCTTCAGTTTCTCCAGCACTTCCGGGTTACATTTCGATTTTCCCTGCTCATCCTCCCCGCATACCTTTTGTAAAGGAATACTGAGGTTAATGAATTCATAGATCCAGTCGGACAGGTAGAGATGACTTTCGCTACGACTGATATAATATACATCAGGGTCTTCTTCCTGTTCGTTCATTGCATCGGGTTCGTCTACTATCTTGACAATGATGTTGAACTCATCCCAAAGCTGCAACGGCAGGCTGTTTCCACACCTGTCGCAATTGGCTTCAACGGCTCCGTCAATATCAAACCGCAATTGCATGAAGCCTGTCTTTTTATCAAGGCTCAGTTTGATATCGGCAACACAATTGCGAAAATCCTGTTCCCCATACGGTATAAAGAACTTATCATCCACCCTGTATTCGTACACATGAATTCCCGGCTTCAAACCCACAAATGCTATCTCATATTCCCGCCGATGACTCATAACCTTTTTTTAAGGGCTTGCAAAGGTAGCGCTAAATGCCGGAAATCCCAAAGGAAACTTAGTTTTCAAAGGGCTACTTTTATCAACAGCCCTGAATTACTTACAAAATGACATATTTGTATATATGAACCCTGGTGTAAAGATAGGTACTTCCACGTTGATCAGGCTTTTTTTCAGGCTATTGACGGCCATGGCCATTTTTATATTTTCATTTTTCCCTTTATATGTAGAACGCTGGTACAGTGCAGGTATTTACCCAGGTATCGGGGTAACCTTGCGCCTGCTGACCCGCTGGGCGCCGTTCAGCCTGGGCGATCTTCTGTACGCCTGCGGTACAGTATGGGTTATTGTTAAGTTGGTGAAATGGGGAAGAGGATGGCGGAACCATATTTACCGGAAACAGGCTTTTGTGAGGCTGGGGTTGAAACTTTTTAGCTATTTACTAGGGATTTATATCCTGTTTAAGTTGTTGTGGGGACTCAATTATGACCGCTTAGGGATTGCTTACCAGCTTAAGTTGTCAAAAGATGCTTATACAAAAGAAGCAGTGTCAACGCTAACCAACCAGTTGATCGACCGGCTGAATGAATGCAGAAGACAGCTAAAAGATACCCTTTTACCTACTCCCGAGCTGGATACTATTTACCGCCATGCTTTCAGGTCGTACGGGCGGTTGGCAGACAATTATGCTTTTTTAAATTATTCCAGCAGGTCTGTCAAGGCAAGTCTGTTCTCACCCATTGCAGATTATGTTGGCTTTACGGGCTATTATAACCCGTTTACCGGTGAGGCGCAACTGAGGGCGGATATACCACGTATCCTGATTCCTTATGTAACCTGCCACGAGATGGCTCACCAGTTAGGCTATGCCAGTGAAAGCGAAGCTAATTTTGTAGGCTACCTTGCCGCAGCGGCTTCTGATGATGTCTATTTCCGTTATTCCGTATACCTCGAACTATTCTCTTATGCACAGGGTGAAGAAATTGCACTGTATGTAAAGACTAAGGATTTCAAAGGTTTTGAATCCATTGTTAAAAATAACCGCAACAGGCTCGACACGCTGGTGAAAAAAGACCGCAGGGATATCCGCGGGTTCTTTGATCAACGTAAGAATCGTATAGCCCCTGCCATGACAGGCTTATACGATCAATACCTCAAACTGAATAGACAATTAGAGGGTATGAGCAGCTACAACGAAGTGGTAGGATGGCTGATTGCATACCAGAAGAAATATGGGAAACTGTGAGTTAGAACTTATTTTTCCACATCATACTTTCTATCGGCTTGTTCGGCTGCCCACTGTACTTGGCGTTGCTTTTCTGGTTGTACCTGACTTCAATTTCCCCATCAACCGGGAAATAAATAAGCTGACCAATAGGCATGCCTTTGTAAATCCTGACGGGTTGTTTACAGGAGATTTCCAGTGTCCAGTTGCCGCAAAAGCCTACATCACCTTTACCGGCGGTTGCGTGGATGTCAATTCCCAGCCGGCCCGTGGATGATTTACCTTCCAGGAAAGGCACATGGGCATGGGTTTCTGTATATTCTTCAGTAACACCCAGGTAGAAATGATGGGGTTGTAAAACAAAGCCTTCTTCGGGTATCTCGAAATATTCTATTTTGTTGTGCTTTTTGGCATCCAGCACTTCATCTACATACAGTGCCAGCCATTTTCCCAGGTGCACATCGTAGCTGTTGCTGCCCAGGTCGGTACGGTTATAAGGTTCAATTTTGATGGTGCCTTTGTCCATTTCTTCTAAAATGCGCTTGTCTGTCAGGATCATTCCTCGTGATATTTATGGTTGGGATGCAAATAAATCTTAAATCTGCAATCTAAAAAGTCATTACTGACGCCGTGCCGCTGTTTTATCAACAAAATATCAACGAAACTACCCGCCTGGCCGTCTGGAAGATCGCAGAACCGGAAAACTTCTTCCTGCAGACAGTGCCCTTGCAGCGTACTATTACGCACCCGAATAAACGATTACAGCACTTAGCCGGCCGTTACCTGCTTCCATTCCTGTTCACAGATTTTCCGCATGACGAAATAGAGATCGCCGATACCCGTAAACCCTTCCTGCCCGATGAACAATACCATTTTTCTATCTCTCACTGTGGTGATTATGCTGCCGCAATTGTCAGCAGTACCCACAGGGTAGGCATCGATATTGAAATGATCACACCCCGCGTAAATAAAATAAAACACAAATTTCTGCATCCCGATGAACTTGCCTTTGTAAACGTGCACGCAACCGATCATTCGGTTGATTTACTAACCCTGCTCTGGAGCGCTAAAGAAGCCATGTTCAAATGGTGGGGCAGGGGTGAGATTAATTTCAGTGAAGTGATGCGGACAGCGCCTTTTGTCCTAAAAAATGCCGGAACGCTTGATGGGGTTTTTCAAAAAGATGATTTCAGGAAACAGTTGACATTGAATTATGAATTGAGAAGCGAGTTGACCCTTGTATGGCTGCACACACAGGCCTGAATCATCAATCATCTACCCGGCTCTTTATTTTCGGGACTAATAATAGATTCTTCTGCAGGGTCTGCTTTAGTTGCCTTTTCACCAATTGCCCCATTGTACGGGCTTTGGCAAAAGCAACCTGGTTGTTGAAGTGTACAGCAAGTTCCTGCTTCAGCTGTTCCAGCTTTTCGGGTTTGGAGATGTGATCACTGCTCATGATGTCGAGCAGTTCTTTCATACGGTAGCGTGCAGAAACAAGCCGGAACGTCATCATGGTGCGTTCTTCTGTCTGGTACTGGGCAATAGATTCTTTATCGAGGTGTTTGAGTACGATGTCTACAAAAGGCCCGTTGTCTTTAAAGAACTGCGGGAGGTATAAATTTTTCCTGCCCTCATAGGATTGCTGGTCAAAATCAATTGCGCGTATGCGGTATTGCACGTCTTCAATATCCGGTGTGATGTTGACTACAAAATTATAAGAACGCATATCTCCCAGTAATTGCACAAAGCATCGTTCATTGAATTTGACAAACTCTTTGGCCAGCCTGATGAGGTTGGTATTGGAATTGTTAAGGTATTCTGCCAGGAAAATATCTCCCGGTATGCCCGGTATATGCTCTTCGATCAGTGTTTCCCTGTTGGTAAAATAGGTCATGCGGTTGGGAGAAAGTAGGTGTTCCAGTTCCAGTCCGTAAATGCGGCTGGCATCGGCCTGCTTAATGTAGTAATGATCGTAGTTATCATTGAACTTATTAACGATGCGGATGCGGAAGGGCTGACTGTTTCCGAAATAACAAAAGTCGATCCTTGCTACATCTAAGTGTTTGCTGAAGCTCATATCGCCTTCAGTTTTCAGGATGGCATAGATGCGTACTAAGTTTTCACGAAGGAACTCCCATTCGCGCATGTCATACGATACTTTTTCCCATGAAGTGTCACGGCCGTATTTGTCTTTTAACGGAACAGTATAGGTAAAGCGTTGCAGATCCTGGTAGCTTACCGGCAACTTTACTTCCCTTCCGTATTTGATCAGGTATTTACGCAGCTTCTCATTTACCGGGAAAATGGGTTTTTTCTGGGAAGGGCGACTGGGCTGGTCGGTAGCGGCGGTATCGTCGAAAAAATTATTCAAGCAATAATGAATCGTTGTCTTCCAATAAATTCAGGTTCACGTCTGTTCCGGCTATTCCTTCTACAGAGCCTTTGATGTGTGCGGCATTAAGTAATACTTTTTCCAGTTGTTTTTCCCTTGCTTTCCATAATTTTTCCATAGCATCACGCTCTTTCTGGATGCTCAGTTTCATGCTCATAAAACCTTCCCGTATGGCTTTCCATTGCTCGCCAAATTCGCTTCCGATGAGGTAATCATATAACATTACCATCTTATCGCCTTTATTCTCCTGGCTTTTTTTGGCATCTGCTATTTTAATAATGGCGTTGCGTAAGAGCAGGGCAACACTCCTTACTTCTGCAAAAGTGCAGATATAAACGCCCTCTTTTTCACCAAAGCGATCCATGTCTTTTGGTAAAGCCTGTGTTACAATGACTGCTACATCAGCTCCCTGGCTGCGCATATCTGTTTTCAACTTTTCAATCCATTCGTTGACAAAATCCTTGGTGCGCTTACTTTCATAAATGATTCTGCCACATTCATTGCCAAACTGGTTACGGACGGTTTGAATACAATCTGCGCCCCGGACGCCTTTTCCCACTTCTTCCACTTTATCGAACGGGAAAGTTGATTGCAACAATTCTTCCAGCATGAGTTCCTGTACCTCACCCTGCAACTGCATGCTGCCTTGTTCAGATTTACGACGCATTTCTTCGGCCAGTTTCTTCTGGTCTTCCAGTTTCTTTTCCAGCTCTTTCACCTGTAATTGGTATTCCTGTTCCTTCAGGCTCATCTTTTCTGCTTCTTCTTTTGACAGGAGCTCTTTCATGCGCTCCCTTTCTTCCATTAACTTTCGTTGAATAGCGAGTTCCAGTTCTTCCTCTTTTGTTTTAAGCGCCTGTTCTTTCTGTAAAAAATCGAGTTCCTTTTTGCGCGCTTCCTTTAATTTTTCTTCGCTGTCCGCAGCAGACTGCCGGAGCATCTGCAGCTGGTTCTCAACATCAGCGGTAACGGTTTTGCGGATGGATTCCTGTAATTCGGCTTGCAGCTTCTTTTTTTCCGCTGCTACCTGTTTGGCCGTTTCCTCTTCTTTTAATTGCAGTTGCTGCTGAAAAGCAGCCTCTTTCTGCCTGAATTCTTCGTCCTTTTTCTTCTGCCAGTCCACCATTTTGCCACGCAGTTCTTTTTCAACCTCATCGCGAATAGAGTCGCCTGGTTCAAACTGGTGGTTACAATTGGGACATGTTATACTAAAGCCAGCCATGTATTATTTTTTTACAAAGTAAGCCGAAGTAATGGAATAAAAAACCATGGCTGGAAATGCCTGGTGCTCCTTTGCCGGGAGAACCGGGGCAGGTGCACGTTTCAAAGTATTTTGCAGGTGAAATGTAGAAATGACAATTATATGTATATTTAAGGATTACAGTGCAATGATATTATTTCAATGCACCTGCGACAGCTCATAAAGTGAATACTATTTCAGTAATATGTAAAAAAGCCATTATGAAAGAACACAGCAAAGCATCAAAAGCTATCAGCCGGCGGAAATTTCTGACCCAGGCTGGCGTTTTGTCCACATTTTTTATTGTACCCCGCAGTGTGCTGGGTGGTAAAGGATTCCTGGCGCCGAGCGACCGGATAACCCTTGGTTTTATTGGCGCCGGCAAGCAGGCAGTGGGACTGCAGAAAAGTTTTATTGGCTGCGCAGAAGCCCAGGTGGTTGCTGTGAGCGATGTATATAAAATGAAGGTGGACAACTTTGTAAAACAGGTGAATGCCGCTTATGCCGCGAAATCGAATCAAAATACCTATAAGGGCTGTGACGCTTATGAAGATTTTACCCGGTTGCTCCACCGGAAAGATATCGATGCTGTTGTTATTGCCACACCCGACCACTGGCATGGGGTACAGGCGGTATGGGCAGCAAAGGCAGGAAAGGATATTTATTGCGAAAAACCTTTATCGCTTACGGTGGCTGAGGGTCGTGCTATGGTAAATGCCACCCGCAAACACAAACGCGTTTTTCAAACCGGGAGCATGCAACGTTCATGGCCAGAGTTCCGGCAGGCAGTGGAGCTAGTGCGTAACGGTTATATTGGTGATATTAAAAATATCAAAGTAAGTGTGGGAGGACCTCCTGTGGCTTATAACCTGCCCGAAGAAAAACTGCCCGACGGATTGAATTGGGATAAATGGCTGGGCCCTAATATTGCATTCAGTCATTATAACAACCAGCTTGATCCGGCATTGGATGCCAATTTCTGGGGCAAATGGCGCGACTTTAAAGAATTTGGCGGTGGGCAAATGACCGACTGGGGAGCACATATGTTTGATATTGCCCAATGGGCGCTCGACATGGATACCAGGGGGCCGGTAGCTGTGATACCACCAGATGGAAAAGACTATCCTTTTCTTACTTACCGCTATGAAAATGGTATTATCATGACGCATGAAAATTTTGGCACTAATAATGCCGTTCAGTTCAATGGCACAAAAGGAAAGATTGAAGTGCAGCGGCAAAAGATAAAGACAGATCCCGAATCACTGGCAACTAAGGAAATTACTGCTGGCGAGCAACGCGTGTATTTCAGCAGCAATCATTACCAGGATTTTCTTACTGCTATCAGAAAGAGAACAACCCCGATCTGTGATGTTGAAACAGGCCATCGCACGGCTACTGTTTGCAACATCGGCAATATTGCTTATGCATTGAAAAAACCGTTGCAGTGGGATTATAACAAAGAACAGTTCAATGATGCAGATGCCAATGCCTTACTAAAAAGAAAAATGAGGAAAGGATACACGATATAAAAACTATATCATGAAAAAGACAATTAAAAAAATAATTACGGGCACGTTATTGTTTATTATAATCTTTATTTCTGGAATAATAACCCTTGTTTTATACCCAGAGCCTTTATTCGCAAACAAGCTTGACTACAAAAAAATCAAGGTATATGCTAACAACGAAATTAGTGCGGATATTAAAGTTATCCTGGATAATGCAAAAACTATTGTGGCGGAGTCTGAATTATATGATTCATCCTATTTGTATGACATCTTTCTTAGTTATCATTCTTTATACAATAGTATTGATGATAGGTTATTAGGAGAAGGGCCTTCTGCGAGGGTGTTGGGCAATAATCTGATTATCAAGATAAATATTGACCCTAAAAGAAATGTAGCTTCCCCCACTTTTCACGAAAACTGCGAAGTTGATTTAACTTATTTGATAACCCATGAAATGCTTCATTGCTTACAGGCTAACAAATATGGTAAAATGAAATTTAATCCATTTCGACATCCTGAAATATGGAAATTAGAAGGTTATCCTGAATATGTTTGCCGATATCATTATGAAAAGTAATAAATGCGCAACACTATAAGAAAGAGCACTTCGAACTCACCTTTGAACGAGTAAGCAAGTTGCCTGGTTACAAACGACTTGGCGCCTAAGTGTAGTCCCGGTGGAACCATTTACGAATCATTTCCTTCCGGATCCCCGTCTCCTTTCATCTATAATTAACTGATTTTCATATATTTATGCCACTTAAATGCCAACATAAAACAATTCAAGCAACTCTACCAAATTGACACGATCAGCCAAATCCCGGACAGGATTATCCGACCTCTCGAATCTACCTTTTGGATACCGTGTTTCAGGCGAAATTGTCCTTCTTTGTGACCATGCTATTGGTTTAGCAAGGCAGAGCCTGACTGCTATGATTATGTTTATTTCAAAAAGTCATTCAGGTAACCTAAGATTATTTTTGGATGCATCATCAGGCTCACATGTCCTTGCGAAGGAACAATAGCCAAATGCGATTTTGGCATTGGTTGCAGGTCTGCGGTAACACCACCACCCAACAATTGATATGTTTTCATCAACTCAATTTTATCCAATCCGTCATTGTCACCCGATATAATTAATACAGGCACAGCAATTTTCGCAATATTCGAGTCACCCACGTCGAATGGAACTTTAACGAAGTCAAACATCTGCTTTAAGAAGTTCGTCCATTTTGTTTTATCAGGCGCCACTGCATCGTATCCTGTTTGAAAAGGCGTATTATCAAAAAATTCGGGTTTAAATTTTTTAAACGCGCTGTTTACTATGGGTAACCAACCATCTGTTTTATAAGTGGAAGAAATGATCACTAATTTTCTTAAGCGTTTAGGGCTTTGTACAGCAAACTGGTAAGCTACAGCGCCGCCCATACTATATCCTGCCACATCAGCACTGTCAATTTTCAGGTAATCCATCACACCCTCCACATCACTTGCTAAAGTAGTAATCGATAATTTTCTATCTGAAAAGGGAGTATGCCCATGTCCTTGAAATTCAATGGCAATTACTTTCCTGGTTTTTGAAAGATCAGGGATTAATTGGCCCCAGTTCATATCGATCGTGTAAAAGGCTCCGTGTAGTAAAACGATAGGCCTACCCTCGCCATATACTTCGTAATAAACTTTAATGCCATTAACGGGTGCGTAACCACTGTTGGAAGGTTTGATTTGCTGCCCGTTTGATCGGGATGCTGTCAACATAATGATTACAATTAGCAGTATTGATTTAAGTGGATTATTCGTTTTGAGTAAATTTTGCATAACGTGATTTAGCTTTTGTTTGAATTTTATTGACAAGACAAAGATGGATTCCTTTCAGGAGTCAAATTCCACAATCCATTCAATGCCGTATTTGTCTCTAAAACAACCAAAATATGAACCCCAGGGACTATCACCAATAGGCCCTTCTATTTGTCCTCCTACTGAAAGACCATTGAATAATTCGTCTGCTTCTTCTTTACTTTCCGCAGTTACTACAATTTTACTTCTGTTCTCATTCTCGTTTGTTCTTCCCATACTTTCCGGAACATCATTTGCCATCAACATATTGCATTTACCGATAGGTAAAGCAATATGCATAATTTTATTTTCTTCTTTTTTCGCTATCGGGAATTCAGGGCTTGCAAGGTCTTTGAAACGAATGACTTTTGTAAACTCTCCGCCAAATACTGATTTGTAAAAGGTAAATGCTTCTTCGGCATTTCCGTTGAAATTAATGTGAGGATTGATTAGTGCCATAGTTATTATTTTTTTAGCTTGTTAAGTTGTTTGTTCTATTAAAAGTTTATTCAAAATATTTTCAACGGAAATCATTTCCCGGATAACGTTGCCAACAGATCTTCTAAATTGTTCATTGACATCGTAAATCCTTCTGTGAAACCCATTTCAATCATCTTCTCCATGCGGGCAAGAGATTCATTATAAATAGTAATGCGCACGGTTGTCTTTCCGTTCTGTTCGTTAAAGGTGTGATCCCAATCAGAACCGGGTAATTCAGGGTTTTCATCTTTGTCCGCAAAAGCATTAAACAATTTGAAATTGGTTTTTGGGCTAATTGAAGTATATTTCTGAATTGCCCAACGCTCTTGTCCTTCAGGGCTTACCATCGCATAAAATCTTCGTCCACCAACCTTGAAGTCCATAAATTTTGTCCTTGATGTCCATGGTTTAGCTGCCACCCATTGGTCAAGTATTTCTGGTTTGGTAAAAGCATCCCATACCAGTGAAAGGTCGGCATTAAACTCTCTGGTTATGAATACCGTTTTTGTTGCTTTGTCTACGGTAAAATCAAATAGCAAACTGGTTGTCATTTTTTCTTATTTTTAATTGTTGATAATACCTCGTCAAGTTGATTAAATTGAGTTTCCCAAATTTTCCTGAATTGGGCCAACCAATCGTCAAACTCTTGCATTTTTCTTGGATTAAAGTGATAATAAATCTCTCTGCCAGACGGCTCAGGTTTAATCAATTCGCATTCCTGTAATACTTTAATATGTTTTGATACTGCTTGTCGGCTCATATCAAATTTTTCCGCCATTGCATTTGGCGTTAATGATTGAATAGCAATTAAAGTTAAAATAGCCCTGCGTGTTGGGTCAGCTATGGCTTGGAATATGTCTTGTTTCATTTTCAAAACTTAATTATGCAACCTACAGGTTGCAAATATATATGCAACTTTTGAGTTGCGCAAATTTATATGCAATTATTTTTGTCGAGGTAAAATGTCGGGAAGTTTTAGTTGTTGTCGGGGGATTGTTACAATGAATCCAATCTTAATGCATCAAAATATGAAAATGATGATTAGACCGGGTGGAAACAAATGTTATAAATAGAACTTTTTGAAGGAATTAAGAAGCAGTTTCGGAACAAAAGAAGCGATAAACAATCCTTTTCGTTGCTTATCGCTCCAAAGCGGGAATCTGTAGTCCCTATCGAACAAATGACGAACTCATTTTTTAATGGATTAATACGTTTAGAAAAATTAGTTGCTTGATTTTGATGATGTTATGAAGATGGTTCGTAGAGATCTATTTCAGAGATAAGCCCGTTTTGTTCTACAAAATTTGGCAATCATATCCTGCCACTGCCACTGCCTGTTGTGTTGACCTTTATTGACGTTTTTGGATAAAATAAAATAGTTCATCTTGCAGGACAAAACCCAAACTCTTTTATCCACGATTTGTGAGGCCCTGGCAAAATTGGTGGTTTGATATTCAAACTGCTAACTGCCATACAATAGCGATTTTAAAGGTTAGACAATAACAGGACGTTGGCTTAAAATAAAGCAAGACAAATGCAATTGAACTACTTTGCTAGAGAAAACTGAAAACAATGAGTGTGCAAATTTGGAAAGCAAATGCGCTTGCAAAAACCAGCTTGTTATTGGGGGAAGGCGCCATTTGGCATCCCGGGTGGGGAAAATTCCTATACGTAGATATTTTGGGCGAAAAAGTGGGATGTATCGACCCGATCACAAAAGAAAGAAAAGAGGTTAATGTTGGACGAAAAATTGGAGTTGCTGTTCCTGCGGATAACGGAAAATTGATTGCGGCATTGCAGGGTTCCATAGCGCAACTGGAAACCGAAAAGGGAACACTTGATAAACTCATAGATATTGAGCCCGGTAATCCTGAAAACCGCTGCAATGATGGCAGGTGTGATGCTATGGGAAGGTTATGGATAGGGGTTATGAATGTAAATGCGCTTCCACGTGAAGGGGCTTTATACAGATTTGATGACAGCTTAACAAAAATGCTGGAAAATACCAGCGTATCGAATGGCATTTGCTGGTCGAAAGACAACTGCTTTATGTATTACATTGACTCGCTTGATTACAACGTTAAAATGTATGATTTTGATTTAAAGACAGGCAGCATTTCAAATGAACGGGTCATTATCACTATTGAAGAAGAGGGTTGCATGCCGGACGGTATGTGCATGGATGAAGAAGGAAAACTATGGATTGCCATGTGGGGAGAAGGTTGCATACGCCGTTATGAACCAGATTCAGGGAATTTAATAGGAAAGGTGATTGTAGAAGCGCCGCATGTTACCAATTGTTCATTTGGAGGTGACAATATGCAGCAATTATTTATTACCACGGCAAGGGAAGGCCTTTCGGAAGAAGAGCTGGAAAGATTTCCCTTAAGCGGTGCGCTGTTTATAGCTGATACAGGCATCAGGGGATTGGGAATTAATTATTTCAAAACCTCAAAATAAAATCGACGCCCGATTGCCATGAAATTATTATTCGTTGACTACTTCATTATTTTCATTTATTTCTTATTCGTAGTCGGTATTGGTTTTTTATTGAAGAAAAAAATAAAAACCAGTAGCGATTTTTTAATGAGCAACAGGAGCCTCCCCTTATGGATCACGAGCCTGGCTTTTATTTCTGCCAACCTGGGTGCACAGGAAGTATTGGGAATGGCGGCTAATGGAGTAAAGTATGGATTGTACACAGTGCATTTCTATTGGCTTGGAGCAGCACTGGCCATGATATTTTTAGGGATATACATGATGCCCTTCTATTATGGAAGCAAGGCGAGAAGTGTTCCCGAATATTTACGATTCCGCTTTGATGAAAGAATAAGAACCTTTAATGCAATGACATTTGCAGGAATGACCGTTTTTTCATCTGGCATCTCTTTATATGCTTTAGCCATGCTCATGCAGACAATTCTGGCCTGTACTTCGGATACATAATTTGGAACCGGCGCCTGGCCACTGCCATCAGCATAGGCTGATTTAGGTGGTGGACAGATTGTAATAACGGGCTTTTCAGCATCAGTTACCGTTATTTTGAACGAACAAGTGCTGCTATTGCCTGCCGTGTCCGTGGCGGTAATAGTAACCGTAGTGGTGCCAACGGGAAATACCGATCCTGAATTGTGGCTATAGCTAATTACCGGATCGCCGGGATTATCGGTAGCCGTTGCCGCGAAAATGACTGCAGCGCCGCATTGGCCTTCATCGTTGTCCGTTTCTATATTGGCAGGGCAGGTGATGACCGGCGGCGTAACATCCTTTACGGTAACGGATACCGCACCGGTAGTGGCGGCAAGACCGGCATTGTCTGTTGCCTTTGCCGTAAGAGAATAAGCACCCGGTAAAAGATTGGTCCACTGCCAGGTATAAGGCGCTTGCTGAACGGTTGCCTTCTCTTCTCTATTTACATAGAATTTCACATTGGATACAACCTTATCGTCTGATGCCATGGCGCTGATCGTTAATGATGCCGTATCGTTTACTGTAGTGTCATTGGCCGGTGCCGTAAGCGTTATCTGTGGTTTGGTATCTATTATCAACTGGGGTCTTAGGTTTGTGGATGCTACCTCTCTTGAACTAAACCGCACATCGCCACTGGTGTTTGCAACCGAACCCACAATGGCAAGGGTCAGCACTTTGTCACCGGCAATTTCTGCATTTATTTGGTTTAAAATGTCCCACTCCACGGTGCCGCTGTTGCGTCCTTGTTGGGTAGCCAGCAAGGTAGTGGTAGCGGGCCTGTTGTTCCAGGTAATGCCGGTCTCCGTCCAGGTATCGGTGGGCACATAATAAAGCTGTCGCTGAATGGTTGGTGTCGCCGTATTGCCCGAAATGATGCTCATCCGCAGCTTTCCCAGATCAGCCGGGTTGCTATAATTACTTAGATCAAATTTCAAATAAGTAACCCGGGTAAATACCTCCTGAGGATCGTTCTTCACCCACAGTTCTGTGGCGGTGCCAAAATTGGAGTTGGCATTCGTTCCTCCTCTTACATAAGCATCGGCAACGGGTTCCAAGTTGAGTTGGTTCACCACATAAACTGTCACCGCCTGTGAAGTTGCCGTCAAGCCTTCTGCATCGGTTGCCTTTGCAGTAATCGCGTACGTGCCCGCTTGCACATTGGTCCAGTTAAAGCTGTACGGCGCGGTAAGGTCTTCACCAATTTTTGTGGCGCCGTTAAAGAACTCCACTTTGGTTATATTATCATCAGGGTCGCTTGCGTTGGCATTGATAAGAATGGTTGCCGGCTTTCCAAACAGGTCATTGGTGGCCGGAGAAGTGATGGTGATTACAGGCGCCTCATTGGCTGCATTTTTCACCACAATTTGCGGACGTAAGGTAGAATAAGTAAAAGCCAGATTTTTTTTTCATTTTAAAAGTTTTGGGTTTTATGAAACATGACTTTAGATAGAAAAAGGCTTATTGAATATTTAAGGGTTGTGTATTGTAGCTATATACTTTAATCTGACAGATGATTTCATACCGGAGTGTTGTTTATAGTTCAGCTTGTTTGCCTCACCCATAACTTTGTTTGCCATTAGATGTTTTGAAGGCATTCCTAAAGCAATTCCATTGGGTTCTGCCTGTTCAATTAATCAGGTTTATTTTGTTTTCACTGCTAAAAGCCTTCAATAAAACCCAAATCACGGTTGTGCGTTTCCGGTATAGTGAGAATGGAATAAAAACCAATGGCAAAACATACCAATCCTACGATGGCCGCCGCGTTTACCTCGTGCACCAGGGGTTTTAACACGCCATACGACAGCGTCATCGCAACTACTGTGCCCCTCACCATATTGGGAATGGTAGTGGCTGCAGTAGCTCTTACGTTGGTGCCGAACTGTTCGGCACCAATGGTAACAAACATGGCCCAATAGCCGATGCCAAAACCCAACCACAGTGCTGTAAAATATAAAGCTGCAGCGCTGTGGATGCCTGCATAGAGATAGATGATGCTGCCGATAAAGGTGAAGCCCATAAACAGGGCCACCGCTTTGCGCCGAGAATGCATCCAGTGGCTGATAAACCCACTTAATAAATCGCCGGCGGCCAGGCCCACATAACACCACATGACGGTGAGGCCTGGTTTTATTTCTTCTGCTATGCCCAAGGCCTTGCCCACTTCATTGCTGAAGGTGGAAAGAATGCCGATCACATACCAGGTGGGCAGCCCTATGCCGATGCATTTGAGGTATAAAAAAAACCTGTCCCTGTCATTGAAGAAAGTAAAAATATTACCCTTGCTTAATCCTTTTTGATCTTTCATGTTTTTGAAAAGCCCCGATTCAAAAACGCCAATTCTTAAAAACAATAACAGGATGCCTAATCCACCGCCAACAAAATAAGCATTGCGCCAGCTAAACAGTTCAACCGTAAAATAACCAGCAACCGCTCCCAGTAATCCAACCCCTGCCACCACAGAAGTGCCAATGGCCCGTAAATGTTTTGGCAGGGTTTCAGACACCAGGGTTATGCCTGCACCCAACTCACCTGCAAGACCCACACCCGCAATAAAGCGAAGCATTTTATACGTGGAAACATCATGCACAAAGCCACAGGCAAAATTGGCAACAGAGTACGTAGTGATCGATCCAAAAAGCACAGACAGCCTCCCCTTTTTATCCCCCAAAATACCCCACAGGATGCCTCCAAGCAAAAGGCCGGTCATTTGCCAGTTTAAAATGCTGGCGCCCTGCTGCGACCTTGCCGCAATATCTAAATGAAGGTCCTTAAGACTGGGAATGCGTACGATGCTAAACAGCAACAGGTCGTAGATATCCACAAAATAACCAAGGGCGGCGACAATCACTGGCGCGCAAAACAGGTATTGGAGCGTTGTTTTATTGTTTGTCATCTTATATCTTTTACACTCACTGCACATTTCATTTATTACTTACGAGAGATTAAAAAATGCCCCGAACTGCAAAACCGGGGCGAGTGAGAACTACTGCTTGCTACATAGGAAAATTTTTCTATTGCCGTTGTTTACTTTTGTGTTTCAAGATCGCGGCCGGTTATTGTTGTTTTGATTTCTCTTAGTCTCATAAAATTCACTTTGTCCTGTTTGGGAAACCCCTTCCGGAGAAGGATTTCTCCAACTTCTGTTAGCATTTCTTTGTCTTTTGGTACAATAACGCCGTCAGGACAGGGCCCGATGTTCAATAATAAATTGGCATTATTGTCTGCAGCCGTTTTTAATAAAGCCATTACCTCCTCCGCTGTTTTGTGTTTTTGTTTCGGGCTTTCATAATAGCCCCAGTTAATGCTTTGCATGGTTGTGCATAACTCGGCAGTCTTGACTTTGTTTTTTTGCCAGGCGGCTTCGGCAACCATCGCTGTTTTTTCTCCCTGTACTGTCCGCATTAAATCGGTAATGGATTTTATT
The DNA here is from genome assembly GCA_964507525.1 of uncultured Sediminibacterium sp. Classification (GTDB taxonomy): domain Bacteria; phylum Bacteroidota; class Bacteroidia; order Chitinophagales; family Chitinophagaceae; genus Sediminibacterium. The sequence continues at coordinate 71,198 of CAZDQB010000006.1, read as the reverse complement.
TCATGTTCACAGGTTATAAAATCTTCATCGCCATTGAAGCCTGTTTTGTAAGAAATCAATGCCTGCGGTTGTAGCTTTCTTATCATGCTATAAATAGCAGGCATGTCAAACAAATCCTGGTTGGCATAAGTACCACCGATTGGATCAAACCAAAAACCAGCTAAGGGGCCATAGTTCGTACACAGTTCGTATATCTGTGTTTTCACGTAATTCCAGTAGTGGATAAAATCTTCTTTTCCTTTAAAACGAATTAAATCTTTTGGAAAACTGGCGCTATCATAATGCGGCCTTGCAGCGCTATAATAATCTGTTGTCAAATAAAAGGGATGCGTCCAGTCAATACCAATAGAGTAATACACAAACAATCCCAAATCATGCTTTTTGCAAGAGACAGCCATTTCTTTTAAAAAATCTCTGTGCGCTGCAGCATTCATGCTATTGAAGTTCCCCGCTTTTGAGGCAAACTGTGCAAAGCCGTCATGGTGTTTTACCACATAGGTAATATATTTCATCCGGGTCTCTACAGCCAAATCGCAGATGGAATCAGCATTCCATTTTTCTCCTTTAAATTTCATGGCTTCATCCATGTACTGCTGCACGGGTATTTTGCGATCATACAACACCCAGTCACCTGCTTTATAAGCAGCCGATGGCCCCCAGTGCACAAATAAGCCGAAACGTGCATCCTTAAACCATTTCAAAGCGGCAGCACGGGGATTTTTTAAATACAGGCTTTTATAGGGTTTTAAAAAATAAGGAATGTCTTGTTTTTGTTGGGCCGCAACAGGAACAACACGGGTAATTAAAGCCAACAGTATAAAACTTACAATCTTTCTCATTTCTATCAGGCATTTATTCATACTTTAACCAGACAGTGGCCTTGCAATCTTTATCCGCTGTCGCTCTTATCCAATGCGCACTGTAACCGTCAGGAAATACATGCTCAATTGTTTTTCCTGCAGGAACTTCAATTTTTTTATACTGGTGCCAGCCCGTAAGGTCCACATCTACTTCAAGAGTAATTATTACATCTTTATCAGCTGTTAAGGAAATTTTCTTTTTATCATAACCTGTCATCAGGTAAGGCAATGAAGGCTCATTGGCTTTGACCTCGCTGTTTTTCCACACACCGCCTTCACCAACAGGCTTTCCTAATTTCCACAGATCGTCAATAGCGCCAAACCATAAACCACCATTTTTATTTTGCATAGGAAAATAATGTCCATCGCTTTTAGCGTTTTCTTTCGTGCCACTCAGCACCAGCAGCCCACGCCAGGTGCAGAAATCAACAATCCTCTTTTTATGTGTGGCTACGGGACGGATAGCAACAAAACCAGATTCTCTTCCTACTTCATAAAAACTGCCCTGCGCATTCAACATGTATCTTTCCGATTCCAATTCCCGGGCATCGCGGTAGTTTGTGAATCCGTCATATTTTGATGATGTTTTGGGCAAACGAAAGGCGCCTGTTTTATCATGCACAATGACTGAGGCATCATCTGTTTCAAAATGCTTTGAAAAGCCCAGCAGCCTTTCCATTTGGACAGTGCTGTCTGCAATACCATTCAGGTATTCAATGTTTTCATTCACTTCGGCATATTGCTTTTTGCCGTCGGTCATATTCAGCACCTGAAGGTTTTTATTATGTCCGGCGGGGCGAATAAGGGCTTGTTGCTCATCGCCTGCTTCATTTATACCTGCAAGCGAATTAAACATGGCATCCTGTTTTTCGTGCAGGGATTTACCGGCAAAGTGGAAGAAAGCGGTTGCTTTGCAATTTTTGTTGGCTTTCACTCTTATCCAGTTAGCAGAGAAACCGGAAGGGAAAACAAAATATTGATAACCTTTAGCCGGAACTGCTATGGTTTTGTACTGTTGCCATTGGTTATTGCCTTTCTTATCTACTTCTATGGTAAAGATTACCGGCTCATTGGCATCATGGGTAAGATGAAGTATTTTTTTACCGGGACCATTGAATAAAAATGCATCTGAAGGCTGGCCGGCTTTTACCGAATCGTTCATCCAGGAGCCACCCCAGCCGCTGGTGGCGCCCCACTCTTTGAGGTTATTCCATTTACCAAACCAAAGGTTTGATTGAGAACGGCCTGCCATAGGGTTTTGCAGCATGGTGGTTTCATCCGTAGCTAAAACAAGTTGGCCATTCCAGTTGCAGAAATCAGGAATATAGCGCAGGTGGGTGCTGATGGGTACGAGGCCTGTACTGTTCTTTCGTGAAAACGATTTGGGAAAATCGTAGAACATGCCATGCATGTCCATCAGCATCTTGTTGTTGCCTACTTCTCTAATACGCGGCCATTCGGTGTACCATCCTCCGCGGTGGTCATAAGTATGGGCAGCCTTGGGCAGGCGATAAGTGTACCAGGCGCCACCATCTAATAATTTAAGTATGACGGAACGCTTATCCCAGCCAATACTCCAGGCCGGGGCTTTGTCATTAGGTGCACCATAAATGCCACCGGGACCCGTTACGTCTGTAAATTGTTTACGTTCAATGATGGTCCAGTCTTTTCCATCCCAGGAAGCCAGCACACCCATTTCTTCGTTATTCTTTGGCAAAGCTCCTGCCTTCAAATCCTCTGGTTTGATTTTAAATACTGCCTCTTCACCGTTGTTGGCAACAATAAAACGACGTTGGGCTGTATAAGCGCCTTTGCCATGCCAGCCAGGAACGGGTTTATTAAAAAGCTTTTTTACAGAAAGGTTGCGCACATTGACTTCATATACTTTGCCTTCCATGTCGTAGAAGTACACTTTGTTGGCCGGATCGGTCAGGTGTCTTGCTGTAGCAGTCATCCTGCCGGGCATTACAGAAAAAGGAATGACTCTTACTTGGCCTTTGCTATCAATAAAATAATTGCTGGTAATAAGCTGGTTTGATTCTTTGTGAATCATGCGGTTGGCAGGGGTGCCGCCAATGCTCTCAGGATGAATGATAAGCGTCAGGTTACTGTCAATGCTATACAGTTTATCTGAGCTGCCTGTGGGACAATGCGGTGAGTAGGTAACCATCCAGAGTTGTCCCACCCAGGGAGTAATAGCACCAATGCCCCCTTCGCCGCCATCGCCGGAAGTGCCATCGCCACAAAGCCCCGAGCTGCGGTCGTTAAAAAGCGCCAGATGCGGGTAAACGCCGCTAACTTGCAACCTGTTTTTTGTTGTAAGATGCACCGGCTCCCTAACCGAATTGGCTGATTGCGCTTTTGCCTGCACATACATTCCTGCACACAAAACAGGCAGTACCCATTTTAATGAAAATTTCATGCTATTTATTTTATACCACACAAAGATGGTGGTGGGCAGCTTCGATCAAAGCTGCCCACTTTTTTTAATAATTGGGGTTTTGTGTGATGTTAGGGTTTACCCGCCTTTCCACTGCCGGTATAGGCCAGAGGTATTGCCTGTTTTTATCAAATTTTCTTTCAAGGATTATTTTGGTATCTGAACTAAAGGTGGAGTAATCAGCAATGCCGTCTTCATCTATCTGAGGAACGCCGGGGAAGGGCCATTTGCTACGATCCTGCTGGGCTGGATCGGGCAAGCCTATGATGGGCTTCGTTAATGCTTTTTCAGCCAGCCTCCAACGGATCAAATCCATATAGCGAAGTCCTTCCAATGCAAATTCCACCCTTCTTTCTCTTCTTACAATTTTTCTTAATTCAGTGGCATCGGTTGTTTGTATGGCAGGATAAGCAGTAATATTAGCCGCATTAACCCCGTATGCCCTTGCTCTTATCTTGTTGATGGCATCTAAAACAGACTGGTCAATTTCACCCAGTTCAATTTTCGCTTCGGCATAGGTCAACAATATTTCAGCATAGCGAATAATGATGGCATCATTGTCATCCACAAGCCTGTCGGCCCAGCTCTGGTCAATGCCTTTTTTCCATAAAAAGCCGGTAAAGGAAGCAAAGCTTGCTACACCCCTGCTGTCATTGTTTTTAACCAAGCCGCCGGTTTTATAATTCCTTACCTTCAGTGAGTCGGGATGCGGCTGGTAAGAATAACCCAACCAAGGTGTGCCAAATTCAACAACAGTGGCGGTAAGACGGGGGTCACGTTTATTAAAGGGATTGTGAGGATCGTACAAAGGTGATTTGTCTATGGGTTTTCCGTCGGTGCATTCAAAAGCATCTACAAGACCCCATGAGGGGAAGTAAGCTCCATAACCGCCGGCATTACGTGATATATGCTCTTTTACCCAACCTTCAGCCCCGATGGATACGTTTTGTTTATCATCTCTTGGAATGGAGAGGATGAGTTCCTTACTTAAGCCGCCCTCTTTCAAAAACAATTGAGAGAAGTTGGGATGCAGGCCATAAACACCTGCTGCGGCTAATTGCATCACTGAATCCGCTGCAATTTTAGCCATGGCCCATTTTTGCATGTAAAGAGCCGTGCGGGCCTTGATGGCAAAAGCCGCTCCCTTGGTCAGCCTTTGCAGTGCCGCCTTCGGATAAGAGGTAGGAAGGTTAGCTGCCGCAAAATCAAGCTCCCGGAAAACAAAATTCAAGATGGAATCTTTGCCGGTTCTTGCAATGCCATAAGAATCTTCCAATGCTGTTGGCGTTATTAAAAAGGGAACATCGCCAAAATGGGTAATCAGCCTGGCGTATTGAAAAGCCCTTATCAGGCGCATTTCCGCTTCAAGCCTGGTAAGAACGCTGGCGGGTGTGTTAGAGGCAGCTTTATCTTTATTAGCCAAAAATGAGTTGGCTCTGGCAATGGCTTTGTAAGAGTTAAACCAATAGGCTTTTATATCGCCATCTTCGGAATTCATGGTACCATTTATCACTGCATTTCCGAATGTGCGATAAATATCATTGTCCGAAAAGAACTCATTATCATTGCCCCAGGAATCACTATAGCCCCAAAAGGGTAACCTGTACAGGTCGTTTACCGCGAGTTCCAACTGTGCCTGGTTCGCATAAAAGCTCCCCGTAGAAGGACCGGAAGGGTCGGTAAGATCCAGTTTGTGGCAGGCCATTAATCCTGCAACAATAGTTATTGCTAAAAATGCTTTTTTCATTATTAAATTTTTTATTGTGAGTGAATGGTGAATTAAAAGAACATCATCATTCATTTTTTACAATCACTATTTAAAATTTTACGGTTGCTCCTGCTATAATTGTTCTCACAATAGGATAGCTGGAATTGCCCGACTCTGGATCAACATAACCTGGGAATTTACTTATAGAAAACAGGTCATTAGCCGATACATAGAACCGCAAACTCTGGATGCCTCCTTTTTTCAACAGGTTTTGCTTTAATGTGTAACCCAGTGTTATATTTTTCAATCGGAAATACGAGCCATTTATAAGCCAGTAATCTGACAAAGCATAGTTGGTATTAGTCATTTTAAGCGATAATCTGGGATAAGTGGCCTGCAGGTTTTGTTCGGGAGTATTGTTTCCGCTCCAGAAATGTCCTACCATGTTGGCCGGCACATTGCCAAATTGTGCGGCGAAAGGCCTGACAACATCAAGATTTAATCTTGATAATTTTTTGCCTACGCCCTGGAAGGCAAGACCAAAATCAAAACCAGCATAATCGGCATGGATGTTTCCCCCATAGAGATAACGAGGCAAGGCACCACCTAACAATACCTTATCATCGGGAGTGATCTTTCCATCAGGCTTGCCATCGGGGCCACTGATGTCCACGAACCGTATATCACCGGCTTTTGTATTGGCATTGGCAACAGGATCTGTTGTTGCAGGGTTGGTCTGAAACAATCCATTAGTCTTATATCCAAACCACTCATTGTATTCGCTGCCTTCGCGAATGACCTGGTCGCCCAGGAACTGGGTTCCTTTCAAATTGCCAATTCTTGATTTAGCATCAGAGAGGTTGGCTGCAATGGAATAGTTCACTTTGCCGATGCGGTCTTTCCAGCCCATCTCTATTTCCCAGCCTTTTACATACAAAGTGCCTGCATTTTGATTGGGTTTGTCATATCCCAAATACAGGGGAATATCTAATGGCAAAAGAATGTTAAAAGTGGTTTTTTTATAATAATCAGCGCTGAGGGTAAGCCTGTTTTTTAGGAAGGCTGCATCAAGGCCTGCATCGGCAGTACGGGTAGTTTCCCAAGTAATGTCTTGCACTGCATACACCTGCTGGCCAAGGCCAGGCTGCGGAACAATAACACCGTTTTGATAAAACAATGCATTGGTAAAATCCAGGGTAGCCTGATAGGGATAATTGCCTATTCTGTCATTACCTGCTTCGCCCCACGAGCCTCTTAGTTTTAAAAATGAAAGCCAGTTAATATTTTTCATAAAGCTTTCTTCCGAAATGGTCCATCCGGCAGATACAGAAGGAAATAATGCATTCCGGTATTGTTTTGCAAAACGGGAGGACTGGTCATTCCGAAGATTTCCCTGTAAATAATATTTATTCTGAAAATTGTATTGAAGCCTTCCAAAGAAGGAATGATATCCATAATCACTTGCTCCGCCATAACTTTCCATTTTTTCGGTTGTTCCTGCACTGAGGTAAGGAAAATCCAATAAGGGAAACCCGGTTCTTATTGCACTTAAAGTTTCAGATGAGCCATAATTTTCTTCATAACCAGCTAATACATCAATGGTATGCGCGCCTATCTCTTTATTATAATTTGCCAGGAACTGCCCGTTGATAGCAAAGCCTTCGCTACGGCCTTCACTTAAAACCGCTTTAGGGGTAGCATTGAAAGCAATCACCTGAGATGGGTCTGCTTTATCATAATATTTTAACGGCTTGTCAAAGGTTTTCGTCTTGTCCCAGTCAAAAGTAGGCGCCAGCATAGCGCTCAGGCTAAGACCCTTTAAGGGTTTAAACTGAAGCCCCAGGCGGCCCGAGAATTCATTCAGCCTTTGCCTTTTAAAGCTGCCTTCCCTTACCTCGGCAATAGGATTGCCGCCATCTTTGCCAGGTGCATAACGGCCATCGTCGTAAAAATCATCGTACCATGCCGGATAGATTCTACTGTCAGAAATAGGATTATAGTCAGGAGCATTGGTATTGGTGCGCCTGTAAAACAGGTCAAGGTTAGCCGAAAGCCTACTATTGATTTGCAGGTCGTTGTTTACACGGAACTGGTAGCGTTGGTAATCGTAATTATCATATAACGCACCTATTTTTTGATACCCCAACGAAGCCTTGGTTTTTAATTTATCAGTACCCATGGTAAAAACAAGGTCGTGCTGGGTGCGGGGCGCCGTAGGATGGGTAAGTACCGTTTTTTGCCAATCTGTATTCGGGAATTTGTCCGGGTTTACCCTGTTGCTGTCTAAATAACTATTGATAAAGGCATCGGTTCTTCCTGTCACAATACCGCCACCATCATTAATAGATTGTTCGTTAAAGAAACGGAAATAATCCTGCACACCCGCGTATTTTGGTAAGGCTGTAGGTTTTTGTGCGCCGTATTCATAATTGTATTCCAGGCTGCTCTGCCCGCTTTTACCTCTTTTTGTGGTGATTAATATAACACCCGCTGCACCCCTTGATCCATAAATGGCTGCAGAAGCCGCGTCCTTCAATACGGTAAGACTTTCTACATCATTAGGATTTACAAGATCAATATTGTCAACAGGCACCCCATCCACAATGATTAAAGGACTGTTATTACCAACAGTTGTAATTCCGCGGATAAGAATGGAAGAACCAACTCCGGGTGCGCTGCTGCTTCTTGTTACGGAAACACCGGCAATGCTTCCCTGCAGGGCCTCAGAAATCTGTACTGTTTGGCGGCCACCCACATCTTTGGCGCCAATGGTAGATACAGCCCCGGTAAGGTCTTTTTTCTTTTGCGTGCCATAACCTATTACCACCACTTCGTCCAGGCCTTTTACTTCGGATGTAAGGATAATGGATAAAGGCGCACCACTGCCGGCATCTACCGTTTTTGTTTGATAGCCTACCAGTGACACTTTGATGCTTTTAGTGCCGGATGGCACCTGCAAAGAAAATTGTCCTGCATTGTCTGTAGAAGTTCCGGCAGGTGAGCCGGCAACTATAATACTTACTCCGCTGAGCGGAGTGTTGGTAGTGGCATTGGTAACCGTGCCTTTTACCACTTTGTTTTGCGCCCATGCCACAGAAGACAGGGACAAAATGAGGAGAAAATTTAAAAGCAGTTTCTTTTTCATACAACAACTTTCATTTTGGAGTTTTTGCCCTTTGTAGGCCGCGGGCAGTAAATTTTTTTTTGAGAAGAAGTAAATTTAGATTTGCCAGAACCTGGTTTCCAAGTTTTGGCTTGCGCAAAGCGCTTAGCAAAATTTTGAGCAAGCTAAAACGATGGAAATAAGTATTTTGCATGACGATGACTGCTGAAAATGAACAATACGAAAACAAGCAATCCTTCTACCACCTGGAAATATGCTGCCGGTTTGTTGGAGAAAAGTATGGCAACCCGGCTATCACAACATGGACAAACGGTGATTATATAAAATTGAGCAGCATCCTTTCAAGGCATACGGATGTACAGATAAGCCACAGCACACTTAAACGGATCTTTGGCAAACTCAAAACCACGGAAAGGTATTATCCGCAAAAAGCGACACGGGATGCACTGGCTCATTACGCCGGATATACTGATTGGGAAACCTTTGTACAAAAACATCCCCGGCCGGTAAAGGCCGAAGTGCCAAAGCAGCAGAAAGCGGAACAAGAAATTGTAGGGCCCACAACATCGTCGGTACAAAAGAATGTTCTTAAAAAAAGAAGTTGGTTGCCTATTATCGGTCTGCTGATAGCAGGTATTGCAGCAATAAGTATTTGGAAATTTTCTGAAAAGAAACAGCCCGCCAGGATTAATACAAAGGTGATAAATCTTATTTGTAATAATCCTGAAGGAGGAAATCCGCATTCAGCCACTTTTAAAATTCAACTTCCGGCAAACTTTTCAGGTGATCTCAGTCAATTCACCGTCGATTTTGGAGATGGAAGAAGAGAAAGACCGGTTACATCGTTAGCTGTATTCACGCATTATTATCAAGTACCAGGCAGGTATTACGCGGTACTAAAATATAATTCGGTCCCGGTTGATACTGTAGCCGTATATCTCAAAACAAATGGATGGACCGCTGCCGCCCAAATGGAACATGATACCACGAGAGTATATCCTGTCAATTCATTCACTATCGACAAAAACAAAAGGATACTGGTAAATGCCGATCAATTGTTCAGATCGGGAGTTGATACCAACCGGACATTCTTTGTACAATTTGTCAATACAAAACCGCTTGCCATCGAGGGGGACAATTGTGAATTAACAGCCGATGTGAACACCTCGTTTCAACGGCCAGGCGTAAGATGTTCGCAAGTGGGTATAGAGCTGTTTGGTGAACGATCCAAACATGACATTGTCCTGATGAAACCGGGTTGTGTAAGCTGGGCTCATCTCAGGTTTTCTGAAATTTTTAAAGATGGGGGAACAGATGACCTTAGTTCTATAGGCACTGATCTTTCGAATGGTGGTATTATTCGTCTGTTGGTTGCAGATAAAAAGGTAAGCCTGTTTATTAATGACAAACTTGTTTTTTCGACTGTATACCGGGTGCCCTTAAAAAATTTATTCGGTATCGGAGTTTCTTTTTCCGGTATAGGGACAGTTAATAACCTGGAATTAAAGAATAGAAAAACGGGACAGATTTTCAATGAATCATTGATTGCCCAATAATCCACATTGGAACGCTTTTCGTCCTATTACGATAGTTTCCCCGACCTTACTGCGCCGTTGTTGGGCGAACGTGAGGAATTATATAAAAGGAAGTATTTGCATTATCAACATAAACCATTTAGACTTTCTATCTGAAATAAATCCGTCGGCGAAAGATACACACCGAGCCTGCTGAAGGGCGATACCTTGCTTTTCTTGAACAATATCCCAAACTTTCATTACGGCTTCCCAGCACACAAATAGCTTCTTACTTAGGCATTACCCAGGAGTTTCTCAGCAAAATCCGCAAAAATATATCTGCAAAATAACTGCTATCCTTAAACTATTTTAAGGGTATTTCTTACAATAGTTTATTGGCTGAGCCTGTCATTAAATTTCATCTTTGTGCTGTTCATTTAAACAATCTGAACAATGAAAAAAATGATTCTTTCGGCGGCGGGTATTTTACTGTAACCATCCTGCCAAAGTAAAGTTGAAAAACAAAATTCTCAAAATAATCAAAGAAATTTTAAAATGGAAACAAGAACAGAAAAAGCAGCAATTGAGAAACTTCTTTTCTCCTATCGTGACGCATTGAATGCTTCGGATGTAAGCAAAGTGTTACTCCTTTACACACGGGATGGCATATTTATGCCTTCAAGTACTCCAACTGCTACAGGAATGGAACAAGTAAAAGCGTCCTATGAATTTGTATTCAAAACCATCCAACTAAAAATTGAATTCTTTATTGATGAAATAGTGGTGAATGGTAGCTATGCCTTTGCCAATACCACGTCAAAAGGTAGCACACTTATTCATGCGAATGGGCAAACAGTTCCGGAAGAAAACAGGGAATTGTTTGTATTACAAAAAGAAAACGGCTCCTGGAAAATTGCCCGTTATATATTTAACAAGATGAAGTAACGTGTCACCAATCAATCTACTACTCTTTCCAACAATTTCAATCATTCAAACTATTTTAAAAAATCAAAGAAATCTGGAAGACTACAAACCAGTATTGACAAGGCATTTTAAAAACATCCATTCCCTTTGGCTATAACAGAAGTTATGCTATCTAGGAAGTTAAGCCACATGCTAATTTTCGTTTTAACAGATGGTGTTTGGTAATCTGCCGTATTCGTCACCTTGGTTGGTGTTGTTGGTGCTATCGGGTCGATGTTGGGTAATATGACAATATAATACTCCGCGTGTTATTGAGCAGGTTGGTTGTTTAATGGTTAACGGCTAAAATACTGTAAGAAGTTGCAATTTTAAAGGAAGTTAAAAGTTAGGTAAACTACTATTTTTGAGTATAATTTGGTTCTTGGTTTATGTACCGGATTAACTGCCAGAGTGGCGGACAAAACAATTGATGCACAATTTAAATCATATTGAAAAAGACCTCCTGTTCAGGTTATCTCAGGGTAGTGAAGTAGCTTTTGCAAAACTATTTTTTTTCTATAAAGACAAACTTTATTCTTTTATCCTTCATCTTACCGGATCGAAGTTTACAGCTGAAGACATCGTTCAGGAAGTATTTTTAAAAGTTTGGAATAACAGAAGTTCTCTTTTGGGAATTGAAAACTTTAACGCTTACCTGTTCAAAATGTCATACAACCAAGCCATCAACGGATTAAGGCGCCAGAGTCTTGGAGCTTCAATTCTTAAAAAGATGGCCGGCGAAGAAATCACCATTGCAAACAGTGACGAAGTTTTAGCTGGTAAAGAATTACGAAACCTATTGCGCCAGGTGGTTGACAAATTACCACCCCAACAACGGCGTGTCTTTATATTGAGTCGGAATGAAGGTCTTAAATATGAAGAGATCGCCGATCGATTGAAAATATCCGTTTCTACTGTGCGCCTTCACATGATACAAGCCCTTAAAACGATTCGCAAATTCATTATCAGATCTTATCCACTTGCAATAGTTTATTGCTCACTGCTCCTCGCTGAACTGGCGTAGAATTTTTTAAATAATAACTAGACTTGTTTTTCCTGTCACTTGTCCTATCCAAGGGGTAGTATCTAAGGCTATTACTTTGAAAAATACCTAAAATGAAGGAGGACAAATTCAACGAATTATTGGCTAAGCTTTTGAATGATCAATGTACTGATGAAGAAAGGGAGAAGCTTCTTTTTCTTGCGGAACAGACGGATGACCAGGAATTGAAAACGAAGCTGGAAGATGCATGGAACCAGTATGACAAACCCTCTCATATTCTCGACAGGGATAACTCAAAGGCTATTTTAAGCTCTATACTTAATAATAATAGTAATGTTGTCCGGTTTGTTCCTGCTGCTAATAACCGGTTTAATTGGAAGAAGCTCAGTACGGCTGCTGCCATTTTATTGCTGGTAGGATTGGGCGGATATTTGTTTTTTTCATATAGCTCTAATAATAGAGATAGCAAACCTGAAATGGCGGATGAGCGATCGCCCGATGTAAAAGCCCCGGAATCAAACCGGGCTATGATTACGCTGGCAAATGGACAAAAGATTTATTTAGATAGTGTAGCTAACGGCACATTAGTTCAACATGGAGGTGTAAACTTAAAGAAACTTTCAAATGGAAACATTTTATATACGGCAGATGCGGTTTCACAAACAATAGAATTCAATACAATCAATAACCCAAGAGGCAGCCAGGTAATCAATCTCACACTCAGCGACGGAACAAAAGTGTGGTTGAATAGCGAAACCAGCATGCGCTTCCCGGTAAACTTTGTGAACAATGAACGTAAGGTAGAAATTACGGGCGAGGCATATTTCGAAGTGGCTTCATCCATGTCTGCAAATGGTAAGAGAAGGCCATTCAAAGTACTAACTAATAAGATGGAAATAGAAGTATTGGGTACACACTTTAATGTAAATGCTTATGCTGACGAAGAGACAAGCAGAACAACTCTGCTGGAAGGAAAAGTAAAGCTAAACAGCGGCAGTTCCAGTATAGAAATCGCTCCAGGTCAGCAAGCACAAATTTCGGAATCAGTACAGGGTTCATTTAAGATTGATGCTGGTGTGGATGTTGATAAAGTAATGGCCTGGAAAAATGGAATATTTGAATTTGACAATGTTGTGCTGCCTGTGATCATGCGACAGATAAGCAGGTGGTATAATGTAAATATTGTGTATGAGCAGCCCCCCGGTACCGAAAAATATGGCGGCGGCATCAGCATGCGGGCGCCCCTGTCGGATGTGCTAAAGTTGCTTGAAGAAAATGGAGTCAGTTGCGAGTTGAAAGGAAACAAAGTTGTTGTAAGGCCATAAAATAAACCGCCCCGGATGCGACCCGGGACGGCAGAAGTTTGGCTCAACATAAATACGAGTGATCAATTTATTATTTAACCAAAACAATTCAAAGCTAATGAATTTCCCAAGATTGCTTAGCCGGCCTTATAAAGAAGTGCCGGGAGCCAGAAAACTGCTATTGTGTATGAAATTGACTGCGATTATTTTGTTAGTGGCTACGCTACAGATTAGCGCTGCGGGTCTTTCACAAAAAGTTACCCTCAATTACAAAAATGTTCCGGTTAAAAAAGTGTTTAAAGAGGTCATCCGGCAAACGGGGGCTTCTATCATTTACAAAGAGGCGCTGGTGGAAGGATTTTCAAAAATAAGCATAAACGTAAAAGACGTCACGGTGCAGGAGGCGTTGAATCTTTGCTTTAAAGATCTGCCATACGGTTTTAAAATTGTCAATAACACAATTGTAATCCACCGGGTACAGCCTGTTGGGGCTTTAAACGAAGAAGAAATCAAAGCAATTCCTCCTCCCGTTAGAATAACTGGTACGGTGCTTTCAACAGACAACACCCGACTCAACGGCGCTTCTGTAAGTGTCAAAGGCACCCGAATCGGTACGACAACCGATGCGAATGGAAGATTTAGTTTAGGGGCTCCTGAAAGCACCGGCACCTTGGTCATTTCTTATGTAGGCTTTGCCACACAGGAGATTGCATTTTCCAAAGCTGCTGATCTTCGGATCGTAATGAAACAGGCAGAACAAAAAGTAGATGAAGTGGTGGTAACCGCATTAGGTGTATCAAAGTCCAACCGGTCATTGTCCTACAACGTGCAACAGGTAAGCAGCGAAGATGTAAATACTGTAAAGCAGACTAACCTAATCAATTCGTTAAGCGGCAAGGTTGCAGGTCTTACCATTTCATCCAGTGCATCGGGTGTGGGCGGATCTGCAAAAGTTATCTTGCGGGGTAGCAGATCAGTGCAGGGAAATAATCAACCATTATATGTAATTGATGGCGTACCGATTCTGAATACTGGACATGCAGGTGGACAACCTAATGGTTTTTTTACTGCCGGAGGCGTGGATGGAGGAGATGGTATTTCCAACCTGAACCCTGAAGATATTGCCAGCATTTCTATTCTGGAAGGGGCCTCAGCCGCAGCTTTATATGGTAGCCAGGCGCAAAATGGCGTCATACTTATCACTACAAAAAAAGGAAAACAGGGAAAGACTGAAATCCATTTCAACTCTTCTGCCCAATTCAGTAATACAGCTTACAGGCCGAAATTTCAGAATAGCTATGGTGCCACACCGGGTGCTACTAACGGAGATATTAGTAGCTGGGGCAATCCTATAACCAGCAGTTATGACAATCTGAAACAATATTATCGGACGGGTGCTAATTTAATCAATGCAATTAGCTTGTCCGGAGGTAACGAAGTAGCCAAAACATATTTTTCTTACGCTTATACCAATGCTTCAGGTATTCAACCGGAAAACAAACTTAAGCGGCACAATTTTAATCTGCGTGAAACCGGAAATTTTTTAAATAATAAACTAACCGTAGATGCCAGTGTGAATTACATCAACCAGTCCATTACCAACAGCCCCAGTCTCGGCGCTTTCCCTAATGCGTTGTTATCCCTCTATGTTTTTCCCAGAGGCCGGGATATAGCTCCATACAAGAATAAGTATTTCAATCCTGACACTATTGGTGTATGGCATCAGAACTGGATAACAAGACGGGCTGGTGATTTTCATCAGGAAAATCCCTGGTGGATGGTCTACAAGGAACCTAATCAATCTGTGCGAAACAGAATGTTATTGATGGGAAGTATAAAATATGAATTTGCACCCTGGCTGAATGTGCAGGTAAGAGGCAATCTTGACCGGATTACGGACCAATTTAACCAACGCTTTTATCAGGGTACTGATGTGGGCTACGACCCTGGCCAACGGGGATTTATGCGGTATCATGAGTTAACCCGCACCCAAAAATATGGGGATGCTATTGCCAATTTTAAAATTCCTCTTGAGAGCAAAGACATTAAGTTAGGTGGGTTGATCGGTGCAAGTATCACAGATGTTTCTAATAGCGGAACCTCCATTGGCGGCTCATTATTAACCCCCGACTATTTTGTCATCAATAATATTATTGCGGCCAATCAAACGAATGTAACGACAGCCCCTACTACAGTTCCCGCTGCGACAAATATTGTGCGGACTTTTGACCCTGGACACCACCAGCTCCAGGCTATGTTTGGCAACCTGGATGTTTCCTTCAGGAACTGGGCTTTTTTAACTCTAACTGCACGTAATGATTGGTCATCAGCCTTGGCATTTACGGATAACACACATTATTTTTATCCATCAGCCGGTCTGTCGATTATCGTCTCGCAGATGATGAAAATGCCGGATTTTGTAAGCTATGCCAAGATCAGAGGGTCTGTTGCTGAGGTCGGAAACACTATCCCCGTTTATTTGACTAATCCGTTGAACTCACAAAATTCAGCCGGATCGCTGGTATTTAACACAACAAAAACTCCCAAAACCTTAAAACCTGAACGCACGAAA
>CAZDQB010000006.1:0-55700 GCA_964507525.1 uncultured Sediminibacterium sp. | reverse complement strand
AAAAGCATTGAACTGGGAACCGATCTAAGGTTTATGAACAACAGGATTAATGCCAGCTTTACCTGGTATAAATCCAATACATTGAATCAGTTTTTTCCTGTAATTCCACCGGCTCCCGGTCTTGTCACCATCGGGTATGTAAATGCCGGTAATATTCAAAATACAGGTTTTGAAGTGCTGGTGGGTTTTGAAGCGATAAAAAGCAACAATTTAAACTGGCAAACTTCTGTAAATGCGTCTGCTAATAAAAACAAAATATTGGAAGTGTGGAATGAAGCTCCCAGTGCAAATTTTAACTTCAGACTAACTGACGAAGCCAATGGATACCGGTCCCAGCTTCAAAAAGGAGGATCATACGGCGATATTTATGCTCCAACATTCATGCGAGATGATCAAGGCCGAATCCAATTGTCGGGTAATGGAACAGTTGGTAACCCTTACATCCCGCTTAAAACGGATTTTGTATTCGTAGGGAACCCAAACCCCAAATTTCAAATGGGATGGAACAACAGCATTGATTTTAAAAATTTTCATCTGAACTTTTTAGTGGATGGCAAATTCGGTGGCAAGGTTATGTCTATCACTCAATCTTACATGGACTTTATGGGGGTGTCTGCAGAAAGTGGAGAAGCGAGGGATAATGGAGGTCTTACGATCAATGGTGTAAATGACGCTAAAAGCCCGGTCACAACTGTTGATCCAAAAGTGTGGTACACCAGGGTTGGAGCAAGGGCAGGTTTTAGTGGAGCCTATATGTACGATGCTACTGTAGTTCGCTTGCGTGAAGTAGCCCTGGGATACACCGTTCCACTAAAAGGGAAGACAGTTAAGAGTCTTCAACTATCCCTGACCGGTCGGAATCTTTTTTATTTTTACAAAAAGGCACCCTACGATCCAGAGGTTACAATGTCTACTGGAAATGGATTGGCTGGTATTGACGTGTTTAATCAACCGGCTACACGGGATATTGGTATTAACCTTAATATACATTTTTAAACACACTATTTATGAGAATCAATTATAAAAAGCATAAGCTTCCTGAATTTGTCATCATTTTTTTTGCCGTGGCAATAATGACTGGCTGCACAAAGAAGTTTGAAGAATATAACACGAATCCCAATTTGCTCACTGGGGAACAAAGTTTGTCCCTGGCACATACGGTGCTCGGACCACTGCAAAATGCAGTTTTCGCAGATTACCAGGTTACGCAAAACCTAAGCGCTGATGCGTTTTGCGGTTATATGATGTCACCCACCAATTTCGTGGGAGGAAATAATAATTTGAAATACAGTTTTGTGGATGGTTGGAATGCAAGAGGATTTACCCATGGATACAATTTAGTAATGGCGCCGGTGAAAAAATTGGCAGAAGCAGGCGCAAGAACAACCATTCCTGATATATGGGGTGTTGCGCTGACATGGCAGGTATTTGCTATGGACCGGGTTACTGATCGTTTTGGGCCAATTCCATATACACAGGCGGGTACGTCTCTCACCAGTATTCCTTATGATAATCAAAAAACGGTATACCAAGCATTTTTTAACCAGCTCGATACAGCTGTTGCCAACTTACAGTCCTATATCGCCAATCCCGATCCCGCTCGTGGAGCTAAGCCAATGGGCGCTTTTGATTTAATCTATGGGGGTGACTATAATCAATGGCTCAAATTTGCCAACTCTCTTCGCCTGCGTTTAGCGATGAGGTTATCAAAAGTAGATCCCACCTTAGCTAAGCAACAGGGTGAAATAGCATTGAATGCCCCCGGAGGATTATTGATCGCCAATAGCGATAACGCTTTTTTGAAACAAAGCGCTGGCAGAAATAATGATTACTGGCTGATCACTTTTGCTTATGGTTTTGATAATATGACCAATGCCAATATCAGCACCTATGTAACAGGGTATAATGATCCTCGGGCTGCCGCATTTTTTACTACAGCCACCAATGCTGCGGTTAATGGTCAATACGTAGGTATAAGACTAGGCGCTGACGTTTCTACCATCAATTACAGAGACTTATCAACATATAATTATAATACTTCCTTTTCCCGGTTTACCTCGCAAGCTATGATGACCTGTTC
This sequence comes from uncultured Sediminibacterium sp., assembly GCA_964507525.1. GTDB lineage: Bacteria > Bacteroidota > Bacteroidia > Chitinophagales > Chitinophagaceae > Sediminibacterium. The sequence goes on along the minus strand of CAZDQB010000006.1, from coordinate 53,620 downwards.
CGAAATTTGGTTTCTGAAAGCCGAGGCTGCATTGAGGGGCTGGAATGGTGCCGGTGACGCTAAAACAAATTATGAAACAGGTGTACAACGTTCCATGGAGCAATGGGGAGTGACCATCGGCAACTATTTAGACAATTCAATAAGCAAACAGGCTGATTATATAGACCCGCGTAATGCAGCCAACAATATATCAGCTAAGTCTGACATCACCATTAAGTGGAATAGCGCCGCCACCAAAGAACAGAATCTGGAACGCATCATGATTCAAAAGTGGCTGGCTCTTTTTCCCGATGGCCAGGAGGCCTGGGCAGATCAACGTCGTACGGGCTACCCTAAATTGTTCCCGGTAGTTGAAAACCTGAGTAATGGTACAGTTGATTCGCAGATTGGGGCCCGGCGTATTCCTTATCCTTTATCGGAAAGTGCTTCCAATCCGAAAGGTTTAGAGGGTGGGATTGGGTTATTAGGAGGTCCCGATAACGGTGGTATCCGGCTTTGGTGGGACACAGGCGGTCCTAATTTCTAGACTTTTTTGCTCTTGTTGTTCCCGGTTCATAGAATCAAGGGATATTCAACCACAAAAGCCTTCGTAGTAATACAGGTCTTCATTAAGTTCTGTTTGAACGTAAGAATTTTTTCCTATTGATAATTCTAAAAATGAAATCATTTAGAGCCTGTTTAAAATTGTGAAAAAAAGTAATAAAGGGCAAGCGAAAGAGAGTGAATATATCGTTCTATAAGTGACCAAACAAAAGAACCATCTCAATCCTTTAAACCGGTTCATAAGCGATGGGTTGTAGAAAGAACTTTTGCCTAGTTTGACAATGACAGAAGATTGTGCAGAAATTATGAGCTTCTCATGGAATCTTCCGAAGAAATGGTCAAATTATCCGCTATAAAACTTTTATTGAATAAATTTTAAACAGGCTCTTACTATTATTTGCATTCAAAATGAACGGGCGCAAGAATGGAACCCTATGATTTTGCCCGATGGTTTCGCCCGATGGTTTCGCATATAAATCAGCAAAAAGCTCAAAATTTTGCATTATGAAAAAATATCTATGTACTCACAAAAATATCATAAGAGTTCTGGTGTTGGCATTGTTCATGTTCCAATGCTTCAACTCTTTTTCGCAAACTATGACCCGACAGGATAAGCTCCTTATTCAGCAGGGAATAAAATTTCAAAGCTGGGTGCGTAATGATCATGCCAATGAACAGGTTCCCGTTCCTGCACGGCAGCCACTTGTCGTAAATCGGAGCGGCCGGTATGTGCGGGTGCAATTATCCAATACGGAAGTGTTGTCGTTGGCAGAAGTGCAGGTATTTAGTAATGGCGTAAACATAGCATTAAGTAAAACTACGCAGCAATCTTCAAATAAGTCTGGAGGTGGCGGATTAAGTGACGCAGCGGTAGATGGTAATACCGACGGTAATTTTGCCAATGGATCCGTTACCCACACTTTAGAAGGTTATGCTCAAATGGAGCCCTGGTGGCAGGTAGACCTGGGCAGTACGGCGACTATTGATTCCATTGTTCTCTGGAACCGAACAGATTGTTGTGGCAGCCGACTCAAAGGGTTTTATGTTTTTGTGTCTGATGTCCCCTTAACTTCCTCTATGCTGCTGGGCAGTCTTACCCAAAGCGGCGTATCGAATTATGTGCAGCCCTTAACAGGTTTTGCTCCGCGCTTTCCTCCTGCCAGTGAATTAAGTTATGCCCATATAAGCCCTATGTACTTTGAAATCCCTAATTATAATTACACCGTTTACCAGCAGGATACTACTCTTTACTGGGGCATCGCCAAAGGAGCCAAGCCTGCCTTTCCTGCCGGGGCTATTGTACGGAGCCCTTCCAGTTTTGAGCAGGCAAATGGTTTTTTAAATTCCGTTCAGGCCGCCAATGTGGGTAAGCTGCACAGCATTTGCATTGGCGACGAAGAGCCCTACAGCACTACGATGACTTCTTACATGAAAGGCTGGTTCGATGTGATTAGAGCCAAATATCCCGATGTATTGTTTCACAGCAATCAATACATCAACGAATGGAATGCTTCCCAGATGAGCACCTATATGCAAACCGCCCAACCTGATCTGATTACTTTCGACATGTACTATTACCATTATATCTATGGGCCATCGCCGGGTGCGGGTAATACCTATACCCGCCTCTATCAGGATATGCAGGTATACAGAAATTATGCTTTGGGAGGTTATGATGGCACCGGCACTGCACCCATTTGTTTTGGAGGCTACCTGCAAGCCTTTTCCGGCGACAATCCTTCCTATCCCGGCTACCGTGTTTCTGAATCGGAATTTAATTTGAATGCCTTTACTTATCTGACCATGGGAGCCAAATGGATCAATGAATGGCTCTATTATGCTTTCTTCTGGGACAATGTCACTCAACAACCCACCCCCCAATATTATCAGGTGGCCAACATAGGAAAGCAGGTGGTCAACCTTTCTCCGCACCTCTCGAGGTTGCGCACCACTGACCTAAGGTTCATCCCAGGACAAAATAGCGGTGGCACCAATGCCTCGCCCAACAATATTGTGCAATGGGATGCAAACGTTGATCCTTATGTAAAAAATATTGTGGCTACAAATCTGGGTACTTACAATAGCGGATTAAAAGGCGATGTTTTGGCCGGTTATTTCAAACCTGTGCCAGGTCTGGATAATACTCCTGGCATCACTATGGCGCCGGTGCCTGCCACATACAACAGCTATTTTATGTTGCTCAACGGTCTTACCAAACCCAATGGCCCCGGTATTACTAACTGCGATGGTACGAATCCTGCTTGTGACACTGTTCAGGGAAAAGCCAATCTGACGGCGCAGAAAATTACCCTGACCATTGATTTTGGTATTGATCCCGTAGATACGCTGTACCGGGTGCGAAGAAGCGATGGTGTTGTGGAGATGGTTCCCTTAACCCTTGTAAGCGGTTCCCAATATAGCATGAGTGATACGCTGGACGGGGGGCACGCCGATTTGTTTTATTGGAAAAACCAGGGCAAGCCACTTCCGGCACCTACCTCCGGTACGTCTTTACAGTTTTCTTCAGGATCTGTTTCTGCAGGCAATGTGCCGGCCCTAAGTGGCGCTTCCAAATTCACGCTGGAAGCGTGGGTAAAGTTTAACAGCACCACTCCCTGGAGTTCTGTTTTTTACCGGAATGGTAGCGGTACTAATCGCATTGTGTTATCAACGGGCACTAATAATTCACTGCATGTGGTGGTTTCAAATGGAGTAACCAATTATGCCAATAGCGCCAATAATGTAATATCGCCCAATCAGTGGTATCATGTTGCCATGGTTTATGACGGAACCCAGTCAACTGATGCAGCAAAGCTTAAGCTGTATATCAATGGCCAGCAACGGACCCTTACGTTCGGCGGAGGTACAGTTCCTGCAACGACAGGTACCACCACAGCACCCATGGTGATTGGCGCCATTGATCAGGGTACAGGTGGCAACTATCTGAACGGAGTGGTAGATGAAGTGCGGGTTTGGAATGAGGCACTTAGCCAGACAACAATAAGCGGCTGGAAAAACAAGACAATTGGCGCTTGTCATCCTAACGTTGCTAACCTGCAAGTGTACTGGCAACTGGATGACTCAACCAATCCTGCGGTAGCTACCGCCTCAATGGGCACTGCTTACACGGGTAGTATTGTTAATGGAACCTATGTTACGGGGGGCTGGGCAACGAACTCCAGTGGCTGTGCTTCCTCGGGAAAATCATTGCAATTCTCTTCCGGCTCCGTTTCTGCAGGCAATGTGACGGCTTTAAACACGGCTTCCAAATTCACCATGGAAGCCTGGGTGAAATTCAATACCACTGCAGCCTGGAAGCATATTTTCAGCAAAACTTTATCGGGTACCAACCGCATAGCCCTGGCCACGAACAATGTGAACTCGCTGCAAGTGGTAGTGGACAATGGAGGAACCAACTATGCCAATGCTCCCAATAATCTTCTCACCCCCAATCAATGGTACCATGTGGCCATGGTGTACGACGGAACCCGGGCAACCGATTCTGCGAGATTAAAATTGTTTGTCAACGGCATACAACAGACACTCACGTTTGGGGGAGGTTCGGTACCGGCAACTACGGGAACAAACAGCTCCCCCTACCTGATAGGCACCAAAGACCTGACCAGTACGGTAAATTATTTAGACGGCATAATGGACGAAGTGAGGGTATGGAATGAGGCGCTTAGCCAGCAAACATTAACTGCCTGGAAAGACAAGGTCTTAGGCAGTTGCCACCCCAATGCAGCCAACCTGCAGGTGTACTGGCAACTGGATGATAATACGAATCCCGCTGTGGCAACAGCATCATTGGGCACCGCTTATACCGGCAGTATTGTCAATGCCACTTATATAACCGGCGGGCAGGCTACGGGTTCAAGTGGCTGTTTAGGTGCAAGGGTAGCCAATAATCTAACTGTTATTGCAAACCCAAACACAATTGAAGTTAAAACTGATCTTTCTAAAGTGTATCCCAACCCCGTACCCAAAGGAGAAGGCTTTAATATAGACATTCAATCTTCAGAGACAGCCAATACAACGGTTACTGTTTTTGACGTAATGGGAAGAAGCGTTTATAACATCAATAAGCGTGTTGAAAAGGGATTAAACAGGATATATATTGATCTGTCTTGTCAGGCAAGCGGGGTTTATATTGTACAGGTAAAAAGCAGCAAACAAACAAAACAATATAAGGTTATCAAAAATTAAGAACAGGAAAGAGAAAAATTAGTGAGCAGTTTTTTCATTATACCAGGCAGTTAGTTTTAAAATGGGCCTCCCGTTTTAACGGGAGGCCCATTTTAAAAGTTAAAAATTATCGGACATTCAATATATAAGCTGAAAGAAATGGAATGTGCCAGTAACAATGAAACGTTTAAAAGACAAATTAGAGGGATATGATTGATTCATTCCGGACTCATTACTAATAGACTAATTTTTTTATGAATACTGGAAATAGAGGTTATAATACGTCTTATATCATTGCACTCTCTTTTATCTCGGCGCTGGGTGGTTATCTGTTCGGCTTTGACTTTGCTGTTATATCCGGCTCGCTTCCTTTTCTTCGCAATCAGTTTGGCCTCAATGAATATTGGGAAGGCTTTACTACCGGGTCCCTGGCACTGGGAGCAATTATTGGTTGCCTGCTTGCCGGCAAAATTGCAGACAGGTATGGACGCCGTCCGGGCCTGCTTTTGGCTGCTATCATTTTTGCGTTTTCCTCATTGGCCATGGCCTTGACGCCGGGGCTTGGCTTCTTTATTGCCGCTCGTTTTATGGCAGGAGTAGGAGTAGGCATGGCCTCCATGCTATCGCCCATGTATATAGCTGAAATATCGCCTGCGCAATATCGGGGCCGTATGGTTGCCATCAACCAGCTTACCATAGTTATCGGCATATTGATCACTAACCTCGTAAATTATTCGTTGCGCTACAATGGTCCCGATGCCTGGCGTTGGATGTTTGGACTGGGCGCTGTTCCTTCCACTCTTTTTGTGATAGGCGTATTATGGTTGCCGGAAAGCCCCCGTTGGCTGATAAAGGCAGGAAAAGAACAAAAGGCATTTGATATACTATCGAGGATCGGTGATAAAATTTTTGTGGCCAATACAATCCGCTCCATTGAAGGCTCGGTGCAGGGCGAAGTAAAACTAAGTTACAAAGCTGCTTTTGAAAAAAGCATACTGCCGGCAGTATTGATTGGCATTGGCCTGGCTGTTTTTCAACAATTGTGCGGTATCAACGTGGTGTTCAACTATCCCACCAATATTTTTGAAAGCATTGGCGCTTCAAAAGATGATCAGTTATTGCAAACCGTATTCATCGGTGGTATCAATCTTTTTTTCACATTCCTGGCCATGGCACTGGTTGACAAAATAGGCAGACGGCCATTGATGCTGATGGGTGCAGGCGGGTTAGCCATATTGTACATCATTATTGCTCAGCTATTGGTAGCCAAATCGGCCTTAGTGGGGGGATTTTTGCTTGCGGCCATTGGTACTTATGCTATTTCGCTGGCGCCGGTAACCTGGGTTTTGATCTCCGAGATATTTCCAAACAAGGTGAGAGGAATTGCTACCTCTATCGCTGTATTGTGTTTATGGGCGGCCTATTTTATTCTCACGTTCAGTTTTCCGGTATTGGCAAAATGGATCGGCATGCACAATACTTTTTATATCTATTCAGCCATATGTGTGCTTGGTTTTATGTTTGTGTGGGAAAAAGTGAAAGAAACAAAGGGAAAAACACTGGAGGACCTGGAGAATGTTTTTGCACCGCATTAATTATTAACCGGTACTTCAATTTGATTTTTCAGAGCGATAAAAATATTAAGTAGAATGAGCCGAAATATTTTTTGGTTGAAAAAATAAAGCATTTAAACTGATTGTCCATGTTAGTAAAAGCCTGGCAGGAACCGGTAAAGATTCCTACCTATAAGATTGGTGATCCTGATAAAAATCCCATGTTCCTGGAAAAAAGAGTGTACCAGGGCAGCAGCGGCGTAGTGTACCCGCATCCTGTTATTGATAAGGTATATGATGAAAAGAAAGAGAAGGAGTGGACAGGTCTTTATTTGGAAAATGAATACCTGAAGGTGATGATTCTGCCGGAACTCGGTGGCCGCATTCAAATGGCGTATGATAAAACCAACGATTATCATTTTATTTATTACAATCAGGTCATCAAGCCTGCATTAGTGGGTTTGGCAGGCCCCTGGATCAGCGGCGGTATTGAATTTAACTGGCCTCAGCATCACCGTCCTTCAACCTTTGATCCCATTGATTATTGCATAGAAGAAAATGAGGACGGCAGTAAAACGGTATGGGTGAATGAATATGAAATCATGTTTCGTACCAAATGTGCATTGGGTTTTACGCTGCACCCCGGCAAAGCTTATATTGAATTGCATGCAAAGCTTCATAACCGCACTCCTTTTCCGCAAACGTTCTTATGGTGGACCAATCCGGCAGTGGCTGTAGATGAGCATTACCAGAGTGTATTTCCACCGGACGTGCATGCCGTTTTCGATCACGGAAAAAGAGATGTAAGTTCTTTTCCGATTGCTACAGGCACTTATTACAAAGTGGATTATTCGCCTGGTACGGATATATCTGTTTACACCAATATCCCTGTGCCTACTTCGTATATGGTGGTAAACAGTGCTTTCAATTTTGTAGGCGGTTACCATCATCAAAAGAAGGCCGGCCTCATGCATATAGCCGATCACCATCTGTCTCCTGGCAAAAAACAATGGACATGGGGATGCGGTGAATTTGGCAAAGCATGGGACAGGCAGCTGACCGATTCTGATGGCCCCTACTTTGAGATAATGTGTGGTGTTTTTACCGATAACCAGCCCGACTTTAGCTGGATAATGCCCAATGAAGTAAGAGAGTTTAAGCAATACTTCATGCCGTATAAAAATATCGGGTATGTAAAAAATGCTTCCATTGATGCCCTGGTGAATTTTGAAATTCAGGACAACAAAGCAGCTATCAAAGTATATGTAACCGGGGAAAGGCTTGTTAAAATTCAGCTAAGGCGCCAACAGCAAATTATTTTTGAAAAATCAATTGCCTTATCCCCTACTGTTGTTTTCGATGAAAACATTCAAGTCGCCTCACCGCTCGCCGCTCCCGAACATTATTCTGTAGCGGTAATAGATGAAAATGAAAATGTTTTGATCAGCTACACACCTGAAACAAAAAAGGAACAGCCCATTCCCGATCCGGCAAAAGCAATCCAAGAGCCATCTGCCGTGCCAACAAATGAAGAGCTTTATTTAGCGGGCTTGCACCTGGAGCAATACCGTCATGCAACCTACTTTGCAGAAGATTATTACACAGAAGCGATAAGAAGGGACAGCAAAGACATCCGCTGCAACAACGCCTTAGGTTTATTGTATCTGCGACGAGGCGAGTTTGAAAGAAGCCAGGCATACTTTCGCAATGCTATTGACAGATTATGCAAACACAATCCCAATCCTTACGATAGCGAACCTTATTATAACCTGGGGCTTGCCTTAAAATATCAGAAGCAATATGATGAAGCGTATGCACTGTTGTTTAAAAGCACATGGACTACTTCTGTTCAGGATAATGCATACCTGCAGCTGGCCTCTATTGAAACTTTGAAAAAAAACTGGAACCATGCATTGACGCATATTGAAAATTCACTGGCAAGAAACTATCGCAGTCCCAAAGCAAGACATCTGAAAGCAATTATCTTGCGTCAGCTGGACAGGTTGGAGGATGCACTGCCTTGGGCGGAAGAATCACTGAAGATGGATCATTTTGACTTCGGCAGCCGGTATGAACTGTACAAAAACCTTTCAGCAAAAGGCGCAGAGGATAAGGCAGAAAATGTGTTGGTAACACTAAAAGAACTGATGCGGGGGAACCATCAGAATTACATTGAAATCGCTATAGACTATACAAATGCCGGCAGGTATGATGATGCGTTTGATTTACTGCATTCAATTGCTGAAACGAACAATCATCCGCTCTTCTTTTACTATTTAGGTTATTATAAATATCGCAGTAGCGATGCCGGCGCGGCAGAACATTGGTTTGAGAAAGGCTTCCAATGTTCGCCAGACAGGGTTTTCCCCAACCGTGTGGAAGATGTAGAAGTATTGAAAAAGGCAGTTGAGTTAAACCGCAGCGACTACAAAGCCTGTTATTACCTCGGCAATTTCTACTACGCAAAGCGGTTGTATGAAGAAGCAAGGAATTGCTGGGAAAAATCAATCGCCATTTATGACAGGTTTCCTACTGTGCTTAGAAACCTGGGCATCGCTTATTATAATAAATTCAACAAAAAGGAAGAAGCGCTTCGTTTGTTTCAAAAAGCTTTTGCCAGTGATAAAACCGATTCAAGGGTATTGTATGAGCTGGATCAATTGTACAAGCGTTTTCACAAAATACCGGAACAGCGGCTGGAATTTTTGAGGAAATATGAAACATTCATTGTTGAAAGAGATGATCTGTACATTGAGTACGTGTCGCTGCATACGTTGACCGCCCGTTACGAAGAAGGGAGACAATTATTGCAAAGCCGCAACTTTCATCCCTGGGAAGGAGGAGAGGGAAGAACATCAGGCCAGCATATACAGGTTCATGTGGGGCTGGCCAAAAAAGCGTTGAATGAAAATAAAGCCCGGGAAGCGCTGGAACTGCTGCAGGCTGCAGAAATTTATCCCGAAAATCTGGGGGAAGGCAAGTTATACGGCGCCCAGGAAAATGATATTGCTTACTGGATGGGTTGTGCATATGAAAAATTAAATGAAATGAATGCGGCAACTGATTATTGGCGTAAAGCATCCATAGGCCTTAGTGATCCTTCACCAGCTATTTTTTATAATGATCAGCAGCCGGATAAAATTTTCTACCAGGGGCTGGCATTGCTAAAGCTTGGTCAAAAAGAGGACGCCAGGAAACGATTTAATAACCTTATTAAGTTTGGTATGGCGAATATGAATAAAAAAATAAAAATTGACTTTTTCGCCGTTTCGCTCCCTGACATGATGATTTTTGACGACGACCTTGATGTACGCAACAACATTCACTGTCATTACCTGCAAGGCCTGGGATGGCTGGGACTGGGACAATATGATAAATCGGAGCAGCATTTTAAGGAGGCATTGCGGCTTGATCCAGCAAACCCCGGTGTTACAATACACCTGGCTATGCTGGCAACTGCAGACAGGCAGAAGGCATTTTCTGCAGGAGCCTGAATAAACGAAGCGATTTATTTGACAAAGAGTAATTGTTATGGCAGTATGTGAATAAAACAGGAAAATTGACATGCAGTTTCTCATAAATAGCAAGCAGAACCCCGGTACAAGCAGAGGTCTTTTAGAAAATAGATACGATGTAGTGAGCATGGTGTAATAAAATTGCAGATCGTTTTTTTTCATCCAGATAATATAATATGAACCGGAATTCAATTTTTGCAAGACTGATTTTTTGTGCATTTTTCTTTGTGAGTATAACCGCACATGCTCAAAAGATAAAGATCGCCTGCGTAGGCAACAGCATTACGTATGGCACCCTGGTGGCCAACCGGGAAAAGAATAATTATCCCGCTCAATTGCAAAACATGCTGGGCGAGGGCTACGAAGTAATGAATTTTGGCGTAAGCGGAAGGACAATGCTACGAAGGGGGAACTATTCTTATTGGGAAACGGAAGCATATAGGAAAGCCCTTAGCAGTCTTCCCAATATTATTTTTATTAAGCTGGGCACCAACGACAGCAAGGCCGTTAACCGTCCTTATTATGACGAGTTTGAAAAAGATTACAAGGATATGATTGATTCATTCCGTCTTTTACGATCGCATCCACGGGTGGTATTGCTGCTTCCTGTTCCCTCTTTTTACGAAGACAGCACATCTATCTACAATCCCTTCATTAAACAACAGATTATTCCCCGTATAAAAAAAGTGGCCTACGAAACCGGCTCCGAGCTCATTGATCTGTACTCGTTGTTTATTGATAAGCCGGAGTTGCTTGTTGATAAGATCCACCCTTCATCACTTGGCGCTACAATCATTGCAAGAAGAGTATATGAAGCAGTGAAACTGAATGAAAAAAAAACATTCAATATTTTTTCCGCGATAAAAGAAGAAAAGAAATTCAGCTCCTTTCATGGTTTTGAATGCGCCGACTTTATATTCAACAATCGCAATTGCAAAATAGTTAAGCCGAAAAAAGCGGTTATTGGTTTGCCCTGGATATGGCGGGCCAGGTTTTGGGGCCACGAGCCGCAAACCGATATTGCTTTGCTGGAAAGAGGTTTTCATATTGTGTATTGCGATGTGGCTGAATTTTTTGGTAACAAAGAAGCTGTTGAATTATGGAATCAATTTTATACCTATATGCAGCAATGCGGTCTTGCCAAGAAGCCAGCATTGGAAGGTATGAGCCGCGGCGGTGTGTATGTGTACAATTGGGCGCTGGCCAATCCCGAAAAAGTTTCCTGCATTTATGCCGATGCGCCGGTGCTGGATCTGAAAAGCTGGCCGGGGGGAAAAGGCAAAAGCCAGGGCAGCAAAGAAAATTGGGAACTCGTGAAAACCGATTACGGGCTCACTGGCGATGCCGCTGATCGTTTTGCCGGTAGTCCTTTAGATAATGCTGCAAAGATTGCCCGGCTACGCATTCCCTTGTTGCACGTAGTAGGCGACGCCGATGAAGTAGTGCCTGTAGAGGAAAACACGGACCCGTTTGAACAAAAAATAAAAGCGGCAGGAGGTACTATCAAAGTGATTCATAAACCAGGTGTAAATCATCATCCACACAGTTTGCAAAATCCTACGCTTATTGTTGATTTTATTTTAAGAGCTACAGGGCAGAAAATAAACTTTGCCGCAATTCCTGCTCCTGGTTCCGAATATCGTTCCGGCGCAGGATGGATTGAAGGGAAAGACTGGTGGGCACAGCATAATGATATTGACAGCCTCCTTCTGGCTGAAAAAAATCTCGATATTGTTTTTCTTGGCAATTCCATTACACAAGGCATTGGCGGGAAGCGACCAAACGTTACGTATAAACCGGGTTTAAATATTTTTGATTCTGTTTTCTCAAACTACAAATGGGAATCTGCGGGCATCAGCGGCGACCGTACACAAAATGTGTTGTGGCGATTGCAGCATGGTAACTATAAATTGGCCAAACCAAAACTGCTGGTGATAACCATTGGTGTGAATAATTTTATTGAAGACGACAGTCCCGAAGAAATAGCCGCCGGCATTTCTGCCATTGCAGATTATGCAATAAAAAATATGCCTTCTACAAAAGTGATCGTCAGCGGCCCTTTGCCTACGGGCTTGCAAAAAGATATGGACTGGAGAAAAAAATATGATAAGATCCATCAACTACTGGCAAGCCGAAAAACAAATAAATATATCTACTGGCCGTTGACCGCAGCTTTTGTGCAATCAGATGGCAGGCTGAGTACAAACGATTATTCAACAGATGGCATTCATCTTATTGCAAACGGTTATCGCAGGTGGGCATTAGCGCTGCAACCCATCGTTACAAAATATGTAGGGAAATGACAAAGGGCCGCCCCGAATGATGCAACACATTTTCAAATTCTTTTTTTAAATGAGGAAGGGGTTTGTCCAGTAACTCTTTTAAAAAAATTATTGAAATTGGAAATGCTGTTATAGCCGCAGTCATAGGCTATGGCGCCGATATTCATGTCTTTTGCATTCATCAACTTTATGGCATGGGCAATGCGTATTTCATTGATAAACTCCACCAGGGTTTTTTGTGATCTGGTTTTAAAAAACCGGCAAAATGCCTGCTTATTCATATTGGCAATGGCTGCTACATCATCGAGTTTTACTTCGTTGGAAAAATTATTGAAAAGGTATTTAAACACTTTGTCCATTCGCTCATTATCCCGGCTATGGTATGTATTTACATAACCGCCGCTGGCCAGCAGTTTGTATTCTTTTGTTGTACACAATTTCTCCAGCAGTTGCAGCAGCGATATCATTTTTGCAGCCCCTTCTTCTGTAGTCATTTTAAATAAGAGCTCAGTCATCATTTTTTTTGTTTGTCCATAAAACTGCATCCCGCGTTTGGAGGATTGCAATACCTGCTCCAGTTTTTTGGTGTTGTAAAAATTGGACAACAGGGATACCAACTTTTCCGGGTTGAAAAATAAGGTGACAGAACTGGCTTGTGTATTTTTTTTGGCCCGCTTATTTGCCGGGATATTGTTATGCCAGACGTGCGGCAGATCAGAGCCCAAAAGCGTTAGTTCGCCCGGTTCAAAATTTTCAATGCAATCACCAATGACCTTGTACCCGCTGCTGCTCACTACATAATTCATCTGGCAGGCCGTATGAAAATGGAACTCACTGATAAAAGAGGATTGGGCAAAGCTTCTGGTAAAAAAAACTTCGTCCGCCGAGCTGTTTAAGATTTTTGCAAAAACTGGTTTCATATTAGCCTGAAAAAATCAATCCAGGATTATTTTTGCTAAAATAAAGAAATAAATTGTCAATACGGACTTATGTTTTGCTTCCTGGTCACTTTAATTTTAGCAAACTATATTTTTATTATGCTGCATGAAAAAATCATCCTGCTCACCGGTGGCGCTGATGGAATAGGTTGGGAATGCGCCAAAGCCTATGCCCGTGCCGGCGCTATAGTTTGCATCATTGATAAAAAGACTGTAGGGATACAACAACAAAGCGAGTTGAAAGCAGAGAACCATTTATTTATTGAAGGCGATATTACCAATGAAAAAGATGTAAAAGATGCCATCAGCAATATCATTGCGAAGCATGGCCGCCTGGATGCCATACACAATAATGCGGGCACCGGACATCCATCAAAACCTTTGCATACCACTACCGAAGAAGAATGGAATGGGCTGATGAACGTAAACATAAAAAGCATTTATCTCACCACTAAGTATGGTATTGAAAAGTTAAAAAAAACAACAGGGGCCATTTTAAATACCAGTTCCATGGTGGGCAGCATCGGCCAGGAAAACCATGCTGCGTATGTGGCTACCAAGGGCGCCGTTAATGCACTCACCAAAGCCATGGCGCTGGACTATGCACCGTTTGGAATAAGAGTAAATGCAGTGTGCCCGGCAGCCATTAAAACGCCCATGCTCGACACATGGATGAAGCAGCAGCCCGAGCCCAATAAAATGATGCACTATCTCAACAAGCTGCAGCCATTGGGCAAAATGCCAGAAGGCGATGTGATTGCAGATGCCTGTGTGTTTTTATTAAGCGATGCAGCCCGCTTTATTACCGGTTGCATTTTGCCCGTAAGCGGCGGCGCTGAATTGGGTTACAGGGCGCTGATTTGATTTTCTTATAACGACAAAAAAAAATGATCAGGCAAATAACAATACAGGACAGGCGATATACCCTTGAAAGCGGCGTTGGCAGCGATGCCATTCATAAAGACCCGCAATATTCTTATGCTGTTACCAATCTTAGTGATGAATCCTCTGCAACCGGTACGGGCCTTGCCTTTACCGTAGGTGAAGGAAATGATTTGGTTTGCAAAGCAGCGAAGTTTTATGCCGATAAATTAAAAGGTGAGGAGATTGAAGAGTTGATGAGCGATTTCGGCAATACATTTCAAACCTTATCCAACGAGCAACAGTTTCGCTGGCTGGGGCCGCATAAAGGTGTGGTGCACCTGGGACTGGCATCTGTTACCAATGCCTGTTTTGATCTGTGGGCGAAAAAAAGAAACGTTCCACTTTGGAAATTATTAATTGATCTCAGCCCGGAACAAATTGTAAATATGTTGGACCTGTCTTATCTCGAAGATGTATTGACAAAAGAAGAGGCCATTGACCTGATTTCGCAGCAGGCCACCACAAAAGCCGGCAGGGAAATTATTTTACAACAAGGTTATCCCGGTTATGATACTTCGGTTGGCTGGTTTAATTATAATGATGAAAAAGTGCGGGAGAATTGCAAAAAAGCCATTGCCAGTGGTTTCACTGCCATGAAACTAAAAGTTGGTTCGTCCGATCCGCAGCGGGACATACGCAGGGCCAACATTGTAAGAGAAGAAGCTGGTGAGAATATAAAAGTAATGCTCGATGCCAACCAGCAGTGGACACTGCCGCAGGCCATATCTGTTTGCAACGAACTAAAGAAAATGAATCCTTATTGGGTGGAAGAGCCCACGCATCCGGACGATGTGCTGGCACATCAAACACTCGCTAAAGAAATAGCGCCGGTAAAGCTGGCATTGGGTGAGCATGTGCCCAACCGTATTCTCTTTAAAAATTATTTACAAACAGGCTGCGCTGGTTTTATACAGGTGGATGCAGTAAGAGTGGGTGGTGTTAGTGAATTCATAACTATTAGTTTGCTCTGTAAAAAATTCGGCGTGCCCGTAGTGCCGCATGTAGGCGATATGGGGCAGTTGCACCAGCATTTGGTGTTGTTCAATCATATATCATTGGGGCACGAAGCCTTGTTTTTAGAACATATACCACACCTGAAAAGTTATTTTGTTAACCCGGTAAAAATTAAAAACGGAGTGTATGCTACGCCGCAGGAGCCCGGCAGCAGTTGCGATTTAAAAGATAATTGAATTATTATGATGCAAACTTCATTGCTACTATCATCTTCGTTGCAACGCTCCGTTCAGGGTTCTATTCGCTATTCAACAAATGCATCGAAGATTACCGATGCGGAAATGATTAGCCTTGAGCATTAAACACTCAACACTAAATCTAAATAATAAAAATGGTTAGCACACCCGATATTATCATAACAATTGCCTACATCTTGTTCATAGTAACCATTGGGCTTTGGAGCGGTACACGCAAAAAGAAAAGCAGCGAAACAACCAGTGGCGAATATTTTTTAGCAGGTAAAACCCTGCGCTGGCCCATGATCGGCCTTGCCTTATTTGCTACCAATATTTCCTGCCTGCACCTGGTAAGCCTTGCACAAAGTGGTTTTGATTCAGGCCTGCTCAACGGAAATTTTGAATGGATGGCGGCTTTCACGCTTATACTTTTAGCGTTGCTGTTTATTCCATTTTATATACGCTCTGGTGTATCCACGCTGCCCGATTTTTTGGAAAGAAGATATAATACGGCCTGCCGCGACTGGCTGGCATTTATTTCTGTTATTTCTGCCATCATCATCCACATTGCCTTTTCTTTTTTAGCCGGCGGCATTGTGCTGGAAACATTGTTTGGTATTAACATGTACACCAGTATAATTATTATTGCCGCCTTTACCGGATTATATACCATCATTGGTGGCCTGCGGGCCGTGGTTGTTACAGAGTCTGTTCAAAGCATCGTACTCATAGCCGGCGCCATCATCATCACCATTTTTTCCTGGAACAAAATGGGTGGATGGGATCATATGACGAATGTATTAAGTAAAAATAATTCTTTAGATAAGCTGAGCATGATGCGCCCTATTGGCGACAAAAGCGGTATGAGTTGGTTGGCTGTATTTTTAGGATACCCCGTCTTAGGTATTTGGTATTGGTGTGCCGATCAAACTATTGTGCAACGGGCCCTGGGCGCAAAAGATGAAAACCATGCTAAGACAGGCGCCCTGTTTTGCGGCTTTATCAAAATATTGCCGGTATTCATTTTTGTTTTACCCGGACTATTTGCCTACACCCTCTATCATTCAGGCAGGTTAGACCTTAGCAGTTTGCAACAAACAAATGCTCATGGCGAAACTATTTTGAATACAAAAGGAATTTATACATTGATGATAACGCAACTGGTGCCAAAAGGCCTGATGGGTATTTTGGTGGCGGCTTTATTATCGGGACTGATGAGCCAGATTGCCGGAGCATTAAATTCGATAGCCACACTCACCAGTTATGATCTGTACAAGCGGTTTAAACCCGAAACTTCTGATAAAAAATTGGTAAGCGTTGGCAGGCTGTCGGCAGGTATTGCTTTAATTTTTTCCATTTGCCTGTTGCCGCTGCTGAACCAGTACCAAAGCCTGTTTGAAGGCATTAACGATGTAATAGCTCATATAGCTCCGCCCATTACCTGTGTATTTTTATTAGGAGTGTTTTGGAAAAAAGCGTCGGCAAAATCGGCGCAGTTTACGTTATGGTTAGGCTCTTTGCTTGGTGCAGCGGTTTTCACCATCAATAAATTATATCCCGCAACAGCAATGGGTAAGATACCGTTTATGATGATGGCCTTTTATCTTTTTTGCGTCTGTGTGTTCATGCAAATTGTGTTCTCTTATATCTATCCGGTGCAGCATACGGAGCGAAGCAGCAAACTATATTGGAAATCTATATGGGAACCCTTTCAGGCTAAAGGATGGAAGGGCATTGGAAACTACAAGACCCTGTCGCTGCTATTGCTTTTAATTATGGCGGTATTGTATTGGATGTTTAGGTAAAAGCTGAATGGCATTACCGGGTAGGCCACATCGCCCGACAGGAAGAGGCAACCCGGGAACAAAAAAATAAAGAATAAAACTTAAGAACCATGAATAAATTTTTGCAAGTATTTCTTTTCTGCCTTTGCTGCCTGCAGGCAGTGGCACAACCCAAAGTAGATCCCGCCGTGTTACAGGATTTTATGAGCAGGCGTTTCGGCATGTTCATTCACTGGGGGCCGGTAAGCCTGCGGGGCACTGAAATAGGCTGGAGCAGGGATAAACAGGTTTCAAAAGAAGAATATGATTCATTGTATAAAGAGTTTAATCCCGTGTTGTTTAATGCCGATGCCTGGGTAAAAACAGCCAAAGATGCCGGTATGAAATATCTTACCATTACGGCGCGGCATCACGATGGGTTTTGCTTATGGCCAACGAAATTCACCAGTTATAATATTATGAACACGCCGTACAAAAAAGATATTGTAGGCACATTAAACGAGGCTTGCAAAAAGCAGGGAATAAAATATTGCATTTATTATTCCGTGCTGGACTGGCATCATCCCGACTATCCCATTCATTCAGCGCACAATTCCACCATTGATCCCAAAGCAGATATGAATGCGTATATCATTTACATGAAAAACCAGTTAAAAGAATTGATCACTAACTACAATCCGTACATGCTGTGGTTCGACGGCGAATGGGAGAGCCCCTGGACGGACGATATGGGAAAAGATATGTATGCTTACCTGAAAAAATTAAAACCCGAAGTGATCATCAACAACCGCCTAGGGAAAGAAAGGGCAGGTGTGAAGAATAAAAAAATTAACAAGGCCGACATGATAGGCGATTATGACACACCTGAACAGGCTGTTGGCAGAATGAACATGGAAATGCCCTGGGAAAGTTGTTTTACTATCTGCAATCAATGGGCTTGGAAACCTAATGATCAAATGAAGTCATTAAAGGAATGCCTGGCCATACTTTCCAAGTCGGCTGGTGGAAACGGCAATTTATTACTGAATGTGGGTCCCATGCCTGATGGAAGAATAGAGGCAAGACAAATAACACGCCTCAAAGAAATGGGCGACTGGCTGAGAATAAACGGCGAAGCTATTTATAACACATTAGGCGGACCCTATGAGCCAACTAATAATTATGCAACTACAAGAAAAGGAAATAAAATATACCTGTATGTATTAAAAACAGATACATCTGCAATTACATTGAAACCTATTCCGGGCAGGAAAATTATCAAAGCGAATACGATGAGCGGTGAAACTATTTCTGTTGAAAAAGAAAATGATTCGTTTCGTGTAATGCTGCCTGCAATACTGGCGGGCAAAACGCAATACGTGATCGTGTTGCAACTGGATGGAAATGCGGAAAATATTCCGGTGATCGAATAAAGAATAGTGGAAAATATATACCAGTCATAAAAACCAAAATACGATGATCCATTTCAAACAACTTTACTTTATTATTTTTGCGGCAGCAATCTTACTTTTTACTGCTTGTACGGATAGTAAAAAAAACAACACAACATCCGCTGCCAATAATGGTCCACTTATCGCTTCATTCAAAAAAACAGAACGCTACGGCATGGTCACCGGCCTCAAACCCGAAAGCCTGGCTTATTACAAGAAACTACACGCAGCCGTTTGGCCGGGTGTGCTGAAAAAAATAACGGAATGTAATATTCGCAACTACTCTATTTACCTGAAAGAAATTGAGGGCAAGCCTTACCTCTTTAGCTATTGGGAATACACCGGGAATGATTTTGCCGCCGACATGAAAAAGATGGCTGCCGATACCATTACCCAACGCTGGTGGAAAGAAACAGCCCCTACGCAGGCCCCATTGCCCGATGCCGCTGCCAAAGGCGAAACCTGGAGCCGCATGGAAGAAATATTTCATGAAGATTAATATTTTGAAGCATGAACTTGTCATCGGTAAAAATAAAAAGCTATAAAATCTACAAGGCAAAAGCAACGCTCAAAAAGCCCATTGCCGATGCTACGCACGCACTGCACGAAATATCTTTTTTGGTATTGCGGTTGCAATTGGAAAACGGGATAGTTGGCGAAAGCTATTTGTTGTCTTTTCAATACTCGCCCAATGCTATTATTGGGGCATTAAAAGATGTATTGCCAACGGTAATAGGTTTTGAAGCCAATGAAACCGGCCGGGTGCAAACATTGCTTTATCATGCTGCAGAATATTTTGGCGACAAAGGCATTAACAAATGGGCCGCTGCTGCGGCAAATATCGCCATGTGGGATGCGTGGGCAAGAACCCTGGATCAACCAGTATGGAAACTATGGGGTGTACACCACGAAAAATGTGCTATCTATGGAAGTGGCGGCTGGTTGTCTTATACAACAGATGAATTGATAGAAGAAGTGGCCCACTATAAGCAAAGAGGTTTTAAGGCGGTAAAAATAAAAGTTGGGTCGCCCAATTGGAAAACAGATGTGGAGCGGTTAAAACTGGTACGACAGTCAATTGGTAACGATCTCAATATTATGATGGATGCCAACCAGGGCATGCAGTTGCCGGCTGCCATACAATTAGCGCACAAAGCGGCGGAACTGGATATTTATTGGTTTGAAGAACCACTGCATCACCAAAATTTTGAGGGTTATAAAACATTAAAAGAACAAACGGGTATCTCACTGGCCATGGGTGAAAGAGAATATGATACTTTGCCTTTAACGGAACTCCTTAAACGAAATGCCCTCGATATCTGGCAGCCCGATATATTGCGCATCGGCGGTGTGGAAGCATGGCGTGAAAGCGCTTCCGTAGCAAATGCTCATCACATTCCTGTATTGCCCCATTACTATAAAGATTATGATGTGCCGCTCGTCTGTTCTATTCCCAATGGCGTGGGCGTGGAATCATTCGATTGGATTGATCCGTTAATTGATAATCCTATGTTGGTGAAAGAGGGCTATGCGTACCCGCACAGGCAACCCGGCTGGGGCTTTCGTTTTTTAGATGAACATCTGGAAGAATTAAAATAGAATTTCAACTATGTCATTAAACGCTTTTTCATTAAAAAACAAAACAGCGCTTATCACCGGCGGCGGCACAGGTATTGGCTTTGGTATTGCCAAAGCCATGATAGATGCAGGGGCAAAAGTCATCATCACCGGCAGAAAAGAAGAACCTTTGCTGCAGGCAAAAAAACAACTGGGGGGCAGTTGCTATTATTTTGTATTTGATGTGCTGAACAAACAATTGATTCCATCGTTTCTTGAAAAAATAGAAACAGAAATTGCCGCTCTTGATATTTTGGTAAACAATGCCGGCATCCATTTAAAAAAATGGGCGCTGGAAACAGAAGATGAGGAGTTTGAAAAAATCATACAGACCAACTTATTAAGTGTGTTCAGCCTGAGCCGTGCATGCGCCGAACGGATGGTGCATAGAAAAAAAGGCAGCATTATTTTTTTAGGGTCCATGACGGAGATCTTTGGTATGGATCGGGTGTCGGCGTATGGCACATCCAAATCGGCGCTTACGGGTTTAATGAACAACCTGGTAACGGAATTCTCAAAATATAATGTGCGGGTCAATACCATTGCTCCCGGTTGGATCGAATCGCCTATGATGTTAAATGCTATCAATGCTGATCCGCAACGAAAGGAAAAAATAATCAACAGGATTGCGATGGAAGGTTTTGGCAAACCCGAAGACATTGGCAATGCCACTGTATTTCTGTCTTCGGAAGCGGCCCGGTATATTACAGGTGTGGTGCTGCCTGTGGATGGCGGAGCAGTGGTTAACTTTTAAAACGATAAAGACATGAAAGCAATTGTATTAAAAAAACCAGGCGAATTTGAAATGATCACCAAGGCTAAACCAACAGCGCCGGCTGAGGGGGAAGTTTTATTGAAAATTAAAAATGTATCTATTTGCGGCACAGATCTGCATGCGTATAATGGCAAGCAACCATTTTTTAGTTATCCCCGCATTTTGGGTCATGAGATTGCAGCAGAAATAATAGAAGTAGGCGCTGGTGTGGAGCATATCAAAGTGGGTGATAGCTGCACGGTGGAGCCTTATCGCAACCCGGTGATAGACCAGGCCGTAAGAAAAGGTAAAACAAATTGTAGCAGTAGGCTGACGGTGCTGGGTGTGCATGAAGACGGCGCCATGCAGGAATACATTACTTACCCCGCATCCAATGTGCATGTCACCAATGAACTTCCGGCCGAACAGGTATCGCTGATAGAACCATTTGCTATTGGAGCTCATGCTGTAGAAAGAGCCGGTTTATTGCACAGTGATACGGTGCTGGTAATCGGCGCAGGTCCCATTGGGTTGGGCATTATTGCACTGACGCGGCTGCAGGCTGTGCCCATTGCAGTATTGGATGTAAATAGAAAGCGGCTGAACTTTGCCAAACAAAAATTTCCTGAAGTAGAAACCTTGTTGCCGGGTGAAAATATCGCAGAAGATTTGCAGAAAATTTTTAATGGCGATTTACCTACTATTGTATTTGATGCCACCGGTAATAAAGCCTCCATGCAAAACGCATTTAATTATGTGGCAGCAGGCGGCACCATTGTTTTTGTAGGATTGTTTGTAGGCGAAATTGTGTTCGATGATCCTAATTTTCATCGTAAAGAAATAACATTGAAGGCCAGCCGTTCGGCGAGGGCAAGAGATTTTTCAAAAGTCATCAGCCTGATGAAAGCAGGGTTAATTGACACAGGGGGTTATATTACTCACCGGATACCGTTTGATGCGTTGCCAAAAGAGTTTGAAAAATTGTACCTGCCCGAAGAAAATGTGATAAAAGCAATTATTGATTTTTAATGTTGGAGCTATTGAAAAAATGTGTTTTAAAATGCTTTTAGAATATGAAGAGACTATCCATGATTGTTTTAGCTGTTATGTCTTTGTCCTTTGCCTTTTCGCAGGATCGCCCAAACATTATTCTCTTTCTTGTAGATGATATGGGCTGGCAGGACTGTTCGGTTCCGTTCTGGACCAGAGTAACGGATCTAAATAAACGATATCACACCCCAAACATGGAGCGGCTGGCAAAAGAGGCCATGAAGTTTACCAATGCCTATGCTGCCCCGGTTTGTACACCCAGCCGCACTGCCATGCTTACCGGCATGAACCCGGCGCACTCAGGTATCACTAACTGGACGGCCACAGAAAAAAATAAAAATACGGATGCAGCCGATGAGCAATTTGCTGCGGCCGAGTGGAACATCAATGGTCTAAGCCCCGTGCCAGGTATAGAAAAAACAGTATATGCCACACCGTTTCCGCAAATTCTGAAAGACGCCGGTTATTTTACCATTCATGTAGGCAAGGCACATTGGGCGCCTGCGGGTACACCTGGCGCCAATCCTTATAATATGGGTTTTATGGTGAACATTGCCGGTCATGCAGCGGGCAATCCGCAGAGTTACCTGGCCAATGAAAACTATGGTAACATCACCGGAAAAGCTACCTCCCGTGCCGTTCCCGATATGGAAGAATATTTTGGCTCCGATACTTTTTTGACAGAAGCCTTAACAACAGAAGCATTAAAAACCCTGCAGGAACCGCTAAAGCGTAAACAGCCTTTCTTTTTAAACATGGCGCATTATGCGGTGCATACCCCCATTCAACCCGATAAAAGATTCGTTCAGAAATATTATGATGCGGGTTTGGACAGCACACAGGCCGCTTACGCCAGCCTGGTAGAAGGCATGGATAAAAGCCTTGGTGATATAATGGATTTTGTAAAGAAGAACGGTATTGAAAAAAATACGGTCATCATTTTCATGAGCGATAATGGCGGCTTGAGCATTGCACGGGAAATAGGCGGCAAAGACCATACACAAAACCTGCCGCTGAAAGCGGGCAAAGGATCGGTGTACGAAGGTGGCATTCGTGAACCGATGATCGTAAAATATCCTTCAATGATAAGACCGGCTACGATTGCGGACCAGTATGTGATTATTGAAGATTTTTTCCCCACCATCTTAGAACTGGCCGGCATCAAAAATTATAAACCGGTGCAGAAGGTGGATGGAAAAAGTTTTGTTCCCATTTTAAAGAACCCGGCATTTACCGATAACACCAGGAGCCTGGTTTGGCATTATCCCAATAAATGGCAAAACCTGGATCCCGAGTTGGGTATTAATTATTTCAGCGCCATCAGAAAAGGCGATTGGAAACTGGTGTATAACCTGCGAAACGGAAAAGTAGAATTGTACAATGTAAAAAAAGATATTGGTGAAACCACCGACCTGTCGGCCCAAAACAAAGCCAGGACTATCGAACTGGAAAATTTATTAGGCGCACAATTGAAAACCTGGAAGGCGCCAATGCCTGTTGATAAAGCTAAAGGCAAACCGGTTCCTTTCCCCGGTGGAAATCACGATACAACAACAAACGATAACTAATCAATATTTACAGCAAGATTTTTTTATGAAACATACCATCAGCATTCTTTTTTTATTTCTGTTTTGTGTAAACCTTAACGCACAAAGGGATACCATCCCGCTCAATTCAGATTGGCAATTCTCAGCAGATAAAAAAGCAGAAGGCATCAACAATAAATGGTTTGAAAAAAACTTATCCAATGCCCGTTCCGTAAACCTGCCGCATACCTGGAACATAGAGGAAGAAAATCAAAATCATTATGGATGGGCATGGTATCAGAAAAAGATCAACATTCCTGCCAACTGGAAAAATAAAAAAGTTGTATTACAGTTTGGCGCCATCAATCATACTTCCTACATCTATGTGAATGGAAAAAAAGCGGAAGAGAACATTGGTGATGGCTTCAATAAATTTTTTATTACCCTGGATGGAAAACTGAATTATGGCAGGGAGAATGTTATAACGGTTGCGGTGAATAATGCCTACAGCGAAAACAAAGTACCTTTCTCCAACTCCTTTGACTGGCCCAATGATGGGGGCCTTATACGCAAGGTGACCCTGATAGTAAGCAATAAACCGGCCGCCTCTTATATTCATGCCGAACCGAAATTGAATATTGCTAACAATGAGGGCCGGTTAAAAATAAAGCTGGGTTTTGATGAAGCGGCAAATAGCCAGCTTCAATTTGCCATTAAGATCACGGAGGAAAATCAGCCCACCACCAATACGATGTTTACCAAAACACTAAGCCCTGTTTGGCAAAACAAAGAAGCGATGGTTGATATCATCTTGTCCAAAGTAAATCCCTGGCATTTTGATTTTGCTAACCTGTACCGGATAGACGTAACTGTAATGATGGGCAACAAAGCAGTGGACAAGCTGTCCACCGTGGTTGGCTTTCGTGAAATACAAATGGAGGGTGGACAAATTTTTCTAAACGGAGAAAGCGTCAAGTTGATGGGGGTAGAGTGGAGCGCAGGTTCCAATCCTAATTTTGGTTTTGCGGAGCCCGATGCCGAGATCATTCGTCATTGTAAGCTGATGAAAAACGTAAACACCATCTTCACCCGCATGCATTTTCAGCAGGATGAATTGTTTTATGATTTCTGCGATCGAAATGGCATCATTGTGCAACAGGAAATTCCATTATGGGGCCCTGAAACGCCGGCCAACAACAGCATTCACCGCATTGCCACAAAACAGTTGGAAAGAATGATCAGTAATTTTTATAACCATGTCTCTGTTTTTTCCTGGGCAGCAGGCAATGAACTACGCGGCCGCGATGCAGATGTAAAACAGCTGATTGATGATTTATTAAAACGTTCCCGTGAGCTGGATCCTGGCCGCATGACAGCCTATGTAAGCAATACGCTGACCAGCAGTTTTTATAACAACCCCGGGTTTGTACCCGATGGCGCCAGCCAGGGCGATTACCTGATGATGAATGAATACGGCGGTAGTTGGTGGGCCGTGCCTCCGGCAAAAATTGGTTATTATCTGGATAGTATACATATGAGCTATCCCGGCAAAACTTTTATCATCTCCGAGTTTGGTTTGTGCGAGCCCAATTTTAAAGGCGGTGATGAAAGAAGAATAGAAGACATGATATACCACATGAGCATTTTTGAAAGCAAACCCTTTGTACAGGGCGCCATTTATTTTGATTTAACCGATTATAGAACACACTACCCCGGCACCCCGGAAAAAAATAAATACCGCCGCAGGATACACGGTGTATATGATATGTATGGCAATCCAAAACCATCGATGAAAGTACTGCGGGAACTTTCCTCGCCGCTCGATATTCAGGCACAGAATAGCAATGGTTGGAAAAAAGGAAAGATTGGTCTTGCCATCTTTGGCAGCATTGGCCTGCCACAGCATACAGTGAAAGGATATAAACTGTATGTATCGGTTGACACTACTAATTATTTGGCTGGTAAAATGTATGCTTTACCGGAAATAAAACCGGGGGAGCAAATCAGTCTTGAAGTAGATGCTGCCAATAACGACAAAACAGTGATAACACTTGTAAGGGCTAATGGCTATGTGGCCTCACAAAAAATATTTTGATCGAAATAAAAGAAATAAACTAAAAAATAAAAGCGCTATGAATAAAATCATCTTCTTTGTAATCTCTTTATTTATTTTTTCCGCATCTTATTCCCAGCAGAAGGGGTTATCGTGGGAAGAGTTGCGCCATCAATACCAGTTTCCCACGTGGTACACCGAGGCCCGCTTTGGCATCTGGGTGCACTGGGGTGCGCAATCACAACCTGACAGTGGTGGTGGCTGGTATGCAAGGCACATGTATCAGCAAAATGTAGGAAGGGAAACCTGGGGGAAAAATGCATATCCCTATCATGTAAGAACCTATGGCCATCCGTCTGAAAAAGGTTTTAAAGACGTAATACATGAATGGAAGGCCGATAAACTGGAAACCGATGCGCTATTAAAGTATTTTAAAAGTATCGGCGCCAAATATTTCGTAGCGCTTGCCAATCATCACGATCATTTTGACAATTTTGCCTCTACCTATCAACCCTGGAATTCCGTAAATGTGGGCCCTAAAAAAGATATCATTGGCTTGTTTAAAAAATCAGCGGTGAAGTATGGTATCCCTTTTGGTGTCAGTTCGCATGATGACCGTTTTCTTACCTGGTGGCTTACTGCATTTGGCGCCGATACATCGGGGCCCAAAAAAGGTGTTCATTATGATGGCTACATGACCAAAGCCGATGGTAAAGGCAAATGGTGGGAAGGGCTTGATCCCGCTGACCTCTACGGGCTGCCGCCGGAAAAACGTACGCCGGAGTGGGTGGAAGGAGTTAAAAAGAATTATGTAAAACGAATAGAAGAGCTGGTGACGAAGTACGATGTTGACATGCTTTGGTTTGATGGGTATGGATTTCCTTATGGCGATTATGGTAAAGAAGTGTGCACAGCATTTTTTAGCAGCAAGCTAAAAAAGTACGGAAAAATAAACGCCGTTATTTCAGGTAAATTTCATGCAAAAGAACCATCCATTGCAGAGGATATAGAACGGGGCGGCGCTTCCAAAATATTACTCGATCCCTGGCAGGGCACACTCACCTTTGGTGATTGGTTTCACAAAAATGAAAGACCTATCAGACACAATGCCCGGACCATTATCGAATCCCTCACAGACATTATCAGTAAGAATGGAAACCTGCTACTGAATGTCGAGCTCTTGCCCGATGGAACCATTCCGCCTGATCACAAGGTAATATTGGATACGGTGGGGGCGTGGATCAATCGTAACAGGGAAGCTGTTTATGCCAGCAAGCCCTGGAAAATCTTCGGCGATAATTTCAACGGCGGTAAAAGCAACAAAGATGTCAGCATAGCAGATCTTGATGCAGCCAAACAGCAGAACAGTGATGACTTTAATGAACGAACCATTGCGGCTCCTCCTTATCCGAACAATGAAGTCCGGTTTACCGTAAAAGATAAAAGCTTATACATTTTTGTTTTAAACCCGGCAGCCGGCGTTGTTGAAATACCAAGCCTCGGTTTGCAGTCGCCTTATAATTCAAAAAAAATCAGTTCCATAAAATTGTTGGGCAGCGCTGCTAAAATCTTATTCAGACAGGATGACGATAAACTTCAATTGACGATACCTCCTACGCCAGGCGATGTTTATACAAATTATACAAAGGTGTTTGAAGTGAAAGGTGTGTTGTAGATATCAGGAAGTGATTTTTATCACAGTAAATTCCATCCCCGAAACAATCAAAAACAAACAAATGAAAAAAACGCTTTTTGTATTTACGGTACTCTTCTTCTCTATGCTGGCATCAGCCAATATCCGCCTTCCTTCAGTTCTTTCGAGTAATATGGTTTTGCAACGGCAATCGAATGTGACGCTGTGGGGCTGGGCCGATCCCCAGGAAAAAATAGTGATCACCACTTCCTGGAACAGCCGCACTGATACCGTAATTGCCACCGGCGAGGCTAACTGGAAATTAAAAATAAATACTCCTGCTGCAGGCGGGCCTTATAGCATCACCCTGAAAGGAGGGAATACGATCATTATTGAGAACGTGATGATTGGCGAAGTATGGGTATGTTCCGGTCAGTCCAACATGGCGTGGAGCAGCCTTCATAATATGAAGCAGATGATTGATGAATTGCCCAACAGCACAAATACCAATATCCGCCTGTTCAATATGCCGCATACTACCTCCTCTTATCCGCAGGATAATGCGCCGGGGGAGTGGAAATCCTGCTCGCCCGAGTCATTAAAAGCATTCAGTGCAGTAGGCTATTTTTTTGGAAAGAAATTGCAGGCCGGGCTTAATGTTCCCATTGGTCTTATTAATGCAAGTTGGGGAGGCACCTGTGCAGAAACTTGGACGCCTGCTGAAGAAATCAACAACAATGAGCTATTGAAAAAAGCGGCAGCCGGACAAAAATCAAATATCTGGTTGCCTGCTTCTGCCGGCAGCATTTACGACGCTATGATTTTTCCCCTGACAAATTTTTCCATTGCCGGAACTATCTGGTACCAGGGCGAAAGTAATACCTATACCGCCGCCTCCTACAGCAAGCTATTGAGCACTATGATCGGCGCCTGGAGAAAAGCCTGGCAAAAAGATTTCCCTTTTTATTATGTGCAGATAGCACCGTTTAAATACGGAAATAAAAATGTGGGAGCATTGCTGCGGGAGCAACAGTTAAAAACTTTAGCTTATCCAAATACCGGTATGGTAGTTATTACCGACCTGGTAGATGATGTCAAAAACATTCATCCCCAAAACAAGCGGGATGTAGGCATTCGTTTGGCCAACCTTGCCCTGGCAGAAACTTATCAGCGAAATACTGCCGCATACAAAAGTCCTGTCTTCAACCGCATGGAAGTAAACAAGAACAAAGCGGTATTGTATTTTGACAATGCGCCGAATGGCTTTATGGTAAAAGAGGGAAAGACCGCCACTGAATTTTATATTGCTGGCGAAGACAAAAATTTTTTACCGGCGGATGTGAAAATTGAAAAGAACCGGATTGTTGTTTCGAACAAAGAAATTGAAAAACCTGTTGCCGTGCGTTTTGCTTTCAGCAACACGGCCCTATCCAATCTTTTCAGTAAAGAAGGCTTGCCTGTTTGTCCGTTCAGGACCGATGATTGGGAAATGGATCAGAGTAAGGAAGATCAATAAAGCATTGGCATGATGATCTTCCCGGAACACTGCGATTAAATTCAACAAAAAAAATTGCAATACTAATGATGAAACGAATTTTTGTGTGTACCCTCCTTTTTTTATTGGCCTGGCAGCCATCCTTTTCGCAAAATAAAGATGCTTACAAATGGTGGAATCCGGTGGAAGCAACCTATCCCGTAATTGAGGGAAGGGGTTGGCAAACGGATCTGGCAAATCCCTATGACCGCCTGCCTGCCAAGGCGGAAAAAAATGTAAGAGCGCCTTTGTGGGGCCTGTCGCACAACACAGCCGGTGAATATATCAATTTTAAAACCTGCGCCAACACCATTGTTGTTCGTTACAAGGTAAGCGGTGGCCATGCCATGCCGTACATGCCGGCCACCGGTGTAAGTGGTGTGGATCTGTATGCAAGAGATGTGAACGGGCAATGGCAATGGGCCCGCGGAGTATTTAATTTCGGAGATACGATCGAATATCGTTTTAGCAATCTTGCACTGTCGGCAAAGGAAGAAGAGTTCCGGCTTTACCTGCCTTTGTACAATACCGTTAGCTGGATGCATATTGGTGTACCTTCTGATGCAACGCTTACTGCATTTCCCATAAGTAATGAGCAGCCCATTGCGATATATGGCACATCCATTATGCAGGGCGCCTGTGCTTCAAGACCGGGCCTGGCCTGGACAAATATTTTAGGAAGAAAATTGGGTTATCCCATTATCAATCTTGGCTTTTCCGGCAACGGCCAACTGGAGCAACCTCTGATTGATTTAATGAATGAACACGATGCCAGGTTATTTGTGCTCGACTGCATGCCCAACGTATACGACAAAACAAAATTTACCGAAGAAGAAATAGAAAAACGGATTATCAATTCTGTAAAGAATTTGCGGGAAAAGCATCCTGCGACACCTGTTTTGCTGGTGGAGCATTGCTGCGGGTTGACTGCTACTGATATGGATACTTCTTTAGTAAATAAATATAAATGGTCAAGTGGTATACTTGCTGTCACGTTTGATTCCCTGCAAAAAAGCGGCATTAAAAATATTTATCTCCTTACCGGCGAAGCCATTGGCTTTGATGCGGAAAGCACTGTTGATGGTACGCATCCCAACGATATGGGCATGATGAAATATGCTGATGCGTATGAAAAAATTATAAGGAAGATATTGGCTTCTGACAAAAAATAATCCTTTAAATAAAATGAATATACTCACAGTGAAATCAATTTGTAAAATATCAATGACAAAAACAACTAGGAAAATTGTTGTCCTTCTTTTTCTTTTTGCGGCTGAGACCACAACAACCGTCTTTGCTCAGAGAAACCCCAAACGGGTTGTTATCATAGGTCTTGACGGATTGAGCGCAGATGGTTTTAAAACTGCGAAGCATCCAAACCTTGATAAGATGATCGCTGGGGGAGTTTTGTCGTTGAGCACCCGACCGGTAATGCCTTCTGTAACCTTACCCAATTGGACCAGTCATCTTACCGGTTCCGGCCCGGAAGAACATGGTGTAGCCGCTAACAACTGGACCGTCAACAACCATTCAATGACGGCGCTGGAAACAGATAAGGACGGTTATTATCCATCCATATTTAAGGTTTTGAAGGAGAATGTGAAGGGTATAAAGACGGCCTTTTATTACAACTGGGCTGAATTGATTAATTCGATAAATAAAAATTATTTGGACGAAGTTTCTTTTCAATGGAAAGATAAGTATGACAGCCTTTATCAAAAGGCATTCGACTTTATTGTCAAAAATCAAAATGACCCAACGCTTGTCTTCCTGTATAGTGTGCATACAGATCATGCAGGACACAATTTCCAATGGATGTCGGCACAATATATTGCTGCTATAGAACAAGCAGATACTGCAATTGGCATCTTGCTGGATAAATTAAGAGCTGAGAAATTGTACGGGGATACTCATTTCATCCTTATAACAGATCATGGTGGTAATCCCAAAAGCGGTCATGGAGGTACCAGTATGGACGAGATGCAGGTGCCCTGGGCCATTACCGGGCCATCGATTAAGAAAAGGGGGTTGTCCGATTTTTACAATAGTAACAAGAACACGTCAATGGTAATTGCAAAGATTTTTGGTATAAAAGAAAAAAAACTTCCAGGGTGCTGGACGGGATTTTTGCCGGGCACAATATTTAAATAGCTTATATTTTGTAATACCCTGTAAAGTAGGTTGAATTATCTTCTTATACTCTCAACCGATATTCCTTTTATCGGCATAGCTACTTCTATTAATTTTTTGCTTGCATTATTCGGTAAAACCCTGTTTTAGTTGTTTCAACAACTCCACATTATCAGTTAATGTATTATCAAAATATTCTATCATGATGGTTGCCATTTTACTATTGGCTACATCTTTGATATTATTTTCAAGTATTCCATCAAGCGTTTTAAATAACTTCTCATTTGCCTTCGCAATCTTGTGCATTTCTCTTCCCATTACCCTTGCTGCAATGTGTTTTAAGTCCGCTTCCTGGCTTTTAAACAAATCATGGTGATTGTTCCAGATTTCCTCATCATGCATGTCGAAGTAGTGGTTCAAAATGTCCGTTATGTCCCTGATGTCATCTCTTCGTGCTTCAGGACGGTCGTTCCAGGCTAATAGCTTCAACAGTACAATGCCCGGCAGGGTGCTGAATTTAAATGTATGACCATCCAGCTCCATTTCCGGCAAGCCGGCATCATATACCTCTTTAAATCCAGGCACATGAACTGAAGTATACCCTGTTCCCTGAACAGTTACTTTGCAATTCTCATCTTCAATCGCACCAAACGGTAACAAGTCCACTTCATTGTTATTCTTAATAAGGACAAACGCATTTTCCTTCGATGGCACAAAACCTTCTTTACTTATCAAGTGCTCCTTCAGTTGTTCATATACTCCTTTATCGTTTATCAGCACTGCAAAATCAACGTCTGCAGTTGCTCTCCTGGGAGCAATACCATGAATGCCACTCATCCATACATTCCTTGCAACCGCGCCTACCAGGTAAAAGTCTATTCCGAATCTTTCAAATCCTCTTTCCAATGCAGAGAGCATTTCTGCCATTCCTGGCTGCTGACGTATTTGCTCATAGTTTATTTTGTAAGAACGCATCGTAAATCTTTTGTGCTGTTTCTATGCAGCGTCGGTCGTTTGTGTTCATTAAATCGACATATACCAATAACGGGGGTGCTGTTTTCGTATCCGCATCGTCCCGTCTCCAGAATTTCTGATATACTTTTATGCGCCCCTTCTCATCCGGCATCAGCCTGTAATTCTTTATCAATTCATTTCTTGCTTCATTGGTGTACAGCGTTAATTCTTCGGGTTGCAGGTAATTAGTCAACAAATCACCTGCTGGTTCTCCTCCCCATAATGTTTTATCCGTATGTAGTGGCATTTTTTTCCAGTTATTGAAATCGTCTTCTTTCAAAAACCGAAATGTACCAACACGCAGTATGGGCTTAAGTTTTTCCTCGTAAGCAGCCATCCACTTATCGAGTAGTTCCTTTTTTTTGTTCAGTTTGTATTCGTTCTTTGTGACAGCCAATACAAAACCGTCTTGCTGCAGGCCGGTAATAATCTTGTGAATGTTGCCCACGGTAGTTCCGGTAAGCTCGGCGATTACCTGGTAAGTTTGATTTATCAGGGCCTCATTTCTCAAAAATTCAAATACTACTTTTAAACCTGTTTTTGTAAATGCCCGGTTGCCAGTCTTTTTTTCAATTGCAAGGGGTTTGTTGGTTTCAATCAAAAGCATTGTCCCGTTATGCTTTAGAAAAATATTCCCGTTTGCTTCCATGTAGGCTACATTATGCGCTCTGAGTGCTTCTTTGATCTTAGGAAACAGGTGGGCTGCAACCATCATGAATGGCTGGTACTTCTTATTGAGTTCAAAAATCCGGTTCAATTGGTGACCCCGCAATTCATTTTTTATTTCGATGTTATATTTGATAGGTTTGTCATCAACAGTCAGCAGAATTTCACCATCAATATCCTTATCCTGGGCAGCACCAGTCCATTTGCCCTTTATGGGGACATCTTTGGGAAGGTTATCCAACGCTAAATGTATGATTTCCAATTCAGTCATGTTTCCAATAATTTTATTTTTCCGGAAACGTAAAAATAGTAAAATCGGAAAAATTATCAAACTATAATCTTAGATTTCCATTTATTTAATGGTAAAAAATACTGTACCTCTTTGGTTTTCAACTGGAATTTGAGCGCTTTCACCAAGTTCTGAAGCCGGTAAAGCTGTGGTTGACTTTTACAGTTTATAACAATCATTAGTGTCCCGTTAAATTAATACTCAGTTCTTTGAAATCCTTGATACGTTTGCATTACAGACAGATTTTGTTCCGTACGATTTGAAATTGGCAAAATCATAACTTGCTGAAAATCAGCATGTTTTATGAATCGCGGTAAATATGTCTTTGCCCAAATCAGTTCATTCCTTCCTCAGCGAACTTTTGACGGTATTGTTGCTCGTTACAAGGGCAACCACAGTGTCAGACATTTTACCTGCTGGAATCAATTAATGTGCATGATGTATGGTCAATTGAGTAGCAGAGAAAGCCTTCGTGATTTAGTTCTTACTGTAAATGCCCATGCTCAAAAAGCATATCACCTTGGGTTCGGTAAGGGTGTTTCTAAAACGAACTTGGCAAGAGCGAATGAGAACCGGGATTGGCACATATACGAGGAGTTCGCATACCATCTCGTTACAGAAGCAAGGAAGCTATGCATGAAAGATGATAGCACTCAGTTTTCATTTTCCAATTCCGTGTATGCTTTCGATTCGACTACTATTGATTTGTGCCTGGGTGTATTCTGTTGGGCAACTTTTCGAACAGCAAAGGCGGCCATTAAACTCCACACTCAATATGATGTTAGGACTGCCATCCCTGTATTCGTCCATGTCACCGCCGGATCTGTTCATGATACAAATGCAATGGACGAGTTGACTTATGAACCAGGCAGTTTTTACGTATTTGACAGGGGTTACATGGATTTTGAAAGGCTCTTCGTCATTCACGAATCCAAATCTTTTTTTGTCATCCGGGCAAAGAGTAATCTTCAGTTCAAAAGGCAGTATTCTACAGCCATTGACAAATCAACGGGAGTAAAATGCGATCAAACCGGTGAACTAAAAGGTTTCTATACTTTCAAGCAATACCCGGAAAGAATCAAACGAATCAAATTCTATGATGAGGAACAAAATAGAACTTTTGTCTTCTTAACCAACAATCTTTATCTGAGCCCTGAAGAAATCGCAGCCCTTTATAAACACCGTTGGAAAGTTGAACTGTTCTTCAAATGGATAAAACAGCACCTCAAAATAAAATCTTTTTGGGGGACAACAGAAAATGCAGTCAAGACACAGGTCTATATCGCTGTTATCACATACACGCTTGTTGCCATTATCAGGCAGCAGTTAAAAACGGATTATAGCACCTACGAAGTCCTGCAAATTCTGGGCAGCTCTTTACTTGACAAAACGCCAATAAATCAGCTTCTTAAAAAGCAGAGCGATCAGGATGTCAAAGAACTTTTATATAATCAATTGAAAATCTTTTAGTTTAAACGGGATACTACTGTATAACAATATAAAACCAGCATCACCTCAATCGCCATGCACTTATAAAATCAGACTAATTCAAATTAGATTCTCCAGGGATATACCCCATAGTAGAAGCTTTGCCAAAGCAAAACGAAGTAATGAGTTCAACCCGAAACAGGCAATAGGAACAGACTCATAATTCAAACTATCAGCCGGGCTGGATGGTGGGTAAGCGAAATAGTAAAGCTGAAAATTGCAGATATAGACAGCCAGCGAATGCAAATCTTCATAGTCAGTGCTAAAGGCAAAAAGACAGGTAGGTAAACTCGAGCCCGGAACTTTTAGACATTTTGAGGAAATACATTGAAGAATGTAAACCCCGGCAAAGATTTTTCTCTTTGACATACTTCCCAACAAATAAGCTTACGGCGAAGTCGGTCAACCCAAAAGTATACCGTAAAGCCCCGCCAAATTTTTATGACGCCGGAGCTTTAAAAGGGGGGCGGATACTTTTCTATTTGTTGTATATCACCCTAAACAGCATCCTACTTAAATTCAAACTAACATGACTTTGCCAGTTAACAATATTCATCTGTGGCATTCTTTCACTATAAAATTATTAATTATTGATAGTGGTAACAATGGTTATCTTCTTTCCATTGATCAATAGCTGGAGATCAATATGCCCGGTTGAAAAGTTATTGCTCTTGTTTTCAATCATGCTAACCTGTGGCGTTTTGTTCCCTTCAAATGGACACAGGATGGTTACAAAAGTTTGTGAGGCGCCATTCCCTTTTTTCTCAAAAGCAAATGCAGGACGCGGTAATTCTTTTCGGTATTGATAAGATACTTTTCCTTCTTCTTTAGTAATCGTCATGTTGTCTTTATCCAAATACTGGATCAGCAGATTATTACCATCTGCATATTGCGTTGCAATAGTTTTTTTGCCTTCATCAAAAGAAGGGTTACTTCCTTCAGCAAGTTGAAGATGCACGCCAATATTTCCCGTCGCAGAACCAATAGCCTGGTCTATAATGAGAAAACAACTATTGTCTATAAACAATACCGTGCGCTTGTGAGTGAGGATTGAATAACTTGGATTGCTATATGTAAGCTGTTGCAGATTACCGTTTCCCTGCCATTGAATTAACCTGGCGTTGGATGTCTCCATATTTTTATTATCCAGTGTAAGTGTTTTATGTACCATTGTTTGCCTGTACCAATTGCGCATACGCGTGATTGCTGAATCACCACTATATACATAGCAACCTGCATCAGGCATAAAGTTGCGTCCCTTCACCCAGAGATCAAAAGTGCCGTTATCTGGCTGTGCATGGAACTCGCCGGGAGGACCTGCTTTCAATACAAGAACAGTACTGTTATTGTTCCATCCATTTCTGAATGTATAGAAGCCACTGTTTTTTAAAGGGCGCGATAAGAAATCAGGAGCCGTACCCTGTTTTCCTTCTGTAGCAAAATACTGAATGGTTTTATTGTCAGGGAAAGCTTCTGCCCAGTCTTTAAACTGCCTGATCGTTGTTTTTTTCTCTACCAGCCATGAATCGCCGAACATAGGAAAAGTATAATCAGGAAAAGAAAAACTGATCGTGGCCATTACCATGTTCTCCACCGTGTTTTTATAGCTCTGCGGAAAATCTCTATCTACGCCGCCCAGTTGTGCCATGCGTAAAGCTTTTAAGAATATATCTATGCTTGCTTTATGATAAGCAGGTGATAATTCGAATTGAACGCCATCATCAAACACCTGCTTTTTTATCTCTGTATTCAATACAGTTATCCCGCTTTTTCTCCATTCTACGGCGTCGTTCATCTCGGGAAAGAAACAGCCTGCATATACCATTCGCTGAGCTTCGAACAACAGGTGATTACCTACTTTCGTATAGTGATGAAGAATATAATCAGCCTGCTGATGATAACTGTTTAAAAACGCTAACAGGAAGTGCGGTGTGAAATCAGGAGAAGAAACAAACATGTTAAATGTGCCTGTCAGGCTTTGTATTCTTTCAGATATTTCCAACGGGCGCCATGCGAAGCTGTCATTATCTGCAGATAAGCCCAATGGATTTTTTTTAACCCAGTCACGGAATTGCAATACCCATTCCTTTGCATATTTCTCATCACCGCTTGACCAGTATGCAAGCCCCATCGATTGCCACCAATAAACGCGGTGCAATTGCCAGCGTACTTCATTATCCTTTACTGGCCAGTATTGCCAGTTGATATTTTTGCCATAATCAAAAAAGCCATATCCTTTATGAGGCTGAAACTGGTGCAGTAAAGCTTTGTCTGCTTTCTCCTGGTCATCTGCTCCTATTGCTTTGCCTGCAAACTGCTGTTTGTCCTGCACATTATACACAGGGTGTTTAACGCTGCGTGTTCTGTAATAATGAAGCAATGCTGTTGCGGCTTTTTCATAATCCGCATTTGCAACCAATTGCTTTACCTGTTCCAGTCCTGTATAATTAAGATTGAGTTGGTTAAAGCTTTCTTTGGTAAGTGGACTTTCCTGTGCGCGGCCAAGAAGTGCAACACAAAGTAAAATGTACAGGGAGATTATTTTTTTTATCTGCATACTGATTATTTTATCATGAAACAAACATCGCCTGCTACGAATCTATAACTGACTGCTTTTTATTTCATAAGTTAAAGAAAGGTGGGTAAACAATATTTTATTTATTTGCTTTTACATCTATTTTCTTTATCGCCACGTAACGTTTCAGCGCTTCCAGGTAATAGTAGTCTGCATAATCAAGCGGTGTATCTATTTCTGAATTGTATAAAAAAGCGCCAACGCTGTGCTTAAGAATAAAGAAATGATTTTCCCCCGGTTTGGACATATATTCTTCTGAAGACAATGTTTTTAAGATGTCTTCTGCGTATTGAAAATACATCTTCCCATTTTTTGCGTATTGACTCAGGTCTAATAATGCTGAGGCAATAATTGCTGCAGCAGATGCATCGCGCGGAGCACCATCAAGCGCATTATGTACATCAAAATCCCATGCAGGTATTTTGTCCTTTGGCATCTGTGGATGATGCATGATAAAAGTCGCTATATGTTCGGCTTGCTCCAGGAACTTTTTATCAAACGTATTTTTATAGCACATTGTATAACCATACAATCCCCATGCTTGCCCGCGGGCCCAGGATGATTCATTTGTGAGGCCTTGGTGCGTGACCTTCTGCAATACCTTGCCTGTTTGCTGATCATAATCTACGAGGTGATAAGAACTGTAATCTTTGCGAAAATGATTCTTCATCGTTGTCATTGCATGTGCGTTGGCTTCACGGGCGTATAAAGGCTGGTTGAATGTTTCAGCTGCCCAGTAAAGAAATTCAAGGTTCATCATATTGTCTATGATCACAGGGTAATGCCACTGTCCAAAATCCCAGGAGCGGACAACGCCTGTTTTGTCACTGAACCGGGCGGACAGGTTTTTCGCACCATCAGCAAGTGGGGTAAGGTAAGTTTTATCTCCCGTGATGCGGAATGCATTGCCATAAGAACAATACAACATAAAGCCAAGGTCGTGGGTGTTGGTAATATAGCGCGCTGAATCTAACGGCAGCGTAAACCGCCTGGCCTCTTTTGCTAAAACCGGATCACCCGTTAGCTCGTAACCATACCATAAAGTACCGGGAAAAAAACCGGTCGTCCAGTCTTGCACAGGCGCCAGCCGCATAGACCCATCCGGGTTTACAGATCGAGGATTTTGCCCCGGTGTATATGTTTGAGCGGCCTTTTTTAATTGATAAGAAATGGTGTTGACCGATTTGAGCAACCAGTTTTCCTTTTCTGTTCCAGGTCCTGCATGGCAAACGGTAGAAGTAGCAAAAACAACTGAAGTAATGAACATGCCTAATCCTTTTTTCATATATGATAAATATTGTCCGGATGTGACCATAAAAATAAACTGAGGCTATTGCGAAGGCTTTCAGGATTGGTTAGAATGCTTTTGAAATTGTTGAATTGGCAACTTTATTTAGCAGATCAGTCGTAAATCCGAAAAGCAGAACTGATGGTGAAAAAAGTATTTTCAGGATCAGGCGGCATTTTTTTAGAAGCGAGGAATATGGGTAAGAAAAGAAATATGATTGAAAATGAGACGGTTTCAACTAATAATAAATATGATTCATCAAAATTGATAGCATTTTCGACAATATTGAAATGCTTTTATACAGGCTCATCCTATTTTCATTACCGCAAATAACTACTTACTACTGTATAAAACCCGACCATGCTATCTGTTGCCTTTGTTTTACCCGATGAAAACGATTGTCGTAATTCCATGATAGCAGGTTGTTCTAAAATTAAACATATGAAACGATTTTTGCTATGCTTTATTCTGCTGGGATTCCACATTGCCCTTTTTGCTCAAACCAACATTACAGTTAAAGGTACTGTTACTACCCCTTCAGGCGAAGCCCTGGCGGGTGTGACTGTAAGGATTAAAGGTGTCGGCAGGGTACGGCTGACCAGCGACAACGGCGGCTATGAAATACAGGCACCGCCAAAAGGAGTGCTGGTTTTTTCTTTCGTCGGTTACAAAACAAACCACGAAAAAGAAAACGGCCGCACCCAGATCAATCTTTCACTGGAAGAAGAAAACAAGAATTTAAATGAAGTGGTCGTGATCGGTTACGGAACAACAAAACGTAAAGACCTGACCGGTGCGGTCTCGTCTGTGAAAGGAGAGGAGTTAAGTAAAATGCCGGTACAGAATGTAGCGTCTGCACTTGCTGGACGTGTAGCTGGTATGCAGGTGACTGCCTCTGATGGTACACCGGGCGCAGAACCCTCCATTATAATAAGGGGAGGTGGATCTATTACGCAAAGCAATGAACCATTATATGTAATAGATGGGGTTGCCCAAACTGGCGGATTGGGTTTTCTCGATCCGACAGATATAGAGAGTATCGAAGTATTGAAAGATGCATCAGCTACTGCTATTTATGGTGCACGCGGAGCTAATGGCGTGGTGCTGGTGACAACGAAAGTGCCGAAAGCCGGTAAACTGGCGGTGGCTTATGATATGTACTACGGTGCTAAGAAGCTGAACAAGATATTGCCTATGTTAAATCCCTACCAGTATACTTTACTCGAGTATGAAAGATCATTAGGCGACCCTGCTAAAGAAGCCACGTTTCTTGCTAACTATGGCCCTTACACTGAATTGAAGCAACGTTATGGGTATAGCGAAGGTATTAATTGGCAGGAAAAGTTGTTTGGTAACGCAACCAACAGTCAGTACCATAAAATAAGCGTAGGTGGCGGCAGTAAAGAAACAAGGTTTAACTTCTTTTATTCTCACAATGATGATGAAGGTATAATGCTGAACAGCGGTTCTAAAAAAGATATTGCAAAACTGATACTTAATCATAATGCAGGAAGAAAACTGAAAGTTGGAAGTATCATTAACTACTCCAACCAAAATATTTTTGGTGTAGGCACGCAGGAAGGCAATACCAAATTTAACCAGCTGCAGAATATTTTACAGTACAGGCCCCTTTTTGGATTGAAAGGAAGCGAGCAGGACTTTATAAATATGGATGAAGATCCTGCGCTTGCAGGCAACAGCGGCAACGTGTTACAAAATCCGTTGACCAATGCGGAAGCGCAACAACGCAATACAAACATACAGGTGCTGAACCTCAATGCTTCACTTGATTATGAGTTGGTGAAAAATTTGACTTATCGTGGCGTGGCAGGTTATCGCACTGCTTTTAATAAAGCGAAGCTATTTAATGATGCCCGTTCTATGGATGCCAAGCGTACAGGCGGTCCCAATGGTTCAATAAGCCAGTTGCAACAAAGCGGCTGGAACTATACGAACACACTTACGTACGCTAACACGTTTAACCGGGTACATAAACTTGATGTATTAATAGGACAGGAACAGATATATGCAAAAAGAGAAAGTTTTTCCGTTACCTCATCTAGGTTTCCGAATGTTAATCTGGGCCTTGATGATATAAGCCAGGGAACATTGCCGGGTACCCCCGCTTCGTTTACTGATGATGAACGTATGCTTTCTTTTTTCTCAAGGGTGAATTATTCTTATAAAGAAAGATACATACTTACAGGAAGCATACGAGCGGATGGTTCTTCCAAGTTCGGGCCTAACAATAAGTTTGGTTATTTCCCTTCTGCTGCTTTTGCGTGGAGGATCATCAATGAAGAATTTATGCAGAAAGTAAAAGCGCTGTCAGATCTCAAACTACGTTTGTCGTATGGTACAACCGGTAATAACAGGATTGACAATTATCTTTCGCTGTCTTTATTCCAGTCGGGTAATTATCCGCTTAACAACAATAATGTAATTACAGTAGGTGCGGCAAATCTGGCTAATCCTGATTTGAAATGGGAAAAGACAAGAAGCTTTAATGCGGGGTTAGATGTAGGATTCTTTAACCAGCGCATTCAGTTAACAGTAGATGCCTATGATAACAGAACATCGGATTTATTGCTGAACGCAGCGATACCAACATCATCAGGATTTAAAACAATGTTGATCAATGTTGGCTCTACGCAAAACAGAGGTGTGGAGTTTACATTGAATACAGTTAATATCAGGAAGAATGGTTTTGAGTGGACCACAAACTTTAATATTGGTTTTAATCGGAATACAATTCTTGGGTTGACGAATGGTGTATCAACCAGGT
This sequence comes from uncultured Sediminibacterium sp., assembly GCA_964507525.1. Taxonomy (GTDB): domain Bacteria; phylum Bacteroidota; class Bacteroidia; order Chitinophagales; family Chitinophagaceae; genus Sediminibacterium. The sequence goes on along the minus strand of CAZDQB010000006.1, from coordinate 12,874 downwards.
ATGCACAAAGCTGGAGCAATGGCATTTCAGGCGGTATTAATGCACTGGGTGAATCAGACTATAGTATACAGGTTGGTAGCCCTGCAGGACAAATGTATGGCTACAGATTTGATGGCGTTTACCAGTTAAGTGATTTCGACTATAACGCAACAACTAAAACATACAAACTAAAAGCTGGTATAGCCTACGATCCAAACTATATTCCGCAGCCTGGTTATGTGAAGTATAAGGACAGGAATGGCGATGGTTCTATCACAGGCGATGACAGGGAAGTAATTGGGAATGCAAATCCGAAATTCACCGGCGGCCTCAATAATACCTTTAGTTATAAAGGTTTTGACCTGGGCATATTTATTAACTTTTGTTCCGGCAATAATATCTATAATGCGAACCGTCTCTACGGTAGTATGACACAAAACACTTATCCTAATGCTTTCAGTTACATCGCTGACCGCTGGTCTACGATAGACGCAACAGGCCAGCGTGTTACTGATCCTGATCAACTCGCACAGCTTAACCAGGGAAGAAATGTGCCTGCTTATAATGGCGCAGGAACAGCATTGAGACTTGATGACCGCTTTATAGAAGACGGCTCTTTTATTCGCCTGAGTAATATTAGCGTTGGATATACTTTTCCTGTAAGATTACTTTCGAAGATTAAACTGTCACGCGCAAGAGTGTATGTAACGGCTTCTAATCTGTATACATTTACAAACTACTCCGGTTACGATCCGGAGGTAAGTGTTGCCAACGCTACACGCCTGACGCCAGGTGTTAACTTTGGCGGATATCCGAGAACACGTGCATTTGTGACAGGCCTGAATGTTTCTTTTTAACCGGACTAAATTTCAACGACAATGAAAACTTCTTATCTATCTGTATATCAGAAAATAACCCGCAAAGCGGTAAAATTATCCATTACAGCAGCATGTATTATAGTTGCCCCGTCATGCAAAAAATGGCTGGACGAAAAACCAAAATCTTCTTTTGCTGCTGAAACTTTTTTCACCAAAACAAATGAAGCATATATGGCAGCGATGGGTGTATATGAAGTAATGTCCAGCACGCAGACCTATGGTTTTAATATATCTATGGTCTTTGATATAGACACTGATATTGCACAAATGTCCGGTATCGATTTTTCAAATGATCCGCGCGTTGCTGCGCACTATGGTATCACACCTTCGCATGGTTATGTGTTGCAGGTATGGACGATGCTATATAAAGGAATAGACCGCGCTAACGTGGTGATAGAAAAAATACCGCAGATGTCGCAATTCACGAGTGGTACAGCCCAGGAGAAAAGCGACCTGAACCGCATACTAGGTGAAGCAAAATTTCTGAGAGGATTTTATTATGCTGAATTGATTCGTTTGTTTGGCGATGTGCCGATGAAGTTAAAAGCAACAGAAGCTACCGATCAAATGCAGTTGCCAAGAACGGACCGTTACCAGATATATGCACAGATCATAAAAGATATGACCGAGGCAATAGACCTTGTGCCATGGGCATCTAAAAAAACTAATGATGAGAGAATCAGTAAAGGCGTAGTAAAGGGAATGTTGGCAAGAGTTGCGTTAACAGCGGGAGGGTATTCACTAAGACTGAATGGACAAAAACAGCGTCCTGATAACTACAAAGATTACTATGCCATTGCGCTTAATCAGACAAAAGAAGTAATGGAATCAGGCGAGCATGTATTGAATGCAAGCTATGAGCAGATTTTCAGAAATCATTGCAAGTTCACACTTGAGCCTAAAGAAAGCATGTTTGAAGTAGCATTGTATAACACAACAGGTGCGGCAGGTAACAGCGGTTGGGTAGGTACATGGAATGCACCCATTGCAGACGCGGGTAATCCATACGGCAGGGCAAATTCATTTTACAAAACAACGGCATTGTTTCAGAAAAGTTATAAAACAGGTGACCTTAGAAGAGATGTAGCAGTATGTACTTATAAGATCGATGCCACCGGCGCAGTTGTACCACAAACAACAGGCAGACAGGACGAAGCATGGGCGCCCGGCAAATGGAGACGCGACTGGCAGAACACTTCACCTAAAGATTTAAACAATACGGATATTAACTGGTGCGTGCTGCGTTATGCTGATGTATTGTTGATGCGCGCAGAGGCAGAAAATGAGATCAGTGAAGGTCCTAACCAGGCTGCGTATGATGCCATCAATATGGTGCGCAGAAGAGGGTACGGTAAATCAGTAACAACGCCTGATCCGACAATTGATCTGCCTGCTGGATTGAATAAGTCTGATTTCTTCGAAAGGGTAAAACAGGAACGCGCATGGGAGCTTTGTTTTGAGGGAGGAAGAAAAGCTGACCTTATCCGCTGGAATATTCTTGGCCCAAGTTTGCGTGCAGCGCAAACTGCGCTGAAAACTTACCGCAGTAATTATGCTTACATTGCGGGAACCAATTTCATCGATGGTAAACATGAATTGTACCCGATCCCTGCAACAGAGTTTGATGTGAACCATAACGCAGCTTTTATTCAAAATCCAAAATATTAAGCGAGAAGTAGTCTGAGATAAATATATCGTATGCGTAGTGTAGCAAAGGCATTGTTGGGGATAACTTGTTTGATGATAATTAAAAATAAGGGTGTGGCACAACAGCCGACACGGCCCAATATTTTAATTATTATGACAGATCAGCAAACAGCAGATGCAATGAGCAATGCAGGCAATAAAGATTTGCATACGCCTGCTATGGACAAGCTCGCCGCAAACGGTGTTCGTTTTACCAAAGCCTATTGTGTCCAGCCTTTGTGCACACCTTCGCGTACAGCAATATTCAGTGGTAAAATGCCTTTCGAAACAGGCTTTGTCGGCAATGCAGAAGAGAAGGACGGACAATGGCCCGACAGTTTGCTGATGATGGGGGCTATCTTCAAAAATGCAAAATATAAAACAGGTTATATTGGTAAATGGCATTTACCTGTTCCGGCAACAAAGATCAGTCAACATGGTTTTGAAATAATTCAGAATACCAGTTTCAGTGATTATACAGATGCAGCAACACCTTCTTATTGTGCAAATTTCATCAAACAAAATAAGGACACGTCGTTTCTCTTAGTGGCCTCATTTCTTAACCCGCATGATATCTGCGAATGGGCAAGAGGAGAAGCTTTGAAAATGGATGTATTGGATAATGCACCTGATACATCTTTGTGTCCGCGCCTTCCGGCGAACTGGAATATTCCTGCGCATGAACCTGCTATTGTACGTGAGCAACAAAAGGTAAGTGCCAGAACTTATCCTGCAATAGGATGGAGTGAAAGCCAGTGGCGTCAATACCGCTGGGCTTACAACAGACTTGTTGAAAAAGTAGATAAGTATATAGAGATGGTACTCGCCTCGCTGAAAAAATATAACATTGAAAAAAATACCGTTATCATTTTTACAGCAGATCATGGTGATGGCTATGCTGCACACAAGTGGAATCAAAAGCAGATCTTGTACGAAGAAGCTGCAAAAGTGCCATTTATTATTTCGAACATTGGTCAATGGAAAGCACGTACGGATAATATGCTTGTTTGTAATGGCACTGATATTATTCCTACCATTTGCGGCTTTGCTGGTATTCAACCGCCGGCTTACCTAAAAGGAGTGGATATAAGTAAAAGAATAAAAAACACATCTGTACAACTGCGCGACACACTGGTGATAGAAACTGATTTTGCTGACAATGATGTTCTGCTTGGTATCAGTGGGCGTGCTGTCATAACGAAAGACTACAAGTACATTGTATACAGTAAAGGAGAAATCAAAGAACAATTGTTTAACCTCTCAGTAGATAGCGGGGAGATGAACAATCTTGCGGTTAACCCTGCTTACAAAAAGGAACTAAACATGCTGCGTAGCTATTTAAGAAAATGGCGCGTAGCGAACAATGACTCATTTTCTTTTAATTAATTATGAAAAAAACAATAATCATTATTGCTATGGTGGCCGTATGTTCCACCTATGGTCAGCAACAGTCTCCGGGCCAACCCGCAGTCATTCATCTAAAACAAGAAAAGCTGCATGCGCGTGTGCGTGAATGGCCATATCCCGCTAATGGTATTACTGTTCGGGGTAACAGCCCTGCTTTATTATGGCCGGGCACCAATGGTAAACAAATGATTTTACCTATGGAGAGCGGCAGTGAACTCGGAGAAGGAAAACCAGCAAGCAATGTATTGTATAAAGTGATGCTTGCAACAGATAAAGATTTTAAGAAGGATCTGATTGAAAGTAAAGAACAGCGCTGGGCTGTATATCCTCTGCACAGGACATTAGCGCCTGCGCATTGGTATTGGAAATATAGTTATACAATAGCTGGAAGTAATAAATGGACATGGTCGCCTGTATATGATTTTGTTGTGAAAGAGGGGATCAACAATACACAGGTAACGCCGCCTGCAGGAGAAATGCTGATGCGGAATGAAGGTCCGCATCCGCGCTTGTGGAACATGCACCAAATAGGCGAAACTTTTTATCGTAACAATCAACAAAACCCTGAAGCCAGGGCCTTCATTACTTTTGGTGAGAAATTAATGAAAGAGCCTTTGCCTACAGAACAGCCGATGCGTATTATTGATACAACAGGAAAGAATGCGTTAGCAAAAAAGAAAATCATCGAACGCATGTATCATGGCTTTGGGGACAAGGTTGGCACGCCAGTACGTAATCTTTGCATTGCTTATCAACTTACCAAAGATGAATGCTTTATCAAAGATGCCAAAGTGCGTGCGATGAATATTGCGAAGATGGATCCTGATGGCCTTGCTACACGTGATGATTTTACCAGCGGTGCTGTATTGGAAGCATTGGGATGGTTTTACGATGCCGGTTATTTCCTGTTGAACAATGAAGAAAAAGCGCTGCTTAAAAAAGTAATTACTATACGTGCAAAAAGAATCTATGATAATTTGCCCAATCGTTTTGAATTGCATGTATCTGACAATCACGTTTGGCAGATCACCATGCGCAATCTTGCCATCGGAACAGTTGCTGTAGTGAATGAAGTGCCTGAAGCAACAGAATGGTTGTCCTATTTATATGAAGTATGGACAGCAAGGTTTCCGATACTTGGCACTACCGATGGTGGCTGGCATGAGGGCAATGGTTATTTCAGGGTCAATTTCAAATCATTTATTTATCTCTCGCAAATGTTTGGTGACTTTAGCGGTGTAGATTATTTCAAAGAGATATGGATGCAAAACCTGCCTTACTATATGCTCTATACATATCCGCCTAACTCCGCTTCTATACCCATAGGTGATATGTGGGAGAATGTGCCAGTGATGGTGAAAATGCAGGCATGGTTCGCAGAAGCCTTAACTTATAAAATGAATAACCCTTACCTTAACTGGTATGTGGATGCTATAAAGAAAGAAAAACCTGATTTCTTTATAGGCACAGATGACCTGTTGTTATTTCGTTTGTTAAACTACAACCCTAAAAGAAAAACGGAAATTGCTTCTCCGAAAGAACTGCCTAAAACACGAGCCTTCTATGACATTGGTGTAGTAGCTATGCAGGAAAATCTTGCAGACAACGGCAATAACCTGAGTAGCTATTTGTTTAGTAATCCATTCGGTTCTTCAGGCCACGGCCATGCATCGCAAAATGCTTTTGCTGTTAACTACAAGGGAAAAACAGTATTCGGTGGCAGCGGGTATTATAGCAATTTCAGCGACAGGCACAATCTCCTTGACTATCGTACGTCAAGGGCTTATTGCACAATACTTGCCGATAGCCTTGGCCAGCGCTTGGGAGAAGAAGGATATGGCTGGATTCCCCGCACTATCAGCGGTAATCGTATACAGTATGCGCTTGGGGATGCTTCAAATGCCTATGGCGATATCAAAAGTGAGTTCTGGCTGGATCGTTTCAGGCAGAACAATGTAAAACCGGATGTTGCGAATGGTTATGGAGATGCAGGCGTAAAATTATATCGCAGGCACATGCTGCAGTTGGAAGGCGGGTATATTGTTTTGTATGATGAACTGGAAGCTGCTAAACCTGTGAAATGGACTACGCAATTCCATAGCCCGTACACAATCACGGCAAAACAATCTTCAAATACGCAACAGCAAAGTTTTGACCTGGAAAACGATATAGGTAAAGTAACAGCAAGTGTACTCGCAGGCACGCCATTGCAAATGATAGTGCATAACAGGTTTAGCGAAACGGCTGTTAACTGGGCTAAAGTAACAGACGATGAAGGCAATATCAAGAATTTCAAGAATCAGTGGCATGCAGGCATCACTTCTTTACCTTCAGTAATGTTCCGTTACCTGACTATCATACAAGTAAAAGATAAAAATGTTGAAGTAATAAAAGTTGTTGATGCAAAAGATGGGTTATATCATTTGCAGATTGGACAATGGGATATACAGGCGCAGTTAGATAGAACAAAAACTGCCGTATTGCAAGTGGCCGATACCAAAGGAAATGCAGCGTTTAACTATGGCGGGATAGGGGTGACGTTTCAAGGAAAAAAATATACAGCATCTGTTACTGGCAGCTCAATGCTGCTGGAGAGAGAAGGCAGTTTAATAAAACGAACGGAGGTGACCGATACCTTACCGGATGTGGCTAAATACGACTACCCGACCGGCAAAAAGCCTTAGTAATGAGTTAACCACCGGGGGCTGTAGTGAAGTGATTCCCAGCGACCCCTTTTCTTTTTTGTGTAGTGTGTTTTGCATGAAATTCATTCACGGCCTGTAATACAGATTCTGTAACTTCGGCTGGTTAGTCAATAAAAGAAAAATGCTGCTTGTTCCGTGAAAAGAAAACTGTATTTACAATATTGTTGTGCATGCTGTATTTTCCTGTTGGTCAATAACACAATTGCCCAATCAGTTGCCCGTCATTTCCGGAGTATTTCAGTTGATAAAGGGTTATCTCAAAGTACCGTTTTTGCCATAGTGCAGGATAGTCTTGGTTTTATGTGGATGGCAACACAGGATGGCCTTAACCGGTACAATAGCGAAAGCTTTACTGTTTATCGTCCTGCTAAGAATGACGCTCGCAGTCTTCAGTCATATTATATTAAAAGCCTTTTTGTAGATCACAAAGGAGCGTTATGGATAGGCGGTAACCAGGGCGTCAGCCGCTATAATTACGAAACCAATAATTTCACCAACTATGCCATCAACAGGAGATCCGGTGAATGGTATATCTCTTCCATAACAGAAGACAATACACATACTATATGGGCAGCATCTTTTACAGGAGAGTTGTTGCGATTGAACAATAATACCAATGCATTTTCTCCGGTGCCTGTTGATCTTTCTTCTGTAAGGGGCAAAAAGTATTCACACTTAGCAGTATGGCAAAATAAATTACTGGTAGGAACAGAAGCAGGCCTTTTTCAGATGGACCTTACCGGTAATAAATTGTCGCTCATTAATCTCGGTGTAATAAAGCCATGGATTAATGATGTTTATATAGATGGTAACATACTTTGGATCGGGACAGAAGGGAACGGCATTATACAATATGACATGCAACATGCAGCGGTATTGCATCATTATGTATATCGATCAGACAGTAATGGGCTTGCTGATAATGATGTACGTGGTGTGGCCAAAGATGTGCATGGCAAGATATGGATGGGCACATTTCGCGGACTCTCTATTCTCGATCCGCAGACAGAGCAATTCAAGAATTATTATCATCAAAGCTCCATGCCATATACCATTAGCCAAAACTCTGTTCGCTGCGTTTACCGCGACAGGCAAAACGGAATGTGGCTTGGCACATATTACAGCGGTATAAATTATTATCATGAAACAGATATTCAGTTCAACCTGCTGAATCAGAACACTGGCTCCTTGTCTTTGAATGACCAGGTAGTGAATGTCATCAGACAGGATGATACAGGTGATTTCTGGATTGGTACAAATGATAAAGGGCTTAATTACTGGAATCGTTCAAACAATACGATCCGTTATTACACACACAACGAAACAAGTAACAATGGTATTAGTTCGAACAATATCAAATCAATCGCATTTAATACGGATGGAAAAATTTTAGTCGGGACGCACAATGCAGGCCTTAACCTGTTTGATCCATCAAACGGAAAGAATATAATTTTCAGACATAAACCTACTGAAGCCAATAGTATTGCTAGTGATATGGTATATGCTTTATTGAAAGATAAACAGAACAAAGTATGGGTTGGCACACGCTCCGGCCTTGATAGGTTTGATCCGGCCGCACATACATTTACGCATCTGACAACTGACCATTCTGGAAAACGTCTTAGTTCGGATGAGATCACGTATCTCTTTGAAGATAGCAAAGGAAGGATATGGGTAGGTACAACAAATAGTGTTACCATTTTTAATGCGGATAATCTTTCTTTTGAACCAATCCCCGGCGCTACGCTGAGCAATGATGTGATCAACTGCATTGCGGAAGACAATAAAAAAAGAATATGGATAGGGACACGTGACGGATTGAATTTATATGATGAAAATAAAAAGCGTTTTATAAGTATTAACGAGCGAAAAGATTTTCCAAACGGTGCGATCAATGGCATACAACCGGATGATGACGGCAACTTATGGATATCTACTAATACAGGTTTGCTGCGTTTTTCTCCTGACATGAATGGGTTGCAATTTTTTGATAATAAAGATGGTTTGCAAAACAGTCAGTTAAACCTGTATGCATTTTGCAAAGCGAACGATGGTATGCTGTTGTTTGGCGGTACAAATGGCATTTCTTACTTCTATCCTGCGGCACTGAAGCAACAACCATTACCTCTACACATTACATTTACAGGGCTTGAAGTGTTGAACAAAGTCGTGGTAGCCGGTGATGAAACAGGCATATTAAACCGTCATATCGATCAGTCTGCAACGCTTCGCTTTAGTCATGAGTACAGGCAGTTCAGCATCTTCTTCAATACCTTCAATTATATTTCTCCCGGTAGGACTAAGTATTATTATAAACTGGATGGATTTGACAAAGAATGGCAGATTACAGATAACATTCCGAAAGTTACCTACACCAATCTGCAACCTGGCAATTATACATTTCATGTAAAAGCAGTTGGCCCGCAGGGCGAGATAAGCGATGTTCGCAGCCTTAGTATTGTTGTGGTGCCTGTGTGGTATAAAAGCAACTGGTTTTATGCCTTATTATTTATAGTTGTTGCTATAGTTGTTTTTATTGCATACCGCATACATATTGAACGTATTCATACGAAACACCAGTTGAATGTAGAACGCATGGAAAGGGAAAAGGCGGATCTGATCAACAAGGTTAAAATGGATTTCTTTACCAACATTTCCCATGAATTACGTACACCACTTACACTGATATTGGCGCCGTTGGAAGAGATCATGCGGCAACCTGTAACAGATAAGAACCTCCGAAAAAACCATGCATTGATGCTGGCGAATACACAACGCCTCTATCATCTCGTTAATCAGTTGTTCGAGTTTAAGAAAACTGAAATGGGTACACGGCAATTACAGGTAAGTAAAAATGACCTCATTGCTTTTGTAAATACTGTTTATGCTTCGTTCCTCCCACTGGCAGAGAAAAATAATATTCATTATGAATACAAACATAGCAAACAGCAATTGTTCTTTTTATTTGATAAAGATGCTGTTGAGAATATTTTATTCAACCTGTTATCCAATGCGTTTAAGTATACGCCTTCAGGTAAATCTATTACGATAGTCTTAGTTGTCGTTGCAAATGAAGTGGCGATAAAAGTTATAGATGCGGGTAAGGGGATACCTGCAGAAGATATCAGCCATGTATTCGATCGCTTTTACCAGGTTGGTGGGCAGGAGATGAACCTGGGAGCAGGCGTTGGTCTTGCATTTGCAAAAAGTCTTGCAGAATTACATCACGGTTCTATCCAGGTAGAAAGCCAACTGAGTGAAGGGACGACATTTACAGTGAAATTGCCATTGACTGATGAAACGTATGCTACTGATGTGCATGCGATAACAGAAGATGAACAAATGACATTATCAATAAGTAACATAAATGATACTGTTGATGATGATGAAGCATTGGTAAGTAGTAATATAGAAAACAACGATACGGGCCAACAGCAAAAAGATACATTGCTGATAGTAGATGATAATGCGGATATTGTTAGCTACCTGCAGGATTACTTTGGCAAAAAATATAAGATCAATATTGCTTATAATGGCAAGGAGGCACTCGAGCAAATCAAAGAAGAACATCCTGATTTAATCATGAGCGATGTAATGATGCCGGAACTGGATGGCTTGCATTTTTGTAAACGGATCAAACAAAATATTCAGACCTGCCATATCCCTGTTATATTGCTTACTGCAAAATCAGAAACGGAGCAACAGATAGGGGGATTGGAAATGGGGGCAGACGATTATATCACCAAGCCTTTTTCTATAAATCTGCTCAATGCAAAAGTGGCCAACATCTTGCGCATACGCAAAAGACTGAAAGAATATTATTCTGCTGCAAAAGAAGTTGTTCCGGAAAAGATCACATTTAATACACTTGACGAAGCTTTTATAAAGAATGCCGTATCTATTGTGGAAGAAAATATGATGGATGCGGAATTTTCTGTTGATAAATTCAGCAGGAAGATCGGCATGAGCCGTTCCAACCTGTATTTGAAAATGAAAGCCATCACCGGAGAATCTGTTACGGATTTTATTAAGAGGATAAGATTCAACAGAGCCGTAAAATTATTGGCATCTAAAGAGTACAATATTGCCCAGGTCGCCTACATGTCAGGCTTTAGTTCCCCCTCTTATTTCTCGACTGCATTTAAACAATTTTATAATTGCATGCCAACAGAGTATATAACAAGATTGGATAAGAATAAATCCAAAGATGAATGAGTAAATATTTTAAAATAAAATAAAAGTCGCAAGCTTATATGTAATATTGCCATGATAAATAATTCTTAATTTAAAATAAAAAATCGACATAAAATGTTTATGAAACTATCATGTATAAGATTTGTCAGCTTGGTCATGCTGACATCTGCTCTGTTCGCCACAAATATTTTTGCTCAAAGAGCCGCCGAAAGAGTTGTTGTTATCGGGCTTGATGGTTTTAGCGTAGACGGGTTTAAAACAGCAAAGCACCCCAACCTTGATAAAATGATAGCTGCAGGTGTATTATCTTTAACCACCCGTTCCGTAATGCCATCAGTAACCTTGCCAAACTGGACTAGCCATTTAGCAGGGTCGGGACCTGAGGAACATGGCGTGACTACTAATAACTGGACTGTTGAGCAACATCCGTTGAATGCTATTGAGACGGATAAGAATGGCTACTATCCTTCCATATTTAAAGTACTAAAAGAAAATGTGCCTCGTGTAAAGACGGCGTTCTATTATAACTGGGCAGAACTGATCAATTCAATGAACAAAAATTATATTGACGAAGTTTCATTCGAATGGAAAGACAGGTACGACAGTAACTATCAAAAAGCATTTGACTTTATTGTACAAAATAGGAAAGATCCCACCCTTGTTTTTTTATACAGCGTTCATACCGATCATGCAGGTCACGAACATCATTGGATGTCGCCGCAATATATCAGCGCTATAGAATCTGCGGACACCGCCATCGGTATTTTTTTAGATAAATTAAAATCTGAAAACCTGTACGACAATACACATTTCCTGTTGATCACCGATCATGGCGGTAATCCCAAAACAGGTCATGGTGGCGTAAGTATGGAGGAGATGCAAGTTCCCTGGGTCATTACCGGCCCTCAAATTAAACGGCTGGGATTAACCGGCATATACAACAGCAATAAAAATACAGCGTTGGCAATTGCAAAAGTTTTTGGCATCAAGTCTGAGCAATTGCCAAAATCCTGGGCAGGTGTTTTGCTAACAACGATATTTAAATAATCTGAATAGAGAAAACCATTACCGACACTACTGTTTGCTCAATTCGTTTATTTTCAATTTCTTCCTGTATACTGAGAGAGTAGTTTGTAGGATTGCTTTGAAGAACGTATTAAAATTAGTCAGGTTATTATAACCGCATTCATAACATACATCTGCAATAGAGTAATCTTCATTATGCAAAAGTTTGCAGGAATGGACATTGTAGCTGCTTTCTTTCCTATCACCACCATCAGCAGTTGAGCAATCAGTACACAGTATACCTGCATTTTAATGGCATTGGTACTATTACCCCAGAAGTAGCGCAACGGAAAGTTTTGCTTTATTTGTTTGAACAATAACTCAATCATCCACCGATTCTTATAAATGGTTGCTATCTGTGATGCAGGCAGCGTAAAATTATTGGTGATGAATAGATACAACTTCCCTTCTTTAGTTTTAAAGCTGATGCACCTTAGTTTTAACCGCCCTGTCACCACACCGTTTTGCTTTACGGGCACGGTAATGTATGGCTCCTTTAATACACTCGCAACATTTTTCCTTTTTGTTTTGTCCGCCAGCACTTTGGTTACGTGATAATCCGCATTAGCCTTCATTCGGGTTACAAACCAGACTTTTTCGCTCGTCCATTTGGCAAACTGATGATACACAGTGTAAGGGGCAAAACGAATGACAATGTGGAGTTTGGTGCCAAGATCCAGATGAGCATTATGAATGGGATTACTTTTTTAGAAGATTTATCATGAAGATATTTTGAACTTCCTTAATCAAATTTCAATAATTGGTGGAATTAAAAACAGTAGCATTTTTTATGAAAAATGTTTTCTCTTAGTAGAAGGTGAAAGTGAAGAATCTGCTATTCCAAGAATCTACAAAAAGTTGTTTAATCGAACCTTATCTGAAAGTGGGATTGTATTAATAAACTTACTATGATGTACCCTACTTGTAGGACAGATAATGTGTTTAACTAAGATATAAAGA
>CAZDQB010000005.1:211300-232739 GCA_964507525.1 uncultured Sediminibacterium sp. | reverse complement strand
GATACCCGCTTCGATCATCTCGCGCAACAGGTCATTACCTTCACGGGTACGCTCACCCACACCGGCAAATACTGACAGACCACCGTGGCCTTTTGCGATATTGTTGATCAGCTCCTGGATCAATACGGTCTTACCTACACCCGCACCACCGAAGAGACCGATCTTACCACCTTTCGCATAAGGCTCGATCAGGTCAATTACTTTGATGCCTGTGAACAGTATTTCCGAAGAAGTACTCAGGTTTTCGAACAATGGGGGTTTATTGTGAATAGGACGGCCATTTGCTTTGCTCACCTGGGGCAGACCATCGATAGCATCACCGGTTACATTGAACAGTCGGCCATTGATCCCCTCACCCACTGGCATGGCTATGGCTTTACCGGTATCTATTACAGTCATACCGCGCACCAGGCCTTCGGTACCGTCCATCGCAATGGTACGAACACTGTCCTCACCTAAATGCTGCTGTACTTCCAGCACTAATTTTTCACCGGTTTCCTTCGTTATTTCCAATGCATTGTAAATCTCGGGTAAAGTGTTATCGTCGGGAAAATGAACGTCTACTACCGCGCCGATAATCTGTTTGATCTTACCTTTTGTAGCCATGTCAGGAGAGATATTATAGGTTTAAAATTTCCGATTTGGCGGCAAAGGTAAGGGTCTGTGGCCTAAAAATGAGCAAACCTTTCATGAAAATTTAAGCGTCCTTTTTGCGGCCTGTCCATAAGTTATACAGGAACTTCAAAACAGCAAAAATGCTCAATTGCCTGGCGCCGCTGAACAGCCCTTCTTTGAACCCGCCCTGCCCATCCGTTTTCCCGGCCAGCAGGCGGAAAGCCCCTCTCATGACCCGCCAGGTGCCGGCTGCCAGCCGGTTGTTCATGAAAATGGGCAATACCAGGCCCAGGGTAGATTTAATACTCTCTTCCGGCACTTTGTTCCAGCGCTCCTCTAATGCCCGCTCCCTTGCGGCGATGCGCTGCTTCACCTCCTGTATCGCGGCCCGCAGGTCTGCCTGGCTTTCAATGTTATGTATGGGTTCGGGCATCGGGTCAGTTTAATCTTTTTCAAAAACAATACGGATGATCCGGTTAATGATCTCTTTCTCATAATACTTACGGCCCAGGACCAGCACTGCAAGCAATACCGCATAAAACCCGGTTACAATGGCAAAGCCTTTGAACAGGCTGCCGGTACGTTCAGCAAAAAAGTAACCGGCCATGATGCTCAGGAACATGATAATGAGGCCAGACACCATCGCTATCGCTATCACCGAAAATAACATAGCCACCACGCGCGACAACTTATCCGTCCCCTGCATTTTCATCAGTAAAAGCCGGTCCTGCAGGTATTGTTCCAATTCCTTCCGCGATTCGGTAAAAAAACTGTTATTTGTTTCCATATATACTGTTATTATTTTCGTCAGGGCTGAAGCCTTCTCAATTTATGGAAAACAAGCAAGACTATAAGATCAACCGGTACTTTTTCCTCGCTGTGATATTGCTGTTCGGGGCATTCCTGCTGTTCAGCTTATTGCAGTTCTTTACCGCTTTCCTGGCGGCGGTGATGTTTTATGTGCTGAGTAAAGCGCCGGTGGAATGGCTGGTGAAAAAGAAGCGTTGGCGTAAGTCGTGGGCGGCGATATTAGTGATCGTGGTTTCTTTCTTTATCATCCTGCTGCCTATCTCCTTATTAGCGACCATGTTATACAACAAGATCATTACCGTTGCCGGTAATACACAACTGATCATGCAGTATTTTAAGAAGCTGGATGTTTTCCTGCGGCAGCGATTACATTTTGTATTGTTGTCTGATAAAAACATGGCAGAGGCGCAGGCATATGTAGCCAATTTTATCTCCTCCGCCCTCAACCAGGGACTCAACCTGTTCAGCGCCATCACCATGATGTATTTTTTCCTGTACTTCATGATCATCAATATCAACCGCATGGAAGCGGCCATTATTTATTTCCTGCCCTTCAAACGCCATAAGATCAAACTATTTGGGGATGAATTGCAGGCGCAGACTTTCAGCAATGCCATCGGCGTTCCGCTAATCGCCGTAACGCAGGGGCTCTTCACCTACATAGCTTTCCTGATCGCCGGCCTGAACGAAGCGGGTTTCTGGGCCGTGATCACCGGCTTTTCTTCTATCATACCTATCGTAGGCACCGGTCTCATTACCATTCCTGCAGGTATCTACCTGCTGGTCATGCACCATACCTGGGAGGGTATATTTGTTTTGTTGTGGGGGATCATTGTCCTCAGCAGTATCGATAATGTATTGCGTTTCATGCTGGCCAAACGTATGGCCGATGTTCATCCGGTCGTTACCGTATTGGGTGTTATTGTCGGGCTCAATTATTTCGGGCTCACCGGGCTGATCTTCGGGCCGTTGATCATCTCCTATTTCATCATCCTGCTGAAGATCTATCATGCAGAATTCCATTTCCCCGGGCTGAAGCCCGGGGCAAAGGTGAGCTGAAGCCCGGGGCAAAGGTGAAGAGATAATCCTATTGTTTTATTTAAAAGCACTTTAGTGCCTGTAGTTTATTCCCCCTTTGCCCCGGGCTTGAGCCCGGGGCAAAATGATTATCTCCTTCTTTTGAGCCACTGTTCGGGATCTAAGGGCACGCTTTTTTCATTGTTGATCATGAGCAGCAGTGAGCCGTCGCCGTCGATGTTGGTGCCGGAGCGGCCTACCATGGAGCCGGCTTTTACCGCCTGGCCGCGCGATACGGAAATACTGGATAAATGACCATATACGCTGAAGTATTTGCCGTGACGGATGAACACCGTCCATTCGCCCTGGATATCGGCGGCATAAGATACTTCGCCATCGGCAATACTTTTTACGGCAGAACCCTGCGGCAAAGCAATTTCAATACCATCGCTCTTACGCGTCAGCTTGGTGCCGGGAATGGTTTCTATGCCAAAGTGCACGTCAATATTACCCACATCCACCGGCCAGGGCAGGTGTCCTCTGTTGTTCTCAAATTTGATGGATGTCTCCCTGCCCTCGGGGGTTGACTCCAACGGGGTGTAAACACGGTTGCTCTTAGGAGCTGCAGTGGCAGCAACCGGTTCAGCGGCTTTTGGTTTTGGTGTGGCAGTAGCAGGGTTTGCAGTAGTGGCGTCGGGTGTTTTAGCAGCGGTGGCGGCATTTGCGGCGGCTAATTTTTTAGCGTCTTCCAATGCTTTCTGCTTCGCTAACCTTTCCCTGCGGGCTGCTTCTTCTGTCTCGCGCCTGATCACCGCCAACACTGCTTCACGCATTTTCTGGCGCTGTCTTTCTTTGTCGTGTATCTGTTTGGCTATCTCTTTTTCCCGGCCTTTGAGCTGGGCCACCACCTGGTCCTGTTCTTTCCTGTCGTCCTGCAGTGCTTTCAGTTGTTCATTCTGCTTTTGCAGCGTAACCACCTGTTCTTTTTTATTGTTGTTGAGCATGCCGATCTTTTCATGCAGCAGCTGGTCCGATTTGATGATGGCATTGGCCTGCGCCTCCCGGTTCTGGCGATAGCTTTTTAAATAAGTGATCCGTTTTACAGCGTCGTTAAAGCTGTTGGCGGAAAATAAAAAATTAAGGTACTCGTAGCTGCCCCTGCTCTTATAAGCAAACACTAAGCTCTTGGCATATTTCAGTTTAAGGGTATCCAGTTCTTTGCCTAAGCGGTAAATATCACGTTCATTGGTAAAAATGGTTTCATCGAGCTGGCGGATCTGTTTGCTGATACCATTGACCAATTCTTCACGGGCCCGTACTTTTCTTTTGATCATGGCGAGCTGACTGAGCGATAACTTTTTGTTCTTCTGTGTTTCACTCAGCATCCTGTTCAGGTCGGCCAGTTCTTTTTTCAGATCCTGTTCTTTTTTCTGCAGTTCTTCTTTGGTTGCCTGGGCATGGGCACAGGCAGTCAGTACGAATACAAGCAGCAGGACAGAAAAAAGTCGTTTCATCATGATCCAATAGATTGAACGTGAAGGGAAATTATTTACGTTTGATGTTTTTGGGGATGTCAAACGTATATTTTAACGGTTCATTAAGTGTAAACTCTTTGAAATCAAGGTAAACATCCAACTGCGATTTTTCAGCCACCGATATTTTACGGTAAGCGGCAAACTGGTAGGGGCCGAGCGACTGGTAATTACCAAAAGTAATATCACAGGTCCTGTTGCGCTGTATGTCAATATCATCCAATTTGCTGTGTAAGATCCTGTTATCGGTATTATCAAGGGTAACTAAGTGTTTGAATATATCGCCCACCATCAATACCAATAACTGGGTGGAAGTATTTTTATACGATACTAAGTTCCCGTCTATAAACACAGGATTACCGATCAGCATATCCTGCAGGGTATAAAAATCAAAGGGTATCTGCGTTACTTCCTGCAGGTAGCTGATAGAGCGGTACAGGACCGATTTACCCTCAACCAATTTGATCATGACTACGCTGTCCTTTGTTATTTTCGTTTCCAGACCCACTTTACTGATCCCGAGGAATTTACCGGCCACTTTAATCAGGATCACGCTGTCTTTCTGCATGCTAAGGTAAGCTGTATAGTTATCGCTGTTCTCAGCGCTTTCGTAATTCACTTTGATCTTGGCATTGAACGTATTGAAGTCGATCTTGCTTTTCACTACTTTGCTCATCAGGTCTTTCACAATAGCAGCCGAGTCTACTTTAGGCGATTCCTTGATCACGATCGTCTGCGCCGTATCTTTTTTAGAAATGGCTTTCTGAATCCCCTGCACTTTTTTCACCGTCTTGCAGGCCCCACCCAACATAAGCAACACAACCCCTACAAAAAAATATTTCATAATAAAGTTTAAAGGCAAAAATCAAAATCAGCCATCCTACATCCTAAACCCCCGTATGTCC
Source organism: uncultured Sediminibacterium sp. (assembly GCA_964507525.1). Classification (GTDB taxonomy): domain Bacteria; phylum Bacteroidota; class Bacteroidia; order Chitinophagales; family Chitinophagaceae; genus Sediminibacterium. The sequence continues at coordinate 227,860 of CAZDQB010000005.1, read as the reverse complement.
AAACCCCCCCTCCCCGCGCGCCGTTTCATTAATTGCGTTCACTTCCACCCAACCTGCTTTTTCCACCTGCTGAAAAACCAGCTGCGCAATCCTGTCGCCGTTATGAATGGTTTGGGCTTCGCCCGATAGATTGATCAGGATCACTTTAATCTCTCCACGGTAATCTGCATCAATGGTACCCGGTGTATTGAGACAGGTAAGGCCCTGTTTAATGGCAAGGCCGCTGCGTGGCCGCACCTGGGCTTCATGGTTTTCGGGAAGTTCAATGAATAGCCCGGTTGGTATCAGCGACCGTTCCATCGGCGCCAAGGTAACCGGCTGTGGCAGAAAAGCCCTGATATCCATACCGGAAGAACCGGCTGTGGCATAATGGGGTAAGGGATTGTTCGATTGGTTGATGATGCGTATCGTCATAGTTATTACGAACGCAAAGGTAGGGAGTTGGGCTGTTACCTGTTGGCAAGGTTCTTTAAAAAAAGCCAGTAATTGTGCAGCAGTCTGTTAATCTTTAGACAGATTTTTTCCGTTTTCCTTACGAACAGGGGGCCCTGTTCCAGTATCTGTCTTTTAAACTTATGATCAAATAATTGCGGGTTGCTCTTGTTTACCAGTTCAATGCTTACCTGGCGCATGTGTTCTATTTCCTGGTCTCCGGTCCGTCCGTTGGAGTAGGTACGTAAGTGAGTACGTATCGGTCTTGCATGCCTGATGATGGCAGCATGTATGATGGCAGTCCGCGTTTTATTTTGCAGCCGCTGTATACAAGGCATCAGGTAACAATCAATGCCCTGCCCTGATATGGTTTCGGGAAAGTAAGGGTGGCAGGCATCGAATAAACTTTTCCGGTAAAATGGCGCCATGATCTCAATCCAGTCTGTATAGGTAATGACATAGCCCGGTGCGTTAACAAATTCCCGGTGACTAAAATAACTATCATGCGAAACAGAAGGCTGAAAGATATCCAACTGATGAACAGCGGCAATCGTCAGCATATAATTGATGTCGGCTATCCTGAAGCAAATATCATCGTCTATGATGCCTATGTATTCATATTGGTTCAACTGGTGTTGCTGAAGGTATTGGTACAGCTCCAGGAATACCTGGCCCTTGTTTTCGGTTTTTTTCGATAACAGGTATGTTGGCTGAAACTGGTCATCAGCAGGTTTGTTGTTATTTCCTGAATAGTTAAACAACAAAGTGTCGAACTCGGGTTGTGCATCGAATCCCACGCAGTTAAAAGGAGGTTCTTCCCCGTTCCAGGTAACAATAACCAAGTGCTGAAGCCGCATAAGTAAGGTTTACAATCCGTAAGTCATCCCCAAAGAAAAGAAATTATTACCGCCCGATCTTTTGATCACCGCTGCATTCAGGTAAAGCCTGTTGATCCATTCGTAGGAAGCGCTGAAATAAGCTTCTTTTTGTTTTGCCTGGAGGTTGAACAGGAAATCGGGTTCCGGTTGCTGGTAATATTGTTGCCAGATCGTTCCTTCGCTGCCTTTACGCACGTACTGGTAACGTGCCAACAGTTTCAGCCGGGCAACCGGTGTGTATTTTAAATAACAGAGCAACCGATCTGCATTGGCGCCTATCCAGTCGCCCAGTACATAATCGCTGCTGGTGTAATTCTGGGCCGGAAGAAAATTCCGGTACACAAATGCCCTGACCCGGGTGTATTCGATACCTGCTGTTACATAAGGTATCCCGATATCTGTAACGGCAGCGCCAACGGTATAGCCTAATTGGTTACGGGCTTGTTTTTTATCAAAGATGGCAGAAGCGCGTATCTCGTCTATGAACAGGGTTGCGTACAGGTGTGTATTGCGCAACTGGTTGCGGGAATCTGCCTGGGCAAAGAACTGCCCATTGGCGCCTTTTTGTATCACACCCCTGTTGTCGTAATTGTCAAATGCTTTGAAGAACATGATAGGGATGAGGTAGCCGATCTTCAGGTTGTCGTTGTAGATCACAGATTCTCCCAAGCTGAGGTGGAGGCCTTTTTTCAGCACAAACTCTATGCTGTGCGTAGCCATATATTTACTGATGTCCACTTCCCTTACCCCGCTGAAAATACCGCCCGGTATAATGTAAGACCGGTTGGAATCGACTAATCCCGATTGCAGCCAGGCGTGGGCATAATGAAAGCGCAGCCAGGGCAGAGGCTGGTAATCGAAGCGGATATAAGGGTATACCGGCGCTTTATCGGAAAGTACGATCTTCCCATTCTCCCCACGGCCCCAGGTAAGGTAATCCTGCCCCACACTGACCAGGCCATGTTTGAATGCATAACTGATACTGGTACGTATTTCAGTGAAATTGATGGCATTGGGTTTCTGGGGATCTTTGTATATCACTGTTCCTGTGGCCGAGCCCGCCAGGAACCCGTTCCTGAACGAATCCAGCCCCTTTCCTTTTTCATTCACGTCCTGGAAAGAAAACTGGAAAGCCCAGTGGTCGTTTGCTTTACCCCAGAAATTAATACCGGAACTGGAATGTTTGATGTCTGTATGTGTGCCTCCCGTATAAGATGCGGTAATCACCGGATCGGCATCAATACTAAACCCACCGCCACGGGCCGATAAGATCCTGTGGCGAACGCCTTCTGTAAACTCACGCTGGTAAAAAGCCAGTTCTTTTTTTTCAACTGCAGACAGCGCTGCTTCATGCGCCTGAACAGAGTCCAGCCCGGCTTTGATCTGCAGTTTGGTAACAGGACTAACCAGGTCATCCCAATCCAGCACACCTTTCTGGGCCATACGTGAAAGAAACGCATATATTTCATTGGTATGCCTTTCATACACCACCTGCGAAAATCCCCCCATCGCACAGCAACCCAGCATTAAAATAATGATACCCTTTTTCAAAAACATAACATTTCAGTTTAAATAAAATCCTCCATCAATACGCTTTCTCATCCCCCTTAATCATATTCACCAGGGTCTGAAAAATGATCTGGTAGTCTAACCAGAAACTCCAGTGTTCAATATACCAGATATCGAAGCTCACACGCTGCCGCATCTGTTCCAGGTTAGTTTCGCCCCTGCTGCCGTTAACCTGCGCCCACCCGGTAATACCCGGTTTCACTAAGTGCCTCAGCATATAATCCTGTATCAGGTCTTTCGACTCGAGCGATAAAGGAATGGGGTGAGGCCGCGGCCCGACTACCGACATCGTGCCAAAGAACACATTTACAAACTGGGGAATTTCATCGAGACTGGTCTTGCGCAGGAATTTGCCAATGCGGGTTACGCGCTTATCATTCCGTTGCGCCTGTTTAAAGCCATTTAATTTTTCATCGTGCTGTGCATGCACGTACATGGTTCTGAACTTATAGCAGATGATCTTTTTATTGTTGATACCCCAGCGTTCCTGTTTGAATAGTATGGGGCCCCTTGAATCTAATTTGATGGCGATGGCAATGATGGGGAACAGCCAGCTGTAAACGAACACCAAAAAGCAGGCAGAGAAAACAAAGTCGAATAATCTTTTGAAAAAACGGTTCTCCAGGTCATCTAAGGGAAAATAACGGATGCCAACTACCGGGAAGCCGGCATAGTTCGTTACCCGCAGTGCACCCGATCCAAACCGGTTGAAGTCAGAGATCAGGCTGACCCGTTTGGATTGCTTTTCACAGACATCGATCACATAATCCAATTTCTCCGTCTCATCACTGGGCAGGGCAATAAACACTTCATCTACTGCCACATTGTGTAACACAGCATCCAGTTCCGCAATCCGGCCAAGGTATTTTTCTTTGAAAGGATACTGCACTTCATCATCCACCACCCCCACCAGGTTGAATTTCTGGTCGTTGTTAATGATGCGCGACTGGTAGAAATTGGCGCCTAAGCGGCCTGTTCCCACAATCAGTATGCGCTTCTCATAGCGGTATTGCCTCCTGATGGAAGCGATGATTACCCTGAAGACAAATTTTTCAACCGGTATGGTAACAAAAAGCAGCCCGTGGTAGGCCAGTACCAGGCCACGGTATTGGTAAAATTCCTGGAAAAAAAGGAAGAAGATGAAGATCAGTATCAGCAGGTGCAGGAGTAGCTGCCGTATAAAAACCGTCATTTCCTGCGAGTAGGAAAACAAAGTGATCTCGCCATATAAAAGAAAAACCCGGGCGCCCGAGTACCAGATCATGATGCTGGTACAAAGGATCACGACTAGGGGCGGTTTAAAAAGTCCATCAAAAGACTGGTTGATGATAAGGCAGGCCAGGGCAAAACAGATCAATAATAGCACCATATCAAGCCCAAGCCTCAGGATATAATTGATCTGGTTACTTTTAAACATATTCAACTGGATTAGTCAACAATCATCACCGCAACAGGGGTTGTCGTATGTGTGATTTTATACATGCAAGATAAGTCACAAACCGTATCCAATTGTTATTTAAACAGTTATATCCTGTTTATCCGCACTATTTCCATAGTTTCTTTTTTATAAACAAAAATATAAAGTAGCTATTGGTAACTGCGTACCGTTTCCAAAGCCTGCGAGGTTCCAGGGCCAGCCTGAACAACCATTCCAGGCCCGCATTCTGCATCCATTTGGGTGCCTGTTTCATCAGGCCTGCATGAAAATCAAAGGCAGCGCCAACGGCCAGCATCACCGCATTCACTTTACCTAAGTGATCACTCACCCAGACTTCCTGCCTCGGGCACCCCCTTCCCACCAGCACAATATGTGCGCCCGATGCGTTTATCTTTTCAATATCATGGCTGTCTTCCTGGGGGGTGGCTTCCCGGAACCGGTCGGTATGCATACCTGCAATCCTCACCTGGGGAAACCGCGTGGTAATATTGCGCGCTAATGCGGTCAGTGTTTTTTCTGTACTGCCATAGAGAAAAACACCCAATGCCAGCTCATTTGCTTTTTTGAGTACTTCTATGGTCAGGTCAGGGCCATAGACCCTTTCTTTCATTTCTAATTTATAAAAGCTGTTCAGTGCCCAGCGAACCGGCTGTCCATCGGGCACCACTAAGTCTATCTGGTTGATCTTATGCCCCAGGCGGTCGTTTCTATGCCCTTCTATCAACCCATGCACCGCCAATGCCGATACGCCGTAGGATTGCCTGTTCCGGGCTTTTTCCATGATCAGGCTGGTAGCCAGCTCATAATCAACAGCGCTGTACCGGATACCAAACAGGCTAAACTTTGAATCGTGTATGTTGGTTTTTCTCACTAGTATTACTATTTATTCGAACCCAAACTGCAGCAGCTTGTGGCGGATATTGCGTACAAGGTACAACGTATTAAAGAGCATATTAGTACAAATAAACGAAATCACCGAAGCATATACAACCCCTATCACCCCATACTGTTTTAACAGCAGGTAACCCAGGCCCAGGCCCAGTACACCCTGGCAAATGGACAGGATAGTAGGCAGCTTGTTCAGTTTGAGCGCTGACAGGAATACCACCGATACATTATCTACCACGATCAGCATAATGAACACTGCAAAGAAACGGTACAATTGCAATATCTCCATATCAGAATATTTACTCCAGTACATGAAGACCCGCTCCCCTGCTGTAATCATTACTAAGAATACCAGTATCGATAAAACGGCAACCCATAACAGTACTTTAAAGAACAACCGCTTTATCTCTAACCATTTCGCTGCCGCTTCTATGTGCACCACCTGGGGAAACAGCACTTGCGTAAAATTGGTAAGGCCAATCCTGATCACATCAAAAAACCGGGTAACCAATAAATACCTCGCCACGCTGGTGGTACCCAGCAGGGCATTGATCATCAGCACCTGTGCATTGAACACCAGTACCGTGGCAACCGTTGTCTGAAAATACCAAAAACTATACCGGATATGGCTGCCCAGCGTCTGCAGGTTGAAATAAGCAATCGACAGCCGGTAATCCACTTCCCGCTTTGAGTAGTAGAACAAAGCGCCAATATACAGGAAATTCACCACTGCACTCACTGCCAACAGCAGCGTGACAGAACCCAGGCGGCAGAAAAAATAAAGGGCAAAAAACTCTATCGTCAGTTTGCTTATCCTTATCAGCTTGCCCACAAATATCTTGTTCGCCGTTTGAATGAGCACATCAAAAAGCAGGGCAATAATATTCTGCGCTACTAACAGTCCCGTAAAAAAAGCGTGGCAGAGAAAATCATTCCCTGTTTTCAGTATCCCAAGGTAGAAGAGGTAGAAAAAAACGGGTACGCTGCTCACGAATAAAAAAAGAAAGAAAAAAAACAGGGTGTTGATGAGGGTAAGCGATTCGCTTTTGTTGTGAATCAGGCGCCGGAGCAGGCCTATGTTCAGGCCAAAGTCCAGGATGGAAGACAGGATAATGATATTGAGAAATACGCCATACAGGCCAAATTGTTCGGCCCCCATCTGCTTTACCAGCACCGGTGTCAGTAACAGGATGGAGAGGGCGCTGATGGACTGCGACAAAAAAGTAGCGGCCAGGTTAGACAGGTATCGCAGGTTGGGTAACTGTATCTTTCGCATCAGGCGGTGGTGTCTTTGAATGGATTTTTAAAGGCCTCCTCTGCATACCCCAAACCAATCAAGGTCCAGAACGGGAACGCGGCCATCGGCCCTTCTAAGTACACATCCAGCGCCGCGTTGAACAGGAACATAAAACTGATGATCATGAGCACAAAAGCAAATGAATCGCGTTTGAATCGCTTCGCCTGGCTGAATTGCAGGTAATTCCAGTAGAGCCATACAAAGAATACCGGCACGCCGAAACGGCCCAGTACCGTGAGGTAAAAATTGTGCGGCGACCGGAGCTCTACATAGGAGGTAACAATGTCGGCATCTGTTGCCAGGTTAATGCCCAGCCCTTTTCCAAACCAGAAATAGTCGCCACCGAAGGTGTAGCCGATGATCTTTCCCCACCATACCATGCGCCATATTTTATTATCGTTCAGCGATTCATCCTTGTCGCTCGAATAAAAAATGGTGACTGCGTTATCTTTGAGCTGTTCCAGGCTCAGCTTGCGCCCCTGAAAGTTCTCTTCCAGGTGCGTGCCTAAGTAAAAAGGCAGGGCCAGCAACAGCACCAATGGCAGGTATTTGAGCTTTGACCAGTACAGCCGCCGCGTTTCGGCATCTGTGGTAAAATAAATGAACATACCGAGGGATAATACAAAGCCCAGCATGCCCGCACGGGTATAGGAAGCGCAGACTAAGAACAGATAAGCAATCAAAATGGTATTCACCAGCAACCATTTCTTACTCACTTTGATATAGCCTCTCAGGTAAAACAGGCTGGCAATCAGGAGATGTGTGGAGATATTATTGTATTTATGAGAAAAGATGGTGATGTCTTCATGGATCACGATGGTTTCAAAAAAAGGAAAATAGGAAGAGAGGAGAAATATAACGCTTTGCACCAGCGGGTACCATTTGTAGATCAGGAATAACTTTTCCTTGAAATAGTCCAGCTCATCTTTAAAAAGAAAAACAATAAAGGCGAATATGCAGTAAAAGAACATGAAAGCATCCCTGGTTACGTCTAACCATTCGTATTGCTGCAGTCCTCTTACTATATAGATCGCCGTAATGAGCAGAAAAGCGAGCAACAGCACCGTGCGCCGGTCCCAGGCAAACTCAAAAGACCTGAAGTTCAGCAGCACCAGCGCAATGCCCAGTACCCAAAGCACTTCTGCTAAGTAAGTATAGGCCGCTCCTTTGTCTAAGTAGGCATACAATGCATACACGACTAAGAAAAAATTCAGGTATAGTTTCTTGGCTGCCTTCATGCAATGGATGAGATGATTTTGTTCTTGATGTCTATGAGGCCGTCAAAAGCAGCCTGGTACAGGTTTGTTTTTTTAACGCCCCTGATGCCGCTGGTCAACCCGGCGTCAGTGCTGATGATTTCGGGCCTGATGCTGCCTGTTTTTACCGGCGCTGCTGCCAGCCTTCTTTTCCAGTGGTCTACCGGGTAGTTCACCCGGCGGGTCTGGTTCAATAAAAAAACAGCTGCCTTCCTGTTGAGCGAATAGCCGTAAGTACAATACAGGGAATTGATCAGCGGTGTACCGATGGTGTAGCCATTGGTGGTAACTAAGGGTTTTCGTTTCAGTAATGCCACGCGGCCGTCGAAGCTTCCCCAGAAAAACAGGTCATAGGTTTGGTGGGCCGTGTTGAAATAATGGTCTAAGAAAGCCATGTTCTGTATCTCACTATCCGATTCCAATACTAAAAACGCTTCCGTGTCATTTTCCGCCTGTTTCTTAATCTCCCGCCATACTTTCCGGTGCGATAACAGGCACCCGATCTCCCCCGGCCGCAATGTTTTACCGGTTCGCTGCCCTGAGAGTGACTGGATCCTCGGCAGGAACGGCACGCGTTCATACGCAGGATAGACCGCTTCCACCACTGTCAAAGACGGCATCCCTGTTTTGAGCGCCTGCATATGTTCGCTCCTCGCTACTTCATGACGGGATGCCACTAAGAATACTTTCATAAGCGTGGTTTAAAAAATGCGGCAGGGCTTCAAAATTAGCGAACAAACCATAACTATGGTGTGCTTTGGCAAAAGGGGTGAGCCATTCGGTATTCACCCTGCGGTTGTAAAATATCCAGTGGGGTTTGCCCAGCAACTGCGACAGGTGCGCTGCAAAACTATCCGGACTCACCACCATATCTGCCTGTTTTACGAACGCAACCAACTGTGCAAAATCGTGGTACACCACTGCACGAGGCACCGCAGACTCCGCCTTGTGTCTGAAAAAAGCCGTGGTTACTTCAACCCCCGACCTCAGTTGCATGTCCTGTATGCGCTGTACCAGTGCAGCGGGTAATGTTTTATCCTTTTTCCGCGAGTCAGGCACCAGCAATAGTTGAAGCGGTCTTTTTGCTGCCACCATTCCGGGCTGCTCCCCTGGTAACGCATGGAAAAAACGGGTGTAAGAATCATAGATATTGCCACCCTCGTGTATGGCCTCTATCCGCCTGCCCATCAATACCTGCAGCAGCGCCCGTTTCCGGTACTGCTCCACATAAACGGCGCCATCCCCCTGCATGGCCCTGCGCAGTTGCCATAGTTCCCTGGCACAGCCAGCAGTAAAAAAGAATTTATTGGTAAAAAAAGCCAGCAGGCCGTGTTGTACCTGCAGGTTTACAAACCGGAGGCGGAACTGCGGAGGCAGGGTGATTTCGGGCAGGGCTGCATACAGGGGCTGCAGGTGTTCCGAGAGCACTAATTCAGCGGGCCACGGGCGGGCGGCTTTTTGCAAGGCATACCAGGCCACGATGAGATCGCCATAGCTTCTCACAAAAAAGATAGTAGTCTTGTTGTTATGCTCCATACCTGAAATAACAGATCCCTGTACTGATCGCAAGGCCGGCGAGTATGCCGGCCAGCAATAAAAAACCCAAGCTTTTCAACTGGTCGTCTAACGGGTATTTTGGGGTGTCTAATAGTTGGATCACCGGCATTTGCTGCGACAGTGCCAGGCGGCTCAGCTCCAGGTTCTTCACCACTTCGGCATATACGGCTGAGACCACTGATTTTTCGCGCTGGGATAGTTCCACGGGCACTATCGATTGCTTGTACACAGGGTTCACGTCAACGATCTGCAAACCGGCCGACTGGTATGATTTCTGGTTCAGCACGGCCAGCAGGGAGTCGGCCCGTTTTTCCAGCCGGGCCACATTGTACTGGGCATTGTTGGTCTTTATGTCAATATACAGTTTACGGGCTTCATAGAGCAGGCGGTCGGTAAAGGATTTGGCAAAGACCTGGTCGCCCGATGTAACAGACACCCGGATGATGGACCCCTTTTTGTTCAGCCGTTCCGTATTCACCTGTTTTTTGTACAGTTGCTGGTACACTAAGTACAGTACACTGTCCTGCAGCAATGAATGGGGTACACCTGGTTTGCAGTCTGCGTAAGACAGGCCGGCCATCTCACTGTATTTCTTTTTCCACCTGCTGTTTTCAATAAACCGGTCGGCCAGCGTCTGGCTATGGTCTCCTTTGCTGCTGTCTGTTTTGGACAGCAATACTTTCTCCATGATCATTCTCGACTTCAGGATATCGAGGATATTGTCGCCGGCAAAAATGCCTGCGCCGCCGGAGAGGCCCCCTATCTCCAATCCAAACTGCGAGGCCAATCCCGCCAGGGTACCGCCGCCGGTGCTCTTCTCTTCCAGTATAAACGTAGCCACGGCTTCATACCTGGGTTGCTGTATGCGGTAGTACAGGAGCGCCAGGCCGGTGGTGATCAGCGTTACAATTACAAACAGTTTCACCTGGGAGAGCAGGAAAAGCAGGAAGCGTTTTCCATTACCGGCCAGGTCGGTCAGGGTTACGGTCTTGATGGGTTGTTGCGCGTTCATGTGGGTCAGCTCTTTATTTGGTGGCATTGATCAGGGCAATGATCAGGCCGGCTAATGATACCAGGGTACCGCCCAATCCTACCACTTCCCCTGTCGTCAGCTTGCGTGCTTCCCGCTTTGCCGGGATGTATATTTCAGCGCCTCTTTTGATCTTAGGATAGCTCCTTACAAATAAAAAATGCCGGGTGCTTTTGATCGATCCGTTGGCATAGACCACATAAGCCCTTTTCCGTGCTGCATTCAGGGCAAATCCACCCGAGGCGTATACAGCCTGCCGCAGTGTAATGCCTTCGGTAAAAATGAGCTGCTTGGGCACGTTCACTGCGCCAAAAGTCTGTATGGTCTCTAACTGTTTCGGCACTTTTAAGATATCCCCTTCTTCCAGTATGATGTCCTGTATGGTGCCCGGCCTGGCTAAGGCGGCCACGAGTTCCAGGCCCACCGGCTTCTGCTCTTCGTACAGGGTGTTGATCGAGTTATGGATCGTGGAGGTGTCGCTGGTGTTGCTGGCGTTAATGGCTTTCTTGCTCTGTGCGGTGATCAGGTTCACTTTACTGCCAAACAATGCTTTGTCGGCCTCTGTTTTATTGAGGTAGGTATTTCTTACTAAGATGGCCCCTTCAGGAAAGGCGCTCTGCTTCAGTCCCCCCGCCCGGCGAATGATATCAGACAAACGCTCGGTATTGGCTGTAAGGCTGTATTTACCGGGGTAGAGCACTTCTCCTTCCACTGCCACATTGATCTGCTCTTTGTAGGCAGCAGCCCGCCGCACAACTACTTCATCAAAAGGGTTCAGCTTAAAATCCATATCAGCAGCGCCGGCGCCACTCAGGTCTATGGCTTTAATGATGGCGTAAGCCGAGGTATCCCTGCCCGCGTTCGTCTGCCGCAGCCTGCGGGCCACTTCTATCTTCTGCAGTGCAGCCCCATCCTTGTATCCATTAGCGGTCATTACCAGGTCCTGCACCGTCATATTGTCTAAGAAATCGTACTGTCCGGGTTTGTTCACTTCGCCATTGATCTTTACCGTATATTTTTCTTTCAGTTCGTTGCGCGAGTAAATATAGACCGAGTCTTCCCGCTGCAGGTTCAGGTTAAACCGGCCGGCCAATACCTCATCTAAGTTGAAATTGACCATTTCGGGGGTATAGTCGGGCTGGTAACGCCTGATCACCGCGCGTTGGCGGTAGGCATCTTCTTTTGGTTTTACGGCCTGTAACAGGTCTTTCAGGGTAGGCAGTTCATTGATGCCATAAGTGCCCGGGTAATACACTGCACCCTGCACCAATACCCTGTTAGCAAAAATATTGGCCAAAGTATCTACCACTAAGGTATCGCCCGAAACCAGCTGAAACCGGTTCAACTGGTCGGCTTTCACCGAGATCAGCTCTTTGTTCTTTGCACCCAGCCTGGTAACCCGCACAATTTCTTTGTAACCAATGTCCGCAAAACCGCCTGCATAGCGAAGCAGGTCGGTGGCCTGCTCTCCTTCTTTCACATCAAAAATGGCCGGCTTTTTAACAGCGCCTTTCAGGGTCACTCTTTTCTTGTAAGGCGCTACCCTGATCAGGTCCTGGTCCTGCAGCAGCAGGTTATGACTAAGGTCGCCATTCAGTAAAAAATCGTAGAGGGCAAAATTAACTAATGGTTTGCCGCTCCTGACCAATTCAATATTGCGGAAAGAGCCAATCTCGTTCGGCCCGCCCGAGGCATAGAGGGCATTCATCAGGGTAGACAGGGAAGAGAGCGTATAGCTACCCGGCCTTTTTACTTCGCCCAACAGGGTTACGTGAATGCTCCTGATCTGGCCCAATGCCACCTGAACCGATGTATTGCCGCTGGCAATACCCGGGTACACTTTGGTGAGTTGTTTCCTGATCAGTTTTTCCGCTTCCTCAATAGTTAGCCCCAACACTTTGATGGGCCCGTAATTGGGAAAACGGATATAACCCTCGGGGGTTACTTTTAGTTTTTTAGTATTGTCCGACAGCCCAAAAATGTCTATGATGAGCTGGTCGTTCACCCCAATGATATAGTTGGCGGGTGTGGCGATGCTGGTATTGGGTTCAAAGCTCAGGTCTTCATTGTCAAAAATATCCGCCCCGAACAACTGCAGGCCTGCTAATGAATCCCTGTAGCGTGCGGGTACCCTGTTAATGATCCTGTTGCGTTGGGTATAAGTTTCGGTCTTCCCTCCCTGTGCGCCGTTGCCCGATGTGGAAATAGAAGGGCTGTTCAGTTCCAGCAGGGCGATCCTTTTTTTCAGTACTAATATCTGGTCGGTAGTCAGTCCCTTTTCACGGGCTTTGGCCTCTAATTCGGCTTCAGACAGGCCTGAGAGCTGGTACTGGCCAATCAGCTGGACTAACTGCTGGTCGGTCAAAGACTCAATGCTGATGGGCAATTGCTGGGCATGCACACCAAATGCCATACTGCAGAAAAAACAGAGTATTCCCAGGAACTTCACGGATTTCGTCATAACGTATTCGTAAATAAGCGTGTAAATATAGTGCAGGAGATGGCTATCTGCCAATTCTAAAGCTGGTAGCGAAGGGAAAGGATGAGTTGCAGGTTGTTCTTATCGGAACGCGGGGAGGGATCCCAAAGACGTTCCGGGCCAATCTTTACCCATTTGTAGTTAAGCGCGTGCAGGTGTTGGATCTGCCCGGCCAGCAGCCATTTTTTCCAGGCCCAGCGGCCATGCAGCGAAAGGAGGATATCGGTCCAGTATTTATTGTTGGGGCCGGGATAGACCAAACCGTTGAAATAATTATAATAGTAGAAATCGTTGTTGTGAATGATGCGCTCGAACTGCAGGCCTAATCGATCAAGACCTCTAACCCAGGACACATCAATGAGCTGGCTGCCGCTGCCGGGGCCAATACCATCGCCCAGCAATTTGCCCTGGTTGGTATAACCCTGGCGCACATAGGCATCGGTGTACCAGCTGGAAGTGAGCGAAGGCAGGGCGGGGTTCGACTGTACAAAGAGCAAACGCGTATCGGGCATTTGCAGGTGCGAGAGTTCAAGGTGAATAGCAATGGCGCCGCGGTTACTGTTCAGCGGCACTAATTTACGCACCCCGGCTGTATAGCCGGTGGGCGTGCTGTCTCCGAAGATATTATAGGGCAGCGCAGGCCTGTCGGCCCGCCCGTATTCCAGGTACAGTTCTGCATGGTCGGCGGGCATGGCGTAACGGAGAAAGAGGGAACCCAATGCCGGTCTTCCCGCAGGCACCCAAAAATTGCGAAAGGGCAATACATGCTTAAGGCCCTGCATGTCGTTGTTGTACATATAGGCCATGTTGGCAAAGCCTAAGTAGAGATTTTTAGTCCATTTGGGTTGCCAGGTAAGGGTCATGCCCGTGATGTACCGGTTATCATCGCGTTTGGGCAGGTAATAAGGTGCGGCATTGGGGTTCAGGTTTTCCGGCGGCGTTTCATTGGAGTTGAGCAATTGCCCGGCAATAAGCTGTCCCTCAAAGCTACCAATGCCCGTTACCCAGGGCCTGCGGGTGTTAAGAGTAAAGTGCAGAAAGCCGGGTGCGTTGTTCGTGAGTACCAGCGAATGATACACACCCGGGCCCCACCAGAGGTTTTCGGTAGAAATGCCGATGGAGAAGTTCTTTGTGTTGTAGCGCAGGCTCGACTGACCGGGGAATAATTTGGTAATGGAACCAACGCCAAAATGATCCGGCCTGTCCAATACGTTCAGTACTTTTTCGTAATAGCGTGACCAGTAATTTTTCTGGTAAAATCCAGTGGGCAACCCATCGGGTGGGGTATTAGCGGCCATCATTAGTTCGGGTTGCAGCTGCAGTTGCAGCCGCCCCCATTGCGCCGTAAACCCGGCGCTGTATTGTTGCTGGAAGCCGGCAGCAGGGTACAGGCTGCCATTGTTGTAACCAGCAGGCAACCGGCTGTTGTACTGGAAGGTAGCAGAAAAATACCCCGGCTGAAAGGAAAGAGTTTTGAGAACAGTAGCATCATATGCTGTGGCAGTACGTAAGCAAAAAGAAGTGTTGGAGGGGGTGGTATCCTGCAACTGCTGTACCCTTTGTGCATCTATCAGCGAAATGGTATTCACTAAGCCCTGTTGGCACCAGGCGGCGGGCAGAAAATAAAAGAACAGGGCGATCATTATATAAGTGGTTCTTCTCACCATAGGTACACTAAGTTTGCAAGCCCATAAAAATTAAAGGTATTGTTAGCAGGCTGCCAGGTATAATTGGCAGAGCTAACGCCCTGTAATTGCAGGTTAAGGAGAAAGGAATTCCATTTGTGTTGCAGTTTGATCCCCAGTGCAAGGTCTGACCATTTCGTGGTTCTCAAACCCAGGGACGCCAGCGGAAGACCTCCGTCTGCCGGAACCGGGTCATGCTGGATGCATTGCAGCGTCAGCCCCCATTGGTTAAATCCTGCTATATGGGTTAGCTGAAGGGTTTGCATGTTACTTCCCATGCCAAAGCCCGCACCAATGATACGGCTTTGGTTGGTGTACCCCCCTTGATAGGCATACCAGTAACCCGCAGTGCGTACTAAGTAATCGGTGGGTTGGGACAGTTTGGTGAGTTCGGCGGTCAGGTCTAACCAGCGCTGCCCTTTCAGGGGCATTAGTTTTTTGAAGCCGACAGTATAGGCCGATGCGTGCTGCGGGTCTAAGGCAAAGTCGCGCAGATTGTAGGCATTGTCGTGCAGGCCATATTCAGCATAGCATTCTGTATGAGAATGTGGAAACAGGAATCGTACACTAAATGACGCGATTTGTTTGTAGCGGATGGTGTGGCTGGCTGTGTCGTTGCCATAGGCGTAGTTCTGGCGAAAGCCGCCAAACAGCGTGGGCAGGTATTGGTGAAAAAAATCAAGGCCGCTGTTGGCAATATTATCCTGGTAAGCATAGCCTACCCTGTTCAAGCCAATGAACAGACCTTTTACCCATTTGGGGTTATAGGAAATGGTAAGACCGTTGAGGTAGCGCCATTTTTGTTTCGGGTCGTAAGGGCCGGAGTACCCGTCCCCGCCATAGGTTTGTGGGTTGTAATAGGTAGTGATGAGGCTTTTATTTTCCAGCAGTACGGAGGTATCTTCTGTTAACTTACCAGCAATCAGTTGCCATTCAAAATTGCCGATGCTGGTCTGCAAAGGGCGTCGACTGTTTAAAGTCAGGTGCCAGAAGCCGGGGGCATTGTTGCTCATGAGCAGGGAGTTGAAGATTCCCGGACCCCACCAGAGGTTTTCGGAAGACAAGCCTAAGGAAACCGCCCCTGCGTTGAGCCGGATGCTCGATTGCCCTGGTAACAAACGTCGATAGGCACCGCTGGTGGGCGCGCCATAGCCATTGGCGTGGTTAAAATCTGTATTGTCAGCGTATATGTATTCGGGCTTGAGCTGGATGCTTAACGGCCCGATAGCCGTATAAATACCTGTAGATATCCTGGTCTGAAAGCCCCTGGCCGGGAGGAAGCCAGCCTGGTTCCAGCCGTAGGGATGGTGGCTATTGAATTGGCTGCTGATGCTGAGTGGGAGTAGTTCCATTACTCCAGTGCCATTGAAAAGCCGGGGGCGGATGACGCGAGGGGCATGGCTGCTGTCGATCAGTGTGTAGAGGCTATCGGTGGTAATGCCTCCGTTGGTAAAAAAGGGGCGGGCCGCCAGGGAGGATTTGCTGTCCAGCTTGCCCTGTAATTGCAATTGTCGCAGCGCGTCGTCTAAGCCTTGCAGGTTTACCGGTATGGTTTGTGCATTTACTGAGTGCCCTATTAATAAAAAAATAACCAGCTTACCCCAAAAATGCAAGCTGGTTGTATACGATCTTGTCATAGTTTAGCTCGCCCTGTTGATCGACACAACGTTGTCTGTTTTTCCTTTGTCTAAACGTTCAAATATCGAATTGTTGCTTACAAATTCCGGCACCAGCTCTTTCATTTTAGCCACCATATCCATCATTCCTTCTTTCTGCTTAGCTAAGGTAAAGAGGGCTTCAAAATGGTGCAGCATTTCGTCTAATTGATTTTGCCGCACTTTGGCAATCATGATCTTTTCATGGTAGGTAGGCAGGGTGTTTTCTGAGTCAGTTAATAATTCTTCATATAGTTTCTCCCCAGGCCGCAGCCCCGTATATTTGATGTCAATATCAATGCCAGGTACCAGCCCATAGAGCCTGATCATTTTCTTAGCCAGATCTACAATGGGTACCGGTTTGCCCATGTCAAATACAAAGATTTCACCACCTTT